>JAKSDQ010000319.1 GCA_022360015.1 Cytophagales bacterium
AAAAATGATAACCAGAAAATCATAACCCATTAAAAACCAAAAAAAATGATAAGCCCCCTTTACTATTTGGTTCGACAATCACGTGGCCTCGGTGCCCCATGACACGCAGGTAAATATACTATGTGCTTCAATGAATTTTTCCCTGGTCGCAATCAAGATCCTGAACAGGAAGTATACGTGTTTTTCAAGATATTTATTACACCCAAACCAAATTCACCTTGCATTGACCCATAAGATTTTAGAATTTCCCCGTTATTTAAAGGAGGGAAATGCTAAATTTATTTATGGTGAAAAAAATCTTGTTCTGGTGTCTTTTAACCGGGGTTCTTGGAAGCATAGCATGGGGCATTTACAATTTTCTTTTTACTGCACAGGAAGGATTGCGGCCCATATATGTGGTTCCGGAAAATGCTATCTACATCATCGAAACCGGGGAGCCGGTCAATGTCTGGGAATCGGTCAGTACCAGTGAAATCTGGGCACACCTTCAAAACAACAGTTATATCGCCGGTCTGACCTATGAAGCAAACAGCCTGGACACCCTTTTTAAAGATAACAAAACACTGTTTAAATTATTAGGGTCAAGATCCCTGCTGATTTCATCACATATGTATAAGCGGGATGACTTCGATTTTCTATTTGTCGTTGATTTGAAAAAAGTCAGCAGGCTCACACAGCTCAGGAATTATTTAAGCACTATTCTCAGTGATAATTATAAAGTCACCCAAAGAACTTACCATGACCACGAAATCTTCGAATTGTATGATAGGGAAAACCGTGAAACCCTGTACATGGTTTTTATCAAAAATTTACTGGTAGCTTCCTATACGCATATACTGGTGGAAGCATCGATTGATGAAGTGGCTGAACCCGCCATAGGCCGTGACATTAGTTTTATTGAAATCAACAGAAAGGTGGAGGAAGATGATCACTTCCGGCTTTTCTTTCAATATAAATATTTGGATGACTACATGCGGACTTATACGCAAAACATCAATCAATACATAAAATCGCTCAGTGAAACTTTAGGGTATTCAGGTTTTACCTTTGCCTATGACGAAAACAATATGTTGGTGGCTAACGGCTTTACCAATATGATGGATGACTCTTTGTCCTATTTACATGTATTACATGAATCCGGGAAGGGACAAATATCCATTCCCGAAGTGGCCCCGCAAAGAACGGCATGCTACCTGGGTATGGGCTTTGACAGCTTCAGCGAATTTTATGAAAACCTCGAAGCTTTACAACAACAGCATCCGGCCGGATTCAGGCAATACAAAGAAAACTATGAAAAGATTGAAAAGTTGCTCAAAATCGATATCAAAGAAAATTTTATCAATTGGATCGACGATGAAATTGCTTTTTTGCAAATGCAGAATACAGGGTTAGGCAAAGAAAACGAATTTGCCCTGGTACTGAAAGCTAAAAAAGGTGAAGATGCTCTTAAAAACCTGGATGTCATTCTGAATCAAATCAGGAAAAAGACACCGGTAAAGTTCAAGAAAGTCAGCTATAAAGGTTACCCTATCAATTTCATGTCGATAAAAGGTTTTTTCAAAATATTGTTAGGTGATTTTTTTGCAGATCTGGAAAAGCCGTATTTTACCGTAATTGACGATTACGTAATTTTCAGTAATCACCCTCAGACCATTAAGAATGTTATCAACGATTATCATCTGGAAAATACCTTATCAGCGTCTGACGATTTTAGACGTTTTAGCAATCATCTTAGCCGTAAATCCAACCTTTTTGCCTATGTTAATACACCGGTTTTGCATCAGAACCTCAAGTCGATGGTAAATAACGAAACCAGGTCAAACCTGGACAGAAACAAGGAGTTTATAACCTGTTTTTCCCAGGTCGGCTTTCAACTGGTGGCTTCAGGAGACATTTTTGAAAGTAAACTTTCGATTCAATATCAGGATCCTGACCAGTTAGAGAAAAAGATTCAATTTGCCCGTAGACCTGAGCAACTTATGCTGGCCTCCTACGGTAAAATGCTGGAAGTACCCACTGATGTTTCTCTTTCAGACCAGGTACTATTGAATATGGTTGAAGAAGAAGAGCTCATAAAAGTCGAAGAAATAAGCCCGGAAGATTTGGATGACAAAACTTATAAAGAATACTATGATAGCGGCGCCTTAAAAATCGAGGTCCCCCTTAAAGACGGATTAAAACACGGCACCTATCGCGAATACCACCCCAACGGAAACATCAAATTAAAAGGAAAATATCGCCGCGACCAACAGGTCGGCCTCTGGAAAGCTTACGACCAAAACGGCCATACCCTCGAAAGAAAACGATTCTAACCTAACCTTTTATCCCTTCCCTACACGCCAACATCCCATTACCTCAAAACCTCATCATTCCACCGTACCATAATTCCAATATCGCACCATTCCCATGTCCCCATAATTCCTTAACTTTGCCCCACCACGCCCTCCGGCCACCACACCCTGGGCTCCCCAAAATAATTAAACCATGAAAAAAATCATCATTACCGCCCTATTCCTCTCCCTGTCCGGCATCGCAAGCCATGCCCAGGAGACAACAGACAATACCAACGACATCTGGTATGCTTGGATCGACACTACGACCGGAGCAGAAGGAAAAACATCCAGAATTTTGAGTAAACAAGCCTTTGAAATCAGTTGCTGCGTCAAATCGCCCAAATACCGCAGACTTTTGAAAAAGACTGAAAAATGGATCCAAAAAAACGTTGACAAAAACTACAAGGGTGAATCGCCGCTGAACAAAATACAGGATGCCAACCTGGCTGCGGCCATGATCAAAGAGGCCAGCGAACAAAACGCCGGAGGTTCAAAATTGATACTGGTTGAATTTCGGGAAAAATGCAACTAGCACGGTCTTCGGCTATCTTAAACCTAACCTTATTCAAATGAAAAAAATAGCAAGCCTTTTCATAGCCTTTGTTTTAACATATTCCGCCTCATTGGCACAAAATGAAAAAATCCTGGGCGACTGGTACGGTGTTGGGGATATCAACGGCACAAAACTGAGGATAGTGTTTCACATCAATGAGGAAAACAACCGCTTGAAGGCAACCATGGACAGTCCGGATCAAATGGTTTTTGGTACCCCGACCGACACGGTTTCCTTCTCAGAAGGTGAGCTGCTTATAAAAGTCAACAGCATACAGTTAACCTATCAGGGTAAATTAAACGACAATGGCGGGATTAGCGGACGTATCCTTCAGCGGAGCATACTGGATATTCCTGTTACCCTGGGCAGGAAACCCGTGGAAGCGGTAAAACCCGAACGCCCTCAGGAGCCGAAGCCACCATTTGATTACCAGGTAATAGAGGTAAGTTTCAAAAATCCCAGGGGAGGGCATAGCCTGGCAGGGACCTTAACCATTCCTGATACCACGCAACAATACCAGGCAGTAGTTTTGATAAGCGGCTCCGGCCCTCACGACAGAAATGAGGAAATCTTTGACCACAAGCCCTTTTGGGTTATTGCCGATTACCTGACGCAAAAGGGCATAGCTGTTTTAAGATATGATGACCGGGGTTTTGGCCAATCCACGGGTAATTACGCTGAGGCAACTACCATTGATTTTGCCAATGATGCCATGGCCGCCGTTAACTACCTGAAATCCAGGCCGGATATCGATCCCCGGAAAATAGGACTCATCGGTCATAGCGAGGGAGGTATGATAGCGCCGGTAGTAGCCTCCCGGGACAAAACCATTGATTTCATCGTTTTACTGGCCGGGCCAGGCACCACGGGAAGAGAAGTGTTTGAAACCCAGCAGGTGCTTATCGGAGAAGCCAAGGGCATTCCGCCGGCTTTTGTACAAAAAACCAGTGACGACATCAAAATCATTATCGATGCGGTGGTAAACCACGATGATCCCGAAGAATCTGCTGAGGTAATCAGCGATTTTATCAACAGCGAACTCGACCGGTTGCCAAAAGAACAGGTGGAAGCTATGGGTGGCCGTGCAGCCAAAATCAAGGAAAACCTGGGCATTTATAACAACAAATGGATGCGGGCATTTTTGAGATTTAACCCAACCGACTACCTTGTACAGGTTGATTGCCCCGTTCTGGCCTTGAACGGAACCCTGGATCTACAGGTCTCCTGCCAGGAAAACCTGGAAGCCATCGAAAGCGCCCTCACCTCCGGCGGCAATACCAACTACCGAGCCATCCCCCTGGAAGGGTTGAATCACCTCTTCCAGCACGCCAAAAAAGGCATCCCGGATGAGTATGGGAAAATTACGGAAACTTTTGCGCCGCAGGCGCTGGAAATTATGGGGAGGTGGATAAAGGAACAAAAGTAGAGTGAGTTTGAGTGTGGGTGTGGGTGTGGGTGTGAAGTATTTCTTATAGGGGAAGGATATTTTTTTATCCTTTTACGGAAAAGCGGTAAACGGTTTGATGGGAATAGATATCACCCGGGTTGAGGAGGGTGGAGGGAAATTGTGGCTTGTTAGGGGAATCGGGAAAAAACTGCGTTTCAAGACAGAACCCATCCCTGGGTTGATAAACATAGCCTTCTTTTCCGGGGCTGCCATGCCCGAGGTAGTCGGCGGTGTAGAACTGTACGCCCGGCATGGTGGTCAAAACCTCAAGGCATCGCCTGCTAGCGGGGTCAAAGACTTCAGCGGCTTTGGTCAGGCTTTGCTTTTCATGGTTCAGGACAAAATTATGGTCATAACCCCGCCCAAGGACCAATTGAGGATGGGAAGAGGCAATATCACGGCCTATCGGTTTGGCGCTTGTGAAGTCCATAGGGGTCCCCTGAACGTCCTGAAACTCGCCATTGGGAATGCCTTCCGGTGATTTCGGGGTGAATTGGCTGGCGTTTAGCCATAAGATATGATGGGAAATTTCCCGCTTGGGGGTATTGCCAAGGTTAAAATAGGCATGGTTGGTGAGATTGATGACCGTGGGTTTATCTGTTTCCGCCAGATAATCTATCACCAATGCATTGTCATCATTTAATGAATAGGTGACCTTTACCCGGAGGTTCCCGGGGTAACCTTCCTCCCCGTCGGGCGATAAGTAAGAAAGCTGTAACTGATGTCCTCGCGTCTCGGCCTCCCAAACCATTCTTCCAAATCCCATAGGTCCGCCATGCAGCGCATGAGGGCCATGGTTGCGGTTTAACTGATGTTCCTGCCCATTGATCGTGAATTTTCCGTGGCCAATCCTGTTGGCAAACCTCCCTACAATGGCCCCGTGAAAATATGGGTCCGACGCGTAATCCTGTATATTTTCATACCCAAGTACCACATCTTCAAACCTGCCCTCCTTATCCGGTGCAAAAACTCCCACCAAAGCGGCACCGTAGTTGGTAATCTGAGCAGATAAGCCAAGATTATTTTTCAACGTGTAAAGGCTTGTTTTTCTACCGTTGATTTCTGCTATAAAGTTTTCTTCGGGAAGCATAATGGTGAAAATTTTAGAATAACCAAATCAGTCAGCGTTAAAGTAGGGTTTTCAATGATACCCTGATCAAATAGAAAGTCAGCAACAAAAATCACAGCCACGGTTAAGGTCCGGTGCCATCGTCAAATCCTTTCACCATCATCAGAAACTCACTCAACATCATGGCGGTAGCGCCCCAAACCACATGGCCTCCGACATCATAATAAGGCGCTTTCAGCCAGTACCTGCCCCTGACCAACAGCTCTTTTTCCCGGCGGTTGCGGTCATCCTGCAAGTGATCGATACTCACTTCCAATACCTCAGCCACCTCATGCAGGTCGGCTACAAACCTGGGCCGGTAACCCAGGTAACCTATCACAGGCAAAACGTTAAAATTACTGGCAACCACCATGTGTTCGGTCAGGTTACCCAGCACTTTCACATCTTCAGGCCTTATTCCTATTTCCTCCTGCCCCTCCCTGAGCGCTGTGAAAATCAGGTCAGGATCACCCTCCTCCATTTTCCCTCCGGGAAAGCTTATCTGACCACTATGAACCCCATTGTACTCCGGGCGTTTCATTAAAGGCAAATAAACCTTGCCCTTATGTGGATACAGTAACAATAATACACCCCCTAATTTAGCTGTTTTTTTTTGATTAAAGCTAAACCTATCCTGTTTAGTAGCTTTAGGCATCATCAGCATTTGCGCCTCGTAGCCCGGCAGGGGGCCTTTCAGTCTTTCCTCCAGCCAAAGTATAAACTTTTCAAACGGATCATGCATCCAGACAGGTATCTATAATTTTCAATCCCTCAAATCTAAAATAATTAATACATAAGTCCTCAATTTTGTTTTCCTGAAAAAGCAGATTTTAATTACTTTTGCAAACTTAAATTGTTTAACTCCTATGTCCATATCAACAAAATATAATCCGGGACCGGTTGAAGATAAATGGTACCGGTATTGGATGGAAAAAGGCTTTTTCCACTCCGAGCCCCATCCTGAAAAGGAGCCTTACACCATTGTGATTCCGCCACCTAATGTGACCGGTATATTGCATATGGGCCATATGTTAAACAATACTATCCAGGATGTGCTGATCAGAAAAGCGCGCATGCAAGGCAAAGAGGCTTTGTGGGTGCCGGGTATGGATCACGCTTCTATCGCTACGGAGGCCAAAGTGGTGGCTATGCTGAAGGAAAAAGGTATTCAAAAAAGCGACATTTCCCGGGATGAATTTATGGAGTATGCCTGGGAATGGAAAGAAAAATACGGAGGGATAATTCTGGAACAGTTAAAAAAGCTGGGCGCCTCCTGCGATTGGGATCGCACCCGCTTTACCATGGATGATAAATATTACCGCGAGGTAATCAGAGTTTTTGCAGACCTTTACAACAAAGGTTACATCTACAGGGGCGTAAGGATGATCAACTGGGATCCGCAGGGACAAACGGCTCTTTCGGATGAGGAAGTTGTTTACAAAGAGGTCCGTTCGAAACTTTATTATGTTAAATACAAAATCGCCGGTTCGGACAACGAATGGCTGACGATTGCGACAACAAGACCAGAGACCATATTAGCCGATACGGCAGTTTGTGTGAACCCTGGTGATGAAAGATTCACGCATCTGGTTGGAAAAAAGGCCATTATACCTGTGGTAAACCGGGAGGTACCCATAATTGCCGATGACTACGTGGATCCCGAATATGGAACCGGATGTTTGAAGGTCACCCCGGCCCACGACCTGAATGACTATGAAATCGGGCAAAGACATGGATTAGAAGTCATCGACATTATTGCCGACGATGGCAGCCTGAATGAGAAGGCACAGTTTTATATAGGTGAAGATCGCTTTGCTGTCAGAAAAAAGATTGCCAGGGACCTCGAGGAAATCGGGCAACTGGAAAAAACCGAAGATATGGTCAACAAAGTAGGGTTTTCAGAGCGCACCGATGCAGCCATTGAACCGAAGCTCTCCATGCAATGGTTTATGAAAATGGAAGAAATCTCCAGGCCTGCCCTGGAAAATGTATTGAATGGTAACATAAAATTTCATCCTGCCAAATTCATCAATACCTACAAACATTGGATGGAAAATATCCGGGACTGGTGTGTGAGCAGGCAGCTTTGGTGGGGACACCGTATTCCTGCCTATTATCTGCCCGACGGGACATTTGTGGTCGCGGAAAATCCGGAGGAAGCCCTGGCCCTGGCAAAGAAAAAAGATCCGTCACTCACCACGGAATCACTCAGGCAGGAAGATGATGTGCTCGATACCTGGGCTTCTGCCTGGCTGTGGCCCATTTCTGTGTTTAACGGGATCATGGATCCGGAAAATGAGGATATTAAATATTACTATCCTACCGATGACCTCGTCACCGCACCGGAGATATTATTTTTCTGGGTGGCCAGGATGATTATTTCAGGCTATGAATATAAAGGGGAATTACCTTTCAGGAATGTGTACCTCACGGGTATTGTAAGGGATAAATTAAGGAGAAAAATGTCCAAATCACTGGGCAATTCCCCCGATCCGCTGGCGTTGATAGAAAAATACGGGGCCGACGGTATCCGTACCGGCATGTTGTTCAGTTCACCGGCCGGCAATGACCTGTTATTCGATGAGAAGCTTTGCGAGCAGGGCAGAAATTTTGCCAATAAAATATGGAATGCCTTCCGCTTAATCAAAGGCTGGGAGGTGGCTCATCAACCGGAGAACCAAAATCAAACAGCCCTGGCATGGTTTGAGTCCAGGTTTAACCAGGCCCTGGGCGAAATTGAAGGCCATTTCGAAAATTTCAGGATTTCAGATGCTTTAATGACCACCTACAAGCTGGTATGGGACGACTTTTGTTCGCAATACCTGGAAATGATCAAACCTGCTTATGGCCAACCTATTGATGGGGATACCTATGATCAAACCATCGACTACCTTGAAAGGGTGATGAAGCTATTACATCCATTTATGCCTTTCATCACAGAAGAGATCTGGCATGAAATCAGGGAAAGAGGGGACAAAGCATGTATCATAGTAGCTTCCTGGCCGGAAAAACACACTTTTGACAACGAGTTACTGGATAAGGCCGCTTTGAATTTTGATATTATTTCGAATATAAGAAACATCAGAAACAGCAAGCAAATCCCCCAAAAGGAGGCGTTGAAACTTTTGGTAAAAACGAAGAACAAGACGGTTTTGGATGGTTTCACCGGTATTATCAAAAAGCTCGCCAACGTTAGTGAAATAGGATTCACCAGTGAAAACATCGACAATGCCCTGAATTTTGTCATCAGGGGCAATGAGTTTTTTATCCCCGTTGCAGGCCAGATAAATGTTGAAAAAGAAATTGAACAACTGGAGGGGGAACTGAATTACACCAAAGGATTCCTGGTTTCCGTAAACAAAAAACTGGGCAATGAACGCTTTGTCAACAACGCCCCCGAGCAGGTAGTTGCCAATGAACAAAAGAAAAAAGCCGACGCCGAAGCCAAAATCAAAGCCCTGGAAGAAAGCCTGGCCGCACTAAAAGAATAACATACAAATACCATAACCACAAACCCTGACACCTGACTCCTCTCCCCTCAACATACCCTGACACCTCTCTCCTGACCCCTGGTTCCATAAGCTATTATCAAGAATACCAGGCATGTAAGTATAGGTGGGGTAATTATTAGGTTTTTCTATAAGATGATAATCTTGTGTTTGGAAACCACATTGTTTTGATCCACTTTCAGAAGGTAAATGCCCTTGTGCATTTTCTCATAAGGTATGACCTTGTAATCCTTGGCAAATTCTTTCACATCTACAAGCTTATTCAGAAACACTTTGCCGGACAAATCCATGAGCAGGAGTTTTACCTTATTACGCTTGTTGGTAGTTGTTAACCTGATGTTGATATTTTCTTCGGAAGTTGGATTGGGATACACAGTTACCTGCATGGGCCGCCTGGAATGCTCAACATTTACACTTTGAACAGGTGAATATTCAAATCGCTCGTCAAAGTCTACCTGCTTCAACCTGTAATATGACATCCCGAATAAAGGTTCATGATCCGTATAGCTATATTGGATCACTTCGTTGATCGTTCCGTTGCCTTTCACAGTACCGATCACAACCCAGTCCTCCCCCGCTTCCGAACGTTGGATCTCAAAAAAGTCGTTATTCGATTCACTGGTTGTCTGCCAGTCCAGTAACACTTTGCCATTATCTTCACGGGCAGTAAATGAAACTAACTCCACCGGAAGGGGGTTATTACCATTGACCGACCCAAAAGTAAACGGGCTAAAACTGGTAACGCCGGTCACGGTAATAGAACCCGGATCGGAAGACACGATGGTATTTTGTCCCATGTTCTCCCATACCAAACCATTAAAATGCGCAATTTGCAGGTAGGAGTAATCTCCTATCTGACTAAAAGTCTGATCTTTCCAAAAAAGTGTTATATCCGCATGGGAGGCAGTTCCTGAATTAGTCAAATTCCAGTACTCCAACGTACTGACGTTGTTCAAATCCCCGTTCGGATCACCTAACAGCAACAGATCTGTTACAAGAAAAGGCTGCCTGACATAAGCAGCAGAGAACTCCGTGGCGGCATCACCTGTCAGATTAGACACAGCCATTGGTGCCCAATCGGTGCCGTCGCCTATTGGAAATTCAAAATCGGTATTGCCAATTTTTGTCATTCTTCCATTGACAAAACTCGCCGCAGAGGCCCCTGTTACGGAAGCACTGCTGTTCATGGTCAAAGGATTACCTTGCGTGTTAATAATCCCATCGGTGAGGGTCAGCACGCCGTTTATGTTTTGTGCATCATTTAGCAATATATCCCCTCCCACGTTATTGATTGTGATATTTTGCCAGTTTGATGTTCCTGTGATTTGCTGGGTACCGGTTCCCTGAAAGACCACTGTACCTGTGCCGATAGCGGCATTCCCCTGGTTTTCCCAGTGATTACAAACATTTAAAGTGCCACCTGTGTTGATGTTAATCGAGGCATTTGTCTGAATTTGAATACTTCCTACATTGCCTGTCAGACCGGCGCCTATTACGGGGAAAAATCCGGAACTACCACTCACATCGGGAATAATGGCAAGGGAACCGCATCCGGGCACACCATTGGACCAGTTACCGGCTGTTCCCCAGGTAGTGGTGCCCGCATTGCCCGTCCAATTGGTCAGGGTATTGGGGGCGTAAACGGCAATATTGTCAAACGCCATCCCATCATTATTAGCAATTCTTCGGTTGTCATATTGTTCGATGCTGATTACAAACTGATCGGTCAGCGACAGACCTGCTCCGGAGGCCAGTGCATCTACATCCAATACCACCTGATTCCAGGTGTTGTTGGTATTGCTGGCCGGATCAAAAGCATACACCCGTTGAAAGGTTACCCCATTATCATCTGAGAAATAAATAGCATCCCGTACATGTGTTTCATCACCAAAATCCTTCCAGTAAAACGACATCTCTACCTGAGAATGGCCTGAAAGATCGAGGCGCACCATGGATTGATTCAAAGCAAAATTATTGTTGTTTACAACATCCATAGTCAGATGGTAATTACCCTCATAAGGCAAATTTTGGTTAGTAACGATCGTGTTGCTGTTATTAGCCGTACCAATGCTCCACTCCTCTCCCAAATTGCCGGACTCAAAACCGTCGAAGTAAGGCAATGTGGCAAAAATTGTCGTCCTCAATTGTACATCATCAATGGCAAATCCATCGTTATTTATAGGATAGTTATCACGCTGCTGAAACCTGATAACAAATGTATTATTCAATGTCAGGCCATTGGTAGTGGCCAGATGGTCAATATCCAAAACTATTTGATTCCAGGTATTGTCAGTAAAATCCGATCCGGCGATTTCATATACATACGTGAAATTCAACCCCCCGTCGTCTGACAAATAGATACCATCGACATTCTGATCCTCATCACCAAAATCTTTAAAGTAAAAATCAAGAATAACATCGGTTTCTCCGGATAAATCGACGCGTAGGTCAGCATAATTGGTCGCAAAATTATTACCGGTATTCACATCCATGGTCATGTGATAAAGGCCCGTATTAGGTGCGTTGTTGGTGGTGACCTGTACACGACCGAAGCCATTGGAGCTGGAGGCCGACCATTCCTCCTCAAAATATCCCAGCTCAAAACTGGTGGCATATGGAAAACTGGCGTATAAAGGGGTGGTCTTCACCTGCAAATCATCGATGGCAAACCCATCGTCGTCGATTCTATAGTTATCATATTGAAGGATTCTTATAACAAACGTGCTGTTCAACGTGAGTCCGTTGGATACGGCCAACTGATCGAGGTCTAAAAGAATATGGTTCCAGGTGGCGTTTGCATAATTACCCGGAGCAATTTCATGAACGTAGGTAAAATTGACCCCACCATCATCCGACAAATAAATACCGTCAACATTCTGATCCTCATCACCAAAATCTTTAAAGTAAAAATCAAGAACTACGTCAGTTTGCCCATCCAAATCAATGAACAGGTCGGCATAATTGGTGGCATAATTATTATTGGTGTTTACATCCATGGTCATGTGATAACTGCCTGTCCTGGGGCTGTTGTTGGTCGTAAGCCGTACACGACCAAAACTGTTGGAACTGGATATTTTCCATACATCCTCAAAGCTGCCACTCTCAAATCCGGTGGAATATGGGAAACCGGCATAGGCCTGGATGAAAACCGTTCTTGCACCGGGAGGTGCGGTTATCGAAGGAACATAGTTGCTGCCACCCACTGTGATTTGAGTAGCTTCGGCATCCACGAGATTGCCCACAGTTGCCCCACTGTTGATGTCATATGATAACCAAAAATAGTTTGTGCCTGCGGCCAACGTTAAGGTACTGTTTATTGTGAACGTGCCATTAGGACTTACGACCGTCGATCCTATCTGATTAGCTGTAGCAAACGTATTGCTTCCTCCTGTATAATATAATTTGGCGTTGGAGAAGTCATTGGCGGGATCGGAAGAACCCGCAGTACTAAAATTAATGGCAGTCAGGTTTAATTTATTGCTGTTACCGGATGTGACCACCTGTATTCCGATAATTTGCTGATCGGTGGTGCCAACATTAACGTCTTCAGTGTTTTGGGTAACTGTACCGGAGGTATAGGTCATATCGTCGGGCGAAAGGGGTGAATCGTCAAGAGGGGATGAACCTGTACCGGAGCCGGTAAAAAACCTGAAAGTACCATACTTCTCCAATACCAGCATATCCGTGTCACCATCCGCATTCAGGTCAATAGCCATGGGCCTTGACTCCTGGCCAAAGTCTATTCTATTAAATGGATTCCCTCTCCCGGTTATTTCGGTAAATACCGGCGCGTTGACAGAACCCGTGTTGCGGAAATAATCAATATAACCGTTACTGGCCCCTACAAACATATCGTAGTCCCCGTCGTTATCAAAATCCATCAATGTCGGTGCAGACTCTGCCCCCACATCCTCTCCATTCATCGGGTTATTAGCTCCTGTTCGTTGTGTGAAAGCCGGATTGCCGGCATCGCCCGTGTTTTCGAAATAGTTTATATTGCCCATAGCCTCCCCGATAAAAGCATCCGCGTCCCCATCATTATCGATATCCGCAAAGGCAAGATCGGCTTCAAGGCCAATATCAACCCCGTTGAAAGGGTTATCGGCACCGGTTTGCCGGGTAAATACAGGGGCGGAAGGTGAGCCCGTATTTTGAAAGTAAAAAATACCACCGTCATTTTCACCCACAAAAAGGTCGAAGTCCCCGTCATTATCTATATCCCAAAAGATGGGCCTGGCCTCTCTCCCCACATCCTCGCCATTCATGGGATTGTTAACACCAAATTGTCGGGTAAGTACCGGTGCAGCAGATGTGCCTGTATTCTGATAGTAAATAAAAGTACCGTCTTCCCATCCGATCAGTAAATCCCAGTCCCCATCGGCATCCAGGTCGGCAAAAGCGGTATTCCCGTCTTCTTGCGCCAGGGTTACCCCATCCATGGGGTTGGCAGGGCCTGTCTGTTCGGTAAATGTTTGGGCTAATGCTCCTTGTAGGACCACCAGGGTAATCAAACAAAAATTTGGAAAAAAACCAACTAACTGATTTCTCAGGACACAAAATTTTCTAAAACTTTTCATCTTTTCTCAGGTAAGCTTATACTTTTATACTGGGTAGCAATGACAGATCGCTACCATTAAATTGCCAGCCCGTATTTGTTTATTGTTAAAAAATCACCCACCCGTACCAATAGACCACTCACAAAAGTATTAAATGAACACTTATTTAGGTCTTTAAATTAGGCAAGCCTCACATGGATGTCATGAAAAGCGGGAAATAGCACTTTTTTTCTAAAAGGTTTTCTTTAGCCTGCAAACTAAAACCCGGATCAGGGCATTAACAAAATTCAAAATTTGCCGGTTTCAAAAAATTATCGAACCCTGTTTGATAAATGCACAAAGTTATTATCTGCTAATCCATTGACCGGTAAGAATATAAGAACTATGCCTCTAAGTGATCATTAAATCAACTGAAAAGTAGAATCCTGTCCCGGTAACCGGGTAAAAACACAAGAATAGTACAAATAGTTTCCGGTATAACACAAAAAAATAGTTGTTATAACACCTTTTCGTTTCTGTAATTCTACAGGCAAAACTTCACTTCTCATATCCAAAACCTGAGAATAAACAACCAAAAAAATATTGTTTTAGCATTAATTCTTACACCGGTTCCGGCGATTTCTATCTGTATTAACGCCATAAAACACAGGAAAAATTCAATAAAAAATAAACAAAATACTATGTTTTTATTCTTCGGGAAGGGGCATTCTTCTTTAGTTGAAAGTAAAAAATAGCGGCGATGATAAATAAAATAGCGGCGATAAATTGAGAATGTGACAGATATTCATCCACAATAAACCCCCTGATGAGGTCACCCCTGAATGTTTCCACGATGGCCCTGCCGCTGGCATACAGCATGATATACAGCAAAAATACCTGTCCATCAAATGATTTCCGGTTTTTCACAACCATCAGCACTACAAAAATAGTCAAAATCATGGCAGCACTGTAAAGCTGAGTGGGATGCAGCGGGGTATTCAGAGGCCTGGCCATGCACACAGGATTGGTAAATATCACTGAAAATATACCTTCGTGTACGTGTCCGTAACAACAACCGGCATTAAAACAACCTAGCCGGCCAAAAAAGTGTACAATACAAGTGGTAATAGCGATAATATCCAACATTTTCAGGGTCGGAATTTTTTTGATTTTAAAGAAAATAATGATGGCGGTGACAGAAAAAATCAGTGAACCATAAAAAACAAACCCTTTACCAGGATCTTTGATCATATTGGCCGGTTGACCAAAATAGTAGCCAGGGTTTTCGAAATAAAAAAATAGCTTTCCCCCCAGAAAGGCCGTAATTAAAATCAATAAAAGCAGATTATTGATAACATAATAAGGCACACCCAGTTCCTTTTTGGCCCTGATACCTGTGTATAAGGCTCCCAGCAAAGCGCCAAAGGCAATGAATGCCCCATAGGTATAAACAGTAATCGTATCGGCAAGAAAACCTTGCAAAAAATCCGGTGTTTTAAACTGAAATAAGATCGGGTGCATGGTAAATTCGGTTTATTGCCGGCCTACCAGTTCTTTGATAATTTTGGTCATTCCGGGCTCAGCTTTCATAGCGGCAGCGATTACTTCTTCGACAGTGACTTTTTTAAGGGTTTCAGGGATACATAAGTCCGTAATTACCGAAAGTGCAAAGCATGGCATTTCCATATGCCGTGCAACAATGACCTCGGGAACAGTGGACATACCCACTGCATCCGCTCCAATAATACGCAGGTACTTGTATTCTGCCCTCGTTTCAAGATTAGGTCCGGTCACAGCAGCATATACCCCCTCGTGTACCCTGATACCATGCTCTTGCGCAATTGCCGTAGCCTGACGGATCAACTGCGCGTCATAAGGTTCACTCATATCCGGAAACCTCCCACCAAACTTGTCAAGGTTCTTTCCTGTCAGCGGATTCTCAGGCATCAGATTTATATGATCTTTAATAATCATTAAATCACTGATCTCATAGCGCTTGTCCAATCCGCCCGCCGCGTTGGACACGAATAACTTTTTTATCCCCAACAATTTCATCACGCGCACCGGAAATGTGACCTCCTTCATAGTATAGCCTTCGTAATAATGAAACCTTCCCTGCATTACTACCACGTGCTTACCCGCCAGTCGACCGAAAATCAATTTACCTTTATGACTCTCGACCGTAGAAACCGGAAAATTGGGAATATCTTCGTAGTTAATGATTTCTTTGACCTCCACCTCCTTTGCCAACGATCCTAACCCGGTGCCCAAAATAACGCCATAATCGGGTTTGATACTGATTTTTGATTGAATATAGTTGTGGGCTTCTTCAATTTTTTTTATCATTTGTAATAATTGACTTCGGTTGAATATCAAATATACTATTAAGTATCATTAAACAAATCAGTCTTTTTTAATTAGTTTTAACAGGTGAACATAAATGACATTTACTTTGGCACTCATCAATAATCCGGTCTTTTTTGGTATTTTACTTTCATGAATGGGTGGCTTTCTGGAAAAATCTAAAACCGGCTTTCGATTATTTTGAAGAAAATCGCCGGGTTCCTGCTGTAAAAGTCAGGCAAAACGGGGAATATTATTTGAACCATTGAAACCTTAAATGAGCAGCTACCCACAGGCTTTAACCATGATCAGGATCAAAGATTATGAGCAAACCTGAGTTTATTTTCAATTATCATGCAATTTTTTAGAAAGAATGCTCAAAACTCATTAAATTTGCATCGGCAAATCGATACGACCAGCTCCTGTCGAACTCCCCCAGGTCCGGAAGGAAGCAAGGGTAGATGGTTGAGCGGTGCGATATTTGGTTTGCCTTTTTTATACCTCTGGTTTTAAAGATTCAAATCATAAGAATTCTTTGTTAGTTCATTGAATTTTATCTGTAGCTTTATACGACAACTTTAAAAGTTTAAAACATGAAATTCTTTATTGACACCGCGAATCTTAATGACATAAAGGAAGCCCATGATCTTGGAGTACTCGATGGGGTGACCACCAATCCCTCATTGATGGCCAAAGAAGGAATCAAGGGTGAAGAAAATATAAGGAAACACTACAAGGCCATTTGTGACATTGTCGACAACAATGTCAGTGCCGAGGTGATTTCCACTGACTTTGAAGGTATTATCAGGGAAGGAGCGTCACTTGCCCGGATCGATGATAAGATCGTTGTCAAAGTTCCGATGATTAAAGACGGTGTAAAAGCCATAAAATATTTAACCGGACAGGGGATCAGGACCAACTGTACGTTGATTTTCTCCGCAGGTCAGGCATTGCTGGCGGCCAAGGCCGGCGCCTCTTACGTTTCTCCGTTTATTGGCAGGCTCGACGATGTTGGAACCGATGGGTTGGATCTGATAGAGCAAATTGTTGGCATTTATCAGAACTATGGATTGGCCACCGAAGTGCTGGCCGCGTCCATTCGACATACACAACATCTTATTCAATGCGCAGAAATTGGCGCAGATGTCGCCACCTGCCCTTTGAAGGTGATCACCGGTTTACTCAACCACCCATTAACAGACAAGGGTCTGGCGCAGTTCCTCAGCGATTATAAAAAATCCCAGGCACCGGCCGAGGGTGCTCTGGCTGGTTAGTATTCGGAAGGTGGTAATAACATCAGCATGTACATCATCAAGGTGAAGGGCAAAGCAAAGATTCCGAATTACATTCAATTAAGGGATGATAACTTTGTCTTAATTGCCTATTTCAGGGCTGACAGGCCGCTGAAGAAACTGGAGAAATATGGTCTGGAAGGCCATGAAGAAATGCTGCAGAAAATTATCAATGAACTCCCCTTCGGCAAGTTAAAAAAACTAGAGTTGTCATGATCGCTTTTTCCAATGAGCCGGTGGTGTCTGTCAGCAACACTACCATTTTTCAGGATCAAAATGCCGTGTTGAAGGATGTAAATTTTGAGATAGAAAAAGGTGAATTTGTCTATTTGGTAGGTAAGACCGGAAGTGGTAAATCCTCTTTACTTAAAACATTATATGCGGATCTGAAACTGTATGCAGGCAGCATTCATGTCGGTGGTTTTCAACTCAATGGGATAAGAAGCCGTAAAATACCCTTGTTGCGCAGAAAGTTAGGGATAATTTTTCAGGATTTTCAGCTTTTTCCCGACCGGACTATCAGCGAAAATTTATACTTTGTGATGAAAGCTACCGGTTGGCGGGAAAGGTCAAAAATGAAGGCACGGCTGACTGAAGTGCTGATAAAAGTAGGACTGGGTGCTTATCTGAGCAAGATGCCTCATCAGCTTTCGGGCGGAGAGCAGCAGCGTGTGGTGATTGCCAGGGCACTGATCAATGAACCTGTTTTACTGATTGCCGATGAACCCACCGGAAACCTGGACCCCGATGTGGCCGACGGTATCCACAGAATTTTTCAGGATATTAACAACAGTGGCACAACCGTCTTGATGGCCACACACGACCACCGGCTAATCAACATACATCCTGGCAGGATCCTCAAATGTATCGACGGCCAGTTACTTGATTCCAAAATTGAGAAATTCGATTTAACGGACAGTATCTGAGCCTTGTCAATGATCCCTGTCATAGCATGGCTCAAAGTCAAACCATGACTTCAACGAATTTATTACCTCGTCCCTGGCCGGAATTATATAAGATAACCCAGGTGTTATGTTTTTATCCTGAAATACCAACCTCGCGCAAGCATCCGTGGCTGTTGCACAAAGTTCCCGACAAAACTCTTTGTGTCCCTTCGTGTCTTTGTGTCTTGGTGGTTAACCATTGTTCACCACGGAGGCACCAAGACACGAAGAGGCACAAAGGTTTTCGATTATAAAATAAAAATACAGGCACATGCTTGAGTTGTGCAACACCCACAGAAGCTTGTGCCATTCGTGGTATCCGTTTAAATTTGATTTTCCAATACTTACCAATACTGCTAGTTGCCATCATTTAGCTGCCGTTCTATCTCCTCAATTTCAGCGCGGACATCGACAGTATCGTTGATGGTATGCAATTGCATCAGCAATTTCTTCAAAAAATTTCGATGATTTTCAGATTGAGGGTGAAAAGGCCTATGAGCCAGGGCCTTGCGTATTTTCTGCCATTCCCCGATAAAGGTCCTGGAATCTGTGGAGAAATAGCTTTGCCCGAACATTTCCCAAATATAGTCTTCTGCCACTGAAGAAGGATGAATCATATCCCGTTCATAAAACCTGTAATCCCTCAAGTCATCCATCATTATTTCATAACCGGGAAAGTAAGTCACATGCGCAAAGTTTTCGGCAAGATAATGACTGGCCACACGAAGGATCGACTTGCTCACAGCATTAGACTCCAGACCGTCTTTGATATGGCGCACAGGGCTTACCGTTAGAATAACCTTAAGATGTCGATTCAACGGTTTCAATCTGTTTATCAACAATTCAAACCTGCCTCTGATTTCCTCGCCGGTCAAAAACCTTTTATTGAAAAGGCGTGAAGGCATTTTATGGCAATTCGCGACAGTTTCGCCATTGTCAGCCCTCTCATAAATAATCGCCGTGCCAAAAGTCAGTATCAGCCAGTCCGCCTCAGACAACCAGATAGCGGTGCTTTTGATGGCCTGCTCAACCTGATCTTTCAACGGTCTGTGGTCAGGGCTTCCAAAATCGGAATGCAAATGATAATTATAAAAAATACCCTGGTTTTTTATATAAGTATGTGGAGCGGGAAAATGATGATTAATGCTGAAATCCAAAAGATTGAATATTGATTCCGGATTGAAAATAATACCGTAGGGATTAACCTTTACAGTAAACTTATGCTCATCCAGTTTCCGGCCCACCATGTTGGCGAAGCATGATCCGATACAAAGTATCCGGTCAGACAGGTTGATTTTCACCTCACTTTCACCAGGTGGAATGGCAGTTCGAAACATTTGGTAAAAATAACCATTCCCATACATATAAAAAAAGCCCTGGTTTTGTTCTCCAGGGCTTTTATCTCTTTAACAATGCCTTAATTAAGCCGGCACTACGGTAAACTGAAGCTCGTGTTTTACTTCCTTGTGCAAATCCAGCACGGCGACGAAGTCACCGGAGGTTTTCACCTCAGTTTTGAATGAAATCTTCTTTCTGTCAATATCAAATCCTTTTTCCTTTAAAGCGTCTGAAATCTGCAAGGTAGTAACGGCACCGAATATTTTACCACTTTCGCCAACTTTAGCAGGTATTTCCAACGCCAATTCGCCGATGGAGACTGACAATGCCTCTGCATCCTGTTTTACCTTCTCGGCTTTATGAGCAGCTTGTCTGATGTTTTCTTCGATCATTTTCCTGTTGGAAGGGCTTGCTAAAATGGCAAACCCCTTAGGAATAAGGTAGTTCCTGGCATAACCCGGTTTTACTTTAACAAAATCGTTTTTATAACCCAGGCCTTGTATATCTTCTTTTAATATGACTTCCATGATATTTCTCTTTATGAATTCTCGATTAAAAGCTTTACTTAAACCGCAGGATTTATTTCAGCGAATCTGTTACATAAGGCAACAGGCCAAGATGTCTCGCCCTTTTCACAGCCTGCGTAACCTTTCTTTGGTATTTGGCGCTGGTGCCTGTTATTCTGCGCGGTAAAATCTTGCCTTGTTCATTGACAAACTTTAAAAGGAAGTTTGCGTCTTTATAATCGATATATTTGATTCCGTTTTTCTTGAATCGACAATATTTCTTTTTATTATCGGCTCTGTTGATAGGTTCGTTTACTAAAGTCATGATTTACTCTCCTCGGCGGTCGCTGGGGCCACATTTTTTTTGTTAAATTCTCCTTTTCTTCTTTTGTTGTTGTATTCTACCGCATGCTTGTCTAAAGCAACAGTCAAAAATCGCATAACCTTTTCATCCCTCCTGAATTCAGTTTCCAGCTTTGCAATGGTCTGTGGTGTCGCCTTATATTCAAACAGGCCATAAAAACCGGTGGATTTATGTTGAATGGGATAGGCCAGCTTTCTGAGTCCCCATTGCTCAACGTTTATCATTTCCGCCTTCTGATCTTTTAGTACCTTTTCGAATTTGTCGACAGCATCCTTCATCTGAGCTTCAGATAAAACGGGAGTTAAAATGAATACCGTCTCGTAATTTTTCAATTCCATTTTTATTCAAATAATAACGTATTAATTTGGCCTGCAAAGATATGTATAAAAAAATTGTATTCAAACACCTCTAATCATTTCAATGCACCGCGTAGCTTTATTTAATGGTAAAATTCCTGGAACCCATCACATAGTCATCGGTATAAATTTCCAGTGTGTATTGACCGGGTTCAAATTCGGTAGGTTTTTGGTAAAGAAAGGTAAGGGTTTGTTTTGTGTTGTCAAATAAAATGTCCTGTTTTACCGTGTAAAATTCCTCCCGGCCGTCAATCATAAAAGTGCCTGAGCCGGTGGCAACATCAAAAATAACGTTACCTGCAGGCTCTATAACACGCACAAGTATTTCCTTCCCTTCAATAGGGGCCACGTTGTTTTCCCCGATATTGAATTCCATCTTTAGCTTATCGATCTGCCGGCTTTTAAATTCGCCTTCACGTTCTTTACCGCGCTTGTTTACCCCGTAAACCTTAATATTTTCAGCTTTCAGCCTTCCGGCAAATGCTACCCGTTCTTCCAGCTTTCCTTTATCCTCTTCCATGGTCATCAATACATCCTGCAGCTCATTTTGCTGGCTTTTAAGTGCTGTATTTTCGCTCATCAATGAGTCCGCAATTCCCCTCAATTTGGTTATTTCTTCATCTTTGTTTTTCAACAAGGTTTCATAACCTTTTACCCTTTCCCTTAGCCTTGAAATCTGAACATTAGATGATTTCCTTAAATTTTCTTTTTCCTTTTCAATTTCTTCCCTGGCCAGTTGAAGCTCTTCAATATCACCGCCCAGCTTTTGTATTTCTTCTATTTTTTGGTCAAGCTCCATGCTCAGGGATTCCAATTTTGCAGAAGCATCTACCAGTTCCTGCTTCGTCAGCTCCCCTGCTTTTCTAAGCTCACCCTGCTTTTTGTAGCCAAATATGATAAATATAATGGCAGTTAACAAGGCGACCGCCAAAACGCCAATGATGATTTTGGTCTTCTTGTCGCTCCTTTCTTCTTCAAAAACTGGTCTGTTTGCCCCGGTATTTCCTGGCATATCACTTCTGTTTGCTTCCATTTTTTTAATATTTGGATGACAAAAATTTTGGTCGTTGTAAATTTACCGCTATTTAAAATAAACGCAAAAATACTTTTTTATTGAATTAATACAAGAAAAACACGTAATTAAGCCCATCCCATGCCTTTATGCCTCAGCATCTTAGTATATACTGTATATATTGAATTATTAATCTGGCTCCAGCGGACGTGGTGGTTGTACACCAGCATGCACCTGTATCCTCATCCCATCGGCTAAATCCTCTGTGCCTCTTTGTGTCTTTGTGCCTCCGTGGTGAAAAATGGTTAACCACGGAGGCACAAAGAGGCACAAAGAATTTTGTCAAAAACGTTGTGCAACACCCAAGGACGATGCTTTCTGCCACCAATCGCGGGAACACGGTGCTGATAACCGAACATAAAATTAGCAAAGCCAAAAGTTAAAACGCCAGCACATAATGTTCTTTATAAAAATCCTTATTAAAAAACAACAACCCTGCATCAAATATATCTATGCTGAGGGTCACTTCCGGTTGTTGCACCAATTCCTTCCAGGCTTTACCCATAGATTTTGACCAGTAAATATCATCGATCACAAAAACCGTATCTGCGTGAATCAACGGGAGAAATTGGCTATAATAGCGCAAAGTGGCGTCAAACTGATGGTTTGCATCGAAATAAACCAAATCCACTTTATTCGTTTTTTTTGCAAAACCGGGTAAGGTCAAATCAATATTGCCCCGGATCACCTCAATGTTAAACTGGTGAGCACGCTTAAACAGATCAATGGCTATTTGGGCCGATTCCCGGCAACCTTCAAAAGTAGTCACCCTTGCTTTCGGGCTGCTTTTGGCCAGGTAAAGGGTGTTGATTCCCAATGAAGTCCCTAATTCGACGATATCAACGCTCTCCGTATAATCTGACAACCGGAATAACATTTCGGAAAACTTCCTGCTGCTCAATCCACTTCTGGCCAGGTCTTTGACTGTTCGTTTTGCCGACTTACTCACTCTTGAGCCCGCTCCAAAATCTTCAATAGCGATGAGCGTTTCATTTTTCAGCAATTCCCTTCTGTAACTCTCAATTTTATCAAAAACGCCAGACCTTTTTTTGCCCTTCATCACATTTTCATAAAAATTAAAGATAAACGGAGCCTGCAATGAATGGCGGTCAACCGCATTCAATTTATATTCCAAAAACTTGGATATTTGATAAAACGAGGACAAGTGGCCGATGAGGTTTATCTAGTTAAGCTTGTAAGGCACGATCATAGTAAACTGGGGGATGGTGACTTTAAAACGGCTACCGTCTACAAGTCTTTCCATCACGTAATGACCATACATTTTGCCCATTCCCGATTTCAGATTGCATCCTGAAACGTATTGATGGTACTGCCCAGGTTCCAGGATAGGCTGCTGTCCAACTACCCCTTCGCCTTCAACTTCCCTGATAATATTGTTAGCATCATGAATATACCACTGTCTTCTTAACAACTGAATGGTGTTCTCACTTCCGTTTTCAATGGTAATCCGATAGGTAAATACAAAGTGAAACTGGCTCGGACTTGAATACTCCGGCTGATACTCGGTTTCCACTATTACCTTGATGCCTTCTGTTATTTCGGTAACCATTATTTTAAAAATGATGATTATTTTAACGATTAAATATACCCATTAGTTTTAAATTTGTTCAGCAATTAAAATAGAAAAAATTACTTTTCCATAAATAATTATTAAGAAACAATATGGATGTAAGAATTGAAGCATCATGGCGTGAAAAACTAAAAGAAGAATTCGAAAGGCCATATTTTAACGAGCTTGTAGAATTCGTTAAGTCCGAATACAGCCGTTACAAAGTCTATCCGCCGGGCCAGGAAATATTCAGCGCATTTGATCATTGTCCTTTCACAAATGTAAAAGTTGTGATTATCGGACAGGATCCCTATCATGGCCCGGGACAAGCAAACGGCCTTTGTTTTTCAGTTCACGACAATATTAAAAAACCACCTTCGTTGGTTAACATTTTTCAGGAGATCAATCAGGATCTTGGCAAGCCCATTCCCGAATCAGGTAACCTGGAAAGGTGGGCCGATCAGGGTGTTTTATTGTTAAACGCCACGCTTACCGTCCGTGCCGCTTCACCTGGATCACATCAGGATAAAGGCTGGGAAACCTTCACCGATGCTGTCATCAAAAAAGTTTCAGATGAAAAAGAAAATGTCGTTTTCATCCTATGGGGCGCGTATGCTCAGAAAAAAGGAAGCATCATTGCCCCATCAAAGCACTGCATCCTCAAATCCCCGCACCCCTCCCCCTATTCAGCCGACCGCGGATTTTTCGGCAATCGCCACTTTAGCAAAACAAACGATTTTCTGAAGCAACAGGGACTGAAGAGCATAGAATGGTAGAGTAAAGGCGGTTTTGAGCGGTCAGACAATAGAATATATCCACCCTCCCCCCATAAAAATTGTCAATTGTCAATTGTCAATTGCACCACTCACTCTATTCCTTTAAAAATCCTATTCCACCGGATTTTTTTGAGAAAGCTTTCATGAGGATCGAGGGACAGCCAGATAAACAGGGCCTTGCCGACCACGTGATCTTCGGGCACAAACCCCCAATACCTTGAATCCAAGGAATTATGACGGTTATCACCCATCATGAAATAATAGTTTTGTTTAAATGTGTAGGAAGTAATACCCTCGCCGTTTACGATCAGTTGTCCGTCCTGTTCCAAAACCGACTCATTATGCTCGTAATTTTCGATTACGTACCTATACTTGGCAATATTTTCTTCCGATAAATCTATGGTCATGCCTTCGGAAGGAATGATAATGGGCCCATAAAAGTCCTTGTTCCAATTGAAAAACCCGGAGGCCGGATAGATGCCCGCCTCAGACTTGTTTTCATTTGTCTTATTGATTTGAACGGTTTCAATAAATGGAAAATCTGACAACTTTTCGGCACTTTCTGTGGTAGCGTTAACACGATAGCCATTACTGATTCTTTCATAATCCCAGATTCCTGCCTTTTTAAACACCCTGTCGTTGATAGAGCTGTTGTTCCGAGTTTTGATCAAATAGCTAAACTCCATGTCCGGCGGGTTATCCACAGGTTGATCGTTGATGATCACCTGGGTATCTGTAATTTCAATTTTATCACCTGCAATGCCTACACAACGCTTTATGTAATTGGTTTTTAAGTCAGTGGGATGATTTTCGGCCGGATAGTTAAATACGACGACATCATTTCGTTCAATGTCAGAAAACCCGGGTAATCGATACTGGGGCAACTGTATGACGTCCAGGTAAGAAGGGATATTGGTCCACCAGATTTTTTGATGGGTAAGGGGTATTTGCAGCGGCGTCTTGGGTGTCCGGGGGCCATAGTGAATTTTACTCACAAAGAGGAAATCCCCAACCAGCAGGGAGCTTTCCATAGAAGGTGTAGGAATGGTAAAAGCTTCAAGCAAAATCCATCTGATCAGTGTTGCGGCAATAATCGCAAACAAAATGGCATCAACCCATTCTCTGGCTTTCGACTTTGGTTTTTCTTCCTCATGCTGGTTCTTTTCCTTTCTTTTCCAAAACTTCAGACTCATATTGGGAATGCTTGAAAATACATTTAATCACTGATGAATAAGGAACGACAAAAATAAATATAAATATGCTGAAATAACGGGAATTTTTAAAAATTCAGGTAATCGTCCATGCCGAGTATTCCCTTTTTATCAACCACCCATTCAGCGACCAACACCGCGCCAAGGGCGAAACCATGCCTGGAGTGGGCGGTATGTTTAATTTCAATATCATCAATAGGTGACGTATATTGCACGGTATGAGTTCCCGGAACTTTATCGATGCGCTTTGAGACGATACCCACTTCGTTTTTATGCGTCGTAGTTTGGTCGACCCATTTTTGTATTTTATTATTTTGCTCCATGATTCCCTCGGCCAGCGTAATGGCGGTACCGCTGGGAGCATCCTTTTTTTCAGTATGGTGTATTTCTTCCATAGAAACTTTGTAATCCGGAAACTGGTTCATGACCCTGGCCAGGAACCGGTTAATTTTAAAAAAAATGTTTACCCCCAGACTAAAATTACTGGCATAGAAAAATGTGCCATCCTCGTTAAGACAAGCATTTTTTACTGTCTCCAATTGCCCAAGCCATCCTGTTGTACCTGAAACAACGGGAATCTTCTTACTAAAACATTTTAGAAGGTTAGCAGTGGCTGCATCCGGTTGACTGAATTCGATAGCCACGTCCACGTTTTGATCGGAGATTTGCTCAAATAATTCCTGATCTTCTTTATCAATGATAAAGGCGATGTTGTGTCCTCTTTCAATGGCTATTTTTTCTATGGTTTTACCCATTTTACCATAGCCCAATAATAAAATCTTCATGTTTGTATGGTGTTAGCCTGAAGTTACCGTAGGCTTCAGGGTTTTACTTTTAGTTGTAATGATAAGCCTACATTGGCGATATTCCAAGGATTTTGTACCATTGCCGGCTTAATACTGAAGGCAAGTTGATCATTAACATCAAATTCCCGCAAATGGGCATCTACATGAGCATCCAAAATATTGAGTAAATAAAGTGCTCCGGTAAGAATGATAAAAAAATCCCTGTTTCTTCTGAAAAAGTCCACCCGTCTTCGAATTTGGGACTCATTCAGACCGGTTCCATTAATCGTGTTGGGATCTCCATCCACCTCTAAAAACAGCGCTTCTCTGAAAAAAAGATATTGCGTATTGTAATTTATCGAACTAAAAACGAGGGTCATACCCCCCCCATAGATGATAGGAAGTTTCCAGGCCTTTTTATTATATATTTGTCCCAGTCCGGGAAGAATCGCCGAGTACAGCGCCACTTTATTGGGCAGGTTGCGGGGAGTTTCGGTGACGATTTCCTGTATACCTTCCTCGGTTATGAGTACATTATCTTCGGTGTAAATAATAGAGTCCTGCCTGGCATTCTCATTTTCCTGCGCTAAAAGTAATGTCCAGCAAAAGCTTAATAAGATGAGCAGAAAGCCCTTTTTCATGAATTAAATCTCAATTATTTCCAATATGCGGTTAAGATCTTCCACAGACATATAGGGGATCTTAATTTCTCCCTTGTCATTTCCTTTCGCTACTAACTCAACTTTCGTGCCAAAATGCGATGATAACCGTGTTCTCACCTCTTTCATTTCATAACTCAATTCATGACCTTGCTTTTCCCGGGGTTTTGAGGGGTTGGCGGCCAATGCAGCTTCCCTTACCAGGTTTTCTGTTTTTCTGACTGAAAGATCCTGCGCCAGTACTTTGCTAAAAATATCCAGTTGTTTTTCAATGTTTTCGACGTTTATCAGGGCCCTGGCATGCCCCATTGAAATTTTATTATCTCTCAATGCGGCCTGAATATCGGGGGGCAATTTCAACAGGCGTAAATAATTATTCACGGTGGACCTGTTTTTTCCTACCCTTTCGCCCAGTTCCTCCTGTTTCAAATCGCACTCGGTCAGCAACCTCTGATAGCTCAGGGCTATTTCCAAAGCATTTAAGTTTTCCCTTTGGATATTCTCTATCAGGGCCATTTCCAGCATTTGCTGATCGTCGGCTGTCCTGATGTAGGCAGGAATCGTTTCCAAACCCGCCAGCCTGGAAGCTTGAAGCCTTCGTTCACCGGATATAATCTGGTAGCTGTCTTCATTCAGCTTTCTTACCGTAATCGGCTGGATGATGCCTTGCACACTGATTGAATCCGCTAATTCCCGTAAAGCCTCCTGATCAAAGTGATTTCTGGGTTGATATGGGTTAACCTCAATATCACTTATGTCAATTTCATCAATTCTACCTGCCGAACTTGCCAGGGCATCTCTGAGGATTTTTTCTTCGTTAGAAGGGGTATCATCTAACAATGCGCCTAAACCTCTGCCCAGCGCGTTCCTTCTTTTTGGTGTTTTTTTTGCTGTCATGGCAATTAGCTTTTAATCTTTTCATTCTTTTCGGCAATTTCTTTTGCCAAATTTAAGTAACTTATTGCTCCTTTGCTATCAGCATCATGAGCGATTGCCGGCAGACCAAAGCTAGGCGATTCACTTAATTTGATATTTCTTGGAATCAACGTATTGAAAACCATTTGTTTAAAATGCGTTGTGACTTCTTCAACCACCTGATTGGATAACCTTAGCCTGACATCATACATAGTCAATAAGATTCCCTCAATCTCCAGGTTTTTATTTAAACGCTTTTGAATTATTTTGATGGTCTGAAGTAATTTACCCAGGCCTTCCAGCGCAAAATATTCGCATTGTACCGGAATGATTACCGAGTCTGCGGCTGTTAACGCGTTAATAGTAATCAGCCCCAGAGATGGTGAGCAATCGATAATAATAAAATCATATTCCTCCCTCAACGGCTTCAAGGCACTTTTCATCTTTTTTTCCCTGCCCTGCAGATCAACCATTTCAACCTCTGCCCCCACAAGATCGATATGCGAAGGCAATACATGCAGGTAATTGATATCTGTTAGCTGCACAGAATCCTTTGCGTTTACACCATCGACCATACATTCATAAATGCTGTTTTTAACTTCCTTGGGATTAAGACCTAGTCCGGAAGTCGAATTGGCCTGAGGATCTGCATCGACCACCAATACCTTTTGCTCCAGCGCAGCTAAACTTGCTGATAGATTAATGGCTGTAGTTGTTTTTCCTACCCCACCTTTTTGATTAGCTATCGCTATTATCTTGCTCATTAATGACTATTTAAATGACAATCGTTTCACCTATTTTTAATAATTGCAGTTTTTTGTTTTGTGTTTCGGCCTTGGCTATAGCTTCATCCTGATTTATTTTTATTACTGGAAAAGTATCATAATGTACACCGATGATGTGGTTGGTTCCTACATAATCTGCGGCTTTTAGCGCATCATCAATACCCATGGTGAAATTGTCACCAATTGGCAATACCGCGAAGTCGAGTGCAAACTCATCTGCAATTTGTTTCATATCCTGATGCAATGCCGTATCACCGGCAAAATAAAAGGTTTTCTCCGTGGCACTGATTACAAACCCGGCCGGATGGCCACCGTAAGAGCCATCAGGCATGCTGGAAGAGTGCACGGCATTGACCATTTTGGCCGTACCGAAATCTAAACTGATCTTCCCGCCATGATTCATCGGATGGGAATTCTCTATTCCTTTTTGTTGAAACCAGTTAACAACTTCAAAAGTAGAAATCAGTTGCGCCCCTGTTTGGGCATACACTTTTTCTACATCTGATACATGGTCACCATGCCCGTGTGAAACCAGGATAAAATCTGTTTCAATGTCATCCACTTTTATGTCGGAAGCCAGAGGATTCCCTTCTATAAAAGGATCGAAAAGTACTTTTACTCCCTCGCTTTCAATCTGAAAGCAGGAATGACCAAAATAAGTTAATTTCATAGATTCCCAATGTATAGTTTATTTAACTTTTACCAGAAATATACAACCCGATTGCAAAGATAAAAGTTTAATTTAAATTATTTCACAAGAAAGGAAAAGGCTAAAGTTTAATTCAATATATATCATTCTAATATATTGAATATCAATTAATTAAAAAGTAAGCAGGGCGCCGTTCGCCCTCAGATGGTGCTGTCATCGCTTTTTTCTGGCCTCTTCGCTGGCCTTCATCGCTTCTTCAATTTTAAGCTGGAACTTCGATTTCTTCTTATTCCGGTTTTTCTTCCTGTTTTCATCCAAAACTTTTCTGATTTTTTCCTCATTGACAAATTGTCTGATGATATATTGCTGACCAAATGTAACAATGTTGGAAACAAAATAATAGAAGGTCAGTCCTGCCGGATAGCTGTTCAAAATAAACATAAACATTACCGGCATGATGTACCCTATACTTTTCATAGGTCCCTGCACCGCACTCATTTGATTATTGGACCAGGTGTATAATATGGTAGACAAAGTCATCAGCAAGGTAAAGAGGCTAATGTGGTTACCATAGATAAAACTAATCAAAGGAATGTTGGCGTTCCAGGACAGAATGGCGTCATAAGTAGATAAATCATTGGCCCAAAGAAAAGACTCCTGCCTCAGCTCGACAGAGTTTGGAAAAAAGTTGAACATGGCAAGGAGTATCGGCATCTGTAACAGCACCGGAATACATCCGCTTAACGGATTCACCCCCACCTGTTGATAAAGCTTCATCTGCTCGGCCTGAATCTTCTGCATATCATTGCCATATTTTTCTTTCAGCTCATCCAGTTCAGGCTTCAACACCTTGGTTTTGGCCATGGAAATATAGGATTTATAAGATAAAGGTGACAGAACAAGTTTTATGAGAAGCACCAAAATGATGATGATGATGCCATAATTGCTAATATAGTTTTCTAAAAAATTGAAAATGGGTATAATGATAAATTTATTGATCCAGCTAAACAACGCCCAACCCATATCCACATTTTGTGAAAACCCCGGGGTAACTTTCTTGAGTATCTGGTAATTGTTGGGGCCGAAGTAAAACTGGAAATTACCTTTATCGCCTTTCAATACATCGGCAGATAATCTCAGCACCGACTTTGTATCTTTAACTACAGAAGAGTCATTCGGGTTAAAAGCTGTCCTGAACTCCCCACCTGTAAATCCGTTTTCTGCGATAATGGCCGCGCTAAAGAATTTTTGTTTAACACTCACCCAATCTATAGACAGATTAGCCACTTCCTGCTCTGTTTCGTCACTGGACGGGTTAAGATCCTCAAAGGAACCGGCAGAAGTATAATAATTGATAGTAGCCTTTTTCCGGGCACCGTGATAACCATCGAAATGCTCTTCCAGTCGCTTGATTTTATTGTGCCAGGTCAGCACCACATCCTGATTGGCAATCACACTTTCAAGCCCTTCAAATTTTAGCTGATGCCATAACTGGTACCCTTTGGCCGGAAGTTTATAAATTTTTTCAATACGGCTTCCGGAGGCTACCTCCATGGTAAAACGGACTTCAGTCGTGTCATTGCTGCCGGTTTTGCGGGTGTTTACTTCATAATATAACTGGTTTAAATCAATGATACTGCCCTGGCTGTTAACTGCCAATTCCATTTGGCTGCTCTCAGCATCCAGCAAAATCAGTGGTTTTTGATCATAAGTCACATGATTTTTAAGTGTTACCTCTTTAATTGCACCGCCTTTGGTATTAAAAGTAATTTTCAAGTCTTCATTTTCAATGGTAACATCCTGCTCATCTCCTTCTACCCCCTGGTAAAATGCGCCAAATTGCTGTTGTTTCAGAAGTAAATCGATAGAGTCAGATGTTGCCAGGTCTGTCTGTTCGATAGCTTTTGGTGTATCGGCTGTTTCGGGCAGTTTTTGTGTTACGGCGGTGGTGTCTGCTGCCTGCTCAACGGGCAGCTCGGGCTTTGGTGCGAAAAAGTAAAAATAGACCAACAGCAACAATGAAATTAACAATAACCCGATTGTCTGATTCTTATCCATATTCCAAAAATAGCATTTAAATTAATTATTATTCTCCCTTTTGCACTCAAGTGCCGCTTTGATAAACTTCACAAATAACGGATGGGGGTTCAACACCGTGCTTTGTAACTCAGGGTGATACTGCACACCAATAAACCATGGATGATCCTTCAATTCCATGATTTCCACCAAATCGGTCTTGGGGTTTATTCCGGACGCGATCATTCCGGATGCTTCAAATTGTTTTTTATATTTATCGTTAAACTCATATCGATGACGGTGGCGTTCTTTAATTTTTGCTTTGCTATAAATGGCCGAGGCTTTGGTGTGCTTTTTGATCTCACATTCGTAGGCTCCAAGCCGCATAGTGCCCCCCATTTCCTTGATGTTTTTCTGATCTGACATTAAGTCGATAATAGGGTTTTTGGTATTCGGATCCATCTCGGTCGAGGCCGCGTCTTCTATCTTCAAAACATGTCTTGCATATTCTATCATGGCACATTGCATACCCAAACATATCCCGAAAAAAGGAATTTTCTGCTCCCTGGTATATTTAACGGCACTTATCTTACCTTCGATGCCTCTTTCCCCAAAGCCCGGAGCTACCAAAACGCCATGTAAATCATTCAATATAGCATCCACATTACCATTTTCAATGGCTTCCGAAGAAATACATTTAAGATTGATCTGACATTCATTGGCTGCCCCCGCGTGAACAAAAGACTCTACGATAGATTTGTAGGCATCCGGTAATTCGACATATTTTCCAACCAACCCAATATTTACCTCATTGGTAGGGTTTTTCAGTTTGCCCAGGTATTCTTTCCATTGATCGATCTTAGGTTCTGTTTTGTTTGAAAGCTTGAATTTGGTTAACACCCGCTCATCGAGTTTTTCCTTTCTCATTAACAGGGGCACATCGTAAATAGTATCCGCATCGATGGCTTCCACCACCGAATTGATATGCACGTTGCAAAACAAAGCCAGTTTTTTCCTGATTTCATTGGGTAAATTGTGCTCTGACCGGCATACGAGAATATCCGGCTGAATACCTGATTCAAGTAACTGCTTAACAGAATGTTGTGTTGGTTTGGTTTTTAATTCCCCGGCAGCACTCAAATACGGCACAAGGGTCAAATGTATCACAATGGAATCATGGGCTCCGAGTTCCAGCTTTGCCTGTCTTACCGCCTCGATAAAAGGTAAAGATTCGATATCACCCACACATCCGCCAATTTCGGTAATAACGATATCATACTTTTTTGTTTCCCCCAGCAGGTAAATATTTCTTTTGATTTCATCAGTGATATGGGGTATCACCTGCACGGTTTTACCCAAAAAATCACCCCTTCTTTCCCTGGTAATCACATTATAATATATCCTGCCTGTGGTAACGTTATTGGCCTGGGATGTTCTTACATTCAAAAATCTTTCATAATGCCCCAGGTCCAGATCGGTTTCCGCACCGTCTTCGGTGACATAACATTCTCCGTGTTCATAAGGGTTCAAGGTTCCCGGATCGACATTAATATAGGGGTCGAATTTTTGAATGGTCACAGAAAATCCCCTCGCTTGCAATAACATTCCCAATGAGGCCGAAATTATCCCTTTTCCCAATGAAGAAGTTACCCCTCCGGTGACAAATATATATTTAGTCGATCTAACTGATGCCATAAGTTTTATTCATATCATACTTATGGGACACAAAGGTAGAAATTTTAAATGGAAAAGCGCATGATATTTTTTTGATATATTATTTGTATACCACGGCTTGCGGGCTTTTCAACCTGTTAAATAGTTATTCCCGATCCGGCAGGCTTTCAGCATTTTTAATAAGGTCAGGGTTAATGCTAAAAGGATACCTGAATAACAGGTAGATAAATAGCACTAAAAGTATCATCCGGCAGTTTTTCATGCCTCTTTTGAAAAGAACACCCTTTCATCAATCTCAAATGGCATTTTAAATAATATATTATATAATTATTTCAAGAATAACATAAGTTGGGTTTTTAAATTCAGATAAAATAAATACAGCTAAAAACAAAGAATTAGACTATAAAACTTAAAAAAATACAATATGTGGTTACCTTATACAATCTGCCTGTATTAATATTCAACCAAGATTACGACCTGAACTTTAGCCTACCTTTACTCGACAAAACGCCATTTGGGAAAAACTGGCTTTTTGTGCTGACTTTATAATTTCAAATAAACCTTCTTGCTGGTACCGGCAAGACATGCATGTAACTGACTAAACAAAGGGCTATGATCAAATTGAGGTATTTCATCGTCTTATGGATGATACTTTCATTCATGAATGAGGTGGGTAAAGGGCAATCCTGTAATCCTCCGCCACTGGCCGGATTCAAGTTTGTTAGAAATGGTATCGGTTGTGCCCCTCTTCAAACTGAAATCGAAACTTTGTTTAGTAATTTGAATGCGGGATCACAAATTACCGTTGACTGGGGTGATGGCAGTCCTCCTGACGTTTTTATCACCACCCCTACGCAAATGAATACCTCATTTGTACATAACTACCCTCAAAATTTTACAGTTTGTGAATATACAATCACTGCTACAGCAGTAAAAAACTGTGACGATCAGTCCAGTGCAACATTCAGTTCTGAAGTAGTTGTCTGGGACGATGATCAGGCAGGGATGGATGTTTCCGGTCCTTTCAGGGTTTGCCAGGGTTTTGCGGCCAATCTGCAGTTTACCGATAACAGTACATGGAATTGTCTTCCGGGTACCGGAATACCTAATGATGATGACCGGACTTTGCAATGGATTTACGGAACCGGTGGTACCAATTTGCAGGGAGTTACCGTAGCAGGTACGCCAGCCTCCCCGACGATTACCGGGGCGCAATACACTGCCGGTAATCCGGGTGGCCGGAGTTTACAGATCGATGTCCCTGCTACGAGACCGGATGGAACAGCCCATGATATAGGCGATCGTTTCTACGTACGCTTAAATAACTGGAACTTTTGTAACCCTCAACCGATGCCCCCGGTCACGGATAACAGTTATATAGAAATCGTAGCACCGCCTGCTCCTTTCTTCGAAACTAAACTGAATAACAATTCAGGCCCGGCCAGAAACGACTTTTGTCCGGGCGATGTGGTTTTCTTTGATAATGATACCCCGAATCAGGGAAACAACACCTATGTATGGCATGTTTTTGATGACCCAACCGGTACGAACTTAATCAGTGATGTCACCACCACAAACCACACGTTTTCTTTTGAAAATTCAGGCCAAAAACTGATCAGGTTATATGCCAGTACAAGAAACGTCATTGGTGGTTGCAATGTCATGTTTGAGAAAACCATTAACATTGTCGATGTGCCCCGGGCCGATATTCAGATCAACGCCCAGGCCTATGATGATGATTTGATTCAGTTTTGCGAAGACCCCTCACTGCCCAGTGGAGACTCAGTGACATTCCATAACGTGTCAACAGGGTTTTTACCCAATACGGAATTCCATCTTGACTTTTATGATGAGAAGGATGAACGGTTTCTGTTTTTTTCCTCAAACTTTTCGACACTGACTGCAAAAACCGTGGCGTTCGCCAAACCGGGTGTGCATAAAGTGATCCTTAGGGCCGTAGATCCGGTAACTACCTGTGAAACTGCAGATACTGCCTTTGTGGAGATTTATTCCAGGCCGGAAGCTGATTTCAGCGTGGCGGGAAGTACGGATTTATGTTTGGGAAAAGCTGTTGACTTTGACGATCAATCTGTCAATTTTACCACAACCCGGAGCGGCATTCCCGGTGATACCATTACAGAATACCGGTGGTGGTTTGATTATAACGGTAACCCAGCCAGTCCGCCTGACGCGGTTATTACCAACGCCACCGACGGGGATATTTCCCATACGTTTAATACCGCAGGAACCTATGATGTCAGACTACAGGTATCCAAGCCCTTTTCCAGCCTCTGTGAAGTTGACAAGATTATGCAAATCCAGGTCTACGATAACCCCAATGCCAGTTTTGTCGCGGATGTAACCGAAGGCTGTCCGGATTTGCCGGTGACGCTGACCAACACCTCATTTCCGCAACCAGCGGGCCTCACCATCACCTATAACTGGATAGTCACCGATCTCTTTGACGGAACCATCAGAACCATTCCGTACCAAAACCCTACTGCAGATACGACATTCAACTTCAGCCATACCCGGGGAGACAATAATAATCACCAATACACCCTTCAACTGGAGGCAACCTCCAATATTGGGTGTAAGACCCTGAGTCCTGTCGAGACTATTTCAGTATACCCGGCACCGAATTCAGGATTTTCTTCGGATTTCGATCCGTTTGCACTTAACTGTTCACCCGTTGCGGTAAACTTCCTGATCGATACCTACACGCAAAACATACCCAACGTCGACGAGTTTATCTGGACAATCGATGACGGAATTGGTAATGTCACAATCATTACGAAACCTGCCGGTGATCCGGCCTTGTCACATACCTTTACAAACAGTACCTCGTCCATTCTTAATTATTCCGTAAAACTGGACGTCACGCTGACTAACACAGGCTGTGTGGTCCCTTTTCAAAGACTGGTGAGGGTAAACCCCAACCCGGATTCTGACTTTACGCATTCTGTAATGGACCGGCGCTGTGATTTTGTGACGGTTAATATAGATGCCTTACAAAAAGGCCTGGCTGTATATGACTGGTCTTTGTCAGCACCGGTTGTGAACAGCCCGGTATTCGATGATAACTTTGACCTTTTGTTCGACAGGCCGGCAGCCACCGATGGGGATTTAACAGTGACTATGACCCTGAGAACCGAAAACCTGCTGGGTTGTGAAAGCCCGACAATCACTACCGATTCCTTTATTATTCCTAAAAAAGAAGAAATTACGGTGGACCTGGCATTATTGAGCAACAATACCGTATGTAATTATTTTGATGCGCAATTTGAGAACAATACCGCGGCCTTTCCTGCGGGCACCAGTTGGCAGCTATTCATCAAAAATGGTCTGGGTGCACCACAGGACATCACCGGTGACATTACCGGTAACCCGGATGGATCCGGAGGTGGATTCAGCTACCTTTTCACTGTACCAGGCAGTTATTTGGTAGAATTAATCGCTACCTCGCCCGATGGCTGTATTTTCAAAGACAGTGAAACACTCACCGTGCACCCGGATGTAACTGCATCATTTACACCGGGCATTACCGAAGGATGCGGTCCCCTCGAAGTGCTGTTTAACGAAAATTCGTACAACCAACCCGACATACAGGCCAAATACTGGACTATCCAAAACCTCACTGCCGGCACGACAGAGTTGCCAAGGCAAAATATAAACCTGACAAACTATACTTTTGGAAACCCTACCAAGCGTTACATAGACTACGCTGTCACATTGGATATAACGTCATTTAACAACTGCGTGGATGACAGCACAATCGTCATCAGGGTTTATCCGGAAACCGAAGTGGATTTTAATGTAACCGGTCCGGATCCAAGCTGTGAACCCTATCGGGTAACTTTCGAGAATATTTCCAATAACCCTGCCGGAACCAGGTACACCTGGACCTGGGGGGATGGTACATTATCAAGTGCCGCAGATAACGACCCGGGCTACACCACCACGGTGACCCATACATTTTCAAACACTTCATATCTGTCAAACAAAACAGTAAATGTGAAGCTGACTGCTGTCACCCCCGATAACTGTACAAAAGAAATAACCAAAACCATCACCCTGAATCCCCTGGTGGCCGCCAACATTATGCCGGACCGGACCAGCGGCTGCTCGCCACTGACAGTAAACTTCGATAACTTCTCCCTGGGCGACAGCTCCCCTAACAGTGCCTGGTACTATACAGACATAAGTACGGGAATAAGAAACAGGTTTTCGCAGGACTTTATCACCTCCAATACTTTTGTCAACAACAGTGGTGTCGATAAGACATTTCTGGTGGAGTATGAAGCCATCAATATGGGTGGATGTACAGATGTAGCCAGTACAACCATAACCGTATATCCCAGGGTTGACGCCAGCTTTTCCTTCCAGGGAGCCAATGAGGCCTGTAGCCCCTACCCGGTAACATTTTCCAATGATGGCATCAGAAGTGGTGTTACCTATGTGTGGAATTGGGGAGACGGAAGCTTAAGTGATACCACCACAGTAGAAAATACCATTGTACATACATTTGAAAATGCTTCGACCAGCGTGACAAAGAACTTTAATGTGGTCTTAACCGCCATTGATAATAACACTGGTTGCAGGACAAGCACCAGTGAAGTCATCACCATTTTTCCTACCATTGTGACCCGGGTCGAAGCCGATATTCCCCGGGGCTGTGGCCCATTAAGGGTGAACTTTACCAACAACTCCTCCGGGATAGGATTAATGCATACATGGTATTACCGGATAAAGGGCACCAATGATAAGACGGGGATACTCAACACCGCATTTGCGAGCTACGAGTTGGGGAATAAAACACAGGATAATATTGTATATGAAGTAGTCTATGAGGTAAAAAACCCCAGGAATTGCCAGGCTATGGAAACATTCGACATTACGGTATTCCCGGAAATCGAAGCTAATTTCACAGTGGCCCCACAGCGGCAAATATTACCCGACAAGACGGTCGATGTGACCAATCTGTCAACCGATGGGAATTGGGAGTATTTCTGGGATTTTGGGGATGGAAGAGGCATAAGTGATGATAAAAATCCAGCCTCCTACGAATACGAAACATATGGTGAATACCTGATAACACTCACTGTCAAAAACCCCATAGAACAATGTGAATCGCAACACGCTGAGCTTATCGTCATTGAGCCGATTGTACCCATCGTGGATTTCACATATGATCCCGGAAACGGCTGTTTACCGGTAACGATTAACTTTACCAACCTTTCAACGGGCGCTGATGTCAACTCATTTAAATGGGATTTTGGCGATGGTGTGGGTTTTTCCAGCGAAGTAAACCCCTCATACACCTATTATAAACCGGGAGTTTATACCGTCACGCTTTCAGCGACCAATGAGATCGGACTGGTGGTGACAGAGATCAAAGAGCAAATTATAGAAGTTTATGATTTGCCCAGGGCATCATTTGTCGCCAGGCCATCCATTGTCTACCTTCCCGAAGCACCGGTTATCGTCCGGAACTATACTGTCGGTGGAGCGGATTACTTCTGGGATTTCGGTGACAGCACCACCTACAATGAATATGAACCAAGGCATTTCTATCAGGAACCGGGTGAGTACTTTATCGAATTGGTGGCCTTGAATGAGTATGGCTGCTCAGACACTCTGAAAGTAGAAAGTGCCGTGACAGTGATCAACGGCGGACAGGTTAAAATACCAAACGCCTTTACACCAAACCGCAATGGTCCTCCCAGTCAGGGTGGGGGCGTCGGTGTAGCCAGCAATGATGTCTTTTTGCCTATTGTTGAAGGGGTTACTGATTTTCAAATGGAAATTTATAACCGGTGGGGCGAAATAATGTTTGCCACCAGCGATCAAACGATCGGTTGGGATGGCTATTACAAAGGGCGCCTGAGTCCTCAGGGTGTGTACCTGTACAAAATCGAACTTAAATTTGTCAGCGGTGAAAGAACCACCCGGGTTGGAGATATCACTTTGCTAAGGTAAAAAACAGCTATTTTATCCATAAATTCAGATAGATAACCATAGTGGGATTTCAGGCCGAATAATCGGCCTGATTTTTTTATCCCAACTCCATCCAATAACTCTAAAAACATCAATAACGGCTAAATCTATTAAAAATCCACCATCCGCCGTTAATTTCTTCGAGAAAAAATAAGTGGGTAATAAAAACCCCCTAATTAAATTTTTATTGGCTGCTACTTTCAGGAATTTTCATGATAGCCAATATTCCATTAAAATGGATGAATACGGCCTTAGTTCGGCAAAATATTCAATTTTTTGGAGTGAGGGAACGAAACAAAAGGATGTGAAAAAATGAAAGGCCATGAATAAGACTAATGTAATAACATATGCTTCCTTTAACATTAAATGGGTAAATAGCTCATTAATAAAAATTTATATCGTTTTAAACCTCTTAACGGCCTATCCGGTTTTAGCCCAGGTTGGCATAGGTACGCAAACACCGGACAATTCAGCCATCCTGGAATTGTTTTCTACTGAAAAAGGGTTGCTGATACCCAGAATGAACTCTACACAGCGACTTGCCATAGCCAATCCGGCCAACGGACTTTTAGTGTATGATGAAAACCTCAGCAAGCTTTACTTTTTTGACGGTACAGACTGGAATGAACTGGGCAGGGAGGGACCACAGGGACCTCAGGGGCCTAAAGGTGACCAGGGTGATGCAGGAAGCCCCGGGGCTAACGGAGCAAACGGAACTAATGGCGTTGACGGGCAAGATGGCGTGGGCATTTCAAATATTGTTGATAATGGCAATGGCACCTTTACGGTGAATTATACAGATGGTGGTAATGATTCGTTTAGCGTACCCGTTGGAGGCGGAGCCGGTTGGGAATTAACCGGAAACGGCGGTACGGACCCCCTGACTGAGTTTCTGGGAACTACCGATGCTCAGGACCTGATTTTTAAAACACAAAATATTGAACGGCTTCGGATTAAGCAAGGCAATGCCTCAGGAGGATATATTGGTGTCAACAATAACAATCCGGGGGCAAGACTGGACGTAACGGGAGGCGTTTCATCCACCAATTACGCCCTGAGAGTGCAAAATAGCGCTCAGAATAATTTCAGTGTGCGGGATGACGGCCACGTTTTTGTTAATCACGAGTTGGGTATAGGTACCGAGGAACCGGATGATGCTTTGCATATCCAGAAAGGGCTGAATGCAAGATTGATAGTGGAGGCCACTGCCATTACCGCCCGCAGAAGGTTAGAAATTGGTACCTCATTCACAGGTATAGGGCCCTCTACCTCCTTTTTGAGAATGAATAATCCGCTGCAGGATTTGGTTTTCATCACCAATAATGCTATCGCTGCGGAGAGATTACGATTTAAGGACAATGGCCAGATGATTCTCGGGGAATCGGCCGGGGCGTTGACCCCCATGGGAACGAACCGGTTAACAGTCTATGGTGATGTGTATGTTGGCGGTGATGTCACTGCTACCGGAACCGTGAGTCCATCTGACGGCAGGTTCAAAAAAAATATAAAAAATATTGGTTCGGGGCTGGATGTTGTCCTTGGATTGCGACCGGTTACGTACCAATGGAAAAAATCCTTTACCGGGGGCACCGGGATGGAAGCAAACAAAAAATATTTCGGCTTCATTTCGCAGGAGGTGGAAAAAGTATTTCCGGAAACAGTTATTCAAAAGGAGATTTCCGTAGGCAACGAAAAAGTCGACGACTTCAGGTTTATTAACCAGACCAACTTTACACCCATCCTGGTAAAAGCCCTGCAGGAACAACAGGCTTTGATCGAAAAGCAAAACCGGGAAATAAACAAGCTAAAAGAGAAAATTATAACCATGGAAAAAAATAACTCAAAAATTAGTAGCGAAAATAAGATCAAGGAAAAAATAGTTTCGCTTGAAGCTGAACTTGATTTGTTGAAAACCTATATCTACAACAACTCAGCGCTGGCTGATGACATGAATAAAGATCGAAAAGAAATTAAACTATCAGATAAATAGCGGTGCAGATTGTTTCCAGGGTTATGAGGTTGAAAAATCATCTTAATGCAAATACATTAAGATTGCTGGCCTTTATTTGCTTTGCAACACCTGTTAAAGCACAAACCCTGTTTAACCTGGGTGGTGACGACATTGAAATTTTTGTGTCGGATGGAGAAATACTGACAATTACAGGCGATCTTAACAACAGTGGGGATATTATCAACGCCGGTTCGATCTTTATGGGGGGAAACTGGGTTAATAACGGCACTTACAACTCCCTGCAGGGTTCATTTACGCTGAATGGTGCGAATGAGCAGCAGATCAGTCACAATGGCCAGGATTTTTTCAACCTGACTATTAACGGGAGTGGTAATAAGGTGCTTGAATCGGATGTTTTTGTCAATAATCAGATTACGTTTGAAAACGGCCTGCTTTCCCCGGCTGGGGATGTAACCTTATTCGTTCGCGAAAATACCATGGTTATGGGCGGGAATGAGACTTCTTATGTGAATGGCAGGCTGGCCGTGGCAGGCACCGGTGACCTGTTTTTCCCGGTAGGCAAAAACGGAAACTACAAGCCTTTAAATCTGTACAACCTGCAGGGGACATCACCTGTCCTGGGGTTTGAAGTTTTTGAGCCAAACCCGGACCCGCAGACGCCCAGAGAGCTACAGGCTATTTCCGAAACGAGGTATTGGCAAAAAACACAGCTTAGTGGCACTACTTCCGGCGGACGTGTTGAGCTTAGCATCAGTGAGGACGATGGCCTTACAGACCTTTTCCTGACCGTCGTAACAGAAACAGACCGGCCCGGCGAGGTTTTTCAAAATCTCGGACGTTCTCAAACTACCGGTGACTTGAGCAATGGGAGTGTTACCTCCGAGGCTTTCATAGGAAATGGGAATAAAGTCTATGCTTTGGGTCAGGAAGTCGACCTGACAGGCATTGATTGTGTCCCCAATGCATTTTCTACCCTGTCGCCGGATAGGGAAGAACGGGTGATAAAAGTTTATTGCAGCAATATTTCGGAAGATGATTTCTCATTCAGGATATATGATAAATGGGGTTTGATCGTCTATGAGACCACATCGCTGGAAGAAGCTACGCAGTCAGGATGGAATGGTATTAACAGCAATACCGGCAACCCTGAAAAGAACGATGTATACAGATATGTTTTATCCGGAAAATTTTTGAATGGCAATGAGTTAAGCAGGGTAGGAACCATCACCAAAATCAATTGACGGTTAATGAAAGACAGGATGTGGTATACTGATAAGAAAGAAAAAATGGGTGATGAATGCCCTGTTACCACTTTCTGCAGGTATGTGTTTACATTGACTTGTTTTTTCTTCGCAGCGCTCACTTCTACTGTCACCGTTCATGCTCAGGATGCCAATTTCTCACAGTATTATGCCGCCCCACTGTATTTAAACCCTGCTTTGGCGGGCGTGGATCCAAGCATTACAGTGGGTTTAAATTATCGTTCCCAGTTAGAAAATGACCTGTTTCCCAATCAATCCAGCCAGTTTTCATTCATTTTACCCATCATGGGTAAGGGAGATGCTTTAAGCCATAAAGGAGGTCTTGGTCTGTCTGCTTATAATGAAATTGCCGGTCAGCAAGCCAACTTCAAGGTAGTGGGAATAAACCTGACAGGTGCCTACAATCTCTATTTAAAACAAGATGGCAGCCAAAAAGTCACTTTTGCCATCCAGGGAGGTTTTATCAACAAACAAATCGATTTCACCAACCTGACCTGGGGGTCACAATTCGATCCGTTTGTCGGTTTTGATACAAGCGTTAACCCCAGCATTAATTTTTTGAATGAGCGTGCCCTGTACCCGGTATTCAACGCCGGTCTCATGTGGTACACAGCGCTGGGGGGTGAAGGGGACAGCTACGGTTCGGGGGCCTACTTCGGTCTGGCGGTAGGAAACCTCAACGAGCCCGATGAGTCCCTGATTGAGGGTGAGACCATCCGTCTTCCTAAACTTTTTAAACTTAATGCCGGCGTGGACCTGGGGGTAAGTGAAAAATTTACAATTTCCCCCAATGTACTGCTGAAATATCAAAACGGAATCTTTCAGTTTAACGCCGGTACTTATTTGTATTATGATCTCACAGGTTCCGGTGGTGACGGGCGGGCCAACTTAACCAGGCTGGTGTTAGGGGCCTGGTACCGTTACAATGATTCATTTATCGTAGCTACAGGTATTGATAAAAATCAATTTGCGGTTGGGTTTAGTTATGACATGCGGATTTCTTCTTTAAGGCATCCCGATATTGGATCAGGGGCTTATGAAATCTCGTTTACCTACCGGTTCAGCCGCAAGGAAAAAGAGGTACAATACCAGCATAAACCAAGGTTTTCGATATAGTATTTCGACGCTCCGGACAAAAGTTAAATACCGTTTTGTCAGAAGTCATACTATGGCTTTGAGCCATAGTATGACTAAAGGCGCTGAAAACATCCACAACACTTTAATCATTAAAATTACACAAGTGGTTACTTTTATAATGCATCAAATCCATCGTTAGATTTTGATAATATTTGAACTATTTTTATTTTTTATATAAAAAAAATAAATACAACCTACAGCAACTTCCGCTGCTTCTTGCTTAATATCCCGAAATAATACACAAGTCAACTTCACATTTATATTGCCGATTTTGTGCCTTTCCATTCCACTATTTTTGATCGATTGGGAAAATGTGGAGTCCCCTTACTAAAGTTAAACGGAAGATTTTCGATTCAAATGGTCTGAATATCAAACCTTTAAAGTATTGATAAAATATGTCAAAAGGAAAAAAATGCATTCAGGAATGGGTATTAAGCACTTTGAAAGCCAAAATTCAGGAATTGTCGATGATTTTGGGGCCGTTGGGTAATGTAAGAGTTCCTTTACAGGAGAAAACAAAATTATGAGATTAAAAAGGATTTACGGGGTACTGTTGCTTTTTCTGCTTATGGGGTTGTCTGCCATCGATGCCAGGGCGCAGTGTACGCGTTCACCAAATGCTATTGCAGGGTTTGTACCCTACCAAACCTGTCAACCGGTACGAGTAGAGCTCCAGAGTGCATCACATGTCCTTGGCGGGCCTAATAACATTCCGGCGGGTACAACCTATACAATGGACTGGGGCAATGGTACCATACAAACATATACTACCATAGTTGACAATGAACCCATTCCATTATTTATGGAAGAACATATTTATGACGATGCTGATACTGATTGCGACTATACGCTACGTTTCGAAGTATCCAATACATGCGGCTCGGATGTTATAGCCGGTACGGTAAATGTACATGATACGGATGAAGTCGGGTTGGCTATAACCCAGGATTATACTGTCTGCGAAGGATATGGTGGTACTTTTACCTTTACTGACGCCTCAGCCATGAACTGCCTGGCTCCGCCTTACGGAGATGCTAATTATGAAAACAGAACTATCCGCTGGGACTATGGTACCGGTGGAAGCACCCTACCCGCAGTCACTGCCGGCGGCTTTGACGCCAGTAGTGCGGTTCACCAGGGTACTGCTTACACCGTTGCCGGAGCCGGATCAAATAGTTTGACAGTCGTGGTGCCGGCCGCCTCCACAGTGGGTCGCGACGGCGAATATTTTGAGGTTACCATGTATAACTGGAACTCCTGTAACCGCTATGACAACAACCCGGGTATACCCGGGGGCCCGGCAGACCCCATTAATGGCGATAACCCGCCTGTTAGTATCACCGCCAGAATTACCGTAGTAGCCTCACCGCCCGCACCTGCCGCTCCGGATCGTGACTATTGCTTCGGAGCAGTAGGACCATTGACCGCCTCAGCCGGTTTCGGCGGAGCTTTACGATGGTATGAAAATGCTACTTTAAGTCCCGAGGGAATTGTCACTTCGGGTACACACGTCTCGAACGGAGGAACATTTGCCCATGGACAAACCGCCGCGGGAACTTATACCTACTGGGTAACTGAAACGCTGCCCGGCACTAACTGTGAAGGCCCTGCAACGGAAGTGACCCTGAATATAAGAGAAGATTTAGACATTACGGATGCGATTACAGGAGACGACAACGTCTGTCCGGGTGAAACTGGCCTTACCTACTCATTGCCTAACCCTCCCATCGCACAGCCTGTAGGCGGAACCACGGAATATGTATGGAGCGTACCGTTAAATTGGCACATTACCGGAGGGCAAGGCACCGAATCAATCACTGTAGAGAGCTCTACCTCAGCCGTAAGTGGTAACATAAGTGTGGTATGGCAGTTTACCAGCGCACCGCATTGTACTTCAGGTGCAGAGACCCTGCCTGTTACCGTAAACGTATTGCCGGCGGGGAATATTACTGGTACTGAAACCATTTGCGAGGGTGATGCCCCGGAATTTACCATCGAGCTTACCCAGGGCGTTGGAAACACAGGGCCATTTGAAGTTGATTATACAGATGGTACCAATACATTTACCGAAACCCTGGCTTTTGGGTCAAACACCGTGACACCCGGTATCAATCCACCACCCGGGGTTACAACAAATTATACCATCACTGAAATTCGTGACCTTGCTCCCAATGGCTGTACCGTCACTGCCCCCCACTCCAATATCGGCGGAACTGCTACCGTGTTCGTGAAATCAGATTTGGTAATCACCGATCCCATTACCGGGCCTACAGAAGTGTGTCCGGGAGATATGGTTACCTTTTCGCTGCCGAACCCTCCTCCCCTGGTTGACGGGCTGACGACGATATATCAATGGCAACTACCTAACACCGCCGGTTCGGATCTGGGAACAATTACCTCCGGAAATAACACGGAATCAATTAATGTCACCGTAGGAAACAACACCGGCACCAAAAGGGTAAGGGTAAGATGGCGATATTCCAACGGTCCCAGATGTCCCTCACCATGGGTACAGTTGTTTGTTAACGTAAACATACAGCCTGAGGCCGAAATCAGCGGGGATCAGTCTATTTGCCTGGGAGACAATCCTGTTTTAACTTTCAGCAACCTGGTAGGAGTAGGTGGCACAGGGCCGTTTGATATTGATTATTCACCTGATGGCGGAACTACCATTCATACCGCTACCAACGTTCCCATTGCCGGAGGTACGGTGAATGCACCCGTACCTGCGGCGGCAGGTAACTACACCTATACTATTCGTGAGATAAGAGACTTAAACGCAAATGGTTGTGTTACCACAGCCCCAAGCGCCAATATTAGCGGGAGCGCCAATGTCACAGTCAGGGAGACGCTCAATCTGACCGATCCGGTCACCGGCCCCTCTAATGTGTGCGCCAATGAAATCGGCGTCAATTTCACTTTACCCGGCGCCCCGCCTGTGCAACCGGCAGGAGGCGCCACGGAATACCAATGGACAGTACCCGCAGGCTGGACCATAACCGGAGGCCAGGGAACCGAGTCGATTACCGTAGACATCGGATCTTCGACCGGACCAGGCAGGATTGTCAGTGTAGTCTGGCAATATCCGGGTTCACCTAACTGTACTTCCAATACGCAAAGTACAAGTGTGACTGTTGACCCGGGTCCCACTGTGGCTACGGTTGGTCCGGATCTGTCTTATTGTACGGCCACAGACCTCATATCTGTTGGTTTGGGTGGTAACACGCCTGGGGTTGGGACCGGCTTATGGACACAGCAAAGCGGCCCCAGCGTAGCCAACATAACTAATGCAAACGATCCAAATACCACTGTAAGCATAGCAAGCGCGGCTGATGCGGGAGTTTACGTATTCCGGTGGTCAATAACCAGTGGTACCTGTCCTCCAAGCATTGCAGACGTAACGGTGGATTTTGGTACCGCCCCGGTAGTGCCTGATGCATACACTCCCGGTAACCCCAATGAAGATGCCACCTGTGGTTTAACGATAGGTTTAAATGGCAGTTCGCCATTAAACACTCTAGGAGGTCCGGCTAACGGGCAATGGACACAAATTGCTGGTCCCGGGACTTCTGTCTTTGACGATGATACTGATCCTACCACCAATGTCACTGCTGATACATACGGTCTTTACACTTATCAGTGGGAAGTGACAAGTGGTACCTGCTTACCAGCAAATAGTACTGTACAAATTGAGTTCTTTGAATCTGCGGTGGTTACCATGCCGGCAGATTTTGATCAATGTATTAATCTTAATGATATAGTTACGGCCGTAGCCAATATAACCATCACCGGCACCGTCAGCGGAAGTGTAAGCACAGGTACCTGGTCAGTAGTCGGCGGATCGGGAGCCGGAACAGGAACTATTACTACCAACGACCTGACAGGAGGTGTCATGGAGCTTGTATATGAGCCGGTTGCGGGGGATTTAAATGAAACTTTGGTTTTCCAGCTCGCTTCTGCCGATCCTCCAGGGGCCAGTTGTGGGGTGGTAACAGATCAATTTACGGTAACAATAAACCAGGAACCCAATATTACGAATGCTACAGCCCCTTCCGGTAATATAGAGCAGGTTATCTGCTCAGGCGGAACAGCTGCGCTGGCCCTAATCTCAGATGCCCCAGGAACGATGACGGTGCAATATAACTGGTCGGCCTCGGGCTCGAGTGCAAATGTCACCGGATTTTCCGCATCCAATAGCGGAGATATTTCAGAAATACTACTGAACAGCGGCAACGATATTGAAGAGGTTACCTATGTTATTACGCCTTCCCTGAATGGTTGCACCGGCCCGTCTGTAAATTTTGTGGTCACCGTAAACCCCACACCAACAACGCAGCCCGACAAAACCGCCGAGACCATCTGTGACAATGGAACAACAAGTATTGATCTTACTGCCGGGGGGGTAGCGGTAACCGCCGGAACCGGAACTTCCTACACATGGACAGTGACCAACAATCCCCTTGTTGACGGTGAAGCCGGTGATGCATCGGGTACGTCGACAGTAATTAATCAAACGCTTGATAATACAACCGACACTACCCAAACCGTCACTTACACCGTGACGCCAATGGCCAATTCATGTCCGGGTCCAACCACCGACGTGGTAGTTACCGTCCGCCCGGAACCGACCTTTACCAACGCGGGGACAGAAGCCATTTGTTCGGGCGATCAACTTAATTTTGAGCCTTCCGGAGACGTAGGCAGCACTAATTTCAATTGGACTACCACAGCGGTAGGCCCTGATATTAACGGTCACAGTGCATCCGGTTCGGGGCGCATCACAGATATTTTGACAAACACTGGTACCGCTCCTCAAACTATCACCTATAACATTACGCCGGAAGCCAACGGATGCACTGGTACTATGGGAACTTATATAGTTACTGTCAATCCGAAACCCGAGATCACAAATTTACCCGCCGGCGCGCAGGCGCTTTGCTCAGGAGGTACTTTTACTTTTAACCCGACTTCTAATATCACAGTAGGTACTACAACCTACAGTTGGACCGTATCAAGTAGCGGAAATATTACCGGCTTACCAGGACCTGGTATCCATACAGGCCCCATTTCTCATACCTTAACAAACACAGGAAACGGCGTAGAGACTGTCACCTATTTTATTACCGCGAGGGCCAATAACTGTAACAGTGTTCAATCTCAGGTTTCGGTGGTTGTCTCACCGGTTGCCGATGTATCTAACAGTTCATTGGCCGACGCTATTTGTGATGGTGATGCCTTAAACTTCTCACCGGAAAGTAACGTCTTTGGCGCCACATTTCGCTGGACAGCCTCGGTTACAGCGGGTTCAGTAACTAATTTTACTCCTAACGGTAGCGGCATCATCACCGATCAACTGTATAATACTACAAGTGCCATTGGAGAAGTGACTTATGAGATCACCCCCCGTATCAACGGATGTGATGGCACACCTGAAGATTACGTGGTAACCGTAAAGCCATCCCCGGAGGTGACAAATCCCATGACTGATGAAATATGCTCTAACGATGAGATCCATATAATCCCTACACCTGATGTCGGTGTCGGTGCGGCCACATTTTCCTGGACAGCGGTAGCAAGTTCACCTTTCATAAACGGGTTTACTCCGGTGGAAACAGGAGCAAGTGAAATTAGAGAACGGGTTAATAATACAGGAACTACTCCCGAAACCGTGACCTACAGGGTAACCGCCCATCACGACGGCTGCTCAGGCACGGCGGTTGACTTTGTTATCACCGTAAATCCGGAGCCGGGCATTTCCAATCCCGGAACTGAGTTATCGCAGGTGCTTTGCTCGGGAGACGCCGCCACCTTCACACCAGTTCCAACGGTGTCTGGAACTACATTTGACTGGCAGGTATCTGTGACAAGCGGTACAGCCACCAGCGCCGATATTACAGCAGTTAATGGAACAGGCCCAATTAATGATGTTATCACTAATACGGGTACTGTTGATGCGGTTGTAACTTACGAATTTACACCTTATACCTCTACTGGCACCACTTGTGTCGGACCAACATTTTTCTATGTAGCCACAGTAAAACCGGTAGCAGATGTTGACAATTTACCGGCAACCGATGTCATTTGTTCAGGTGAATCTTTAAACTTTACGCCCACAAGTCCTATAACCAACATATTTTCATGGAGTTCTGCAGATAATCCGAATGTGTCCGGAGAGTCAGCTTCGGGCGCAGGGGCTATCACCGATAATCTTACTAACAACTCTGATGCACAACAAACCGTCACCTATACGGTAACCCCAATGGTCGATGGTTGCCCTGGTACGCCGGGAACATATACTGTTAATGTAAACCCAAGACCCCGTGTTACAAATTCACCACTCACAGAACAAATTTGTTCCGGAGATGCCTTGAGTGTGAATTTGGGTGGGAGTGTTCTCTTTGGCACCGGTACTACGTTTACCTGGACCTCAACTGCAGGACCTAATATAAACGGTAACAACGCCAGCGGTTCAGGTGACATTACTGACATTCTGACAAATGATGGTCCAGGTCCGGAAACGGTCGTTTACGAGATAACACCCAGGGCCAACGGCTGCGACGGGGATCCGGTAAATTATACAGTTACAGTTCATCCCATACCTAACATAACCAATCCGGTTTCTGATCTTACAGACGAGATCTGTTCCGGGTCGACAACCTCATTCAGTCCCACCGGGGATGTAACCTCAACAGATTTTAACTGGACAGTAACCGCTCCAATTACTATTAGCAGTGGAAATGCCGATTTTACAACCGGCTCCGGCACCGGCGCGATAAGTCATGACCTGATCAATTCCGGATTCAACATAGAAACGGTTACTTATGAATACACTCCCCGTACCATTAATTGCACCGGCGCTAGGGTAACTTACACAGTAACGGTTAAGCCGACACCCAACATTAATAATAGCCCTGGTAATCAGACCATTTGCTCTACAGACAATTTCAGCTACACCCCTAGCGGTAATGTAACCAATACGGTGTTCGACTGGACTTCCACCAGCTCTTCGCCAAACCTGGTAGGTAATACCAGTTCGGGAAGAGGGGCGATTAATGACAACCTTGTTAACAATGGGGTGACGGAAGAAACCATTACCTATCAAATCTTTCCAAAGGCCAATAATTGTACGGGATCACCGGAAATTATTCAAATTACAGTTAACCCCCGCCCTACGGTGTCTCCATCGGCCTTTTCTCAGGAAATATGCCATGGAGAGACTACCAATATTACATTGAGCGGCAATGTGATTTTTGGAACCGGAACTAATTTCAGCTGGACGATTGAGAACCCCGGACCCGATATTGGTGGCGCCGCAGGAGGTTCAGGAAATGCAATCATGCAAACATTAACCAATGCCGGGACTGCCACTCAAACAGTCGACTATCGCATCACACCCACGGCCAATGGCTGCGACGGCAACCCGCTTGATATTACTGTAACGGTTCACCCAACACCGGTAACAAGTGTCATTTCATCACTTTCCGGCGCTGTCGATGGCTGCATCAATAGTGCCAATGTTTACCGCGTCGATGGTGCGGCAGGCACGCCCGGCTCCTCCTATAGCTGGTCTATTTCGCCACTGAATGGCGATGAACCGCTGATTACTTCATTTAACAACAATGCCATTCTGGATTTTGGGGCTAATCCCTGGTCAGGTACCTTAACAGTCGTTGAAACCTCCAATGGTTGCGACGGGCCTCCGGTCAACCTGGCAGTACAGTCTTTTTCAACACCTATTGTCGATGCCGGGGCAGACCAGGAAATCTGTTTGGGCGCTACTATACAATTGGGCGGCAGCCCGACGGCATCGGGCGGCTCCGGCCCCGCCAACTATGAATATCGTTGGACACCAGCCGCGGGACTGAACGACGCTACAGCCTCTAACCCCAACGCAACACCTACATCGACCGTCATTTACACGGTCGATGTCACCGATTTGGTCACCGGCTGTACCGCCACCGATCAGGTCAGGGTCGATATTGTATTACCTCCTACACAGCCTTTCATTTCAGTACCCTCGGGGAGCCCATTTGTCTGTGAAGGAGACAATGTAACCTTACAATCCAGCAATATCGGCGCAAATAGTTATCAGTGGTACAAAGACGGCGTTCCATTGGGTGGTGAAATTAGCCAAACTTTGGAGCTTAACAATGTTGTTGCCGGTGATGCGGGCAACTACCAGGTGCTGACAATAGGCACTGATCCTATTGGTTCACCATGTGAAAGCCCCCTATCTCTGGTACAGGCGGTAGAGGTTAATCCCGTGCCCCTCGAACCTACTATCACCGTTTTGGGTGCACCGCAATTTTGCGACAATGGGACAAACGTAACGGTGCTACAGGCAGGTACCGCGCTTCCTGACCCTGCGGCCGACAGCTATGAATGGTATTTCGACGATGGCAATGGTTTTACGCTTATTGCCGGACAAACTACAAATCAGCTTTTAGTAAGCTCCTACACGCAAAGTGGTACTTACAAGGTAAGGGCTATCGGTGTGGGCAATAGTTTCTGTGCCGGCCCGGACTCAGACCCCGAGACAGTAGAAATCTTTCAGGGCCCGGATGTGCCTGTGTGGTCAGGTCCTTCACATGCCTGTGACGAGGATCCTGTAAATTTACAGGTCAATTTTACAACAGGAACAGGTCCGTATACCATAACATTTCAAGATGATGATTTGCCTACACCTAATATTTTTGGCCCTTTTACAGTCCCTAACGGGGCCAATATATCGATTATTCCTGAACACACCGGCGGCGCCTTTCCGCAGATTAGAACTTACTCGTTAACCTCGGTAATAGATCACAACGGTTGCTCTCCTCCCAATCTTGGAACCCCATTTCAATTAGAAGTGCGACCATTACCCATTGCCTCGGCTATTACCGGCAGGCAAAATCTATGTGTGAACGAGACAAATGTACGATATCAGGTAACTCCCAGTGCAGGGGCGCAGTATTTGTGGGATGCTAGTGACCTGACCTCCTCCGGGGTCGTAATTGCGGCGGGTGGGGGATTTTCGGATAGTTTTATTGAACTAAATTTTGGAAGCACGCAGATACTTGGGGTTTTGAGGGTATCAGAATTTAAAAATCTATGCCCTGGCCCTGCCTCAACAATCGCCATAAACGTATTTGAGCCGGCAGTGGCTGATGCGGGGAATGATCAAACCATCTGTGTCGGCGAATCTGTAGTTATCGGTGGGGCGCCCACTGCCAGTGGGGGATCGGGACCACCTAACCTCGATATTACCTGGTCACCCAACTTAAGTATCAGCGATGTAAAGGATGCCAACCCAACAGTCAGCCCCGGCACCACCACAGACTATACAGTCACCGTAAGAGATAATCTGTCAGGCTGTACGGTATCTACCAGTACCGTACGGGTTAATGTTAATCCGCTGCCGGACATAACCTTTAACCCCATACCAGGTATTTGTTCAGCCGCACCGCTCCCTTACGTTTTAACCGAGGCTTCTCCGGCAGGCGGGGAATATTCGGGGGCAGGTGTATCTGAAACCTTTCCCGGATCGGGTATTTACCATTTCGACCCCTCGGCGGTGGCAAGTAATAATTCGTATACCATCAGATACGACTATACAGACGGAAACGGATGTAGCAACTTTAATACCGCAACCATCGAAGTATATGATCAACCGATAATTACGCTGGATCCTTTTACAGATGTTTGTATTGATGATCCGGCCTTTATAATCGGAGGAGGGTATGCCAATGGTATAGATATTTCAACATTGACAGGAGTCACCCATGCCTACTCGGGACCGGGTGTATCCGAGACGGCGCCGGGATCGGGTATCTTCGAATTTGACCCGGCCGCAGCGGGAAGCGGATCGCATACGATTAGTTTAAGCTTTGAGGATGCCAACCGCTGCCAGGCTTTAACCAATGCCACTGCCACCATTACTGTTAATCCGTTACCAGTGGTGACTATGGATCCGCTACCGAATCAGGGTATTTGTGAATTACCTTACACGCTTACCGAGGGAAGAGTCGGTGGTGCCCCGGTAGCCGGTGGCAGGTATTACGAGATGAATGGCCTTTATGTAACGGAACCTTCTCCCGGCACCTTTGTCTTCGATCCGGGTGCGGCAGGTGTAGGTACACACGATATTATTTTTGAATACGAGGACCCGTCCACGGGATGTATCAATTCAGTTACCGGACAGATCGTGGTGGAGGATTATCCGGTTATTTCACTCGCACCATTTCCCGACGTAGGCTTATGTACCGCTCCTTTTATACTTTCAGGCGGACTGCCTGTTGATCAAAACAGAACGCACCTGGAAAATGGGGTATACAGCGGGCCCGGTGTGTCAGAAACAGCTCCGGGTTCGGGAATCTATGAATTTAACCCGGCCAGTGCAGGAGTCGGCTTCCATCTTATTCAATATACCTACGTCGATCAATATGGCTGTACTACGCTTGTTGGTGTGAGCCAAACCATTACTGTTGAACCATTGCCTTTTGCATTATTTGCACCCATTGAAAACATCTGCGTGGATGCAGCACCGATTGAGCTAACCACCGGACAACCCGGCGGAGGTGTTTACAGCGGTTCCGGGGTTTCTGAAACCTTTGCCGGTTCAGGTGTATATGAGTTCGATCCGAATGCCGCAGGTGTCGGCACACATATTCTGGATTACGAAGTCAGCGATGGTTTTGGGTGCAGCACCACAGAGCAACAAACCATCATAGTAACTGATCTGCCCTCAGGTACACTCACCGCAACAGGAACATTCTGTAATGGTGGCCCCTTGCAATTTGAACTTACGGGTGTTGCCCCTTTTGATCTGGTGTATGAGGACGATAAAGTAAATAGCTTTAATGTAGTGAATGTGGGCAATATCTATGTGCAAAACGTCGATCCCACTGAAAACACAACCTATACGCTGGTTTCTGTCACCGACCGGTACGGGTGTACCCAAACCAGTTTGCCGCCTGCTGCGGCCACTATTACAATTACGCCGGTGGCCAGTTTTGATGTGGATCCGCCACTGCAAATTTTACCTGGTAAAACAGTGACAATTACCAACAATACCAACCCCGGAAACTGGACCTATACCTGGCAATTCGGCGATGGCAATACACTCAGTGGTTCATCAGGGGCGGTTAACATCACACATTCCAATGGCGCCCTCACTACGGGAACCATTGAAAATCCGGTGCACACCTATGCCACCTATGGTAATTATCTGCTGGAGCTTACTGTCACAGACGGTAATTGTGTAGGTGAAGCTACGAATATTGTGACCATTGAACCATTACCTCCTGTGGTAGATTTTGATATTGACGTGGCTTCGGGCTGCGCTCCGGTAACCGTAACTTTTACCAATTTAACGGAGTTTGCCGATGAAGATGCCTATCTATGGCAATTTGGGGAAGGGGAAGGATTCAGCAATGCACAAAATCCGACCTATATATACAATAACCCCGGCGTCTATACAGTCACACTTACCGCCTTTAACGAACTCGGCATTGCGGTAACAGCAACCAGGGAAATGGCCGTCGAAGTTTTCGAGCAGCCACAGGCAAGATTTTCTGTCAGGCCCACTACCATTTATTTACCCGACAAACCGGTTTTCTTTACCAACCTTTCATTTGGCGGCGATTCTTATTTGTGGGATTTTGGCGACGGGAACACTTCAACAGAGTTTGAACCAATACACATATATGAAAATCCCGGTATTTATGATGTAAGCCTTACCGTATTCAATGGGGATCAATGCCCGGATATACATACCATTGAAGAAGCGGTAATTGCCTTAAATGGTGGCGATATCAAAGTACCGACAGTATTTACACCAGACCCGGGAGGGCCAAACGGTGGAAATGTATCATTAGGGACCGTGGAAAATAACGTTTTTATACCATTGATTGAGGGGGCAGTGGAATTCAGGATGGAAGTCTACAGTCGATGGGGTGAGTTGATGTTTGCCACTAATAGCCAAACTGTCGGATGGGATGGCTATTACAAGGGCAAAATGGCCAAACAGGGGGTTTACCTGTACAAAGTGACAGCCACATTCCGGGACGGTGAGAGAATCACCCGGGTTGGTGACGTCACCTTATTAAGATAAATCCCGGAAAGCAAAAATGATTAGATCGATTTAAGATTAAAATGAGCATTTATGTTTAAAAAGTTATTGATATTATCCCTGCTAATTCTTGCTACCGCACTTAAATCGTACGGTCAGGATCCACAGTTTTCGCAATTCTATGCGGCACCACTGTACCTTAATCCGGGATTCACAGGTACAACGCTGGAGCACCGATTTATCATAAATCACCGGTTACAATGGCCGGCTTTGCCTCAGGCTTTTGCCACATACGCCTTTTCATATGATTACAATATGAGAAAACTGAATAGTGGTATCGGTATTTTGGCCACGACAGACCGGGCCGGATCCGCAGATCTGAGATCCACCAACATAGGTCTTAGCTATAACTACAAAATCCGGATGGAAAATGGCTGGATCATATCACCCGGAATCCAATTTGGCTACGGAATCAGATCGCTCAACTTCAGTAAGTTATTGTTCGGTGACCAACTGGACTTCGGTAATCCCGATGCCCCAACCCTGGATCCGACGTTTAATAATCTTGAAAATAATAAATACTTTGATTTCAGCTCAGGTGTGGTCGTGTATAACAAGGACTTTTGGTTCGGTGTCTCAGCGCATCATATGAATGAACCCAACCATTCACTGATTGGAGAGGTAAGTGAATTACCCATGAAGTTCTCTATTCACTCCGGATTCCGGATTACTTTATTTCCCAGTCCGCTGAAAGGCGAAAGGTTATCCAGCATTGCACCTTCTTTTATCTATAAAAGACAAGGGGAGTTTGATCAGTTGGACCTCGGTTTGCACTTCCACTATAATCCGATTATGGCCGGAGTCTGGTACCGTGGCATTCCTATTCAACAAAATGTGGAGGATAATATAAACCAGGACGCCATTACGGTTTTATTCGGCCTCCGGTTCGATAAATTTGATGTTGGCTACAGTTATGACATCACCATCTCCGGACTTGGACCCAATACCGGTGGTGCCCATGAAATATCCATGACTTATCAATTCCATAATTTTAAAAAGAGAAAGAAAAAACCCATGAAATTTGTGCCCTGCCCGGCTTATTAACACCCAACTCGCCAAGGCAACCCTGGTGCAAGTGGCTGTGACACAATATTTTCGACAAAATTCTTGGTGTCTTGGTGCCTTCGTGGTTAGCCATTTTTCACCACGAAGGCACCAAGACACCAAGAGTTCCCCAAACACTTCCCAATTTAATAAGATCACTGCCACTAAACGCCTGCTAGAAAGTAGGCCCCTATTTCCTTGAATTAACCCGCCAGTATTTGTTACCTTTGCCCCATGACGCATGAGGATTTAAAAGTATTCAGACAAAATTTAAAAGACCATCACCTGGTTCTGGTCAAACATGAGGACAAATACGGCCTCCTATCATCCCTGGATCCTGCGGCGTTAGCCAGGTTCAACAAACTCACCCCTCCCCCTTCTCTGCAGGATTTTTGTATTTTGATTGCAGATATTGGTCAATTATACAATTATGTTGTCCGGATTCCTGAAATTGCATGGGACATTGTGGATTTTGAAGAAAAAGCGTTGATCATCAAGTACCCAAAAGGAAAAAACCTGCCGCCATCGTTGCTTGCCGACGGTCAGGGCGTGAAGGTCATGCTACTAAAAAACCATCCCCTTGAAAAGCCCCTATATAACTATGGAAAAGGGGTGTTCTTTACCTATAACCTCTCCTCTGAAATTGCGGAACAGAATTTGACCCATTTCGATTATGTGCTAAATTTGGACAATAGTCAGTTTAATCTGTTTACTCCAAAAACCATTCAATTGGCGTTGAATGGGGAAATTAAATTTTTGTAGAAGGTTTTCTGTGTTATGAATCTTTCCAAGCTGCTCAAACAAAACAAAATATTTGAAATAGTTGGCCGTTGCGCTGATGAACTCGATTTGGAAACCTATGTGGTCGGCGGATATGTCAGGGACCTGATGCTGCATAAACTTTCCAAAGATATTGACTTTGTTTGTGTTGGAAACGGCATGAAACTGGCAGGGATGGTCAGCAGCAAACTGGGTGGGCTAAAGGTATCTTATTTTAAAAATTTCGGTACCGCCATGATTAAGGCTGATGGCTGGGAACTGGAGTTTGTCGGTGCCAGGAAGGAATCGTACAGGCGGGAATCCCGAAAACCTATTGTGGAAAACGGAACCCTGCAGGATGATCAAAGCAGGAGGGATTTTACCATCAATACCATGGCAATAGCCCTGAACAAATCCGGTTTCGGTACCCTGGTTGACCCTTTTGAAGGAACCGAAGATTTAAGACGAAAGTCCATAAAAACGCCATTGGACCCTGTGATTACATTTTCTGATGATCCTTTGCGTATCATGAGGGCGGTGCGGTTTGCCTCCCAACTGGGCTTTGATATCGAGGCACATACCTTTGAGGCAATAACTAATACTACGGAACGGCTATCGATCATTTCACAGGAAAGAATTACCGATGAACTCAACAAAATTATCCTTTCCCGTACCCCCTCCTATGGATTTAAGTTACTCTACCATGCCGGAATTCTTCAGCAGATATTTCCGGAACTGGTAGCGCTGAAAGGTGTGGAAACCATCAATAACCAGAGCCACAAAGACAACTTCTACATACCCTGCAGGTGCTCGACAATGTAGCCAAGGTATCTGATGATTTATGGCTGAGATGGGCAGCCATTTTACATGATATAGCCAAACCCAAAACCAAGCGATTTAATAAAAAGGTAGGCTGGACATTTCACGGGCATGAAGACCTGGGCGCCCGGATGGTGCCGGGCATATTCAAAAAAATGCGGCTTCCCCTGAATGAACATATGAGATTTGTACAAAATCTGGTGTTACTGCACCTGCGGCCTATTGCCCTTGTGAAAGATCATGTGACTGACTCGGCCATAAGAAGGTTGATTTTTGAGGCCGGTGATGACCTGGAAGCCCTGATGATACTTTGCCGTGCAGATGTTACTTCCAAAAACCTCGAAAAGGCAAAAAAGTTTCTCGATAATTTCGATAAGGTTGAAAAGAAAATGGAAATCGTGGAGTCCAAAGACAAAATCAAGAATTTTCAACCCATTATTACCGGCGAAATCATTATGGAAACTTTTAACTTAAAACCGTCTAAACTCATCGGGGAAATCAAAGAGGCCATTAAAGAAGCCATACTCGATGGAAAAATCAGGAATACCTATGAGGAGGCATTTCCTTACCTGTTGGAGGTTGGAAATGAAAAAGGCCTGAAGCCTGTGGCCCGGAACCTCGGTTAAAAAACGTTAAACTTTCGGTTAAAGCGAAATTATTGCCGGTACATTCATCAGCCTTTTGAAAATTCATGGTAATTTTGGTTATATTTAAAGGTTTTTTTAAAAATATTTGGTCTGTAACCCTTTAACCGTGTTTAAGCTAATGAAATTTAATTTACTATTACTAATCATCACATTTATATCGATGGGTGCATTTGCTCAATCTAATCCCAAGGAATCAGCGGAATATAAATTGAATAAAGCCGTATATCTCCAAGCCAAAAAATACAGTGATGTCGGGGTGGCAAAAAATGCCCTGTATAAACTAATTGCCCTGGACCCTAACGATGTTTCCCTGCTGGACTCCCTGGTTTTACTATACTTCGATTATAACCAGCATGCTCCCAGTCTACTGGTGTCCCTTGATATTCTTAAAAAGAATCCCAATAATCTGGTGGCATTGGAAATCAACGCCGTCAGTTATGAGAATTTGCAGCTTTACGATAAGGCCCTGAACTCTTATGAGGCGCTTTACCTCAGAAACAATAACCTCTACACACTGTACAAAATCGCATTTCTACAGTTTAACCTGAAAAGGTTCAGCGAATCAAAAACCAGTGCCGATATCCTTTTAAAGGATGAGAAAGCCAATGAGTTTAAAATCGTCTTTAACCCTGACAGAAATACTTCGGAGGAAGTAACCATGAAGGCCGCCGTACTAAACCTAAAAGGCCTGATCGCCAAAGAAGAAGGGAATAAAGAAGAAGCCAGAAAGCTCTTTAACGAAGCTATCGCCGCCGGCAACCCATTCACATTCGCCCGGCAAAACCTGGCATCATTGGACGATAATTGATTTTTATTTTCGAACGTTTTGTAGGTGGCTTGTGCATTAGCTGATAGAATATAATGGTGGTTGTTCCTCATAAAAGCGTGATAATTGACAGTTGACAATGGACAATTGGCAATTATTTTTTGTGCTATTTGTTAGGCATGCAACGCCAATCAACAATTCCCGAACCCTCATTGTCAATTATCAACTGTCAATTTACCCAAACCTTTCATGCAACCCTAACTACCCTCACCTGTCTTTATAGCAGAAGATGTAAAATTGGAAGTTGAATACACAAATATTCACCAGAAGATTGTCGACCGCTGTAAATCCGGTGATAAGATGGCGTATAAGGAGCTTTACGACCTTTATTCAAAGGCCATGTTCAATATTTGCTATCGCATTACCAATGACCGGTATGAGGCTGAAGATGTTTTGCAGGAGGCATTTGTGAGTGCTTTCAGGAATATTGGTGCCTTTAGAGCGGAGTCATCATTTGGTGCATGGTTGAAAAAGATTGTTGTTAACCGCTCGATTAATCATATGAAAAAAAAGAGATTGGAAATGACAACTCTTGAAGAAAACATGGATAAGGCGGAAATAACTTATCGCGATGAGGTGCCGGATGACCCGGAGCGGTTCACACATAATATTGAATTGATTAAAAAGGCTGTGAATTTGCTCCCTCATGGCTACAGAATGGTACTTTCATTGTATTTGCTGGAAGGGTATGATCATGCTGAAATAGCGCAGATAATGGAAATCTCCGAATCAACTTCCAAATCTCAATATAACCGGGCAAAAAAGAAACTTAAAATTATTTTAGCAGAATTATGCACGACAAATTAGAAAAGTTTATCAGGGATAACCGGGAACTATTCGACGATAAGACTCCTGACAAAAGTGTATGGAGCAAAATCGAAAAGGAAATCGATGGGGATCATAAAAAAAAACACATTGATTTCACTTTTGTTTGGAAGGCTGCGGCCGTATTCTTTTTCGGTGTAAGTGCCTACTTGCTGTTCCAGCTAAACAACTCCCGCGACAATGCCGACCTCTATCCTGAACTATCAACCACAGATATCATAGAAGAATTTAAAGAAACTGAGGCATTTTATATAGCACAGATATCGGAAAAAAGGGCAAGTATTGAAGCCATCGACCACATCAAACCAGACCTCGCCACGAGTTTTCAGCAAGATATTCATAAGTTGGACAGTATGTACAATGAACTTAAAAAAGAACTCGACAGGGATAGTAACGAACAGGTATTCAACGCATTAGTACAAAACCTTCAGATCAGAATTGAAATTCTCAACCAACAATTAGACATTTTGAGAAGCTTGAAAAAATCGGAAAACGATGAAAAAGTCAATATATAAATTCACGATACTCATCATTATCACCCTGGTATTCGTCCGTTTTCAGGGCACCGCTCAGGGGAGGTATAGTGAAAAGACGAAAGAGATAAAAAAATCATACAATCTTTCAAGGAAAACCAAACTGGCGGTATCCAGCAAATACGGCGATATTCATATCAATACGTGGGATAAAAACCAGATGGACGTAAAGATTACCATTACAGCCGAAAAATTCAGTGAGAGGAGGGCCCAGGAACTGATTGACAATGTAGACATTGACATCAGGGGTGACGGCAATTCGGGCTTGATCGAATTTACCACCAGGATCAGTGGAAATATCAACAACCGCAGAAATGAAAGGTTTTCGATAGATTACGAAATACATATGCCTAAAATCAGTCCTATTAACATCAACCATAAATATGGCAACCTTTACTTGTCCGATCTCGATGCGACGGCTGATATTGATGTAGCTTATGGAAAGGTACGCATTGATAAAATTAATGGGGATGCTAACCTGGAGTTGTCGTATGGTGGAGGCGAGATTGAAAAGATAGGTTCAGGTGAATTGGATATCAGCTATGCTAACCTGGATATTGAAAACTGTGCCGACATGGAGCTCAACAGTAAGTACTCCAACCTCAATTTTGGCACTGCCGGAAGGCTCGATATCTCCAACAAATATGGAAACCTGGAAATCGATAAGGTGAGCAGCATCGTAGGAGGCAGCAAGTACGGCGGAATAAAAATAGATGACCTGACCAAAGTTCTCGACCTTGAAATAAAATATGGCGGTGGCCTGCGGGTCAGAAACATTTCCAAAAATTTTGAGAGGATCGTGGTCGATGCGGAATATGCCACCTCAGAGTTGGCCTTCGAATCAGGCAGTTCGGCAAAGATAGAAGCCCAAACCCGCTATGGCAAAGTAAGATATGATAGTGGGGATTTTGATTTCAATTATGTCAACACCTCTAATAATGCCAGTGAATACCGGGGTAAGATAGGCAAAGTGGCCAATCCCGAATCTGTTGTAAAATTATATGCTTCCTATGGAAGCATTATTTTAGATATCGAGTAGGGACATTGCCATAAACTTTTCCCGGCTATCTCCCCTATTAAAGTGCCAAATCATCTAAATTCGCTACAGAATATTGACATTGATTTGACACGACTCCCGCTAAACAATGATATAACGCCGGAAAGAAAAACATTCTTCGCCGATGTTTTGCTGCCTGTTCCAATTCCCAGGTCTTTTACCTATCGTATACCCAGGGATATGGAATCATTGGTCGAAACAGGTTCCAGGGTGATAGTTCAGTTCGGTAAGAAAAAAATACTCACTGGCATTGTCGCAAAATGTCATGAAGACCCACCCCTGGCCTATGAGGCGAAATACATTTTAGAAGTCCCGGATGAATTTCCGGTAATGACCTCATTGCAAATACATCTGTTATACTGGGTTTCGGAATATTATATGTGCACGATAGGGGAAGTACTTAATGCAGCCCTGCCTTCCGGGCTCAAGCTAAGCAGCCAGTCAAACATACAACTGCACCCTGATTTTAGCCAGGAAGCAGATAACCATGAGTTTTCAGAAAAAGAAACAATGGTCTTACACGCACTTCAGCACCGGTCCCAACTTACCTACGATGAAGTCACGGACATTTTACAACAAAAGTCAATTTATCCTATCCTGAAGTCATTGTTATCCAAGGAGTCCATTCTGATTTTCGAAGAGATAAAAGAAAAATTCAAACCCAAAAAAATCATCAAAGTCAGGTTGGCACAATCGTTCATTGACGATCCTGCATCGCTGGAGGATTTATTCGAAAAGCTGGAAAAGAGGCCCAGGCAAATTGAAATTCTGTTGAAATACCTGCAGGAAGTGCCCATATATCACCACCCCGAAAAAAATTCCTACGGACTGGACAAAAAAACATTATTATCGGCCAACCGGTCCCCTTCTTCATTGAATACGATGATTAAAAACAAGATTTTTGACACTTTTGAGGAGGTCATTTCAAGATTCGATCAGCACAATGATAACATCAACACGGCACAAATAGATTTTTCCGTAAAACAACGCCAGGCGTTGGAAGAATTATTGGAGGTATTTTCCCGGAAAGATATCGCCCTCCTGCATGGGGTCACCGGTAGTGGAAAAACAGAAATCTACATCGATTTGATCAAAAAAAACCTGGAAAGCGGCAACCAGGTACTCTATTTATTGCCAGAAATCGCGCTGACCACCCAGATTGTGAAAAGACTGATGAGAGTTTTCGGATCAAAGATGGGGGTTTTTCATTCCAGGTACTCCGACAATGAACGCGTTGAAGTGTGGAACGGGGTATTGTCCGGAAGATTCTCCCTGGTGGTCGGCGTCCGGTCGGCCGTGTTCCTTCCCTTTGACAGCCTCGGATTAATCATCGTCGATGAGGAGCACGACAGTTCTTACAAACAATTTGACCCGGCCCCGCGGTATCACGCCAGGGATTTAGCCATGGTACTAGCGGGCTTTCACCATGCCAAAGTATTGTTGGGCTCAGCCACCCCGTCTATGGAAACTTATTATCTTGCCTCCCAAAACAAATACGGGCTGGTTGCGTTGAGTCAGCGCTTTAACAATGTGGCATTACCTGATTTTCAGCTTATCGATATATTTAAAGAACGCAGGAAAAAAACCATGAAGGAGGACTTTTCCCCGCAATTGATCTCGGCGATTCAAAAAGCCCTGGAGGAAGAGGAACAGGCAATAATCTTTCAAAACCGGCGGGGTTATGCACCTTATATCACTTGCGAGCTGTGCAACTGGATTCCAAAGTGCGAAAGCTGTGCGGTGAGTCTCACCTATCATATGTATGTGCATCAACTGCGTTGCCATTATTGCGGTTATCAGGAAAAGCCGGGCCCTGCCTGCCCGGCCTGTGGTTCCACCAAGTTGAAAACCATTGGTTTTGGAACCGAAAAACTGGAGGAAGATTTAAAAACTTTTTTCCCCGAAGCAAAAATAAGGCGCATGGACCTCGATACCACGCGCTCCAAATATAGTTATCAAAACATTATTGACGATTTTGAAAAAGGGGGTACCGACATTCTGGTGGGCACACAAATGCTGAGTAAAGGGCTGGATTTTGGGAAGGTAAACACCGTGGGCATTTTAGACGCTGACAGGATGCTTAATTTTCCGGATTTCAGATCGACAGAAAAGACTTTTCAGTTGATCACCCAGGTTAGTGGCAGGGCAGGAAGAAGGAACAAAAAAGGAAAGGTCTATATTCAGACTTCCCAACCCGGTCATCCCTTATTTCATAGAATTATGGATCACGACTACCGGCAAATGTATTTGGATGAGCTTGCGGAAAGGCGAAAATACAACTACCCGCCATTTGTGCGTCTTATAAAGCTAACTATAAAACATGCCGAAAAACCGGTTTGCCACAAAGCTACCGGCCATTTACACAGCCTATTAAACACCGCCCTGGGCAAAAAACGTGTTCTTGGGCCTAACGAACCCCTGATCGGCAAGATAAGAAACCTGTATTTAATGGAAATACTTGTAAAAATCGAACGGGCTAAGGTGAATTTGAAAGCCGCCAAAAAAGCCTTAAAGGATTGCACGACAGCTATCGAAACGGACAGGCAATTCAAAGGAGTAAGGATAGTTATTGATGTGGACAGTCTGTGACTTTATTTAAAATGATATTTCAACCCCACCCCTATCCTGAAAACATTGGGGAAGCTATTCAGATCATTGTCGGATTTGGAAAATGAATTGATTGCTATGGAATATGAAGGTTCAAAGGTGAAGCTGTAGTGCTTCGAAAACCGGTATCTAAGCTGTGTACCCATTAATCCGTTAAAATAAACCGATCTGTAGGGAGCGTCTTCCCCGGGCTTTACGTTAAATTCTTCCAACCCGTCGGCATCCGGGGAAACACTGTTTTCAAGAAAAAAATCCGTCCCTACTCCTGCTGACAAAACTACACTTATCTTTTTATCTAATAAAACATAACCTGCTTTCACCGGAATAGATAAAAACTCAAATTGGTTATCAAAATTTATGACCGATGAGGCTAAGTTAAGACTTTCTGCATTGGAAAAACTGAACAAATTGCTCGCCGGTGTACGGGTGTTATCATCTAATTCATAAAAAGCATTAGTTGATCCGTCTGAAGAATAATTCAGGTAGTTAATGCCACTTTGCAAAACCCATTTTTTGGCTATCCTTTTACCTACACTAAATCCAAAGGCAAATGACCGCCCTCCGGAGTTATCCTGTGCAACACTTCCCGGGCCGACACTATTATTGTCAGCCAGCATGCTGCTGGAGGCCAGGAACTCATTGGCAGTCAGCATGGCATCTGCTCCACCTGACTCAAAATTGGGATCAAAATACCCGGAAGAGACATTAATTCCCGCCCACAGATTTTCTTCATACACAGTGTAGTCTTCTTTTTTCATAAAAGGATCATCTCCATAATTAATTACTTTCTGTATGGTTAAATGATCCACTTGCGGCTCAGTATGTGGCAGTTCAGCCCCTTTACCGGCAAGCAAGCTGACATGCTCCGAATGGTTATTTTTCCCGTCCCGGTCTTCAATGACAGCGAAATTCCGGAATGCGTGAGAACCCGTTTCTTTAACATCACTTAATTGCGTAATGGCCTGATTATGGCCCCGGTCGTCCTGGCCGGCAGGGTTATGGGCTTTGGGGTTTGTATTATCTTTTGCGCTACCACCTGGTTGTTTTCCGGAGGCAATGGATTGGGTTGCGGCTACTACTGGCTGGTCACCCGGTTGCCTGGTTCCGGTCTTTGATCCGGCGGTACCTTTATTTTCCGTTTCCACTTTGCCTGCCTGCGGTACCCGGCCAGTGAAGGTACTATAAAAATAAATGCTGCTTACCGCCAAGGCAATCGCTATGGAAGCTGCTGCAACCCACTTGTATATAAAGATTCCCTTTCTATACTTTTTCGATTCCTGATTGGCCAGGTGCCTGTCCAGGTTTTGCCATAATCCGGGAGAAGGACTCATCTCTTTACCATCGAAAGCGTCCTTCCAGGCCTGCTCAAACTTCCCCTCCCTATTTTCGCTGATATTTTTCATAACTTATTCGCTCATTTTTATGAATCTTTTCCTGCAACAGGCTTTTGGCCCTTGCATACTGAGATTTAGAGGTACCTTCACTGATGTCAAGCATTTTGGCAATTTCATGATGCTTGTACCCCTCGATAGCATACAGGTTAAAAATAACCTGACACCCCGTGGGTAAAGACTGCACTAACTCCAGCAAGTCCTTTAACCCATAATCTTTTAAATCATAATCAAACTTGGTATCTTCTTTTAAATAATCCACATCTACCATGGGATACAGATATAATTTGCTTCTTTGGCTATTAAGGGCCGTGTTTACAACAATTCTTTTAATCCAATAGTATAGGGGAGAGTCCTGCTTGAAGCTTTTTATATGATTAAAAACTTTTATAAAGGCCTCTTGTAAAACATCTTCCGCTTCCTGTACCCCTTTGGTATACCTCATGCTTATCACCATCATTCTCTTGGAATAATTGGCATACAACTGTTCCTGGGCTTTTCGATCTCCTTTGATGCATCCGGAGATTATTTGCGCTTCATCGACCATTTATAAAGTCTTAATCAATATCGATCTTCTTTAAAAAGACACCGGTATATTGAAAATAGTTGGAAAAACTAGCTGTAAATTTACTAACCTTTGTTTTATTTAACATTGATATTATTGAATTTTGCCGGTTCTTTAACACCCTTACCTAAATATGAAAGCAATCGTCCTTTGCCTTGTCCTTGCATTATATGGCTGTGTGCCATTAAATCCAGGCACCGCTGCCAGCTATACAGGCAACAAAAAATTAATCTATGATAATCATGCTTATGAGCCCGATGTAAAAACCATACTGCTTAATCCTACCCGGAATAATCTCGTAGAACTAACACAACCGGCTGTACTTCCTATTCGTCAGCGGGACAAACTGGTACTGTCCTTTGACTATCTGTATGGAACCCATGAAGATTTCAGGGCCAGGATCATACATTGCGACACGGATTGGACACCCTCTGACTTCGACAATATTGACATACTTAATGTCTTCAACGAATTCAGGCTGGAGCAGTTTGAACAATCCTTTAATACCAGGGTACCTTACATGCATTATACTTTTGAAGTGCCCCGGGTAAACCTTCCCGGCAATTATCTGCTGGTTATTTACCGGGGCAACAATCCGGATGACCTGATTCTTTCCGCACGGTTTATGATTGTAGATAACCGGGTGCCGGTAGCGCCGCAGGTGGGGCTGTCAACAGGCATCGTTGAAAGGGCCATCAACCAACAAATAGATTTTACCGTTGACTATTCCAGTCTCGAGGTCAATGACCCAGCCACCGAAATCAAGGTTATCATACGGCAAAATCAACGGTGGGATAATGTTATCTCCGGCTTAAAACCCACTTTTATCAAAAATTTTGAAAAAAAACTGAGTTATGAATTCTTTAACCTTGAGAACAACTTTCCGGGGGGAAACGAATTCAGGTTTTTTGATCTGCGCTCCATCAATTTTCCCGGCCAAAACGTTGATAAAATCGGATTGACAGAAGATAGTATAACGGCTAATTTGATGCCGGACAAGTCAAGGGAGAGCGAAGCGTACGCTACCAACCGGGATTTAAATGGTGCATTTATTATCGAAAAGGCAGATGCCAACAATCCGGATATCGAGGCTGATTATGTGCATGTAAACTTCTTCCTGCAATCTTCCCAACTTGAGGCAGGAAAAGTCTTTGTTTTGGGCGCTATGAACAATTGGGAAAGACGGCGGGAAAACCAAATGATATTTAGCGAACAATTCGGCGGATACCTGGGAAGACAAACGGTAAAGCAAGGTTGGTACAATTATATTTATTATGTGGAAAATGGCAAAAGCAGCAATCCTTATTTCTTTGAGGGGAGTCACGCCCAGACTGAAAACCTTTATGAAATTCTGGTTTACCACCGTGGTATTGGCAGCCGCGGCGATCTATTGGTGGGCTATTTGCGCACTAACCCCAATAATTTGAGATAGCTATCGTGTTGTTTGTTTGATACCCGTGCTCGAAAACTTATAATTTTCGGCTCTTAACACCGGATCAACATTGGCGAGGTCAACCATACCAAATCCCTTATGGGTGAAAATACCCAGCCCACTGGTGAAAACAAATTCCTGAACCAAGGGATCAGCATATAACGTAAAGGGTAAAGTATACCCTCTTACTTCAAATTTTACATCCTGATCATAGACCGGATAGATACGGGCAAATTTCTTTTGCTTCTCCTTGATCTTTTTCAGATAGTGCTTGTCAGGCACCAGTTGAAATTTGTAAAACGAGGCAATTTGTTCGGCGGTATATTTTCCATATTTCTCCATTCTGGCCATGAGTGACTCATAAAGTAAGTCTGAAAACTGATCGTCTTCAGGAGAAATAAACTTTTTACTTTCCTCATTATCAAAGCTTGGTGTGGTTAACACCAGCGGCGATATACAAATAAATTTGGACTGATCGCCAAATTCGGGCACATACTCCCTTTCCACATGTTCGGGCGTTAAAATCAAATTACCGACATCCACCTTGGGTAGTTCAAAGAGACTAGTAAGAAAGTAATCATTAAATTCCTTGCTCGGACTGGAAAAAACCAACGTAACCTTACTGGAAAAGTAATGAAGCCCATTTCTGCTGATTTTCGTTTGTCCTTTTATCGCAGAAAAATTATAGTGGGAGAAATTAACGTAGTCCTGTTTTCCTCCTCTTAATATTACTCCTTTAATAAGTTGGGCAAGCAGGTATTGATGATGAAAAGGAACACTTGCACCTTTATTCTTTAAATTGAATATAATTCTAACTCTCAAAACTTAATACAACTTACGTTAAAAAAAAACTAAAAAGTTACTCCTTGCATTTTCAAAATAAACTGGTATGTCAATGAAGAAAGCAAATCGAGAGCTTAATTCATTGCATAATTACAACAGAATCCCTCCAATTGTTCACCGTAGGAAACCAAAAATTGAAAGAAACTTATTTTTAATAATCAATTGATTCCAATATGTAAATTTATTTGATACCTCAATTTCAATAGAATATACTAAAATTTAGGTTTCTATTCAAACAATTATCGCTTGATGGGCCTTATTCAACGGCCACTTATCAATTCTACACGTTGAACCTGAAGTGCATAATATCGCCATCCCTGACAACATACTCTTTACCTTCTATGGATATTTTGCCAGCTTCCCTGCATCCTAACTCTGTTTTATATTTTTCATAGTCAGGCAGTTTGATGACTTCGGCCTTGATAAAACCTCTTTCAAAGTCAGTATGAATAACGCCGGCGGCCTGCGGCGCCTTCCAGCCCCTTCTAATCGTCCAGGCTTTCACTTCTTTCTCCCCTGCAGTAAAATAGGTAATCAGGTTCAGTATGTTGTACGAAGCCCTGATAAGCCTGGTTAAGCCTGACGCTTTTAAGCCGTATTCTGCCAGAAACATTTCACGTTCTTCCGGGTCAAGTTCGGCAATTTGAGATTCGATAGAGGCCGAAACCATGATCACCTCCGCACCTTCCTTACCGGCAACCTCCTTCAAAGCCTTTACATATTCGTTACCGGATTGGATATCTCCCTCCTCGACATTAGCCACATAAATTACCGGTTTGGCAGTAAGTAGGAATAAATCCGCTATCGCAGCCTTCTCCTCCTCAGAAGTTAAGCCCTGCCGGATGTTTTGCCCCTTTTCAAGGTGCTCCTTACATCCTTGCAATATTGCCAGTTCCTTTCTGGCAGCGGCATCGCCGGATTTTGCGATCTTTTCAAGCCTGGCGATTTTTTTCTCCACAGATTCCAGGTCCTTTAACTGAAGTTCCGAATCAATGATCTCTTTGTCAAAAACCGGGTCTACCCTTCCTGCTACATGTACGACGTTGTCATTCTCAAAACACCTGACAACGTGTATGATAGCATCGACTTCCCTGATATTTGCCAAAAACTTATTACCCAGCCCTTCCCCTTTGCTGGCTCCCTTGACCAAACCGGCAATATCGACAAATTCAATGACTGTCGGCAATACTTTTTGGGGGTGAACGAGTGACTCCAGTTTTTGCAATCTTTCATCGGGTACGGTAATCACCCCTACATTAGGTTCAATAGTACAAAATGGAAAATTAGCCGCTTCTGCCCTGGCATTGGATAACGCGTTAAACAAAGTAGACTTACCCACGTTTGGCAGACCTACGATTCCACATCTAAGAGCCATTGTTTATATTAATCAGGTTAATTTAAAAATTCGATATTGTTTAAACCCTTTATACAGTTCGACCACCGACACCCGCAAAACAGTATAAAACGGAATTGCCACGATCATACCCACCACTCCGGCAATGGTAGCGCCCGCAAAGATAATAACAAATATTTCTAATGGGTGAGCTTTTACACTTTTTGAGAAAATCAATGGCTGCAAAACAAGGTTATCGGTCAGTTGCACGACAGAAAACACAGTAACTATCTTCAACAACAAAAAAATGTAATCCTGGGTATTGAGAAATGTTCCTGCGGTAGATACCCCTACAATGATGCCGAAACCCGCCCCTAAAATAGGTCCTGCGTAAGGAATCAGATTAGCAACTGCCGCGAACACAGCGATGGTTAACGCGTATTTTATACCAAGAATACTGAGGCCTATGGCAGCAATACTAAATATGGAAATCATCTGAAGCAAAAGGCCAATAAGATAATTTGAAAGCAGTTTTTCAATTTTATGTATGGCAGAAATCGTGACTTCGAAATAACCGTTCGGAATAAACGATATCAACTGCCGGCGACGGGTAGCTGTCTCGAAAAGAAAGAAAAAGGTGATAAAACTCACAGCCAGAATACCGACCAAAACATTCCCTGTAATGGATAAAATACGGTTGATTATCTCCTGTACATTAATTTTGGCAATCAGGCTCAAAAAGCTCTCTTTCAGGCCTTCCACTAAAAACCCATCCTTGGCTTCCCAAAGCTGATTTTCAATGATATACATTTCAAGGCTTTGCAGGGGTTTTGTCATCCGTCGATATAAACTCTCATAATTAAGGTTGGCAATAACCTGGATCTGTTCGGAAATCAGGGGCACAAAAAGCAAAATAAACAACCCTAAAACCAAAATAAGTAATAACAGGCTGAGAAATACTGCTACAATTCTGGGTGTCTTTATTTTGTAAAATTGGGTCTGTGCAATGTAGTTGGTTAACGGCCTTAATATAGTAGCCAGCACCAGGGAAATGATAATGTAAATGGTTATATTGGAAAAATACCAGGCAAGAAACAAAAGGGCTGAAATGCCAATCAATAAATAAATAATTGTTTTATTAAGGAAGGGTCCAAATTTTGGCAGATATGACTTAACCATTCGCAAAAAAAATAAAGCTCCCGATTAAAACCAAGAGCTTCATTTAAAATCCTTTTTGGTAAATACTAATCCCACCTTAGCTCAGTATTGGTATCGGCAGCCGCATCTTCTTCAGGTTTCACGTCATATTGGCTAAAGTCTACTTCCGGTAGCAGTTCCGTTTTTACATGATCAACCGTTTCAGTCAATGCTTCCTTAAATTTTTGAAAATCCTCTTTATACAAAAAGATCTTATGCTTTTCGTATACGTAGCCATCGTCCTTAAATTTTCTTTTACTCTCGGTAATGGTGAGATAATAGTCGTTAGATCTGGTAGACTTCACATCAAAAAAGTAAGTCCTTTTCCCTGCACGTACTCTTTGTGAATATATTTCTTCACGCTCATTTTGCTTGTTCTCTTCCACAATCCTAAGTGTTTAAGTTGAAGTAAATAAGTTATAA
>JAKSDQ010000320.1 GCA_022360015.1 Cytophagales bacterium
AGCCTCTATTTAACAGAAGGTTTGCCAATACAGTACAAGGTTAAAAACTTCAACAAATCGAATCTGGAAAAAATTGAAAACAATTGGGATAACATCAAAACCCAAATTGAAGATACAGTTAGACTGATAAACAAATTCGGATTTAATGATAAGAACCTTGTAGCTAAGATGGCACTTCTACCAATAGCTTGCTATTTAGGGAAAAAAGGACAAAATAATTTTGTAAATTCTACACACAACGAGGACGTTCAGAATCAAATAATTATTCAAAAATGGTTAACTTTATCGCTTTTGAAAAATGCGTTTGGAAGTTCGTCAGATACAACTTTGAAAAATCTACAGGATACCTTAAATTCAATTACGGACTATTCCGTTTTTCCATACGAGCATCTGAATAAAAAGCTTGGAATAGAACCTGAATTTAATGACGCTGAAATTGACAATTTGTTGTCTACAAACTATGGAACTAGATATAGTTACCTAATCCTGTGCTTGCTTTATCCAGATAGAGACTGGAAGGACAACAAGTATCATGAAGATCATATTTTCCCCAGAACAAACTTTACAACGGCTAAATTGAAGCAACGTGGTTACGGAGAAGAAAAAATCAAGGAGTATCAAAAGCATTACAACGGTATCGTTAATCTTCAATTATTAACGGATTCTGAGAATTTGGAGAAAAATTCAAAGAACTTCGACACTTGGCTTTCTCAACGCGATGATAACTTTAAAAGCAGGCATACAATCCCCACGGTCGATTCTTACAATTTTGATAAATTCTTAGAGTTTACAATGGCTCGAAGAGAACTTATTAGGGACAAATTAAAAGAAATAAAAATAGGGCTGCATGCCAACAATGGTTATGACGTTATACGAAGGTAGTCAAAGACGAAAGTGCAGTAGTCACATGAAATGCCGCCTAGGTGGTAGTTAGGAAGCTTTGGAAATACTTAATTCCGCACCATGCATAGCCGGAACGTTCTAACCATTACTGCTTACGCACAAAACTTATTACATGTCTTACCTGTCACTTTTAGATTCTTAACAATTATGGAATTATCGAACTACACAATTTGCACTCCTAAATGCCTGATTATCAGTAAATAATGATTATGGATAGTGTATTAACTATAAAAAAATCCCCTCCGGTTAAAAAAATTATCGAACTAACAATTTATATTAAGTATCTGATTACCAGAAATTAAAAAAGGGATTACGTTTGCAATCCCCTCTGTAGCGCCGAGGGGATCAATATCGAACTTTGTCATCGCGGATTTGAAAAGTATATTGGTATTTTAAATGTGGCTTGAAAAGTTTGCAAATATCAGTCTGAATTCTTATAAAATTTATAATCTCGTGGTTCCAGAGCGTAAGGCACATTATTTGATCAGTTTCATTTTAATGAAATTTCTAATATATAATTAATAGATTGTTTAAGTTTATGATTATCAATTGCACATTGTTTGCAAACGTTGATCAGTATTTGAACATTTATTCGGATGTTGCGCTTCAAGTATTTCCGAAAACAATCACTGATAAATGATATCTTTATATTAGCAGAAATCTATGAAAAATATAAATGGACGAATTATCCGCTGAAAAGTATAAAGGCCTTTTGACTGATGCTGTCAAACATTTCTGGGATACTCGGAAATCTCAGCTATCAGGCAGAACCAAGATTGATCAAGGCAATAGAAGTGCGGTAACAGGAGGGAAACAACTAGATGGATTCATTAAACTACTCGTTAAAATTTCAAAAGATATTGGAGTGCCTGAAAATTGCATTTACATCAAAGGGAATAACCTTCCCGGATTTTTTAGACCAACTAAAGATTGGGATTTCCTCATCATTTCACCGAAAAATCAATTGATTGCAGTTATTGAATTAAAATCGCAAGTTGGTTCATTTGGCAATAACTTCAATAATCGAACAGAAGAAGCTCTAGGAAGTGCTGTAGATTTGTGGACGGCTTTCAGAGAAAATGGGCTACCACAAACGCAACCTCCATGGGTCGGATATCTGATTTTGGTTGAGAAAACCAATAAATCATCCAAAATAGTTCGAGTGCAAGAGCCATACTATCCTGTGCGACCTGAATTTAAAAATACTAGCTACTTGGATAGATATATGCTTTTTTGTCAAAAGCTTATGCAAGAAAGACATTATTCAGCAACATCTTTGATTTGGACCAATTCTGACATGGAATATGGTTCTTTGGAGTCGGATATTTCATTCGAATCTTTTATCTTGTCATTCATGGGTTTTATTCAAGGAAAGATAAAAGAAATCAAGGTATGATCTATGGTTCTAGATCAAATGGTAAGCAGCATGGATTGGTTCTAACTAAGCCAATCGTAGTAGAAAAAATGTTAGAGTTAGTGGATTACAGGCCAGATAAGAATCTTCATAACGTAGAGATTGTTGAACCATCAGCGGGTGATGGTGCATTTGCTATCCCAATCATTAACACATTACATGCATCCTCTAATAACCATGGATTCGATTTTGAATCCTCACTTCACAATTTGAAATTTTTCGAGATTGACGATCAAATGTATGATAGTCTATCGGATCGTGTTTGTACAAGACTAAAGGAATTAGGAGTCACTTTTCCAAATGCGCTGGTCGAGAAAGGAGATTTTTTGACAAGTAATTTATATCCGGTAGATATAGTAATTGGAAACCCACCTTATGTTAGGTATGAAAATATCCCTAGCGAAAAGAAGAATTTATATCGTAAATCATTTGGAACTTTTACCCATAGGAGCGATCTATATATTGCTTTCTTCGAAAAAGGATTAAAATATCTAAAAGAGGATGGGGTTCTATCCTTCATTTGCTCAAACAGATGGTTAAAAAATCAGTATGGCCAGAGTTTAAGAAAATACATTCATGGGAATTTCGACCTTAAAGAAATAATTGATTTAGAGAATACCTCCCCTTTTGAGGAAGATGTTGTTGCATACCCAGCAATTGTTAATATCAAAAATGCAAGAAGCGAAAAAAAGTCGAAATATTATAAACTCAATGATATTTCGAACTTGGAAAAGTTCTCAAGAAGTAACGAACCTGAACGTACTTTAAATACAGCAATGCCAAATTGGTTCATGAAATTGAACAATGGGCAGGCACATTACAGGTACCTAGATACCATTGACAATCAAGGCTTCAAAATAGGAATTGGAGTTGCAACCGGGTGTGACAGTGTTTTTATCCGAAATGATTTTCGAGAACATGTAGAGAAGGAATTATTGCTTCCTATTCTTACTTCCAAAGACCTAAAGGGTGATAACTTTAAATGGGGTGGTAATTACATATTAAATCCATTTGATCAAAATGGAAGACTTATAGATTTGAAAAAATATCCTAGAGCGAGGAATTATTTCTGTGCAAATGAGGACTTACTCAGGAAACGTCATGTTTCTCAAAAAAATAATAGTAACTGGTATAGAACTATTGATAAGATTAATTACAAATTGACATTCATACCAAAGATCATTTTACCAGACATAACAGGAAATAGATTTATTTTCATAGATGATGGAGATTATTATCCCCATCATAATCTATACTATATCATGGGTAAGGATAAAAGAACTCTAAAAGTTTTGGCCACCATTTTAATGTCTGACTTTGTAAAAGAACAACTGCTCGAATTGGGTAACAAAATGAATGGTGGTTATCCGAGATGGCAAAGTCAAAATATAAAGAAACTTCGAGTCCCATTGATTAACGCAATGCCTGCCTCGACAATTGAAGAGTTGATTGAAGCGTATGAAAACAGGGACTTTGACAGTATCAATAACTTAATAACACCGAATGAAATTTCTAAATATGAAATCACAGTAGGACAAACTGTGCTTTTTGAACCAAATGAGAGAGGAACTTATGTTGAAAACACTTAAAAGAGAATACGCCATAGCACAATTGAGTAGGACGCCCTAGTTTAAATTGAATTGCTAAGACCTCACACCACAAAGTGCGTGCTTATGATGGACGCCATATAAAATTAAAACTGGTTCCATAAGAGACACTGGAACTTGAGGTAACCTCACTGGTTTTAGGTTTAGCCAAGCTGTCTGGGACCCAAAACAAGACAAGAGCGTTGGTTCGATTTGTGCCAGAAATTGACGTCAAGAGAGTGTAAATTAAAGTCTGTCTAAGTTAAAGCATAAAAATAATATCTAACTTAGAACAGCAATGACGCAAGAAGAATTAAACGAAATACAAAAGAAAGCCTTAGAGCAATTCAAAACAGGCAAGCCACTATTTGGTAAGGATGGTGCGTTTGCCCCAATGTTAAAACAATTCCTGGAGTCAGCGCTAGAAGCGGAGATGAGCGAGCATCTGGATGAACAGAAGCGCGAGGTGGGGAACAAACGAAACGGGAAAGGGAAAAAAACCATCAAGAGTTCGACAGGCTCCTTTGACATTGAAACCCCTCAGGACCGTCAAAGTAGCTTTGATCCTCAGATTGTCAAGAAACGAGAGACGGTTTTGGCCGATAACCTTCAGGATAAGATTATTGGGCTATATGGTTTAGGTATGAGCCTTCGTGATATCAGTGATCATATCAAAGAGATGTACGACACAGAGATTTCCCACACGTTATTAGGCCAGATCACCGACCGGATTATTCCGCAGGTAAAAGCCTGGCAGAACCTTCCTTTAGAGCCTGTATACTGCATTGTGTGGTTGGATGCGATGCATTACAAGGTACGTTCAGAAGGGAAAGTAGCACACAAAGCCTTATACAATATCCTAGGTGTTAATGCAGCAGGTATGAAGGAAGTATTGGGCATGTATGTGTCAGAAAGTGAAGGAGCCAATTTTTGGTTACAAGTGCTTACTGACTTGCATAACCGAGGGTTGAAGGATATCCTGATCGCCTGTACGGACAACCTGAGAGGCTTTTCAGAGGCCATACAGAGTGTTTACCCAAAAGCGGAGATACAGCGTTGTATTGTGCATCAAGTGCGCAATTCGCTCAAGTATGTGGCCAGTAAGGACCAAAAGGCATTCATGAAGGAGCTCAAGGAGGTTTATCGCGCTGACACCAAAGAATTGGCGGAAACCGAATTATTGAACTTATCTGAAAAATGGGGAAAGAAGTATCCTATCGTGGTCCAAAGCTGGGAGAACAACTGGGAAAAGCTGACCACCTATTTTCAATACACCGCCCCGATCCGCAAATTGATTTACACCACCAATGCGGTAGAGGGTTATCATCGACAGATCAGGAAGGTGACCAAGACCAAGGGTGCATTCACCTCGGACATGGCCTTGTTGAAACTGGTCTATCTGGCTACCAAAAATATTGAGAAAAAATGG
>JAKSDQ010000321.1 GCA_022360015.1 Cytophagales bacterium
ACGGTGAGGGAGTTTAAGGAGGGGAGAGGTGAATTTTGGTTTTGGGTGGATTAGGGGATTTGTGGAAAGTTGTTCGGGAGGGAATTGGAAGATTTGGAATTCTACTTAACATAATATAAGTTATATAACATTTGGCAGCGTATAGAAGGCATCCGGTGGATGGCTTTAGCTGCCGGAAGGCTTGCTGGGCTGGCTGATAACGTGGTAAATGATTATATAATCATATTATGTTAACCAGCAGAGCTGGACTATGACATGTGCCGTTCTTATCTTATTTCTTTTCCGTTTAAGGCCAGACTGTTATATAATTTGTTGTTATGTATAAATAGCCGCTCACGCCACCACACCGCCCAGCGCTGTGCAGTGCCCTGACCAGCTATTAATAAAGTTTCCCCACCCGCTTTTCCGCTCTGGCGGAAGTACCGCCCCAAAGCCAAGAGATTTCCAGGCAAAGCGCATCGTTCAAATTTTCAGTATTCGGGGAATTGTTCAGTTTGTTTTCAAATACGTCGTTCTCAGCGGTTAGAATTTTGCCTGTAAAACACTTGCCTTGCCAACGCTTTGTTTGGCTCACAGCACAAGCTTAATTTAAAGTGATCACTACAAGGAACTTTCATCTGACAGCAGGAAGATGATTGTGATGTGGTAATCTCCTTGCAAAATAGCTTACAGGCCAACCATATTTCATCAGTGTTAGCTCAATCGCTCAAGGCCGTTTGGCTCATACTTTTCCATTGATGAAAAGTATGCAAAAATCTAGTCAAAATAATCGCTATCAACCCACAGCCTTACCCACGCCCGGTATTTTGACTGGCCAACGCTCTTTTGAATTCCTATTTAACATAATGTTGATTTAAACTAATGGCCTCATAATCGCTGATATGTCCGCATAATTCAAGGTTCTTTTAAGTAATTCTATCGATATATTTTCTAGTGAATCGCTATGATTGCATAGCGCAGTATTAGCAAAATTTTGGCAGGCTTTCTCAATTTTACGCCTTTCGTTTTCACTCAATAACATCATATTGAGCAATTTATTTATTTGATACTTATCATGCTCTCCAAACTGACATTTACTTTTACCGTTTTTCTCAAATTTCTCTTGATAAATGGCTTCAGCAACACACCCTCCCATAGCTACAATAATTAATTTTTTACCGTATTCTTGCCCTTTCGAAGTCATGAGACTTTTGAATTTATCTTTATTGTAACTGGTAATTCCTAGTATTGAACTGTTTGTATTATTCAATTTAACTTCAATCTCTTTAAATCCTTCTAGCAAAAACGCTAGAATAGCATGTCCTGCTTCATGGTAAGCTACTTTTTTCATGTTCATATCTTTGTCTTTTAATATAAATACTCTTTACTTTCAAAAAAGTCCTAACCGAGGAGATTTTCTTCCCTACACAGAAAAAAGCAAAGTTCCGGTTGTTGGTTCGGTAAATACAAGGGTAAAGTGAATCCAAGCCTTTTTAGCCTCCCTCCTGCCATCACACCGTAAACCGGCTTGGCCCCTTGCATTTGCCTCAGTCCAACCGATCAGACCGCTTTCTCTGGCGTGTTTCACCAGCCGAAGAGTCGCAGGCTGGGTTGTCAGGGTGTCACTTTTTACTTTATTTATCATGTATCAGTATTTATTTCGTTTCAGGTTTCTTGGTTGGTGGTGGTTGGGTACTCGTTATCAGCGTTGTTCGTTTAGTATTCGTATTTCACGTTTGGGTGGTATTAGAGATTTCTACTTTCGTGTCTTGTGGTATGAGTTGTGCATTTCAGAGCTCCCTTTTTAGGGGGCTCGTCCCCCAATGCTGATAGCTCTATAAAATGATCCACCGGATCATTTATTAATGCTTACTTCTGGTCATACCAACCAGGTTTTCTTTATCGTTATTTCATCTATTTCTCTTGCAGACACCATAGCTTCAGCGGAGGGGTCCCCTACTCTTACTGCTAAAAACCTCTAAGCAAGCTTTCATCAATTCTTGCCTAACTAGCTACGTATTCCACTATTCTTCTTCTAACCGTATGACTAACAATCGATCCATTGTTGTGATCAAGACTCTTTGTCCATGAATAAAACCTGATTTCTCTAACCAATTTCCACAAGGTTTAATCTCCGGTACATCTCGCTGGCTGTAACTGTTAAATCTTGTTTTCGACTGAATTTTTAAACTCCTGACTTCAGGTCGTTTGCTTGATCGCTTTCTTGATTTAGACATAATTGACTTAGATATAGTAAATTTGTTTATATAAGTAATTCTTATGTAAAGATAAGTTAAACTTATATAAACACAAGTTATCATTGAATTATTTCTTAAGTAAAAGTAAGTATGACTTACAAATATCTAAGTAATACTTGTGTTTTTACCCCTATTAATACCTATTTTCGAGTATTATAACTTTATGGAAGATCGAATCAATAGAGTCAAAGAAGTACTCGTCATTCAAGTAAAATCACAGAAATGGTTGGCAGCGCAGATGGGTATTAGTACCACGGCTATGACGGCTATTTGCAATAACAGGTCTCAGCCTCATTTGAAAGATTTGAAGCGGATGGCTGAGATTTTAGAGGTGGATATTAGGGAGTTGTTGGTACCTACGAAATAGTTTACAATGAATATTATAAACTTGCAATCCCACTAAGCCTTGCAGCAGCCATTTCCATTAAAAAGTTTTTGAATCAAATTATTATTTGTGTTTATCATATGGGTAGTGGTCATGTAAAAACACTTGCGCCAGGCACACAACTTCAGGCAGGCCGAAACTTTAGAATAGAAAAAGTATTGGGCGATCCCGGTGGTTTCGGGATTACCTATCTAGCATATTTTGAAGGCCTGAACAAACGAGTTGCAATTAAAGAGTACTTTCCTCAGGAATGGTGCGATCGAAATAATGAGGAAGTTGTAGCGGCTCCATTTTATAAGCAATATTTTGATGAACATAAGAAGAAGTTCCTTGGCGAAGCAAAAAGGCTTGCCAACTTCGAGAATAAAAAGCACATTGTAAATATTACCGATGTTTTCGAAGAGAATGGCACTGCATACTTTGTGATGGAGTACATCAAAGGTTTTACGCTCTTTGAATTGGTGAAACAAAAAGGTGTCCTATTGGAAAGTGAAGCAATTAAATATGTGCAACAAGTTGGACAGGCTCTTGAAATTGTCCACAATAGTAACCCACCTCTATTACACCGTGATGTCAAGCCACAAAACATCTTGATTCGTGAAAATGGTGAGGCTGTACTCATTGATTTTGGTGCTGCTCGACCGGTAGTGAGCACGAATGTTGAGCATACTGGTATATTAACACATGGCTTTGCACCACCCGAACAATATGACCCTTTAGGGAAAAAAGGACCATTTATTGACATTTATGCATTGGGTGCCACTTTTTACTTCTGTGTTACCGGAAACGTTCCATTATCCGCTCCAAATCGTGTTGACGTTGAGTTGCCTGAACCGATTGAGGTTAATCTTGGTCTGTCTCAAGAAACTAACGATGGGATCATTAAAGCAATGGCCATGTCTCCCGAAGCGAGGCATCGAAATATTTCAGACTTCACTTATGCATTAAGCAAAATTAAACCTGTCGATGGCAAACAAGAATACACTCTAACTGACCAACAAGATCATGCTCTAAACCTATTTAACAAATTCCTTGAGGATGAAGAAACCCCTGTACTGATCTTATCTGGACCAGAAGGTAGTGGTAAAACATTTTTGATATGGCATTTGCTTAGCAAATTGAGGTCACTTGACCGTACGGCAAATATTCTTTCAATAGGTAGCCGAATTTCAGACGGGATAAAGGCCAGAAGTGGATTGGACATTTCAAGTTTATACAGTTTCATTTATGACCTGACTGCAACCCAATCAAAGAAAGATGATGTAGGTAAAGACGATGAACAATTAGCAAAAAGGCTGTTTCCGCTCTCCCCAAATCATGATTCTGACAACACTGTTTACATCATAGACGAGAGCCACCTGCTATCGGATAACCATGTAGATCATGACCTGTTCAAATTGGGTAGTGGTAAATTATTGAATGACTTCATTGAGTATGTTAATATTACCAACCATCCAGACCGAAAGATTGTTTTAATTGGTGACTCAATGCAGCTACTTCGAGGTAAGAAAGACGAATCTGCGATTTGGCATGAAACATTGGAAATGACATATTCTCTCTCTTCAATTCGATATGATTTTACAGAGCTTGCTCCCGGCAGTAACTATGAAATGCTTTCGCAATGTGTATTGCCAGTCCAAAAAAGTTTGGTAGCAGATAAATACAATCGGCTTCAGGTACTTGTCTACGACCAACAACTTGTACACCTTGAAAGACACCAAGCCGATTTCTATCAACATTATCGCCAGTGCAGCGCTAACGATACTATCATTCTCGCCCATGCGCTGAAACAATGCCTCAGATTCAATAACGATGTAAGGAAATACATCTATGGTCGTCAAACACAAATTCAGTCGGGCGATCGGGTAATGTTGCAAAACCAAATTTCAGTTCAAGTTGAAGGGAAAGTATACACAATCAACCGAGGCGAGATTGGCACTATTGTAAGTGCGGGAGAAGGGGTTGAGGATTTTGTGCAACCCATTCGAGGCAGAGGACGAACAAAAGTTGTATTCCGAAAGGCCATTATACAGTTTGAGCGAATGTTAAGGCCTGTTTCTATCCAGATATTAGATCATCTACTCAATTCAGTTGAACGGGACATATCAACATTTGAATATATTGCACTGCGAAACCGGGCAAAAAAGAACGTTCTCGATCAGTTTGGCAGCAGTATAAGCAGCGATGAGAAAGCTCTTCACATCTCGCGAGATGAGTACCAAAATGCAGCTCACTTCAAGTATGCATATTCTATAACCTGCCACAAGGCACAGGGACAGAAATGGAAAAATGTATTCATTCAATGCGAGAGCGAAGACCTTGGCAAAGCGAGCGAGGAGTATTTTCGTTGGTTATACACCGCTTTGGCCTGCTCTTCTTCAACTATCTATTTGCTCAGCCCTCCCTATATTTTTCCTTGGCAGGACATAACATGGCATGATAATCCAACCACTTACGATGAATTTTACTCATTTGATAACATGGACCAACCTGCAATAGTAGTAAGCAGAGATATTCCGGTTGAATTGGAACCAGAGTTAGCGCGGTTGGGTTTCCGACCAGACCAGTTGTTTTTGAAAGAATTTTGGGTGGACTGCTATCAAAAACTATCTCCACATTCAATACAGATAGAAAAAGTCGAACACCGGCAGTATCACGAAATTTACCATTTTAGAGGCCCAAAGAACGATAGAGCTCGATTCATTTTCTACTATAATAGTAAGCAACAATTTGGGAAGCGCAAACTGCTTCCAAAGGGTGAGTTTACCGATTCTATTGTCAACATATTGGCGGGAGAAACAAATACGTCAAAGGGTGAAGTTACATGCAGTTTCGAAAGGGATTTTCTAAATGAATTTCATACCTTATTTACCACGAAACTCAAAGAGCAAGTAATTAGCATTGCTAGGGTTCGAGAACATACCTATTCCGTTGAATATGTACTACAACGGGGGAAGGAGGTGGTGATTTTGAATATATCCTACAACGGTAAAGGGTTCATCACTAAAGCAATGCCACAAAAATACAACTCTATCAATCTACACAATGAGGCTAAAGCTTCTATCACTACAATGAGTATAATCAATGGATAATCTGGAACAACTTTCAAGGTATCTCAGGGAACTCTGTAACGATGGTAAGTTTGAAAATGCGCTAATCAATTTTCAAAGCAACAAGGACAAGTTTGCCCCTGAAGATATTGCCTCCAATCAATACTTAATTACAGATATTCTAAAGGCAAGCCGAAAGGCAAGGAATTATGAATTTGGGTTTGACTTTCTCGATGAGTTTCAGATTAACCTTGCTGATTTAGAAGCCAAATTCTGTTTGAATACATACGGCTGGCTACTTCATGACAAATTGAAGGATGAGGGTCAAAATGGTAGTTTACCCAAAGAATCAACAGACTTGTTGATGGAACTCTTGCCACTGTTGGATCTGGAAGACCAATATGGCCAGAACTTGTTTTCCAACTTAGTTTTTAAAGTGACTGTGGCTGAAAAAAAAGGTCCGGAGCCGAATATTGCGATCGTTTGGAAGGTATTCAAGGCTGTCAATTTTCAGGATAATAAAGCGGCGATATTACTAGTCCGCAATGATGAATACATTGTGACAGGGGTGCTAGATGTGTTGAAGAAATCGAAACGTTTTGAGTGGGCATTTAACTTTCTCAAAATGATTAACCTCGAACTTAGCGAAGCGACAGCTGATCGAGTTCTTAACGCTTACGGATGGCTCCTATATTCAAAGCTGAAAGCAGAAAGTGAAAACCTGCAAATGCCTTCTTATGAGGTACCGGACACACTGATTATTGATTATGCTGACACACCAGTACATGGTTACGGACATTTTGATGCCTCTCCATTAAGCCTAACCCTAAAGTGCATTGGTGAGTCACTGTCGTGGTATTCTCAAGAAGATGAATACAGTCCATTCGCTTTGCTTTTCCGAAAATACCTTAAAGTCCAGAAACAAAAGAGTAATACGAACTGGCAAGATGTTCTTGATGTACTCGATAAATTTGATCCTGCAACCCTTAGCACCAAATGCGAGGTAATGCAGGTAGAACGTAAGGGCAGAGTCCGCGATATGGAATTAGCATCCGTAAAGGAAGATTGGTATGCATACTATACACGAGCTACCTTTGAAGTGGGGCAGTTTCAGCAATGTTATGAAGCATGTTCCACAGCAATGGCAACCATTGAGAACCTGCACTACGACAATGAAATCTGGTTTGCGAGAAGAATCGCTCACTCAAAGAAGGAGTTAGGAGACCCTGAAACAGCATTGAGCGATTTACAAGAGATATTGAAGCGGAAGAAAGAATGGTTTATCCTACATGAAATCGCGAAGCTTTATTTCGATCAGGGCAGCATTGATACTGCATTCAATTACGCGATTGATGCTGCATTGGCATTTGGCCAATTAGAACATAAATGTGGACTTTTTTACCTGATGGGTTACCTTTTCATTGCAAAAAATCAAAATGAAATTGGTTATAAGCATTTCCTATTGTCGAAGCTGCTACGAGAAGAACAAGGATGGAAGTTACCCATTGAATTAAAGTCAGCATTAACTGAACATAAGGACGAGAAAATTGCGGAACTAAATGGTAGTTCAAAGGAGGTTTTGGCTGAACTAAAAATGATTTGGAGCCATCATAGACCGCAGCGAAAAGATAACAACCTACTCAAAGGCCGGATCAACAGCATTCGTGAAGATCGAGGCTTTGGATTTATCAAGTGTGACAATGGTGAAGATTACTATTTCAAATTACACGAGTTTAAAGCTCCAAAATCAAAGTTAGTCTTTAACGCAAGAGTCGAATTCTCTCTTCGCTCTTCAAAGGGTAAACGACAAAAAGACATTGCAGTAAACGTTAAGCCCTTAAATTAGTGCCTCTAAAAAGGAGGATTTGGCTCTACTGGCGATGATTGCAAATTGCAAATGAATATAACACTCGCATCTCTACTCGGCCGTACCGACCCATGCCAAAAGTTTGGCCCAAGCCGAACTGCTAGTAATATAGGTTCCTCGGATGAGTACGATAAACGGATCAAAGCTCTATTTTCAGAATAGGATGCCAAGAAGTGCATTTGATAGATAGCCACCCCAAGCTTCCACACCCATTTACCATTCCCTACATTCCAGCCCACACTCCCAAAATGCCAAAAGCGTTTTCCAGCCCTCCCCTCCTGCTCGTAAAATTTCCCTCCCTCCAAAACTTTATTCCAACCCTCGGCTTTTCTCAGGGTTAAGAAAAAATAACCCTGAGAAAAGCTCCAAAGCTAGATTTAACATAACACGAATACATTATATAACAAAATGGAATATTGTGTCTGTTTGGGATATGTAGATATTCAATAGAATTATGGAATTAGCTCAATAGAAATGTGGAAATTTTCTGCAGTTAAATCATAATATTGAATTTGCGATCACAATTTGTGACCGCAAATCTGTTACGGTTAAAACAAATTGTGGAAATAATGCCTACTGTGAGTTGAGTTCGGTTGTTTTCCTGTATATTAAAACCCTAAAATAATCTTCAGTAGCATCAAATTCAGGTTTGGGAAATCCCTTTTCTTTTAAGATTGGTACAACTTTTCTTCTTACACCCATACCTCGATCGTCCATTTCTCCTAAGTCACGAAGCACACGGACCAGAATTGGGTTTCTAGGGTATTGTACTCCGGCAAGTACTTTTTGGAGAGTTAAAGTATTAGGTAATGCTCCAGCACTAGTAATCTCAATGCGATTTGAGAAGATTTGGCCTTCATGGATAACTCGGTAGTAAAGTTCCGTAGATTGGCTATGTACAAAAAATCAAAAAAGTACAGTAACAAGCTCAAATGTAATCGATGTGGATCTGTCATTCAGTATCGGAGTGAAGTCTCAATTGTTCAATGTCGATGTAGGTATATGTAGTGGTTGATGACAGTCGTATTATAGGAAATCAGAGTGATTATAGTATTATGGGTAACCAAAAAAATAAATAGATTTAGAGTCTTTTTAATCTTAGCAATGTCTACATTGGACTCTCTGGTCTATACGGGTGTAATGTACCCACTCCTGGGTCTGTTCTTAGTTAACATTTTATAGCTCTGGTCCATTTTCCAAGAAATCACCTTGATTTCTATTAGTTTTCCTAAACTGGGTCTGTAAAGAAGTTCTGCAAAAATCACAGAATCCACCCCAATAAGAATAATGAGGTCATTTGTACCCAACCCCTTACCCAACTCCCTAAGATTGTTGATTAGTACTTTCTCCGAATATTGGCTTCATACAAAAGTTGGCTCTCAACAAATGTAGAGTATAATTCGCAATTAATTGATTTAGAAGTAGTTATAAGCAAATAATGCAACGTAGAAAGCTAACACCTGTTGCTGCGATTAACTCTAAATGTAGTAATTAGTAATTTAAATTAATGATCGAATCACCTCGGACGACAACACTATACCAACCCGACTTGCTTGCACAAATGGCTAACTCAAAATAATCAAATTACCTGCAAGTACTGAGAAGTTACAATCTTGATTAGGCTTAAGGCCTTGAAGGTCTATACGGGTAAATGGCCCTGTACAAAAGTTCTGCAAAATTCGCGGTTGGATATAAATTGGCGATACTAGGCCTTTTAGAAAATGTACATTTATTACTAACCCTTTCACCAACCAGTGACCATTTTTCCTACCTATACGCTTCTAAGAGGCCAATTGGCTTAATTTTATCACCAACCTTATAACCAACCCCCTGACATTATTGATTAATGAGTGATGTCGAAGGTTCTAGACTGTTAAGGTCAATTTATTCTCCACTCTTTTCTCCACTTTACACCAATTTGTGCCTTCCTTTTTTATTTTCACCTGAAGAGAATTGTAAATGGCAGACCTTTGAAAAACATTCTTAGATTTAATCTCTTCATCTGAGGCCAGCGGATACCAATTCTTAATTTTTTCTTTATTTTTCTTGCAAGCTCCTTGTATTTTAGAAGTGGGACTACTTTCCTCTTCACCTCCAATAATTGCAAATGCATTATCATCAAAATTGAAAGAATAGTGAGAGACTCTACCATAATTTAGTCCCTCAATTGGTTTCGCTTCAACTATTTCATTACATAAAATCAATAAAAAACTCATAACCGGCGACAATTATTTTCTGATCATTCGATATCAAAGCTGCGAAAATATTGTCAATTTCTGTATCGGTATTAACGTCTAAATAGCTGGTAAAAGTATCCTCATTGATAAACCTTTCATTATTATTCTCTGCCAGATAATTAATTGCGCTTTCAAAATCGTTTTCTGTGGGAAATATTAACGATCCATTTTTAATACTGTAATCAAAGTTAACTTTAGAAAGATTAGGTTCGATTAATTGGTTTTCTTCATCAGAACAAGAATAAAGGCCAATAAGTAAAATTGACATAAACACGTTGAAAAGTAATTTTTTGTTTTTTATGACAATAAAATATTTAAGTAGGTAAAAAATGATTTACTGGTTAATTAAAAATGATTAGTTTTTGGCTTATAGATATGCACTACTATTACCCAAAGACTTTCTGGCTTTACTACTTCTTTTTAAACTAAGCTTCTGCTGAGTTCTCCAGGGACATAATCTAGTTTGTAATTGCCATTGGGATCAGTAAAAGATTTGAAGTTCGAATTTTCAATGCTCACCTTAACACCATTTACCGGCTTTCCAAAATTATCTCTTACTTCACCTTCTATGTATTTTGAGCAACTAAATAGGAAAAGGCCCAGAAGGAGTATTAACAGAATTGTATTTTACATTTATCAAGGCTTTTCTCTTCATATACAAGGTTCGTTTAATTAGACTTTTTCCCGTGTGTTCATCAAAGCCTGATCAATTTGATCGGACATTTCTTTTCTCATCTTAGCCCTCCTATAGGAACATTTTTGGTTATCAATCTGTGAAGTCGAAGATAGCCAACAATCGGCCTGGTATGCGTGCCAATTCTGTCAAATAGTATGCGAAAAAGGTAATTTTTTTGAAACGAATAAATAGCCATCGGCAGATAGGCATTAAACCTCTTTGGTTTCATACTTCCAGCCAGTGGTGAGCATGTCCGTGGTCGTGGCCACTGACTGCTCTTAGTTACTCAAATACTGATCCAAGGTACGTCTTTGCTAAAGACTTCAACCAGGTAGTATTTGAAATCTCCGTATCCCTTCGGCGTTGTACCTATTGTAATTTGGTCTGATCAAAATTATCTTTCAGTGGCAGCAGTGTGTTCAGTTGGCTGAGTTTGGTATCAGGTATTTTTTCCAATGTATATTTAAGCCAATCAAAAGGGTTTATAT
>JAKSDQ010000247.1 GCA_022360015.1 Cytophagales bacterium
AACGATTGGGAACGGAAACGCCGAAACGTTTATCATCGAACCCCAGTTGAGCTATGATCAGGAAATTGGCCAGGGCAGGATAAGTGTTTTGCTGGGGGGTACCTTGCAGGGGTCTGATGCTAACCGGGAGGCCGTTCTTGCCAGTGGGTACCAAAATGATGCTTTATTAGGAGATTTGTCTGCTGCCGGCTCTATCAGGTCACAGGGCACCTCCGATAACCAATATCGCTATTCTGCCATTTTCACGCGTTTAAATTATACCTGGGCGGGGAAATATATCCTTAATTTAACAGGAAGAAGGGATGGGTCGAGCCGGTTTGGGCCAGGGCAACAATTTGGCAATTTTGGAGCAATTGGTGCTGCCTGGCTTTTTTCAGAAGAAAAGGTTATCGCAAACCTTTTGCCATTATTTAGTTTCGGCAAGTTGAGGGCTTCTTATGGGGTAGTGGGCAATGATCAAATTGGGGATTACCAGTACCTGAGCTCTTACAGCCCCGTCGACCCCTATAATGAAAATCAATCGATTACCCCTACCAGGGCTGCCAATCCTGAATATTCCTGGGAGACAACAAGGAAGCTGGAGTTTGGCCTGGAGCTTGGTTTTTTCGATGACAGGATACGACTCAATAGCAGTTGGTACCGCAACCGTACCTTTGACCAGCTAATCGGAAGACCGCTATCGGCTACAACAGGGTATAACTCACAGCAATTCAACCTGCCTGCTACTGTTGAGAACAGGGGTTGGGAGTTTGAGCTAACCACGGTCAATGTAGTATCAGGGGAATTTAGGTGGCGTTTTGATTTTAACCTGTCTTTTCCTGAAAATGAGCTCCTTGAATTTGAAAATATCGAAGCGTTCCCTGAGTTTGACGCGTTCTATGAAGTGGGCCGGCCCATTTTAGGGAGAAAGGAATTCCAATCCTTGGGGGTAAATCCCGAGACGGGTACCTATGATTTTGTGGATTTTAACAGGGACGGTGTGATTGATGTTTCAGACCGGCAATTTTTTGTGGCAAACGTCCAGGAGTTCTATGGAGGACTTGAGAATAGTTTTTCTTACAAAGGGTTGCAACTGGACTTTCATTTATTCTTTGTAAAACAGGAGGCCGTTGATTTCACGGTGAGTAATTTTAGTTCTTCAGCAAGAGGTGGTGGTTTTGTGCCCACCACCAGGGTCTTAGAACGTTGGCAAAACCCGGGAGATGTCACCGACCTACCAAGGACCAGTGAAAGACTAGGTACTTCCAATAGAAGAAACATCCCGAATGCCCGGGTAGATGCTTCCTTTATCAGGCTTCAAAATGTTTCTTTATCGTGGCAGCTTCCCCCAGCATGGACCGCCGCAGCCAGGATTGAAAACGCCCGAATTTACCTGCAGGGGCAGAACCTGCTGACGATCATGGATTATGACGGATGGGACCCCGAGACCCAAAACACGAATCTTCCTCAACTAAGAATGATCACCACTGGTATCCAGCTCACTTTTTAAAAGCTTTTAACATGAAAACACAAAAAAATCATCTATACCCTCTTTCAGGCAAGCACCTCAGCCAGGTGTGTAAAACATGTATTGTGAAGGGGGGTATCCGTGCTTTCGGTGCGGCACTCTTGTTCTTTACAACGTTTTCCTGTGAAGATTTTGTTGAGATCGATCCGCCCACCACAGAAATAACGACAGAGGCCCTGTTTGAAGACCGCACAGCAATTGTTGCTGCGCTGAATGGATTATACAGTGAAATATTGGCAACTCCCAACAACATGTTCAACGCCGGGCTGGAGATTTTCACAGGTACTGCCAGCGGTGAATTCATCAATTATTCTTCAGACAGGAATAACACAGAATTTGCCCTCAACGACCTTCAACCTGACAACATAATTGTTAACAACAATTTCTGGACTTTTGCTTATCAGATCATTAACCAGGCAAACCTTTTAATCGAAGGTATATCAGGCGCTTCCTTCATTGATCCGCGTATTGACCAGGCGCTTGGGGAAGCCCTTTTTATGCGGGCTTTTACGCATTTTTACCTGGTAAACCTTTTTGGTGAAGTGCCTTATGTTTCCACCACGGGTATTGCCACCAACAATTCTATCGGAAAAACCAGCGTGGCCTTGATTTATGAAAATATCACGGCTGATTTAACAAGGGCACAATCTTTAATGATGGCGGATTATTCTTTTGTGAGTAACGAAGAAAGGGTACGCCCAAACCGGGGAGCAGCCACCGCTTTACTTGCCAGGGTTTACCTGTACCTGGAAGATTGGGCTAATGCGGAAGTACAAGCTACCCAGGTGATTGATAATGACTTGTATGCCCTTGATACAGTGCTTAATGATGTTTTTAAACCCGCAAGCCCCGAAGCCATATGGCAGTTAATACCTAATACCCCAGGTATCAATACCAATCATGGTTTTCGTTTTCTTTTAGATTTTATTTTACCCGGTGACGGGTTAGTGACTACCTCGATGTCAAATGATCTTGTAAACACTTTTGATCCTTCGGATAACCGTTTATCCAGTTGGGTCGGCACTCGGGATTTGGGTGAAGAAACATTTTATTACCCGTTTAAATATAAAGAGTTTTTTCGTACAGGAGACCTTCCGGATGAGTATACGGTGGTTTTCAGGCTTGCTGAGCAATACCTGATCAGGTCGGAGGCGCGGACCAGGCAAAACAACATATCGGGCGCCCGGGAAGATTTGAATATCATCAGAAACAGGGCAGGCCTGGGTGACACGCCTGCCAGCGACCAGCCATCGCTACTGGATGCTATCATGCAGGAGCGTAAGGTAGAGCTTTTTGCAGAATGGGGCCACCGTTGGCTGGACCTAAAACGGAACGGCCGGATAGACCGGGAATTATCCAACCTGCCAGAGAAAGACTGGCAGCCAACAGATGCGCTTTGGCCTATCCCTGAAGAAGAGCTACTCAACAATCCTAACCTGTTACCACAGAATCCAGGCTATAACTAATTAACATAAGCTTTTCGGGAATCTGATCTGTAACTTATATAGACCTGGCCTTTCTTTCACTATTCTGCCTGTCCGGGTTTCACTGCCGGGGCATTACGCACAAATAGTAAAGGGCCTGGTAAAGCAGTCCTATGAAAAGCAGTCAATTAATTTTTAAACTACGTATTATGTCAGAAACTGTCGTATCCATACAAAACCTGTCCCATCGTTACTCCCGGGACTGGGCGATCAGGGATATTAATTTTGAAATTTATAAAAACGAAATCCTGGGCTTTTTGGGATCAAACGGCGCGGGTAAGTCCACCACCATGAACATCCTTTGCGGCGTACTGAAACCCACAGAGGGTTCAGTGCTTATCGCGGGTGTCGATATTGGTAAACATCCGGTAGCGGCCAAAAAGTTAATCGGCTTTCTCCCGCAAAAAGCTCCGCTATACACCGAGCTTACCGTCAAAGAATACCTTCGCTATGCCGCCCAACTCAGGCTGATGCCGGCCAAAGACATTCCCCGGGCTATTAACCGGGCTATGGAGAAGTGTGGCATCACCCATTACCAGCACAGGTTGATCAGTAACCTGTCGGGTGGCTACCAGCAGCGGGTGGGCCTGGCACAGGCGATTATACACGATCCTTTGCTGGTGGTGCTGGATGAGCCCACCAATGGTTTGGACCCTAATAGCATCCGCGAGGTGAGAAAAGTGATCAAGGCCCTATCAACAGAGCATGCCGTCATCCTTTCCACCCACATCCTTCCGGAAGTGGAGCTGACCTGCGATAAGGTGAACATGGTAGAAAAAGGAAAGCTGGTGTTCTCGGGCACTATTGAAGGGTTCAAAAATCATGTCAGGCCCGAGTCGCTGATACTTGAATTCGATGCCGTACCTGATGTTGTCACTTTTCCATCCATCGCAGAAGTGGAAGAAGTGATAAAACTACACCAGCAGAAGTACCGGGTAAAGGTGACCAGCGGTGAGGCTGCGGCACAAAAAGTCATGAAGGTGTGCATTGAAAATGGCTGGGGCTTAAAAGAAGCTTACCTTGAAAGGTACAGCCTGGAAGAAGTGTTTGCACAATTATCACAAAAAGAAGGAGTGGCAGGATGACACACAGGATTGCAAAACAGGAGTTCACCAGGTTATTTTTATCCCCACTGGCCTGGCTGGTGATCGTAATTTTTATTGTTCAGATTGCCTACAATTATCTTTACCAGTTGGATTACGTGCAGGCTAACCTTATGAGAGGACGAGACCTCAATGACGTAACAGACAGGCTTTTTAATGTTTTAAGGACAAGGGGTGTCTTTAAAGCGATTACCACCAACCTGTATATCTACGTGCCTTTGGTCACGATGGGAATTTTTAGCAGGGAGTATAGCTCGGGCTCCTTCAAGCTGCTCATGAGCGCCCCGGTAAAGGACTGGCAAACCGTACTGGGTAAGCTTCTGGCCTTACTACTGTTCGGGTTGCTGCTGGTAGCCGTGCTGGGTGCATTTATTGTGCTGGGCAGTGCTTTGATTACCCACTTTGATGTGTCCTACACCCTGGCGGGGGCCATTGGATTTTATTTGCTTTTTATGGCTTATGCCTCCATTGGCCTATTTATTTCATCACTGGTTTCCAATGAAGTGGTCGCAGGCATTGCCACCTTTGCTGTCATTGCCCTGCTGGGCAATGCGGGAAAGATCGGCCAGGACATTGCCTATTTAAATGATGTGCTTTACTGGATGTCGATATCTGGCAGGGCAGAACAGATGATGGCAGGGCTGATCAGCACCAAAAGCATGGCTTATTTTCTGATTGTTTCCATTTTTTTTATTGTGCTGACCCTATTAAGGTTACAGGATCAACGATTAAGATACGGTTTCACAAACAGGCTCCTTTTGTATTTCACACTGGCAGGTTTTGTAGTGCTTGCTGCTTTTATTAGCTCTAAACCAGGGTTCATCGCCTATTGGGACCTTACCCGGACTAAAGAAAATACGATCACTGAGGCGAGTCGGCGTTTGGTCTCAAAATTCAGGGATAAGCCCCTGGTGCTAAAAACTTACATCAACCTGTTGAGCGACATGACGCCAAAAAGTGGATTGCCAAAATTCCACAACAATGACTTTAGAAGGTTCGAGGAGTATGTGAGGTTTTTGCCCAACCTGAAGATAGCGTACATCTATTTTTATGATACTATTCCGGGTAACCCAGACATTTATGAAAGGTTTCCCGCGCTGGAAGAAAAAGAGATTGCAAGAAAGCTGGCAGGTCTTTACAACATTGATTTTAACAAAGTGCTCCCTCCTGCTGAGATAAGGGCGCAGGTGGATTTATCAAACCAGGGCAATGAATACATCCGCCAATTTATCAGCGGCCAGGATACTTCCTCTTTTGTTAGAATGTTCCGTGATATAACCCATTACCCACGTGAAGAGGAGATTTCATCGGCTTTGAATACTATGGCGGCAGGGCAGCCGGTCATAGGATTTCTGGCAGCCAATGGAGAAAGGACCTTTCATGGAAAAAAAGGCAGGGATTACTACCAGATGCTGTATGGTAAAGAAGATGACAGGTTCTCCTTATTAAATGACGGATTTGCCTTCAGGGAAATCAACCTATTAAGTCGTAAATCTTTGAAAGAGGTAGACATCTTAGTCATTGCTGATCCGGTTACACCCTATAGTAATGCACAAATAAAGGCCATACAAGAATACATCGATGAGGGTAGAAACCTGTTGGTATTGGGGGATGTAAACAGTTGTAAATTTCTGAACCCCTTACTGGCACCATTGGGCTTATCTTTCCTTCCCGGCAAACTGGCGGGTCAGGCTTCAAGGTTTAATACAGAACTTGTAAACGCTTATCCCACTGAGGCCATGTCAGTATTCACCGGTGATCCGGAATTCCAGGCCACTTGGAGCAGTGAGTTTACTGCGCCGGTGCTGTTATCAGGTGCTGTAGCCATTAAAAAGGATACTACCATCCCAGCAGGTTTCAAGGCGTTTGCGTTCCTTAAGGCAGAGATAGAGGGAGAAGGAAAGCCTGTTGGTATGGGACTTACCCGCGCTGTGGGTGAAAGGCAGCAACGTATTGCGATCATAGGTGATGCAGATATTATTGGTAACAAGGTAGATTCCAGGCGGGAGATCAAGTCGAATAGCTATCTGTTCTTACCCCCTCTCTTTAAATGGTTTACCTATGATGAGTTTCCAGTCACCTCCAATACACAAGTCCCTCCCAACAATAGCATTCGGATCAATGGCAGGCAAATTGCCGGCTTATGGTCCATTTTCCTGTTGCTAATTCCATCTTCCATTGGTTTTGGAGCATTCCTATTACTCAAAATTAGACATCGAAAATAAATGAGACTCATTACAAACATCGCCAAACACGAAATCCGCCGGTTGTTTTGTTCGCCCATCATATGGCTCGTACTGATCGCCTTTGTGCTTCAGATACTGTACGGCTTTTTTGACAGGCTTGAATATATAAGTATTTCGGTCGCTAAAGGCTGGCGCATTCATCATACGTCTGATGCAATTTTTGGATCGAACTTCCCCGCCAAGATCGGGTATATCCTGGTTCATAACATCTATATTTATATCCCCCTGATTACCATGGGGCTCTTCAGCAAAGAGTACAACACGGGTTCCTTCAGGCTCCTTATTTCATCTCCGGCATATTTCTGGCAACTGGTAATGGGTAAGTACCTGGCGTTGATTGTGTACAGCCTGCTTTTATGCCTGGTGCTGGCAGCATTACTCATTTATTGTCTTATCATCATCGATGGTTTTTACCCGCCTTTTGTAATTTCAGCAATTTTTGGCTATTTCCTGTTGCTTACCACCTATTCGGCCATAGGCCTGTTCATTTCCAGCCTCACTTCAAAACAGGTGATTGCTGCCATTACAACATTTGCGGTGATCGGCTTATTCAGCGCCATTGGAGCAATCGGCCAGGACATCCCTTTCCTGAACAGTATTTTATACTGGGTGTCGATCTCCGGTCGGGTATCAGGGATTATGGCTGGGCTGATCGGCTCAAAGGACATCATGTATTTTCTTTTGATTACTTGTTGTTTTGTGGCTGCCACCATTTTCAAATTAAGCTTAAAAGCACGCACACAAACATGGTCTCAAACTTTGGTACGTTTCACAGCTTTTGCCGTAGTGATAATCGCTGTGGCAATGTTAAGTAACAACCCCTATTATAGATATTACTGGGATGTGACTGAGCGAAAAAGAGCAACTATCTCTGCACAATCTCAGGCAGTCACAGCTCAACTGCGGGACTCCTCCCTGGTGATGAATTCTTACGTTAACATCTTCAGTGAGATTACCAGGGTTACCCGCCTGTCTGGTGCTGTTAATAATGACATAAGGTATTTTGAGAATTTTGTAAGGTTTTTACCCCAACTACAATTCAACCACGTGTTTTTTTATGACACCATTCCTTCCAACCCAAAAATCTACCAACAGAACCGGGGATTGGATGAGCGGCAATTAGCAGCCAATGTAGCCAGCTCCTACCGGTTGCGTTTGGATCGTATTGCTGCTCCTGCAGCAATAAGAACATTAGTAGATCTTTCAGCAGAAGGAAATGAGTTCATCCGGGTGATTTCCACTAATAGCCAAAGTTCCTTCCTTCGAATGTTCCTTGATTCAAAAAAATATCCTGGTCAGAAACACATAGCTTCTTCGCTGAAGTCCCTGATCATGAAGCCTCCTTTGGTAGGTTATGTCAAGGGCCACGGTGAGCGCTCATGCCTGGAAAGAAAAGATGGTGATTACACTTTGATGACCGACCGTTCCATTCGTAGTTCGCTGATTAATCATGCTTTCCAATTTAAGGAGGTTGATCTGGGTTCAACCAGTCAGTTACAAGAGGTCGATATACTGGTCATTGCCGATCCTAAGGTGGAATATACGGCCGACGAGCTAAAGGTTTTAGCCCAATACATTCGCTCAGGCAAAAACCTGCTGATACTTCTTGAAGCTGAACGAAGCGATAAAACAACCTCACTGCTCGCCATGCTCGGCTTAACTTCCGGAGGTACCCTGACATCGGTCAACACAGTCTATGAACCATCCATTGTTTTCACAGACATCACCGATGCCGTTACGGGCTTTTCTGAAGATGGATATTTTACTAGTTCCTTAAGCATCGAGAAACGCTACCCCGTTGTCCTTCCCGGAGCTACGGCACTTACTGTGAAAGACTCCGCGCTGTTTGAATTGGATCGTTTCCCGATACTTACGACAAGGAAGCACACCGTGCTTACCACTGACTCAGCCAGCGTAATGGCTGACAGCATATTTACTGCGGGCTATGGCCTCACACGAATGGTGAATGGCAAAGAGCAGAGAATGGCTGTGATTGGTGACGCTGACTTTTTAAGCGAGATCTTTCTTTCCTCACGGATTCAAAAAGGGAATGTCTTCCTGTTTGCCCAGCCACTTTTCAGTTGGCTTAATTATGACCGGTTCCCGGCAGTGATAACGTATCCCAGCCACAGACCAAAAACGTTGTACCTGTCAACAGATCAGGTCCGCTCTACCCGGTTACGTACTATGATCGCCCTTCCGCTGTTAATTCTAATGAGTGGCGCCTTTGTATTAATCAGGAGAAAAAGGAAGTAGATGAAGGCACAAGCACGACGTGGCTGTTGCACAACGTCTTCGACAAACTTCTTTATGTCTCTTTGTGTCTTGGTGCCTCCGTGGTGAAAAATGGTGAACCACAGAGGCACCAAGACACAAAGAGACACAGAGGCTTTCACCCCAAAAAACAGGCACCTACTTAAGTTACACAACATCCACGTCCCACTTCCCCACCAAATTGCCCCCCAAAATTCAAATCCTACCCCCTACCAAACCCTACTCCCGCACCCCACCAACAAAAACCCCCACTCCAAAACCATTGTCAACTGTCAATTGTAAATTGTCAATTCCTAATACCCCACATTCTGCTCCAACACCCCCCCGGACCTATCGATCTCCGACTGCGGAAACGGAAAAACCTCAAACTTATCATCCCACGCCGCACCAAATACCTGCGATCCGATTCCCCACCGAACAATATCAAACCACCGGTGTGGCTCAAAAGCCATTTCCAGACGCTTTTCCCGACGCAGATCGTCCTCGGTGGCAACGCCGGGAAGTGGGTCCAGCCCGGCCCGGATCCGGATATCGTTGATCTGATTGGTAGCATCACCGGCAGCGCCGGTTTCCAGCAGGGACTCGGCGTAAAGCAGTTTTAGCTCTGCAAACCGGAACCAACGTTCGTTATTAAAATCAGCCTGTTCATTCGGCGCATGATTGGCCGGGTCAATATTGCGCTCCCCGCGGTATTTTTTGAGGGTAAAACCTGTTGTCGACCAAACAGGATCGTAGGGTAAAGAAGTGAAGGTGGTATAATACATATCCCCTTCCTGGTAAATGTTAACACTAAAACGCTCATCTCCGGGCTCATAAGCGTCAACCAAATCCTGTGTAGGCGCCCACCACCCAAGCTTGTTGCCAGGCGCTCCGTTGTCTGAACTTGCGTCCCAATAATAACCACGACCTATACCTTGGGTGGCTTTGAAGTTTTCAGAATGTGTATCATCAAAAACCCACAGGTTGTCATCCGAGAACGGGCCACCATATTGAATCTCAAAAATCGATTCGGCATTATTCTCATTGTCGAACGCAAATACATCCTCGTAATTAGGCTCCAACGAATAAGGCCCGAGATCCACGACTTCCCGAAAGGCCGTAACCGCGGCTGTCCAGTCTTCTTGCCAGACATATACCTTACCCATAAATGATTTGGCTGCCCAGTTTGTGGCGCGGCCTGTGTTACTCTCATCCCAGCTTTCGGGCAAATTGACAGCAGCCACTCCAAAGTCATCAAGGATTTGTGTAAATAATGCTTCCCGGGTGGCATTGGGCAAGGCCAAGTCGTTGAGGTCGGTGCTCACCGTGGTGGCCAATGGGGGCGTACCAAACAATTTCATAGCCTGAAAATGAAAAAACGCCCTTAAAAATTTGGCTTCCCCCTCTAAGACACGCTTCTCTTCCGCTGTAAGTTGATTCTCGCCATCCAGGTTTTCAATCACCAGATTGGCCCTCAGAATACCTTCATAAATTTGTGTATAGATGGCGGCAAAAGGCACTTCACCGGCCCTGATAAACAGGTTATCGATATCCCTGGAGATTTGGTCCGATACATTCTGATCCGCAGCCACATCGTCGGTAATGGTCATGGTAATTTTCCAGAATTCACCCCGTTCGGACAGGGTCTCTGTACTGGTTCCCCAAAAATCCTGTATCGATGAGTATGCCGCAAAAATAGCGCCGTCAAAGTCATCTTTTGTTTGATAAAATGTCGATGTTGTAACACGGTCTAACGGCAGCAAATCAAGGTCATTGCAAGAATTATGTATAAGGAAGATCATCAAAAGGCTTGCTATCTTTTTCATCATCCTGACTATTTTATTTTTAGTAGAAGTCATAATCGTATCGTTTGTGGCCATTAAAAATTAACCTGCCAGCCGAATTGAAATATTCTGGGCTGGGGGGAGGCACCTCCGTCCTGGCCTGTGGCCAATGGAAATTCCCCCTTCTGGAAACTTTGTGCACGTGTTACCTCAGGGTCAAATCCGCTGTAATCGGTAATTGTCAACAGGTTTTGTGCACCAAAAAAGATCCTGACGTTGGAAACAAAGTTATTGGTTACCCTTTCAAGCACCTCCGGGGGTACCGTGTATCCAAACTGCAGGTTTCTTAACCTCATAAAGCCGGCATCTTCTATCCACCGGTCTGAAAAACGTTGGTTGCCATTGGGATCAGCTTCAGTTGCCCGTGGCATGCTGTTACTGGTGCCTGGACCAGTCCATCGTCCCAGGACGCTGGTAGAAGAATTGGTATTACCACTTAAAGCTTCCAGTTGCTCACGGCCCTGGTTATATATCTGACGGTCTCCGATTCCCTGCAGTTGAATGGCCAGGTCAAAACCTTTATAAGCACCCTGAAGGTTGAATCCATAGAAAAATCCGGGAATGGGACTTCCCAAAATCGTACGGTCATCGGCATTTACTTCGCCATCGCCATTTACATCGACAAACCGGATATCACCGGGCGCTGCACCTGCCGAAAATGCATCGGGAAGGGCCGCGTTGGCTTCCTCCTGGGTTTGATAAACTCCATCAGTTTTAAACCCGTAAAAGTGCCCCAGGGATTCCCCTTCTACAGTTCTGTGTGTCTGCTCACCCCCAATACCAGTAATGATACCGGCCACACCTCCCAGATCTTCCACTTCATTGTTAACAGTGGTGATGTTGCCTCCGATGCTGTAGGTGAAATCCCCAATACTATTTCTGTAACTGACGGCCAATTCTATACCATTATTCCTGATCTCGCCGAGGTTGGCATCCGCTGGCAGGAAATATCCCGATACAAAAGGCAAAGGCAGGCCAATTAATACATCCCTCGATACTTTATTGTAATAATCAAAGGTAAGCTCTACCCGCCCTTCCAACAAGCTGGCGTCAATTCCGACGTTTGACTGTGTACTGGTTTCCCATATCAAATCTTCATTGGCAAAATTGACTGGCGCCGGACCCCTGACCACATTCTGGGCATCACCCAACACATAAAAGATATTGGTCTGCAACGCGCTGAGGAAGGCAAAATTGACTCCTGTAAACTGGTTGCCCGACTCTCCCCAACTGGCCCGGATTTTTAAATCATCTATGACATTGGTTTGCGGAAAAAAACTTTCCTCACTCAATCTCCAGCCTGCCGAAGCAGACAGAAATATGTCGTCACGGTTATCTTTTGCAAAACGCGAGGTAGCGTCTCTTCTTACGTTGACCGTAGCCAGGTATTTGCCATCATGGGAGAAGTTAATCCTTCCCAAAAGACCTCTCAGTGCCCATTGATCAGCTTCATTGCCGGCAGCGACTGCGTTTCCGGATGAAGCAAATCTCAGGTTATCCGGATCAAACAGGTCCCTGCCCTGTATCCTTACTTTGTCAAATCTAAAATTGGTTTCCTCATATCCCAGCAAAACAGTCAAATCATTTCGGCCGAAACTTTTATTATAAGTAAGTGTATTGGCCCAGTTGGTGGTACGCTCAATAGGTCTCGACTGTACCAAAAGAGACTGCTGAAAAGTGGTGCCGTAGTTGGCATTATTCTGGAAAAAGCTGGCATCTCCGACATTATAATCTATACCTCCGGACATGTTAAAAGTCAATCCTTCTATAATCTCAAATTCACCATAAACATTGCCGAGAATTTTGGTTGCATTAATAATAGTTTCGTTGACCCTTGTATCGGTTCTGAAAACTGTGTTCAGGGCTCTTCCGGCTACCCCACGGTTTTCAGGTGTTTCCAGGTTGTAGCCAAATTCTGTGGTGGGGTCAAATACCTCAAACCACGGCACATTATTGAGTGCACCATTAAATGCCGCCTGACAGCAGTCGCCGACACCTTCTGATTGCACAAGCCTTTCCGTAAAACTGATGAGGATAGACTCTCCAAACTTAAAACGTTCCCCTACTTTTACATCGGAGTTGGCTTTTACCGAATATCTTTCAAAATTCTGCGCCCTTTCAATACCTTCCTGGGCCAGGTAACCCCCGGATATCAGGTAGTTGGCTCTTTCATTGCCACCGGAAACCGAAAGGTTATGACTTTGGGTAAATCCATTTCTGAATACCGCATCCTGCCAGTCCACAAAAGGCCTGCCCCGGAACTCACTGAAATCCCGGCCCAGTTCGGCTTGTAAATCGATGTACTGATCCACATTAAGCACATCGAGCCTTTCCCTTACCCTGGCAGAACCAACATAGCCATTGTAGGAAAACGAGGCACTGCCCTCCGCTCCACGCTTGGTGGTAACTATAATTACACCATTGGCAGCCCTTGCCCCATAAATAGCCGCAGCAGAAGCGTCTTTCAACACATCGATGGATTCAATATCGTTCGGGTTGATGCCAGCCAGAGGATTGGAATCGGTCGTTGAGGAGGTGTTAACGGTGATATTAGTGGTTTGTACAATCGGCACACCATCTATGACCCACAGTGGCTGATTATTACCGACAGTACCCACTCCCCTTATCCTTACATTGATGGGCGCTGCCGCGTCACCGCTGCGGTTAATGATACTGACCCCTGCCACCGTTCCGGCCAGGGCCTGGTCCGGGCTTACGATAGGCTTATTGACAATATTTTCCGCACCAATTGAACCTACAGCACCGGTGAGGTCGGCCTTTTTCTGAGTACCATATCCTACCACCACTATTTCATCCAGGGCCTGAACGTCTTCAGACATGGTGACATTTATTGTCGTCCTCCCATCAATGGCCACCTCCTCAATGCTGTATCCGATAGATGAAAAAACCAAAATGGTTGCATTATCAGGAACGTTTAAAGTATAATCACCATTCACATCCGTCACTGTGCCGATTTGGGTTCCCTTCACCAGCACATTTACCCCCGGTATGGGTTCATTGTCCGCAGTTGTTACCTTACCGCTGATCTGCACTTCGAAAAGCTCTTCCAGAACAGGGTTAGACTTTTTGTCGGATGTCCGCTTTTTAACAAATATATCATTGTTTACCCGTTTAAAACCTAAACCGGATTTAACTGCCAAATCCCTTAACAAGCCTGCCAGGGTTCCTTCATAGCCTTGGAATCTAACCTTTTTTCCGAGGTTAATATCTTCGTTATGAAAAGCAAATATAAAATCTGTCTTATGGCTGATTTCATCGAACAGATCTCCCAACGTTCGGGCCTCACCACTCAATACAATGGATAAATCTTCCAGACTTATCTTCTGTGCCTCTACATTCTTAGCATTTAAAAAGGAAAAAGCTACACATTGTATAATTGTTCCATAGATGCAATATTTTGAAATCATAATAATTTGCCGAAGTATGCATAATTTCATAGTTTAGCTTGTTTTTAATTGAACATTGTTTGATTAAAACTTGAATTTCGGAAAAGCCAGCCGCCGCCAAGTTGCTGGCTTTTCTTCCTTTAACTGGAGTTGAATGGTATAATTCCTGTCATATTATTTATTTTTTTGTTTGAGCTCCACGGATTTTCCGTTGATACTGTAAGTCAATGAAAATGAATAGGCAAGCCCTTCCAGGACTGCTTTTAATGTTTGATTCTGAAAGCGTCCCGTAAAATTCCCTTTTATCTCCGGGGACATATGAATTTGTACATCATACCACCTTTCCAATTCCCTGATGACCTGAGCAACCGGCTCTTCGTTGAAATGCAGTATGCCATTTTTCCAGGCAATGGTTTGTTCGGAATCAATGGCTATTTTGGTCAGGCCCCCTCCTGCTTTCAGATATTCAACCCCCTCTCCGGGTTCCAGGAAAAAAAACTGTTTACCACTTCCCTCCGCCCCCCGGACTTCCACCTTTCCGGTCACCAGCGCAATGCACGATTTTTCCTCACCTTTAAATGACCGGATGTTAAAGGAGGTACCGAGTGCTGTAACCCGTGTGTGATCCACCATTACGCTGAATGGTCTCAAAGAGTCTTTAGCCACTTTAAAAAATGCCTCGCCCTCCAGGTAAATGAGCCGGTCTTCCGTAGCAAATCTGGGGGGATATTTTATTGTACTGGCCGAATTGAGTACCACCTGAGAGCCGTCCCCGAGGTATATGGTGGACTTTTGACCGGCAGGATTGGACTTAATGATGTACTCGGGAAGGCTGGTTTCCTTTTCTGCAGGATAGGTGGTTGGCCAAAAACGGGCAATAACCAGGGGGGTGATCAGCATTACCAGACAAGCCGCGGCATACCAACGGTATCTCATCGCTTTTTTTTTCTTGAGGTATCTGATTCGCTCCTCTTTGATCACTGTTTCAGCTTTATGGGAAACAAACAACTTGTTTTGTTTTTTGGCGTTTTGAATCCTTTCAAAAAGGGATTTCTCATCCCATTCCGCATAAGCTGCCATCTCCAACCATCGCCCCTCAATCTCTTTTTTCAGTTTTTTTTCTGCATTTTCTGAAAAATACCAGGCCAGAAAAGCTTTGGCTTCGCTCTCAGAGCACAGCCCCTTAAAAAATTTATCGGCAAGTTGGCTAGGATTAGTCATAAATTACCTTACTGTGATATATTATATAGCCACTTGTGTAGCGGTTTACTCAGCCACAGAAAAAAAATTTATATTCAATAAGAAAAGCGACAGGTGAAAGGGAAGAAAAGTTATTTGACCAACTGGGTACGCAGGTTTTTACAAGCCCGGTAAAAATGATTCTCCACAGTTCTTTTGGAAACTTTCAATGTTTTGGCAATTTCTTCCATCGTCAGGTTATCGTGCATTTTCATCATATAAATCTGCTTTTGTTGATTGGGCAGTTTTTCTACGTAAGACCTGGACAAGGCTTCCAAATCTGAAAAGATCACGTAGTCTTCGGTTTGATGGCTAATGTCTGAAAAGTTTGTGATTGCATACTTTTCATAGGCAGCCTGATAGACCCTTTGTCTGCTTTTTTTGATGATGAGTGACTTAGTAATGGTCAAAAGGTAGGCATTAAAGGAGCGGTTTTCATCGAGGTTGGTACGTTTTTGCCAAATCTTTAAAAACAATTCCTGCACGACCTCCTCTGCCTCCTCGTGAGAAAGTTTCAATTTACGTGAAGTATTGTAGATTTTTTTAGCGTATTTCCTGAACAACTTACCAAAGGCCTTTTCGCTGCCTTTCTTAAGTTTTGCAACCTGTTTGGCATCCCGGTTTATAAAAAGGTTAGTCATTCAATGCGCATCTAGGTTATACAAATTATGCATTTCTAAACTTAACAACAAAATTAATTACCAAAAATTCGATTTATTTATCTTATAACCCTCCTAATTGAAAAATTCATAAAATAAATAGCCGTATTTTTTATGTTTTATCTAGTGTGTTGAGGTAAGGTATCCTGTAGAAGTCATAAGATGATCCCAAGCATTTTTATAACTGCCATGAAGGCATAGACTTTGACCAATTTTATTATTTTTGGGGCAGCTTAAGGCCTGTGAGGGTAACAATTGTGGAACCAACAGATACATACTTTGAAACACGACATTATCATTATTGGAGGTGGAATTGTGGGGTTAGCCACCGCTTTTCAACTAAAAAATAAAAAAAACCGGTTGCGACTCGCAATCATTGAAAAGGAAAATGACCTGGCAACCCATCAAACCGGTCATAACAGTGGGGTCATTCATTCGGGACTATATTATAAGCCTGGTAGCCTGAAGGCCCAAAACTGCATTAAAGGTTACCATATGCTGCTGGACTTCTGCAACAGGGAAGAAATCCCTTATGAACGGTGCGGTAAAATTGTGGTGGCAACCAGCGAACGCGAAATTCCCCTTTTGAAAAAACTGGAAGAAAGGGGCCGTAAAAACGGGCTTATTAATCTGAAAAACCTCGGGCCAGAGGAACTGAAAGCATATGAACCCCATGTAAATGGTATGGGTGGCCTGTTTGTTCCTCAAACCGGTATTGTAGACTACAGGCAGGTGGCCCGGAAATATGCTGAAAAGGTAAAAGCCAAAGACGGAGAAATAATAACCGGGGAAAGGGTGGTTAATATAAAAACAACCGCTAACGGATCAGAGGTCGTCACAGATAAAGGCAATCACGAGGCAACATTGGTGGTCAATTGCGCCGGGTTATATTCGGACAAAATAGCCCGTTTGGTAAAAGATAAGCTGGATTTAAAAATTATCCCTTTTCGTGGTGAATACTACAGGCTAAAAAAAGAGAAAGAGTACCTGGTAAAAAACCTCATTTACCCGGTGCCTGACCCGGCCTTTCCGTTTTTGGGTGTACATTTTACAAGAATGATCTCCGGAGGCATTGAAGCTGGTCCGAACGCAGTGCTGGCTTTTCGACGTGAGGGTTATAAAAAGAGTGACATAAAGCTCAGTGAGCTCACCGAAACCCTGGCATGGCCGGGATTCCAAAAGGTGGCTTTGAAATATTGGCAAACAGGCATGGGGGAATTGTACCGGTCTTTTTCCAAGGCGGCATTTACCAAAGCCCTGCAAAAACTGTTGCCTGAGATCCGGAAAGATGACCTGGAGCCCGGAGGAGCTGGCGTGAGGGCACAGGCCTGTGACCGGAATGGTAGCCTCCTGGATGACTTCCTGATCCTGGAAGATCGCAAAGCCATCTCCGTTTGCAATGCCCCATCTCCCGCAGCCACTTCCTCTTTGGCCATTGGCGATACGGTCTCTGATTTGGTTTTAAAGCGGTTTTAATGAAAATCATGCCGGCAAACTCGGGCACAGCGCTACGGCAGATAGCCCCTGGCGCAACAGTTGCTCAAATAAACTAATTACTTCAAAAGTCTTTGAAGGGTTTTGAGAGTTTTGTAATATTGATCATCAAATAAAGTTTAAATATATGGTTAAGGAAGTTACAGTTAATGAATTGGCACAAATGAAAGAAACCGGGGAAGATTTTCAGTTGATCGACGTAAGGGAGCCTCATGAGCGTGAAATTGCCAGCATTGATGGGGAGTTAATCCCATTAGCCACAATTGCCGAAGCCAAAGATAAAATTTCCAAGGAGAAAAAAGTGATTATGTATTGCAGAAGTGGCGGCAGGAGCGCCAAGGCTGTACATTTTTTGCAGAGTCAGTTTGGATTTGATAATTTGTATAACCTCAAAGGAGGGATCCTTGCCTATGCAGATGAGATCGATCCGAGCCTTACAAAATATTGACTGGGTCTTTGTATTTTCATTTTATAGGAGAAAACCGCTGTGTCTCCTTGTGTCTTGGTGCCTCCGTGGTGAAAAATGGGGAACCACAAAGACACCAAGGCACGAAGAATTTTGTCTAAAACATTGTACTTGTATTTTCATTTTATAGGAAAAAATCGCTGTGTCTCCTTGTGTCTTGGTACCTCCGTGGTGAAAAATAGGGAACCACAAAGACACCAAGGCACTAAGATACACAAAGAATTTTATTAGAAATGTTGTGTAACTACCACGAGATGTCGGCGCCAGGTTTTAAGTGCGTTGGTGGCCGTTTCAGGAAATAGTGTTCTGGCGAATAACATCATTCACAAAAGCCAAAGACCTTTTTTCCGCCCAGTTAAATTCCTCACCCCGCAGGCTGAAGCCGACATGCCCGCCATGAAGCGGCATTTCCAGGAAGACACTGTCATGGTTATCAGCTATTTTGATTGGATAGCACTCCATAGGCAAAAAAGGGTCATTTTTTGCATTGACAATCAAAGTCGGAAGATTTATTTCCCTCATGTATTTTTCGGCGCTGGCTTTTTCATAAAAATCTTCAGCATCCCTGAACCCATGCAGTGGCGCTGTGTATTTATTGTCAAAATCATTAAACCGCTTAATACCCTGAAAACCATCGGTACCGATTACATCAGGCATGATTTCGGCTTTGGCCTTTATCTTCTTTTTCAACTTTTTCAAAAACCTCCGTTTGTAAAAAAGGTTTCCGCGTTTCTCAAGTGCCATGACACTTGATTTGAGATTACAGGGCACAGAAAAAACCGTTGCACAAAGCAGTACCTTTGGAATGGTCTGATTTTCACCTAAATATTTCAGCGTAAGACTCCCTCCCATACTGATACCAATTAATACAATCATTCGATACTTTTTCAGCGAAACCGCATAGTCGATCACTGTTTTTAAATCATCAGTGGCCCCATGGTGATAAAACCTGGCAGTCCGGTTTATAACGCCACTACAGGTGCGGCAGTTCCAGGCCAGAATGTCCCATTGATTCTGATGAAACAATTTAGCCATGCCCTTCACATAATGCCGGTCCGAACTGCCTTCCAATCCATGACTTACAATCACCAGCCGTTCATGGTTATTCTTTAGCCAATCCAAGTCCAGGAAATCGCCATCTTCCAAATCAATCCTTTCACGTTGGTAGGCAATTCCCCTGACTTTTCTGAACATACTGGGAAGGATGGTTTCCAGGTGTTGGTTGAACAAATAAAAAGGGCGTTTATAACCGGTATCGTTGATAATAGGCATGAATCTTGTGGTTTCAATAATTTACCTAAAACAAAATCATATTGATAATATTGCGAACTAATTTAATATTTTTGCTACTCTTTGAGTAATGGATGCAAATGTATGGTGAGAAAGTTGAAATACTTTTTATTACAGGTTATTTTATCAGGCTTTTTATGGATCGGGGGCACGCATTTCAGCCTGGCCCAAAAGGTCAGAGTGGTGGATAAGGATCTCCGTACACCCATAGAAAATGTAACTGTATATACGGAAGATGGTTCATCAACATTAACCAATGCCAATGGCATAGCCGATATTTCGGGGTTCAAACACTATACTTTACTGCATTTTCAGCATCCTGCCTATGTTAATAAAAGCATTCCGTTTATCGATCGCCAAAATAAGGGAGATACGGTCGAAGTTGATCTGACAGAAAGTATTATTAGCATTGATGAAGTAGTAATTTCGGCCAATCGCTGGGAGCAGCCAAGGGAAGATATCCCCCACAAAATTGTGTCCATCTCTCCTAAAACCACCACCTTCAACAACCCTCAAACCAGCGCTGACCTGCTCGAAAGTACCGGCCAGGTTTTTGTTCAAAAAAGCCAGCTAGGTGGAGGAAGCCCGATGATCAGGGGGTTTGCAGCTAATTCGGTACTCATTGTGGTCGATGGTGTAAGGATGAATAACGCCATTTTCAGAAGTGGCAATTTGCAAAATGTGATTAGTATCGATCCTAACATTTTAGAGAAAGCTGAGGTGGTTTTTGGTCCGGGTTCGGTGATTTATGGCAGCGATGCGCTGGGTGGCGTCATGAATTTTCAGACTAAAAAGTTGATTTTCTCAGAGAATCAGCAACTGGCCACCACGGGCAATGCATTGATAAGGACATCCGGTGCCAACAATGAAAAGACTATTCATGCCCATGTAAATGTTGCGGGCAACAGATTAAGTGCATTGACCAGCATTACTTTTAGCGATTTTGATGATTTGAGAACAGGGCAAAACAGAACCAGCGAATTTCCCGATTATGGTAAAAGGGAGTATTACGTAACCAGGGTCGGTACTGAAGACCGGATAGTCACCAATGACGACGAAAACCTGCAGGTACCCTCAGGCTACTCGCAGTTTAACCTTTTGCAAAAATTTCATTATAAAATCGATCCCAAAAAGGATATGGTGTACGCTTTGAACTACAGCACCACTTCGGATATTCCCAGATATGACCGGCTAATTGAGGAAGAGGACGGTTTGCCGGTGTCTGCCGAGTGGTTTTACGGCCCCCAAAGATGGATGATGCATTCATTACAATTTAATGTCAAGCAAACCGGCGGTTTATTTAACCGGTTGAAAGTGACACTGGGTTATCAGAATATGGAGGAAAGCAGAAACAACAGGAATTATCAGGATCCGTGGTTAAGGGCAAGAACTGAACAGGTGGATATGTTTTCTGCAAATATAGATTTTGACAAGGCCCTTGATGAAAACAAACATGTTTACTACGGATTTGAAGGATTATACAACGACGTGAAATCAACGGCTTTCAGAAGAAACATCGATGATGGCACTCGCTCCACGTTAAGCACCCGATATCCCAGCGGGGGTAGTGACTATACGGGCCTTGCCAGTTATATGAGTTATTTCTGGAAAATAAATCCGAAAGTAAATATCAACGCCGGGCTCAGGTTCAATTATGTTAAATTGACCGCCAGGATAGCTGAAGAAGATGACCTTGGTTTCGATTTTGACCGGCTCGATATTGAAAACGGTTCAGTGAACGGTAGTTTGGGTTTGGTTTTCAAACCACAGGCATCCTGGAAATTTGATTTCGTAGCTTCCACCGGCTTCAGAGCACCGAATATTGACGATGTGGGTAAAGTATTCGATGGGGCCAACGGCATAGTGGTTGTCCCCAACCCTTCTTTAGCACCCGAATATGCTTACAACCTGGAAAGTTCCGTTTCCAAAACCATTTCCGGACGGCTCAGATTGACTGCCACTTTTTTTGTTACTTTTCTTGACAATGCCATGGTACGGGATGAATTCACCTTTAATGGCCAGGATTCCATAATCTTTGATGGCATACCCAGTAAAGTAGAGGCCCTGGTAAATACCGGAAACGCTTTTATCTTAGGAGGTAGTTTTAACTTTTTGTGGGATATCAGCAGAGACTTTTCCCTGGCCAGCTCACTGACTTACAATAACGGGGAAGACCGGACCAACGATGAACCACTACGCCATACCACTCCCCTTTTTACGAGAACGAGCCTGATTTACAATCATAATAAAATCAAGGCCGAACTCTCTCTCAGAACATCGGCAAAAAGGGATTTTGAAGATTTGTCCCCTTCCGAGCGCAGCAAAACACACCTGTATACCGAAGACGGTGCGCTGGCATGGCAGGTTCTGGATTTAAAAGCGGCTTATCAATTTAATAATACCTGGAATATGACCGGCGGTGTGGAAAACATTTTTGACAAGCACTACAGGCCATATTCTTCAGGGATTAGTGCCCCGGGAAGGAATTTTTATTTAGCTTTAAGGCTTAATTTCTAGGAAATCGATCGTATGCACATAGCAATCGCAGGCAACATAGGATCCGGTAAAACGACGTTGGCTGAGAAGCTTGCCAAACATTTTAATTGGGATTCTGAACTGGAGTCGGTAGAGAATAACCCCTATTTAAAGGACTTTTATGAGGACATGGAAAAATGGGCCTTTCATTTGCAGATTTTCTTTCTTAACAGCCGTTTTAACCAGGTACAAAAAATAAGAAGCAATAACCGCACCGTTATTCAGGATAGAACCATTTACGAGGATGCTTACATTTTTGCAAGAAACCTGTTTAAAATAGGAAAGCTGAATGAAAGGGACTATCACAATTACCTGGGTGTGTTTGAGTCGATGATTAAAGTGGTGGAAGCCCCGGATCTTTTAATTTACCTGAAAGCTGATATTCCTAAACTTGTGGAAAGAATTCAAAAAAGGGGCAGGGATTATGAAAATGCCATCAGACTGGATTATTTGCAAACATTAAATGAACACTATAAAGACTGGATCTCAGGATATGACCTGGGTAAATTATTGATCATCGATGTAAATAATATGGATTTTATTAATAACATCAACGATTTTGCAGAAATTGTTAACAAAGTGGATGTGGAGATCAACGGGTTATTCAGCCAGCCATTTAGATAACGGGGAAGTCAAACGGTTATGTTAAAATTACACAATAACTTCATAATCCCGTAAAACTTCACTATCTTTATAGTGATCTGGAAGCCAGCCCCGCAAATAGGAAGATTTGTTACTATACTTTTAGTTAATACTGGTATCCGGAACGTTAGTTAGTCAATTCCAACTATTGGGGCCAATGCCAGGTAAAAGTTCCGTATTGATTATTCAAACAGGAATAATCATTACGGATGGGGAGATTTGCACTTTGTGCTGTTTTAAAAAAAGGAACCTTTTAAGCGGTAATTTTCAAAATAAAATTGCCGCTTTTTTGGCTTTCAGACACTTGCGATAAAAATTAAACATTTCTGATAATGCATTGTTGCCTTGGAAAAGTATTCATTTTCAAGGCATTATAGTTTAATAATTATCGAGATTTTAATTATATTATTGTTCAATCCAGCTCGCAAACAGATGTTTAACCTTTAACTATCTCCTATGAAAGTAAAACGCTTACTAATTATTACCTTATGTACACTATTCCACTTTACCCAGGCAATGGGCCAGGTTACAACCGCTTCCATCACCGGTCGGGTGGTTGACAAAACAGGAGAAGCCCTGCCGGGAGCGACCGTTCAGGCAATTCATAAGCCCTCAGGCACTCAGTATGGCATAGCAGTTTTGCCCGATGGCAGGTTTAATATACCAAACATGCGTGTTGGGGGGCCATACACGATAGAAGGCCGGTTTTTAGGTTATAAACCCCAAAAATACACCAATGTGTATCTTTCTCTCGGGCAAAAACTAACCATTGATTTCGACCTGAAAAGTGAGGCCACAGCCCTGGAAGATGTAGTGATAACAGCCAGTCCGGATGATATCCTTGACAGCGACCGGACCGGAGCAGGTACCAACATTAACAATGAGCAACTGAAGATTCTTCCCACTATCAGCCGGTCGGCCAGTGATATTTATCGTCTTAACCCGGCTTCAGACGGTAATTCATTCGGGGGAAGAAACGACCAGTTCAACAACTTTTCCCTCGATGGTTCAATTTTCAACAATCCTTTCGGACTGGATGCTGCCACTCCGGGTGGGCAAACAGACGCCCAGCCGATCTCTCTGGATGCTATTGATCAAATCCAGGTGGCCATAGCGCCTTATGATGTCACACAGTCCGGATTCACCGGCGCCTCTGTCAATGCGGTAACCAAAAGTGGCACTAATGCATTTCATGGAACGGTTTTCGGTTTTTTCAGAAATGAAAACCTGACAGGTTCGAGGGTAAATGAGAATGATATATTTGTTCCGGATTTAACGCAGTTTCAAACCGGTTTTAGCCTTGGAGGGCCTATCATCAAAAACAAACTGTTTTTCTTTGTCAATTTTGAAATGGAAAGAAGGGAAGATCTGGGATCCAACTTTTTTGCCTCAGGCACCAATGTGACAGATGAAAATGTATCCCGGGTAGAGGCCGCAGATCTTAATCTCGTGAGTCAGTTACTGGCTGATCGCGTTGGTTATGAGACCGGGCCATACGAGGGTTATACACACGATACTGATAATGAAAAAGGTATTCTGAAACTAGACTGGAACATCAGCCGGAATCATACCTTAACCGCTATTTATAATTTCCTGGATGCCTCCAAGCAAAAGCCTGCCCACCCATCGGCGCTCGGAAGAAGGGGTCCGGACGCTACCACCCTGCAATTCTTTAATTCAGGTTACCAGATCGACAACCGGATTAACTCCAGCCTGATCGAGTTGAAATCAATTTTCGGCAACAAGTTTTCAAACAAACTGCAAGTAGGTTACACCGCATTCGGTGACTCCAGGGATCCGTTTAGTGAACCCTTTCCCGTGGTTAATATTAATCGCGACGGCATCCGGTACATTGTAGCCGGACATGAACCTTTTTCGATCAATAACAGATTAGACCAGGATGTTTTTCAGATTACCAATAACTTTGAAGTCTACGCCGGTGACCATAATTTTACTTTTGGGGGATCCCTCGAACGGTTTAATTTCGATAATTCCTTTAATCTGGGCGTTTACGAGCCTTTTAATTATCCTTACAACGGGGGCACTTTTGGACCGGGCTTTGAAAGTGTACAGGCTTTTGCTGACTATGTCAATAGTGACTCCCTGAACTTTATCGCGGACTTTGCCCAGCGTGTCTTTGACAATAACAATGCCAATGATAGTTGGGCCCTGGCCGAAACCAACGTAGGCCAATTGGCCTTGTACGCGCAGGACCGGTGGCATGTAAATCAAAACCTGACCCTGACCCTGGGCATCAGAATGGACCTGCCTCTATATTTCGATACCGAAGACAAAATCCTGGAAAACATCGAACGCAAAGGAGGATTGATTTCGGAAGGAGGTTCCTATGACCCCAGCGTGGTATATTTTGATGAAAATGGCACCCCTGTCACCTTTGACCACACGGTATTACCCGATCAGAAACCCTTGTTCTCACCCAGATTGGGCTTCAATTGGAAGGTTAATGGCCTGGAAGACCTGCAACTGAGAGGAGGGACAGGTTTATTTACCGGGCGTTTTCCTTTTGTGTGGGTAGGCAATCAGGTGGCTAACCCCGATTGGTTTTTTTATAATATCACCGAACCCGATTTTAAATTTCCACAAGTATGGAGAACTAATTTAGGTATTGACAAAAGGCTGGAAAACGGGTTAACTATTTCCGCCGACTTCATCTACACCAGGGATAGAAATGCCATGATTGTCAGAAACTACGGGTTAAAACCACCCACGGGTACATTGCCAGGTGTAGATAACCGGGCGGTTTACACATTTGCTGACAGAGCCATATTTTCAGGCCTGGGATTTGATTTGCCTACTAATGCGTATGTATTCACCAATTCGGACGAAGGCAAAAGTTTCAACTTTACCCTTGAGCTTAAGAAAAACTGGAACAACGGGATATATACCTCGCTGGCCTATAATTTCCTGGATGCCAAAGATATAAGCTCTATAGAAGCGGAGATATCAAGTGATGCCTACGACCGCAACCCTGCCCTGGGCCATGTCAATACACCACAATTGGCCCCTTCACTTTACGGGAACCAACACCGCATTGTCGGTACGGCCAATAAAAAATTCACTTATAACAATGGCAAAATGGCCACTACCCTTTCTATGTTTTTTGAGTACGCCAAGGGAGGCAGATTTAGTTACACCTATTCCGGTGATATCAATGGAGATGCCTCAGCACTTAATGATTTACTCTATATCCCTACAGACAGTGAACTTGATCAGATGAGCTTTGCTCCTCCGGTTTTTCCTGGCAATCCTACTGAAAATGCACAAAGAGAGGCACTGAGGGAATTCATTGCCCAGGATGAATACCTAAGCGAAAACCGGGGCAATTATGTAGAAAAATACGCCTTGTTAAGCCCCTGGTTCTCTCGTTGGGATCTGAGGATTTTACAGGATCTTGTGTTGAATAACAACAACACTTTGCAACTCAGCCTCGATCTTCTCAACCTCGGTAACTTCATTAATTCTAACTGGGGCGTAAGACAATTGCCGCAAAATACCCAACCCATAGGAGTGGCCATCGATGATGATGGTAATCCGGTTTATAGTTTTGATACTAACCAGACATCCACCTTTGTCGATGATTTCAGCCTGGCCTCAAGATGGCAAATGCAACTGGGGTTGCGGTACTCATTCTGAACATTAATGAGGCAGGTGGGTATGATGTCGGAAATCCATGTCCACCCGCCTCTCATTTGCCTTGCCCTCTTTGCTGGCTGCTGTTTAATGACTTTACCATGCCTTCGGCAAATGATGGCCGCCAAGAAAACTTCTCGCTGATAATACTTTGCCCCATTAACGCATGAAAAAACCATATTTATATGCAAACCTAAACCCAAACCCACACGCCATTTGATTTTTTTTATTAATTTAGTGTTTAATAACTTCTAAAGTTGATTCTTAAGCTTGAGGCTGAAATGAATGCAGGAACCGACAATGTTAACCGACTAAGCCAATCCCTGGAAAAGCTAATGCTTAAACTGCAGGAAGTGGATGACGCCTGTATTGAGTTGTGTAAAGACATCTCACATCAGGAACTTTCGCTTATTGGTTACATTGGATTGATGGGTGAGGTGATTATGCGGGAGATTGCCGGACACCTGGAAACCCCACTTAGCACGGCAACCTGGATTGTGGATAAACTCGTCGCCAAAAAATATCTGAAAAGATACAATTCCATTGAAGACAGAAGAATAGTTAAAGTAGGCCTGACCAGTAAAGGCCAGAAAACTTACGAACTTTTTCGAAGATTGAAAATATCAATGGGCGAAAGGATGTTGCAGGATCTTTCTTTAAAGGATCAGTCAAATCTTATTTCGTTGCTGGAAAAAGTTACAAAGAATCTCAACAACCACGTAAAAATCTAGGGGTTGGTGGTTGTTTTTTTATGGTCGATCATTGCCTTAGCGTGATTGTCACTATCGGTTGATGATATCTGTCTTTTAAGCTTATAAAATTCCAGGATTATTTCTGTCCCCACCCCTACCTGGCTCTTTACCTTGATCTTTCCATTCAGTTTCTGCACCAGGCTGTCGACAATCGATAAGCCAAGGCCAGTAGAATGTTCGCCACCTGTGGGTAAGGCCGATAATTTCTGGAATTTTTTAAACATCAGCTTTTGTTCATCCTCACCGATACCTTGTCCTTCATCCCTGATAGATACCTGGAAGGAGCGCGAAGACTCTTCCACTGTCAGATAAATATTTTTACCGGGATAGGTGAATTTTATGGCATTCGAAAACAAGTTATCGACTATTCTTGTGAGGTATTTAGGGTCTGTGACAATACTTATATTTCTTTTCAACGGTTGATAGTGTAGCTTCAGGTCCTTCTTTTTGAGCCGGTCGTGATAGCCTTGCAAAAACTGATCGAAGAAAGCGTTAACATTAATTTCATCATTATCGGGCTCAGTTTCGGATTGGACGATGGAGTGTAAACACAAAAGATCTTCGGTCAGGCTGATCCCTTCATCACAAACACTCACCATCATTTTCAGATATTTGCGTTGGGAACTGTTCAGCTCGCCATCCATTTTCATCAGCTCGGCCAATCCCTTACTTCTATTTAGTGGTGCCCTCAAATCATGGGCAACAATACTAAGCAGACTGTCCTTTTCGCGATTCAGGTTTTCAAGTTCCCTGTTTTTGTTAAAAAGGATTTCATTCTGCACACTTATCCTTTCCTTTTGATGGGCTATTTCATTGTTTAAAATAGATAGCCGGTCTTTCTGGCTGAGCAGCTCCTTTTTCTGAATGATAATCTCATAATTCTTTTTTCGGAGCAACAGATTGGCTTTGGATTTTCGCTTGTAGTTACCGTAAATAAAAACAGACATGGTCAATGCAAAAAGAAAACCAACAATGAAAGCATTTCTGATCACTTTCTGTCTTGAAAGTGTGGCCCTGGCCTTATAGTCTTTTTCTTTCTGTACAAGGGCCAGTTGCTGTTTTTCTTTTTCGGCCTCATACTGAGCCTGTAATTTGCCTATTTCCAAAGCCTTGTTTTCTGCATGGATAGAATCCCTGTAAGCCATCAACATTTCAAGGTAAGATAAGGCCTTGTGGTGATTATTCTGTTCCCTGAATATTTTGTACAAAGCCTCTGTAGCCTCATAAATCCGTTCTCTCACATCGATCTTTTTAGCCACCTCCAGCGACCTTTCGGCATAATTCAGGGCCCTTTTGTAATTTTTGGTCATTTTATAGGTAAGTGCCATATCCCGGTAAAGTCCAAACTTCACCTCATAATTGTCCAGATCCGAAATGATCTTTTCAGCCTCTTTGAAGTATTGTATGCTTAACCTGTACTTTCCACCCCCCTTATAGGTAGCTGCTAATTGCATGTATACCTCGGCCAGTTTACTGGGATTGTTAAACTCCTTAGCCAAATTGAGCGATTCCTGCGCATAATAAAGTCCGCTTTCATAATTTTTTAGCTTGATATAGGCATCGTTTATTCTTAAAAGCGTTCTCAATACCTTTCCTTTATCTTTGATTTTTTGACTGATTACCAGGGCTTTAAATAGTGGTTCAGTCGTTTCACTCTCTTTACCCATGGAGAGGTATACCGATGAGAGATCATACAATTTCTCTATCAGCAGAAACTCCTCTCCAAGTTCAGTGAGTTGGGAAATTGATTTTTGGAAATAGGCTAGAGCATTTTCCAGGTCACCCTGTCCTTTATAAATAATGCCAATGTTGTTATCCACCAATGCAGACTGAATTTTATTCCCGGCCTGTTCATAATGCTGGGCGGCGTTGATATAATTCTTAAGTGCCTCGGCATGATCCCCTTTATAGTATGCCAGTTCGCCCAATGCGTTATATCCATCAGCGATGTACTGCATATCATTTTGCTGCATGGCATATTCCAAAGCGTAGGTATAATAATTGGCGGCATTTTCCAACTGGCTTTTGTCCCGGTACACGTTACCAATATAAACCAGGGAGTTAAAAATACCTTTGAAATTGTCAAGCGATCTGTATATTTCCAGTGCATTGTTATGGGCAAGCAGTGCAGAATGATGATCTACTTTCTCAGAGTAGCTCCTTCCCAGTTGATTGAGGGATCTGGCTTGATGAAGTCCGGAAAATATTTGTTTTGATACTTCTGCTGCCTCAGACGACCAGTAAATAGCGGAATCCGGATTTGAACCAAGATGATGTTCGGAAAGATTGATCATGACATCGATCCTTGACGTATCATTGGCTACACGCAAAGATTTGTGCAGACTATCGCCGGTTTGCAGTTGACTAAAACCGACGATCGACGACATGCTAAAAACAATATATATCACCAGCTCTTTCACACCAGCAAGTTAGCTCAGTAATAAATTTATTTAAAAAAGCTAACCCCTGGTATGGCACCCATGTAATTTTCATTTCTAAAATAAATCTTCAAAAATTTACATAAATGCCCAAAAAGAACCCTTAAATTATTAGATTATATTAAAAACTAAAAAATACTGATAATCAGATATATATAAATATAGTTGACATTCGAAAAGGTATTTTTGGCAATTGCCTGATCAATATTCAGGAGGGGCAAAACGTTGAAAAAACCACATTTTAGCAACGTTTTAAGGTCAATTTGATTTAATATTTTGGTTTTCAACCGCTTATTACAATTTAGCTCCATTCCATACTTCTAAAAACGATGATGATCGAGCTTTTTAAATGATAAAGAAAAAAGTGCACTTTATGTATTAAAATTTGTATTATACCAATAGAAATAAAATTTATCGAATGTAATAAACCTGGTAAATAATCAATTTTGAAAGGAATTTCTTGAAAAACCCGGCAAATACAAGATCATTAATTATCGATAAATATTAGAAAAACACAACATAACCGGAGTTTTAGCCTCCTAATCTTATAATATTACAAAAGCTGTAAGTTCTTCTTTTCGAAAATTAATTTGGTTTTTCCAGGTAATAGGCATTTTCGAGATTCATGATAAAGTCAATTAAATTTTCTTCCCTCGAAAGCGCCAGCTTTTTTCTCAGCCTGTATCTGGCGGTTTTAACACTTTCTGCCGAAATACCCAGGATGGTAGCCGTTTCTTTCATATTAAGGTTTAACCGGATTAAAGCACATAACTTTAGTTCATAGTTGCTAAGGTCTGGTTTGTAGTCTTTTAAAATCTTAAAAAAATCACTGTGAACGTTTTCAAAATACAGTTTAAAATCCTCCCAATTCCTGTCGACATGCAACGAATTATCGACAAGCCTGTTCAAACTGTTGAGCTTGCCTGATACTTTGTCGTCTGATATTTTTTTTATCTCACTGATATTCTCCTTCAACGCTTCCATCAGCTCATTTTTCTGAATAAAGTTAATGGTAAAGGAAGTGAGTTCCCTGTTTTTGAATTCCAACTCTTTCTGTAGCTCTTTTTCTTTAAGCTTTGAATTTTCCTTTCCAGCTCTGCTTCGGTCAAAGCCTGTTTTGAGGTATACAGTTCCTGATTTTTAACTAATAACTCCTTATTCCTTTTTATCCGCAAGTGCTGCTTACTGATAATCAAATAGGCAATTAGCCCCAATATCAGAATACCGGCTATTAATCCAATGCGCATGATTTTGTCAAACCGGGCCTGCTGTTCCAGAATGGCAATTTCCTTCTTTCCCAATTCCAGCATCCGGTCTTTGTCAGCTAATTCATATTTCGTTTGAAGATTTGCTACCTGTATGGCCTTTTTCTCATTAAATATGCTATCTTTCATCTGAGAATACAGGTCGAAATAGACCATGGCATTTTGGTATTGTCCAAGCTTCCCCATACAGCTCCTTCAAATTAAAATAGATATCTCTCAGGATCATCGTAGCCTTAACCGTTTTGGCATATATTTTTCCTTCCTCCAGATACTTTCTGGCCATTTCGTAGGCTTTTTTCTCTAAATATATACATCCAATCCGGTTTAAATTAGAAGCCGTGCCGTGCTTATCATCATTTTCCTTGGTGATACCCAGCGATTCAAAGAAAAAGCCGAGGCCTTTGTCCAGTTCACCTTTTTTGTAATAAAGCACTCCAAGCCGGTTGTTACTTCCCGATATTCCGTACATGAATCCGGAAGTTTTATGTATTTCCAGGGCTTTTAGAAGATAATCCAAAGCCTCGCCGTATTTTTCCTGTTCTATAAATATGGTGCCGATCTTGTTATAATTTGTGGCAATTCTATCGATTTCGCCCAGCTCCTGAAATGCTTTCTCAGCATCGAAATAATATTCCAGGGCCCTTTCATAATCCCTGCGATCTGCATAAACCAACCCTATATTCAACAAGCAATTCGCCTGCCCCAAAAGATTAGAAACAGCCTTGTATTTCTCCAAACCGTCATATAATGAGTATAGGGCAAGTTCATAATTGCCTCTTGACCAGTGAGATACACCAATTACCCTGCGGGCATAGGCAATACCTTCGATATAACCCAGTTCCTCGGCCAATTCAAAGGCCTTTGAACCAAAATTTTCCGATTGGGCCGGATCGACAATCCAATACTCGAATCCTAGCTCATTTAATATATCCACCCGGATGGAATCAAATTGCCTATGGTTTTCAAGGACCACCAGCAAACTATCGATTTTTTCTTTTGACAATGAATTAAAAAACGGACAGAGAAATAGAATAAATGCTATGGGTTTTTTAAAAACCATTCGGTGAAAATAATTTACCTACTTGACTTACGGATTATGTCCGGTTTAGTATACAATTTCCACAAATAATTTCAGCAGCTCAAAAAAGCAACGCCATTCATCTCCTTGCAAAGCGAACTGCCGGGCACTATCAATCAATGGCGGTTGTCAATTTCCTTACAATCATATCCCATTCCTCATCTTGAGATATTCCAGGATTTTTTATTCCGGCTCGCCTGTACCAATATTCGGCATTCCATTGATCCCCTTCCATCTTATGAAGCAGGGCGTGAATCCATGAGGCATACTGGCCGGGGTCTTCCTGAACAATAGTATGTGCTTCATCCCAGTGACCTTTTCTCAAATGCCACAAGGCCTGCATCAGGATATTCAGCCCTTCCGGAAGGCTGGACAGTGCAGTAATATCAATGAACTCAGAATAGTTCAAATTGATTGATTTTGAAGTCATATATAAAGTTACAAATCAAGTTGAAATATACCGGTAATTTACTCAGCTTTTACTACTTATCATGCTATTTATAAGCTAACGGTAATTCAGCATTCTGAAAATTGTTTTTCCCGGAATCGTAAAGGAATAATATTTTTAAACTATTTCGCTTTTTTTTTGAATTATTTTTATATTTTTAGATTCACATGTTCTACTTAACCACGTTTTACACTGATTAGCTCTGATTTAAGGGTTCCATTTTTTAAAAGAAGCTTTCTATGGGTCAAACGCAACAATTAAGCCCAAAGGCCAAAATAGATCAAAAAACCAAGGAAAAAATCCGGGGCCTGGTAAAAACTGCCTATGAGACAAGAATCAAAGATGTCAATGAATCGGTGCTACTGATTGAGAAAGTCAAAGCGCTTAGCTTGAAATATCAATATGATTATGGTATTTATATAGCAGATGCCTACACTGGATTTTTCCAGATGATACTGGGCAACTATCAGAAATCCCTGAAGCTTTCCAAAGACGTGCTGGAAAAATTTGAAGATAAACAGTTTAAAGCGGAAAGATCGCTGGTTCTATACACAATTGGCAGCATCTACTATAAATCCGATAACTACCATCTGGGCTTGAAGCATTTACTCGAGTGTCTTGCTTTGCGCCGGGAAATTGGAGATAAGCTGGGTGAATCACAGGTACTGAAAGCTATTGGAACCATTTATGAATTCTTTAATGATTATGAAAGTGCTGAAGAAGTATATGAAAGGTGCTTTGAAGTCAGCCGGTCGATTAATGATAAACTCGGTGAGTCAAATGCCTGCAACCCATTATCAGGCATTTATTTAAAGCGTGGAAAACATAAGAAGGCGTTGAAAATGGCTGAGAGAAGCATCTCCCTGAAAGAAGCGGCGGGTGATCAGAGGGGGCTAGCTTTTGCCTATCATGCCAAGGCCAAGGTATTTTTTCGCTTGGGTGAGTACAGAGAATCAGAGCAATGGTTCTTGCGGAGTCTCCGTTTGCAGAAAGAAATGGGAGAGAAGCTTGGAGTCTCTATGTGTGAGATCAAGCTGGGAGCACTTTATTATACCCTTGGTTATCACGACAAAGCAAAATCCTATTTACAGAAAGCCATAAACATAGGTAAAAGCACCAACAGTAAACTGATTCTGTTTAAGGGATTTGACTTGCTCTATAAGATTGCTAAAAAAGAAAACAACACACATCTGGCCCTGGAATATCTGGAAAAACACCTCGAAAACAAAGAAAGCGTTATCAATACCGGCACCGGTTCAATTATCAAAAGCCTGAAAGCCATGTCCAAAATTGAAATGCTGCAAAGAGAGGCCAGAATCATCAGGGAAAAGAACAAGGATATTGAAAAGAAAAATACCGAACTAGACACGTTTGTTTACCGGGTATCCCATGACCTGAGAGGGCCCATCGCCTCCCTCCTGGGTTTGTACAACATTGCCAAGTATGACATTAAAGACCCTTTGTCAAAAAAATACCTGGATATGTACCATGAACAAATAATGAGGTTAAACAACATTATTCTGGATTTAATCAACCTCACCAGAATAAAGGGGTGGCAGGCAAGAAAAATAAAAATTGAATTCCCGGCAATCATTAAAAGCATTATAGAGTCATTTAAATACCTGCCTAATTTTTCAAAAATAAAGTTTGAAATCGACATTGATGAAGCAATCGTTTATCACGGTGATAAAAGCATTGTAACTACGATATTTCAAAATCTTATAGAAAATTCTATAAAATATTCCAGGGTTGATGTATTACCTATGATCCAGATAGCAGTGGCAAAAGATGATCATAACAACTTCTTAATCATAGAGGTAAGCGATAACGGTATAGGGATTGGTATTGACTATCATGAGCGCATCTTTGAAATGTTTTTCAGGGCCAATGATGAAAAGGAGGGGTCTGGTCTGGGGCTTTACATATTAAAATATGCGGTTGATAAATTAAAAGGAAAAATCACCCTTAGCAGTGAGCACGGTAAAGGGAGCACCTTCTCGGTCATTTTGCCCTTTGAAGACTAAAAAACCGCCGCTAAGCAGGTTAAATACTACTTTTAGCTGACGAAAACCCACCCGTAAAGGTTTTATTTATCCGCTTAGTCTTTAATACATTTTAGTTTTTCCAGATCTATTCTTACAAACTGGCTTTACAGAGATTTGATACCCATCGAATTTTGAATATTCAATAGGAATAATACTGTTAATTTTCACCCCGGTAAATTTTTTCAATTTTAATACGGTCTTCTTCCGGTATCTCCGGATTATTCATCAACTCAAAAGCATCACCCGGCGACTTGATACCATACTTTTCGATGACATCTTCTTTTTTCATTCTTTTGTTTCTGGCTCTGATAACAAAGAACAAGATTATTTGTAATAACAAAACAACAACCACAAAAGCGATGATCAGATTCATTGTTTTCTACCTTGAAGTGTTTAATCAGTTATAAAATTAACATTTTAAATAATAAGAATCGGTAATAACAAAATCAGCACCACTCCCGGGTGCTGAAATTGTAGAACCAAATCTAAAAAGAGACATATCAAAATATAACTGCTGTGGTCAGTAGCCATTACAAAACTTTTGGTTGTAACATGTCGGTAAATATTAATTGTTTGGCTTTCACCAATATCGATCCATTCACCTGGCCAACAACAAATCCCTGACTGTCAGGTGATTGTTATCCCTGAACAAATCCATAGTATATCCTACGCCTTTGAACACAAGCTCTTCCAATACTTCCCAATGTGAATAATTGTGTTTCATTAAATACATCGAGGAGGCCATGAAATCCGCTTCAAACCTTCCGGATTTATATTCATTGAAAATCTTTCTGAATTTGGATTTAATATCTTTTGTTGCCATGGTGATATGAGGCCTGAAAACATTATGACCAATCATATCGTCAGAAAAATTCAACTCCATCTTCAAAAATTTTCCTAATTGCCGGTGTAGCAGCTTCAGTGAAGCTGAAGGTCGTGCTTTAATAAAGACCGTATGTTCAGGAAATGCCCCATAGCCATTGAGTTTAACCATCATAGGATACTGAAGCTGTGCAAACTCTTTCAGTTTTTCAATCATAATTTCTTCTCTGAAAGGAAGTTGCTGAAATGGGATCTGTAATGAAATGCCAGGCACCAATTTTAAAGCCTCCCTGCATTTAAACTGCTTTGCTAAACGCAACCTCGCCATTTCTATTTGATGGATTAAATCTTCAGGCGGTAACAGGGCGATAAAATAAAGATTAGTTTTTGGTTTCATAGCTCACTGTGATTTAGAAATTTTCTATTTGCTAATTACATTAACAAATATACTAATTTTAGTAGCATTTAAAAATTTTAAACTAATTTTTTTAGTATTTTTATTTTTCTCCTCTTCACCCCTGAAAACAAGCACATTAGACGTAAATGATGGAAAAGCTTTCTTGCCACCGGTAGGTCTTGTGGCAAGGGTATGTGATGGTGTTTTTAACCTCCGGAACCATTCAAAATAGGTCGATGGCTTTCTAAATCTCCATTTTATCCCCTTTAACCTTGTAAATTTTTAAAGTTTTGGGATTTTTTTTATGTTGTATCTATGATCTCAAAAAACTGTTCATTTAATTTGTAATCTATTGACTTAACTAAATCAAACAACCAAATATGCGATTATTATACATTTTACGTAATGCATTGCTATATACAAATTTGTTTGTACTGTTGGCGGGCATAACGCTTAGTGCCCAAACTATTGAAAAAACCCCATTGGATACTGGTTCCTTAAACCAGCAGTTTGAATACGTAAAAAGGAAATCCAGTACTTACAATGATTTTAAGGTAGTTAAAATATCGAGGCTCAATAAAATGTGGGGCAATGCACTTGACTCACTTTCAGCCGTCAGATCTTTTCTTTCCGCCTCTCAGGAGAAAGTCAACGGACAACAAACCACCATTGATGAACTCAACAAAGGTCTTGAAGAAACAAAGCAGCAGTTGACCGCTGTAACAGAAGAAAAAGACAGTATTTCTTTACTGGGAATAGGTATGGCGAAGAAAAATTATCATGGTTTGATGTGGTCCATTGTATTTGCATTGCTGGTAATGTTGGGAATTGCCATTTATAAGTTTAAAGAAAGCAATAAGATCACTGTAAATGCTGAAAAAGAATTCAGGGATGTCTCGGAAGAGTATGAAATGTTCAAAAAGAAAACCCTGGAAAAGGAAAGAAAACTCAAAAGGGAATTGCAAACAGAAATAAACCGGGTGGAAGATCTTAAGCGAAGAATCAATTCCTGACCCCCTCTCTTTTTCGCCTGGTTTTAAACAGGTAACCAGGTAGTTTTTTCAAACTTTCTATATTGTGCACAGGTGCGAGGATGTCAATATATGGCAAAGCACATTTCATTCCGGCCACGTCTGGTTTAAAATCAGGGGCACCAGCCAGTGGGTTGAGCCATATAACTTTGCCGGATGTGCTGTATATATCTTCCATACTTTGTTTAAGCAGCGAAATATCCCCGGTATCCCAGCCGTCACTAACTATCACTACCACGGCTTTTTTGCTTAGGTAGTGCTGGCCATGGTTTTGGATGAAGTCATTGAGAGATTGCCCGATTTTGGTACCACCAGCCCAGTGATTAACACTTTTTGTTAAACCCTTCAGAGCCAGTTCGAAGTTTTTATTGCCGAGTTGTGGGCTCACGTGATATAAAGAAGTGCTGAACACAAAGGTTTCAATACGGCTGTAAACGTGTTGAAAAGCATAAAGAAACTGAATGAGAAAACGGCTGTATAACGCCATGGATTTGCTTACATCACACAGAATTACAAGATTCAGGTCTGTTTCCTTGTTTTTTTTGTAATACAAATCTACGATCTCGCCGCCTCTTTTCAGGTTGTTTCTTATTATTCTCCTTAAATCGACATTTTTATGTTCAGGTGTCACTACAAATCTTCGCATTTTACGGTTGACTATGGATTTGGCAATTTTTCTGATGATGTTTTTAAGTTCCCAAAGCTCATCATCTGTAAAAGCTGCAAAATCTTTTTGTGACAGACTAACCTGGTCACTGTAAAGGGCCATCTCCTGTTGCTCTTCGACGGTATTTCCATACAACCAGTTTTTAAGGGCATCGAACGATGGCTTTTTCCCAGGTGATGATTTAGGTGCTTGTGCCGCTTCATCAGATGGTTTAACTTTTGAGTCTACGGCTTTGTTCAACTCACGCCAATAGGTATCGAACAATTTATCAAATTCGGCAGCCTGTTTTTTGGTTTTTGTCAGGGTCAGTTTTAATACGGTACACAGATCATTCCATGAATTGATACGAACCAAAGTCATCGCCCGCAGCGCATCCGACTGAGTATCTGGCCCAATACTGTAGCCATGACCTCTCAGATAGCGACAAAAGGAGATAATATGCTCAGTCAATGAAGTTCTTCTCGATACAAAACCTTCCACAATATTGCTTTTAGTTCAGGCATTCAATTTGGAAGATACCCCTACTTTTTCAAATAATTCAGATAAAGAGTCCTGCGTATTTCTGATATCCTGCCAGTCTTTCAGGATAATACCGAGTGTATCTTCTACGATGGATTGATCAAGGCTGGATAAATGTAAGGCTGCAAGTGCCATGGCCCAATCCATGGTTTCTGCAACCCCGGGAATCTTTTCCAGTTTCATCTTTCTGATTTCCTGCATAAACAGGGTGATTTGCTTGGCGAGTTTTTCGTCGATATCGGGTACTTTTCTTTTGATTATGGCTATTTCTTTTTCAAAATCCGGAAAGTCAATCCATAAATAAAGGCAGCGCCTCCGCAGTGCCTCTGACAGCTCCCTGATACTGTTACTGGTAATCACTACCCTTGGAATACTACCAGCTTTTATCGTACCAATTTCAGGGATTGAAATCTGCCAATCTGATAAAAGCTCAAGTAAAAAACTTTCAAATGCCTCATCCGCCCGGTCCACTTCATCAATGAGCAAAACCGTTGGCCCTTCCTGGGAAATCGCTTCCAGAAGTGGTCTTTTCAGTAAAAAACGGTCACTAAAAATGCTGTTTTCTTTTTCCTCAATACTTTTGTCACCGCCTTCTTCCATTTTCAAGTGCAGCAGTTGCCGCTGATAATTCCATTCATAAATAGCGTGATTGGCATCAAGTCCTTCGTAGCATTGTAACCTGATTAACTTGGCTTTTAATGCCTGGCTCATTACCTTGGCAATTTCTGTTTTTCCTACACCGGCAGGTCCTTCTACGAGTAGTGGTTTATTTAATTGCATCGATAAAAAGACCGACATGGCGATTTTCCGATCAGTGATATATCCCTGGCTGTTAAGCAATGACTCAACATGACTTAATTTTTCTGACTGCATACAATCATTCGATATTTAAAAAAAGCGGAAACCATATTCCGCTTTTACAACTTGGATATTATGTTTTAATTTAATTAAAGATTGTCTGCTGCTTCCATCAAGGCCCTTTTGGCATAAACTTTAGCCAAATGCCTCCTGTAATCTTCAGACGCAAAGTGATCACTTAAGACATCTGCATCCAATGCGGCTTTTTCGGCGGCAATGGTGATGTTATCGACATCCGGGGCATGTCCTGTCAATGCCTCCTCTACGGCAGCATCGCGAAAAGCATTGGCCGAAACACCGGTAAAAGCCAGTTTTACGTTATCACACAAGCCATTATTTTTACTGATAATGGCGGCACAACCAACCAGGGCAAATCGTGAGGCAGGTTGCATGCATTTTGTATAGGCCGTGCCTGTATTACCATGAGGAATCGGAATCCTTATCTCAGTAATGATCTCATTTTCTGCCAAAGAAGTGGTATACAATCCCAGGAAAAAATCATGGGCATTGATGGTTCTTAGCCCGTCCGGACCTTTCAATACAAGCACAGCGTCTGTGGCAAGCATCCCGGCTGGCCAGTCGGCTGCCGGATCGGCATGGGCCAGACTCCCTCCTATTGTACCCATGTTTCTTACCTGCACATCCCCGATACTTCCCGCAATCTGTGACAACATGGAGATTTTACCTTTGATTAGTTCGGAAGACTCAATTTCATAGTGCGTCGTAGCTGCCCCGATACATATTGTATCATCTTCCTCTTTTATATATTTTAACTCGGGTATACGATTGATATCCACCAGTTTAACCGGGTTATTTAAACGCAGCTTCATGGCCGGAAGCAAACTATGACCTCCAGCCAACAACTTGGCTTCATCACCATACTCTACAAGGTATTTTATAGCCTCATCGATCGTGTTAGCCCTTTCATAATCAAACTTACTAGGTATCATAATATGCTGCTTTATGGGTTATTGTGTATAGCTTTCCAAACTTTTTCGGGGGTCACCGGCATTTCCAGATCTTTTATGCCAAAAGGGGCCAATGCATCTATAACCGCATTCACTACTGCAGGTGTAGCGCCAATGGTTCCCGCCTCGCCGGCACCTTTAACGCCCAACGGATTATGTGGACACGGAGTCACGGTTCTGTCGGTTTCAAATGAGGGTAAGTCATCTGCCCTTGGCATGGTATAATCCATGTAACTCCCGTTGATTAACTGTCCGGATTCATCATAAATCGCTCCCTCAAACAATGCCTGGCCAATGCCTTGCACCAAACCTCCATGAATCTGTCCATCTACGATCATCGGGTTAATGACATTCCCAACATCATCACAGGCTACAAACTTTTTCAAATCTACTTTACCGGTTTCCGTATCTACTTCCACTACAGCAATGTGTGCGCCGAAGGGATAAGTAAAATTAGCAGGGTCATAAAAACTTGCGAAGTCCATCCCGGGCTCGAGTCCTTCAGGATAGTTATGTGGTACATAGGCAGTCAGGGCCACATCACCAAAAGAAATGGATTTATCTGTTCCTTTTACTGTCCATTTCCCATCTTCAAATTGCAGGTCATCTTTCGATGCTTCCAATTTATGAGCAGCAATTTTCGCGCCTTTTTCAATTACTTTTTCAATGCCTTTCATTATGGCACTACCACCGACAGCCAGGCTTCTTGAGCCGTATGTTCCCATGCCGAAAGCTACTGACTCCGAATCTCCATGGATGATCTCTACATCTTCCATAGCAATACCGAACTTGTCGGCCACTATTTGGGCGAAAGTAGTTTCATGACCTTGGCCATGGGAGTGTGAACCGACATATACACTTACCTTTCCGGTAGGTTGTACGCGTACCTGGGCAGACTCGTATAATCCTGCCCTGGCTCCAAGGGCGCCCACCACAGCCGAAGGTGCGATTCCACAAGCTTCAATGTAAGTCGAAATGCCTATACCGAGTAATTTACCATTTTCCCTACCCTGCGCCTGCTCTTGCCTTAACTCTTGATAACCAACCATATCCATTGCCCTTCTTAATACAGGTTCATAATTACCACTGTCATATTGCAGGGCAACCTGGGTTTGATAGCCAGGTTGGTTGACTCCGTCAAAAGGTGGAATAAAGTTTTTAAACCGGAGCGCTGCCGGATCTACGTCCATCTCCAGGGCTGCTTTATCGATCAGCCTTTCCAAAAGATAGGTAGCTTCGGGGCGACCGGCCCCACGATAGGCATCTACCGGGGTAGTATGGGTAAACACGCCGGTAACATCAACATGGATAGCAGGGGTGGTATATAAACCCTGCAATAATGTGCCATGCAGATAAGTAGGAACACATGGCCCGAAAGTACTTAGATAAGCTCCGAGGTTGGCAAAGGTTTTTACCCTTAACCCTACTATATTTCCTTCTTTATCAAATCCCATCTGGGCTTTGGTTACATGGTCGCGGCCATGACAGTCCGTCATAAAGCTCTCACTTCTTTCCGCCGTCCATTTCACCGGCTTACCTATTTGCCTCGAACACCACGTCATCAGGGCTTCTTCGGTATAGTGAAATATTTTGCTACCAAATCCCCCCCCGACATCAGGTGATACCACCCTTACTTTATGTTCGGGTATACCCAGTACAAATGCGCACATCAGCAGCCGGATCAAATGCGGATTCTGGGAGCTGGTATATAAGGTGTATTTATCATTGGTGCTGTCGTAATCACCTATAGCACTCCGTGGTTCAATGGCATTGGGTATTAATCTTTGGTTAACAAATTCAAGCGTAGTAATATGGTCGGCTTGGGCCATTGCCTGATTAGTTTTTTCCCGGTCACCCAATTCCCAATCAAAAGAAATGTTATTAGGAACGTCTTCATGAACCAATGGGGCGCCCTCCTCTACAGCCTCCTCTGCATGAACCACTGCTTCCAACGGTTCATAGTCAATTTTCACCATTTCAGCCGCATCTTTGGCAAGCGCTTTTGATTCGGCGATCACTACGGCCACTGAATCGCCCATATACCGCGTTTTATCAGCCACCAACAACGGGTGTGGCGGTTCCTTCATGGTATCACCATTTTTGAAATCCACCTGCCAGCCACATGGAACACCGTTGATTCCGGCTTCCGCAATATCCTTGCCAGTGAATATGGCTATGACTCCTTCCATAACTTCGGCCTCACTGGTATCGATATTCAGAATTTTTGCATGGGCATAATGACTCCTGATGATTTGTGCATACAGCATGCCAGGTAAAACAATATCATCAGTATACCTTCCTTTTCCCGTTATAAACCGCTTATCTTCTACCCTTTTAACCGATTTTCCTATTATATTAGTCATGGAAAACCTCCTTTTTCACTTTTTCGGAAGCATACTGAATCGCTTTCACAATGTTATGATAACCGGTGCATCGACAATAGTTACCATCTAAGGCCTCCCGAATCTGATCTTCGGTAGGATCAGGATTGCGAGCTAACAGTTGGGCGGCAGTCATAATCATGCCGGGCGTACAAAACCCGCATTGAAGACCATGCTGTTCTTTAAATCCCTCCTGGATAGGATGTAACTCGTTGTCATTTGCCAGTCCTTCGATGGTGGTAATTTCCAAGCCATCTGCCTGAACTGCTAACATTGTACATGACTTTACTGCCTTGCCGTTTACCAGAACAACACAGGCTCCACAATTGCTGGTATCACATCCTATATGGGTACCGGTAAGGTTTAACACTTCCCTTAAATAATAGGCAAGCAGTAACCTCGGTTCCACCTCGTGGGATTGTGACTGACCATTTACTTTTAAATGAATAAGGCTTCCCATTGGTATAGTTAATTTAGTGTAAATTGTATGAGGAGTATTCTTCAGTGATTTTTCAACTGAAAAAACAACCCCTTAATTAATAAACTGGTATTGTCATATTTAATCGAAAATCCTGTGAAGGATTGTCTATGCAACCCTGATTCACGGCTTTCCGATTCTATACAGGCCTGATACGGGGGATCGAAATTTGCATCACTGCCAGAATGCAAATCAACAAATGCTGAAAATCAGGGTTTACATTACTATCATAAAATACTAAGATTAATCTTAATTCGCAAATGGCAAAAGGAATATCCCCAATTAAATTGGTGATGATATAATGCTATGATAATCAGACCAACAGTTCCTGTAAAGATTCGATGGTCCAGTCCGGCTCCAAATCCAGGTTTTCTATAAGGGAGTTATTCCTATTTAACCAAATGGTTTTGAAACCAAAGGACTTGGCACCGGCCACGTCCCACGTATTAGTTGAAACGAAGGCAATATATTCTTTGTCGATTTCCAGGCCACTAATGGCCAGTTGGTAAACACTTGGCATAGGCTTAAACTGGCTGATCACATCGACACTGATGATACGGTCGAATATATGGTCGAGGCTGTTATGATCAACTGCAGATTTGAGCATTTTGTAATCGGCATTTGAGAGCACCGCCAACCGATGTTTTCTCCTCAACTGATCCAAGGCTTCCTGCACTTCAGGATAGGCGGCCACCACCTGATACCTCAACATCATATCATCCAGAATATCCCTGGTAAATTCCACAGCATACCGGCGGCAGGCGTGTTGCAAGGCATCTCCGGTCACTTTTGAAAATGGCTCATACCTGCCCATTAATGATCTCAGCCAGGTATATTCCAATTGCTTATGGCGCCATAACCTGGCAATGTCCTTTGACTTTTTTCCGTAGTAATGGTCTAAGCGGTCATCTAAAGAGCTTATATTAAATAAGGTGCCATAAGCATCAAATACGATGGCTTTTAGCTGTCTTAAATTCAACATTGAATAAAAATTTTTAGCGTTAGTTTCTTATATTTAATCACTTTGGATATTTGGGACCAATACTTTTCTTCACTCAAGTGCATAAAAATATTTATTAATCACTTTACTTTCAAAATTGTGTACCGTGTTTTAAGCTTTTCCAAAATACAATAATTTTAAATTTTTTAAACCACCATAAGTCATTCAATGAATCTAAAAAGCGCAATATTAAAGGATTACTCAAAAAAACATGCCTCTCAACTGGCTGACTATATAGGAGAAGATACCGAACGTTTCGATGAGTTAATGCAACTTTTTCTTGGAAATACCTACATCATCACACAACGGTCTGCCTGGGTGGTTGGTATCTGTTGTGAAAGATACCCTTCTTTAATAACACCGTACCTGGAAAAAATGATATTGAACCTGCGAAATGATGTACATGACGCCGTAAAAAGGAACTCTGTCAGAATATTACAAAACGTTGACCTGCCGGATGAGTTATTGGGAGAAGCCGCAGATGTCTGTTTTCAGTTGCTTTCATGTCGTAGTGAACCTGTGGCGGTTAAAGTCTTCAGCATGTCGGTCTTATTAAATATTGTAAACAAAGTTCCCGAACTTAAAAATGAATTAAAAATTATCATTGAAGACCAACTCCCCCATGCCTCTCCGGGTTTTCTGTCAAGGGGAAAAAAAATTTTGAAGGCGCTCGAAAAAATTCAAAGCACTTCCACATAGCGGCACCGAAACCGCGACCATGAATATGGAATTATTTGGTAAAAAAGGAAAGTCTTTAAATAAATACGGAATATGATGTGTCCTGCCAGGATGATATCGTCTCTCTTGATTTTTCTAATTTGTTTTCAGCCGCTATTTATGAAGCCTATGGAGAAATGGCATTCAAAAATTCATACCCGGTCTCCCCTATTACTAATTTTGTAATGGTTGAAGGGGATAAATTAACCCTACAATTGAGGTTTACAGGAAGAATTGGGGCAAACGGTCTTGGCGGTATCACCATTGAAGGAAATATCAGTAGCTATGATATTCCCGACATGCCTGAAACACGAGATTGAACCGCTAAGCATACCCATAAAAACCAATCTGTTGTATTGGTAAAACAGTTTTAAATGCATTTTTTATTAATTACTTTTTTGTTGAAAATTTCCCGGAACAATGCCAAGCGGACCGTAATCCGCGTTGGCATTTTACACCCAAACCAAAAAAACTATGAAAAAGCAACCTGGGCTGCTGTCTACTTTGTTACCGTATCAAAATAATAATCTGTTACCGGAACATCTTCTTTAGCCAGATAGCTCGTGTTGTCTGTGGTTGCTGTTTATTGTCGAATATTTGCATGCCTGGCAAACCTGTACCTGGTCTGAACCTGGCATTTGAGTTCATTGTAAAACATTAACACCTCCCTGATTGCGGATTTCATTGCTTTTAACGCTCCCAACCAACCTGTGAGCAAAATCAACAGTGCAATAATGATCCCCAACATGTCAATCAATTTCTTTTTCATAACGCATCCGATACCATTCGTTCGGGATTTTCTTTTTCCGTTTTTGTGGTTGTTTGTGATGGTGCTTTTATTTTGTTTCGATGCAAAACTATTTCATGATATGGTAGGTAGAAATTTTTGTAAGTAGACACCAGGTGTACACGTTTTATTAAAGTGGTATACAGCAGGTCAAAATGTGCCTAATTTGGCTAAAAACGAAAATTTTAAAGCATTAGTTTTTACAAAAAAATGATTATCCAAGGAAAAAAATGGAGACAAAGTCAAGAATCTATGAAAAACTCTATGGGTTTAAGAAAAAATCACCTGTCCTGCTGACCACGATTTTTTATCAGGACAAAGATTAATTAATTCCGGAGGTATAAGCTTCAGAGTTTGTATTAATTCTTCTTTGGAAACTATGAAGTCTCCGGAAACAACATGGACATCTCACACCTTAGATTATTGATTGATCATGTAATTTCTATTCATCCCATAAGTCTGCAACTGTGTAGGGAGAACCCGGCATTGTCCAGAACACCCCCCTTACGTATCGGGCATGTTTGTCGAGTTTTGAGATTTTCTCCATATCTTCGGTATTCAGTTGCACATTTGATGCTTCAAAGTTTTGTTTAAGACGTTCCGGATTTACAGACTTGGGGATCACCGCCGTACCTCGCGCCAGGGCCCATTGAATAAGCACCTGCGCGGGTGAACATCCTTTAGCATCAGCAATGTTTTTGATAATTTCGTTATCCAGAAGGCTGGTTTCGTCTTCTGACTTTAAAAAATCAGGCCGGTCTTTCGAACCCAATGGTGAATAGGCCGTGAGGAAAATATTGTTTTCATGACAATAACTTACCAGCTCAGGCTGTTGCAAAAAGGGATGCATTTCGACCTGGTTCATTTCCGGGCGAATATCACAGGCTTTTAACAGCTCAGATAGTTTTTTTACACTGAAATTTGAAACGCCAATATGTCTTGCCAATCCTGCTTTGCACAGGGCTTCCATACCTTTCCAGGTTTCGGGTATAGGCCTTTCCTCCAGGCTCACAAAGTCCTCCCCTTTCTCAGGAAAAAGTATACCGGCTTTAAGCGCGACCGGCCAATGTACCAGATACAAATCCAGGTAACTTAACCTTAGATCTGACAGTGTCTGCTGCAATGCTGCCTCAACATTTTCCTGGCCATGAGCGTTATTCCATAGCTTCGAAGTTATCCACAATTCCTCCCTTTTCACATCACCTGCCCGGAAAGCATCATCCAACGCTTGTCCAACTTCTACCTCATTCCGGTAAATGGCAGCGCAGTCGAAGTGCCTGTAGCCAATTCTGATTGCTTCCCTTACTGCATTGTATACATCGCCGGGCGCTGATTTCCAGGTACCTAAACCCAACATTGGCATTTGGTCGCCATTTTCAAATTCTAAAAATTTCATAAGTACGGTTGTTACTTTTACAAATAATTTGACTCTGTATTAAATTCTTAGCAGGATCTTACTTGTACGCTGCATTTAATCAAAAATAAATCAATTAATTAAAAATTTTACAAGGTATTGTCTAAAAATGCCACACTAAGTCGCTGCATTATGTATATTTATGCACCTTAAATATAAATGTTTCAACTACAATCTTTGATCAGTGAATCACTCTCTTTCCCAAAGCCCTTTCCTGAAGTATCTTTTTACAGAAGTTGACAACAGCGGCCTTATTGTATTACGGATTGTTTTTGGATTTTTAATCATCATGGAAAGTGCCGGGGCCATTGCCACCGGCTGGGTGAAAGAAACCTTTGTGGATCCTGAGTTCACTTTTTCTTTTATTGCGTTTGAATGGCTACAACCACTGCCAGGTAACGGCATGTATTTTTATTACGCAATCATGGCTGTATTTGGCCTGGCGGTGATGCTTGGGTGGCATTACCGGATCGCTATCAGTGGTTTCGCAGTGATGTGGACCTTTACTTACCTGATGCAAAAATCTCATTACAATAACCATTATTACTTATTGGTTCTTTTGTGCTTTCTCATGATGTTGATGCCCGCACACCGGTATCATTCTCTGGATGTTAAAAGAAAGCCCGCACTAAAAAAGCTCACATGCCCCAGATGGTGTTATAGTATTTTTATTTTGCAGTTATGGATTGTTTTTACCTATGCTTCTATTGCCAAAATGTATCCCGACTGGATCGATGGATCGATTATTAGTATGTGGTTTACTGCCAAAAGTAAACTGCCGGTCATCGGTCCCTTGCTGGAGAAAGCCTGGATGGTGCCCCTGGTAGCCTATGGTGGCATCTTTTATGACCTGCTGATCATTCCAATGCTGCTTTGGAAAAAAACCAGGATTTCGGGAGTAATTATCTCGCTCTTTTTTCATGGGTTTAACTCCGCCGTGTTTCATATTGGTATATTTCCTTATCTGATGATCGGCATGATGGTTTTGTTTTTTCCTCCGGAAAAAGTCAGGAGCCTGTTTTTTAAAAAGAAACCGGCAATACCGGTGGCGGCCGATGAGACAGTCACCATACCAAAAAATTTTGGTTTATGGGCTGCGGTAATGGTGGTTTACTTCGCTTTCCAGGTTCTCCTACCGCTGCGCCATCATCTTTTCGAAGGCAATGTATTATGGACTGAGGAGGGACATCGGATGTCTTGGCGAATGATGTTACGTTCAAAAGGGGGTAATGTGCATTTTGAATTAAAAGACCCGGTTAGTCACGAAACCCGCAAAATATACCCAACCGAGTTTGTTTCCGCCAATCAGGCCCGTAAAATGGGGTCACGCCCTGACATGATCTGGCAGGCTGCGCAGTATCTTAAAGAAAAAAATAAACGGGACGGATTGTACCCCGAAATCTATGTTCACGCCAAAGTATCCCTCAACGGCAGGCCTATGCAAAAATACATCGACTCATCGGTAAACATGGCTGAAGTATCCTGGGAGCCCTTTCAACACTCCGCTTGGATTTTACCATTCAACTCTGAGAACAATGATTAAATGGAGTGTGAGTGTGGAGTTTGGGTGTGGGTGTGAGGGGGTGTGATTCTTTGTGGCTGGGGAGGCAAAGTATTGGTGGAAATTTCTTTGTTTATATATTTGCGGATTATAGAAATCCATTTAAAATAAATAACATAAATGAAAAATATTGCTGTAATCGGCTCGGGAACCATGGGCAATGGCATTGCCCATGTGTTTGCCCAAAATAATCACCACGTTTCACTGATCGACATTTCAACCGCTGCTTTGGAGAAAGCGCTGGCAACCATCGAAAAAAACCTGGATCGCCAGCTTATTAAAGGAAAAATTGACGAACAAACCAAAACAAAAACACTTGAAAACATCACGGCCTTTTCCAGCCTCGAAGAAGGATTAAAGGATGTGGGCTTGGTAGTGGAAGCAGCTACGGAAAATGTGGAACTAAAGTTGAAAATCTTCGGACAAATCGACAAGGCTTGCGATGAGAGCACCGTGCTGGCCACCAACACCTCCTCTATTTCTATCACCAAAATTGCTGCTGCCACCAAAAGGCCCGATAAGGTAATTGGTATGCATTTTATGAACCCGGTTCCTGTTATGAAACTCGTTGAGGTGATAAGAGGATATGCCACGAGCGACGAAGTGACCGGTCAGATCATGAGGCTTTCTGAAAAACTCGGTAAGATACCCGTGGAAGTTAACGATTATCCCGGATTTGTAGCCAATAGAATTTTGATGCCTATGATTAATGAGGCCGTATACACATTGTTTGAAGGAGTGGCAGGCGTGGAGCAAATCGATACGGTTATGAAACTGGGCATGGCGCATCCTATGGGTCCCCTGCAATTAGCTGATTTTATAGGCCTCGATGTTTGTTTATCAATTTTAAAGGTGTTGCATGAAGGTTTTGGTGATCAAAAGTATGCCCCTTGCCCGCTGCTGGTAAACATGGTTGTGGCAGGCAAGCTTGGTATCAAGTCGGGTGAAGGGTTTTATGATTACAGTCTCGGTACCAAAGATCTGGTTATAGCAGATAATTTCAGGAAGTAAGTCGGTAAGTTTTTATGGCAAATACACCATAAAAAAATTATCGCTATTTTTAGGTATAAATACACCTGGCACATAAATTGTTCCTCCGAAAATATCAGGGAACCTTTTTTGTCATACAAGCATTTCAACTATATGTTTATAAAATTTACCATATCAGGCCTCTTTTTATGGATACTGGCATGCCATACTACCGTCGCACAGGAATCAGGAGTATCTCAGGAGATAAAAACATTGATGAGTCGGGCTATAGAAGAAATGAATTCAGGGCAATATGCTGAGGCTAATGTTACTTTTCGTAAGATGTTGGCTAGCAAAAAAGTGTTGCCTACCAATATGAGTTACTTTTTTGCAGAAACATTGTATATGATTAAACAGTTTCACAACAGTGAAAACTTTGTTAACAAATACCTCAAACTGGCAGGAAAAGGTGGCGATTACTATGATCAGGCTGTTGGGTTGCAAAAATTGCTGGAAGATAAAAAAACAGAAATCAGGGATTGCAACTATTGCAATGTATTTGGTTATCGTCTCCACAATTGTCAGTTGTGCGATGGAAAGGGTGCCCTGACATCAACCTGTTATTATTGTAAAGGAAATGGAAGAACCAACTGCCTGACCTGCCAGGGAGATGGAGTGATCATTACCAAAAACATATTCGATGTAGAAGAGTATAAAACCTGTCACGTTTGCGAAACCAAAGGATTTAATATATGCAAGGTTTGCCATGGCCATAAAGTGATTGAAAATCAGTGCCCTGACTGCCTGGGCAGCAAACTTACCCAAACTGATGAAATTTGTGACCATCAGGCCCATGACCGACTCGATTTGGAAAACCCTGAAAACCGAATTGAAAATTAATTACCTGCAATACCTTCTGATGGCCTCATCGGCATCTTCCACATTCAGCGACTTGGCCAGTCTGAAGTCATTACAAGCAATGGAACGCTTTTTCAATTTTACATTAACTGCCCCCCGGTACAAATAGGCTTCACCATAATCCGGATTAATATTGAGGGCTAAATTGTAAGCATTGAGGGCCTCTTTAATCAGTCCGGACTTATGCAAAGATCTCCCCTTAAAAAAATGGGCAATGGCATTTTCTGCATCAACTTTAATTACCTTATCAAAGTAGAATGCCGCGTTATCGAACACATTCTTTCTGTAAAAATCCTTGCCAATACTCAGATTAGCATGGATATTGTCAGGATTAATGTCAAGAATACGGTTGTAATCCTCAAGGGCCCGGTCGTAATCACCTAGTTCTTCATAAGATCTCCCCCTGTTATAAAGGGTTTTTATATTATTAGGTTTTAATGACAAATACTCATCATAGGCAGCGATAGCCAGTTCGTATTCCTGATTTCTGAAATGTATATCCCCCTGGGAAGAACTGTTGTCTTTACAACCACTTCCAAGCAGTATTACCGGCAATACGATATAGAATAGGTGCTTCATTTAAACTTCTGTTTTGGAATGCGTAAAGGTAATACAATTATTTAATGGTGATAACATATTGTTAAGTATCTGGCAGATTTTTATCCTTTTTTTGGGAATACCAAAAATGACAAAATCATGCTGTAAACAATTTGAATTAGTAAAAATCGGGCAGGCTCAACTTTGTTTTTTGGTTACGATATTTAAGGGATGAAGTAAGCCATGGGTTTTCTCGATTTCCACCCCTGCTTTGCCGACAAACATACTGGCTTCTATTCTTACCGGAATTTTATTCCTGTCAGCAGAGAACCATACGGCAATGGAGTTTTCGCCGTCGAACAATTTATTGTCAGGCATTATGGGAACCAGTTTATGGCAGTTTATCTTACCTATTTTGGTCTTTACAATCTCCGTACCCTTATACATAATTTGAAAATCATAAAAAGTATCTTCGAAAAAAGCATCCACCCGGATAGTATCACCTATTTTAAAACTATTAAAATCCAAGGTTCTCAAATACATATAGCCACCAACCATGTCGCGCACATTGTCAGGTGCCTTGAAGTACAAGGGTTCTTTGAACTTACCGGTTTTCTTATCCACCACTTTGTATTCAATCATATTGGTATTATGATCAAACTTGACAAGTTCATCTTTTTTGTAGTTGTTCTCCCTGATCTTTCTGTAAGAGATATGGGGAATCAGCGCAGCCGTATCTACGTAAGCGCCCCACACATCATTTACCTTAGCCACCCAACTCACCAAACCTGTAGTTTTTCCGTGCACATCTACCCTGTAACACTTCCGGCCGTTGACCCTGAAGGTTTTATCTTTTATCTCCATTTTGGCTTCTCCTACACTAAAAATACCAAAAGTGACATGGTAATTTAATAATTCACCCGTGGTAAAGTTATTATGAACCACCGACTTATAGGCAGGTTTCTCATGGAAAATAAATGAAGATAAAAGCAAAAATCCGGCAATGTAAAAACCTAATTTCTTCATTAGATTAAAAAATTCTGTTATTGCATCATACAAACCAGATGCCAAACCCGGTTTATAAAGTTCATTTTAGCTTTTTCTGGTAATATATAACGTATCAAACTCATAATTGATACAAAATTGCCCCTAAATCCTTTACTATGTAAAGAAAATTAATATTGGCGTCACACAAAACAGCAAAACGCAGTCAATAATTACATCTGCAATAAACCTTGTTCTTTATGGCGTTCGGGTACCGCATTAAAATTTTTAATATATTTCTAAAAAAAAGATATGACTAACCCACAACAACCTTATCAATTGTACCATCTGTCTTACTGCTGACGCTTTTGCCCCTGAAAAAGGCCAGACAGTATAATCTGTCCTTATATTGTGGTGAATGGGGTTGTTACGTGTTCACACCGGAGGGTTCAAGGCTGAAATGGTATGAGGATGTCAAAGCATGCCTTGAAAAAAACAAAATAGCCTGGGCCATTTGGGACTACAAAGGCAAGGGGTTTGGGATTGTAAACAAAGACCGGAATCCCTGGGAAAAATTGATCAAAGCACTGCTGGATTAACTTTCCGGCTATTTGATAGCAAATACCGCATTAATCGTAAATCTTAGTTTTATCGTTTTAAAGTCAATATTTAAAGGAGCCTGTTCCTCCCCAGCATCATATTCCAACGCCAGGTTCGAGTAGGCCCTTGCCGCTTTGTAGGTAACCGGTGGTCCTAACGCTACCTCTGAAACCTCCAACACACCACCTAGCTCCTCGCCAATGCCGCTTAAAAGATAGCCGGCTTTCTCCTTGGCAGCCACCAGGGCTTTGAGTTTTAGCTCCTTTCTGTGCGTCTCGATCTTCGTATGGCTATAATGCGTCACATTAACACGCTGAATACCTTTTTCATCCAATTGCTCCAGCAGTTCATTCATTTTATCGAGGTTCTCCAGTTTTAGCCGGTAACTTTTGGAAGCTAAAAAATTCTCGCTTCTTTTTTTTCTGTAATTCCAGTTATAACCAAATATGTTTTCAACCTGAAAGTTTTCTTCAGGAATTTTCAGTTTCTTTACCGCCCTGGCCAATTGCAGCTCCAGTTGGCTAATGTCTATCTTTTTACGGTCTTTTTCATATTCCTTCAGGGTAACCGAGAAATAGATTTCATCGGGAATAATCTCCATTTCGGCACTTCCCTGCACAGCAATCTTTTTTTGAAAAGCAGTCTTCTCCTGAGCCTTTAGCGACGCATTGCCAATGATTATCAAACAGATCGCTGATAATAACACTCCCCTTAACTTCTTCATGACATATAGGTTTAAAATAAAACAAAATTATACTGCAACATCATTTTCCCTTAATGCTTCGTTTAACGAAGTTTTAAGATCGGTACTCGCCTTGCGTTTTCCTATAATCAAGGCAGCCGGAACCTGGTAAGAACCTGCGGGAAACGCCTTGGTGTAGGAGCCTGGGATTACCACCGACCTGGCGGGAACCTCTCCTTTATAAATAACCGGTTCAGTGCCTGTTACATCAATGATCTTCGAACTTGCCGTTAATGTAACATTGGCGCCGAGTACAGCTTCCTTACCAACCCTGACACCTTCGACCAGTATGCACCGCGAACCGATAAAAGCACCGTCCTCAATGATCACAGGAGCGGCCTGAATGGGCTCCAGCACACCGCCAACTCCTACGCCTCCGCTCAAATGCACATCCTTGCCAACCTGCGCACAACTTCCTACGGTAGCCCATGTATCAACCATCGTGCCACTATCAACATATGCGCCAATATTAACATACGAAGGCATCATTACCACCCCCTTACTGATATAGGCCCCATAGCGGGCAATGGCATGAGGTACAACCCTTACCCCCAACTCACGATACCCGGATTTTAACTTCATTTTATCATGAAACTCAAAAGGGCCTACTTCTACCAATTCCATCTGCCGGATTGGAAAATAAAGAATAACTGCTTTTTTTATCCATTCATTTACCTGCCAGCCCTGACCGGCCGGTTCGGCTACCCGCGAACTACCCTTGTCCAGTGCTTCGATCACAGACTCAATGGCCTGCTGTGTTTGCGGCTCCTTTAATAAATTTCTATCTTCCCAGGCTGCTTCGATGATGTTTTTAAGTTCCATTTCAATTAAGGAATTATGTGAAAAAAAATTAATTTTGATTTAATGCGTAAAATCAAAATCGCCTTTGCCTCCATTCTGAAACCGGTTGATGAAACCCGGATGTATGAAAAGATGGGCCTTTCGCTCGACCAAACAAATAAATATGAAATTAATATCATAGGGTTTTCAACAAAAAATGTTTCAACTCCTGAAACCGTCAACTGGCACCCCATTTACAACCACGCCCGTTTGAGCATCAAAAGGCTGGCAGCCCCCTTTAAATGTTTTAAAATATTAGTTAAAGTAAAGCCTCAAGTAATTATATTTAATACTCCTGAATTACTGATAGTTATAACTACATACAAAATATTATTTGGTGGCAAAATCGTCTATGATATCCTGGAAAACTACCTTCACAACATCCTGTACACCAACACCTATCCGCACTTGATTCGACCGCTGCTGGCCCGCCTCGTACGTGGCCTGGAATGGATTTGCAGGCCGGCAATCGATCATTATTTTTTAGCTGAAAAGCGTTATGCAACTGAACTCGGATTTACAAAAAACAAAAGCACGATTATTGAAAATAAGTTTAAAGGCAAAGGGCGGCCGTCGCCAAAAACCAAAGTGAGTAATGACAACATCGCCTTGTTGTACAGTGGCACCATTGCAGAAAACTATGGCATTTTAGAGGCTATCCATTTTGCGGAAAAACTGCACGAACTCCGTAAAACCACCAGTCTGACAATCATGGGATACTGCGCCAAACCGGCGCTATTGAGGAGAATAAAGCAGCGCATCAAAGACAAACCCTATATCAGGCTTGTGGGTGGAGACAGGCCTGTCCCTCACACCCGAATCCTGGAGGCCATTGAGAAAGCTGATTTAGGTCTTGTGCCTTACAGAGCCAACAAAAGCACTGATAACTGCATGCCAACAAAGATATATGAATACATGGCCTGCAGACTTCCTATGATCATGCAAAATAACCCTTATTGGATTGATTTCTGTCAACCTCATCATGCCTGCATTCCGGTTAACTTTTTATCTTTTGATGCCAGTAAAGTCATGGATCGTTATTATGCTACCACTTTTTACAATAGTGATAAACCCATGGATATTTATTGGGAAAAAGAGGAGATGAAGCTTTTCAAGGTACTTGATCGTTTAGTGGGCAGCCACTGAACAGGGTTATGTTTTTAGTATTGAATGAAAAGCACAAATCATCTGATGTGTAGTGCTGGCAGCGTCCTCAACTATAGATATAGCGCTAGCACCCGTAACTCTTTGTGTCTCTTTGTGTCTTGGTGCCTTTGTAGTTAACCATTTTTCACCACGGAGACACCAAGACACAAAGAGACACAAAGAATTTTGGTGTAAATGTTGTGCAGCGGCCACGAGACGCTTGCCCCATTCGAAATCAGGGTGTCATTGGATGGCACTCCCGGCCATAGTTTTATAAGCTGTCATAAACAAAACAAAAGCTGAAATTACCTGGTTTTGTTTTTTTAGACAAAGCTAAATTTTAATTTAGACAAAACATTAAACATCGATTTTCGTTAAAACAGGTAGATTTTCCTGCTTTTTAGAGGTACATAATGAATTTATTTAGATTAAGCTAAAAAATTTGTTATTTTGCAATAAAAAATAAAGTCATGTTAAGCTTTGCAGAAGAGAATTACTTAAAAACGATCTACCATCTGTCGGAGACTTGCCATGAGGACGTATCTACCAACGCCATCGCCGACACGTTGAACACCAAGCCAGCCTCCGTAACAGATATGATTCGCAAACTTTCCAACAAGGGAATGCTTAACTATCGTAAATACCGTGGAGTATCCATTTCTGACAAGGGAAAAAAGGCTGCCCTGAATGTAGTGAGAAAGCACCGGCTTTGGGAGGTTTTTCTGGTAGACAAATTAAAGTTCAACTGGGATGAAGTTCATGAAGTGGCTGAGCAACTGGAGCATATCAGGTCTCCCCTGCTCATCAAGAGGCTGGATGAATTCCTCAACTATCCAAAATACGATCCCCACGGAGACCCTATTCCGGACGAAAACGGGGAATTTCTAATCAAATCCAAAATTCCATTGGCAGAGCTAGGTCTCAACGCAACAGGTATCATTGTCGCTGTCAATGATTCAAATTCACTTTTCCTTCAATACCTGGACAAAATTGGTGCCTACCTGGGGGCCAAGATTAAAGTATTGGATAAAATTGAATTTGATAACTCCCTGGAAATCATGATAGACAACAAAAAAACCGTCTTCGTTTCCAAAGAGGTTTCCGAAAATATATTAATAACTGAATAAATGATTTTGTACAAATCCGCATTGAAACTTTTCCTGGCAATTCTCCTTCCGGGGGTTCTTCTATTTCAAATGTCCTGCAGCAATAACCAGGAGCAAAACCTTGTCAAAGACCGCCTGAATATTGTCACCACCACCGGTATGATCGAGGATATCGTCAAAAACATCGTACAGGATTCTGCTGATGTTACTGCATTGATGGGCCCGGGCGTAGACCCTCATTTATACAAGGCAACCCAAGGTGATTTACAGCGGCTAAAAAGTGCTTCGCTGATTTTCTATAATGGTCTCCATCTGGAAGGGAAACTGGGCGACATTTTTAAAAATCTAAGCAGAATAAAACCTGTTGTAGCCGTTTCGGACAATATTTCACCCGAGCAATTGATTGATAATACTTCTATGGGAGGTCAATATGACCCTCACATCTGGTTTGATGTTTCACTATGGCAACAGGCAGCCACGTATGTTAGCCAAACCCTGATGCAGCATGATTCGCTTAATGCAGCTTTTTATCAGCAAAACACAGCGGCATACCTGGAGCAATTGGATGTTTTACATGAAGAGGTAAAGACTAAAATGGCCGAAATTCCGGAAGATCAGCGCATAATGGTTACAGCCCATGATGCCTTTGAATACTTCGGCAGGGCTTATGATATCAAGGTCAGGGGACTGCAAGGCATTTCCACAATGTCGGAGTTCGGCTTAAAGGATGTCGCCGATTTGGTGAATTTCATCACTGAAAAAAAAATTAAGGCCGTCTTTGTAGAGTCTTCCGTACCCGAAAAATACCTCAGGTCGGTGGTGGAAGGTTGTAGAAAAAAAGGGCACGACGTATCCATCGGTGGAATACTGTACTCAGACGCCATGGGCAACCCCGGAACAGTGGCTGGAAACTATCAGGGTATGGTGAGGGAAAATGTCAATACGATTGTGAATGCATTAAAATGATAGGGAGTTGAAGTGTTCAATAATAAATAGACTATGATTCAGCAAGTTGAAGACCCGGCGGTAGAGGTACATGATTTAACGGTAACTTATCATAAAAAACCGGTGCTGTGGGATATTGACCTGACCCTCCCAAAGGGAGCAATCATTGGAATTATAGGTCCTAATGGCGCAGGTAAGTCCACACTCATCAAGGCGATAATGAACCTCATTCCCCATGGCAGCGGTTATGTCAAGATATTTAATCGCGACATCGACGAGGTGCGCGACAAAGTAAGCTATGTTCCTCAGAAGGAGTCGGTAGATTGGGATTTTCCTGCTTCGGTCATGGATGTGGTATTGATGGGGCGTTATGCCAAGCTTGGTCTCTTTAAGCGCCCAAGGAAGGCCGATAAAGAAGTGGCGTTGGACTGCCTGAAAAAGGTGGGGATGGATGCCTACAAGTCCCGGCAGATCGCTCAGCTCTCCGGCGGCCAGCAGCAGCGGGTTTTTTTAGCTCGCGCCTTGGCACAGGAGGCAGATATATACTTTATGGATGAGCCTTTTGCCGGTGTAGACGCGGCGACTGAAACGGCTATCATCGAGTTATTAAGGGAAATGTCGGAAAAAGGTAAAACGGTGGTAGTCATTCATCATGATATCCAGTCGGCCATGGAGTACTTTAACTGGATTGTTTTACTGAATATGCGGCTGGTCGCTTCAGGCCCCACCGCGCAAACCCTGATTCCCTCATTGTTGGAGGAGACTTATGGAGGCAAGCTTACTTTGCTGGCAGAAGTGGGTAACCTGATGCAAAAGACCGAATTCACAGGAAGAGATAAGCGATAAGATATGGAACAGTTTTGGGAGTTTTTATCGTTTTCAGAGCCAAATATCCGTTATGTCACCTTTGGCTCTATCCTGCTGTGCGGCAGCGCCGCGGTGGTGGGTTCTTTTATCTTTTTGAAGAAAAAGGCTTTGGTGGGTGATGCTGTGGCTCATGCTGTGCTACCAGGGGTGTGCCTTGGTTTCTTACTTGCCGGTAACAAAAATCCGGTATTGCTTGTTACCGGAGCCTTTGTAACCGGGTGGCTTTCGCTGGTGGCCATCGACTACATATCAGCCAAATCCAAAATTAAAGAGGACACAGCTATTGGGTTAATCTTGTCGGTATTTTTTGGAATAGGTATTTTGTTGCTTACCTATATTCAGCATAGCGGCAATGCGGCCCAGTCAGGATTGGACCATTTTCTGTTTGGCAAAGCGGCAGCTATGGTTAGCAGCGATCTCAATGTTTTCAGTGGCATAGCTTTTATGTTGATTATTGCCGTGGTACTTTTTTTCAAAGAGTTTACGTTAATCTCCTTTGACATCGATTTTGCCAAAACTATTGGATTCCCTGTGAGGCGATTGGAGCTGGTTTTGACCACGCTGACAGTGCTGGCAATTGTGGCCGGTATCCAGGCTATTGGTGTGGTACTAATGGCAGCTATTCTGATTACTCCCGCGGCAGCAGCCAGATTCTGGACTGATAATCTGAAAAAGATGGTTTTTCTGTCAGCGGCCTTTGGTGGCGTTTCAGGGTTTGCCGGAGCGTTTATATCCTATGCGGCACCAGCCATGCCTACTGGCCCATGGATTGTAATGGTCATATCGGTCATTGCATTATTTTCATTTTTTTTCGCCCCGCAAAAAGGTATCGTTATGAAGCTTATCAGCCGCAAAAAAATGGAAAATCAAATCCGGGAAGAGAACATACTGAAACTACTGTTTCAGCTAGGTCAAAAAGACGGCAACTATTTCCAGCAAAGGAGTGTCAATGAAATCCTGGCCAAAAGGCCATTTAAGCCAAAACAGTTGATCTCCGGATTGGCACGGCTCAAAAAGCAAGGTTTTTTGGAAAATGGCGACGGACGCTGGAAGTTTACCAGGGCCGGTCAAAAGAAAGGCGCCAGAATGGTAAAACTGCACCGCTTGTGGGAAGTCTATCTGACGCGCTACCTCCGGATTGCTTCAGACCATGTGCACGAAGATGCGGAAACCATAGAGCATATCATAACCCCCGACCTGGAAGCTAAACTGGAAAAGCTATTGGAATACCCTGTAAAGGACCCCCACCAATCGGATATTCCTTATTTATAACAATGAAGTTTGAAGGCATAACAAAAATTACATTATTGTGGACGCTTTTTGGATCATATTAACCGGGTCATTTGTTTCTATTTCCTGTGGATTACTGGGGAGTTACCTGATTCTGAGAAAAATGGCCATGGTTGGCGACGCCATTTCTCATGCAGTGCTGCCCGGCATTGTCATCGCATTCCTGATTTCAGGACAAAGGGATAGTCTTACCATGCTGGTCGGTGCGGGCATACTCGGTGTCATAACGACCTTCCTGATTGAATTTTTTCACCAAAAAGGTAATTTACAGACTGATGCCTCCATCGGGGTAACCTTTACGTGGTTGTTTGCTCTCGGGATTATTCTGATCTCTGTGTATGCCGGCCAGGTGGATCTGGACCAGGATTGTGTTTTACATGGAGAAATTGCTTACGTCCCCATAGACCTGTGGATTACTGCCAGTGGTAAAATAATCGGTCCAAGGGCAGTTTTTATCACCGGAAGTGTGATGATCATTGTTATCAGCTTCATCGCCATTGGTTACAAAGAACTCTTTTTGACGACATTTGATCCTGCCTTTGCCACAGTCATCGGTATTTCTACGGCCCTATGGCACTATTTATTGATGGGTGCAGTTTCTCTGGCCACAGTGGCTTCTTTTGAGTCGGTTGGCGCTATTTTGGTAGTGGCTTTATTGATAGCTCCCCCGGCTACAGCTTATCTACTAACCGAAAAATTCCGGCCCATGCTAATCATTACTGTATTGCTGGGTATTTTAATTTCAATCAGTGGATATTACCTCGCCGTGAGCATCGATGGTTCGATTGCCGGAGCCATGTCCACAGTTGCCGGGTTGTTATTTGCCCTGGCCTTTCTTTTTTCACCAAAAGAGGGAATAATTATTACATGGCTGAAAAACCAGGCAAGAAAAAAAGAATTAAGTTAATCTTTTTAAGAAAATTTGCGTTGGATATTGCAAGGTAAAACTATTATTTTATGATATTTAAAAGTAAGATATTATTAGGAATACTGGCGGTATTGGTGTTGATGGTTTTTGTGAATGCAGGATGGTCAGGTCAGGACAATGCCGAAAGTGCTTCGATTAACTGGGTAAATATTGAGGAAGCTCAGAAGCTGGGAAAGGATGCACCGAGAAAGGTATTTGTAGACGTTTATACCGATTGGTGTGGCTGGTGCAAAAAGATGGACCGTTCTACTTTTGCCGATGAGTCAGTGGTAAATTATGTTAATGAAAACTATTACGCCGTTAAACTGAACGCTGAAAGCTCAAAAAAAATCATTTTCAATGGAAAGGAAATGACCGAAGCCTATCTCGCCAGATCAATGAGAGTGAGTGGTTATCCTACGATCGTTTTTATCGATGAAAAATTTACGAGCATTCAGCCTGTACCCGGTTACAGGACAGCGGCACAGTTTAAGAAAATTTTAAAGGAGTTTAACGGCAATTTATAGAAGCCATACTACTGCTTTACTTGGTAAATATGAAATCCGTTGATTGAATCGATTGCTTCATAGTCAGGAAAATTCGCTCCTGCGAATTTGAATGATTCTTTGGTTTGTGTCGAGATGATATATTTAACCTCCTTATTGGCCACTCTTTTGTAATAATCAGATAAATCATATACCCGGAGTGGATAAGATGAGTAGATGACAATACTTTTGCTTGGTTGAATGGTGTATTCATAAAGAAAGTTATCGATAAAATGTTTTGAAATATTCCCATAAAAATACACAAATCCTTCATCTTCAGCAGATAGCCTTTTTTTAACAAACTCAGAAACCTCTTTCTCGGCCCGGTAGCCTGAAAAGTCCAGTTTACCACGGTTTTGCCATATATCAACCACGTGCGGGGAGACGGCAATTTTCAGGTAGATAACAGGAATGATAAAAAGTGGAATCAGATTGGGAAGGATAACCTTTTTATCCATCACAAAAAAACCAATCATCGCCAGCGCCCAAAACTCTATGAAGTATACCTTCGTTGAACCGTATTTCAGGGCTGTGAATAATGCAAATAAAAAGGAGGCAACAATACCGTATCCTAATACTTTCTTATTGATGTCATCGTCTGTGAGTAATTGAAAGGAAGCATATAAGCCCACGCTATTAATCAACAATCCCCATGGGGTAAAGAAATAGTCAAACAATATAACTTCGTGGAACCAGCCCATGCTTATCCCATTATTCAGCCCCTGTATCACATTGAGGTAAAATGAATGCCAGTCATGGTTGGAAAAAATCCAGGAAAACAAAAATATAAGTACAGAGAGATAACCAAAACTTATGGCCGCCCTCTTGAAGTCATTTAGCACAAATAGCAGCAAAAAGAGTAAGATGGCTATGATCAGTATCCCGGATTGCTTGGCAAAAACCGTGGCAACAATTAAAAAACAAAGAATTGGTAACAGGTAATTCGATTTTTTTTCGGTTCTGTGTTTCACAAACAAAAACAATACATAAAATGCCAGCAAAAACAAACAATTGTATAGACTGTCAGGGCGAGCATTCACAGGATACAAAGTGGCCAGTGATATAATGGCTATGGACAGTGAAAGCCGGGCTTTGAGGTTAAACGCATGTCGTGCGGTAATGTAAACAATGGCTGCATAAATCAGGTTAAAGAAAAATGAGCAGGTTCTGTTTAACAGGTAAACCCGATAAACATGGTCCGGGTCGACCTGGAATAATTTCCCAAAGGCAAAAGTAACATAGTAATACAAAGGGCTGTATTGAGTGATTGCATAAGGGGGGAATTCCGGATCGGCGTATAGCGGAAATCCGGCTAAAAAACGCTGTAACGCAAAGGCTACATTGTTTTCAACACCAAACAAATCAGGGACTGGTATAAAAATTGAATAAATTTTAACGGCCAGCACGAACAAAAGGAGTGCGTAGGTAAAAACAGATAATATCCTGTAAGATCTTTTATCGATGAAATTACGCAGCGCATTAATCATGTTATCCGGGAAGGTGTTAATCTGCATTTTTATAGGATATAAAATAGGTCAATCCAAAGTCTTATTGCCGTTTATTATTTTCTTGGATATTAAATACAGTGGGCGGTTTTTTACCTGAAAGAAAATCCGTTGCACATACTCGCCGATAATACCAATAGACAAAAGCTGAACACCTCCAAAAAGGAGGATCATAAATAACAATGCCGTAAATCCACTGGGAACGCTGTCATAAAACAGTCTTTTCACCAATGTCAATATAAAGTAGATGATCGATACAGAAATACAAAGTACCCCCAGATAGGTGAGTACTTTAATAGGGAAAACGCTGAAGTTGAAAATACCATCATAAGCTAGTTTAAACAGCATTTTGAATGAATATTTTGGCACTCCTGCAGCCCGTTCCTTCCTTTCATAGGGCACGCCAATCTGCCTGTACCCTACCCAACTTCTGATTCCTCTTAAAAACCTGCTTTCTTCTCGCATTTTATTCATGTTATCCATTACCCTGCGTGTGATCATGCCAAAATCCCCTGAGTCTTTGGGAATGGGGTAATTAGATATTTTGTTTAATATCCGGTAAAACGCATTGTATGAGGCCCTTTTGATGGCAGATTCTTTTCTCTCTTTCCGTACTCCGTATGCTACATCGTACCCTTTTTTAATATGCTCGTAAAACTCAAAGAATAATTCGGGTGGATCTTGTAAATCCCCGTCTAAAATCATAATAACCTCACCCCTGGCATGCTCCAACCCCGCACTTAAAGCCCTTTGATGCCCAAAATTCCTGGTTAAAAAAATGGCCTGGTAGTTATGGTGCTTAGTGGCAATATTTTCCATCAACACTGGCGTATTATCGATACTTCCATCGTCGATTAAAACCACTTCGCACGGACTTTCAATTTTTGACATTAGCGCATCCAGCCTTTTAATTAACAGATCAAATACTTCTTCCTCATTATAAACCGGTATAACAAAAGAAATCTTCGGGGAAAAAATCATCATGGAGGTTAGTTCAAAAATCCAGGTTTAAACAGAACATTTTCCGAAATATATAAAATAATCTTGAAATGTTACTATTTATTATTATAAAATAAATATTTTTTACTATTGTCCCGGACATAAGTAGTTAAATGCGCTGGAAAACGGCCAAATTGTTGATGTTCAATTCCTTATCCCAGTCATACTATGACTTTGAATCATAGTATGACTAAGTATAATTTTAACAAAAAATGTTGAATACGGGCCTGGTATAAAATCATCACACCGTTAACATATACCTATCAAAAAAGGCCGGGCTCCTGTAGCCCGGCCCTGATTTTTTCAGATTTCCTAAACAGTCATGTTAAGCACACGGTAAGCATACTGTTTCGGATTTTACTTATCCAGAGAATTAATCCATGCTGCAATTTTTAATACATCCTCTTTAGGTACCTGTGGCATTGGTGCCATAGGCGTTGCGTAGTCCGGCCAGTTTTGAGGCTGGGGGTTATAAACCAATGATAATATTTTTTCATTGGAATACTTTCTTTTGGCAATTGCCTTGAAAGGTGGCCCCACCTGTCTTGCGTCGGTCTGATGGCAGGCAGAGCAGGTGTATTTGGTAAGTAAAGGCTTTATTTCGGCATCAGAGGGCGCTGCTGCTTTGGTGTTTTTTCCGGAGCTTTTAGCCGCTACCGGCCGGTTTTTTTTGTATGAAATCTGACTTCTCCCCTTACCACCTACCCTGGATGAACGATAAGTGCTGAATTCACCAACCTGTAGTTTTTTCCCATCTGCTATTTGGTTAAGTGTATAATAGGCCGTGGGATGTAACAGGGCCATGCTTCCGTCTTTGGAGCGTATACCTGCCAATGTCAGTTCATGCAAATGATAAGGCCTTAAATTGTCAATAATCAGGCGTACTTTCATGCCATCTTCAGCCACCTGCACGCCTTTGATTGCCAACTTTTCCTCATTGATTGTGGGACTTCCATAAACAGGATGATATTTATAAATATAACTCCTACCGGCATAGGTGTCTAAATTCTCAGCAGATTTCCTGTCAACAGGCAAAGTAAATTCAATCTCAAACCCGTCGGGTTGGGATGTAACCGTCTTCATTTCCAAAGGTACATTTCCGGTCCAGACGAGCCGCTGAAGTCCGGAATTCCTGGTACCTGCCGATCCCCATCCCCGGTTGGTTTCACCGACAAACATCGATCCGTCATGTCCCCAGGTCATCCGCAGCACACCTGACTGGAAACCGCTTCTGAAATCAAAAGCTACACCCTGATACGCTCCTTTCACTTTTTCCAGCACCACTCTCATGATTTTACTTTGGCCCTGATCACCTACAAATATTTGTCCTTCAAAGGGTCCGAAAGCTCCGCCTGTTTCGTCCACTATAATATCGGAATTGGATATCCCCAGTACCCCATGTGGCAGCCATACGGCCGGTAACCTCAGTGTTGGTAATTCCTCCTTCATCTTATATAAAAAGTCCGGATTTTCTTCATCGGTAATATTCTCCGGTTTGACAAATCTGCCATTTTTTTTGACCTGCCTTATGTCTATTTTCTCATAAAACTGTTTTTCAGTAATTTTTACGGGAGACTCAGGCCTGTCAGCCCATCGTAGTCCTGCCGGATGTCCCGTAAAGGATCCTTCAGTAACATGCCATATTCCCCCTGAACCGACCCAGTCACCCTGGTTCTCGGTATAAAAGAATTCCCCGTCTACTATACCGAGACCTGCAGGAGACCGCATGCCTGTTGCCCAGGGTTTCATTTGGCCATCAGGTGTAATATTCATCGTCCAGCCTCTCCAGGGCACCCTGCTTTCGCCCCTCCACCATTCCTCATTGCCAAAAGCCACGTTTCCGGTTACAAACATGCTACCATCCGGGGCAAATTTGGGACCGAACGAATATTCGTGATAATGCCCGGAAAGTGGCCAGGCATAGACAGTTTCATAAATATCAGCTTTATCATCGCCATCTTTGTCAATCAGCCTTGTAAGTTCGCCCCTTTGTGCTGTGTAAAGAGAGTTGTCGCGGTAGGCCAGGCCGAGAGCCTCATGTAAACCGGAGGCAAACAACTTGAATTTAGGCTGTCTTTCATTATGCATGTAGGGATTTTCAATCAACCATACATCGCCCCGGCGCGTACACAAAGCAACCCTTCCATCGGGCAGGGTAGCCAGCCCACCGACTTCCAGCAATATATCTTCGGGAACCGGCAAGGTAATTATTTGGTAATAGGTGGCTTCTTTTGAAGATTTGGGCATCACAGGCTCTGGTTCAGGTGGCTCCTGTGCTGTCAGTTTCAAAGGCAGGAACAAAACTACAACCAAAGACAATAAACCAAAGCTTTTGAATACTTTGCCTAAGGACAGTGATACCTCCCGGCCCGGAAGATTATTTAAAAAATAGCTCATCAACGTTTTCATTAACATGTACAGATTAAATTCTTTTCTTAGTTTTGCCACTTCGTGTTACCAAATAATGCCGTAGGCCAGTTCCTTGGAATTCATGGGCACAATGAGTTCCTTTTTACCCCCCACTTCCCTGATAACAGGTGACAAAGCTGTTGCTAACTTCACATAATACTTTTTGTCATCAATGGCATAAGAACCATCCGGCATTAAGGCTACATCTTGTCCTTCAGCAATCTTAAAGTAAAGGTTAGGCGCAGTTTGCGATAATTTCACCGACCTGTTCAGCATGCTTCCATTATTGCCTGGCTCGATTTTATCTTCCACCTCTATACCCTGGTACAGGTATTTAAAAACCGGTCTCCCGGAAGGTTTTTCCAACTCATAACCTTTTGGTCTAAAATCGCTTTCTTTGTATTCGCCCGGGAATTGCCTATTCATATCATCCAAAACAGCCAATGGCTGGTCTGTAAAAAAGAATTGCACATCACCTAAAGGCCTGAAGGAGCCATCTCCCCTGCTATGCCACATCGGCGTAGCGTTGACGAAATCCCCTCTCCAGCCACAAACCACGTTGCCAGCTTTCATATTGTATACATAATGAACGCCGGAGGGATGTCCAATGCCGATAGTATGTGTCAAACGCCGACTCTTATCCCCTTCAAAATCCAAAAACGCCCTCAATAACCTGGGCTCACCGTCAACGTTTACCATGATCGGATTCACTGTGTTGCCAGTGTTCAGCATCGAACCGGCAGTGTGTAAGGGTTGCCTGCGAAGATGAGCGCTTTGGACAAATAAACCGAGCGCCGGTGACATCCAGTTAGCATTTTTGAAATAATAAAGTTTGAAAGCATGGCTTCCGGCATTCAGTGTTTTACTGCCTAATCCTCTTTCATTAACCCTGTGGCCAAAGTCGTGGTTCACCACCGTCTCATCGTTAATCACCAGCCTGGCCCCTCCATTACACCGGATACTAAAATGGTAGGTGCCATCCTCCGGCACCTCCAGGTTTCCTTTGACCACAAGGCCAAATAAATCCTCCTTTTGCGAATACTCCCATGATATTTTACTTCCCGGCCCAGACGCCACCGGTTTGCCGTCGACAAAGTCGCTGATTTGACCAAATTGACCTTCAAAATAATCGTAGGTAATATTGCTGGCCTGTATGGGAGCGGAGTCAAAGGTCAGGTAACGCATATTTCTGAAGGCTACCGGGCCATGATCTCCCTGGATCATCAATGGGCCCCTGGGTTTTTCATTTTTTTCAACCGGTCCGCCGGTATAGGTAGGTACCTCCACATGATCGTGGATTAACACGCCGTTAAGTGTTACCTTCAGAAAGGTGGCATTGGCGATCTTTTCCCCGTTTTTGTTAAACCTGGGAGCCCTGAAGCTGATAAACAGCTTTTGCCAGAGGCCCGGTGCCCTGGCTGCATTGGTAAAGGGTGCCTTGCCCATATAGCTTTTTTCAGGATCTTTTTCCCAGTTCCTGTAAATGCCTCCAATGTCGGTAAATGAAGGGTTTTTCTTGCCCCAACTGTCCAGGAGTTGTACCTCATACCTTCCTTGCAGATAAATGCCTGAATTAGAGCCTTTGGGTAACATTACCTCCAGTTCCAGGTCTATGTCACCGTGTTCCCAGGCCGTAAATAGTTGGTCTTTTTTTACCTTATCATTCATATTCAGTAAGATACCTGTACCAGCGGTGAATTGTACAGGTCCGCCGGGTTTAGGTTGCTCACTTTTTCCCTTCTTTTTCTTTTTCTTTTTTTGAACTTCTTCCTCTTTTTTATGAATATCTATGGTTCGATCCATGGTTACGCTCCCCACTATTTGCCAGTTGCCGGCCTGATCCCTGAATTGGGACAAATCATTTAAAGGCAACGTTTTCATGGCTATCTCTTGCCCAAATAGGGTTGCCGGACAGATTATAAAGGTCAGTAACAGAATGGCAGTTTTCATCAACAGTAATTTCAAATCAGTCATTGTTTAAAAGTTAATATAATTAATTTTAATCGTCGCCTTTTTTCAGGATCCTCAGCAATATCCAGCCCTGCCAGGGCATTTTCTAATCTTAAGTTTTTCAGTTTCACTTAGTACCTCTGATGACGTATCCGAACCCTGCTTTGTTGCTTGGCTATAAGATAAATGAGATGCGTTGAGGAGAAGAAACCGTGCAATAAAATAACGGATCACAATTTTCATAGTCGCAGTCAATTGAACTGCTGAAATTAAAAAATTAATGCTTAGGAATTAAATTATTTTTTGTCAATGTATTTATTTTTTACTTAAAATCCCTGAATGGTGATTAGGGAAAATGTCCCCTGGATTGTATTATAATTAGTATTCAATTTCTGGCTACAGCTATTTTCAAACTCAAACGTTGACATTTTATAAAAATGAAAAATTACTTCTGCAGGTTGTTATTGATTTTTTTGCTTTGTTATGGTTTTGAAGGTTTAGCATCACACATGCGGGGCGGTGAAATAAAAGTGGACAGGATACAGGGTTCCGGGCTTAGATACAAAATCACTATTTCTAATTACCTTAACGCCGGAGCTGTCAGCGATAGTGCCGGGGAGTTGAATCTGGGAGACGGAGTCGTAATTGATTTATCAAACGACAACTTTTTAGTCTCCAGCGAACCTTTGAATGAAAACATCCTACTTGAAGTGTATGAGGTTTTTCATACTTTCCCAGGGCCTGGCTTGTACCTTGTTAGTTTTAAAGAGTTTAACAGAAATGCCGGTATCCTGAATATTCCCAACTCTGCTGAGGTACAATTTTATACGGAAAGCCTGGTAGTAATCGATCCATTTTTAGGAAGTAATACACAATCTGTATTTTCCTTCCCTCCTATTGACATTGTTGCCCCTGGCAAGGCTTTCTTTTACAATCCCGGTGTATATGACCCTGATAGTGATAGCCTTTCTTATGAACTGGTGACACCCAAGCAAAGTATTGATGAGAACATAGCTGGGTATGTATTACCTAACGACATTCAATTTTATGATGGGCTGAATTACAATAGTGCCAACGAAGCCAACAACGGACCTCCCACGTTCGTCATCGATGCTGTTACCGGAGACCTCACATGGGACGCTCCCGGATCAGTGGGAGAATATAACTTCGCCATCAAAGTAGAGGAATGGAGGAAAGTAACAGGCAGATGGATCAGCATGGGATTTCGTGTGCTTGATATACAGATAACCGTCCGGGAAACGAATAACGAAAGGCCCGGTTTTGAAGTGCCCAAGGACACGTGCGTCATTGCCGGCAGTTTGCTACAAACATCCCTGCTCACTACTGACCCGGACGGGCATGAGGTAATTTTTAAAACGGCCGGCGAAGCTTACAGCCTTGCAGGAAATTCAGCCACGTTTGTTACTGGCAGTGGCAACACAGCCGGAACAGGCTTTTTAGATTTTAGCTGGAACCCTTCCTGCGAAAATGCCCGTAACAGTCCTTACGCTTTTTACTTCAAATCCATAGATGTTCCTCCCTCCTCGGCAGGAGCTGGACTGGCCGTTTTCGGAACCTGGAATGTAACCGTGGCCGGGGCGCCTGAAGGGTTGCATGGACAAGTCAAAAAAGTTGGAGAAATCACTTTAAGCTGGAGCGACTATTTTTGTTCGGCAGCCAAAAATCTGGCTATCTACAGAATTGAAAACAGCTTTACTTTTCCCCGGGACAACTGTCAGCCAGGCGTGCCTGAGGATAGTGGCTTTGAGCTGATTGCCACTGTCAATACAGATGATAATACATTGACCGATAACGATGGCGGCGCCGGCCTGGATCCCAATACGACCTATTGCTACCGGCTGGTGGCTGTGTTCGATGACAATATTGGTGGTGAAAGTGTGGCTTCTGCCGAGTTTTGTGCGCAGCCTGATGAGGAGTCGCTCGTCACCGGTATTGGGGACAGGGAACCATCAGACGATCTTGCAGATAAAGTGATCATCTACCCTAACCCTGCGCAGGAAAAAGTAAATATCAACGTCGACCTGGCAGATTTCAGACCCCTTGTGGTAGGCATCAGCGATTTACGGGGCAGGGTTTACGAGAAGCGACAATTTTCATCTCAAAATTCCCATTACCAAATATCACTGGCGGGTGTTGCTCCGGGAATGTATCTGGTATGGGTTAAAACAGCCACCCAACTGGTAACCCGAAAAATCGTGGTCAACTAAAGGTTATTCCTTTTCCCATTTTTCCTGTAATTTTGCCGTCAGTCAAACTACAGACGGATGAAAAGTGCCATAGCTTCCCATGAAGATACTATTGTTGCCCTGGCTACTCCCCAGGGAACAGGTGCCATTGGTGTGATCAGGCTTTCGGGCAAAGAAGCTATCAGCATCTGCAATCAGGTATTTAGGGGAAAAGATCTGTCCAGCCAGCCCAGCCACACCATACATTTTGGCACTATCAGGGATGGAGATAAGGTGCTGGACGAGGTTTTGGTGTCTATTTTCATTGCGCCGAAGTCATTTACCCGCGAGAATGTGGTGGAAATAAGCTGTCATGGGTCAAACTACATCATCCGGCAGGTTATACAGTTGTTAGTCAGAAAAGGTGCCCGTTTGGCCCGGCCGGGTGAGTTTACACAGCGGGCATTTTTGCATGGGCAATTTGACCTTGCACAGGCAGAAGCCATAGCCGACCTGATCGCTGCCGATTCCGAAGCCGCCCACAAAGCTGCCCTGGATCAGATGCGTGGTGGATTCTCACAGGAAATCAGCAGGCTGAGGGACAAGCTCATCCACTTTGCCTCCATGATCGAATTAGAGCTGGATTTTGGTGAAGAAGACGTCGAATTTGCCAGCCGCGATGAATTAAAAACCCTGGTAACCGAATTAAAGACCGTGGTTTCGGCCCTGATCGCCAGCTTTGACTTAGGCAATGTCATCAAAAACGGGGTCCCTACAGTGATAGCCGGAAAACCCAACGCTGGCAAATCCACCCTGCTCAATGCTTTACTCAATGAAGAAAAAGCCATTGTCTCAGACATACCAGGCACGACACGCGATTTCATTGAAGATGAAATCAACATTGAGGGCATCACCTTTCGCTTCATCGACACCGCAGGACTACGCGACACCACCGACAAAATAGAAGCCATCGGCGTAGAGCGCACCCAGGAAAAAATGAAACAAGCCTCGTTGATCATTTACATGATCGACCTTTCTACCGCTCATGTCACCGAAGTGGGACAGGAAATCAACCGGCTTGAAAACCTGGGTATTCCTTTTATCGCTGTGGGCAACAAGCTGGACAGGGTGACAGAAGATCAGTTAGCACAATTCAAAGATTTTAAACTGTGCTATCTGTCAGCCCTCAACAAGGAAAACCTGGAAAACCTCCGCCAGAAGATCCTTGCCATCGTACAACTGGACACTTTCAAAACCGGCCACACCGTAGTTACCAACCTCCGCCATTACGAAAGCCTGCTCAAAACCAAACAAGCCCTGGATGATGTCCTCAACGGCATCAGCAGAGAGGCCACCAACGACTTCCTGGCCCTGGATATACGCGGTGCTTTACATCATTTGGGAGAGATCACCGGCGATATTACAACGGATGACTTGCTGGCGAATATTTTTAGCAGGTTTTGTATTGGGAAGTAGGTTGGTGTTAAAATCAATGATTACTTATAAAAATCTATAAAAATAGTCCTTTAATACGTTTTTAAGCACATTTTTAATCCATCCATTTTAAGCACATTCTATCATTTTTTGTTGGAATTTTGTACCTCTTGGTGTATCTTCAATTAGAAGGTACAAATAGGTATAATTCGAGAGAAATCATGAAACGTTTTGAAACATAATGAAACAATTAGAAACATAAATAAACTGCCTGGAAGAACTTTGAAAAGGGTACAAATTACCAATCGAAAATAAATGACTAATTATGAGTTCAAACATCTTTGTACAACGCATTTGTGAAGAATGTAGCAATGAATTTACCGCCCGTACGACTGTAACTCGGTTTTGTGGCGATCGTTGTGCCAAACGCGCCTATAAAAAGCGGATACGGAATGCAAAAATTGAACAAAGCAATAAAGAAACAGTGATGAAAGTCGCTACCAAAGTAAGTGCGGTTCAAAACAAGTATTATCTGGGTGTCCAGGATGTTTGTTCGCTGATCGGCATAAGCCGAACTACGCTGTGGCGACTATTGAAAGATAACCGGATTCAGAGTAAAAAAATAGGAAGGAAACACATTTTTACC
>JAKSDQ010000323.1 GCA_022360015.1 Cytophagales bacterium
ATGCAGTATTGCGCAGAATTGCACCACAATTCGGTCCGGCGCGCGCCCGATAAGATCAAGAAATCACCCTATCGCGGAACCCTTCGCGCCTCGGCGTCCGGCGATGGTCGACCTTCCGATCAACCCGGCACCGCGGCCCTGCCGCCTCGCCGGGCGAACCAGGCGAGGAGTTTCGATCATGAAGCCGGCGACCGGTCACACGTTTTGCAGGCGCGCGCTCAACCCCCTTCACATCGCAATACTCTGGCTTGTGATCGTTGCCGCCGCACTCGGCTCGGCGAAATCGCTTGCCGCCGAGACCCAGCAGGTCCCGGTGAGCGCGATGAACGATGGCGGCCTGTTCCTGCCGGCCGATCGACCGGGCTATGTGGTGCCGGCTACGACCGTGGACACGGACGTCCATATCGAGGTCAGCGGCATGGTGGCCCGCGCCCGCGTCACCCAGCGCTTCGTCAACCCGACCAATGACTGGGTCGAGGGCGTCTACGTCTTCCCCCTTCCCGAGGATGCGGCGGTCGATCGCCTGCGCCTCTTGATCGGCGAACGCCAGGTGATCGGCGAGATCATGGAGCGGGCGGCGGCGCGCCAGGCCTATGAACAGGCCCGCGATGCCGGACAGCGGGCTAGCCTGGTCAGCCAGGAACGGCCCAACATCTTTACCAACGCGGTCGCCAACATTCCGCCGGGAGAGGCGATCACGGTCGAGATCGAGTATCAGGAGGCGCTGGACTATCGCGACGAGGCCTTTTCGCTGCGGTTTCCAATGGTCGTGCTGCCGCGTTACATCCCCGGCGACGCGATCGCGTCAGGGCCCGACAGCGGCACCGGCTGGTCGTTCGACACTGATAGGGTGCCGGATGCCAGCCGGATCACGCCGCCTGTCGCCGCGCCCGGCACCGGACCGATCAATCCGCTGCACCTGTCGGTGGCCCTAGCCCCAGGCTTCCCGGTCGGCAGTCTGGAAAGCCCGCACCACGCGATTGAGGTCACGGAGCGGCCCGACGGCAGCTATGTCATCGAACTGGCCCGCGCCGACGTCTACA
>JAKSDQ010000156.1 GCA_022360015.1 Cytophagales bacterium
AATGTGATTATTACATATGAGGAATTGTAAAACCCTGTACCTAACAAAATATTTTAGTAAGTTTAGAGATCTTATTGATAAAGCTAAGAGCTAGACATACCAGCTTGCATTTACAGGCAAATTGGCAGCATTTTAAGAAGCGAAGAAAATGGAAACCATATATTTTACACAGAGACAAGCTTGGAGAGAATGGCTGGAAAACAATTTTGATTCCAAGGATGAAATTTGGTTGGAGTTTCCATTAAAAAAGACAGGTAAAGAACGAATCTTATACAATGATGCGGTTGAAGAAGCTCTATGTTTTGGATGGATTGACAGTACAGTTAAATCGCTGAATGAAGAGACCTCCATTCAACGGTTTTGTAAACGAAGAAAAAACTCAACTTTCTCACAACCAAATATCGAACGCTTAAAATGGCTCTTTGAAAATAACTTGATTCACAATTCAATTAAGAAAGAAGTTTCAAAAATAATTCAACGAGAATTTATTTTCCCGGAGACATATTAGAGCAGTTAAAAACGGATAAATCTGTTTGGGATAATTATCAAAGTTTTTCGGAGCCCTATAAAAGAATTAGAATTGCATACATTGAGAGTGCAAGAAAAAGATCTGATGAATTTGAAAAGCGATTAAATAACTTCATCAACAAAACGAAAGAAAATAAACTGATTAAAGGATTTGGAGGAATTGAAAAATACTATTGATAATCACTACAATCCAGCAAAAAAGTAATTATGAAAAGATTCTTTCACTTCATTGTATTACGCTCAGAATGACAGGGTGTTACGAGTGATATAGCTTTCTGGAGGAGGTTGGTTTGCGGCAAAGTCGCAAACCAACCTCCTCCACAAAGCAAAAGCCTCCAAAAGATTGTCATTGGCAGCAAAGCGAGGAATCTGTTCAATGTTAACCGGACAGTAGTGATTGAGAATAATAAAAATTGCTACGTAAATTAGAGAACAATGAGCAAATAGATATTATGAAAATTGAAAAAATTGCGGAAGACAAGAGACAATTCCTTGACTTGTTATTATTGGCAGACGAGCAGGAAAATATGATTGACAAATATTTGTCGGAAGGAGATTTATTTGCATTGTATGATGATGATTTGAAAAGTGTTTG
>JAKSDQ010000127.1 GCA_022360015.1 Cytophagales bacterium
AAAACGCCTTACCTGAATACCCTCGCCCTTTGATGGTGCGTAACAAATGGAAGAATCTGAATGGGATCTGGCAATTCCAGGAAGCCAATGCCTCAGACAAAGTCCCCTTTGGTAAAAAGGTAAAGGAGCAAATTTTGGTTCCCTACCCATGGGAGTCGGCCTTATCGGGGTTGAGGAAACAATTGGGTTCCCAGCGCGCCTGGTATAGAAGATTGTTTACTGTCCCATCTGACTGGGAAGGTCAAAAGGTGCTGCTCCATTTTGGGGCCGTAGATTGGGAGACGGTTGTTTATATCAACGGGCGTTGTACCGGTGTTCACCGCGGAGGGTATGATTCGTTTTCCTTTGACATTACACCTTTTTTAAATGTAAGCGGAAATCAGGAAATCATTGTGGGGGTATATGATCCCGGAAACGATAAAGCCATTGCTACCGGAAAGCAATCGAATGACCGATTTGCTAACCCCAGAAGATTCACGTATTCCCCTTCATCCGGCATTTGGCAAACCGTATGGCTTGAGCCGGTGCCTGCCGTATGTATTAAAGCTATTAAGATAATCCCCGATATCGATAGTGAAAGTATTTCGGTCACTGTAGATGGTTCATCATTGGAAGGCAAACATATTGCAGAGGTAACCGTTAACGATGGAAACAAACAGGTGGGTAAGGGTAGCGGTAAGCTACATGAACCGTTTCGGGTTAGCATTCCAAGCCCCAAACTTTGGGGTCCGGATTCCCCTTTCCTGTACGATGTGACTATTGCACTTAAGGACAGCCTTCACAAAGTAGATGAGATAAAAAGTTATGTAGGCATGAGAAAAGTTTCCATGCAAAAAAACCTGAATATTCAACGCATTATGCTTAACGATACATTTCTCTTTCAAATGGGACCGCTCGATCAAGGCTATTGGCCCGATGGTTTGTATACGGCGCCTACCGATGAGGCGTTAAAGTGGGAGATACGGACGATGAAGGAATTTGGGTACAATATGGTTAGAAAACATATTAAAATTGAGCCTCAACGATGGTACTATTGGTGCGATAAACTGGGATTGTTGGTTTGGCAGGATATGCCTGGCACTTTTAAGAAAAGAACCGGGGCGGAGAAAACTCAGTTTGAAGTGGAATTGCAAAGAATGGTGAAATCCCATTGGAACCATCCTTCCATTGTTAATTGGATCGTTTTCAATGAGCATTGGGGAATTTATGATCCGGAGCGGCTCACTAATATGGTTATGGCACTGGATCCCTCGCGTCTGGTTACCGGAAATAGTGGTATTGACGCAGGCAAGCCTGATGTTGATTATGAAGTAGGGCATATAAAGGACAACCATCACTATCGTCCTCCTACCTCGCCATACGGTAACCAAAGGCGGGCTATTGTTAACGGTGAATATGGTGCGATCGGGTATAACGTTGAAGGACACATTTGGGATCAGGATGGCCCATGGGTGCACTACAATTATAAGGGAAAGGAAGCGGCCACCACCGAATACGAAAAGTTTATTGAAATGATATTGAAATTCCAAAAAGAAGGTTTGAGCGGGGCTGTTTATACGCAATGGACAGACGTAGAAAATGAAATGAATGGTATTTATACCTATGATCGCAAGGTGATAAAACTAGACAAAGAAAAAGTGAAAGCGGCTAATGAGTCGACTTATTCGGAAGATAAAATGAAGGAGTGGTAGTGTATACCGAAAGAGATGAATAGTATATTAAGCCGGGATTGGTTTAATGTGCTGTGAGGATGGAATCCAATGCTATTCTATACTTTTTTAATATGTTTTGATGCCTGTCGACAATGGCTAAATTATGATGTTCCAAAGAATCAGACTCGTGATCATATAGCTCTTCCACACCATTTTTTCTTCGGATATAATGCCACCTATTGCTTCTGAGACTATACCCATCTTGATATGTCAGCGAGGAATAGGGCCATGAAATAGCCGGATTTTTCAATAATGGTACTATATTTCTTCCTTCATTATTTTTGTTCAGGGGCACCTGCGCCAGGGCTGATATGGTTGGATACAGATCAATTAAGTTTACCGGTTTTTCACATTTGGCGCCTTCCGAAGTTACACCCGGAGCTTTTATGATCAGAGAGGTCCGTGTAGCCTCCTCCCAAAGGGTAAATTTTTTGTAGCGTAATTTTTCGCCGAGATGCCAGCCATGATCGCCCCATAAAACAACGATGGTGTTGTTTGCATGTTTACTATTAGCCAAGGCATCTAAAATTACTCCGACACATTCATCCGCATAATTTACTGAAGCCAAATAGGCTTGAACAACCTCTTTTTCCTTTTTATATTTCTTAACGATCCGGTACTCTTCGGAGGGTTTTGTTCCTTTGATGTCCGACAGATCATCTTCTTTGACAGTGGGCATCACTAATTTATCCAAAGGAAATTTGTCAAAATACTCCTGTGGCACAAACCAGCTCAGGTGTGGTCTGAAAATTCCCAGGGCCATAAAAAAAGGCTTTTCGTAGTCATTCTGCAACTGTTCTGCCGCCCATAGGGCATTCCTGTAATCCGGTGTGTTTTTTTTGGGTACAGTGGTGCCCCCCCAATTTAAGTTTCCATTGTATATGTCGCTCGGAATACCACTATATTCCAAGCCTTCTTTTTTTGTAGGCGGTTTTCCATAATTACCCTCTACGGGCGACCAACTATCCCATTGGTCTTTGTCTACCGTGGGAGTATGAAATATTTTTCCCCGGGACATCGTATAGTAGCCATGTTTGGATAGCCATTGGTTTAACATAAGCGCGTCTTTAAGTACCGGAGATGCGCGCATTTTATCTTTGTTGCCGAAAACGCCGGTGGTTGAAGGCCTATACCCCGACATTAATGCGGTTCTGGAAGGATTACATACTGCCGCGGCACAATAAGCTTTAGTGAATATCATTCCTTGCCTTGCCAGCGCATCCATGTTGGGGGTTTGGGTTTGCGGATGGCCCCCTAAAAACCCTGTCCAATCATTTAGATCATCTACCGCAATGAATAGTATATTTGGTTTTGATGTTGGTTTTTTTTGCGTTTGACCATCGCAGAAAACCCTTGAATTCAACAAGCAGATAACCAGTAACCACTTTATATTTTTTATGTATTTCATCGTCAGTTTTTTTGATGATCTTTTTTAAGCCTTTTTATTAAGAAATTCATTGGCTAGGTTGTTCAATTCAGTTCTGAAAATCCCCTATCATCTACCAACATAATAATGATGTTAGGACGCTCGTGGATATTCTTTGTTATATTTTCCGACTGTATGGAGCATCCACCAAGTAGCAGAATTATGAACGTACTGTTATACCATTTCATGTGTATATAATTTATTTTCAAAGGCCACATGGAATTCGCACCAAACTTTATGCACCCTCACCTGCCTGCTCATAGGGATACCCAGGTACCGGCGATAGTTGGATTGATATAATTAAGATGCCCAAAGTTTATCATCAATAAATTCAATTTCATGTAAATCTAAAATAACGCATTTTGCGATTTGTCGGGAGTGAAATCACAGGAACTAAATAATGCAGCAAATCTTTCGTACGATATAGCAATTATAACTTTTATGTGTTTTTATATAAAAGATTACTGCTTGCCCGGTGCAGGTGGTAACGTGGGTGTCAACTGTTTCATTCGGCCGGTTAAGTGATATGCTGCGTGCAGTAACCCTATACAGACTTAAGTAGCTGAAAACATTGAATAGGTGTGTTTGCCCGTAGGAGTGTTAAATATTATGCGTGTGGCCCTGTTTCTTTTCAGACAAGATTTAAGCTTCCCCTGACCCGCTCACAGGCAGAGCGGTTAAAATTGTGCCGGCTTATTAGCAGCCAACAGCAATACCTGTTAAAGCATCCCCCTTCAAAGTGGCCCAACCGCCTTGTATCCTTCAGCCAACCACACCTGCGGCCCATTGTCAGGGGCAAGGAAAATAAAGTAGTGGAATATGGACCGAAGGTTCACATCTTGCAAGCTGACGCTATTTGCTATGTAGAGCATACCAGCTTTCATCCTTTCTATGAAGGGCATCGACTGAAAATCTCGGTAGTGAAACATAAACAGACCTTCGGAGATTGTAAACAACTGGCCGCTGATAAGTTATATGCCAGCAACCAGAACAGAAGCTGGGCAAGGGCTCGGAAGATTTTTCATAACTTTCCCCGCAAGGGCCCCAAAAGCAAAGACCCTCATGATCAGCAACTAAAAGTGATGCTTTCTAAAGCCCGCAATAACTCCCTGGAGGGCGCCTTTGGTAACCACAAAAACCATTACAAACTGGGCAGGATCAGGGTGAGAAGTCCTCAAACTCAGCTATTGGTGGTTTATGTGGGCATTATGGCCGCCAATGCCAAGCAGATCAGCACTAGGCTGGCTGCCTAGAACTGACGATACTTACAGGTTGAACCACAGGGACAGGCATGTCCTTTTCTCTTACAAAAAAATGACAATCAGCGTGTTATCAATAAAAATAAAAATAAGACCAATTAAAAAAGACAATTGTATTATTCTAAGAAAATGAACCTATCTACAACCGGTAACAGAAAAAATCAAACCAAAGAAAATTTGGACTTAGTTATTCTGAGTAATTTTCCAAGTCACCGAATTAAGGTTTGGTGCAGAGAAATCCACCCGAAAGTCTTCTAACCAAAAACAGGTCGATGCGTTGATAGAGCAAGTAATGATTTTGCCAGGATCGGTGGAGACTGCGAGACACTATGGAATTATCAAAAGCCAATTAAAGAAGAAGGGCAGACCCATTCCTGAAAATGATAATTGGATTGCGGCCATAGCTAAAGAATACAATCTTACTTTGGTTACTAGGGATGATCATTTTTCCTATATCGGAGAAACAATAACGTTGCTAGCTTGATACTGTTTTAATCACTTTCTTGGGCCAATCGAATAATGAGTCCTTCTAATGCTTGATTAATATAAATTTGACAGCCTAATCTACTGTTGTCTTCCACAAAAAATGCCTGATCGAGCATGTCTTCTTCACTATCTGAAACCTCATTCAATTCATGATCTGATTCAATATAGCAATGACAACTGGCACACAAAGCCATACCACCGCAAGTTCCTTTAACTGGTAATTCATAGGCTTTACAAAGCTCCATGATATTCAAATTCATGTCAGTTGG
>JAKSDQ010000326.1 GCA_022360015.1 Cytophagales bacterium
ATCTATTAGCTGCTATTGGTCCCAATGGTTGTGTTATCGGTGCCGTATTCCATATCAGTTATAAAAATGGTAAGATTGATCACAAATGGATTGGCGAGATTTGTGAATAGCGTACTATGAACTACGTAACTCAGAAAAATCGATGTCATCATCGATGCTTCCCAAATCCAGCACTCCACCTCCTTGATCCGGGGTCCATCCTTTCGCCAATGCTAACAAGATTATTTGCCGTACTACATACGGCGGAATGGTTTCTATTTCACCGCTAATGCCTTTACCTGCGGCCTCATAGGCTTTTTTGAGGGTGCTGTAGGATATCCTGGCATGTACTTTTTGCTTTGGGCCTTCTGCCAGTTCGATATACAGATCTCCCGGATCAGCCCGGTCCTTGTGCAGCAGGCGTCCCAGCCAACGGTAGCGAACGCCTTCTACCGTGAGCACCCGGGTATGTTTTTCAGGCATTGCCATATGCTTGGTTAAATGGTTTTATCACTATAAAAGTAGCCTATATTATTCACTAATATGTGCCATTCGTTCGGATGGGACATGTTAATGAATTTGATTCCATACCTTTGAGAAGGTTCTGAAAAAAAACAAATAAAATGAACAAGACTGTCAAAAACAAAATTTACCAAAACAGTAAGAGCGTTCTGAAAATCGGGTTGGGCGAAGAAGAAGTGATACTATCGGAACTTCGGAAGACAAGTATGCTTAACCGCTGACCAGTGTTAGGAACGCTTTATAAGCGCTGAAGAAAAGCTATGACCAGGAATTTATCAATAAGCCTGGTGCTGACAATGACTAATAGATCATAAATATTGCTTGAAACACTAAGACCATTTATACGGCCAGGCACATTGCTCAATCGAATAGACTGTATTCCCGGGGGAGAAGAACAGCCATTTTGTAAAGGTAGGGGCACTTTTGTGGGAGGGATTCCCTATATGGAAAAAACTGGGCAATGGCCCTGTGCCATCACGGGATCGAGATGGATTTTGTACTCCGGGTAGATCATGCTGATGCACTCCATACCCCTCCTTTTTCTGGTATCTATACCGTATTTAAATGTGCAGCACCTCTCGCTACCCGGTTGGCAGATCATAGGTCAGGCAGGATTTGCCAACCTTGTATCCGGCATTATCCAAATCCTGGTTCTGATCTTCCTATGCCAAAGCAAGTAACCCTACAGAAAAACGAAGTAACGATATTTCGACCTGTAAAAGCCATTGATTTTCTTCCATCCATACATTTGTTGGATCGTATCGCTGTTATGCATGACCTGGAAATTGATGAGCAATGCTACAAATGGATGTGGGAACAAGGCTGGTCGTCCAAGGTTTATGAAGATCACTTGGGCGGTTGGCACGCTACTAATTGGGACCGTAAAACTGTACCCCCGGATTGTAAAGATTGCAGTGAGCAGCTTCAACTCGTGAGTTCATTTGAGTGGGGAGATGGGAATCGTTCCCTGTGGGCCTGCCCGCTACATCCGGGGGAAGCATACTATACATTTCATAAATAGCCGGGTGAAAAATCAAGCCCCACTCTATCGAATGGGACGTTTTATAAATAGCTCAATATTATCTTTGGTATAGATGTATCATTTTTAAGATTAAAAAATATGGCAGAACGAAGCTCTTTATACGCGAAAATTTTCATAGATAAAGCCTCCAGGGATACCTTCCTGGGCAGTGAGATCAAATCACCGTCAAACTATACAGATTGGTTGTCCTGGTTGGAGGGCAGGAAGATGTATGGTGATGGTTTTACCCAAGATAAGATCGATAATTATGAATATTTCACCACCTCGGTATCCGGTTATCTTAAAGATTGGCTGGTAC
>JAKSDQ010000174.1 GCA_022360015.1 Cytophagales bacterium
CAGCCTGCAGTTCTTCGGCGACTGCCCGGCCCTCGTCGAGCACATGCGTCAGGTCGCCGGCGATCGTGTGACCGCATGGGGCCTCGACGGAGGCTTCCACCGGGGCCCGTTCCCCGTCGACGAGTTCGCAACGGACGACACCACCGCCGCGGCCGACTTCGACATGGCAGCGGAGGAGTCAGGCAGGACAGAGGCTGCAGGCCCCGCCTACTCCGAGACCAACGTGCAAGAAGCGGGCGTCGACGAGGGCGACGTCGTCGAGACCGATGGCGAGTTCGTCTACGTCGCCGACCACTCGGGCGTTCGCATCGTCCGCGTCGCCGACGCCGAGGTCGTCGCCACGCTCGATGCCCCCGAGGGCGGGCACGAGCTCCTGCTCGATGGCTCCCGGCTGGCGGTCATCACCTCACAGTGGAACGCCTCGGCCGACACCGTCGTGTCGGTGTACGACGTCGGCGACCCGACCAACCCGGCGCTCACCAACCGGGATCACCTCGAAGGATCGTTGCTCGCCAGCCGCGCGATCGACGGCACCGTCCGGCTTGTGCTGTCGACGTCGTTCGGCCAGCGCCTGCCGTTCGTCACGCCAGGTCAGTTCGGCTACGACGAGGAGCGGGCGCTCGAGCGCAATCGAGAGATCATCGCCACGTCGAGCGCCGACGAGTGGTTGCCGCGCAGGTTCGTCGAGGACCCGAACGGCGCGTTCGGGCCGATGGAACCGGCACTCGACTGCCAGCTCGTCGGGGCACCTGACACCTTCAGCGGGCTGGGCGTCACGTGGATCGCCACGTTCGACATCGACGCGGCGGACGCGCCAGTCGGGTCCGCCGGCGTCGTCTCCAGCGGTTCGATCGTGTACGCCTCGCCCGACAGCATCTACGTCGCCAACCAGTACTGGGTCCCTGGCCCGGTGATCCTCGCGGACGCACCGTCGGCGCAGGTCGAAGCGCCGACCGGGCCACCACCGACCGTCATCCACCAGTTCGACCTGCTCGCCGACGAGGGCGATGGGCTGGGCGCGACCTACGTCGCGTCGGGCACGGTCGAAGGCGGGCTGTTGAACCAGTTCTCGATGAGCGAGCACAACGGCGACCTGCGGGTCGCGACGACCGTCGAAGACTGGAGCCCGAACGGTTCCGGCAGCGAGTCGTTCGTCACCGTGCTCCGCCCGACGGACGGTGAGCTCACCGCGATCTCCTCGATCGGCGGTCTCGGCCGCGGCGAGCAGATCTACGCCGTTCGCTTCATGGGCGACGTCGGATACGTCGTGACGTTCCGCCAGATCGACCCGCTGTACGTGCTCGACCTCACCGACCCGGCGAACCCGGTCCTGGAGGGCGAGCTGAAGATCCCCGGGTACTCCGCCTACCTCCATCCGGTCGGCGACGGGTTGCTGCTCGGCGTCGGCCAGGACGCGTCCGAGGAGGGGATCCCGCTCGGG
>JAKSDQ010000134.1 GCA_022360015.1 Cytophagales bacterium
ATGCGATGATCCTGGCGACGATGGTGATCGCCGAGGCGCTGCAGGCGATCGATCAGCCCGGACGCATCGCCTGGATGTTCTCCGGCGTGACGATCGGTATCATCTCCTCCGGCCTGCTCGCCATCTATCTGGGCGGGCACCTGTCGATCGATGTGATGTGGTTTCTCGGCGCGCTCATCTGCATCGTGATGCTGCCGTCGATCCTGATCGACATGCGCGATACACAGCTTGAGAGCGAGCCCGCGCCACGCCGCAGACCCTTGCGCCAGCCGCGCCCGATCGCATTCGGCCCGCTACTGTTCGCCTATACCTGCGAGGGGCTCGGTTATGCCGTCTACGCCACCTTCATCATGGCGATGGTCAAGCAGTACCAGGACTTTTCCGGCGGCGCCGACTGGGTCTGGGTGATCGTCGGGCTGGGCGGTCTGTTCTCGACGGTGCTCTGGGCCAAGCTCGCCGGCCGGATCGGCTATGGGGTGACGCTGCTGCTTGCCTTTCTGGTTCAGATCGTCGGCGTCGCCGCGCCGGCGATCAGTTCTGCGCCAGTCGTCGCAGTACTGTCGGCAGTCATGTTCGGCAGCACCTTCATCACGATCACCGTGATGGCTGTCGCGATCGGTCAGCGCAGCGTCGACGGCCGCGGCGTCGGCATCCTGACGGCCGGCTTCGGCTTCGGGCAGATCGTTTCTCCGGCGATCGCGGGCTATCTCGTCGCCGCCGGCATCACCTATTCGCACGCGCTGCTCGGATCGGCCGCGGTGCTGGTTGTCGGCTTTCTAGTGCTTGCCTTGCCGGTGCTGCGGCGCGATCTTTCCGCCTCGGACACGCCCTATCGGCAGGAACGGGCATAAGCAAAAGGGGACAGAAAACCATGCGGGAAATCACGGTCGCGGCCACCCAGATGGCCGGCAGCGACAGCGTTGATGAGAACGTCGCACGGGCCGAGGCGCTGATCCGCGAGGCGGCGGACAAGGGCGCTAATCTGGTGCTGATCCAGGAGCTGTTCGAAGGGCTCTATTTTTGCCAGGACGAGTTGCCCGAGCATTTCGACCGGGCAAAGCCGGCCGACGGCCACCCGACGATCCGGCGCTTTCAGGAGCTGGCGGCCGAACTCAATGTCGTGCTGCCGGTCAGCTTCTTCGAACGGGCCAACGCCGCCTGCTTCAACTCGCTCGCCATGGTCGATGCGGACGGGTCGATGCTCGGCGTCTATCGCAAGTCCCATATCCCGCAGGGCTCGGGCTATC
>JAKSDQ010000268.1 GCA_022360015.1 Cytophagales bacterium
CAATAGAACATGAGCAACTCTGACGGACCTCCATTAGATTCGCTGCTTCGTCTCTCTAGGTCTGGTTCGCCTGTCGAACTGTCCATGCTCGTGCGTTGCAAGTCCGTTTCCACTGCAGAAACACGTGTGCCCACACTCAGAGTCTTGTGTTGGTATTAACTCTGTAAAGGACTCGACGCACCAACGACCACCAACCACAGAGTGACACAGCAAGATACTCCCAGCACAGACCAAGCAAACGGCTTGCACTAGAAACTACGCGTGTTAGCTGTTCCGACAGACTTAATTGGACATCTCATTGGAAAGGCTGTCCTCCATGGAAAATACAATCGAGAGCGTCCTCGGGAGGGAGGGACGATCCCGAACAGCTTACCGTCTTGACCGACACACAAGCTGAAGTCGTTGAAGCTCGGACTCTTGGATATGTCCGAAGAACCTTGCCTCAGCAGACCCTTCAGGAGAGTGGCCATTCTGGGAGAAGGGAATAGAACTCAGACGACAATATGGACGCGAAACGAACCCCAGCCGTCTACAACTTTCACAGGCACGCGACCGTTTAAAACATGAACAGATTCGGACCTCCTTGGCCGCACCGTCCTACTCAGCACCTCATCAGGTCACAACGTCTAGGGTTCAGATGCGGCCAGGTGGTCTCAGCTGATCTGCCCTCCGCAAAGCGGGCGAAAAGCCGGGAAACTCTCCTTGGCTCAATACTGTCGAGTTGAAATAACAATTGATGTGTGGAACGTGATTGATGTGTGGGAGAGCCAGTTCTTGGTGATTATGCAAATCTGTGGTTGTAGATATAATGGAATTTAGCCGAATCTTGCTGAAGTCCTGTTAAGAACTGAGCGATAACAGGTGCAGGGTGACCGGTTTCGATTGTCGCCACAAAGTCTCATCAGCACCATCCATTTTATTTCAGCCTTTTGTCGTATATGAATCCTACAGTCCTTGTATTTTGATTTGATACTGCACAGGTGATCAAAGGTCACTGCACTGATTTTAGAAGCATGTGAACGGAGTACACAAACACACCCAGATACAAGGAGCACGCCCTGACACTGATTTCACTGATGTGAAACGTAATAACAATACGTAACAGCACATTGGAACTTAAGCTAAAGCCTTCTTAGAGAATCCTTAAAGAGGTTTCGTCCACGTGGCCAGTAAACAAAAGATACAAAGGGAAAGAGAAAAATGGTGCAAATCAAACACCAGCCCGTCATATTTGTACTGAAAGCCTGGTCCTAATAGTCTCTCCTAACCCACGCACCTAACCCTAAGTCACATCAGAAAGGCCTAATCGTTCTACAAGCGAGTCAGGGGTGGACATTGAAAATTCCACTATAACGATAAGATCAATTATTATCGATCGAAATGCGCGGTGGAATACAAGGTCGGGCAGGGGACAATGTAACACTATTATTGCGGAGCTGCACCTCAACACAGACTGCAAAATGAAGTGGTAGTCAAGAAAGTGCAAATGGAAAGCTATGCACTACACTGTGAGGATATTATACGAGAATTGGATGCAAACCAGAAGGTAGCAGACCAAAGAACTGGGAATCCAAAAGCCCTACTATAAAGTGAAACAGACTAGATCAAAACTTTTGTGCCCCTGCCAAACAGTACGGCGCA
>JAKSDQ010000331.1 GCA_022360015.1 Cytophagales bacterium
AAGCAAAGACCCTCATGATCAGCAACTAAAAGTGATGCTTTCTAAAGCCCGCAATAACTCCCTGGAGGGCGCCTTTGGTAACCACAAAAACCATTACAAGTTGGGCAGGATCAGGGTGAGAAGTCCTCAAACTCAGCTATTGGTGGTTTATGTGGGCATTATGGCCGCCAATGCCAAGCAGATCAGCACCAGGCTGGCTGCCTAGAAATGGCAACTCTTACAGGTTGAACCAAAGGGAGAGGTATGCCCTTTTCTCTGAAAAATTGCTGACAATCAGCATATTATAAATAAAAATAAGACCAATTAAAAAAGACAATTGTATTATTCTAAGAAAATGAACCTATCTACAACCGGTAACAGAAAAAATCAAACCAAAGAAAATTTGGTTACTGCTATCCTAAGTAATTTTCCAGGTCACCGGTTTTTAATTCACGGTAAGAAATATAAGATGTAGTTGTTGGGGCCCTTGACTGAACCTGTTTGAAATCATGATTGAACAATTAACATGTGTAAGGAAGATTGTAATTAGTTTCAAAAGTCTGTCTTATCAAGTGCTAACTATTACATATAATTTTTATGTGATATGGGATATAATTCCAGGCTCACTTACTAATTCTCTTCCAAAATGCCTTTTTGCGCTTCAGCACCAAAGTAAATAGACTATCCGCCTTTGATCCAGGATTTTCAAACTTAATCTCGGCTATGGCTTGCTTTCTCCTGAAGATATTGAAAGGAACTTTACCAGGTCACTATTCCTGATTACCTTGATCACCTGCTACTCTCATGTAGCACATCATCTTTCTAAACTTCACAAATAAAATATCATGAAATCGACATTAAAAATTCGGACGCGATTTTACACCAACCGAGGATGAATTTTTAATCAAAGATTTCATGTGGCCATTAAAAATAAACTTATATATATGAAAAGTTTTTTTACACTTTGTTTCTTTACCTGTTTAAGCGCTTTTAATAATACTTCCGGTCAAACGCTCTATGCTCCGGGGGGAAGCGCCGGTATTGAGGACTCGAACAATAGTAATGTCGGTGTGGCTGATCCGTTGGAGAAAATTCATATGGTGGGCAATCTTAAATTAGATGGCCATGCTGGAGTGATATTCAATACACCCAATGCCACCAGCGATCCTTACAACTTCATTGCTTTTTCAAGAGAGGATGAAAAGAAATGGCTTATTGACCATGGAACCGTGCAAACCAATAACCTAAGATTTTTAAGGTTTTCATGTGATCAGTTTAAGACTTTTTTAAATCTTGACTATGACAACTTCGAATTTGAAATTTTAAATACGAAGGTTGGCATCGGTACCTCCTCATCCGCCTTTCAAATTCATATGAAGGGTCCAATTGGCGGGTCTGCATTGGGTATGGGAAGAAATGGAAAATTATGGCGCTTTGACTTGGATTTTACCGAGGCTGGGAAATTATACATTAGTCATACTAATAAATCAAATGTGTTGGTTTTATCGAGGTATGGAAATATTGGGGTCGGTACCGCCAACCCCGATGCCAAACTCACCGTTGCTGGCAAGATCCATTCCCGGGAAGTAAAGGTAACTGTCAATGCCGGAGCCGACCATGTTTTCAAGGATGATTATCCACTTACAGGGCTTGAGAAACTGGAGGATTTTATTAATGAAAATCACCACCTACCTGAAATAGCCCCGGCAAAGGAAATGGTAGAAAACGGCTTAGAAGTCGGCGAATTTCAAATAAAGCTGCTACAAAAAATCGAAGAGCTCACGCTTTACATTATCAATCAACAAAAGGAAATTAAAGCACTCAAGGAAAAGGTTTCCGGTATGGAAAATTCTCAGAGGTAAAAAAAATTCAGGGTGACATACTTATGTCACTCTCCCAACTTATCTTTAATACCAATAATTTACCAGTTTAAACCTCGATTTTTAAAATTTAAAAATTATGAGACAGAAACACTTAAAACGAAAAATCGTTGTGATGGCTTTTAACACATTACTTTTCCATTTCACGCTTGTTTTTTCCACTTACGGTCAGGTGGGCTTGTTCGAACAAATAGAGCTTAACAGGGTTTCATGGCCTCATATTAGGTTTGCGGAAGGTGGGGTGGATGTTGCCAGAATTCAGGGGGTTGATGGAAAATTTGCTGTCACTTCCGTCAATGGAGTTGATCAACTGTTTACAGTAAACACTTCCGGAGGCAATGTCGGTATAGGTACCAATAACCCTACCGCTAAACTTGATGTAAGAGCTGGATATATTCGTAGTCTTAATAATAACCGTGCAGGAGGTGCCATTGTACAATCATTGTATGACCCGGAAACCAGCTTTGCCCGGGCCGTATTTTCCCACAATGCTTACTGGGATTTCACCACCAACCAATGGAATATAATGGGAATAGGCGCCAATGACGCCCACCCAAACAATACTAATTCCCAATCAAGGAGGATTTAATTTTATCGTTCATCAATCTGAAGGCAACTTCCCTAAATCATTAACCCATGTGGATTTTGTAGCAGGCACAAAAATGATTTTAAACAGAGATGGAAGACTTGGCGTAGGTACAGCAAATCCAGGCCCATTCAGACTGGCAGTCAACGGAAACATCCGGGCCAAAGAAATCAAAGTAGAAACAGGCTGGCCAGATTTTGTATTTGAAGATGATTATGATCTTCCCACACTGGAAGAGGTAGAAAAATATATTAAAACCCATAGACACTTGCCTGAAATCCCCTCTGCAAAAGAGGTAGAGGAGAATGGTGTGGAACTGGGTAAAATGGATTCGAAGCTTTTGCAAAAGATTGAAGAACTAACCCTTTACATTATAGACCAGGAGAAAAGAATCAAGAAACTTGAAGCGATAAATACACAGTTGATGAAAGAAAGAAAATAACCAAATAAAATAAACAAACGAGGAGTGACAGTTTGGCGACCACACCCCTCGTTGCATTAAATTTTACATTGAACTACAAAACTGTAATCAAATGCATAAAGTAAATACGTGTTTTACCAGGCTAACGTTTGTTTTTCTTGCGCTAATGACCCATGCCAGGATTGGCCTTGGGCAAGGCGTTCCTGTTCCGCCATCACCTAATGCCTCTGCGTTGTTGGAGTATGCGAATGTGCCGGTGAATTATTATAACGGTTTGCCAGCAATAGAGGTGCCTTTATATGATTTGCCGGGAAGGCAGTTATCTGTGCCTGTCAGCTTAAGTTATCATGCCTCGGGAATCAAGGTGCAGGATGTAGCCAGTTCCTATGGATTGGGCTGGAATTTGAATGCAGGCGGAGCGATTACAAGAGTGGTTAGAGGGTTGCCTGACCATTGGATAAACAGGAATGGTAGGAATGTGACGGTAGACCCTGCTTCAAATTCCGATATCTTTCGATCTCATTGGGAGATTGCCACTGAAATACAGGACGGACAGCCGGATGTATTTTACTTTAACTTTATGGGAAGAACAGGAAGTTTTGTCCTGGACTATAACGGTGATGCGGTACTTATTCCCTATCAAAATTTGAAAATCAAGCCTGCCATCGGACCAAGAGGAATTGGTTATTGGGAAATTACCGATGAAAACGGCACCAAATTCACCTTTGGTGACACCCCAGCTTCGGTAGAAAAAACTTCCAAAAACACAATGGATGAATTTGAAAATTATAATACCAATAATGAATACGAATTTGAGTCTGCCTGGTATCTTTCCAAAGCGAGGTCTGCCTTTAATGATGAAGTTACTTTTACTTATTCTGCCGGATCCCGGATTGAGTATAACTATTTTTCTGAGATTATTGAAACAACTGATATAAATGTAGATAAATGTTATAGCCGTGAAGAAAGGAATACAAGAATAAGGATTTTATCACCTAAATATCTAAATGAAATAACAACCTCAAAGGCAACAGTAAAATTCACATTTTTAGGAACAGGTACACAAAGACGTGATTTAATGAATGGTAAGTATTTAGATAGAATTGAAATCAAAAACCTTTCAAGTCAGGTAGTTAAAGCTTACTTTTTTGAATATGGTTATTTTGATGCTAATTACACTTTGCCAAAACCGGGGCACGCTTTGGATAATTATGATTGGTGTAATAGCAGTGATTGTTATAGGTTGAAACTCCTGAAAATTAAGGAAAATACCCGTTCAAACCCAATCAATTTCAGAGAATTTAAATACAATGAAGATGTTCATTTACCAGCCAGGAATGGCGTTTTTCTCGATCATTGGGGCTATTTCAATGGCAGGGAAAATTACCCGTTATTTCACCCTTGCCTTCGGGACCCTTACAGTAAAACACCTGATATTAACGATGGTAATATCGATATTTCCGGGCAGTTAAAAGCTCCTTTAACTTCATCTGCCAAAGCAAACATGTTAACCGATATTATTCTGCCAACAGGTGGTTCCACCAAATTTGAATATGAAGGCAATGCAATTGGAGGAAGGGCATATGGCGGCCTGAGGATTCGTAAAATCAGCGCTCACGACGGAGTCGATGCCAACAAAAATATTGTCAGAACTTTCAATTATCTCGAAGGCAATGGTTTACGTAATCCTTCTTATTATGTTAGCACCAGGACTGGACAAATTGGACCGAACTATTTCTTTTTTTTCGGTATATTACAGATAAATGGATTTACTATAAAATCCAACAGTATCATTTATTCCGAATCCTTTGTGCCCCTGTTTGATCTGAATGGATTAAATGTTGGATATACCAAAGTCAGCGAGCGTTTCACAAACGGTAGTCGAATAGAATATCAGTATACCGGATTTAAAACGGATAACAACGGCTATGACCATAGAGACGTTGAACCTGAAAAAGCATATTTCACAAAATATCCGGGGGGATCATATTCAAAAATATCATCGGGGTCTTTCATTCAGGACGAGCCGTACACATTTACTCCAAATACTTCAAAGGCCTTTGAGAGGGGGTTATTGGAAAGCCGGACGGTTTACAACAGTAGTGGCCAGATAATTTCTAAGATAACCAATGAATATGATTTTGAACAGCCAGTTAAAAGAGTCGTAAAAGGTTATAAATCAAGATTTTATCCTGGTTTTTTGTCTCAAACCGGCAATGTCGATTTATATGCTACCGGGATATATGAATACATCAGCAAACCTGTCTTTCTAAAAAAATCAACAACAGAAACCTATGACCAGGACTTTCCCGGTGATGAGAACAAGAAAATCGTTTGGGTAAGTGATTACACATTTGACCCACACTATTTGCAATTAACCGAGGTCAAGCGCTATAACCCCCGAGAAACCGAACAATATATCAATCAGTACAAATACAGCACAGATTTTGATTTGTCCGGCATCTGTATTGATGAATATATTCGATGTCGTGATCGTTGTCCACCAAGAGATGGAAATTGCATTGATGCATGCAATAATGCCCGGGATGCTTGTAATAATCAGGCCAACCTGAGCGAAAACGTCAGTGCCCTTCAATCAATGGTAGATCGCCATATGACCCATCAAATAGTGGAAACTCAGGAATGGGTATCCGACAACAATGGCACTCAACTGGTCAATGCTACCTTGATAAAATTTAAGAAAGAAGGTATAGGAAATACAGAAATGTATCTTCCCTCCACAGTTTGGACATTGAATGATATGAGATCATTGTCTAATTACACAAAAGCTCGCATAAACAAACAAGGAAAATTTATATACGAAACCGATATGCGCCTGATTCATATCTATTTGGACTATGACGACAACTATGGAAATTTACTTAAAGAAAAAGGCCGTGATGAAATAGTCACCAAGTACAATTGGGATGCTACAAAAAGCCTCCTAACCTCCGTGGTTGTTGATGAGGGTACCGGTGGAAAAAACTTTACAACATCCTATACCTATAAGAGCCTGGTAGGCGTTGAAACGGTCACAGACCACAATGGTTTGGTTACAAGATTTGAATATGACGGCTACAACCGCCTGAAATTAGTTAGGAACCATGAAAATAAAATAGTGGCCAGTTATGAATACAATTACACCGGTGAAAATGGTTCCAACTACAATTATGTGAAGGCTGAGAACATGTTGGTCGGATCGACATCCCCGGGCAGTATATCGACCAACGATAAAAACGTCACCATCAACTATTTTGATGGCCTGGGCCGCCCAATACAGCAGGCTTATTTAAAGGCCTCACCCCCGGGATATAACAATAACAATATCATACAGCTTTTTGAATATGACAACCAGGGACTTCAAAAAAAGAACTATTTACCCTACATGGCAAACAGTAATGCCACGGCCGTCAACAGTGTTTTCAGACCTAATGCTGTCAATGAACAGGCTAACTTTTACAACAGCGCCCAAAATAGTGTAGTGCGGGACCTTCGTCCATTTGTTGAAAATGAATTTGAAAACACACCGCTAAACAGGGTGCTGAATTCCTTTGGCCCGGGCAAGCTGTGGAAAGATAACAATAGAAAAGTGACTACCCGGTTGAAAGTGGCGGCAGGAAATACATGCAGAAAATGGACTATAGTGAATGACCTACCTGTTTCCACCAGCGAATATCCTGCAAATACCCTTACCTTTGTGGAAAGTACCGATGAAGAAAACAGAAAAGTGCGTGAATATTCAGATTCAAGAGGTCTCATGATATTAAGAGAGGTACAGGAGAATGCTACCACCTGGCTGCAGACCTACTATGTGTACGATGGTTATGGGAATTGCGCTTCATTATTCCCCCCGAAGCATCGGCTAACCTTCGCCCAACCCCATCAAACGGACAGAATCCAATAGCCTTCGTGGATACCCCTTTAACGCTACCGCCCAAAAATTTTAACAATTACGTTTATAACAACCCCGGAAGCATTACCCTTGCTCCCGGATTTCAACACAATGCCGCTACGGAAGGGAATTTTTCGATAACCATAGGTGTAACGCCTGCATATGCCCAGGAAACCTATATGTACCAGTTCCAATATGATGAGGAGCAACGGCTGATTAAGCAAAAAGACCCCGGAGCGGATTGGGTGTTTTACGTGTATGACAAATGGGACAGACTTGTGATGAGTCAGGATGGCTTCCAGCGCTCAAAATCAACCAGGGAGTGGACTTTTGTAAAGTATGACCGCCTCAACAGGGCAGTTATGACAGGTATTTATAAAAGTAATGCCAATCACAACACCATGATCAATCATGTCAAAGCCAGTAACAACCGATATGAAAACACTGCTAATTCTGCTACAGGCTATGGTTTTACAGCTACCTATCCGACAGCAATCACTGTCAATGATTTGTTGACAGTGAATTATTTTGATGGTTATAGTTTTAAAAACAATCCCGCCTGGGATGCTGAAAATACGGAAACCGCCTATAATTTCAATAATCCACCAGGATATAACAACACCCGGCAAACCGCTGTAAAGGGTTTGTCGACAGGTTCCAAAATTAAGATTTTGGGTAGTTCTAATTGGCTGAACAGTGTCGTTTATTATGACGATGATTACCAGGTGATCCAAGTTTACAACGAAAATCACAAAGGGGGAATAGATAAGATCACCAACCATTTCAGCTTCAGCGGCAGAATGCTGAAATCCACCTATAGGCACCGCACTTCCTCAGAAGATGTCGACTTATTGAGGGAATATGAATACGACCATGCAGGCCGGGTTACCAGGAATTATCTGACCATTGAAAATAATCCGAGGGTATTGCTGGCTTCTTTGAAATATAATGGAATTGGCCGGTTAATTGAAAAAAACCTCTACAGCAATAATAATGGTACCAGCTTTTTGCAGTCTGTTGATTTGCAGTATAACATCAGAGGCTGGCTGACGCATATCAACAACAGTGCACTAAGTAATGACGGCACTGACAATATGGCCCAGGCCGATTTGTTTGGCATGGAGTTAATTTATAATCAGTCCACCATAAACCTCAATGGATCAAATACGCAAAGACAATTCAGTGGAAATATATCTGCTATAAAATGGCAAACAAACAACCTGGCCGATGATCCTGTGGAAAAGGCTTATGCCTATACCTATGATTACCTCAATCAATTAAAAACTGCCAGATATGCTACTAAATCCGGAAATACATGGACAGGCAGTGCGGGGCATTATGATGTCAATAATCTGGCCTATGATAAAAATGGTAATATCAAATCCCTGAACAGGTATGCCAGGATAGAAGGTAGCAGAACAAGAATTGATGGGTTGAGCTATAATTACGGTAGTACCAATCAATTAAAAAGTGTAGAAGATAATGGTCATGATGAAGGGTTTAAAAATGGCATTGCCGTTACTACTGAGTATAATTATGATGAAAATGGAAATATGGAATATGACTTGAATAAAGGGGTGGTAGGTGTCAGGTATAATTATTTAAACCTTCCTGAAGAAGTGGCGCTGTATGGTAACAAAAAAGTGCAATATACCTATGATGCGGCCGGTAACAAGCTTAAAAAGAGGATACTGGAGGGCAATACGGTAATAAATGAAATCGATTATGTAGGGGTTGCGCAGTATGAAGACAATCATTTATCCTTTTTATGGACTGATGAGGGCAGGGTGATTAAAAATGGCAATGATTATGAGTATGAATATTATTTGACCGACCATCAGGGGAATACCCGTTTGACTTTTGGTTACATGAAGGAAGTGGATGTCTATGAGGCCACCATGGAAACTGAAAACACTGCCAAAGAAAGCGCTGACTTCGTAAAATTATCCACCCGCGCCAGCAATTCCACTTACAATATTACCCCTGATCACAAAGTCAACGGTACAGCCAATGAGGCTGCAAGACTAAACGGTAGTACCGGAAGTGCCATTGGTCCCGGAAAGGTATTTACCGTGAGTGCGGGAGACAAAGTCGATTTAAGTGTATTTGCTAAATATTCTCAATCTACCACTAATAGTAGCGCTGTCATCAATAATCTTGTGGCTGCGGTAACCGGTGCTTTTGGCATAGTCAATGGTGGTGAAACACAGGCATTGTATCAGGGCTTTGATGCTAATTTGTCCGGCCTCTCTTCCGGAATTGTCAGTAGCGGTACCCAGGTGCCCAAGGCCTATATCAATTACCTGATATTTGATAACAATAATGTTTTTCAACAATTTGGCTACCAGCAAATCACCACGGGTGCCAATAATGCTTTTGAACAATTGGCCCTGGCTGATATCAACGTACCGGTGAACGGCACTATGTATGTCTACGTAGCCAACGAAAGCAGTGAAAACGTAGATGTTTGGTTTGACGACATCACCATCATCCATAGGAAAAACACCTGGGGCTTGCAGGTAACCAATTCAGCAGATTATTACCCCTTTGGCGGTCAGATCAAAGCTTTGTCCTACCAGAAGCCCAGTAGCCTGGACAATGCCTATGGCTATCAGGGATTATATGCAGAATTGGATGAAAACACTGGCTGGCATGGTTTTGAGTTGAGGCAATATGATGCTTTTTTGGGACGTTGGACTAGTATGGATCCTTATGGTCAGTATGCGAGTCCGTACTTGGGGATGGGGAATTCACCGGTTAGTGCTTTGGATCCCGATGGAGGATATGCTTTACCATTTTTGATTGGAGCAGCAGTTGGTGCTGGTATTGGATATGCGATTGATAGAGATTGGAAAAGCGTTGTTGGAGGAGCTTTAATTGGTGGCATTGGCGCTCAGGCATTTTTGGGAGGAGCAAGTATATCTAACGCTAATTTTTTAGAACAAGTTGAGGCAAATCTGAGATCGATGTTTCAGGATATGGGCTATACAGCGTCAGGGAAAGGCTTTAAGGCCAAAACAGGCAAATTTTTGGATATATTAAGAGAGGTCGAAAATACTTCAAATACCAAGGTTTCAAACTTTGGCAAATTGAGGAAAATAAAACCTTTGTCAGGTAAGCAAGTAGGCAATTTAATGAAGCTTCCAACTAAAACTATTCAAGAGGTTCCGGGAGAAAGAAATTTTGTGAGACCAAATAACGATAGTTTTAGTCATACAAGTGGGGATACCGACAGATTACTTAACTATGTTGGATCAAATGAAAATCATAAGTTCATTTCTGAAAGGTTTAAGAGATACAATGAGTTTTTTAATGTTTCTAAAATGAGATTTGTTTTTAAATCAGGAAAAAATCAGCGGGTGGATAGAGATAGAATTGAACGTTTCTTTAAGGATCTAAAAGAAGAACTCATTGAGAATAAAGGGATCCCAAAAAATGCCTTTCCAACAGACTTTTTTGAAATTCGAGAGACTTTAGGGGAACCAAAAATTGAAATTGAATATGATTTTTAAACCTTTAAAACTAATTAATGCAATTTATTGCACCACTATAATATTAGTGTGTTGTAATCCCGTAAACAAAAATGAAAATTCTTCTCAAATTGATAGTGTTAGAAAAACACAGATCAACAATTTATTTTTTAGATATCAAAAAGAGTCTCAGATTTTTGTTTTGGACAATGATTCAGATACCACCATCAGAGGAATGGAAGGCACAATACTAATAATACCAAAACATAGTTTTTCAATCGATCCTGAAATATCATCAGCAGGAAAAATTCAATTGGAATTAAAGGAATATTATAAAAAATCCGAAATTATTTTGTCGGGGTTATCGACTACTTCTGATGACAAAATTCTTATTTCCTCTGGTATGCTATATCTGAATGCTCAATATGAAGGTGAAAACATAAAGTTAGCAGAAGGAAAGGAAATAGATGTTTTTTTCAATGACGACTATTCGAGTACTGATTTTAAAGGAATTCCTTTCTATGGGGAAGTTGATTCAACGGGAATAATAAATTGGAAGAAAAATGAAAATATTCGATTAAAAAAAGAGTATGGTCAAATATACTCCATACAAAATGGGGACACATTGTTTCATAAAACGAATGAAGAAAGGTTTTTTGGCTTGTCAAAATTTGGCTGGATTAATTCCGACATTTTTTATGAAAACGAAAATACCACCGATTTAATGGTTTTGATAGATTCAAATTTAAAGTTACCAAATCTTCAATTGGTATTTAAAGAGATTAATTCAATAATTTCAGGTATACATTTATTAGATAACAAATTTGTATTCACAAATTTACCTTTTAATCAAAAGGTCTCAATACTTGCATTTAAGATTTTGGAAGATACAATGTATTTTGGTGAAAAAGATATTGTTATTACGAATGAAAATCAGGTAGAAAAAGTAACTTTAAAAAGATCAAATATTGAAGAAATCATGGCAAGATTGGAGAGATTTGACTAGTCCAAAAGACTTTTTTTATCTCAAACAAAAACTAAGTTAGACTTTTAGTCTATAGGTGTTGACCTTTCAATGAAATACTTTTCTGGGTCATATATTGTATGTTTTGTTCGGTATAGCCCTGTGGAAATATGAAAACAGTCGATAGACCAAACACATTATTCAAACTCCAGTTCTGATTCTGAACTCTTCCTGACCTCAAAATCAAAATAACAATAGAAGATATAAGTACGTTGAATAATGTCATTAGTAATTTACAACACCGGACACATTTCCCTTTTTAATCTGCTATCATTTAAAAAGTTCTTAAAAAAGATGCTTTTTTTTCATAAAACTTACATTTGTTTTATTTCATGATGAATTAAAATTTCTTTAAGAAAGCCTTATCACCGGGGCCTAAATAATTCAATATCAAATTGTTATTTTTTTGGTCTTTCAAATTTAGATTGTTCCTACTAGATCAAATGGTACATTTCTGCCGGAAGAATTGATTTTTGCTTGTACCAATTTATTATTACTTTCTATTCACAAAATTTTTTTATATCTGATCCCTCAAATCAGGCATCGGATGGAGACGACATTAAATTTTCTGGCTATGGCAATCCAAGAGATAATGAATCGCATGCAACGCATTGATCACCTGATCAAAATGAAAGCCACCGGCTCACCGGGAGAACTGGCTGTTAAGTTATCAGTTTCCAAAAGACAAATCTATCGCTACCTCGAGATGATCAAAAGTCAAGGCAAGGAAATCCACTACGAACCTTTGCGGCGAAGTTATACTTATAAGGAATAAATTCTTTTCTCTGATAAAATTTTTAGGGTGACGTAAAGTGTCACTCTAAATATCTATCTTATCCTGGAATGTTTTGTTTGACCTTTCTTGGTCGTGCGTTTTTTATTTGATTTGTAAATGTCTGAAAATCTGAGGTTGCTGGTTATGATGGCCAAATAAACTAATTTACTTACAACCATAATGGCTGGTCATTTGGTATCATCGAAACAAAAATACAAAGTGAGCTTGCAATTTCAGATGCTCATCATACTTTTAGATCACTTAATCTTTTCCTTCAACATTTCATTTTCCTTACTCAAGCGCTTCATTTCTTTGTTGATGTTAATCATATGTAATGTCAATTCCTCAATTTTCTTCAAAAGCTTCATATTCATTTCACTGAGATAAATCCCGTTTTTCTCCATCTCAGCAGCACTGGGTATTTCAGGTAAGTGCTTGTTTTCGCGAACAAATCTTTCAGTTTGTTCCAAAGATCTCAGTTCATAATCGTGCTCAAATACATAGTCTGGCCCGGGCACATTTAAACCCACCTTGACCTCTTCTGCATGGATTTTTCCATTAACGGTCAGCCGGCAATCAGGCACGGTGGTTCCAATACCAACATTGCCGTCACTTTTAATATGAATTTTAGGTGTGGCATTTGCCCCTACATCACCCGGAACATAGAAGGCCAGAAAGTCCTGAGAGTTATGCCATCCGGTTTTTAAAATAGTTCTGTAAGTACCGTCAGTCGTTTTAAGCTCTGACCCATATTTCAGGGCAATATCTCCGGACACACTCAACAGTGAGGAGGGGTTTATAATACCTATTCCTACTCTCTTTTGAGAATCGATAACCAAGGCGGCATCAGTGGAAGTTCCGGAATTAGAGATTAAAAACTTACCCCCGGATATCATCCAGATATCAGAGGATGATCCAATTCTCCAATTGGATCCACCGATACCGTCATTAAATAATTTTAGCTGCCAACTGGTTCCGGTTATGGACAGGTTTGCATCCAGGTCGGTGCTGGTACCAATCCCTACATTTCCATTGGTATAGACATTACTTCCATCCACTGTCCATTGGCTATATGAATCCTCTAGTACAAAAAAAATAAAAATTGGAGTAAGCAAATAGATCTTCAGTTTCATAGTTTGAATAACTTTAAGTAGACAAAGTGTTAAGACTTAAGCAAGTTAACTCGCGGCGGTGACATATTACGTCACCGGGATTAGTTATTTTTATCGGATGAAATTATTTCATCCGAATCGCCGAGTTTGCATGAGTAAAGATTTAACAAAATACGTCGTCATCATAATCATTTTCGTGATACATTGGCCCATCAATGGGATAGGGCAGGTCAGAATTCCGTTATCCGAAAAGCACCGGCAGAAGATTGAGGAAATCGAAGATCCTCGAAAGAAACTGGCCAAATACCGGAAATACTACGCCAAAGACAGTATCAAATACCTGCGTCGTTTGGATAAAGTGCTGAAGAAAAAATCTGACAGTGTGTACACCTTGATGAGAAGGTTGGAGGGAAAGAGAGGAGTGGTGATGGATACATTAATGAACCATCAGATTGTTCAAAAGGGGAAAGACATCGGGATTTCTTCCATGACGATGTCTGACGGAGGTGAACTGCCCGGTTTCGAAAAAATGGATACACCAGTCAGTCAGGCACAAACCATGGGTAAAGAACTTGTAAATAAAGACTTGCCTGTATCAACTGCCGAAATCAACCCCAAAGCGAACAACACGTTAGGTGCACCATTAGGCGACGCACAAGAAAAGTTAACAGATATAAAAAGCGAAATTATCCCCTACCAGGAATATTATAATCAATATAAGGACCATCTCAATCACCCGGACAGTATGCAGGCGATGGTGGAGAAGGTAGCCGGCGAGCAAATGGAACAGGCGGCTGAGAAAATGTTGGAAAAGAGCCAGGGTGTAGCTGGCATGGAACAGTTTCAGCAACAAAAGGCGCTGGCAGAAGAAATCAGGAATACGCCTGAAAAATACCAGCCACAGCTCAAACAACTTGGAGACCGGGAATTTCTGAAGGAAGAAGGCAGGCAAAAAGCCAAAGAGAAAGCCATCGAATTCCTCGCTCATCATCAGGATAAAGTCACAGAAGTACAAAAGAAAATGGGTAAGCTCAAAAGGATTTATAGTAAGGTGGAAAATTCCAATGACCTGAGCACCGCTGTCAAAAAAAGTTCACTTAAAGGAAAACCTTTTAAGGAAAGACTTTTTGTCAGCGGCAATTTCCAAGTAATTAACCTGGATCCGTTTTCCCTGGATTTTTCGCCGTCTCTGGGATATATGTTTAATAAATACTTTGTTATGGGCATTGGCGGTACTTACAGGTGTTCCTTTGGGGAATTTGAAACCACGCAAATCACTATCCCGGAGAATCAATACGGCGTCAATGCCTTCGTTCAACATGATGTGATGAAAGGTTTTTTTGCCTTCGCAAGTTATGAGCAAAGTAATCGTGCGTTGCCAAACCTAAGCTCAGAGGGATCCGGTTCGGCCTGGATACCTGGCTTCATGGCAGGTGCCGGTAAAACCATCGGCATTCACCCCAAAATCGACACCAGTATCATGCTGCTCTACAACTTCCTCCACGAACCCGGCGAAAGCCCCTACCGAAGTCCCTGGATATTTGAAACCGGCTTCCAGCTAAAAAAAATCTAACACCTACGCACCCATCATCGGCGAAAACCTCTGTGTCTCTTTGTGCCTTTTTGGTTTACCATTTTTCACCACGGAGGCACCAAGGCACAAAGAGACACAGAGAATTTTGTTGAAAACGTAGTGCAACAACCACGTCCGCTCGCGCCATGGGAGCATGGAATTCCTTTTGTAAACGACGGCTAGGATGAGCGCTCAGAATACTCTTTTCAAGTAGAATCGGTTATTTGCCGGAAGCGAGAACTTATGCTTTGTCTTTTTCTGGCATTTCCTGCTAACTTTGTGTCGTGTTATTCAAAGAAGTTAGAATACTGCTCAAAAAAGAGTTCATCCTGGAATGGAGGCAGCGTTATGCGTTGAACGGAATGTTGTTGTATGTAGGCAGCACCATTTTTGTGTGCTATCTCAGTTTTAACCTCAATATGTCGCAACTCAATGTGATCACCTGGAATGCGCTGTTCTGGATTATCATGCTTTTCAATGCGGTCAATGCGATCACGAAAAGCTTTATCCAGGAGAGGGAGCAAAGGCAACTCTATTATTACACGCTCGTCAGCCCCCATGGTATTATTGTCGCCAAAACAGTTTACAATGTTTTTTTGATGCTGGCCCTTACTATCCTGGCTTATTTGGTTTACTCGCTGGTTTTAGGGAATAAAGTACAGGATCAGGCATTGTTTGCAGCGGGGATTTTTTTAGGGGCCCTTGGTTTTTCTACTTCTTTAACGATGATTTCCAGTATAGCTGCCAAGGCCAGCAATAACAGTACCCTTATGGCTATATTGGGTTTTCCCGTAATACTGCCTATTATTTTAATGGTCATCAAGATCTCAAAAAACGCCATAGATGGCATCGCCCGTAGTGAAAGTTATAATGAAATGGTAACGTTGCTGGCCATTAATGTGATTGTTGGTGTAGTGTCGTATTTGTTGTTCCCCTATATCTGGCGAAGCTAGGCCACCTAAATTCCCCCGGATAGGGCCAAAGGTTTAGCCGGCACTATCATCCCATTTAATTATCAATCTTTAATCCGCTTTCCTTATCTTTGAGCAAAATCTAAACTAAAGCCCCTGAAAGGGGTCTGGGGGTTATCGAATGGACTTCATAAAAAAAACCTGGTGGAAAATAATAACGGTCATTCTGGTACTTTATACCATTATAGGTGGCTTATTATTTGACGTGCCCAGGTTGGCGATATTAAATGAGACCATCCGCAACCTGTATTTTCATGTGACGATGTGGTTTGCGATGGTGATCATTTTATTTATTTCCATGATATATTCCATCAAATACCTCCACAAAAACAATCCCATACACGATGCCGCTGCCAATGAATTTGCCAATGTCGGCCTGTTGTTGGGGGTTTTGGGACTGGGCACCGGAAGTATCTGGGCGCGGTTTACGTGGGGGGCATGGTGGGTAAATGACCCGCAATTGAACAGCGCGGCCATTGCTGTGTTGATTTATCTGGCCTACGCGGTGCTCAGAAATTCTATCGAAGATGAACAGAGGCGGGGTACGGTAAGTGGTGTGTATAATATTTTTGCCTTCGCGGCTTTTATTCCATTGCTTTTTGTCCTGCCAAGAATGGCCGAAAACTCTCTGCATCCCGGAAAAGGTGGAAACCCTGGTTTCAATGCGTATGACCTGGATAGCAAATTGAGACTGGTCTTTTACCCGGCAGTTGTCGGATGGACGCTTTTGGGTGTGTGGCTGGCAAGTCTCAGGATAAGGATAAAAGCCTTGTATTTGAAAACAGAGCATTAAAAAATATCGATGAAAAAATACCTGGTAATAACGCTTTTGTTGCTTTCTCTCCGGTCTTTTGCGCAGAAAATAGAGGTCACCGAGGAGGACTATCATAACACCGAAGTTGAGATGGCCGACAAAATGAGGGAAAGCGGAAAAATATATGTGGTGGTGCTGGTGATTTCCCTGGTAATGGGGGGTATTCTCACTTATGTCATCGCTATTGACCGAAAATTACGAAGGCTGGAAAAAAAAACCACTGAATAATCCACCCATTCCTCCAATGATCACCAATACTTAGAAGGTTATTGTCATAAAAAGCAGGTTTTAATGCTTTTTACTTTAAATTTGCATAAACTTTTCCGGCATTTTAGCGGTTCTAATTTGGACTGATATAATGCCATAAGGATGGTCGAGTATAAATCTGGATGAGATGAAGAAATCACATATATTTTTATTAGTTGTCATAGCTATTGCCGTGAGTGTAGTTATCTCCACTGCCGGTGATGCCAGTTCCTACGTTAATTTTAAAACTGCCAAAGAAATGAAACAGAACGGAGATGATAATATGGTACATGTCGTAGGCGAGTTGAAGAAAGATGGCCAGGGAAAAGTCGTCGGAATTAAGCCCAGTAATGACAGATTATCTTTTTCATTTATCATGGTAGATGACAGTCAGCAGGAACAGCTTGTATTTTACAAAGAACCGGTACCGGCTGATTTTACAAAATCTGAGAAGGTAGTGGTAATAGGAAATTATTATAATGAAACTTTTGTTGCCGACAAGATCCTGCTAAAATGTCCGTCCAAGTATGAGGAAACTGAAATAAAGCCCTTATAAGTTATGGTACATTCTTTTGTTGGGAATCTGGGGCATTTAATGATCATTATTGCATTTGTTTCTTCTGCCTCGGCAGCTATTTCCTACTTTTTATCTTCGAGTGATAATCCTTTAAAGGCGGGTCAATGGCAACTGTTCGCCAGAACTTCTTATTTTATTCATGCCGCTGCAGTGTTTGCGACCGTGTTTTGCCTTTTTCATATCATTACCAACTACTATTACGAGTACCACTATGCCTGGAAAGTTTCGGATCGCAATCTATCCAATATATATAAGATTTCCAGCTTATGGCAGGATCAGGAGGGTAGTTTTCTGCTATGGATATTCTGGAATGTAGTCCTGGGGTTGGTCATTATATTTACTAACAGGTATTGGGAAGCTCCGGTAATGACGATTTTTGCGCTGGTGCAGGCTTTTCTTACCTCCATGATATTGGGTGTGGTCATCCCGGGTATTAATCTCAAAATCGGAAGTGATCCGTTCATCTTGCTACGGGACGTATTTCATAATGATGAAATATTCAGGTTAAATCCGAATTTTGTCCCAGCCGATGGCACCGGGCTTAACCCTTTGCTCCAGAATTACTGGATGGCTATTCATCCGCCCACGTTATTTTTAGGGTTTTCCACTACCCTGGTGCCCTTTGCATTTTGTCTCGCTGGCTTATGGAAAAAAAGATACACCGAATGGATCCGGCCGGCTTTACCCTGGTCATTGGTTTCAGCCTTGGCGTTGGGCACAGGCATATTGATGGGTGGCTACTGGGCGTATGAAACCTTGAATTTTGGTGGTTTCTGGAACTGGGATCCTGTTGAAAATGCCTCATTTGTACCTTGGCTTACACTGGTGGCCAGCTATCACACTATGATCAGCTATCGTAACAGCAGTACTGCGCTTAAAGCCTCTGTAATTCTTATTGTGGCTACTTTTATCCTGATTTTGTATTCTACCTTTTTAACCCGTAGCGGAGTGCTGGGCGATGCATCGGTGCATTCTTTTACAGACCTTGGCTTGTCAGGACAACTGTTGATTTATTTACTGACATTTTTGGTGCTGTCAGTTTCCCTGGTTATTTTTCGCTGGAAAGATCTCCCCAAGTCTGCCAAGGAAGTATCTACTTACTCACGGGAGTTTTGGATTTTTATGGGGGCTACTACCCTGTGTCTCATGGCTTTCCAGGTGATCGTAGCCACATCCATACCGGTATTTAATGAAATTATAGAATTCTTTGGTGGGATTGGCAATATTGCAATCCCATCTGACCAGGTGGCATTTTATTCCAGTAAACAGCTTTGGTTTGCTATTTTCCTGGCTTTGTTTTCAGGAACAGGACAGTTTTTCTGGTGGAAAAAAATTGATAAAGAAAAGTTGAAAGCAGCTTTGACTTATCCTTTTATTATCACATTGATCCTGACAGGAATCGTAATCATATTTGGAAAAGTTAAGGAATTCAGCTACATACTATTGCTGACTGCCAGTATTTATTCGGTGGTGGCTAACAGTAGCATTTTGATAAAACTGGTTAAAAATAACATCAACCTAGCGGGAGGAGCCATTGCCCACATTGGCATAGCCCTGATGCTGATTGGCATTTTATTCTCAACCGGATATTCCAAGGTGGTTTCTTTAAATAAAAGTGGGTTTAAAATATTTGCAGATGTAGAGGAAGAGTTTAACCTTGAAAACATCGTGCTGTTCTTAAATCAATCCTACAGGATGGAGCCTTATGATTTAACCTATAAAGGGAGGCGTTTAGATGTAAAAGGCATACCCGGATATGTCGATTACAACAACCTGGCCCCTACTGAGGACCGGACCAGAGCCATTGCGCTGGAAGACATAAACATCAATGGCAAAGCCTATGCCAAAAAAGGTGACACGGTAAAAATACATCCTGAGAATGTTTACTTCCAGGTGGACTACATAGATGAAAAGGGCCGTAATTTTTCTTTGTACCCCAGGATACAAATCAATGAAAATATGGGCAATGTAGCATCTCCTGACATCAAAAAATACTTTGCTAAGGATTTATACACCCACCTTAACTATGCCCCCTATCTTAACCCTGAAGAAGAAATTGAATGGAGCGATCCCGAATCACATACCGTGAAATTAGGCGAGCGGTTTTTTATCAATGACTTTGTTACCATCCTTGATAAGGTTGAAAGGGTGGAAGATGTCGTAGCATTAGGGTTGAATGAATCGGACCTGGCTGTCAGGGCTTCTATTTCTATTTTTGGCAATGATGGGACATATACGGTGGAACCTTTATATGTCATCAGGGACAGGATGTTGGGAAGGATTCCGGAGACTCTGCAGGAATTGGGGATACAAATTGTTTTCACCAAAATCCACCCTTCAACCAATGAATTCACTTTTGAAGTACGAACTACGCAAAGGGATTTTATTGTCTTAAAAGCTATTCAAAAGCCCGGAATCAACGTTTTATGGACTGGCACACTGGTGATGATGCTCGGCTTTATTATCGCCATCAGACGCCGGTACCTTGAATTCATCACAATGAGAAACAAGGGCACTGAGTTACGCAGTTAACACTATTAATGGATCTTATTGACATACCCTATAATCGCTTGTTATCGTCTGCATTTGTGGGTTAGCCTGGTGCCAAGCTAATGCGGATGCCATGGTCAGGCATTTGTAATGCCTGGACAACGTTTTTTGAGCACTATTCCTATTTGATAAATTGAGTTACAAACTCGGAGCCATAAAATCCTCATTGGAAACGAGGACTGGATTATGCAGGGGAATGATTGCCATATTCGTCCGCATTTGTGGGTAGGTTCAGCGCTATACTAATCGTTGAAGCCAGTAAAATTCAGCCAAAAAACAAGAGTGATATCTATTGTACAGATCCAAATCTTGCATGAAGAATTATGCTTGCAAGACTTTCATTACTTCATTTGGCATGCGCATTTAAGAAACTGACCAGCTTCCTGATGGCTTTTGCCCTGTGGGATAGCTGATTTTTTTCCTCTAAAGTCATTTCCGCAAAAGTTTTACCCGAGTGTTCGGGAATAAATACAGGGTCATAACCAAACCCATGCAACCCTTTCAGGTCATCGATGATTCTACCCTCGGCAGTACCCTCGAATTGATCAACTTTTCCATCGTTAATCAGGCTGATCACTGTTCTGAATCGGGCTTTCCGGTTTTCTTCGGATTTCAGGTTTTCCAGCAACAACCTGATGTTATCACCGCTGTCTCTATGGGTGCCTGCATATCTGGCCGAATAAACACCTGGCTCGCCATCGAGCGCATCGACCTCCAGACCGGTATCGTCGGCAAAACAGTTGACCTGGTACCGGTCATAGACATATTGTGCCTTCTCCAGCGAGTTACCTGCTATGGTTTCCTGGTTTTCCGGCAGTTCCTCCTCACACCCTATATCCTGCAAACTTAATATTTCAAATCTATCATCGATCAGGGATCTGATTTCCTTTAGTTTATTTTGGTTGTTAGTGGCAAAACAAATTTTCATTTTTTTAACGCAATAAAGTCATACCTTTAATATTCAACCACCAGTCATAGCCTGGCTCAAAGCCATACTATGCCTATAGCGTCATGTAAGTAAATTCCGAGCCGTTACTTTTCACCTAAAGAATATCAACCACCTCAACCTCAAAAACCAACGTAGAAAAGGGCGGTATGCCAGGAGGTGTTTGCGGGGGAATACTGTTCTGGTTTACCAGGTCCTGAATGATAGCCGGTGGTGTTATATAAATATTGGAGCCATAAGCCAAATGTGAAGGAATGAAAATAATTCCCTTTTCACCTTCCCGGAGATCTTTAAAAGCCAGGTCCCACCCATCTATCACCTGATCTGCGCCAAGCCGGAAAGTCAAAGGCTGATTCTGGTCAAAGGAGCTGTCGAATTCTTCACCATTCAAAAAGGTACCCGTATAATGTACGCTTATATTCTGACCTTCATTGGGCAATTCACCTTCTCCGGCCTCGGTTTGTATGTAATACAAGCCTTTTTCCCGGGCTTCTTCACCTTCAAGGCCCTGATCTTCAATGTAGGTCAGAATTCTCTCCGTTTCGAGTTCCCGCTGAGACGCCTCATCGTCTACTCTTACCACACGCACCTGAAGTCTTGTAAGCGCTAAAGAGGGAATTAGATTTTTGTAAGAATAAGTGCCGTAACTTAAACCGGAGGGCATGTAAAAGTCAAATACCTCACCTTCTCTCATTACTTCCAGCCCTGCCTCCAATGCCAATGGTATGGCCCCGAATCCTCCAAAAGATAGCTGTATAGGATCATCAGGCGTATCAACGGTATGCAGGGTTTGTCCATCTAATATAGATATGGTATAGTAAATGGAAACGATGTCATCGGTTTCAATTTCCCTGCCGCTTTCATCACTCAAAACAGGATTATAATAAAAGCCTGCCGGAGCCTGCTGTGCGGTAATCCCGTTGCTGTTCAGGAACTCTTCAATTCTGCCTTGATCTATCCTTAGTTGCTCCGATGGATCAATGCTATCGTCTGAGTTGCAGGCCACAAGTGCAGTGAGGCAGAGAAAAAAAAACAGGTATGATTTTTTGTAAAGGTCTGTCTTCATATTCGCTACATTTAGGGTAATTTTTATGACAACAACTATTTTTAATACGAAGTTCAGAACATTTTATTGAAAAAACTTTGCTAATTATTGCACAACGTCCACTAATTCAACCTCAAAAACCAGTATAGCGTTCGGTTTGATTTTTTCCCCGGCCCCTCTTTCCCCATAGCCTAGCGGTGAGGGGATAAAGATGGTAGCTTTGGAACCTACGTTCAACAGCCCGATGCCTTCATCCCATCCTAAAATTACCTGGCCGAAACCCAATTGGAAGGTAAACGGCTGATAGGATCTCCCTTCAGTGTACACGCCGGCTTCTTTGGCAACGGCTTCAACGCTGGTGTCAAATACGGTGCCATCCATCAGCTTTCCTGTGTAATTTACCTGGACCCTGTCGCCAGGATTTGGTATGGCTCCATTTCCTTGCTCAGAGATAACATAGCGTAATCCACTTTCAGTTTTTTGGGCTTCCAGGCTATTGTCGGCAATATATTTATCGATGGTAACCCCTTGTTCATCAATCAGTTCTTTGCTATTTTCCAGGATGCTTTTCCGGGTCAGCTCCATTTGCTTTTTTCTTTGAATGGCCTGCCATTCCATGGATTTCTCGTTGAATTCCTCTTCGTTGAGTATATCTTCCAACCCGGCAAAAATGGTTATGACGCTTTCCGCACCTATATCCGGGGGTAATTGATTTTTGAATAATGATTTGGCCGGGATTTTGAATACGGCACTATCTCCTTTGTCCAGCAGGTTAAAACAATCTTCGAAGGATTTTGATGCACCCCATGTAGAATCTTTTCGCATTACAAAAGGTACACCGGCATCCAGGCTACTTCCCAGAACGGAATCTTTTTCATTTTTGTAAATTACATTTAAGGTTATGAAATCCCCATCCACTGTTTTCTGTCCGTCGACATTTTTAATGAATTCATATTCCATGCCGCCCTCGAGTGTTCCGGACAATTTATTGTTTTCACAAGCCTGAAGGCCAATAAACAACAGGCCTGCAAAGGCCAACATCAGATTTTTAGTTTTCAACATTGGTTGTATATGGTTTTTTTAAAAGTGGATTTAGTTTTTCCTTATAACGGGGCAGCAGTTCTTCAAATAGTTTGAGTGTTTCTTCCAATGACAGGTTTGATTTCCCCCCTGCGGCATTTTTATGCCCGCCGCCATCAAAGTGATTCTTGGCAAACGCATTGACCGAAAATTCACCCAGTGACCGGAATGACATTTTAATCATATCATTTCTGTCAATGATGATAGCTGCAAAGACAATTCCCTCTATAGAAAGGGCATAATTAACCAGTCCTTCGGTATCTCCTGTTTTGGAATTGAATTTTGATAATTCCTCGGCGTTGATAGAAATGTAGGCGGTATTAAATTCTTTCAGAACCACCAACTTTTCGCTTAAAGCATAACCGATGAATTTTAACTTTTCCAGGGAATTGGTATCATAAATAAAGCGGCTGACCTTCGAGACATCCGCACCTTTCTCTATCAGGGCTGCAGTAATCAGGTGCACATTTTTGGTTGTGTTCGGATGTCTGAAAGATCCTGTATCGGTCATTATTCCTGCATAAAGGCACTCCGCAATGTCCTTATCGATAAGATGTTGATCACCCATTTCAACGATAAGTTCGTAAAGCAGTTCGGTAGTTGCGGCAGCCTTTGTGGACCATTTGGTGAAATCAGCAAAGTCTTCAGGATCAAGATGATGATCTATTAAAACCTTTACTGCCGACGATTGCCTTACTTTTTCTCCCAATTCATTAATTCTATGCAAACTGGAAAAATCCAGGCAAAATACCACCTCAGCTTCTTCGATAATCTTATGTGATCTGCCCTCATTTTGTTGATTGTATATTATGACCTCATCGTCCCCCTTCATCCAGTTGAGAAATGCGGGATAATCGGTGGGTGAAATTACAAAAACCTTATGGCCTTTTTTCTTTAAAAACGCTGCTAATGCTAAGGAAGAGCCCAAAGCATCGGCATCTGGTTTTTGATGAGTAGTTATGGCGACCTTTTTGGGTGAATCCAGTAATTCTTTAAAAGCATTAAGGTTTTGCATAAACCAAAAAACACCTCAAAAACATGAGGTATCCCTAAATTGTGAAATGTAAAAGTGATACAAAAATTCCAAAAACAAAAATTTATATTTTATATGGCACGGTAAAAGATGTTTTTGTTAAAAACCGAGGACGTTTATAAATAATCTTATAATTTTGCCCCCTGAAAAATTTAGAAATTAATAAAATGGCAGGAAACAAAACATTCACCATGATAAAACCCGATGCAGTTGGAGCCGGGAATATTGGTGCCATCATTAAAATGATAGAAGAAGCAGGATTTAGTATTATCTCCATGAAATACACCAGGCTCAGTGGTGAAAGGGCGGGGCAGTTTTATGCAGTTCATCGTGAAAGGCCATTTTATGAGGATCTGTGCAGCTACATGTCCTCCGGCCCGATTGTGGCTATGATTCTGGAGAAAGATAATGCCGTTGAGGATTTCAGGAATTTAATTGGTGCCACCAATCCTGCCGAAGCCGCTGAAGGCACTATCAGAAAACTATTCGCCACCTCTATCGAGGCCAATGCCGTCCACGGTTCGGACTCAGACGATAACGCACAAATTGAAGGGAGCTTCTTTTTCTCCGAGATAGAAAAGTTTTAGTCCAATAAAACTAACTAAATAGCGTTGGCGTCTCTTGAGTGTTAGAACTCAAGCATGTGCCTGTATTTTTATTTATTGCCAAAAACCTCTGTGTCTCTTTGTGCCTCCATGGTGCACAATGGTTAACCACCAAGGCACCAAGAACTTTGCCGAAAACGTTATGTAACAGCTACTGAACGCTTGCGCCATCCACGGTATTTAGTGGGCGCTATCAGGCGTTTGTCATGCTAAGTATAATTATACAAAGAAGAAGATATCACATCAAGAATTATCCTGACCGGTCAGGTCGCTTTCCTTTACAGGGGATAAGCTGTCTTCAGGGCTCTTTTTTTCATCCTTCTTTTTGAAAAAAACCCTTTTTATCCACCTTGGAAGAAAAATCGCACCCAAAAGCAAAAAGGGGTAATAGGATAAGATGCGCCACAAAACCATGATGACAAGCGTATGATCACGTAAATATTCGGAAAAGAAAGATTCAAAAAAGTATTCGGCAAAACCACTACCCCCCGGCGTTGGGGCTACCAGCATGGTAATCCATAGAATAACCTGTCTCGAATAGATGATTAAATGGTCTATCAGCGAGTTCTCAGAATAGGCTTGAATCAGTACATTTAGTTGCAGGTACCTCACAGACCAGATAAAAACAGTAGCCAGGGCAATATGGATCCAATAGTTGATATCTTTGCCTTTGATGTTAGAAGAAGCCCAGATGATTTCATTACCATGCTCATAGGCACTATACCGCCATTTTCTCAAATATCTGATGGAGGTGACTTTCAACAGAAACCATTTAAAGGCCCTTGGCCTGACAAACAGGGCATAAAACATGATAAATGTATACAGCACAATTAAAAAATAACTGACGTAAAACACCGGCCTTAATCCGCCAAACATCAGGTTGTTTTCCTCAATGCCATCCATAGTGTTTAAATTACCGGGAAACATTTCACCCGGGGCCACAATGAGTGAAATTAGGGCAGCTACCACGAAAAACAAATTGTCGAGTATGGCTGTAAGCATCACGAAAGCCAGCGACTTTCCCATATTGATGCCTTCTTTCAAAAGGATAAAAACAGCCACTGCCGTACCCCCGACAACCGAAGGAGTGACCGCAGAGGCAAATTCCCACAAGATAATAATGTATAACGAGCTACCCCAGGAGAGCTCGTCACTGGAAATAGCCCTGATGCGATACATGTAACCTAAAAATCTCGCCAATATTAACAAAATGGCAAAGATGAATGGAATAGCTTTAGCGGTGAAAATGAGGTTTAATGTGTCGGCATTGATGGAATCATCGGTGTAAAACTGGTAAAATACTATGGCGAGACCAAATAATATTGGGATCCAAACCTTATTGGGATTGAGGGTCTTGAATATCTTTTTTGAATCCAGCTCCATCTATTCTACTAACGCTTCTTCCAGAATTTCTATCCAAAAATTATTAAACCCTAAACCCAGCTTCATAGTAATTTTGCGGAGTTGAAGTAATTCTAAAATCGCCAGAAAATTAAAGATTACGGCAATTTTATTGGACTCGAAATCTATGATCTCTAAAAATGATAGTTTTTTGGTTTTGGTTAGTTGACTGATTAAAAAAGTTTTTTGATTTTCAACAGTGTATGGATATTGTACAACCTCGTGTGACGGTTTATTTTGTGCATACTCATAACGGGTCATTACCTTTTGGAATACTTTCAGAAGCTTGTACAAGTCAATATGCTGAAGCTCAGACTCCACATTGGAGATTTCAGATAACGTCCGGATCTCCTTCGCCACATTGCCCCTTTTTTCCTTTGAAAGCCGGTCTCCTTCAAGGGCGATCAATTCATTGATGATGGATTTGTATTTTTTATACTCCAACAGGTGTTTCACCAATTCTTCCCTGGGATCGATTTCGTTGCCTTCTTCATCCAATTGAGGCCTTGGCAATAACAGTTTGGCCTTGATTTTCATCAGCGAAGCCGCCACCAGGATAAACTCGCTGGCTACTTCAATATTCATTTTTTCCAAGTGGTGCAGGTAATCCAAAAAATCATCTGTAATACTGGCAATTGGAATATCGTATATATCCAGTTCATCCCTTTCTATAAAGAAAAGGAGAAGGTCAAAAGGCCCTTCGAAGAGTGGTAATTTTATCTCGAAACTCAATGAATATATTAATAAAGATTATCGTTCGAATTCTTCAAAGATATTACTTATCCGGCTAAATTATAGTTGCAAAGAAAAAAAAATGTAATTTTGCATGATTTTATAAAAATCACAGTAACATTTCACAGTTATTAAACTTTTCGTACATTAGGTTGTTCATTTGCTATCAAAGAAATTTGTATGTTAATAAAACCAGGTCCTTTATTGGCTGGCATCAACAGCCCTGCTGATTTAAGAAGCCTCGACCCATCCCAACTGGTACAGGTAAGCTCCGAACTAAGGCAGTTCATAGTAGACAATGTTTCGGTGTATGGAGGGCACTTCGGGGCAAGTCTGGGGGTTGTGGAAATGACCATAGCCCTTCATTATGTGTTTAACACGCCTGATGACCAATTGGTGTGGGATGTTGGACATCAGGCCTACGGGCATAAAATTCTTACCGGGAGGAGGGATGAATTTTACACCAACAGGCTTTATAAAGGACTTTCCGGATTCCCTAAAAGAGTTGAAAGCGAATACGATACCTTTGGTGTAGGCCATTCTTCGACTTCAATTTCAGCCGCATTAGGTATGGCGGTAGCTTCCAAATATAAGGGGGATAAAGATAAACAACATATAGCCGTTATCGGCGATGGGGCAATGACCGGTGGCATTGCTTTTGAAGCCATGAATCAGGCAGGCGTAACCAACACTAACCTTCTGATCATCCTGAATGACAATTGTATGTCCATTGACCCGAATGTGGGTGCCTTAAAAGATTACTTAACAGACATCACCACCTCACAAGCTTACAACAAAGTCAGGGATGAGGTCTGGAACCTGCTTGGAAAAATGAGTAAATTCGGGTCCAGCGCCAGGGAAATTGCCTCTAAGATTGAAACTTCCATCAAATCTTTCCTCATTAAGCCCAGTAATCTGTTTGAATCATTAAACCTGCGGTACTTTGGGCCGATTGATGGCCATGATGTAAACCACATGGTAAGCATATTCGATGACCTGAAAAAAATACCGGGCCCAAAACTCTTGCATTGCGTTACTGTCAAAGGCAAGGGATACGGACCGGCAGAAAAAGATCAAACCAAATGGCATGCTCCGGGAAAGTTTGACAAAGTTACCGGGGAGATAAGAAAAAGCGTACCCATTAAAGTCGAACCCCCTAAATACCAGCAGGTTTTCGGAGAGACCATAGTGGAACTGGCCAAAAAAAATGACAAAATCATGGGTATTACCCCGGCGATGCCTTCAGGGTCTTCGCTGAACATTATGATGAAAGAAATGCCGGATCGCGCATTTGATGTGGACATAGCCGAGCAGCATGCTGTCACCTTTTCTGCCGGTCTGGCTACACAGGGTATGGTGCCGTTTTGTAACGTTTACAGCACCTTCATGCAGAGAGGTTATGATCAGATGATACATGATGTATGTATTCAAAACCTGCACGTCGTTTTTTGCCTCGACAGGGCAGGGTTTGCCGGGGCCGATGGGCCCACACATCACGGTGCCTACGATTTGGCTTATATGCGCTGTATCCCAAATATGGTAGTGGCGGCTCCTATGAATGAAGCGGAATTGCGAAATCTTATGTATACTGCGCAACTACCCAGAAAGGGCGCTTTTTCTATAAGGTATCCGAGGGGTAAAGGGGTAATGCCGGACTGGAGAACGCCGATGGAAGAGATTGAAGTAGGAACAGGAAGAGTCATCCGCGAAGGGGAGGAACTGGCCCTGTTAACGATCGGGCACGTTGGAAATTATGCACTCGAAGTTACCAGGCAACTTGCAGGAGAGAGGATTTACCCCGGGCACTATGATATGCGTTTTGTAAAACCCCTGGACGAAGATTTGCTCCACCATATATGCACTAAGTATAAAAAGATCATTACCGTAGAAGATGGTTGCCTCATGGGTGGGTTTGGCAGTGCTGTGCTTGAATTTATGAGCGAACATAATTATCACCTGCAGGTCAAAAGACTTGGAATACCGGACCGGATCGTGGAGCATGGTGAGCAGATTCAGTTGCAAAATGAATGTGGATTTGGCCCTGAGGGTATTGCTGCCACCGTAAAACAGATGATGGTGACCAGCCTGGCCGACAAAACCTGACAACCATGCCAGACATCTGCGGCCACATATCAGGCCAGGGGCCGGCGGTGATCTTACTACATGGATTTTGCGAAACACATCATATCTGGGACGAACTGCGAGAGGAACTGGCCCGAACCCATCAAGTATTTTGCCCGGATCTGCCTGGGTTTGGTGACAGCACACTGGGCTTTGACAGCTTGTTACTGGACAGAATAGCCGATTTGCTGAAAGATTGGCTGGTGTCCCATCATGTCACCACATGTGTTATGATCGGGCATTCCCTGGGGGGTTATGTGACCCTGACATTTGCCAAAAAATATCCTGCAATGCTGGATAAAATAGGTTTGTTTCATTCTTCTGTTTATGGGGACGATGATAACAAAAAGTCCGTTCGGGATAAAGCCATTGATTTTATTATAAAAAATGGCGTGGAAGTCTTCGTTGATTCGTTTTTCCAAAACCTTTTTTACCCACCGAACCTTAAAAAACCCTACATTCAGGAAAAATTAAAAGATATTTCAGACAGGGCCAAGCTCCTGAAAACTTCTGTCGTCAATGCCTATCTGGCGGCTATGAGGGACAGGGAAGATAGCCAATTGTGGTTAGCCACTTTTCTAAAACCCATTCTCATGATTGCCGGAATCGACGACAGCGCTGTTCCTATCAGGCTCAGCCGGGAGCAGGCCAAATTAACCCCTCAAATTGAATTTCATGAGCTCGATGAAACCGGTCATATGGGAATGTTCGAGAAAAAAATTGAGTCTTTTGACATTGTCAGGAAATTTTTAGCCAAATAACAGATGTGAGATTGAAAAAATCAGCATCTCATTTGCGGATAGACAATAAAAGGACTAACTTCAATAGGTAACAACTGGTTTTTCTTTCAAAACCAGAAATTTGAGACCAATGTACTGTTTTGTTCAATTTTTGTTGTATTGTAACTTAAAATAATCATAATATTACACTCCTGATTGTGAGACGATTATGAAACGATGTAACAACACAATGATGAGTCTAAGAGTTTATTTTCAATTTAACATGCTTAAAAAATAATGCGCTATGGATAATAATATGCAAGATTTTCTAGCGGTTTGGAATAAGAATCTGATATTGGCGTCACAAGTGTTTTTAGGGGTCGGGATTGTCATCCTGCTTTATCACTTGGTAAAGTTGATTTCTATTAAAGATTTCAAAAGTAAATATGATTACATCAACCAGAAGGAAATAAAAGTGCTGTGGTTGGGTATTTTAGCATTTATCATTGCAGGGGCATTGTTTGCCAACACCTGGTTTGAGCGGTCTGAACCTATCTGGTTCTTTGTGCGGATTTTTATCACCATAAGTATGAGTATTATTGTGGGTGTGATATTTTCAAATTCCCTGAAATTTTATTATCCGTTTTATATTGAAAAGCGTCTGAAAAAGTTAAGATATACCCCCAGAAAATCACCTAAGACCGGTAAACCCATGAAGCTCTTAAGTGAGGATGAAGAAGATGTTTACCTGGATGAGGGTATGCAGGCAGAGGAAAATGTTTTTTCTGTTGATTATGATGTCTGGGTGGATGAAGAAACCGGTTATACCAAAATTGAAAAATACGCCGGTCACTTGCACGCATTACAATGTCCTGAATGCAACTACCAGACCTACAAGGTTGTCCGTGAAGAAATTATTAAATCCCCCACATTGGCAGAAGAAGGGGAACTGGATAAGCATTATAAATGTATTTACTGTGGTCATAAAGGTAAAAAGACCTTTAAAATTGCCCAGTTAAAAGAAAGCGATGAGCCTACTGAATTAGCGGCTTCGTAAAATAATAAGCAGTAAACCAAAAACCCTGGTCCCACAACCGGGGTTTTTTATTTTAACCCCAACCCTCCCGGTTTACCTCCTCCCATCCCCTTCCCCACCATCCCCAGATCACCCCATTCCACCATCCTCCCATCTACCCGTTCTACCATCCTCCCATCTACCCATTCCACTATCCTCCTATCTACCCATTCTACCATACCCCACCAACCTATCCCCTCATTCTCTCACCCCCCCCATCAAATTGTCAATTATCAATTGTCAATTAACCTCTAAATCTTCACACAAACATTCTTCACCTCCGTAAAAAACCGCAACGCCTCAACCCCCCCTTCCCTTCCCACACCCGATTGTTTCATGCCACCAAATGGCGTGCGCAGGTCACGAACCATCCAGCAGTTGACCCAGATAATGCCACTTTTTAATCGCTCACTCACCCGGTGTGCCCTGTTGAGGCGCTCTGTCCAGATAGTGGCAGACAGGCCATATTCCGTACTATTGGCGTAAAGGACAGCTTCTTCTTCCGATTTAAATGGTGTTAGGGTGACCACAGGCCCGAATATTTCCTCCTGATTGGTGCGGCAGCGGTAATCCAGTCCTTCAATGACTGCGGGCTCCATGAAGTAACCGTTTTCCAGTCCTTTATTGAGGTGCACCTGCTTTCCTCCTGTTAATACCGTCCCTCCTTCCTGTTGGGCGAGTGCTACATAAGACAGCACTTTTTTTAAATGATTATCCGATACCAGGGCCCCGATCTGCGTACCATCGGCCAGCGGATCACCAATTACCAGATTGCGGGTTTTTTCCAGAAAACTATCTTTGAAACGTTCATAGATGGATTCATGCACCAATATCCGCGACCCGCACAGGCAAATCTGACCCTGGTTCGAAAACGACGATTGTATTGAGGTTGAAAGGGCTTTATCAAAATCACAATCTTCGAAAATAATATTGGGATTCTTTCCTCCCAGTTCCAGCGAAAGCTTCTTAAACATGGGCCCTGCTATTGTTGCTATCTTTTTGCCGGTAACTGTGCCACCTGTAAATGAAATGGCCGGGATCTCCGGGTGGGCAATGATGGCCTCCCCTGCTTTACTGCCCAACCCATGCACAATGTTTAAAACACCTTTGGGAAGTCCGGCGTCTATGCATATTTTTGAAAGCAAATAGGCCGTCATCGGAGTAATTTCCGATGGCTTGGCGACCACACAATTTCCTGCTGCAAGCGCGGGAGCTATTTTCCAGGTAAAAAGGTAAAGAGGCAGGTTCCATGGAGAAATACAGCCGGCAATGCCTACGGGTTTTCTTACAGTGTAGTTAATAGCGGTTACGTCTGTCATATGGGATTCACTGCTAAAGCCTGTAATGATCGACCCATAAAACCGGAAATTGGCTGCGGCCCTCGGTATGTCCACTGTTTTGGCAAGTTTGAGCGGTTTACCATTGTCAATGCATTCCGCCAATGCCAGTTCCTCGTGATGGGTTTCTATCAGGGAAGCTATTTTTAGCAATATGGCTGACCTTTTGTCGATGGGTAGTTCGGACCAGGCTGCAAAAGCGCTTTTGGCGGCTGCGACCGCATCTTCGACATCTTTTTCATCCGAATCCGGAATGAGGCTATATACCTCACCTTTGGCCGGATTGTAATTGTCAAGATAATGGTTCGATCCGGGAGGAACCAATGCACCATTTATGTAGTTAGCGATTTTTTCCATGGGTCATGCGGCTTATCAAAGAAATTTTTAAACATAAGATGATGTAAATATAGCCTATATTCATTTTCCCACGGCCAAACACTCAAATCGAATTGAATAATGATACCGATCAAATAACATTCGATTTATTTTTTATAATTTTATAGACTGTGAATAAGTTGACTAAACCCGTAAAAAAATGGCAATAAAAAGACCTTTTAACCTTCAAGCCTGGATTGATGGCAACAGGGATTTACTTAAGCCACCAGTTGGTAACAAGAATCTTTACGCAGATGCCGGCGATTACATCGTAATGATCGTCGGGGGTCCTAATGCCCGTAAGGATTACCATTACAACGAAACCGAGGAATTGTTCTATCAATTAGAAGGGAATATCATCGTTAAGATACAGGAAGACGGGGAGGCTGTTGAAATACCTCTGAAAGCAGGTGAAATGTTTTTGCTGCCGGCTAAGGTACCGCACTCTCCGATCAGAAGCGAAGACTCCATAGGGTTGGTGGTAGAAAGAGTAAGGAAAGGAACAGACATGCAGGACGGCCTTATTTGGTTTTGCGATAACTGTAATCACAAATTACACGAAACCTATTTCCCGCTGACCAATATAGAAAAGGACTTTTTGCCCCGGTTCAGGGAGTTTTACGGTTCGGAATCCATGAGGACCTGTAGCAAGTGTGGTGCAGTGATGGAAACGGATGAGAGATTTGTTTAAGAAAGCCCATCAACTCTATGAAATTTGAATCTACCCTGGAATTTGCTGTAAATTTAGACGAAAAGGATCCTTTAAAGAATTACAGGGAGCAATTTTATATACCGACTTTCGGAGAACAAGAGGTAGCTTATTTTTGTGGAAATTCCCTGGGTTTACAGCCTAAATCTGCCAGAAACTTTTTGGAAGAAGAAATGCTGGTGTGGGAAAAAATGGGTGTGGAAGGACATTTTAAATCTAAAAACCCGTGGTTTTCCTATCACAAACTATGTAAACCGATGTTGGCGGAATTGGTTGGCGCCCGTGAGTCTGAAGTCATTGCCATGAACAACCTGACTTCCAACCTTCATCTTTTACTGGTTTCATTTTACCGGCCATCTGGTTCCCGCTATAAAATTATGATGGAGGCCGGAGCTTTTCCCTCAGACCAATATTGTATTGAAAGCCAGGCCAGGTTTCATGGTTTTGAACCTGATGAAGCTATCATTGAACTAACACCGCAGCCAGGAGAACACATTTTGAAAACAGAAGACATACTGACTGCCATCAATGACCATCGAGATGATCTCGCCCTGGTAATGTTCAGTGGTGTGCAATACTCTACGGGACAGTTTTTTGACATCGAAACAATTACAGCAAGTGCCCACAAAGCCGGAGTCATGGCAGGCTTTGACCTGGCCCATGCTGTAGGTAATGTTCCTTTGCATCTACATGATTGGGGGGTGGATTTTGCCGTATGGTGCAGCTATAAATACCTTAACTCGGGCCCCGGTGGTGTCGGAGGGGCATTTGTACATGAAAATCATGCATTTAAGCCTGACTTACCCCGTTTTGCCGGCTGGTGGGGGCATGATGAAGAAAACCGGTTTTTAATGCAAAAGGGTTTTCGCCCCGAAAAGGGGGTCGATGGATGGCAATTAAGTAATGCCACGGTATTGTCTCAGGCCGTACACAGGGCCTCTTTAATGATCTTTAGCCAGGCAGGCATGGTCAATTTGAGAAAAAAGAGTATGTTACTCACAGGCTATCTGGAATACCTGCTTAGGAATATAGCCGGAAGTGCCGGCGTGTTGCACATCATCACACCCACCTGCCCGGAGGCAAGGGGATGCCAGTTGTCATTAGTGATAGATAAAGGCGGGCGAAAGTTATTTGAACGGCTAACAGATGCCGGCGTGGTGGTGGATTGGCGGGAACCGAATGTCATCAGGGTAGCTCCGGTACCTTTGTACAATACCTTCAGGGACGTGTTCGGATTTGTGCAAATACTTACTGATTCATTAAATGAAAACAATTAAACATATGAATGGGGAGGCATCCGGAAAAAATATTATTATGGTAGGTGCCGGACTGGTAGGATCATTGCTAAGCATTTATCTGCAGAAAAGAGGTAACCAGGTCACGCTGGTGGAAAAAAGACCGGATATGAGGTTGGCCGGCAGTATTGGTGGCCGTTCTATTAACCTGGCCCTGAGCAATCGAGGATGGAGGGCTTTAAAAGAAACCGGGGTAGCGGCCCAGGTGGAAAAGCTGGCTATTCCTATGAAGGGCAGAATGATGCACGACCCGGAAGGGAAGCTCACTTTTCAACCCTATGGCAAAGAGGGCCAGGCCATCTTTTCGGTCTCCCGGGCGGGTTTAAATCAACTGTTGATGAATGAGGCCGAGCAATGTGGTGTAAATATTTACTTTAACCAGGATTGTGAAAGCATAAACTTTGAGGAAACCATTGTTTTCGCAAAAAACAATAAAAATAAGACAACCCAGGCCTTTAAAGGTGATGTCATCATAGGAACCGATGGCGCGTTCTCGGTCGTAAGAGAAACCATCATGAAAAGTGGCCGGTTTAATTATTCCCAAAGCTACATCGATCATGGATATAAGGAGCTGTCGATTCCACCCACCAAAGCTACGGCTTTTGCCCTGGAACCAAATGCCCTGCACATATGGCCTCGCGGGCGGTTCATGTTAATAGCACTTCCCAATGCGGATCGCAGTTTTACCTGTACCTTGTTTTTACCTTTTGAAGGTGAAGACTCATTTTCTGCATTAAAATCTGAGAAAGCCATCATGGATTTTTTCCGGTCGACCTTCCCGGATGCCTTGCCGTTGATACCTGCTTTGTTGGATGATTATTTTCGAAACCCCACCTCTTCTCTGGTCACTGTCAAGTGTTACCCCTGGGTAAAGGGTAACACACTGATATTAGGCGATGCCTCCCATGCCATTGTACCTTTTTATGGCCAGGGAATGAATTCGGGATTTGAGGACTGTTATTTGTTGAATAAAATGATAGACACCCATCGAGGCAACTGGAAGGAGATTCTCGCCAGGTTTCAGGCCGTTCGAAAACCCGATACTGATGCAATTGCCGATCTGGCCATTCAAAATTTTCTGGAGATGCGTGACAAGGTAGCAGATGAAAATTTTTTGCTTAGAAAAAGAATTGAAGGCAGGCTGAATGAACTTTATCCCCAAAAATGGATACCGCTGTATTCTATGGTCACTTTTAGCGATATCGGATATGCCAGGGCCATGGCGGTAGGCAAAAGGCAGGAAGCCATTATGGATGAAGTGATGACCAAAGAAAACATAAGGGATACCTGGCAGCAACTTGATTTTGATGAAATTGTTCAAAAGCTAACCACGGATTAATCTTTGCCATTATTTCATTATAATTGCCTTCCATATCGGTTATATGTCATGTTGAAACTCTACAAGCGAATGCCTGTTTACAACCGGATGATACTGTGCTCCTGCCTGTGTATGCTGGCCTGTAACCCATCTGACGAGCGCAGGACAGTTGTTGAGGAAGGTAGTTATGCAACGTCCCGGAAAAATGAAATCGAGATTGAATTTGCTGAAAGATTTACGGTGTCATATGAAGAAGGGTATAAACTGGTCACTGTCAACAAACCGTGGAGGTACTCTAAATCCAGGTTTAGTTATGCCCTGGTGAACAGAGGTGCCCCTTTGCCAAAGCTGCCGGACTCTATCCAGGTGATCCGAATCCCGGTGCAAAGACTTGTTTGTACCTCCACCACGCATCTTTCCGCACTTGAATACCTGGGAGAAATCGAACGGCTGGTGGGTTTCCCGGACACAAAGTATATCTCTTCGGAAAATATTCGGATGCAAATCGATGAGGGAAACATCACTGAATTAGGTAGCGAGGCAGGATTAAATATTGAGGCATTGATGGCTCTTGAACCTGACCTTGTCATCGATTTTGCTATGGGTAACGAGTATGATAACTATAAAGTGATCAGAAAAATCGGTATTCCCGTAGTGATAAACGCCGATTATATGGAAAGTACCCCGCTTGGAAGGGCCGAATGGATAAAGTTTACCTCCTTGTTTTTGAACCGGGAAAAAAAAGCGGATTCGATTTTTAATATCATACAATCGAATTATGATTCATTGGCAAATCTTGCCATGCACGCCAGCCACCGACCTACTGTTTATAGTGGAATAGTTTACGGCGATTTATGGTATGTACCCGGAGGAAACAACTTTGGGGCTAAGTTTTTAGCTGATGCCCAGGGAAAATATTTGTGGGCCGATGATCCCTCTTCCGGCAATATTCCGCTGAGCTTTGAGGCTGTTTACGAGCGGGCGCACAAGGCTGACTACTGGATGGGGCTGGGGTCATTCGACTCACTGACCGAAATCAGGAAAACAGATAGTCGCTATGCGCAGTTCCATGCCTTCAAAGTGGGTAATGTATATAATTACAATGCTAAGATAGGTCCCGAAGGAGGCAATGCGTTTATGGAGCTGGGATATTTAAGACCGGATATTGTATTGGCAGACATCATAAAAATCCTGCATCCTGATTTGTTGCCTGACCACCATTTGTATTTTTATCAAAAACTGGAAGATTAATGATGTACCTTTGTCCGTAAGCCATGAACGCATTGCAGTCTAAAGGAAAAACTTCGATTTTCTGGTATCTGGTGGTGGTTTTTCCAGTTGCCATGACCCTATTGTTTATGTTTAACATTTATCTGGGCTCTGTGGATATACCGTTTCAGGAAATGTTGAGAATACTGGGTAGGAGGGAGTCGGTTCATGAAAGCTGGATTAACATCATATTTGAATTCCGGCTTCCTAAAGCAACTACCGCTGTCCTTGTCGGAGCAGGGTTGTCAATCAGTGGTTTATTGATGCAAACGTTGTTTAACAATCCCCTGGCCGGTCCGTTTGTGCTTGGTATCACCTCAGGGGCCAGTCTGGGTGTGGCATTGTTGGTAATGGCCAGTTATTTATTGGCAGGTATGTTACCGGTTTTAGGGGAGATTGGCCATTGGGCTTTGATCATTGCCGGCTGCCTGGGAGCCTCGCTGGTGCTGTTAATCATTTTGTTGGTTTCTATCAGGGTCAAAAGTAGTATGACCTTGTTGATAATAGGATTATTGTTTGGAAGTACAACAGGCGCTTTGGTTAGTATATTGCAGTTTTTCAGCGATAAGGACGAGATCCAGGCCTATCTGATCTGGACTTTCGGAAGTTTGGGGGGGCTCACCTGGGATGAGCTGGTTGTTTTTATTCCTGTGGTCGTGTCAGGGCTGATTCTGGCCTTTTTGTTGAAAAAACCTCTGAACGCTCTCCTGATCGGCGAGAGCTATGCACAAAGCATGGGCGTGAATGTCAAAAAGGTCCGTCTGATGATCATTTTGACTACCAGCCTGCTTGCTGGCAGCATTACGGCTTTTTGTGGCCCCATCGCATTTATCGGTATAGCCGTGCCTCATATGGCCAGGATAATTTTGAATAGTGGAAATCATCGGTACTTAACACTGGCTACCATTATGCTTGGAATAATAGTTATGTTGCTTTGTGATACCATCGCTCAACTACCGGGAAGCCAATACATCCTGCCGATCAATGCTATTACCTCATTATTTGGTGCGCCGATGGTCATATGGATTGTGCTGGGGAAAAAAGATGTAAGAAATTCTTTTGCCTGATGACACATGAGACCAGTCATATTGTCCTGGAAACCGTAAACCTGGCCGTTGGTTATCGCTCCGGAAGCTCAAAAAAGACAATACTGGACCGGATAAACCTCAAGCTTGAAAGAGGAAATCTGGTGTGCCTGCTCGGAGAGAACGGTGTTGGAAAATCGACCTTGCTAAAAACCATATCGGGGGTGATATCGCCACTTTCAGGGGACATCTTCATAGATGGCACACCGCTGTACCGTATCAGCCAGAAAGCACTCGCTAAAAAGATCAGCCTGGTTTTAACAGGCACACAAAAACCGGGGATCTTGAAGGTGCGTGAACTGGTTGCCCTGGGCCGGTATCCATACACCGGATGGGGTGGAGGACTATCGGCTGACGATCACAAAAAGATCGACCGGGCACTGAGTCTTACCAACATTGATTACATGGCCGAAGAAAATGTAGCGACATTAAGTGATGGGCAGATGCAAAAAGTTATGATTGCAAGGGCGTTGGCCCAGGATAGTGATATGATGATTTTAGATGAGCCCACTGCTTTCCTGGACGTCAATAACCGGCTTGAGATCATGCACCTTTTAAAAATGCTTGCCTGGGAAACCAAAAAAGCGATCCTGGTTTCTACCCATGATCTGGATACTGCTTTTCACACCGCCGATCAGCTATGGCTTGCCACTTGTTGCCTGCCAATCACTACCGGCTGCCCCGAGGATCTGATCGTACAAGGAGAAATTGCCCACCTTTTTGACCACGAAGCTTTTACCTTCGACCATTGGTCCGGAAGGTTCAAAGCCAACTTCAAATCTGTTAAACGTATTTTCCTGGTAGGAGAGGATAAATACCACCTATGGACTAGAAATGGCCTGGAGAGAATCGGCTTTAAAGTCACGAATGAGGAGGCGCCGTTAAAACTAACCATTCTATCGGACCGGAACCCCCGCAGGTGGTCACTGAGTTTTAAAGAAGAATGCCATGATTTTAATGGTATAGGAGATTTAATCAGGTTCCTCAGGTCACATACACTGTCCGATTGATTGTCGGGTTAATTTTTTACGACAAAAGTCGTATTTTATTTGGAATTACGACAATTGTCGTTTATATTTATCCTGTCAATAAAAAACCAATAATCATGGTTAACAGAAAAGATGGCCCCTCAGAGCGGGAATTAGAAATTTTGCAGGTATTGTGGGATCTTGAACCCGCCACGGTCAGGGATATTCATGAGCAGATAGCCAGGGAAAAGAACATTGGCTACACCACCACCCTGAAGCAAATACAACGGATGTTTGACAAAGGGCTGGTGTCGAGGAAAAAGCACGGAAAGTCGCATGTATATTCCAGCAAAGTCGGCCGACATGAGACGCAAAATAATCTTTTTGATAAATTATTGAATACAGCTTTTAAGGGGTCAGCTATAAAATTAGTGATGCATGCTCTTGGCAAAGGCAAACCCACCCCGGAGGAAATAAAGCAATTAAGGGAACTATTAAATAAAATGGAAGGAGGAAAAAAATGAAATATGATATGCAATTGTTTTCGTTAAATCTTATCGAGTCTGTCGGGCTTACAATTATCGATACGGTCTGGCAGGGTTTGTTGCTGGGATTAGGGTTGTTTCTTATATTAACTTTCACCAGCACCAAAGCTGCTGCAATCCGATACCGGGTGTCTGGCCTTACGCTGGCGCTGATGTTTATCTGGGCTTGTTATAGTTTTGTCAATCACTATCAGGCGTCTGTTGATTCAACCCTATTGTTGAGCAATACGCAGTACATGCCAGATGCTAATAATGACATCATTGGAATAATGCCGGAAAACCAGGTTGTAAAGGATGGGCTTGTATCTTTGCTGCACGATTTTCTACAACCCCACACGTCTGTTATTACAGGTATATGGCTGTTTGGCGTATTCTTTTTTTGTATTAGGTTATCCGGTGGCCTGGTTTATATTCATCGCCTGAAAACTAATAGCACAGAGGTAACGGATCCTTTCTGGCTACATCAAATAAACAGGCTAAGCAAACGTATTGGTATCAACCCGGTAACCAAACTTTTGGAGTCTGCCATGGTGAGTTCGCCTGTAACTGTGGGTTATCTGCGTCCTGTGATTATTTTGCCGGTCGGCATGTTGACAGGTATACCCACCGCTCAATTGGAGTCTATCCTGGTGCATGAACTTATTCATATCAAAAAAGCCGACTATCTGGTTAACCTATTTCAGTCAGTAGTAGAAATTATCTTTTTTTATCATCCTGCCACCTGGTTTATCTCAAACATGATCCAAAAGGAACGTGAAAACAGGTGTGATCAAATCACTGTTAGATTAATTGATGATCCTATGTCTTACGCCAGGGCTTTAACAGTTATCGGACAAAACAGCATGAGCCTTGCTCCGAAGCTGACCATGCCGGCGCATTCCGGAAAGGGTGATCTCACCAGGAGAATATTCAACGTATTGAACCTGGAAAACCCAAGGCCCAGCAAAAACAGGGTAATAGCAGCTTTATTAGTATTATTGCTAGGTGCTGGTTTCTTTTCCTTTTACATACCTGAACAAGTACCCTCCAAAAAGTCAATGAGTATCGGAATAGTTGATTACAAGCCAATCCCGGAAGAAGTAACACTGCCGGTATCTCATAAAGATACGGAGACAGAAAAGGAAAGCAGCGAAGCGCTATTAAAGGAATTGCCGGTGGACATAAGGCATAAAAATGAGATCGAAACAGATCCTGAAGTATTGCCAAAAAAAGCTATTCACCCATGGGCCATTAAAAACGACACCGTGCCTGCCCCAAAGCAGAACCAGATTGATTTAAGACTCAAAAATCTGGGTAATATGCCCCAAATATACCCAACACCTGTTTTTTATGTAGATGGTCAAAAAACAGAGCCGCAGGATGTAAACATTTTGAATACCGCTATGATAAAGTCAATAGAGATTTTTAAGGGGCAGGATGCTGTTGAAAGATTTGGGAAAGAAGGCGAAAATGGGGTAGTGCTTATAACTACTAATCCTCTTTTAAAAGCAATAAAAAAGGATGGAAATCTCCTAAAAGAGGGTAAAAAACAGAAAAGTATTGAAATATTTAGCGATCGGGTGCGGGTAGATAGCAGCAGTATCAGGCTGGATGGAAAAGTCAGCGTACAAGCCCATGATACCCTATCGACCTCAACAGAGGCAAAATTCGTCATAACCAACAATGATTACCTTAAACCCCCCCTGCTCATAATCGATGGAAAAGTGTCCGGGTCTTCCCTTAAATCCCTGGATTCGGAATTGTCACCGGAAGAAATCGCCAGCGTACATGTCCTCCGCGACCAAAGCGCTGTTGCTCTGTATGGAAAAAAAGGGGCGAACGGTGTTGTGCTTGTAACCACCAAAAAGAAAAGCGCTGCCAACCAGACCGATAGCACCACCACCGTATCCGGTATCACCATGACCACGCCTGATATCACCACAACCAAAGCTGATGTCGTTAATCTGGAGACACCTGAAATATATCCCAACCCCTCTGCAGGCGTTTTTAACATCCGTTTTAAATTGGACCGCCGGTCAAAGGTAGGAATCCAGGTGTATGATTTAAATGGCAAACTGATCGACAAGGTATTCCGGAAATCATTGAATGAAGGAACCCACAACATCACCTGGGAGGCCGCTGACGTCCCTATCGGCAATTATATCCTTCATTTTACTGTTGGCAAACAAACTATCAAACAACAAATCATTGTGCAAAAATAATCTCCACCGGTTACCGGTGTTTTGCCTTATGAAAGTTATTGATTCCAAACGATACGTCCGCGTACAGATATTTTGCTCTTACCATGAACGATATTGATTTTAAATGCAACGTTTCGCCACCAATATTTTGTTTTTTTATGCATGACAATGATCCTAAATGCAATGCTTGGCTACCAATATCTTGCTTCTGCATGAACAGCCATGATTCTGAATGAAACCTTTGATGACCAATATTTTGCTTCTTCATGAACAGCAATGATTCCGAATCAAAATTTAGCTGTCCATGTTTTGATTTTTTATGAACAGCGGCGATCCCGCATAAAACATTTGGACACCAATATTTTCCCCCCATGGCTCAAGCCCCACCCACAGATTACGATTGACAATCAGCATCCGATTTACCCCTACGGCATCAAGCCTCACACCCACACCCACACTCCAACTCACACTCTACTTAGGTGAAAGCCACGTTTGAGGGTCGAGTTTTTGGTTGTTTTTCCAGACTTGGAATTCCAGTTCGGAGACGCCGTTGTTGTCGGTGTAAACTTCGCCGATAACATCCCCCTCCCGGATTTCCTGCCCGGTCTTTACCAGCACATTTTTCATCTTGGAATAGACCGTAAAGTATTCACCGTGTTTTACGATAACAGCGGTACCATTACCGGGAACCAATGCAACCCGGAGCACCTTACCGGAGTATACAGACCTCACCTTCTGGTCTTTATTGGTCTGAATATCCACGCCATTGTTATTGACTACAATGCCTTTCAGGGTTTGATGGGCCTGGCGGCCGAAGCGGTTGGTGATAAACCCGGGAACGGGCCACAACATTTTTGATTTTTTACCCTCGAAAGACGATGAAGCTGCTACTTCCACCTTTGCCGAGGAGGCCCGGGCAATCTCTTTTTTCACAATATCTGCTATCAGTTTATCCAACCGTTTTGCCGCTTTTCTTCTATCAGCCAGCTCTTTTTTTATCTGCTTTTCTTTGGTGCCTAAAGACCTAATGATTCTATTTTGCTTTTTTTGCAGGTTGAGCAGGTTTTGGTTTTCTTTCAGTTGCAGGCCTAAAATATCTTCTTTCTCTTTGTGTTTTTCTTCCATCTGTACCCTTTGACGGCCCAGTGATTCTTTTACAATTTTTATTTGTTCCACCTGGTTGATGCGGGTTTCTCCATACTGTTCCAGGTACTTCATGCGCCTAAAAAACTCATTAAATGTTTGTACGGAAAAAAGAAAAACCAGCTTGTTATAGCTGTTAGAGGTTTTGGAAGCACTGTACAACATAGCAGCGTATTCATTTTTCAAGGTTTCAAGATCGCTGGCCATCGCGTTTTCGATGCTTTGTAATTCATTCAGTTCCGAGTTAAGCAAACCCAATTCCTTTTTTATCGAACCGATAAGGCTTTTTCTTGATTTTATCAACGCAGATAAGGCATTTAGCTGACCCAGACTGGCCTTCTTTTTTGTCTCCGTCTGTGCCAGAATTTTTTCTGCCTGGGCTATTTTTTTCAGGGTTTCCTTTTTCTCCTTCTCGAGTTTTTGCCGGTTGTTGTTTTGTCCCAAAACTGCCGGCGAATGTGTGAGTGTTAACAGTAATATGAAAGCAATAAGTAACCTACCTACGCGCATACTTCTGAGGAATATTAAATGGGAATTTCAATGGTTTTTCGGGGATTTCAGCTTTGCTGAAGACCAGGTTAATTTCCGTAAATAAAGTTCTGTTTCTATCATTATATTTTAGCGTTGCAGCGCTGGTAAACGGGAATGGTACTTCATTGACCATGTTAAAATCTTTGTAAAGCAAATTCAGGGTATTTCTTGTAGCCGCCTGCTCGATGGAAACTTTTTCCAGCCTTTGTGTGGACCGGCTTACATAATTTTCAATGGAATGAATATCTGATTTTTGCTTTATCAGGAAAAAATCACTTTGCCTGCTGACCTTGTCCCTTTTATCAAATGCAAACGGCAGATTCCCGATAAACATCGATTCTATTAATTGGTAGCTGATATCGAACTTATATTTTTCTGCCAGCTCATCATAATTATAACTATAGAATTCCTTATTAATCCTGTCAATCATTGTTAAGGAGTCCTTGGTGATCAATACCCTGCCTCCTTCAATGCCCCCCACTCCGGAAAACTGTATCCAAATCAAGCTGTCTTTCCGTATTCTGATATTTGCTTTTACACTTTGACGTTCATTGTTTTCCAGATAGTTGACTTTAGCCTTACCCCGTAAATAATCAAAGTCAAATTCTTTAATCTCCAGTTTATTTTTTTTTGCGGAAGAAACGGTGCCGGTTAGTTCCCTTTTGCAGGAATAAAATAAGGTAGTCAGGCAAATCAGGAGGAAGTAGTGCTTTTTATTCATATAACTTTCGGTCAGCGATTTTTTTATCTATAAACTCGGAGTTACCATCTAATTTCTTCGCTTTTTCCCATTGCTCAATAGCCATATCTTTTTCGCCAAGGCGGAACAGCACATCGCCATAATGTTCAATAATGGTACCGTTGGGTTCACCTGATTTTAACGCCCTCTCCAGATACTTTCGTGCATCCTTGTATTCTTTCAACATGTACAATACCCAGGCATGGGTGTCCAGGAAAGTAGCATTGTCCGGATTTTCTTTTACCAGTCGAAGTGACATTTTTTTGGCTAGATCCAGTTTTTCTTTTCTCAGGGCCAGATAATAACTATAATTATTTAATATAATGTAATTGTTCGGATCATGTTCCAACGCGGCTTCAAAAGCGGCATCTGATTTTTCATATTCTTTTAAAGCACTGTAAGCTTCACCGAGCTGGCCGTTAAAAGCACCGGTGAGGTTATTATCTTTTTTTGCGAGTCTTTTGCCATATTCAAGTATTTCCGCTGCCTGTTCATAATCTTTCTTCACCACTTTGGAAGTGCCGTTATAAAAATAAATGATGGCCTGATTAGGAAAGATTTCCAGGGCAGCCTCGCTATGGGCCAAAAGCCCGTCGATGTTGTTCAACTCCCATTCTATTTGTAAAATGTTGAGCCATACGTTAAAGTTGGAATTATCCAGTTCCAGTGCCTTCAGGTATTTTTTAATGGCCTCTTTCTTCTTCCCGGTTTTTAAGAGAAAATCACCATAGATGATATAGGTGTTGGCCTCATCGGGATGCGACTTTTCAAGCTTTTCGGCCAGCTCAGCAGTAAATTCTTCCACATCTTTATCGGGCAACTGGCTGATAAAACCGGCCAACAACTGAATTTTGGTTTCTATGTTAAGCTCCGCGTTTTCAAAAACAATCTTCAGGTTATTTCTGGATTTTTCACTTTCACCATTCTTACGGTATATGTCGGATAACAACAACCGGCTGTTTGAATAGGAAGGATTGTCTTCATCCATTGCCTCGAGGTACTTTATGGCTTCATCGTACTTATTGTTGGAGATCAATATCTGCGCTAAATTAATCACGTACGACCCTTCCCCCGGATAACTTTCCACCAATTCTTTTCCCTCCTGAACGGCCTTTTCAAGGTTGTTTTGTTTTAAATATACTTTCTGCTTGGCATAGGTAATTTCGGGCAGCTTTCCAAAAGACTTCTCGGCCCTGTTATAGGTAGCGATAGCCTTGTCGAGTTGATTGCCATACAGATAAATAGAAGCTAGGTCAAAAAGATATTCCCTTGAAGAGTCGATGGTATTGATCATTTCCTCATATATCTCGGCCGCCTCAGTGTACCGTGATTGCTTATTGTATACCTGGCCTACCAGCAAAAAATAGTATTTGTTTTCCTTACTCAATTGCAACGCCCTGACAGCATATTCCTCGGCTTTCTCATATTCTTCATTCTTAAGGTAGATTTCGCCGATTTTATAGTGAATAGTAGGGTTATCGGGGTTGGTCTCCAAAGCATGCATGAAATAACCTAATGCCTTGGTATAATCTTCCAGTATGAAATACTTTTGCCCCTCAATAAAGTTTTTCTCGGAAGCAATCTTTTTTCTTTCATCGTTTAACTCACCTTTCTTGGGTTTTTGTGCCAGAGTAACTATGGTGGTTAAACCAAACATAGCTGCTAATATGAAAACGCTTAATCTTTTTTGAGTAGTCATTATTTCAATCTAACGGAAATACTAATTTCTTTTATTATCCCAACAAAAATCATACAATTTGTATATCATAACAAGCAAATAGTTGGCCAGGCTTAACCCAGGTGGTATTAGAGGCAAAATATCCGCTTTAAAAAGTTATCATATATTAAATAACGGTTTTTGCAGTAATTTGTGAAGTAAAAATACAATGTTTTGGCCGAAAAGGGAAAAAAATGTCTGCCTTCGCCTTAAATTTAGCGTTTCATCAGATTTTTTCTTTCCACCAAAAAAACAACACCGACCAGCACAAATGTGATAACCAGCTTTATGGGGTATTCCAGGCTTTTGTTCTCAAGGCTTAAAAAACCAAGAACATAAACGGCCAGTATACCAGCCAGCAGGTAAAGAAATGCCACTTTAAGATTATATGGGATAGGAAAGTGTTTTTGGCCGTAGCCATAACAAACAACCGCCATGGTAAAATAAGCCAGTATGCTGGCATAGGCAGGCGCTATGTAACCCACTTTGGGTATCAAAAAGAAATTGGCAGTGATGGTGATAAAAGCCCCTGTCAGGGCAAAATAGGCCCCGAAAATGGTTTTATCGATAATCTTAAACCAAATTGCGAAGTTAGTATAAACTCCCATAAACAATTTTCCTATCAGCAGCCAGGGTACCACCATCAGGGCTTCCCTGAACTCCGGGCTTCTCAACAATTCCGTGGCAATAAATTCCTTATTGACGCTAACACCCACAAAAACTATGACAGCGGCAATGACAAAATAGTGGAACACACGTGCAAACAGGTCAGGGGCGTTTTTATCTTTGGCACTTGAGAAGAAAAAGGGTTCGGCGGCAAATCTGAAAGCCTGATTCCCTAAGATCATCAGCACACTTAGCTTCACACTGGCCCCATAGATACCTTGTACATCCTGATTGGTTTTTCCAGGATAAAAACCTTCAGGCAGCAAGTCGCCCAGTAAAATGATATCGAGCCTCTCATTGGTAATACCGGCAATTCCGGTAATGGTGATAGGCAAAGCATACCAAAACATTGGTTTGAAAGCTTGCCAGTTGATTCTGAAACGGATTTGCAGGATCGGTTTAAGAAGAAAAATGATATAAAACGCATTGGCAATTAAATTGGCGATGATAATATATTCCACGCCGTAATCCGGGATGAAAAACAGATCGACCAAAGGTTTTAAAACCGGCAAAAAAGATCCTTCATGAATTTTGGGACAAATACCAAGTAGAAAAATCTGAAGGACTATGACCAGAACCACATTAACCAGCCTGTACACCGCAAACCTGACCGGTTTATTTTGGTATCTTAGTTGAGCAAAAGGCAGGGCGACCAGGGCATCTATCCACAAGATTACGGCCAACCATATGATGTAGTGGGCTTTTCCTTCATAACCCAGTAAAGAGGCAATGGTTGGTGAAAATATGACGAGGTTAACTGAGACAAACGTACTCAGGTAAAAAACGAAGGAACCGGCATTCCGGTAAGCTTCCCGGGGATTCGCTTTATTGGCAAACCTGAAAAAGGTGGTTTCCATCCCGAAGGAATAAACCATGATAATGTAGGCTACATAAGTGTACAGGTCACTGTAAACACCATATTGCGTAGTATTCAGCACATCGGTGTGCAGTGTAACGAGTAAATAATTTAGAAATCTGCCCAGAATACTGGGTACCCCGTAGATGGCGGTTTGACCGGCTAATTTTTTGAGCGGGTTCATGAGTGGCTCGAATGTGTCTTAAGCCTATTCACCCTTAAAAGCCGGTGCTCTTTTCTCTAAAAATGCTGAGGTCCCCTCTTTGAAGTCTTCTGATTTACAACAATTTGAAAAGCTGTTGGCCTCAGTTTGGTACCCCTTTTCTTCAGGGTGGAAAACGGCATTAACACAGTTTATGACCATGCTCACTGCCAACGGGGCTTTGCTGATAATCTTTTTTAGCAGTTCACGGCACTTGGGAAGTAAGTCAGCCTCGTCCTTCACTACATGGTTTACCAACCCCAGTTGTTCCGCCCGTTTGGCAGAAATCATTTCACCGGTCATCATCATTTCCAGGGCCTTGCCTTTTCCTATCAATTGGGTTAGTCTTTGTGTGCCACCATAGCCTGGAATAATACCCAGGTTAACCTCAGGCTGACCAAATTTTGCATGTTCAGTGGCCACACGCAAATGGCAAGCCATGGCTAATTCACACCCACCGCCCAGCGCGAAACCGTTAATGGCGGCAATAACAGGTTTAGGGCAGTTTTCAATAGAAAAAAAAGCTTCCTGTCCCTGCTCGGCAAATTTTCTTCCATATACCTCATTTAACTCAGCAATCTCTTTGATATCGGCACCCGCTACAAAAGCCTTATGCCCTGCCCCGGTGAAAATGACGCCCTGTACCTTTTTGTCATCGTAAGCATCCTCAATCGCCGTCTTTATTTCGCTGACAGTGGCCGCGTTTAACGCGTTCAGCTTATCGGGCCTGTTAATGGTAAGTGTCAGGATGCCTTCGCGGATTTCTGAGATTAAATTTTGGTAATCTGCCATATTGAAAATATGTTTTTTTCAAAGATAACACCTGCCTTATGAAACACCAATTTAATTAAGAAAATTGACCTGAGCGTTTTTTTAGATTGTCCAGAATATCCCTGGTCATTTTTTCAAGATTAAATTCCGGTTGCCAACCCCAATCTTCCCTTGCCGCGGAGTCATCGATGCTGTTGGGCCATGAATCGGCGATGGATTGTCGAAAATCGGGTTTATACCTGATAGTAAAATCCGGCAGATGACAGCGGATCGATTTGGCAATATCGTCCGGACTAAAGCTCATGGCAGCCAGATTATAGCTGGACCGGACCGAAATGTTGGTTTTCTCAGCGTCCATTAAATCTATGGTAGCTTTGATAGCATCGGGCATATACATCATCGGCAGCAAGGTATCTTTTTCCAGAAAACAGTCAAAAACCTGCCCTGCCAGGGCTTTGAAATAAATATCCACGGCATAGTCGGTGGTACCACCTCCCGGCATGGCCTTGTAACCGATCAGCCCCGGATACCGGATACTTCTCACATCGACACCGTATTTTAGAAAATAATACTCACACCATCTTTCACCGGCCAGTTTGCTGATGCCATAGACCGTGTTTGGGTTCATGATCGTGTTTTGAGGAGTGAGATCGCGGGGCGTGTCAGGGCCGAATGTAGCGATGGAACTCGGCCAATAGATTTTGTTTATTTTTTTTTCCCGGGCAATGTCCAGACTGTTGATCAAACCGTCCATATTCAACTTCCAGGCAAATTTGGGATTTTTTTCCCCGATTGCCGACAAGATGGCAGCTAAATTGTAAATTTCATCAATTCGATGTTTATCCACAATCTCACCAAAACTCTTTTTGTTTAAAACATCCAGGTGCTCAAAAAAATCATCGGCCAGATCCATCTTTGGTGCGTTAATATCAGAGGCAATGACATTTTCGTGGCCGTAGCGCTGGCGCAATGTGGCTGTCAACTCATAACCGAGCTGGCCACAGGCGCCAATAATCAAAATTTTCTTCATCTATTTGGATTTATGTGCGCGAAAATAAGAATTATCATCAATAATATTGCAAATGACCCGGGTAGTTTTGATTATTGTGGAATTAATAAATAATGTAAAGTCAAAAAGATCATGTACGATACCCTAAAGCCATTTTTGGAAAAAGAGTTGGCGGAAATAAAAGCAGCCGGCCTGTTTAAAAATGAAAGAATTATTACAACTCCGCAGGGAGCTGATATAAAAACTTCGTATGGGGAAGAAGTTATAAACTTTTGTGCCAACAACTACCTGGGACTTTCTTCCCATCCCAAAGTTCTGGAAGCGGCCAAGAAAACCATCGATACCCATGGTTTTGGTATGTCGTCGGTCCGGTTTATCTGCGGCACCCAGGATATCCATAAGCAGTTGGAAGAGAAAATATCAGCTTTTTTGGGAACAGAGGACACTATATTATATGCTGCGGCTTTCGATGCCAATGGAGGTGTTTTTGAGCCGTTGTTTGGCCCGGATGATGCAATCATATCTGACGCCCTGAATCATGCTTCAATTATTGATGGGGTGCGGTTGTGTAAAGCACAGCGCTTCAGATTCAAACATAATGACATGGATGACCTGGAAACACAACTTAAAAACGCAGCCGGTTGCCAGCAAAAAATCATTGTTACAGATGGTGTATTTTCTATGGATGGTACCATTGCCAGGCTGGATGAGATCTGCGACCTTGCTGACCGGTATCAGGCATTGGTTATGTCTGACGAATGCCATGCAACAGGTTTTATGGGAAAAACGGGCAAGGGTGTGCATGAGTACAGAGGTGTGATGGACAGGATAGATATAATTACCAGTACGCTGGGAAAAGCACTGGGAGGAGCATCCGGTGGTTTTACCTCCGGGAAAAAAGAAATCATTGAAATGCTGAGGCAACGCTCCAGACCTTATCTTTTTTCAAATACCCTGGCCCCTTCCATTGTTGGTGCTTCTCTGGCGGTTTTTGACATGCTTACTGAAACGACCGAACTCCGGGATAAACTGGAAGATAACACCAGGTACTTCAGGAGTAAAATGACAGCGGCCGGGTTTGATATTAAACCCGGGGAGCACCCTATTGTTCCTATCATGCTGTATGATGCGGTTTTGTCACAGCAATTTGCCGAAAAGCTGCTTGAAAAAGGGATTTATGTAATAGGCTTCTATTTTCCGGTAGTTCCCAAAGGACAGGCCAGAATCAGGGTGCAGATATCAACCATTCATGAAAAGTATCATTTAGATGCAGCGATTCAGGCTTTTACGGAAGTCGGAGAGCAGTTGGAAGTGCTGAGTTAAGTAGAAAAAGGGTGGCGTTTTACTTTAATGCGACCAGCTCGAGACCTATCAGATCAATTAGCTTTTCTTTTTGATGCTGTGTCAGGTTGGGGTCACCCAAAAAACTCCTTGCTGCCAACTGCCGGAATGCCCGGATTCTTTTTGAATCATACAGTGCAAATGACTTTTGTATGGAAGCGGCTGCTTTGAAGACCTTTTTTTGGTTATAGTAATATACGGCATTATTATAATGAAGCAATCCGGCTAACTCTGTCAGGCTGATATTTTTATGATTAATGGCCACAACATATTGATACAATTGCTCATGAGAGCCAACACTGAGGTTATTGTTGCTGTTATCTTTGTCAACGTAGTATCTGATCCTGTCTGCTATTTCTTTCGGATTGTCGTTTAAACCGCCGGTAGGATCTGTTGACTCTATAAGGAATTGTCGATCTCCCGATTTGGCAATTATCAATACATGAAAATCAAACTCTTTGATTTCGTAATCCATGCCGAGATAGTCCAATAATAAGGCGTAAAAAGCCGTCCCAGAGACACAATCGTAGGTTCCCCGTTCCAGTATATCCTCGACGGAGGTGTGGGGTTGGTAGTGTTTGAGATACTTTCTGTGGGTTTTATAGAATAAATAATTGAAAAATTTATTGTCGCTTTTAATCCGTGTTCTCTTCTGGCCTAGTTTATCCAAATAGATTCTGAGATCCGGTAATACACTATTTTTACTTTTATTTGTCTCATTTACCGTACCCAAAAATAGCGGAAGGTGCTTGTTGATGCCATCTGTGTTTCCTGCCACCCCGGCCTTGTTCATATCGGTTTGTCCTATCGATTCGGCATAAATCGACAACAGTAAAAAGGGTAATATGGTAAATAGTGTTTTCAAAGATTATATCTAATGTTAAGAGAATGTTAACTAATATAAAACTAAAGATAACGTAAAATTAACAATTATTTAACAATAGAAAGTTGGAAATTTTACGAATTTTACCTGTGTAAGGTTTCTTGATTTTTAGTAATTCTTCAGGTGAAAACCATAAGTACATCACTTTTTTCTGGCAAATTTAGGCTGATCTCTATTGTTAGTGTTAACAGAAAAGTATTAAAAAATAATAGAATAATACCAAAAAAATGAAGGATTTTATCGATTTTGTTGAATTTCCGGTACATCTCGCCCCAACTTCCGGTTTTACGTGTTCCCGGGTTTGAAAGCATCATGCAAGCGTCTCATGGCTCTTGCCCAACTTAATCATGTGCTTTTATTTTTATTTTTTTTGTCGAAAACGTTGCGCAACAGCCACAAGACGCTTCCACCATCCCATACCCTTAATTGATAAGAGGATGCCATGATTTCATAACCCCCGGCCCAAGGATGTATCCCCAAAAATAATTGACAATTTTCCATTGTCAATTGTCAATTACCCCTAGTTGTTAAAACAAATTATACTTATTTGTTGGCCTTAGTCTTAGAATTACGAGTCCCGGATTGCGGGTTAGCGTCAAACCCGCAACCCCAACCTCGCAGCCCGTAATCCGCAACCCCCAAAACAATTTCATCATGTTTCTTTCAAAAATTTGGAAACAAACTAATTTGTGTTTACGTTTGTATTCTCAAGTCAATTAAATATTAATTGATTTATAAAGAAGCGTTAAGAGACAGGCTCGATGAAACGCTAGCAACCTGAACACTTGTTCAAGGTGCTAATTCCTGATCCCAGTTGGGAAAATATAAATTGATTAGCAATATGAAAAATCAACTCAGGTACTTCCGATTAACAGGATTTAAGGTTAAATCACAGATTAATGCTGCTTTCAGGACATTGAATCCATCATATATTAATAATCAGCATGCCCATTTGTCCAGGTGCTGTTGTTGTTATATAATACCTTAGTTGCTTATCTGTTGGCCCGGATAGCATCCAACCAAAAAACTTCCCTCATCAGTTCATCAATTTAATCAAAATTTAACAGTAAAAAGTACAACGACATGTCACAAACATTAAAATTCGAAACCCTTCAATTACACGCAGGTCAGGAACTCGATGACAGTAGCAGTCGCTCGCGTGCCGTACCTATCCACCAAACTACCTCTTATGTTTTTAAAGATGCCGAACATGGGGCTAACCTGTTTGCCTTGAAAGAGTTTGGAAACATTTATACCAGGATCATGAATCCCACCACGGATGTTTTTGAGAAAAGAATCGCTGCGCTTGAAGGTGGGGTAGCAGCCCTGGCTGTGGCCTCGGGGCAGGCAGCTCAATTTATCGCCCTGAATAATATCATGCAAACCGGCGATAATTTTGTTTCCAGTTCATTTCTTTATGGTGGTACCTACAACCAGTTTAAAGTTTCTTTTAAGAGATTAGGTATAGAAGCCAGGTTTACCGAAGATGAGTCTGTAGCAAGTTATGAAAAGCTGATAGACGATAAAACCAAGGCCCTGTACCTGGAAACCATTGGAAATCCGGGTTTTAATGTCCCTGATTTTGAGGCTATTGCTGCCCTCGCCAGGAAATATGACCTGCCTCTAATTGTGGATAACACATTTGGTGCGGGAGGGTACTTGTTTCAGCCCCTAAAACATGGCGCCAATGTGGTGGTAGCGTCAGCAACAAAATGGATTGGTGGCCACGGAACCAGCATTGGCGGTGTGATTGTCGATGGTGGTAACTTTAACTGGGCGAGCGGCAAGTTCCCTGTATTTACAGAACCTGCGGAAGGATACCATGGATTGAACTTCTGGGAAATATTCGGTGAAGGTGGCCCTTTCGGAAACATAGCTTTTATCATCAGGGCCAGGGTTGAAGGGCTTAGGGATTTTGGTCCTGCACAAAGTCCGTTTAATTCGTTTTTGCTATTGCAGGGACTGGAAACCCTTTCGTTAAGAGTGGAAAGAACCGTGGAAAATGCCTTAAAACTGGCACAGTGGCTGGAGCAACATGATCTTGTTGAAAGCGTCAACTATCCTGGCTTAGCGTCGAGTCCGCACCATGGGAATGCCAAAAAATATTTAAAAAATGGTTTCGGAGGTGTATTGACCTTCGAAATTAAAGGAGGTAAGGAGAATGCCGAAAAACTGGTGAACAGCCTGCAGCTAATCAGTCATCTGGCCAATGTGGGTGACTCCAAAACGTTGATCATTCACCCGGCTTCCACTACCCATCAACAGTTATCAGACGAGGAGCAATTAGCCTCAGGAGTTTTACCTGCCCAGTTACGGGTGTCTGTAGGAATTGAACACATTAACGATATCAAAGGTGATTTTGAACAAGCGTTTAAAAAGGTCTTTTCATCGGATCTGGCCACCGCTTAAGAACTAAAAATATGTTAAAGCATCATTTATTTGAATATAAAGAAAGTTTTAAATTGGAATCGGGAAGTAGTCTTCCCGGTTTCAATTTAGCTTATACAACTTACGGCACCTTAAACCAACGCCGGGATAACATTATCTGGGTCTGCCATGCATTGACCGCCAATTCCGATTTCACGGAATGGTGGCCGGGATTGTTTGGTAAGGGAAAGCTATACGATCCTGAAAAGTACTTCGTGATATGTGCAAACATGCTTGGGGGGTGTTACGGCTCTACAGGCTCGCTATCAACCAATCCTAAAACCGGCTTACCCTTTTATCATGATTTTCCGGATTTAACCAACCGGGATATTGTCAACGCCTTTGATTTGCTAAGACAAGACCTTGACATTGAAAAAGTCCACACCATTATCGGAGGCTCCCTGGGCGGACAACATGTGCTGGAATGGGTTATTAAAAATCCGGATGTTTTCAACAACATGGTAGTTATTGCATCGAATGCAAAACACTCGCCTTGGGGAATAGCGTTTAACGAATCACAGCGTCAGGCCATTGCCATGGATTTGACCTGGAAGCTCAGCACAGAAAAAGCGGGTATGAACGGAATGAAAGTAGCCAGGTCGATTGCCTTGTTGTCATACCGTCACTATGCCACTTATCTGGCTACCCAGGAAGAGGACGATGATGATGTAAAAGACAATTTTAAGGCTTCCTCCTACCAGGTTTATCAAGGCAATAAGCTGGCTAAAAGGTTTAATGCCTTTTCTTACTGGACCTTGTCCAAGGCGATGGATTCACATAACGTCGGAAGGGGAAGAGGTGGAATTCTTAGGGTATTGCAAGGCATCAAAGCCAGGTCATTATTTATTTCTATTGCCACCGACCAGCTTTTTCCTGTTAATGAACAAAAATTTTTAGCCGACCACGTAGTTGATGCTACTTTTGAGATCATCGACTCCAGTTATGGTCACGACGGCTTTTTGATAGAAGCCAGGCAACTGACCAGTGCAGTAGCCAATTTTTATAAAGAAAACAAGTTAAACCCGGAAATTGTATAATGAAAAAAAAGAAGATAGCCTTATTTGGCTTTGGTTGTGTCGGCCAGGGATTGTACGATATCATACAGCAACAAAACGATCTCCCTTTCGAAATCTCTAAAATCTGTGTCAAAGACCCAAACAAAACCCGAAACCTGCCAGGCTCTGTATTTACTTATGACAAGCACGAAATTTTTAATGACAATGACATCGAAATCATAGCCGAAGCCATCAGCGATGATGATGAGGCTTTAGAGATTGTCAAACTGGCGTTAAAACATGGAAAAAAGGTTGTTTCAGCTTCCAAGAAAATGCTGGCCGATAACCTTGCCGACCTCATAGAACTGGAAAGCAAATCCAGCGGGGTTTTGATCTATGAAGCCTCGGTCTGTGGCAGTATTCCTATTCTCAGAACCCTGCAGGATTATTATCAAAGGAGTTCAATAGATGGAATTTCAGGCATTTTAAATGGGTCTTCTAATTACATCCTCAGCAAAATTATTGATGAAGACTGCTCTTATACCACCGCATTGAGGGAAGCCCGGGAGCTTGGTTTCGCAGAGACAGATCCCACCCTGGACGTTGGCGGATTCGACGCCTCCAATAAGCTATGCATCATCGCCCGCCATGGGTTCCATATGCCGTTAAAGACCAAAGAGATTTTTCAGTTCGGTATCCGGCACATATCGGAACATGAAATCGCATTTGCCCAAAAAAAAGGTTACAAGATCAAGCAGGTGGCCATTTTGCAAAAAACGAAGCCCAACAGGTATTTGGCTATGGTAATTCCTGCCTTTGTAGATGGTCATCATCCCTTGTACAAAATTGACAATGAATACAACGGAGTAATATTGCAATCGGAATTTATGGGTGATCAGCTCCTGACCGGCAAAGGGGCTGGCAGTCATCCGACAGGTTGGGCCATGTTTTCAGACCTGTTAGCCATTACCAATGGTTACCGATACAACTATTATAACAACGATCCGGCAGGCAGCTTGCCTGACACGGATTTTGCTTTTAACATTTACCTGAAATGTACATCAGATATGGTAATGATAGCGCTGGATTTCAAGTTGCTGGAGGATTTATCACCAGGTACCGCCTACAGGTTTGTGTATGGCTCTGTAAAATTAAAAGATTTGTTGAAATTCAGATCATCTGAAAATTTTAAAACCACTTTCATTACCCTGGATCTACGGTATTTGCTGAATAAGTTGAGTGGTATAAATGAGAAAAAAGGTATTGTTAAAGCCATGGTCTGAAAGAACACTTACCGGACCGAAAAATAAGGATAATGATCATATAAGCTTAAAAAGGCTCATCGTAAGGATCGGGCCTTTTTTGATGGTATTGGACTAGTACCAAATCGGTTAAGATTTAATTTTACAATTAGTGCATATCAATGATCTTTGAAGTATCGTTATAGTTTGATAGATCATAAACAGCTAGGTAAAAAATCAAAGCAACCATGAAAAAGATTATCATAATCATTGCGTCTGTTTTCGTGCTCTTTATGGGGGCGGCAGTAGCCATACCAATAATTTTCAAAGATGATATAAAAGCAGCTATCGATGCCGAAATTGCCAAATCGGTCAATGCCGATGTGTACTTTGATCCCGAAAAGCTGGGACTTTCCCTGCTCAGTAATTTTCCCAATATAACCGTTTCTATGGAAGAATTAGGCATTATAGGGCGTGATGAGTTTGCTGAAGATGTATTGCTGGCTGTAGAAAAATTTGAGTTGGAGGTAAACCTCTACCATCTGTTATTTGGAGATAACATCCGGATCAGCGGTATAACCTTAACCCGCCCCCACATTTTTATTAAGGTGTTGGAAAACGGTAAAGCTAACTATGACATTGCTGTTGAAAGTGAGACTGTGGATCAAGATACTGCTGTTACCTCCACCACCATGGCTATCAGTATCGACCATTGGGAGATCATAGAAGGTAAATTAAGATATGATGACCAGTCGATTCCTTATGTAATGAACCTGGAAGGATTAAATCATATCGGAAGTGGGGATTTTACTTTGGATGTACTGGATATGGATACCAGGACCACTATCGAAAAGGTCGATGTTATGTTTGACGGGGTTGAATATTTATCAAACAAAAAACTTGACCTTGACATGATTTTAAACATGGATCTGCCGGCCATGAAGTTTACTTTTAAGGATAATACACTTAAAGTAAATGATTTTGCGGTAAACTTTGATGGAAGTTTTTCAATGCCTGATGAAGGCTATGAAATGGATATCGGCTTTACCTCATCTGACAACAAATTTAAAAGCCTGCTCTCACTGGTGCCCGGTGTATTCAAGGAAGGTTTTGAGGACAGCAAGACCCAAGGGAACCTGGCTTTTTCCGGCAAAGTAAAGGGTGTTTATAGTGAGCAGCAAATGCCGGCTTTTCATCTGAATCTGAAAGTAGATGAAGCCATGTTCCGGTATCCTGACCTTCCAAAAGCAGTAAAAGACATTAATGTTGACCTGGTGCTGGATAACAAAGACGGCAACATAGATCATACATTGATAGACATCAAGAAATTTGACATGGATTTTGGTGGTAACCCGGTGACGGCTGTTGCTAAAATCGAGGGCCTTTCCAGAGCTGCCATCCAAGCGGACATACATGCCAAACTGGACCTGGCAGCATTGAATACTACTTTTCCTGTGGAAGGATTGGATATGAAAGGTATCTACAATCTTGATTTAGTAGCTGATGGCGTCTATGACTCCCTTCAGGGAAAGTTTCCTTCTATTACAGCAGACATGTCACTCAAAGAAGGTTACTTCAAATATGCCGACTATCCCATACCCCTGGAAAAAGTCAATTTTGTTTCGACAGTAAAAAATGAAGGCGGAAGCATGGCCGGAACATTGATACAGGTAAAGCAGCTTGGCATGTTGCTTGACGGTGAAGAGTTTACCGGAGACCTTACCTTGAAGGATCTTGAAAACTATCAATGGGATGCTCATATCAATGGTAATCTCAATCTCGAAAAGCTTACCAGGATCTTTCCTTTGGATAGCATGCAGTTAAGCGGGCTGATTGCAGCAAACATTGCCAGCAAAGGAAAAATGTCAGATTTGGAAGCCGGAAGATATGATAAAATAGCCACCTCCGGAACTGTGGATGTCAGGGATTTTTCTTTTGTGAGTGAAGTTGATTTTCCACAAGGCATAAAAATAGATCAGGCCAAAACGGAGTTTGATGCTGAAAAAATCAAGCTAAGTAGTTTTAAAGGAAAGTTGGGAAAAAGCGATTTGCAGTTGACCGGAAACATCAGTAATTACTTGAATTATTTATTCAAAGAAGGAGCGCTGATTAAAGGGGAAATGACTTTTAATTCCAATAAATTTGACATTAACGAATGGATGGTTACCGAAGGTGAAGTTAGTGAAGACACTGCCACTTACGAAACCGAGGTTGTAGCGATCCCCAAAAACATCGACTTTCAATTGTCCGCTAATATAAAAGAGGTCGACTATGATAATATGAAACTGAAAAACGTAAAAGGTAATGTCTTGATCAGGGAAGGGATGGTCATATTGGACAAGGTGAATTTTAATACGCTGGGGGGCGCATTTGCCGTAAACGGAACCTATGACACACGTGATACAGACCGGCCTGCTTTTGATTTTGACCTGGATGTCGCAAACGTATCTATTCAGCAATCTTACATGACCTTTAACACAGTTAAGGCCTTTGCCCCGATTGCTCAGTTTGTGAATGGAAACTTTTCAACAAACTTTGCTTTAAACGGAGAATTGGGACAAGATATGATGCCTAAGTTGGGTACGATTACAGGATCCGGATTGGTGAATATTGTTGAGGCTGTCCTGGAAAAAAACAATATTACCAATGGCATAGCCGGCCTTACCAACCTGGATAAAGTTAACAATGTTGTCGCCATTAAGGATTTGCTTCTAAAAACTGAAATAAAAGATGGGAAGTTAAATGTAAAACCGTTTAACATAAAGTTGGGGAATTTTAATACTTTAGTATCCGGTAGCACAGGACTTGACGGCAGCCTGGATTATGAGTTGGAAATGGATATTCCTGCTGGTTCATACGGTGCCAAATTCAATGCTTTGGTGAGTTCTGTTACCGGGGGAGGCAATACCTCGCAAAACATCAAGCTGCCAATAACTTTGACTCAGAATTTCACCGATCCCAAATTTGTTTTGGGCAATGCTTTCTCAAAGGATAATTTGAAGGAGCAGATCACCGAAACCGCCAAGGAGAAGCTTTTACAACAGATCACTGATAACAAGGGTAAGGTAATCAAGGATCCCGCTGTTTCAAAGCTGGTAGATTCATCTTCGGTGGTGGATACCAAGGCACAGTTAAAAGCAAGGGAGGATAGTGTTAAAAAAGCCCTGGCGGAACAGGCAAAAGCCAAACAGGACAGTCTGAAAAAGATGGCGGATCAAACCAAGAAAAAGGCAGAAGACAAGATTAAAAACTTGCTGAAGTTTAATAAAAAGAATTAAGAACAATGCTTCTATAGAATTCGCTTTTAGTAGTCATAGTATGACTCAAAGTCATACTATGACTATAGACGTTATTTACTTCCGGTCCCGAGCTTCCTCAAAACCATCATAGCGTCTTTATATATAAAGCAGGTATTAAAGCTGAGCTTCTGCCCGTTATAAGTTCAAATCGGGTTACCACTGTAACAAAAGTGACTTCGGTCATGTTGTTAGAAAGGAACATTCCTTAATTTGGGATTCCGGAAACGTTTTATACATCAAATTTTCACCTATGAAAGATAATTATTCAAAAGGCCAATTAAGCGCCCTGGTCATCCTTAGACTATTAATTGGCTGGCATTTTCTTTATGAAGGCCTGATCAAACTTTTCAACCCTTCATGGACAGCCAAGGGATATTTGATCGGATCGGTAGGCCCTTTCAGGCACATCTTTAGATTCCTTGGAGAAGACTCGATGATTGGTTTTGTCGATTTTATGAATATTGCCGTGTTGATCGTGGTAGGATTGGGATTAGTTCTGGGGCTATGGAGTCGTTGGGCTAGCTATATAGGCATAGCTCTCCTGATCATGTATTACCTGGCTTATCCGCCCTTACCCGGTTTGGAGATTCCAGGACCCGCAGAGGGCAGTTACCTGTTTGTCAATAAAAACCTGATTGAGATATTCGCGTTGGCGGTGCTTATCAAATTTCCTACAGAGCAATATTTTGGTCTGGAGTTATTCTTTAGCCAAAGACTCAAGAAGAAACCATCAATTTAAATCATTAAAAATTAGATCATGGACGGAAACGAAAAAAAAACGTCGAGTGGATGGAGCCGGAGAACAGTTATTAAAGGATTAGCAGGGTTGCCGATTGTAGGGGGTGCCCTTGTGGGTGCCGCCGGTGTTAGCCAATCAGCTAAGAAAGAAAGGGAAAGCATTCTGAAAACCCTGAATATAAACGCTTCTCCTCCGCCTCCCGTAGGCTCTATGAGTGGGGATCCGATCAAAATCGGTATTATCGGTTTCGGAATACGCGGAGAGCAATTGTGCCGGGCAGCCGGCTTTGCCACCAATGAATGGTTGGAAAATGCCCGTGAAGCGGTGGCCAAAAACCCCAGGAATACCCGCTTAAAATCTTTCCAAGAGCAGGAAGATCTCAACATTCGGATTACAGCGGTCTGTGATCTTTTTGATATCAGGGCTGAAATAGCCCTTGCATCTTTTGGTAACAACATCAAAAGATACGCTACTTATAAAGAACTGCTGGACAAAGGGGATGTTGATGGTGTGATCATAGCTACAGCAGACCACTGGCATGCCCCTATTGCTATTGCTGCATTGGAGGCAGGGAAACACGTTTATGTGGAAAAGCCAATGACGCATAACATTGCCGAAACCTATGCCCTCCGGGAAGTCGCTAAAAACTCCAGCGCTGTATTTGCTGTCGGCCACCAACACCGGCAAACCCAGAGTTTCCTGACGGCACAGGATGTGATCAAAAAGAATATACTGGGCCATATCTCACTGATTCAGGCCAATACCAACCGGAATTCAGATAACGGCGCCTGGCAATACCATATTCACGAGAAAGCCAGTCCGCAGACCATCGACTGGCAGCAGTTTCTTGGAAGTGCTCCGAAAATACCTTTTAACAAGGAGCATTTCTTCAGATGGCGTAAATGGTGGGCCTATGGATCGGGCCTTTCAGGTGACCTGATGACCCACGATTATGACCGCATCAACTGCATCCTTGAAATGGGGATACCCCGCTATGTCACAGCATCCGGCGGTATATACACGCATAGGGACGGCCGTAATGTGCCTGATGTGTTCCAGGTAAATATGGAATATCCTGAATTTGTTACAGGGGCTTTAACAGAAAAAACCAGAGGGATGACCCTGATGTACAGCGCTACGCTGGGAAATCAGCATGGCAGAAAGACTTTGCTGATGGGCAATGATGGCACCATGGAGTTGGGTAACAGCCTTACTATTTTTGCAGATCCACGTTCTGAACGCTACAAACCTACTGTTAGAAAGTATGGTATCCGGCCTGGCGATCCCATTTATAGTTATAATCCGGCTTCGGACCAGGTGGACGGAATAACTTCTGCCACCTCCAAGTATTTTGCCGACAAGGGTTTGCTGTGGACCTACAGGGATGGTAAGCTGGTAGATTCAACTTTTCTGCATATAAAAGAGTGGTTGAGTTGTATCAGGAACGGTGGATCTCCGAGCTGTGGTATTAAAGAAGGTTTCGAAGAGGCCATCACTGCTCACATGGCAGGACTTGCGTACAAGATAGGCCGCCGTGTGGAATGGGATCCTGTCAAGGAGGAAATTATTACTATGCCTGGTGAAGATCCGGATCAAATCTTGTTGGCAGATACAGACAACATTTACCTTGGAGCCAGTTTTCAAGGTCAAGGTAGAGAGACAACACTCGCATTATAATAACATTCCAATGTTAAAGCTCCTTCGTGTCTTGGTGCCTATATAGTGATTTGTAAGTTATTGAATATCAAATTTATGAATTATTTATTTTTGTTAAATGTTTGGTCAATTGTCTGACCTTGGGGAACTTTGTGGTTCACCATTTTTCACCATAAAGGCACCAAGACACGAAGAGACACAGGGGTTTTAGCAGATGAGGTGAGCGTACAGTTATTCCCAAATGCCATAAGGCACTATTTCCAGCAAATGCCCGTCCGGGTCTTCAAAATAGAATGATTTGAGATCATTTTTCCAGTCCTGCTCGTGAATAATTTCGATGTTTTTTGAGGCAATAATGGCTTTGTGTTTTTGATAGTCTCCGGGACTTACTTCAAAAGCCAGGTGCTGTTTTCCGGCAGCAAAATGTGGGGGCAGTAGGGTTTCATTCCTGGTGGCTTCAGCGATAAAACAGAGAAGTACGGATGTGCCGGCCCTGAAAAAAACATGTCTGCCCGCTTTTTTGCCAATGATGGGAAACCCCAGTTTTTCATGATAGAATTTGATGGAGGCATCAATATCCCGGATGTAAAGACAGGTTTCTTTGATCTGACGGATGTCCATGTTTCTTTATTCAGGGCAATTCGTTAACCGGTAAAGTTGATTTCAGTATTATCACCAATATTCAGGCTGTGAGATAACCCTTTCAACGTAGTGTCGTTACCGATAATGGAATTGTGTAAGACTGCGCTTTGTAATTCGCTGAAAGATCCGATAATGGTGTTTTTCACAATGGAATAAGAGATCGTTGCATTATCACCCAGCGCCACATTAGGCCCAATGATGGAATTGCTGATTTTACAATTTTTGCCAATACTGACAGGTGGCACCAGTATGGTTTTATGAAATTCATGGTTGGTGCTTTTAAACTCCCGGCGGTTCATTAATATGGCATTGGCTTCCAGTAGTGATTCCTTTTTACCGCAATCGAACCAATTGTCTACTGATTGGGTGGTGATTTTTTCACCTTTCTCAATCATGTGCATCAGGGCATCTGTTAATTGATATTCGCCGAGGTTTTTCATTTTATTGCTTACAATATATTCTACCGATTCCAGAAACAGTTTTGGGTCGGTCAATTTGTAAATACCAATAAGGGCCAGGTTAGATTTAGGAATTTTCGGTTTTTCAACAAGTTTGGAGATGAAGCCACTATCATCCAACTCTGCGATACCGAAATTGCCGGGAACTTCTACTTTTTTCACACCAACCACTGATGATTCAGTAGCCAGAAACTTTTCCAGATTGATATTGATAATAATGTCACCCAGTGTAATCAGAATTTCATCCTCACCATCAAACTTTTCCCTTGCCAGCCAAAGCGCATGGGCCGTTCCCTCCCGGGGTTCCTGCACGACAAACGCTACTTTTATTCCTTTGCTTTTATACCGTTCATTGATGTATTCTTCGATTTTGTTTCCCATGTAGCCAATAATAAAAACGAATTCTTCAATACCGGCTTTTATCAGGGGGTCCAGTATATGTGCTAAAATGGCTTTGCCTGCCACTGGCACGAGGGCCTTAGGTTGGGTGTGTGTATGTGGCCTTAACCTGCTTCCCATCCCGGCGACGGGGATAACTGCTTTCATGCAAAAATTTTATGGTTTGTAAAGAGTTATCTAAGATAATAAAAAAGAAATGGCTGATTATTAATTTAAAAGGTAAAAAACAATTTTACCGCTCATTTATCTTATTTTTGATGTTGTAAGATATCGCATCTACCGCTCATGAAATCTAACAACCTTCTGGTTAAATTTCTTATATGGCGCATTAAACATATTCCAAATAAGAACTTCATTCTTATTTTAAGTGGAGTTATCGGAATTGTCACAGGTTTTGCGGCGGTTACCCTTAAAACATCAGTTCATTATATTCAGGATTTTCTTACCAGCAGCTTTGACATTAAATATGCCAACTACCTTTACATCGGCTATCCGCTGGTCGGTATTTTGCTGACCTTGTTTATCGCCAAATATTTTTTTGGGGAAAAACTGGGGCATGGTATTACCAATATTCTCTATGCCATTTCCAAAAAATCCGGGATTATCGGCAAAACCAAGATTTATTCCAGAATGATTACCAGTGCCCTCACTGTTGGACTGGGCGGTTCAGTGGGTTTGGAGGCTCCTGTGATAGTTACCGGATCGGCGATAGGCTCTAACATCGGCACGTTGATGCATTTGAATTATAAACGAAGGATACTGCTGATTGGCTGTGGTGCCGCCGGTGCCATATCGGCCATCTTTAATTCGCCGATTGCCGGGGTTATTTTCAGCATTGAGATTATTTTGGCCGAGGTCACCATTGCTGCTTTTATTCCATTACTAATGGCTTCGGTATGCGGGGCGCTGGTTTCTTTGCTGTTGCTGGGCGACAACGTGATGTTTTATTTCGAACTGACCGACCCGCTATCTGCTTCTGACATTCCATTTTATATTTTGTTGGGAATTTTATGTGGATTAGGATCTGTATATTTTACACGTGCTACCTATAAAATCGAGGATTTGGTAAACAAAATCAAAAATGATGTTTCAAAGGCAATCATTGGTGGAATGGCCTTGGGGCTGATTGTGTTTGTTTTTCCTCCAATTTATGGTGAAGGATACAGCACCATTAAAACCCTGCTTGCCGGCCATGATACCGAAATTTTAAACAGCAGCCCCTTTTTTCAGCAAATTGATAATACACTTTTTCTCATAATTTTTATGATCGGCGTAGCACTTGTGAAGCCTGTAGCCTCCGCTTTGACCGTTGGGGCAGGAGGTAGTGGGGGATTGTTCGCACCCTCCTTATTTCTTGGAGGCATGGCCGGGTATCTTTATGCGAAAATAACCAATTTGTTTATGGGAACGACCCTGATCAGTACCAGCAACTTTACCCTGGTCGGCATGTGCGGGTTGATGAGCGGGGTGTTACATGCCCCGTTAACAGCCATATTCCTGATCGCCGAAATCACCAGTGGCTACACGCTTTTTGTGCCACTCATGTTGGTATCGGCCATTGCCTACAGTACCAGTTCGTACTTTGAAACCTATTCAGTCTATACAAAAAAACTCATAGAAACAGGAGACCTTATACCCCATGACAAGGACCGTCAGGTTTTGAGCCTGATCCACATTAGTAAGATGATTGAAAAAGACCTGCTGAAAATCCATCCCGATGCCACGCTGGGTGATCTGGTTGACCTGGTGAGAATCTCCAAACGTAACATTTTCCCTGTTGTCGATGAGGAAGCCCGACTGGTAGGTATAGTTACATTGGATGATATCCGGGAATTGATGTTTGATGAAGAATCGAGGAAAAGCATTTATGTAAAATCGCTTATGCACAACCCTCCGGAAAGTGTGTCTTCATATGAAAGCATGCTGTCGGTCATGGGAAAGTTTGAGAAGACCGGTGCCTGGAATCTTCCGGTTATCGATGATGAAAAATATGTGGGTTTTGTATCGAAATCGAGAATTTTTAACGCTTACCGGAAAAAATTAATCCGCCAGCATAGCGAGTATGTGAGTTAATCAAACCCTACATGTTTACTAAATATTTTGGCTACTGATGCTTTGCAAAAAAATGAAGTTTTTTTAGAGAAAATCTTACTAAAATCGGCATTTTTTTTGCAAATAGATAAAAATCAGGAAGTTATCCACAAAATGGAGTTCAACATTTCAATGCTTAATCATCTGATTATCAAATACTTATATGAACAACATAAAGAAGTGTGGATAACTTTTCGAAAATGTGGAAAAGTTTTGCTTGACAATTAGTATTCTTTGATAAGTATAATCTTACTTTAGAATCGGGTTTTACGGGCTCACTTTTTGAGCAAAAACTTACACCTCGATCCTCTTTCATAAAATAACAGGAATCAATATTTCAAAAACATGAACACCAAAAATCGTTCGATAATATCGTATTTTCAGCATATTAAATTTTAATTAAGTTTTTGTTATGTTTTTGATCCGGAATTTTATGATTGGACTCACCCATGTAGTCAAGCATAGTTTTTGTCAGTGGAAGATTTTGACTGATATTGGAATAGTTATATTTTTGCAGGAGTCTACAAGATCATTCTGTCTCATTTTTTACTAAAAAAAAATTAGCGAAAACCGAACTGTAAGAAAACCGTATTTAGTAGGTATGAGATTAGCGAACATACTGGTATTGCTTTTTCTTTTTTGTAGTAACGAGGTTTTAGGACAAAAGGTGGAGGTCATAAAATTTCCTGAATTGCAGGAGATTATCAATAATAAAGATGCCTCTGTGAAGGTGATCAATTTTTGGGCAACCTGGTGTAAACCGTGTATCGAAGAGCTTCCTTATTTTGAGGATGTTCATGCTACCTATGGAGAGCAGGGCATTGAAGTGGTTTTGGTAAGTATGGATTTCGTGGAAGATCTGGATACGAAAGTGAAACTTTTTGTTGAAAAAAAACAATTGCAATCGACTTTGTATTTTTTGGATGAAACGGACTACAATAAGATAATTGATAAAATCGACACAAGCTGGTCAGGGGCTATTCCAGCCACTTTAATCGTAGATAACCGCAAAAATAAAAAGGATTTTTATGAACGCCAGTTTAAAAAAGGAGAACTATCACAAATCATTAAAACACTTATAAACTAATATCGATATGAGAAGAATTCACTTGTTTGTTACCGCCATACTTTTGGTGACGGTAAACACCGGAGCAACTTTCGAAGACAAAGGTTATAGTGTTGGAGATTATGCTATAGACTTTAAGCTGAAGAATGTTGACGGAAAAATGGTGTCTATGTCAGATTACAGGAATGCGAAAGGCATTGTTGTCATCTTTACCTGTAATACCTGCCCTTATTCCAAGATATATGAGGACAGGATTATTGCCATAAACAACAAATACGCAGGTCAGGGCTTTCCGGTTATTGCTATAAACCCCAACGATCCGGCACGACAACCGGGAGATTCCTTTGATTTAATGCAACAAAGAGCAAAAGATAAGGGGTTTACCTTCCCATATCTTGTTGACGAAACCCAGAAAGTTACCAAAACCTACGGAGCAACAAGAACACCCCATGTTTTTTTGTTGAAAAAGGAAAACAACAAATACAGGGTGGCTTACATAGGCGCCATCGACAATAACCATAAAAGCGCTGCCGATGCTTCTGAAAAATACCTGGAAAATGCCATTGAGGCTTTAAAGGCTGGTAAAAAGGTTTCTAATGATTTTACAAAAGCCATCGGTTGTACCATCAAGTGGAAGGAGGCTTAATAGCACCGGAAAATAATGCTCTTAGTAGTCATAGTATGACTCCAAGTCATGCTATGACTATAATAAATCTATTGCACCAAACTGTTAACTTCTTCCTGCGACATTTTGAAAAATGCCACTCTTGGAAATCTGCCAGCTACAAACGTTCTGCCTATCACAGCCATGCCGCCTTCATCGGTCAATGAAAAATTTCCAAATTCATAAGGATTGGTGTTACCAAAGTATTTTGCGTTGATCAGGCTACCGTCAGTAGCATCATAAATATAGAGGGCGATCTGCTTGCTTTTGGTTTCAGTGCCATAGACGATGGCATCAATGCCATTGATCATCAGCTTTTTGACAATTACCCTGGCGTGAGGCAACATTTCGGGAAACTCGTTTCCACCTATTTCCCCGCTGAATTCATTACCCCGTATGTTGATCGTGCCTGTGGGCAAGATGAAGTTTTCTTCGAAACTAAATCTGGACAATGCGTATTGGTCGCCTGTCAAATGAACGGCTGCGCTTACTCCGGTTTCTTCCCTCAGTCCATTTAGTGTTCCCAGTAAATCGCCATTTGATGCATTGACAAATAAAAGGGAGAAACTGAAATTATAAAATCCATTAAGAAAATAGATGCTGCCGTCCTCGCTTGCCCCTGTAAAATAAGGCAACGTCCTTTCGCCTGTGCCGGCGAATTTTGCGATGATACTGGCCTCTACATCTTCCAAAACCTCGTATTCTGACTGCCAGGATTGATTAAAGCCAGCATCGAGTTTTGTAAGTGAGGTGCTCCGGGCATCCCGGTTGTAGCTTTGAATAAGAAATCCACCATCAGGAACCTGACTGGCATGTAACGGGTAAATAATCCCGGGAAACGACTGCACCAATTCAGGTACCTGATTGGAGTCAGAAAGATTTACTTTTAGAAGATAGGTGGAAAGTGTGACATTGTCCATGCTAAAGAAATGGTATTCATCGTTTACCAGGAATAGCTCCGAAAGAGGATTGGTGTAGGGAGTCGATATAATTGTGTCTGAAATAAATTCCCCGGATTCGTTGACCCGAAGCAAGTAGGTATCGGTTTCGTTGGCCGTACTCAGTATGATATAAGTACCATCGGCGGTTTGTTTCACATCCAATGGATTATAGGAAATATCAAACAATTCGTTGTTGTAGATTTTGACAAAGTTGTCGGTCGGAGCTACCTCGCTATCACTGCATCCGGTGATGCCCAACCCGGAAAATATGGCTACTGTCCATATTAATGACGGTAAAAGAAGTTGTTGGCTGCGTCTTTTGAAAGAAATTTTCATGATCATATTCAGTTAGAAAACAGACAGGTAATTGAGTTAATGGTTTAAATGCCAAATATCACTCCCATAGAAAAGGACAGATTTCTTAATGTCATGTTGTCAAGGATATCATAGCTTCCGGAAATGAGGGTGTTGTCTGTGAAACGGTTGTTTTCGTCCACAATATTATTCAGGCCGACCTTGTAATCGACACCGAGCTCAAAATTAGCCGGTCCCAGGGATATGCTAATTCCCCCACCGGCAATAATGCCATATTGGGATTTTACGTACTGATCATCCATACCCAGCGTACTGGTGGCTCCATTGAATTCTTCTGTGGCTCCTGATGCATTGTCCTGGCCAGTTACATCAACTTCTTTCAAAGCATTGAGTAACCTGCCATAAAATGCCCCTCCATGAACAAAAGGCCGGATGGGGGCATCGAGAATATCGTAACGAAGTAATAACGGGGCCTCCAGGTAATTCAGCGTTTGCTCATGCCTGAAAAAAAGAAACAGACTGTTGTTGTTGTTTTCAAAATCCATCCATGCATAGTTGCTCTCATAACCGTATTTATAAGAGGCAAAGGTAGGCTGCAAACTGACACTTAAGTTGTTGAAAAGTGTATATTTGGCTATAAAAGTTACCTGAAAACCTGTGTTTTCCGATGATTTATAGTATTCCTTTTCAGCCAGTGTATGCTCAGGTTCAATGGTATAACTGAATACTGAAAACTGATCATCAGGTTTGGCCTGGGTAAGGTTCATGCCCCCCTTAATTCCAAAACCCCAACGGGTAGATCCGCCACCCGATGAAGCATCGCCGGCAAAACTTTCGAATTTTCTTTTATTGTTACGGTCTTTACTGTATATCCCACCTTTGATCAGCCCGGTTCTCTTGTTCATTTCCTGGCCATGTACATCAGCAACCAGGAGCATTAGAAACAAATAGGTGAAGATAATTTTGATGAAATGTATAAAAAGCTTCTTTTTCCTGTCGGTAGAAGTAGACATTTTAGTTTTGGTTATTGTGGTCAATTAATTGATTAACGGTAAAAAACACCGCCCCATTTTAATATTGGTTTAAAACTTTTGCTGTAAATTGTAATTTTTCCTGCAATTATTTTGTGCTTGTAAATTGTTATTACTATATGCTCAAATTGCTTGAATAAAGAAATTTAAAAACATTCAATCACATTAATTTCATATTGAATTGCTTTAACTTACATTGTAAGGTTTAATTTATTTTCAGCAAAGATAACGTCATGATTCGTTGGTACAGAATATTTAAAAATTTGGATAATGCTAAGAAAGCAGTGCCATTGCACCATATGCAGTTAATTATTGCCAAAGGGAGAAAGATTTGCCTAGCCCACAGTAACAGTGGCTTTCACGTAGTAGATGATTTTTGTCCTCATTTGGGGGAATCGTTGAGTAAAGGTAATATTAATTTTTTAAATGAAATAATTTGTCCCTGGCATAGTTATAGATTTAATTTGAAGACCGGTGAAGAATGTCAGGGCCGGACACCGAATCTAGCTGTTCACCAAATAAAATTCGACGATACGGGATTTTATGTGGGTATTAAAGATTGATCTGCCCGACTTTTAAATGGGATTATTCAAGGAAATGGCAATAGCATAAATTTGCCGTTGGGAAAGGTAAGGCGGAGGATTTCCCGGACTTTTTATTGAGTAGGTATATTGATCGGGTCTTCAACAAATAATTCATAAATTATGAACAAAATGTATTTAATCACCTGTGCTGCCATTGCCTTATTTTTTGCCGGATGTGGTTTTAGTGGAAGTAAAGAAAACAATAATCGGAAAATGATAGAAAAACAGGACGTCACAGTCCATGATGTACATACTTATGCCAAGCCGGAAGAAGCGGTAGTGAAACATTTGGATTGGGAGGCGGAGGTTGATTTTGAGCATAAAAGGATAAAAGCAAAAGCTTCTCTGACTATCGACAAAGCCGGAGATGCCAAATACATAATCCTGGACACCAAGGGTTTACGTATAGAAAAAGTTGCGCTGGACGACTCACCCCGGCAGGTGACATTTACCTTGGGCGACCGCGATCAATGGCTGGGTTCCCCGCTGATGATTAACCTTGAACCCAATACTTCGGTGGTACACGTCCACTACACTACAGGTGACTCAGCGGAAGCCTTACAATGGCTGGCCCCTCGACAGACCTCGGGAGGTAAATACCCATTTCTTTTTACGCAATCACAAGCCATACTGGCCAGAAGTTGGGTACCCATTCAGGACTCGCCGGGGATTCGTTTCACCTACACGGCAAAGGTGAAGGTTCCAAAGGAGCTAATGGCCTTGATGAGTGCTGAAAACCCGACCGAAAAATCGGCAGATGGTCTTTATTCGTTTACCATGAATCAGCCCATCCCGGCTTATCTGCTGGCTTTATCAGTCGGTGATCTTGCCTTTCAACCTATTAGTGATAGAACAGGTGTTTATGCGGAACATGCAGTGATAGATAAGGCGGTCTATGAGTTTGGGGAATTGGAGGAGATGGTACAGGCTGCCGAGTCCTTGTATGGCCCTTATCGATGGGATCGTTATGATCTGTTGGTATTGCCCCCCAGCTTTCCATTCGGAGGCATGGAAAATCCGCGGCTAACTTTTGCTACCCCGACTATTTTGGCAGGTGACAGATCCTTAACTTCCCTGGTAGCCCATGAGTTAGCCCATTCATGGTCGGGAAATCTGGTGACCAATGGAACCTGGAATGACTTCTGGCTCAATGAAGGGTTTACTGTGTATTTTGAACACAGGATTATGGAGAAATTGTATGGCCGGGATTATTCTGAGATGCTGGCCTCACTGGCGATGCAGGATTTGAAAAAGGAAGTGGATGGGATGATCAAAGAGGGGAACGGGCCTGATACAAGACTTAAATTGGATTTGGAGGGAAGAAATCCGGACGATGGAGTGACTTCCATCGCGTATGATAAAGGTTATTTCTTCCTGAGACAGCTTGAAGAAAGTACAGGCAGAGAGGTTTTTGATAGCTTTCTGAAAAAATACTTTACAGATAACGCCTTTAAGGTAATGACAACTGAAATGTTTGTTACTTACCTAAACGAACATCTAATCAGTAAAAATGGGCTTAAGCCCATGGAAGATATATTCCGGCAATGGATTTACGAAGAAGGGTTACCTGAAGAAAAACCAGTGCCCCTGTCGGGCAGGTTTGACAGTGTTAACCAGGTGTTGGAACTTTGGACCGGAGGTGCGAAAATCAAAGATATCTTTCTGGATGATGGCGCAGGAGCTGATGGATGGAGTACTCACCAGTGGCTCCACTTTCTAAGGCATTTACCTGAAGGGTTGACCGTCGAACAGATGAAAACCCTGGATGAACACCTGCAATTCAGCGAGAGTGGTAATTCGGAAATACTGGCTGCCTGGTTTTCCCATGTGGTCAGGCACGAATATGAGCCTGGTTACAGCCAGTTGGAGCAGTTTCTGGTAAATACGGGCAGGCGCAAATTTTTAATGCCTTTGTATAGCGAAATGATTAAAACGGGGGATGGGAAAAAGCGAGCCCTTGAAATCTACAAGAAAGCCAGGCCCAACTACCATTTTGTTTCCACCAACTCCATCGACGCTTTACTGAATGTTACCCCTTAACCGGGTTCAGGCTAAGCAACCACATCCACTTGTACCCCCCGTCTCTGAAAACCACAATCGAACGTAGCTATTGCACAACACTTTGGACAACTTTATCTTTGTGTCTTGGTGCCTTTGTGGTTAACCATTATTCACCACGGAGGCACCAAGACACAGAGATTTTCGCCTGTAAAATAAAAATACAAGCACATTCTTAAGTTTTTCAACACCCACAAGACCCTTCCGCCCAGTTAAAAATTAAGCAATGCCATAGACACCAAACTACAAAGCCCCACACCCACACTTCACACCCACACTCTATTCATCCTTTGATTTCATTCATATAATCCATTTGAAAGCCAACCTTTTTGCCATTACCCATAGGTTTTTCATTTTTCATCTTCTGCTTGAGGTTGGTATTCCGAATTTCCGGGTAGCTCGATCCCATTAAATCCATGTCTATGGCGGTGAAAATACATTTTTCTATGAGCAATTTCAGCCAATCATCCGATATTACGTTATTGACGATATCTGTGAAAAGAAAGCTTAACTGTTGCGTGCCTTCTACGAAAAAGTGCTTTTCGCAGTTTACGATTAACCGGGCGATCAGGTAACCGGGGTCGTCGAGGCGGTTATATTTAATAGTATCAGCTAAAAAGTTATAAACCATTATCTGACCAAAGTATTTTCGTTCTGCTTTTTCTTTAATGTAATCACTTTTCATCACCTCATATTCATCATTGAAAGTGACTACATTGGTAGCCAGGGTAAATATCAGCATATCACTGCCCGCCTTCAACTGAAATTCATATTCGTTTTTTTTAATAAGCTTTACGTCAATACTTTTATCGACCTTAACGATTTTGTCTTTTAGTTGGGTTGTAATAGTTTCGGCTTCTGATTTGAGTTTTTTAAAAACTTCCTGAACTGCCCGAAAAGCATTTTGCTTGACACAGGCTTTGGTTTTGAGTTTTTCAAAAATTTGTTCAAGTGCTTCTTCCTGACTTTGCATATATTTTGAAGATTTGTCGCGTAGATAAGCAGGGCGAAGGGAATAAGGGAGCAGAAGTTCCGGAGGTTTTATTTATGGCCGGCCGGCTATAGAGTTCTTTTCACCTCTTTTTCTTCAAATCCTTCGATGACGTCACCCACCTTAATGTCATTGAAGTTTTTGATACTGACACCACATTCATAGCCAGACTTTACTTCATTTACATCATCTTTGAACCGCTTAAGCTGATCAATATCACCGGTATAAACCACAATACCGTCCCTGACTAATCTGATTTGATTATTTCTTTTTATATTACCGTCGGTAACATAACATCCCGCTACGGTACCTACTTTGGATATTTTGAAGACTTCCCTTACTTCAATGTTACCGGTTATCACCTCTTCGACTTTAGGAGCCAGTAGTCCCTCCATCGCATCTTTTACGTCATTAATGGCATCATAGATGACAGAATACAACCTTATCTCAATTTCTTCAGTCTCAGCTAACCGGCGGGCACCATTTGAGGGCCGAACCTGAAACCCCACGATTACCGCATCAGATGCAGAGGCTAATAACACATCGGATTCGGAGATTTGTCCTACTCCTTTGTGTATGATACTCACCTGTACTTCTTCTGTAGAAAGTTTTAACAGGGAATCGGACAAGGCTTCAACCGATCCATCCACATCACCTTTAACAATGACATTCAGCTCTTTGAAGCTTCCGATGGCAAGACGGCGGCCAATTTCATCCAGTGTGATATGCTTTTTGGTACGGATACTTTGTTCTCTGGCAATTTGTTCCCTTTTGTTGGCAATTTCACGGGCTTCACGTTCAGTTTCCATGCCGTTGAGAATATCTCCGGCCTGCGGTGCCCCGTCGAAGCCAAGAAGTTGCACTGGTGTCGAGGGGCCTGCAATCTGAATCCGGTTGCCCCGGTGATCAAACATGGCCTTAACCCTGCCATAGTATGCCCCGGCCAGAATAATATCGCCGACATGGAGTTTGCCTTGTTGCACCAATACGGTGGTGACATAACCACGCCCTTTGTCAAGTGTAGCTTCGATAACGGTGCCGATAGCATTTTTTTCAGGGTTGGCTTTAAGTTCCAGCAGTTCTGCCTCCAGCAATACCTTTTCCAGCAGATCGTTTACACACTGACCGGTTTTAGCCGATATTTCCTGGCATTGATATTTTCCACCCCAATCTTCTACCAGTATATTGAAGTTTGAAAGTTCTTCTTTGATCTTGTCGGAATTGGCGTTGGGTTTGTCGATTTTATTAATGGCGATTACAATGGGCACTCCCGCTACTTGTGCGTGGTTGATAGCTTCTTTTGTCTGGGGCATTACGCTGTCATCTGCAGCAACTACGATAATAACCACGTCGGTAACCTTGGCTCCTCTTGCCCGCATGGCCGTGAAAGCTTCGTGCCCCGGAGTATCCAGAAAAGCAATGCGCTTTTCACTTTCGGTAACCACATCGTAGGCGCCAATATGCTGGGTTATACCTCCTGCCTCGCCTTCGGTAACCTTTGAACTTCTTATATAATCCAGCAATGATGTTTTGCCATGGTCGACATGACCCATAATAGTAACAATCGGTGCTCTCTCTATCAGATCTTCCTCGTTATCCTCCTCAAGCACTACGTCAACCTCTTCATCTGTGGTAGTAAAATCAACGTTGAAGCCGAATTCATCAGCTATAAATGTAATGGATTCGGCATCCAGCCTCTGATTAATGGACACAAACATTCCCATACTCATACAAGTGGAAATGACTTCGTTGACCGACACATTCATCAGCGTGGCCAGATCATTGGCAGATATGAATTCGGTGACTTTTAAAACCTTTGATTCTTCCTGGGCCTGCAGCATTTTTTCTTCCTTAGCTTCGGCAATAGCAGACCTTTTTTCCTTTCTGTACTTGGCCCTGCTTGCCCGGCCAGACTCTTTACCTGTGCCACTCAGCTTGGCCAATGTGGCTTTAATCTTTTCCTGTATTTCCTTATCGGAAGGATCCTCTTTTGTGATTCTTTTTCTTTCTACATCCTTACCTTTGAACCTGCCGCCACTATGCTGACCTTGATGTTTGGGTTTACCTTTGGAAGCGGTGTTGCTGACGGTGACCCTCTTTCTGGGTCTTTTCTTTTTTGCCTTCTCCTTTTCTTCATCCGAAGAGGCTACGGGTTGATCTTTTTTCTTGGACTTTTCCGATGGCAGATCGATTTTGCCTACAACCTTTAGTCCTTTTAAGGTGTCGGCTTTTGCTTTGATAACTTTCAATTCCTCTTCATCTAAATTCTCCTGGGCCGGCTTTTGTTCTGCCTCAGTTGCTTTAACTTCAGCTTCGGCTTGTTCTTCGTCCGTTCCGGATGTGGTTTCTTCATGGCCGGCCTCTTCTTTCAGGTCAGCCGGCACCTCTTCTGTTCCTTCCGTCACTGATTCCACTGCTGGTTTTTTTTCTGTCTCTGCTTCTGTCTCCTCCGCTTTTTGCCCTTCCAGATCAATTTTACCTACTACCTTTATTCCTTTTAATTTCGGAGAAGAGGTTAATTGCTCTTCTTTTTCTTCCGGTTCCTTTGCCGGTGGTGAAGGCGGCACCTCTTTCTCTTTTTCTTCAGTGGCAGTATTACTATTACTGGTAGCCTCTACAGAGGAGATGCCTTTTATGAAGATCTCCTCTTCCTCTTCTTTTCCGACTACTTCTTCCGAATGATCCTGATCAATGACAAAGTTGTCGGCATGCTTTTTACCAATGGTGAGACCTGAAGCTTCTTCCCTGTCCATAGCCGATGACTCAAATTCCTTGGCCAGCATGTTAAACTGCTCCATGGAAATCTTTGCATTAGGGCTATTTTCTACTTCAAAGCCTTTATCCTCGAGCGCCTCAATGATGGTATTTTTACCGACATTGAGCTTTCTCGCTACCTGACTAAGCCTCATCATTTTTTCATCTGCCATAATCAAATATGCCTTTTTTTTCTGATTTTAAAAAATTTATAAATTATTCGAATTCCTGATTTAAAATTTTGATAACATCTTCAATGGTTTCTTCTTCCAGATCCGTTCTCCTGGTCAAATCATCCATTGACAGCGCCAGAACGCTCTTAGCTGTATCCAGTCCGGTCTTCTTAAATTCGTCGATGACCCAGGCATCTATTTCATCTGAAAACTCTTCCAATACCACATCCTCTTCTTCATATTCATCCAACTCGCGGAAGACGTCAATTTCAAAACCCACCAGTTTACTGGCCAGTTTAATGTTCTGTCCTCCCTTGCCAATGGCCAGTGACACCTGATCCGGTTTGAGGTAGACAGAAACCCTTTTATCTTCTGCATCGATCTTTAAACTACTAATCTTTGCCGGGCTCAGCGAACGTGAAATATAAAGGTCCATGTTATCGGTAAAATTGATAACGTCTATATTTTCATTTTGCAACTCCCTGACGATGCTATGTATTCTGGAGCCTTTCATCCCAACACAGGCACCTACCGGATCGATGCGGTCATCGTAGGATTCGACAGCCACTTTGGCGCGTTCACCTGGTTCTCTCACGACCTTTTTGATGGTAATCAAACCATCATATACTTCCGGTACCTCGCTTTCAAACAGTCTTTCAAGAAAAACAGGTGACGTTCTGGACAGAATGATCCGGGGGTTGCCATTCATCATTTCCACCCTATGCACAATAGCCCTCACCGACTCCCCCTTTCTGTACCGGTCTTTATGTATTTGTTCAGGTTTAGGCAGGATGACTTCATTGCCTTCAGCGTCTATTAAAAGTACTTCCTTGCTTAGAATCTGATATACTTCGGCCAGGATGATTTCCCCCACAAGTTCTTTATACCGGTTAAAAAGATTGTCTTTTTCCAGATCCTTGATTTTCTGAATAAGTGTTTGCCTGGCGGTCATCACGGCCCTGCGCCCAAAGTCCTCCAACTTGACCTCTTCGGCCACTTCCTCGCCAATTTCAAAATCCGGCTCTATTCTACGGGCATCAGACAGACTGATTTTATCATAATCCCAGATGTCTTCCGAGTTATCATCGACAATTTCCCTGAATCGCCAGATTTCCAAATCCCCCTTGTCAGCATTGATGATGATGTCGAAGTTGTCGTCGGTTTCAAATTTCCTTCGGATCATCGTTCTGAAAACATCCTCAAGTATCCGAATCATGGTTGGTCTGTCAATGTTCTTGTTTTTGGCAAACTCAGCAAAATTCTCTATTAAAGTTCCTGCATCCATTTTTTTTACTTAAATGAGACTAAAACATTTGTTTTTTTAATATCAGAAAAATTGATCTCGGTTTCGACATATGCTATTTTTCTGCTTTTCCCTTTTTGTTCTGTATTAACAACAATCGAATGGTCACCTACCTGTACTAGTTTCCCTGTTTTTTCATTGTTGTCATTTAACAAAACCCTTAATCTTCTTCCTATATTTTTCAAATACTGCCTCCTGAATTTTAGCGGGTAATCCAGGCCCGGAGAAGAGACTTCCAAGGTGAAAGCATCTTGAACCAGTTCCTTTTCCTCAATAACTTCTCCTATTCTGCGGCTTAACTTTGCACACTGATCGATGTTTAATCCGTCATCGCTGTCGATCAGCACTTTCACCTTTTTAGGCCCTTTGTCAGCAGAAATGTCAATATTTACTAAAAATAAGGACTCATTATCAAGATTATCCAAAACTATTTTTTCTAATTCCCGTCTAATTTCCATTAAAACAGTTTATTTTTCTCATATGAAAAGAGGGGACTAAAGTCCCCTCATACTGCTTAATTTCGGTTTCTAAAGCAAAGTTAAGGTAAAAATACATTAATTCAAACAATTCACTAATTTGCAATCAGTTAACCTAAGACCCTGTCATTTATTCAAGTGCAAATCAGGATATTTGCCGGAACGATATTTAAACTGTTTGCCGACTATTTTACTAAATTTGCCCCATGTTAAAAGACTTGAGAGTATATAATACCCTTACCAAACAGAAAGAACTTTTTGAGCCGATTAACCCACCCTATGTCGGTATGTACGTATGTGGCCCTACGGTTTACAATGATGTTCATATCGGTAATATGAGAACATTTTTAAGCTTTGATGTCATTTACAGATACCTGCTGTTTTTGGACTATAAGGTGAGATTTGTACGTAACATTACCGATGTGGGCCATTTGGAGCGGGATGCGGATGATGGTGAGGATAAAATAGCCAAGAAGGCCAAACTGGAAAACCTTGAACCTATGGAAATTGTGCAACGCTACACACTTGGTTTCAGAGAGGTGGCCGACCAACTGAATATGTTGTCTCCCAACATAGAGCCTTGTGCCACAGGGCACATCGTAGAGCAAATCAACCTTACCGCCAAACTATTGGAAAAAGGCCTGGCCTATGAGGTAAATGGGTCCGTCTATTTCGATGTAAGCAAATACAATGAAGACCATAACTATGGTGTACTGTCGGGCAGGATCATAGAAGATTTGATTGCCGGTAACCGTGATTTGGATGCGCAGGATGAAAAGCGCAACAAGATAGATTTTGCGCTGTGGAAAAAGGCTACGCCATCGCATATTATGCGCTGGGATTCTCCCTGGGGCAAAGGTTTTCCCGGTTGGCATCTCGAATGTACAGTCATGAGTACTAAATATCTGGGGAACTCATTTGATATACATGGTGGAGGAATGGATCTGAAATTCCCACATCACGAATGCGAAATTGCACAATCTGTAGGGGCTACCGGTCAACAACCTGCAAAATACTGGATGCATACTAATATGCTTACGGTAAATGGACAAAAAATGAGTAAATCGTTGGGCAATTCGTTTTTGCCAGCACAGCTTTTTACAGGTGATCACCCGCTCCTGGAGGAAGCCTACAGCCCTATGACTGTTCGTTTTTTTATTTTACAATCGCATTATTCCAGCACCCTTGATTTCTCAAACGAAGCGCTTAAGGCAGCAAAAAAAGGGTATAAAAAGTTAATTAATGGATTAAAAGTGCTGAGGAGTCTTGATTATTGTGAGGAACCTGAAACGGTACCCAATAAGAAAGTTATCGACCAGGTCAATCAGCTATGTGATAATTGCTACCGTGCGATGAATGATGACTTTAACACAGCCCTGACCATTGGCCATTTGTTTAACTTACTGAAAAAGATCAACTCTTTACATACCCAAAACCTCAAATATGCCGAGCTTGGGGAAGAGGTATTTGACCGTATGAAAAGAACCTACCGGACATTCGTAGTCGATGTTCTGGGCCTGAAAGAGGAGCAGCCAGATGTTTTGATGGGACTTACGCAATCGCTCATCGATATCTACAAAGAGGCCAAACGCAACAAGGAATTTGACACGGTAGATAAGATCAGGGCTGATTTTAAGTCACAGGGACTCATTATTAAAGACATGAAAAATGACATTTCCTGGGCGTATGAAGAATAAAAGTAATGGTGATTTACCTTTAAGCTTATGAGATTTGTTAATTGGGGAATAGTGCTTTTGGTTATGATTGCAGTTTTGGTGGCTTGTGATTCGGATAAAAAAGCCGAAAATAAGCATCCTCCCGAAAACGAAAAGCAACCTGAAATCGCGATTCCTGATTTTAGCGCAGATTCGGCATATCATTTTATAGAAAAGCAAATAAGCTTTGGCCCCCGTGTTCCTAATCGACCAGCGCACAAAGCATGTGCTGCGTACCTTGTTGAGACGTTGAGCAATTATACCCCTCAGGTTATAGAACAGAACTTTGAGTCGACCGCCTATGATGGTACGAACTTGTCTCTGAAAAACATTATAGCCAGTTTTAACCCTGATAAGAGCAAAAGAGTATTGCTTGCCGCCCATTGGGATACAAGGCCGTTTGCTGACAATGATTCCATAGATACTGACCGACCCATCATAGGTGCTAACGATGGGGGAAGTGGGGTCGGGGTTTTACTGGAGATAGCCCGGCAACTCCACCTGAATACCAATTTTGATGTCGGTGTCGATATTATTCTATTTGACGGGGAAGACTACGGAGTGCCGGCGAATGAAAAAGGTTTTAGAAATGTCCCGTATGGTGGCTTTTGCCTGGGGTCGCAATATTGGTCCAAAAACAAACATGTTCCTAACTATTCTGCTTACTACGGTATATTGCTCGATATGGTTGGTGCCAGGGGGGCTAAATTTTATCAGGAAGGTTTGTCCATGAATAGTGCTCCCAGTGTTGTCAGAAAGGTTTGGGACTACGGACAAAGTCTGGGGTATGGTGATTACTTTATCTCTCAAAAAAGCGAGGAGATTTTAGATGACCACAAATTTGTCAATCAATGGGCTAATATTCCCATGATCGATATTATTGAATACGACCCGTCTACAAAGAATTATTTTGGCAAATACTGGCATACTCACCAGGATAATATGGATTTGATTGACAAAAATACGCTCAAAGCAGTTGGGCAGACGGTGCTTAAATTGGTTTATATGGAATGATGGAGAGGGGATAATTGATAATTGACAGTTAACGATTGACAATTGTCAATTAGCCGGAACCCCATTATCCTGTTGTTTAGTTCTCTGTTTTGACGGGTGGCGTGATGCCCAGTTTTTGTAAAACGAGATCTGAAATATTATCTTCCTCTCTGGCATCGAGGAGAATGGCGGCACCGCCAATGTCTGAGCTGAAGATGTGGGTGTAGCCGGCTTCTTTTCTTACCTCTTTAATGGCTTTTTCGATTTTTTCGTAAGCTGGTCTTAAAAGGTCCACTTGTTTTTTCTGCATAGCCTGCTCTGCTTCCTGCTGAAATTGGTTTAAATTGGTTTGCATACTTTGTAGATCCCTTTCCTCGGCCTGGCGGGCTATGTCAGTCATGTTGGCCCCATTTTGTTGATAGGCAGCAGCTCTTTTCTGAAACTCATCAACTTTGGCCTGGATTTGATTTCTCAGTTGCGTCTGATAATCTTCGAGGTCTTTTTGAATAGATTTAGCCTCAGGCAACTGACTTAAGATATACTCAACATTGGTGTAGCCAATTTTTAATTGTTCTTGCGCCTGAACCGAAAAATCAAACATAAAAAAAACAAACAGCGCAATTATTATCTTTTTCATCATATTATAAAATATTAACTTTATTCAATTGGTTTCTTCCTGTTTCTGACCAATTCCCAATTCTTCCAGCACATTTTCCGTGAAATCATAGATGGGATCGGTATAAATCATTATTAAATCTCCTGATTTATCAAAAATCATTTGTAACCTGTTTTGTTTAGCTACTTTTTCAGTGGCTTTAAAGACTTTTTCCTGCAATGGTTTAATCAATTCCTTTCTTTTTAAGAAGAGTAACCCCTCATAACCGAACACTTTATTGTGATACGCTTTCACCTCGTTTTCTTTTTTCTTTATATGATCCAGTCTTTCTTCCCTCATATCACGGGTAAGTAACACTTCTTCAGCTTTGAGCTTATTATATAAAGATTCTATCTCCTTTTGTTTATTTTGAATCTCCTCCTGCCATTGCATGGAAATTTTATTGATTTCGGCCTGAGCTTCATTGTACTCAGGCATTTGGTTCAAAATAAAATCACTATCTACATAACCGAATCTTTGACCATGAGCCGAAATCAGGCTTGCAAAGGTAAAAAAAGAAAAGAGGAAAAAACAGATAAAACTAATTTTTATCATAATTATCTAAGCTGTTGCCCAATGGTAAAGTGGAACTGCGGGCCGCTTCTTTCGGTTCGGCCCGGAAGGGTATCAAAACCATAAGCCCAGTCAATACCGATCAGACCAAATGCCGGCATAAAGATTCTGGCTCCGACACCGGCCGATTTGTAAAGATTGTTAATGTTAAAATCCCTGTACTCACCCCAGTTGTTGCCTGCTTCGCCAAATCCGAGCACATAGATAGTCGCAGATGGATTCAGTGATACAGGATACCTTAGTTCAAAAATAAACTTATTAAACACCACCCCACCCCTGATTTCATCAGGTTCCAGCAAACCACTGGTGGCCTGGAAGTTTGGTGGCGTTACCGTATTGTCTTCATAACCTCTTAGTCCGATGATATCATTGCCGATCAGAAAGTTTTGTCCACCGAGGCCGGCACCACCCATTACAAATCTTTCAAATGGTCCGATTCCCGCTTTGCGGGTATAAGACCCGATAAAACCTAGGTGTGCCCTGGATTCCAATACCAGGTTTCCGGCAATTTGTGTGTAAAACTTGGCATCGAACATCCATTTATGAAATTCTACCAAGTTGTACCTCGTAGCGTTGTCAGCATTTTCATAGTCAATATCATTAAACACAGAATAAGGCGGTGTCAGGCTCATGCTTAATGATAAGGAGGAGCCTGTGGTGGGATACATGGTGCTTGGACCGGCGCTGTTTCTTGCTATGGTGGTATTAAATGTCAGGTTATTGGAAATACCGGTGGAAAAGCCCAGTTGAGAACCGAAATTATCAAGGTTATAAACGAAATAATTGAGAGAGTTTGAAATAAAGAAGAAATCGTCGGGCCACCTTAACCTTCTGCCCAGGCTTACCGAGATGCCGGCCAATTTAAGAGAGCCATTGAAATCATTCAAACCCCGTGGAAAGACAAGCTCTCCGTTACTGTCCCTGATTGGATTACCATCTTCATCGGTTTCAAAGGTCCTTACACGCTGAATAGAACGAGTGAGGTTAATCGTAAATGCATTTGGTTTTTTGCCACCCAGCCAGGGTTCGGTAAAAGTAAAGGAATAATTTTGGAACGCACGGCCGTTGGCCTGAACCCTTAAGGCCAGCTTTTGACCATCGCCCACAGGCAAGGGGTGCCACTTGGAACGGTCGGTAATATTTTTAATAGAGAAATTGTTGAAAACCAGACCCAGGGTACCCACAAAGCCAAAAAAGCCACCCCAACCTCCCGAAAGCTCGATCTGATCGCTCGGTCTTTCCACTACGGTGTATTCAATATCTACTGTCCCGTCAGCGGGATTGGGTATGGGCTGCATACCAATCTGCTCCGGGTCAAAATATCCTAATTGTGCAATTTCTCGGTTGGTCCTGATCAATTGTTCTCTGCTGAATTTTTGCCCTGGTAAGGTTCTGATTTCTCTGAGTATAACGTGGTCGTTGGTCCTGTCATTACCTTTAACGATCACTTTATTTATAGTGGCTTGTGTGCCTTCATGGATTCGCATTTCCACGTCGATGGAATCATCTTCAATTCTCACCTCAACCGGATCTATGGTGAAAAACAGGTAACCGTTGTCAAGGTATAAAGAACTCACATCGGCGCCTGTCGGGTTGTAATTAAGTCTTTTATTGACCAATTCAAGGTCGTACACATCTCCTTTATTGATCCCCAGAATACGGCCCAACGTATTGTCATTGTATACATAATTTCCGTTCCATATGATGTCCCTGAAATAATATTTTTTCCCCTCTTCGACTTCGAATTTGACGTTGATGGTTTTGCTGCTATGGGTATAGACCGAGTCTGTTACGATTCTTGCGTCCCGGTAGCCTTTGGAATTGTAAAATTCTATCAAAGCTTTCTTGTCATCCTCATAATCGGATTTGATAAACTTCGACCCGCTAAAGAAATTTAACTTGAAATTATCGTTGATAAAACCCTTCACCTCTTGTCCACTTACTTTCACTGTAGAGCCGGCAAAGTTCTTGATTTTATTTTTGTTCAGGCTGAATAACTCACCAAAGACAGTCTTGAAAATACCGATTCTGGGGTGTTCTTTGGTAGATTTGAGTTTTTTCTTGAGTTTGCCCTCACTGAAATTGTTGTTGCCTTCAAAGTAAATCCTGTTGATCTTTACCTTGCTACCCTTATTGACATCAACCAAAATTTGTACAGCGTTGAAGGCAAGCGTGTCTTTGATTCTGGTAACTTTTACTTCCGTATTGAGAAAGCCTTTTTCTACAAAGTGTTTTTTTACGGTTAACTCTGTGTTTTTTAAGATAGCATCAGTGAGTACCCTTCCCCTGATCAGCTTGATATCATCGTCCAGTTCCCCTTCCTGGGTTTTATTGACCCCTTTATAAATAATTTTCGATAACCTTGGCCGCTCTGTCAGTTCAATTCTCAGGCTTATTTTGCCATTTTCGATTTTAGTAGCATATATACCCACATTACCCATCAGTCCCTGCCCCCATAGTTTTTTGATAGCATTGGAAATATCGTCACCGGGTATTTTCACTTTATCTCCAACTTTTAAACCGGACAAAGATATCAAGGCATTGTGATCGAGGTATTCTACACCGGTTACTTCAATGTCGGCAATTTCATACTGTTTCGGAGTAGAATAGCTTATTGGGTCATTAACACGATTCCTGTTATCATTTTTATATCTGATTTGCGCTGGCAGCAGGTTAACAGCACAGATACAGATAATGCCGAGTATAATTTTTTTCATAGGGTCTAAGAATTCACCTGTTCGCTAATTTTCCCAAATCTTCTTTCTCTTTTTTGAAAAGACAATATGGCCTGATACAAATGTTCCCTTCTAAAATCGGGCCATAAAAGGTCTGTCATATACAATTCGGTATAAGCAATCTGCCATAAAAGAAAATTACTTATCCGCATTTCGCCGCTGGTTCTTATCAATAACTCCGGGTCGGGTATTGTGTTTGTGTTGAGATAGTTTGAAAAAAGGTGTTGATCAATATTGTCAACGCTGATTTTTTCATTTTTAACATCAATAGCCAAACTTTTTACAGCCTGCAACAGTTCCCACCTTCCGCTGTAATTTAAGGCAAGAATAAGCTTCAGGCCGGAGTTATCTTTGGTGATCTCCATGGCTTCTTTCAGGTTTTTCAGGCATTTTTGAGGGAGGTTATTGATATCACCTATGGATAGTAACCTTACGTTATTATCCATCAGGGTTTTGATTTCGTTCTTTATGGTAAAAACCAGCAGGTCCCACAGCCCTTGAACCTCGTCTTTTGGTCTTGACCAGTTTTCAGTCGAAAACGCGTACAAGGTCAGGTATTCAATGCCTAATTCCGCGCAGCCTTCTGTTGTCTCCCTGACCGCTTTGATAGCATTTTTATGACCAAAAAGCCTCGCTGCACCTTTATTTTTTGCCCAGCGCCCGTTGCCATCCATGATTACAGCTATATGCCGCGGTAATTTGCTTAAGTCAATCTTTTCTTTCATCCCAGCATTAAGGTGCAAAATTAATTTGTAAGGTACAAAATAGCTATTTTATTTTAAAAATAATGCAAGTTTCTTTGACTAATTATAATCGTAAGGACATATAATAGGGTAAAAAGCGTAGCTTACCGAAACACCTACAAAATAATAGGTATCCTTGTCATGGGGGTTCCCGTATTGGTAATTTTTAGTATTTGGAATGGCTTCGGAGATGTTATCCAGGTAATCAAAAAAAGTTTTTCTCGCTCCGAACTCAAAATTCAGGTTCCAGTTTCGGTTGATTTTGTATTTAATACCTACTCCGAAAGGGATTACGGGTTGAAACGTACTATATTCGAATGGTGATTCATCCTGGCCAAAGAAAGTAAAAAAGCCGGCACCGGCGAAAAAATACGGGGAGAAATTGATCGCGGAATGCGGATCTTTATAATCCAGAAAATTATATTCCAATGTTACCGTAGGCTCAATAATAAAAATATCAAATGATGCATCGCGGGCTGCGGCAAATGCGTCGAATGGATTTTCGTCACTGCCTTGTAATTTGCCCAGTGTTGCGGTATATCGTAAACTAATTGCATCGCTGAGATTGTTTCTGTAATAGATCAGGCCTCCCAGGCTGTTTTCGGTGATCTGATAATTCCTGATCAAATCCCCTGTATAGGATAACCCCCCCAATCCTGCTCCAACCTCTGATTTCTGGGCATACCCCGCTGCCCCGACCAATAGCAGAATAATAAAAACGGGAAAACCCATCCGGAGTTTTCCCAGGTTAAAATGCCTTATAATTTTATTCACTAATTTAAATTATCTGTATTTTGCACCTCCAAACAAAGACCCTCCAAAAATATATGTTAGCTTAAGACTGGTGACAATATAAATATCGTCATCTCCTGAATTACCCCGTATGTTGACATCGCCGGGTTGTCCGTACCCGGGGATAATATTGTAGGTTCTGCCATCTGCCCCGACATAAGAAGCGGTACGCGAAACAATTTCAGCAATATTAGGATTTGTTAATTCCCTCGGATTACCGGAATTCACATCATTTACCTCACGGGACCTGTCCGACATGGCGCGGGCCAAATTACTGTTTAACAGACCCAGGTCAACATAGCTGCCACTAACATCATCTATATGATCAAAGAACAAGTGTCTGTACCCCACTTCCAGTTCGAGATCTATGGCCTGACTCAGTCTGTATCTTACCCCCAATCCTACTGGAATAGCAAATTGTACATTACTGTAGGTACTAACGCCACTCCCCTCGCTATATTGTCCTTCTGTTCCCAGGGGTTCGAGATCCACCCATTGGCCTGCTTCGGCAAGGGGGCTGCCGGTGTTGACGTCTGTTTCGGGCACCAGCCCCTGCGGATTATGATGTAAAACTGCCACGCCGGCGAAAACATAGGGTACGAAATTCGAACGGGTTACAAAAGTTCCGTAGCTGGGGATAAGGTCGAATACGCCGGAAACCGAAAATTCTAATATATCGTTACGAAACTGCAGATTTCGTACATATCTGAATCTGGCATTCTCGTCGTTAGGGTCGGCGGAATCAAAATCAGATCCTTGTAACCGGCCAAACAGAAGTCCCCCCCTGACCGAGACACGTGGCAATACCTTTCTCTGAATCGAGACACCGATTCCAGGGCGGGTGAAAGAGATGTCGGTGCTGGCAATGGATGATTTTGGTGCCAGGTCACCAAAATAGTTCATTGAACTGATATGAAAGGTGACAGAATTATAGGCCCGCCGTCCAAATGGTGAGGAAGCACTCCCCCTGTAGCTGGAAATCTGACGGCTTTTTGACCGGATTTTCCGGCTTTTAGGCCTGCGTTGAGCATAAACATAGGTTTCTGCAAACAGGAAGAACCCCAGGAGCAACAGAACCAAACTTATTTTTCTCATCTTTAGTTAAAGTTAAAGTCAATAGGAACAAGCCGGGTCTGATCCAGGCTAAAGCGTAAAGTGATTACAATACCGGTAAAAATAATAATATTTTACTTAAATAATAGTGAATCGCCGAATGTGTGCAGGATTTAATATAGCGGAAGAAACGAGGCACAGCCGTTAGCCCAAATTCTTACGTATATGATGTTCAATTACTTAAGCGTACACAAAAATAATTAATAGCGCGAGCGTCCGTAGCTGTTGCACAACGATGTTTCGAAAATAATGAAAACGCGTGCTCATCGTAGAGGAGGCACGCGTTTCCTCGGCTAAACGTGCGCCAGCTTCTTTCACTTCTTATTGTTATACGATGCGCAACAGCCACGGATGCTCGCGCCATAAGATGTTTTTTCTTCAACTGACGGCTTTGCCCTCGAGGAGGCAGGGGGTGTCATGAAACATGAAGCTAGGTAACATTCTTCATCCAATGGTGACAACCAACCTGATTAAACAGACACAGGCCTGAATCGCGTAGTAGCCATAATGCGACGCTGTCAGGAAGTTAACATGAGCTATCCGTCGCAAGCAGAAACGCGAGGGGGGAGCTGCCGTTCATTTTTACGTGATATTTTGGTAACCGGAAGCTATGAAAAGTGATTACCGGTATTTCGCCTTACCAAATATTGAACTACCAAGAATGTAAGTCAGCTTAATATTGGTAATAATATAAATGTCGTTATCAGCAGAATTGCCCCTGATGTTGGTGCCGTTTGCAAAGCTGCCATAACCTCTAATCAGATTATTGGCATCCCTGTTGTTAGAGATTTCAGCTACCAATGGGTTAGTCAGGGCGCGGGCCTGGCCTGACTCAACGTCTACCAGTTCCCTGGAGCGGTCTGACATGGCTCTTGCCAGGTCGCTGTCAAGCGTGTTGAGGTCTACATAACGACCACTTACATCGTCAAGGTGATCAAAGAAGAGGTGACGGTAACCGATTTCAAAGCTTATGTCAAATGATTGGTTCACCATGCATCTTAAACCAATACCAACTGGTATGGCTACTTGAATTTTACTGTACGTTTCTACCACACTACCTTCGGTATGTTGTCCCTCCGTTCCCAGTGGTTCCAGGGCCACCCATTTTCCGGCATCTTCCAAAGGCTGCCCGGAATTAACATCGGTTTCAGGGACAAGACCCTTTGGATTATGATATAAAACTGCCAACCCGCCAAATACATAGGGTGTAAGGACAGGGCGACCGAGAAAAGTGTGGTAATTTGGTGTAATATCTATCACACCCTGGGCAGAAAACTCAAAAATATCGTTTCTAAATTGTAGATTTCTCACATATCTGAATCTGGAAAGCTCATCGTCAGGACTGGCAGATTTGAAGTCTGAGCCCTGCAGACGTCCATAAATCAGTGAACCTCTGATCCAGTACCGGGAGGCTACCTTACGTTCTAAATGTAAGCCGAAGCCCGGCCGTGTAAAAGAAATGTCTGTACTGGCTGCATTGGACTTTGGGGCGAGGTCTCCAAAGTAGTTTAAAGCATTCATACTAAATCCTATGGTTGTAAAGGCTTTTTTGCCAAATCCGCCTGCAAAGCCGCCTCTGTAGTTGGCGATGCGTTTGTTTTGGGCCCTTATTTGTCTGGTTCTGGATTTGGACTGAGCCATTACTTCATATTCGGCTATAAAAAAAAGGGTAAGCAATACTAGAACAGGTAACGTCTTTTTCATAATCTCCACCAAATTAATCTTGCTTGAGGTACAATAATTCTTTACTTGAACAAAGAACCCAAGTATTCCGATTTATTAAAAACCAATAATGGTTAATTCCTGACGTCCAGGCCCCAGTTGAGTTTTTGACGTAAGTTATCCAGGAAATTATAACCGTCCAGCTTAACGAGTTTTACGCTAAATTGCTCCTTTTTGACAGCCAGTTGAATGGAGGCATCGACTGTATAGGATCTGGAGTCCAGTGAAACCAGGAAATTTTTGCTACGCCCCTCAATTTCAAAGGAAATGACACTTTTATCTGAAACAATCATGGGCCGAACATTCAAATTGTGAGGGCTCACCGGGGTGATAATGAAGTTGTTGGATTGTGGTAATACCAGTGGGCCTCCGCAGCTTAAGGAATAACCGGTAGATCCGGTAGGTGTGGAAACGATCAATCCATCTGCCCAGTATGAATTCAGATATTCCCCGTCTATGTAGGCATGAACTACGATCATGGAGGAAGTATCTTTTTTAAGAATGGTCATTTCATTTAAGCCGAAATTCAGGTCATCAAAAATATCCCTGTCTGCGATCAGGTGTATTAAGGAACGCTGGTCTATTTTATAGTAATCCTTGTACAAAGCTTCTATGGCATTGCTGATCCGGTCACGGGGCGTGGTGGCCAGAAAGCCAAGCCTGCCCATATTAATGCCTAAAATGGGTGTTTCAAGGGACCCGACATGTGTTACTGCTTCGAGCAGCGTGCCATCACCGCCTACTGAAACCATAAAGTCAACCTCCGATAAATCGTCCTTTAGCTGATAGGTATCGTATTTTCCTGTTTTAATTCCAGAGCAGGCCAATCGGTCATGAAAATACCCGGATACCAGCAAATCGGCTTTTTTCAGGTTTAGTTCATTAAACAAGCCCTGGATATATGTTAAACTGTCTTCATTGAACTTTCTGCCATGGATAGCTATTTTCATTGTCAAATGTTTGTCCCGTTTGTAAAGGCAGTTAAATGTGGATAAAAGAATTTACATTTCCAGGTATTTCATTAATATATCCAGTCTTTCCTGCTCGGTGGCCGTATGTTTGGTTTCGTGGAATCTGGCAATAATCTTATACCCAAACCGCTCCAGGGTAGCGGTTATGTGAGATAGATCTGTTTTATTGATTTTTATGGTAAGTTTGATTTTGTTGGGGTCCAATAGGTCATTGGTGATCCAGGCACTCAGTATTTTCGCGCTTTCGGCTTCGATCAGGCGGCTGACTTCAGCCAGTGAATAATCTATTTGATTTAATGATAATACAAAAATCCCGCCTGCACTCTGCACGGCCGCCGTCTGGGCGAATACCGCTATGGTATCTTCTATGTTGATTACCCCGTGATATTGACTATCTTCATCCAACACGGCAATGATTTGTGCCTTGTTGTCTGAAGCTATTTTGATGACATCGTAGATATGCTGGTGAAAATATACAAAGCATTTTTCCCCTTCCAGGTTAAATTCCTCTATGTTTTTGTCGAGATTGTTTTCCTCTAATATAATGTTTTCCGATATCAACCCCTTATAATAGCCGTTTTCCAAAACCGGTAACTGGTTGGTCCTTAACTCTTCCATCCATTTCAGCGCCTTCGATGCCGGATCAGTCATCTTCAGTGGTGGAATCATCTGGTTTATTATCTCTATCGCTATCATAACTAATCTGGATAACCTGATCTTTTAACTATCCTAATCAAAAACTTTGCCATCATACTTCCACCTTTTCTTCTATAAATTCCTCAATAATATCGTTGAACTTATCCGGATGTTCCATCATCGGCGCATGACAGCATCGGTCAATAAACTTTAATTTTGAATTTGACAACAACCTGTTGAATTCGTGTGCGACCATTGGCGGGGTGATCGTATCATTCAAACCCCAAATCAGCAAAGCAGGGGTTTTTATAGAAGGAATTTCAGCAGCCATATTATGCCTCTGGGCAGATTTGGCAATGGCCACGATTTTCAGGCACTTGGGAACACTTTTGGTGATGGCGAACACCTCATCGATCAATTCTTTGGTAGCCGTTTTCGGGTCATAGAAGGTATACTCTACCCGCTCTTTGATGTAATCATAGCTGCCTCTTCTCGGAAATGACCCGCCCATGGAGTTTTCAAACAACCCTGAACTTCCGGTTAGCACCATTTTTTTAACATTTCCCTGATGTTTTAGCGTGTAAATAAGGGCAATGTGCCCACCTAAGGAATTGCCCATAAGAATCACATCTTGGAGATCGAATGTGTCTATGAACCCCTCGAGGTATTCAACAAGCCCATTCAGTTTTGCCTCCCTCACAGGCATCTCGTAAATGGGAAGCATGGGAATAATCACCCTGAAGTTTTGTCTAAACTTGTTAATAACACCTTCCCAGTTACTTAACGCACCGAATAAACCATGAAGCAACAAAACGGTCCGTCCACTACCTTCATCAATGTACTGGTAAGGCCCTGATTTTTTTAAATGGTAATCTGCTTTCATGATCCAACCTATAAATTGTCGTCTTTGCAAAATAACAAAAATTAAAAGATAATCAATTCAGAATACCTTTAATTCTGTCATAATATTTTCCCGGCATCACTATAAAGCATTGGAAACAAGTGCGTTAAGAAATTATGCCGATGGGGGTTCGATAAGGTCTTTGATGGCTGCTATCAGATCACCTGTAAAAGGAATAAAAGACGAGATCACTTCGATGGTTTTCGGCCCCAGTGGTTCAATGTACGGATAGATGAAAGATGCCTGCTGTGTTTCTTCCGGTATCCGGAATCCAACCAGGTGGGTTAACCACAAAAGTATGCTCACAGCAATGCCCCATTTCAAGACGCCCAACAGCGCCCCTGCGAAGTTATCGAGGCTTCCAAGCAGCGTGAGATCGAGTGCTTTTTTAATGGTTCTCCCCAGCAAATTAATCAGCACCAGAATAATCAAAAAGATCAATATAAAGGCAATGTATGGGACCAAATGGCTGAAATTGCCAAAATGCATATTTAAAAATGCAATCCCCGTATGCAGTAATTTAAACCCTCCGATGACAGCAATGACCAGCGCTGCTATACCGACTACTTCGATCAACAGCCCTTTTTGAAAACCCCTGAAAGCCCCGATCAGCAGGATAATCAGCAATATGACATCGAGGGTATTCATCATTTATGTCCCTGTAAGCATGGCCTTTACCAGTGTGGAGATGGTCTTGCCATCAGCCTTGCCGGCCAGCTTTTTGGTAGCTGCCCCCATTACCTTGCCCATGTCCTGAGGGCCAGCCGCACCTAACTCAGCGATGAGGGCCTTTAATGTTTCCCTTAATTCCTCCTCAGACAGTTGCTTGGGCAGGTAGCGGTTTATGACTTCCAGTTCCAACAGCTCCTTATCTGCCAGTTCATCCCTTCCTTTTTCCCTGTAAAGTTCGGCTGAGTCCTTTCTTTGCTTTGCAGCTTTCATCAGTAATTTCATTTCCTGATCCTGTGACAAGGCATGCTGAGCGCCTTTTTCAGTCTCAGCCAACAAAATCAAGGATTTAATACCCCGCAATGCCGTTAATTCATCTTTTTGTTTGGCCAACATTGCTTTTTTGATATCGCCTTCGATTTGCTGCTTTAAACTCATATGTGCTTACTTTATGTATTAATTATTAACTTGCAGGCAAAGTTATACATTTTTTGAAAAGTAATGACCAAGCTTAGTGTTAATGTAAACAAATTTGCTACGTTAAGAAATGCCAGAGGTGGAAATAATCCTAACCTGGTAAATGTGGCTAAAGACTGTGAAGCTTTTGGTGCACAGGGCATTACAGTTCATCCAAGGCCCGATGAACGTCATATTACCTATCAGGATGTGATGGATTTACAGCAAGTGGTGACCACAGAGTTTAATATCGAGGGCTACCCTGACAAGCGTTACCTGCAAATCATAGAGAAAGTCAGACCTGTACAAGCCACCCTGGTTCCCGATGAACCCGATGTTTTAACTTCAAATGCTGGTTGGGATACGGTCAGAAACGCTTCATTACTGAAGGAAATTGTCAGTGAGTTAAAAAAGTTAGACGTCAGGGTGTCGTTATTTGTGGATCCTGCTATCAGGCAGGTGGAGGGGGCGGTAGCGGCAGGTGCCGATCGGATTGAATTGTATACCGAACCCTATGCTGCGAATTTTGCAGGTTGTAAGGAAGCCGCGGTGGCGCCATATGTAAAGGCCGCCGGCAAGGCCAGGGAACTGGGGATTGCGGTCAACGCCGGCCATGATCTGGATTTATATAATCTTTATTTTCTGAAAAAGCAGATCCCCTTTTTAGCGGAAGTATCGATTGGTCATGCCCTGGTCTGTGATGCGCTTTATTATGGCCTGGAAAATACAATTCAAATGTATCTCAGGGAATTAAATAAATAATAAATACTACCAATGCCTTTATTTTTTAGAGAAGTGGGGAGCGGACCGCAGGTAATTATTTTACATGGTCTTTTCGGCTCCTCTGACAATTGGCTTAGTATAGCCAAGACGTTGGCCACTGATTACCAGGTAATATTACCCGACCTTAGAAATCATGGACAGTCTTTCCATAACGAAGCCTTCGATTACCAGTCTATGAGTATCGATTTGCTTGACTTTGTTCAAGCGCATAATATCATCGATCCGGTCGTACTGGGCCATTCACTGGGAGGTAAAGTGGCTATGAATTTTGCCGTGCGTAACCCCTCGATGATTGATAAGCTGATTGTCGTAGACATTGGTCCCGGAGCATATGCTGTTCATCATCATCAAATTTTAAAGGGATTGAACAGCATCGATTTAGGCAAAGTGAAATCACGGAAAGACGCCGACAGTATGTTGTCGGTGTATGTACCTGAGCCGGGCATCAGGCAGTTTTTGCTTAAAAATTTAGGCAGAAACGGTGATGGGGCATTTACATGGAAGTTAAACCTGCCGGTGATTACCAGGGAAATTGAAAAAGTAGGAGAGCCGTTACAGGGGGAAGCCAGTTTTTCAAAACCTTCACTTTTCATCAGAGGTGGCCGATCGGATTATATACAAAATGGAGATATTCAGTTGATAAACCGTATTTTTCCGGATAACCGGTTGGTGACCATCGAAGATGCCGGGCATTGGGTACATGCGGAAAAACCAGCGGAATTTATATCGGCGGTCAGGCAGTTTTTGGGATAGCTATTTAAATCAACCATGCCCATGAGTGAAAAAGGTAAATTATACCTGATCCCAACCGTGATTGCCGAACATACTCACGACCAGGTCATTTTGCCGGCAGTCAAAGCGATTATGAAGGAGTTGGATTACTTTCTGGTAGAAAATATCAGAACCGCCAGGCGATTTATCAGTGCTTTAAAAACCGGGAAAGTCATTGAAGATATCCATTTTGAAATACTTGACAAACGCAGTGCCGCCGGGCAGGTAGAGGTCATGCTTAAACCAGCACTTACCGGAACTGATATCGGACTGATGTCTGAGGCTGGTTGTCCGGGAATTGCAGACCCGGGTGCCTTGGCCGTAAACCTGGCACATAAGATGGACATCCGGGTAATACCCCTTGTAGGGCCATCTGCTATCTGTTTGGCCCTGATGTCGTCCGGGCTAAGCGGACAATGTTTCAAGTTCCACGGTTACCTGCCTATTGAGCGGCAAAAGAGGATTAGCAAAATTAGATATCTTGAGAGCGAATCCCAAAAACATCACCAGTCACAAATATTTATGGAAACTCCCTATCGTAATGAACAAATGCTAAAGGATCTAATGGATCATTGCAGGTCTGAGACGCAGCTTTGTGTCGCGAGAAGTATCACCGGTGAAAATGAGTTCATAAAGACCCAAACGATTGCAGCGTGGAAGCGTAACCAGCCGGCTTTGAACAAGAGGCCAACAGTTTTTGTGTTGTATGCAGGAAGTAAAGTATAATTCGATCTTCTTTTATACAATAAATCAATTCATAAAATGATTCGACTTTATCACAATTTAATTAATTTTGCGCTCCCAAATAATGATTTAAACTAAATACAAGTATGCCATATTTATTCACCTCAGAATCAGTTGCCGAAGGTCATCCTGACAAGGTAGCAGACCAGATATCAGATGCACTGATAGATAATTTTTTGGCTTTTGATCCCAACTCGAAAGTTGCCTGCGAAACTTTGGTAACCACCGGATTGACCATTTTAAGCGGAGAGGTCAAATCGGAGGCCTACCTGGACGTACAACAAATTGCCAGGGATGTAATCGACAGGATTGGCTATAACAAAGGAGAATACATGTTCGACGCTAACTCATGTGGCGTTATTTCAACGATTCATGAGCAATCACCTGAGATCAACCAGGGTGTTGACAGGAGTACCCCCGAAGAGCAGGGTGCCGGTGACCAGGGCATGATGTTTGGCTATGCCACTTCGGAAAGTGATAACTATATGCCCCTGGCGTTAGATTTGTCTCATAAGATCCTGATTGAACTGGCCAAACTCAGAAGGGAAAACGATGAGATAAAATATCTGAGGCCCGATGCCAAATCGCAAGTGACCATCGAATATTCCGATGACAACCGGCCACAGCGGATTGACACCATTGTCATCTCTACCCAACACGATGAATTCGATACGGAAGCCAATATGCTCAACAAGATAAAAGATGATATGATCAACATCCTGATACCCCGTGTTAAAGCGCAGGTAAAACCGGAACTGCGGGGATTATTCAACGGGACGATCAAGTATCACATTAATCCCACCGGCAAATTTGTGATTGGTGGTCCGCACGGGGATACAGGGCTTACAGGCAGGAAAATTATCGTTGATACCTACGGTGGCAAAGGCGCACACGGGGGTGGTGCATTTTCAGGAAAAGATCCTTCTAAAGTTGACAGGTCGGCAGCTTATGCCACGAGGCACATTGCTAAAAACCTGGTAGCTGCCGGAGTGTCTGACGAGATTCTGGTACAGGTTTCTTATGCGATAGGCGTGGCGAAACCAATGGGAATATATATAAATACTTATGGTAAATCAAATGTAAATCTCACAGATGGTGAAATCGCGACCAAGGTTGGTGAAATATTCGATATGCGGCCTTTTGCCATTGAGCAACGTCTTAAGTTAAGATCCCCTATTTATAGTGACACGGCCGCCTATGGTCATATGGGCAGGGAGTCGGAGACCAAAAAGCTCACTTTTAAAAATACTAACGGGCGGGAGGTTGTTCATGAAGTGGAAACTTTTACCTGGGAAAAACTTGACTATGTCGATCAGCTTAAGGAAGTTTTTAAAGGTTTTTTCAAATGAAAAAAGGGGTTTTGACCCCTTTTTATCGATATGCTGCTTTTGATATTATAACTTTTCCTTATACTTATTGATCTGTTTTCTAAGTGCTTCTACAGCCTGGTCTGTGGCAGCCTCGAAGCTTTTGGACTGTTCTTTCGCAAAAAGTTGCTGGCCGGGCATATTTAATTTGATCTCAACGATTTTGTTTTCGTTTTTAACATCCTTGTTTAACCTCAAAAATACCTCTCCGTCGATAATTCTATCGAAATACGTTTCCAGTTTCCCTGTTTTTTTGTGGATAAAATCTAACAGCTTTTTGTCGGCGTCAAAGTGGATGGAATGCATTTGTAACTTCATAATAATTTAATTTTAAAGTTAAACTTACCTTAAGCTTTCGGGTGAGCCTGATCAAACGCACGTTTGAGTTTGTCAAGCGAGTTATGGGTATAAACCTGCGTAGCTGCAAGGCTGGTGTGGCCTAGCAGATCCTTTACCGCATTTAAATCCGCACCCTTATTCAGTAAATGCGTGGCAAAGGTATGTCTTAGTACGTGAGGACTCTTTTTTTCAACGGTAGTGAATATTCCGAGATACTTTTTAACTACCCGGTAAATCATCATTGGATAACCTCTTCCTCTCTTATTGGTAACGATTAGATAATCATCGCTGTTGTGGTCAAAAACAGAATTTTTTTTGTCAAGATAACCGCTTAAAATATTGTCCAGATTTTTTGAAAAAGGAATAATCCTCTCCTTATTCCTTTTACCTAAAACTTTTATCTGACCGTGAAACCGGTCAATGTCAGACTCCTTTAACCCCATCAACTCGCTGAGCCGTATGCCGGTACCATAAAATAGCTCCAGGATGAGCCTGTCACGCCAGCCGGCAAAGTCGTCTTCGAAAGTAAAATTATCCAGCAATCTGTGCATATCTTCTTCCTGTACAAAATCCGGCAGTTTTCTGGCGGTTTTTAAAACCTTGATCCTGGTGGTAGGGTCGGCGCCGATGGCTTTATTCCTCAAAAGGTATTTATAGAATGACCGTAAGGAGACTGTTTTGCGATTTACTGAGCGGGGATTTAAACCCTTTTCCATTAAATCAATAATCCAGGCACGTATGTGGTGATAGCTAACCTGTTGCAATGGCAATCCCTCAAAATTGCCTGTCAAAAATTCCTGAAATTGATTTAAATCACATTGGTAGGAGGTGACAGTATGCTGGCTGCACCTCTTTTCATATGCCAGGTATTTTAAAAATGATTGAATCAAGTCAGTACTGCATTTGGAGAATTGCCTCGTACTAATTTAACCAATAATGCTGTCTGAAAAAATTGATTTTCAGTAATTTTCTTTCGCATACATCTTCTGTCTGTAGGCAGCTTTCAGCTTTTCATTTCTCCTGCTGACAGATTTTTTTTCAAAGTAATTCCTCGACCTCAACTCTTTTAAAACGCCGGTTCTTTCAAATTTCTTTTTAAACCTTTTCAGGGCTTTTTCTATTGACTCGTTTTCTTTTACGTTGATGATAATCATATGTGTTATAATATTTTTATGCCAAAATTATGGGCTGCAAAATTAATGAATAGTTTGATATTATTCAATGCAAGCCCAAAATAAATCGGCTATCGCAGTATTTCCCTGGAAATTACCAGCTTTTGAATTTCAGAGGTTCCTTCCCCAATGGTACATAATTTTGCGTCACGATAGTATTTTTCAGCAGGGAAATCCTTCGTATAGCCATATCCCCCGAATATCTGCACGGCATCGTTGGCATTTTGTACTGCTATTTCCGAAGCATAGTATTTGGCCATGGCAGACTCTTTGCTCACTTTCTTGCCGGCATTTTTTAGCGATGCGGCTTGAAACGTTAACAATTTGGCGGCTTCCACTTTTGTAGCCATATCGGCGAGCTTAAATGAAATGCCCTGGAACTTCGAGATAGGCTGATTGAATTGCTCCCGTTCCTGTGAATACTTCAGGGCCGCTTCAAGAGCTCCCCAGGCGATGCCAAGGCTGAGTGCTGCGATGGAAATCCTGCCGCCATCCAATACCTTAAGAGATTGAATAAAGCCTTCCCCAACCGCTCCCAGCACATGCTCGTCAGGTATTTTACACTGATCGAATATCAGCTCGGCGGTTTCAGAGGCCCTCATACCCAGTTTATCTTCTTTCCTCCCTCCGCTAAAACCGGGCGTGCCTTTTTCTATGACAAAAGCAGTCATACCGTGCGAGTCACCGGGCGCTCCCGTACGGGCAATCACTACGGCAATATCGCCACTTATACCGTGGGTTATAAAGTTTTTCGATCCATTGATAACCCAGTGGCCGTTCTCCTGTTTGGCAGTAGTCTTCATATTACCTGCGTCAGAGCCTGTGTTGGACTCGGTAAGGCCCCATGCGCCAAGCCATTCGCCGCTGGCAAGTTTAGGAAGCCATTTCTTTTTCTGGGCTTCATTGCCGAATTGCATAATGTGACCCGTACAAAGCGAATTGTGGGCTGCCATGGAAAGACCGATCGAACCGTCAATTTTAGAAAGTTCGGCAATAGCAGTCACATACTCCGGATAACCAAAACCAGATCCACCATACGCCTGGGGTACCAATACACCCATTAACCCCAGCTCACCCAGCTTTTTAAATAGTGCTACCGGGAATTCCTGACTTTCATCCCATTGCATTTTATAGGGTTCTATCTCTTTTTTCCCCAGATCACGGATCATCTCCGCGATCATCCTTTGATTTTCGCTTTCTTCAAAATTCATCACTTAGATTTATAGTTGTTGATAAGTTCAAAAATAGCTAAAAGAAGGGGTTTCACCAACTAACATTCGTAAGCTTCTGCACTTTGTTCTTTCAACTGAAGTTTTCATTTATTTATTGGATAAATGGCATGTATTCTGCTGATTGTTAAGCATATCGCCATAGTATATTTGGTTTTGTACGACAAATTTGTGATAAATTTTCGCAGAAAATATTGAATAATGATTGAGATATTACTTCGTTGCCTAATTTTGGCATTTCAGGGTTAGATTTTTTAGTATTTAATGATTGAAAAATTTATTTTTGGCTCTTAAAATTTTTATAAATCTTATTAGAGAAATAATAATTATCAAACCTCTTGTAGCAACCGCCAGATTAAAGTTTAATTTCCACTGAATGATTTTAAGCCAAGATTCTTTTGTAACTAAATATACTTATTATCAGATATGACAAAAAAGAAAGTGTTAATAACCGGAGGTGCCGGGTTTTTGGGATCTCATCTTTGCGACCGTTTCATCAGCGAAGGCTTCCATGTTGTTGCGATGGACAATCTGCTGACCGGCTCCCTGGATAACATCGAGCATTTGATGGGACTTAAAAATTTTGAATATTACCATTATGATGTCACCAAATTTGTTCATGTTCCCGGTAACCTTCATTACATACTTCACTTCGCTTCCCCTGCCAGTCCCATTGATTATCTGAAAATGCCCATTCAAACCTTAAAGGTAGGATCACTCGGAACGCATAACCTTTTGGGCCTGGCTTTATCCAAAAATGCCAGAATTCTGGTGGCCTCCACCTCGGAGGTATATGGCGACCCTTTGGTGCATCCTCAAACAGAAGAATACTGGGGCAATGTCAATCCGGTAGGTCCGAGGGGTGTATACGACGAAGCCAAAAGATTCCTGGAGTCCATTACAATGGCCTACCACACCTTTCATAATGTTGAAACCAGGATTGTCAGGATATTTAATACTTATGGCCCCCGTATGAGATTGGATGATGGCAGGGTACTTCCTGCGTTTATAGGACAAGCACTGCGAGGAGAGGATTTGACAGTATTCGGGGATGGAAGCCAAACCAGGTCTTTCTGTTATGTGGATGACCTTGTAGAAGGTATTTTCAGGTTACTGATGAGCGACCACAGTGATCCTGTCAACATCGGCAATCCTGATGAGATCACTATTAAAGAATTTGCGGAAGAAATAATCCGGCTCACCGGTACCAGCCAGAAGGTCATCTACAAACCTTTACCCACAGACGACCCAAAGCAAAGAAAACCTGACATTACCAAGGCGAGAGAGATCCTTGATTGGGAGCCTAAGTATTCGAGAGCGGAAGGATTAAAACCCACTTATGAGTTTTTTAAGCAAAAAATAAATGGATAACAACCTGTAATGGCAAAAGCAGAAAAAATAATCGTAACCGGTGGAGCTGGTTACATCGGTTCCCATACGGTAGTGGCTTTGGTCGAAAGCGGCTTCGAGCCCGTGATTGTCGATGATTTCAGTAATGCTGACCACAAGGTGCATGAAAGGCTGGAAACCATCACCGGCAAAAACCTGGCACTTTATGAGGGCGACTGCAATGATATGGACTTCATGCAGGAGGTGATTGAAAAGGAGGGAAGTATAACAGGGATCATTCATTTTGCCGCCTTCAAAGCGGTAGGTGAGTCGGTTGAAAAACCCCTGGCATACTACAAAAATAATATAGGATCATTACTTGTGTTGTTGGAGTTGATGCAAAGATATGCTATAGACAATTTTGTCTTTTCTTCTTCCTGTACAGTATATGGCCAGCCGGATAAGCTGCCGGTCACCGAAGATACCCCAAAAAAGCCAGCGGAGTCACCCTATGGAAATACCAAGCAGGTCTGTGAAGAAATCATTGAGGATTTTGTAAAAAGTGCCGGCCAGTTCAAGGCCATCTCACTGAGGTATTTCAACCCCATCGGCGCACATCCGTCTTCACTGATTGGCGAATTGCCACTTGGGATCCCCAGCAACCTGGTGCCCTTTGTCACACAAACCGCCGCTGGTTTAAGGGAAAAACTGGTGGTATTCGGAGATGACTACGATACCACGGATGGTACCTGTATCAGGGATTACATTCATGTGGTGGATTTGGCAAAAGCCCATGTCAAGGCCATTAGTTTTATTCAGGAATCACAGAAGGCCAAACTGTACGAAGTTTTTAATCTTGGTACGGGAAAAGGCAATAGCGTGTTGGAAGTCATAAAAACCTTTGAGACAGTAACCGGTGAGCAACTTAACTATGAAATCGGGCCACGGCGTTCCGGCGATGTGGAACAGGTTTACGCCAGCGTGGATAAATCGAATGAAATTTTGGGCTGGCAGGCGGAGCTGGATTTGGCCCAGGCATTAAAAGATGCGTGGAATTGGCAAAAAACATTGTAACCATGAGAAACAACTATCAAAAGATATTGATTACAGGGGGTGCGGGTTTTATAGGGTCGCATGTTGTACGATTATTTGTTAATAAGTACCCGGATGGCATGATTTACAATCTGGACTTGTTGACCTATGCCGGTAACCTGGAAAACCTCCGGGACCTTGAAAACAAGCCAAACTATCGTTTTATTAAAGGAGATATCACTGACCAGGCGTTTATCCATGATTTGTTTACCACCGAAAAGTTTGATGCGGTTGTGCACCTGGCGGCCGAGTCGCATGTAGACAGGTCGATCAAAGATCCCCTGGCATTTATCAATACCAATGTTTTAGGGACGGTTAATTTGCTGAACGCTGCTAAGGATCTTTGGCAGCATAACATCGGGGATCATTTGTTTTACCATATTTCGACCGATGAAGTATACGGGTCTTTAGATGAAGGAGGTTTTTTTTTAGAAACTACGGCCTACGATCCGCAATCACCCTATTCGGCTTCTAAGGCCAGCTCCGATCATTTCGTAAGGGCCTACCGCAATACGTATGGGCTGCCCGTCATAGTTTCCAACTGTTCAAACAATTATGGCCCCAACCAGTTTCCCGAGAAGCTGATACCACTTTTTATCAATAACATTAAAAATAACCAGCCTTTGCCGGTTTATGGAAAAGGTGAGAACGTCCGGGACTGGCTTTATGTGATAGATCATGCCAGGGCTATTGACCTGATATTTAACGAGGGTCGGATTGGAGAAACCTACAATATCGGAGGTTTTAATGAATGGAAGAACCTTGACCTCGTTAAACTTCTCTGCAGGGTAATGGATGAAAAACTGGGCAGGGATCCCGGAAGCTCTGAGCAATTAATCACCTATGTTACCGACCGGGCCGGCCACGACCTAAGATATGCCATTGATGCCACCAAAATGATGAAAGAATTAAACTGGAAGCCCTCGTTGCAGTTTGAAGAAGGATTGAGTAAAACAGTGGACTGGTATCTGGCCAATACAGAATGGCTGGAGCATGTGACTTCCGGAAGCTATCAAAAGTATTATCAGGAACAATACGGAAACTAGTAATGTTTGAAAAACCATTTCACAGCCGACCATTAAACACACTCACCATATTGGTAACAGGAGGGGCGGGATTTATCGGTTCCAATATTGTAGAGTATTTGCTGAAATTCAACACCGGCAGGGTAAAGGTGTTGGATAATCTTTCCAATGGCTTTTACAAAAACATTGAACCTTTTATCAGTCATCCTTCTCTGGAGTTTATAGAAGGGGATATCAGAAATTCGGAGGACTGCCGGGAAGCCTGTCGTGATTGTGATTTTGTTTTACATCAGGCTGCGCTAGGATCGGTGCCCCGAAGCATCAAAGATCCTGTTACTACTAATTCGGTGAATATCGGCGGTTTTTTAAACATGCTGGTGGCTGCCAGGGACAATAAGGTTAAAAGGTTTGTATATGCGGCCTCCTCCTCTACTTATGGAGACAGCAAGCAGTTACCGAAAGTAGAAGGTACCATAGGAAAACCACTTTCCCCTTATGCCCTCACAAAATACGTGAACGAGCTTTATGCCGAAATTTTCGAGAAAACCTATGGTTTGGAATGTATCGGCCTGAGATATTTCAATGTATTTGGCCCCCGTCAGGATCCCAAAGGCGCTTATGCGGCTGTAATACCGTTGTTTATTGATGCGGTTTTAGAAAACCGCCCCCCCAGCATCAATGGTGATGGCGAGCAGACCCGGGATTTTACCTTTGTAGAAAATGTGGTGGAAGCTAATATCAAAGCGGCCTTGTCGCTGGGCTTTAAAAGCGAGGAGAAGGTTTACAACGTAGCTTATGGCGAAAAAACATCGCTAAACCAGTTACTGGAAGTGCTTAAAACGAAAGTGGGTGTGGACTTCGATCCTGTTCATAAGCCAGAGCGGGCAGGGGATGTCAGGGACAGCCTCGCAGATATTAGTAAAGCGAGACAGGATTTTGAATACAATCCGGGCATAGATATCCGGGAAGGCCTCGAAATTACATTGGAATGGTTCAGAAAAAATAAGACATTTATTACCAGGCGGGATTAATATGCATGCCCTGGTTAATCAAATAAACTAATCGTATTTATATCATGAAGGGAATAATTTTAGCCGGAGGATCCGGTACCCGTTTGCACCCGCTCACACTGGTAATAAGTAAACAACTCATGCCGGTTTATGACAAACCTATGATCTATTACCCGCTTTCGGTTTTAATGATGGCTGGTATCCGCGACATATTGATTATATCCACTCCTCAGGACATGCCGTTATTTAATCAATTGTTGGGTGACGGATCGAAGTTAGGCTGTAACTTTCAATATGCGGTGCAACCAAGGCCCGAGGGGCTGGCGCAGGCTTTTGTGATTGGCCAGGAATTTATCGGTAAGGACAAAGTAGCGTTAATCCTTGGCGATAATATATTTTATGGCGATGGTCTCGAGACGCTGCTAAGAAGCAACAGCGACCCGGACGGTGGGGTGGTTTTTGCCTATCACGTTAATGATCCTGAAAGGTATGGGGTGGTCGAATTTGACGCCAGCGGAAATGTGATATCCATAGAAGAAAAACCACAGTTGGCCAAGTCTAATTATGCGGTTCCAGGTTTATATTTTTATGATAACCAGGTAGTCGATATGGCTAAAAACCTTAAACCAAGCCCCCGGGGTGAGCTGGAGATTACTGATGTGAATAAGTGCTATCTGGAAGAAGGCCGGTTAAAAGTGGGGGTGTTAAGCCGCGGCACGGCCTGGCTCGATACGGGCACTTTTGCCTCCCTTATGCAGGCAGGCACTTTTGTTCAGGTTATTGAGGAAAGGCAAGGCCAGAAGATCGGATGTATCGAAGAGACAGCATTCAGAATGGGTTATATCGACGAGCAACAACTAAAGAAAATTGCAGAGCCTCTTATCAAAAGTGGTTATGGAAAATACCTGTTGAATTTGCCTAAGTATTTATAAAGGGCATGGTTTATCAGGTTATATGCCGATTCATCCTTCAATTATCACCATTCGTCGTAAATGTCTGTGGTTAGTTTTTACAGTAACCTATATTTAGATTGTCAAAAAAATAAATACCCTGCTAAGTGCAACTTTTCGGATGATTTGTGCATCTATTATAAAAAAAAGAAAAGTAGTTTCATGATAAGAAGAGAACACATAAGGTTAACTGTAAGCAACATCATTTTCCATCTTGAAAAAAGTGATTATGAAATGCTTTCTTCTTATCTGAAAAAGGCACAACATTATTATCACTCCTTACCCAACGGTCAAAAACAATTTCAGGATTTTGAATTTAACGTCAGCGAGTTTTTGCTGGACAGGTTAAAAGACGGGGCACAGTATGTAACTACTGAGCATATTTCGGAAGCAATAGCTTACCACGGCCCTTTTCACCGGTACGGAAAACCTGATGAAAATCAAGGCAGAGAAGGGATTGCCGGGAAAAACAGGGATATTTCCCCGTTTAGGAATTCCCTCTCTTCAGATGAAAATTTTCAAAAGGTAATCCTAACTGTACTTTCTATTTTGGGGTTAAGTTTCTAGTTCGCAACCTTTCTTAGTCCGGAGCCACAGCATGGCTCCAAAACTGACTATGAATGGGTCGAGGGATGGTTTTGTTGCCCTCCTACGACCACTTGTGTAAATGAGTCTACCTGTAAATATTTTTGGGCAAGCGTTAGAATATCTTCCTGGCCGATATTTTTTACAGAAGTCAGATAATTTTGATAAAACTGGTAATCGAGCCCGTAAAAATGTATTGCTTTGAATTTGTCTGCCAGCGAAAACGGCGTCGTAATGCTCGCCTGAAAGCTGCCAAGCATATAGTTTTTCACTGTTTCCAGCTCTTCGTTAGGCACAGCGACATTTTGCAGGATGTTGATTTCCTTATGAATCTCTTCAATAGTGGCCTGGGTAAAAGACTTTTTCACATCGGTGCCGATGATCATGTAGCCGGCATGTATGAAATTGGCCATGGCAGCATGAATTCCGTAAGTATAACCTTTTTCTTCCCTGATATTTTTCATTAGCCTCGACCCGAAATACCCGCCAAGTATTTCCAGAACTACTGAAAACCTGGCGTAATCGAGATGGTTTTTGGAAAATAATGTTTTACCCAACCTTATTGAAGATTGCAGGCTATCTTCTTTCTTAACAGTTCTTTGTTTTACTTCACTGGAAACCGGGTGCTGTATATCGTTTTTGGTGGCATCGACCATGGAAATATCACCGAAGTTTTCCTCAATGAGCCTGACTTCCTTGTCTTGTACCTGCCCGCTTAAGATTATTTGGAACCCTTTGAGCACATGGGTTTTGTGGAAGGTAAGCAAATCTTCCCGGCCTGCAGCGTGGATTAATTCTTCGGTAAGATATGTTCCATAAGGATGATTTTCACCAAATAAGGCAGCCCTGAAAATTTTTGATGCGAGTACATTGTTTTTTTCATTCCGGACTTTGATGTTTTGTATTTTGATGTTCTTCAGGGTATCTAATTCTTTTTCCGGAAATACCGAATCAAATACCATTTCCCTTAGAAAGGGTATGAGCACTGGGAAGTGTTTGGTCAAAGCATAGACGGTAATCGTTAATTGGTCAACTCCGGGGGTGATTTCGAGAAATGCACCGTATTGATCAAAAAACAATGAAATGGCCTGGCTGTCTTTGCCTGTAGTGCCTTCTTTTAGCATTTGGCCGGTGAAATAAGCCTGGCCGGCCTGTTTTTCATGCCACACGCCGGCGTCAAAGATCAATTCCAGCCGCGCCACCGGTTGGTCTCCTGCATTAATACAATGCAGTACCAATGAATTATTCAACGTCAGGGTGTGTGCCTCCTTGATATCGAATTCCTGAAAGTGCTTAAAATCAGGCGCTTTAGTTCTATCCAGGGTAATCAAATATCTAATCCTCGGTTACAGACTCGTCATCGGCGGCTTCGAAGTTAAAGGAAAGGCTGAACCTCAATGTCTCCGCCAGTGGATGGTTTCTTGTTTGTGGCACAAGGTAAGCGGCATCCAGGCCAAATTTCTGGTACCTGAAACCCAGTCCCATAGAAAAATATTTTCTGTCACCCTTTTCAGGGTTTTCATAGAAATAGCCCAGTCTCGCAGCAAAAACTTTATTGTACCAATACTCCACACCAAAATTAATAATGACTTCTCTCAGTTCCTCGCTAAATCCGTTCGGTGCATCTCCGAATGAGCCAAAGGTAGCCCCCAGATAAGGCCTGTTAGGATCCTCTCCTTCCCGGATAACAGGTTGTCCATTTACAATTACAGGTCTCCCGTTCTCATCCAGTTCATAGATTGGCGGGGTGGGAACCATTAGTTTATTGAGATCGAGGGCAAATGTGATGGTGTTGTAGGGGTCCAGATTCATCGTTAAAGAACTGCCCAACCTAAGATTAGCAGGCAGGAAATCCCGGTTCCTGGAGCTGTTATAAGTCATTTTGTTTCCTATGTTGGAAATAATCCCGGCGAGAGCGAGTTTAGAATCACTTCCTCCTACCATAAGGTCCTTGGTCCAGTAAACACCGAGGTCTACTGCAACAGCGGTCCCGGGTTTTGTGTCGTTATTGGCGACAGCTATATTTCCTGATAGGTTGGATAAAATAAATTTTGCATTGGCCCCGATACTCAGGTTTTCGCTCAAAGCCTGGGAATAGGTGCCGTTAAACTCAAATTCCCGGGGATTAAACTGTCCGGTGGAGCCTCCCAATTCATCGCGCAAAGGAATATCACCTAAATCAAAGTACCTGAGTGCTAATCCTACTACCTGGGTTTTGGAAATTCTTTTAAAGCCGGTCAAATAAGAAATAGACATATCACTGACTATATTACTCAGCCAGGGTGTATAAGACAGCGTAAAGCCCATTTCCTTGTTAATAAATGCTAATTTGGCTGGATTCCAATGGCTGGAAAAGCCATCGGCACTGGTTGCCGCTCCTACATCACCCATGGCACTGGCCCTGGCGTCAGGTGAAATGAGTAGAAACGGAACTGCGGTGGTAATTACACGCCTCGAGGTGTCCTGCCCTGCTACCACGCCCGTACCTGTTTGTGCATACGATTTATTTAAAAGAAAAAGCACGAAACAGCTTACTGCCAAGAATTTTAACTTTATCATAAAATTTCAATTAACAAACAAATATAATTAATTAATAATTACTAACTTTTGATATTGCTGGTTTTTTGCTCCATCTTCTTTGGATGACAGGTAAACTTTGTAAATATACATACCATTCTCCAAAATTTTACCGTCAAACCCTCTTCCGTTCCATGCAATATCGTTAATCGTTCGTGGGCTGTTTTCGTAGGTGTAGTCGATTCTTCTGACCAATTCCCCTTTCATGCTGAAGATTTCAATGATCACATAAAGATCATCTCCGGCCCGGTTATGTTCAATATGAAAAGTTGTATTTTGGTCAAATGGGTTAGGATAGTTATACAGGCTGGTGAAAATTATTTCATTGTTTTCTTTTACTTTAAAGCGAATGGATGCCTCTGCCGAATTGTTGAATGTGTCCCAGGCCTTCAATTCAATGACATGTTCACCCGCTTCGATATCATTCAAAGGAAAAGCTACCCACCCACTTTGGTAACTATCTATATCCGTCTCGTAAAAATCGTTCAAATTAAAGGTTTTTTCTCCATCCAGAACAGCAGTGATGTTTTGACCCAGGCCGCCGTTTGAAATATTGATACCGCTTTGATCAGTCAAATGCGCCAGTAAAAGTGTGTTGCTATTGGTATATTCGCCGGATACAAAATTGGTATCTTCCATATATAACTTAATTGATGGCGGATTATTGTCTATCGGTACATTTTTGCTGCTTCCCCCTATAACCACATCTACATTGGCGCCATTGGCATCTTTTAGTCCCTCCTGGCTTCGGGCATACATACTTATTTTTCCATTATCAGAAACATAAGATATGTTTTTTGGCACAATGAATTCCAACCGGAATTTGCCTTCTTCGATACTGACTTTACCTTTATAGATTATATTTTCCTGACTTTCAAAGCGATAGGTTCTTCCTTCGGACGGAAGTGTTTCCCGGGTAGTCTTTTTGTCAAAAATCGTCGCCTCGAGAACGCCATGGTAGCCGGTAATTAAATTCGTATTTTCATCAATAACTTCCCCTGTGACTGTCACTTTACTCAACGCCGTAAGTGTGTCTATTTTAGTTGCAACCGGCAAGCCGTTAATTTCATTAATATGAATGTTTTTTTCAGGATAGCTGAGCCTCATTGAAGGGTCCCCAAGCAATGAAAAGTTTCTGTTTTTGAAACCCTCCAGGCTATTATTTTTTGTCTCCTGTACAATATCCCCCAATCGAAGATATTGGCCATTGTTCCTTTTAAATACAGTATTATAAAATGCGAGGTTCAGCGTCAGATTGCTATTCGCAAAAACCGGTCGTGTGGTGGTCAATAAAGCAATGGCCCCTCCCTCCGGATTCAGGATCAATTCTTCAGCGCCTGATTTCCTGACCGGGTCATCATAACGGCCAAATTCACATGTGGCAGTGACAAATAACGGCAGTTGATCATAGTTTTCCAGGTTTTTAACCATGTCCAGATCAATGACGGCTTCTTCGGCCAGTTTTTCCTCGTTGCCATGACCGGTGTAATTTACAATGAGGGTACCCCTGTCAATCGCTTGTTCGATTAATTCCCTGAACTCCGGTGCTACTTCGCCATTGGGCGTGACTTGCTGGGGAAAGGCGTCGAGGTACAGCTTGTTGATGTTAAACTGAGGATAGCTCTCCTCTACCTGCCCGGACAAGGATTCTGCGTCCAGGAAATGACGGAAGGCATCTCCATCACTGTCATCTGCGATGAGATATATTTCATTCCTCCAGTTACCCAGGGTACTGGTATCGGTGGAATAATGTATAATTTTATCGACAATAATTCCGGCCTCTTCCACTGTATTGACCGGCAGCCTGCCGATACCAATATTCAAAAGGTGATCACCATCATTGTTTTCAATCCATTCCCCCTCATCATCATCCAAAAATCCATAATAGTCATCTGATGAGTAGGTCCGTGTAGGCCACAGGGAATCCCTGGACTGATAGACAGGTACCTTGTTAGTGTTATTATTTTCCCTGTCCTTGTAGTCATAAGAGCACTCACCAAACAACAAAAGGTATTTGAATTTGCCAGCGGTGCTTTTATCATAAAGATATTTCATGTAGTCTCTTATGGCTGTCACATCCTGTGCCCCGGAAGAAAACTCATTGTAAATCTCTTCAGTGGTTACTACTTTTACACTGAGGCCATCGTGATTCTGCCTGAAATTCGCAAGCCGGTTGGCTTCACTCAAAAAATCGGGGTGTGAAACAATTACCATATCCGTCACTTCATCGCCCCGCAGGTTTTGGTTTTTTACCTTACCTGTAAATAAAGGGGAAAGATAATTCCCGTTGAACGCGATGAATTCTTTCAAATCCACTGTAGCTACCCCAAAACTAGCCTTACCGTTTCCTGAATCAAAGTCAAATAACTGCTCTTTGGGATTCAACGGGTCGCTTATGTCCCATATTCGTGCCTCACCTGAAAAGTTATTTATTTCAAATGTACTGGCAGGCTGGGCAAGACTGCCGGTGGATCTGAATGGTACCTGGTCCTCAACCAGGGAAAGCTTTCTTTTGACAGTCAAAAACAGGTAATCCAGGTAGCCGGTAGATTCAAGATTAGCGCTGGGGTTAAAGCGAAGGTTCACACCGACTTTGCTATCGGAGCTTAAAATAGTCGTGTTAAATTCAAAGCTATCGAGTTGTTCATCACCCCTGAGGCCATAAATATAGCTGGTAACCGCAGAAAAGTTTTGCTTCCCCAGCAGGCTTCCGTCTACTGACACATCAAAGGTAGAATTGTTGTCATAGGAATTAAAACTTAATGTGCTGACATCCAGAACGGCGGTGGTGTTTTGAACGATACCTTGCATATCAAAAACGAAATCTTTTGCGCTTGCTTTGAAACCTTCGCCGAACCATTTACGGCCTGAAGATATTAAGTTAAACTTATCTTCTTCAAAGGCCACGTAATAGTCGTAATCGCTTATCACAGGGAAACCGGTACCGAGGTTGTCCTGATTAGCAACTCGTTGCCCATTGGTTGAGCCAATGGTAAGAAAGTAATAAGTGGTGTCTGAATAGAGGTTTTTTCGATAAGTAAACTTTTGTCCGGGTTGGTCGTATCCGTAATCATCCGGCCCCTGACCATAAAACAGTATAAAATCGTTATTGTCAAATTTTCCGTCATTTTCGCCGTTCACAAAAATGGCATTTTCTGTTAAATCCTGTAGTCGGGCCTGGCTGTTGGCCTGGGGTAGCATGCCTCCGCCATTTCCAAATATTTTAATCTTTTTCGGGTCAATGTTGTTAATATCTACACCGGCCTCTGACAGTAAACCGGCATTCATCTGATAAATACCACTTACGATAATACCGAATTTGTACCAATTGCCCTCCGATAGTACTGAATTGAATTCGCCGGAGGATCTCCTGGGGGTGTCGATCTGCCCATACAAGGAAGTACCGGCAAGCAGGTAGAGCAGCATGCAGGTAAATACCCTTGCCTTTTTCCCAGGCTTTTCAATAAAATGGTGGTACATATTATATCTAAGACTCTTACCAACGAACGTAAAACCCCTATTTATATTTAAATGTTCCTTATTTAATTAATAATTCAAATTCAAAGTAAGCTTAAATCTTACGTTGCGGAACCGCCGGATTTTATGTTAAAATAGTACCAAAATACTAATTTATCATTAATTCGGGTTTTTGCGGGTATTGGAAATTAAAAAATTGTTAATTATCGAAAGCAGTATGTACAACGTTATTACCAACGGAAAGGCTTTTATCTTAAAAACGGAGAGGGAAACCAAAGCCATCAGGATAAAGATATACTTCATCTTGTTGACTTCCCACTGAAACCCTTTGAACTTCAAAGCCATCAGTTTAATCTCAGACACCAGGAGTAATGAAAAGACGACGGTGATTATCACCAACAAGCCTGACAGGGGCAGCACTTCGGTAAGCCAGAAATTTTGCTGGTAAATGATGAAAGGTAATGAGCTGATGAGCAGGGCGTTGGCTGGCGTTGGGAGTCCTATGAAATGTTCGCTTTGCCTGGTGTCAATGTTAAATTTGGCCAGTCTGAGTGCGGAGAATACAGTGATTATCAAAGCCGTGTAGGGTAGGATGGGGTGGTCTGAAGATGCCTGGATCATATCAAAAACCATAATCGCCGGCAGAAGACCGAACGTTACCATGTCAGCCAATGAGTCCAGCTCCTTGCCAATTTTAGAGTTAACTTTTAAGGTCCTGGCGACAAAACCATCCAGAAAATCGAATAAACCGGCCAGCCAGATGAGATAGGCACCACTTCTCAAATCATTGTTTTTTAAGACCAGGATTATGCCTATACTACCCGAAAGCAGATTGAGGCAGGTAAATAGGTTAGGAATATGTTTTTTTACTGACAAAATAACAAAGGCCGGCGTTAAGCCATGTGGATGGCACAAAACGGATTTGATTTTTTTTCCTCTCCTATCGTCGTGCTGGGACCGTGGCCACAATAAACGGTGACGTCATTATCCAGCGAAAAAAGCTTTTGGTGGATACTTTGTATTAATGTATTGAAATCCCCGCCTGGCAAATCGGTTCTTCCGATACTTCCCTGAAAGAGTACATCGCCACCTATGCAGAATTTTTGTTCCCGGTTGTAAAAAGCGATATGCCCCGGGGAATGTCCCGGCACAAAAAGAATTTCCAGTTGTGTCTGGCCGAATTTGACAGTGTCATTTTCATCGATAAATTCATCAATCTCTGCTTCACTGTAATTGGGGAATCCATAGTTTGACGCATAGGTTTTTACAGCCTTCAGCAATGGTGCCTCCTTTTCATGCGACGCCAGCGTGACTTGGTACTTTTCTTTGATAAAATCATTTCCCAATACATGGTCAATATGGCAATGTGTATTTAACAGCTTCACTACTTTCAGGTTATTGGTGCTGACATAGCCGGTAATGGTATCTTTTTCTCCGCGTTCATAACAGCCCGGATCAATAATGACGCTTTCTCCGGTTTCATCACTGAGAATGTAAGTGTTTTCCATAAACGGGCCGAAGACAAAGGATTGAATTTTGATCATAACCTTGAGATCATTATTTTGGAATTTTCAGCAAAGTGAAACAATAATGTTGAAATATACCAATAATTGATGTTTAATATGAATAACTAATATTTTTTATGCCCGATAATTTTTTTTCAGATTGGCTATCGACTTCGTATCCCTTTGTGTCTTGGTGCCTTTGTAGTTCAAAAAAATCACCACGGAGGCACCAAGACACAAAGGGACACAGAGGGTGTTGGTTGTAATTTATATGAAGGCTTTCAATGCTCAGGTAAGATGAAAGTGGATTATCTCATTGTAGGACAGGGGTTGGCGGGGACGATTTTATCCTACCGGTTGCTGAAACAGGAAAAAAAGGTGTTGGTAATAGATCAGCCTCAAATGGAATCTTCTTCTGTTGTGGCCGCGGGGCTTTTTAACCCTATAACAGGCAACAGAATGGTAAAAACCTGGTTGGCCGATGAGCTTTTTTCAGAGCTGGTAGATTTTTACAGGGAATTGGAGACATTTTTGGGGTGCAGGTTTTTCTATCAAAAACCCATCTACAGGCCTTTTGTAAACATGGCAGAACAAAATGAGTGGATGGGGAAAAGTGCCGACCCGGGAATTAAAAAATTTATTAGAAAAATCCACCGGAACAGTGTTTATGGTGATTTTGTTGAAGACGCTTATGGTGGATTGGAACTAAATTATTGTGGTTACGTTGATATTGCTACCTTGCTACGTGAATACCGGACTTATTTGAAACAGCAACAGATCATAAGTGAGGAGACCTTTGAAGGAGAAAAGCTGGTTTTTGATACGCATTTGGTGAGATACAGGCATATTGAGGCCAGGCGAGTAATATTCTGTGAAGGACCATTGTCAAATGTTGACCGTTTTTTTTCGTGGCTTCCTTTTCGCAGGGTTAAGGGGGAGCTGTTAATAATTGAACCTAAGGAACCTGTACCTGTTATTCTCAATAGGGGTTTGTTCATTTTGCCGCTCGAAAATGGTCATTGCAAGGTAGGATCTACTTATGACTGGAAGGATATGACTTGGGAAGTGACTGAAAAAGCAGGTATCGAACTCAGGAAAAAACTGCATGTTTTTTTCAAAAAGTATTATAAAGTTATCGATCAGGTTGCGGGTATCAGACCGGCCACGCTTGATCGCAGACCTCTTATCGGTGCTCATCCTGAGTTTAACAAGTTAATGATATTTAATGGGTTTGGCACCAAAGGGGTATCCCTGATGCCATACTTCTCAGCAAAATTTTGCAATTTTCTTTCAAATGACAAAGAGTTGCCGGAAGAAGTGAATATTAATCGGTATTTTTCGTTATATTAGAATTAAAAACAAATTGTTTTCAGAGTATGAGTTTGCGGGTTTTTACGATTTCAATTTTATTACTTGTTACCACTTTTACAATAAATGAATCATCAGCGCAGGAAGCCATAGGCACTTTTGGGAAGAACAGAATACAGTACAAGAACTTTGAATGGCGATACTATAGTTCAGATAACTTTGATGTATATTTCTACGAAGGAGGTAACAATCTCGCCAAAATGGCCGCTTCTTTTCTCGAAAGTGAGTTTGACAGGTTGACAGATGTGCTTGGCTATCAGCCTTATTCGAAAACCAAAATATTTCTTTACAATTCAGTCAGCGACTTACAACAAAGCAATGTCGGTGTCAATGAAAACATTTTTACCATAGGGGGGCAAACCAATTTTGTGAAATCCCAGGTGGAAATCGCTTATCCGGGTACCGTTAGTGCTTTTAAGGAAGAACTGCTCTACCGCATTTCCGAAATGTTGATTAATGACATGATGTTTGGGGGCAGTATTACCGACATGTTTCAAAGCGGTTTATTGTTATCACTGCCAGAGTGGTTTTTAGATGGGGCGGCACTGTATGTTGCCAAAGGCTGGAGCGTGGAAATGGATGATCACGTAAGGGATTTATTTGGAACCAGAAAGTTTAAAAAACTGTCCAGGTTCAGTACGAAAGAAGGCGGCCTGGTTGGTCAGTCCATCTGGAACTATATCGCTGAGACCTACGGAAGGAGCAACATCTCCTACATATTGAATTTAACGAGGATTATCAGGGACGAAGAAAAAGGCATCGCCAATACATTAAGTATTCCCTTCAGAAGATTTTTGGCTGACTGGCAGCAATATTATGCCAATATGGCAACAGGTGTTAATGAAAGCTATGTGTCAGCAGGTGATGAAGGTAAGTTGCAAAAGAAAAATCGCAAAGAATTTGATTTTAATGCAGTAAGCTTGAGTCCCGGGGGCAACTACATAGCCTATGCTAAAAATAATGACGGAAAATATAAGGTAGTGGTCAGGGATAACAGTTCAGGCAAAGAAAGAACAGCACTGGTTGGAGGTTACAAGGTGATTAACCAGGAGATCGACTATGAAATACCTATGCTTAGCTGGAAAGATGATCACACCCTTGGGATCATTAATGTGAAAAGGGGCAGAAGCTTCCTTTGGTTGTACGATGTAAACACCAAAAGCAAATTTAAAAAAGAGTTGGGCAGGTTTAATCAAATCAAGGAATTTGATTTTTCTTCCAATGGAAATCTTGTGGTACTGAGTGCCGATATCAAAGGCAGGAGTGATATTTTTATCATCAGCCTGAACCGCAATGGCCTGAAAAGGATAACCAATGATATTTATGATGACATAAGTCCCCGGTTTATTCCTAACTCAAAATCGATTGTTTTCAGTTCCAACAGGGTAAGTGATACCATAGATGTTAAATTTAATGATTACAAGGTTTTGGGAGATAATTATAACCTTTTCATTTATAACCTCGATACGACCCGCAATGTGCTTTTCCGGGCTACCAATACCTTGAGCCGGGATTTTAAGCCAATCCCACAGGATGTTAATACGATTTACTACCTGAGCGACCAGAAAGGCATCTTTAATCTTTACAGGTACACAGTAGATAAAAATTTGTTCACCCAGGTATCTAATTTCAACTATAGTATTAAGGATTATGATATTGATTTTAATCAGGGGACTTTATCATATATTATGATAAACAGGGGCAGGGATTTTGTATACCTGGATAAATCATTCGACTTTAACAAAAGTATTTTTACCCCTCAAACCAGACGCCAGGAGGTGCTGCAGGCCAAATTTATAACCAACAGGTTAAATAAATTTAAATTGAATCAGGAACAACAGGCGCAACAGCAGCCTGAGGCGGAAGAAGCAGCAGAAGAAATTGATGAAAACTCAATCATCGATGAAGCCCTGATAGATGAAATGGAAGTGGATACGGGTGGTGAAACAGATATCATTGACACTGATAATTATGTTTTTGATAAAGATGTGGTAGAGGAAAAACAAGAGAGCAATGACAACGCAACCTCCTTCCTGTCTAACTATCGTAAGCTGCAAAAAGAAAGCAAGATAGTGGGCCCTTTACCCTACGAAACACGGTTTAGTGCTGACAATCTGATTACCTCCTGGGTAATTGATCCAATGAGAGGCTTTGGTATCCAGTTGGAGGCCAGGATGAACGATATGCTGGAGAATCATCGTTTTTACGGGGGTATTCTGGCGATTACGGATCTCAGAAATAATGATCTTTTTACAGAATATCAGTATTTAAAGCATAAAATAGACTTGGGAGCCCGTTATGAGCGAAGGACTATTTCCATGACGGCAGATGAAGATAGTAATATCCGGCAGAGGTACACACTGAATAAGGTGGAGTTAAGTGCTTCTTATCCATTGAGCGTTACTTCCAGGTTGAGCTTCAAGCCATTTTATGCGCTGACAAGGTCATTTGATTTGGATGACCGGACACTGATTCCGGGCACTCAATTGATACCTATCGATACCGATGCCAGCTATGGGGGTGGTACGGTGGAACTGGTCTTTGACAATTCTTCCGTAAAAGGGTTGAATTTGTATGAAGGTACAAGGGGTAAAGTATCATTTACGCACTATCAGAGCCTTAATGAAAGTGTAAGACCGAGTTTCAGCAAGTTAATTTTGGATCTGAGGAACTATCAAAAAATACACAAAGAATTTATATTTGCTACCCGCCTGTTTTATGGCAGATTTTTTGGTACAAATTCACCCAGGTTTTTGCTCGGCGGCATGGACAACTGGCTTTTCAAAAGAACTGACTCGCAGGAAGGGAATGATCCCCTGGCTATCATATCGGAACAAGATAACAGCAACCTGCTGTTTGTGGACTATGTTACCAACCTGAGGGGATTTAATTACAACAAATTTAACGGATCAAACGCCATCCTTTTTAACGCCGAACTAAGATTGCCCATCGTGCAATACCTGAGTAATGGGCCTATCTCTTCTAATTTTTTAAGGAACTTTCAGCTTGTAGGATTCTATGATATCGGATCTTCATGGAACGGTGACCGTTTATGGCCGGATGAAAACAGTCTGAACAGGGAGTTTATCGGTTCAGAGGAATCGCCATTTGAAGCCTTAATTGACAATTTCAACAGCCCATGGCTATCCAGTTATGGGTTTGGCGTAAGAACCGTATTTTTAGGTTATTTCATGAAGTTCGATGTCGCCTGGCCTATAGAAGACTATGAGGTGAAATCCACCAAGTTTTACGTGACCCTGGGATATGATTTTTAATGACGGATTATTTCCTTTATTTTTGAGGCCTATTTGGCAAAGTGGCCTAAAATAATTTGTCGTTTATGGTAAAATCTATGACAGGCTTTGGCCAGTCCAAGCTGGACAACAGCGATGTTAACCTGAGTGTTGAGGTCAAATCCCTTAACTCGAAATTTCTGGATGCATTGATCAAACTGCCGAGGGAATTTTCAGACAAGGAATTGGAGGTTAAAAATATCATCACAGAGCGTCTGATCCGGGGGAAGACAAGCATCGCTATTACTTTTCAAAAAAAAGAGGCTCCCATAGTCAAAATGGCCATTAACCGGGGGCTGTTTAATGAGTATTATGAAAGTCTGCAAGCGGTAGCGAAGGAGGCAAATGCCCCTGAACAGGATATTTTTAAGCTTGCTATTCAAATGCCGGATGTGGTACTGCAGCAGGACTCTGATGAAGATTTGACCAAAGACTGGGAAGTAATTGCAGCACATATTCACCAGGCCATAGACCAATGTGATGATTTCCGGATTAAGGAGGGGGCCGGGTTACAGCAAAAGCTTTTATCCTATATTGATAACATCGGTGAATTTCTACATAAAATCGAAGCACAGGATCCTCAAAGGATTCAGTTGGTTAGAGAAAGGTTAAAGCAAAAAATAGACGAATTGCGTCACGTGGAAAAGGTTGATGAAAACCGCTTTGAACAGGAACTGATCTATTACATTGAAAAACTTGATATCAACGAAGAGAAAGTACGGCTAAGAAGTCATCTGGATTACTTTGTCGAAGTGCTCGACCACCCCGAATCACGAGGGAAAAAATTAGGTTTTATTTCGCAGGAAATCGGCCGTGAGATTAATACCATCGGCTCCAAGGCCAATGATGCTACCATACAAAGGTTTGTGGTGGGCATGAAAGAGGAGTTGGAAAAAATTAAAGAACAATTATTAAACATCCTTTAACACTTGTTATGTCAAAGAAATATCATATTTACGGTTTGGGTAATGCGTTGGTGGATATAGTCACAGAGGTTGACGATGATTTTTTTACCAGGTATAGTATAGAAAAAGGTGTGATGACCCTGGTAAACGAAACGAGGCAACATGAATTAATCGAAGCGATCCACCTTCCCGATAGTGATCGCCAATGTGGTGGGTCGGCTGCCAATACAATCATTAGTGCAAGCCAGTTTGGAAGCCGTTGTTTTTACAGTTGCAAAATAGCCAATGATGAGATGGGGCACTTTTATCTCAGGGACCTGGTGGCGAATCATGTCGATACCAATTTAAATGGTGCCGGCCTGGCCGACGGTATTACCGGCAGATGTCTGGTGATGACCACAGCTGATGCCCAGCGAACCATGAATACATTTCTGGGTATAACGTCAGACTTTTCACCGAAAGAGCTGCATGAAGAGGCTATCAGGGATTCTCATTATGTTTACATAGAAGGTTACCTTGTTGCATCCGAAATGGGTAGAGAAGCCATGAAAGTCGCTAAAAGTATGGCAGAGAAGCATGGCGTGAAAACAGCCCTCACCTTCTCCGATCCCAGTATGATAAAATATTTTAAGAAAGAGATGCGGGAGGTAGTTGGCAAAGGCGTGGATATGCTGTTTTGCAATGAAGAGGAAGCATGCCTTTTCACAGGAACAGACAATATATTGGAAGCCAGGGAACGGCTTAAATATTTTGCGAAAAAATTTGCTATCACCCTCGGAGCCAATGGCGCTTCTATTTTTGATGGAGATACTTTTGTAGATATTGAACCCTATCGTGTAAATGCAGTGGATACCAATGGTGCCGGTGATATGTTTGCCGGGGCCTTCCTGTACGGTATTACCCACGGGCATACTTATGCCGAGGCTGGCAAAATTGCCAGTCTTGCCTCCTCAAGGGTCGTAGCTAAATTCGGGCCAAGATTAAAAGCCAACCAAGTACGGGAAATAGTTGATGCGTTATTTAAGGTGGAATAGTAGGTGGAAATTAAAATAAAAATGAAAATGGGGGTGTTGGTTATGGTAGCCTGATGGCGCGGTTTGGGTAGTCGGTGATGATTCCGTCTACGCCCCATTCTATCATTAATTTCATTTCAACAGGATCGTTGATCGTCCAGGGGATTACCTTGATGTTCTTTTTATGCAGCTTTTCTATTACATTGGCATCGAGCAGTTTGTAGTAGGGGCTGTAGATGGCTGGCTCAAAGCCAAGTTTTTTTAACTGTGCCTTATAATTCAACTTGTTTTCGACGAGAAAAGCCAGCGTTACCTTGGGGTCCTTTTCATGTAAATACTGCAGCACGCGAATATCAAACGATTGAATAATCACCCTTTCTAATGGTAAAAGCTGCTTCACCTCGTTATAGACGATGTCGGTAAATTTTTTTGGTGAAGGATGATAAATATTATCTCCTCCGGGAGTGCTTTTGATTTCGATGTTGTAATTGACCGGATCCAGGTTATTCTCCCTGATATGCTTCTCCACAATTTCAACCATTTCGCTTAATAACGGCTTGTGGACAGTAACCTTCTCTTGCTCCGGAAACCGGTCGTTACCCTTTATGCCACAGTCATACTTTCTAATGGTTTCATAGGCCATTTGATAAATATTGTGGGATTTTTCGTCGGCATTTTCTATCGCACGGGCGTTTTGATCCAGGCAAATTGCCCCTGACATGTAGGCCTCGTGTGAAATGACGACCTTTTCATCTTTTGAGATCACCACATCCAACTCCAGCGTAGAGACCCCCAGATCCACGGCTTTGATAAAAGCGTTGATCGTATTCTCAGGCAGTAATCCCCTGGCCCCTCTGTGGCCCTGAATATCGATTTTTTGGGAAAAGGTTTGGTGAGGCACTATAAAAACGATAAATAAGATGAATAATAGTTTTTTATTCCAATTCATGACGTGGTTGTTACGATACGGGGTAATTTCTTTTCAAAGTATAATGTTAGTGAATAGTTGGTGAATAAATTCCCTAAATTTGTGCTAAATCCGATATTAATCTTTTGAGATTTGGATTTGACCCATAAAGTAAACTTAATTTTTGAAAAAAGTAGTAATGACCCTGTTAATTATTTAGTATATGGCCATGTCATTTGACAACATAAGAACCGGCAAAAAATATTATTTAAAGAATTTTGGCGAGGAGTCCACCTTCGAAGTTCACGAAGTGATGGGAGATGGAGATTTCAAAGTAAAAGACATACACACGCTGGAAATGTTTTTTTTGAGCGATCTGGTAAAGTACGGGAAAGGAAAAGACTACCTCTTTGAGGAGGTTGAGGGCTGATTTAATTTTTTTCAGCTATATTTTTGTAAAAATCAATTTCTATCCTAGATTTGCATTCCAAATTTACGGGGAGCATCCCGGGATCTTAGCTCAGTTGGTTCAGAGCACCTGCCTTACAAGCAGGGGGTCGCTGGTTCGAATCCAGCAGGTCCCACATTGATTATCAGGGAGTTGCAAAATTTTATTTTGTAACTCCCTTTTTTATTATGCACACTTTACGCACACTTTTTTTAAAATTGTTAAAACAGTTTAAGAAAGGGCGCTTAGCTCAGTTGGTTCAAAGCACTTGGTTTACACCCAAGGGGTCGGGGGTTCGAATCCCTCAGCGCCCACTTAAAAGTAATGACCTGAAACCGAAAATAAAATCACTCAACTTCTCATTAGAAGTTTTGAGTGTTTTTTCATAATTTACTCCTGGTTAGTTAAGTAATGAACCTCGTTATAAATAATACCATTCCTAAATGTACCGGATTTCAGTATTTAGGGCTTTTTTAACCCTTTCTTTTAATCTGTCAAAGTAGGAATAACTCATAAAAGAAAATGAAGTTGTACGAACTGCCTCAATCTCTGATTGTGCTCCCTAAGGACAATAAAATTCCGCCATTTGGCTTGACGATCGATTTTGCCGAGGGTGCATTTGCAGATCATTACTTTGCCCCGAATAATGTCAATGATCTCTGGGCACTGTTGGGAGGGGCTTTTTCACTTTTGCCGAAGATCTTTTTTGAGATCGAACGGAAAGATTCCCAACTAAAGTTCCAGGGGTTTGGCAACGAACATGGGTTTTGCTTATTTCAGGACACGTACAAGCATGAGATTCTAATTTTTGGCCAGCCGTCGATAAACGATGACAATCCTGACCTCTTGCAGATCTGGGATGATAGATGGGGACTCACCTATTTTTTGCCCAGGACAGCACTGGTCGATTTCGAAAAAATGGTCATGCTTGGCAATCAAGTGCTCCAAACAGGAAAGCTACCAGGGCACATTGCTTTCTCGCAGAAGTTCACTGATCTCGGTTTGTCCGAGGGATATTGCTAATAACAACTAGCATAGTTCCTGGAATTTCCTGATACTTAACGGGTATCAACCGAAGCATTTTTAGAACTACTGTTCTGAGTAACACTTTGACCATTGGAAGTTAGCATAAATGAAATGGGTAAATAAATAAAAAGAGGAGAAGTCACCGCTAACTTCATCAAAGCGATGCTTTGAATAGGTCTCGGGACTTGCACTCGTATGCCTCTCCAAGATCTTTCTTTTAAACCAAATTGATAGTTGTAGCATCATTAGAATATGATGAAGTTAGCAGCGAAAAGATAAAAAAAATAACGGGACTTAATAGCGAAAATGCCGATAATATGAACTATGAATGCATAGGGGTTTATCTGTAAGGAACTGATAGTGGGGATTGGAAAGTCCGCCACGATTGTGTAATTTTATCCCGGTAGCTATCGGGATTGTGTATGAGGAAAGGACAGTGCTACTGCTTGCCGGTTCTACTTCCTAAGCATAGTAGTAGTATCGTTTTGTGCCATAAGAATCGGATAAACCATAACTATGAGCAATTTTAAAGTTAAATTTGACAATCTGATTAAAGAAATTATTGCTCCGGCGTTCAAGGCAATTGGATTTAAAAAGAAGAACAATAACTTTTATAAATCAACCAATGATTTGATTCAAATATTCAATGTTCGAAAAAGTCAATGGAATTCGAAAGAAGATATATCCTTTACTTTCAATATTGGATTTTTTAATCCTGATATTTTCAAGAAAACTAGAGATAGACCGATTCCTGATGTTCCAAAAGAGTATGATTGTTTTATAAGTTTACGTCCGGGATTTATTACTAATAATAAAGATAAATGGTATGAATTGAATGAGAAAGTTAACTACAACAAATTAATAGCTGAGATAAATTCGGATCTTCAAAATTCAACTATTAGCTTGTTTAACAACTATCAAACTTTGAATTCTATAAAAGATTTAGTTCGTGAATATCCTGATTTACAAAAAAAAATGGGAATAACTGCGAGATTTGTATTTATGATGAAAACAAATTCAGAAAAAGAAGCTGTAAATTTTCTTAATTCAGAATATAAGAATGCACTGATTCCTAAATCGAGTGTGTCTGTGATTAACTATCCGGATGGTAAAAGAGTTGAGACTCAATCAGAGCCTAAGATAAATCAAGCATATATAGACAGTTTGATTAAGATCTCAAAAAAGTATAACATTGAACTTAAATAAAATACGGCACACAATAACTAAGCATTCATGTTCGGCCTATCAGCCATACGAATGCTTAGTTGTCGGGCGATCTCCCCAGTCGCTCGGCACAGCCGAGTGACAACCATGGTTAAGGCCTCTGGCCTGGATGAAATCGAACAAGGGGACTATAGGCCATTAAACAGGCAAAATGGACAAAAAAGAACTCTGGATAAAAGTGAATAAAATTCTATGGGAGGAATGGAATCCAATTGGAGTAAATGATTACGGAGGACCTGACGATGAATATCGAGGATATGTTCCTTCCATAATTAAACTCTTAGAAGACAATGCAGACGAATCGAGAATTGCTAAACTCCTTCATCAACACGCTAATGTCAACATTGGACTATCAACAGGTCTAACTGACCACCTGGAAATTGCTAAAAAATTGAAAAAATTAACTGAATAAAATATGAGCTGGGATATTGTTTTATTTAACTCAAAGGAGACTATTAAATCAATTGAAGAATTGGACGTAGACAAACTCGAACCAATTAACTTCACAGGAGTCCTTGAAAGTTCATTTACTGAAATTGTTAAAGAAGAAAATCATCGACAGATAAAAGGAAAAGATTTCTCGATTGACTTCTTTACTGACGATGAACCGGTAAGTAACAAGATGCTGAGCTTGTATGGGGAAAACGGATTGTTCGAATTGATTGAACTTGCAAAACAACAAGGTTGGCAAATTTTCGATACTGGATTAGGAAGTATGATTGATTTGGAAAACCCAGAGAATAACGGATATGAAAACCACAAAAACTATGTGGAACAAATAATGAAAAAATAAAAAACACAATGGTTACAAAGGATAGACTCCATACTAATGGAGGCTACTTGCTCACCAGTATCCACAAAAAAACAATTGAAATCCCCTTCTTTGGACTGAAACGTAAGTATACTGTCAACCCCCGGTTGTTTTGTATTTATGTTGCCGTTAGCTTTGCTTTGGGGTAAAAAGTTTCTTGTTTGTTGGTAGCAGTTCTTCGATGCTATTGATTGGGTGGTCATTAATAGTTCCAAGCACTGTTTTCAGCCATGTGTAAGGGTTTACTTTGTTCCTGGCACATGTACCGAAAAAACAATAGTACATGGCAATCGCTTTTGCTGCCAAACACGACCCGTTTAAGTTGTTCGAGTTCAAATTTGAGCTGGGAAACCTTTTGGCTAAGGGCCACATTCTGTGCAATGAGTGCTTGTTTGGATAGGGGCTCCCTGGCTGTTTCCATCATGAGCAAA
>JAKSDQ010000330.1 GCA_022360015.1 Cytophagales bacterium
CAAACAAATAGTTACGCCTTCCCAGGGCCAATGCCCTGATTGCATTCTCTACCAGGTTATTAGCTATTTCCAGCATGCCGTCTTCGGCATACAGACAAAGTTTGTCCCATCTTGCCAATGCATAGGCCATGGCTTTGCCTATGGGACTTTTAGGCAATACCTGACCGATTTCTTTTTTCAACTATTCACCCATGTCAGTTAATATGTCCACAGCCTGTTGCTGCCTTAGCGCCAGCCTTTGTGCATCCGTCATGTTTTTTTCCCGCGCCTTTCGCTCTATGTCATAGCCCTTACCAAATTGGCTAAGTGCATATGCTGCCCTTGGCCTGTCGTTATCCAATGCTTGCGCAAATCCCCGACGGGCATGGATCATACATTGCATCCGGGTAATACCTGGCTGGTTATCAAACCATTCGTAAACACTGTAACCATCTGCCTGCAGATACCCCCGGTAATCTTTCAGCAACCATTTGGGGATTTGCACATACCTCCCTGGCTGATATTCAAACAAAACCAGTCGTTGGACCGGAGCGTGGTAAACCCATTCATACCCCCTGTGGGCCTTTCCTTTTTTGGCCTTCTCCAGCACTTTTATCGGGCTTTCATCAGCTTGGATGTAACCACTGCCAAGCACCTTGACCCTCAAGGCATCATAAAGCGGTGCCAAAAGGCTGCACTGGTAGGCAAGCCACCCACCGATGGTGGAGGGGGCGATCCGGGTGCCTTCCCGTTCATATCGCTTGGCCTGCCTGTAGACAGGTAAATGATCGACAAACTTGTCGATGGCTATTTGGGCCAACAACCCTGGCCCCGCTATCCCCTTTTCTATGGGACGGGAAGGGAATGCGTCTATAAAAACCAAATCCTGGTTGTCTTTCACATATTTTGGCCGCACATAGCGGTTGACAAACAATTTGCCTGGCTCATATTCAAGCTCTTCGGTGATTTCTTCGCCTATTTTCCTGAGCCCTGTCAAATCCCCTTCCGGCTCAATGATGATTCCAGTGCGGGGCAGATGGGCAGGTAAAGGCTGACGTACCGGCTTTTCTTTCCTTTGCGGCTTTTGCCGAATATAGCTCACCTTTTGGGGGGTACTTACCGGTGGGGCCGCCGCCACTTCTAGCCCGAGGCTGAGTTGTTCAGCGGGCTGGCTGGGAACAAAGCGTTCGCTTTTGCTGCCAAACACGACCCGTTTAAGTTGTTCGAGTTCAAATTTGAGCTGGGAAACCTTTTGGCTAAGGGCCACATTCTGTGCAATGAGTGCTTGTTTGGATAGGGGCTCCCTGGCTGTTTCCATCATGAGCAAA
>JAKSDQ010000186.1 GCA_022360015.1 Cytophagales bacterium
AATTCAAGTCATTATATTCTTGCAAACCTGTGATAGTGGCCTCCTGTGTTTCCCATGTGGTAGGTTGTACATTATCGGAGGGCGCTAGCAACACCTTAAATATTGGAGACCAAACATTCAATGCGGAACTGGAAGCTTGATACAATTTGTTCCACGGACTGTAAGCTGATAACGTAATGACATCATACTCCTCAAAGTTATTATAAAAACTTTCCTCATTGGGTCTATCCAATGGTACCAGATCAACATCGGCGCAAGAAAGCGCGAAAAAAATCAGTGTTAACAGTAAATACTTCTTTTTCATAACAATTCAAGATTAAAGCGTTGCTTGTATACCAATTTGAAATATCCTTGGAGCGGGGGTTCGGCCGGAGTCATTGCCATTGACAATAGGGGCATCACTAGCCAGGTCTGAGTTAAATGTGGAGCCTACGGTGATTTCGGGGTCAAGACCTGAATAATCCGTTATAGTGAACAGGTTCTGTCCGGCGACGTAAAATCTTAGATTATTGACCACACCATTGAACAAGGTATTTAAATGTTTTTGTGAGATAGTATACCCAATTTGTAAGTTTCTGAGCCGGAAATAGTCACCATCTTCGATCCACCTGTCAGATGTACGGGCATTACCGTTGGGATCTGTAGCCGTTGCCCTTGGAAATGTATTGGATTGATTCTCAACGGTCCACCGCTGTAAAGTGGATACGGATTGATTGGAGGTATTGCGCATCCTTTCCAGTTCATACCTGCCGCCATTCAACAATTGAACATCTCCAACACCTAAGAAAACAGCCTTAAAATCAATATTTTTATAGTTGGCGTCTATATTGAAACCATAGTAGTATCCCGGAATGGATTTTCCGAGCACTGTTCTGTCTTCACCGTTGATTACACCGTCATTATTGATGTCCTTGAATCGTATATCTCCTGGTTCGGCCCCGATTTGAGTGGCGTGTGACCTGATTTCTTCCCTGTTTTGAAAAATTCCATCAGTGACCCAGCCATAGAAAGAACCGATGGGATCCCCTTCCCGGGAAATATGGGTGTCCACCAATTGATCGGAAGCTGCCCGTATTATTACAGCATCATCGTTTTCCAATGCTTCGACATTATTCTTTAAGGTGGTGAGGTTACCCCCTACACTAAAGTTTACCTGATCGACAGTGAAATTGTAATCCAAAAGAACTTCAAAGCCTTTATTAGAAACCTCACCTGCATTGATCAAGACCTCCTGGAAACCGGAACCGCTTGTGCCAGGGGGCTGTACAGACAACAAAATATCCTCTGTTCTTCTGTTAAAGTATTCAATGGTGAAATTGAGCCTGTCATCGAACAAGCTGGCATCTATACCGAAGTCTGTTTGGTTTACGACCTCCCACGTTAATGTGGAAGAGGTTAAACCAATCGGCACCGGCGTGTTGACAGCCCTTTGATCCTCACCGATAATAACCGAGGAAAAAAGGTTAAGACTTGCCACATAGGCAAAATTGTTCCCGGTAAACTGATTTCCCGACTGTCCCCAGCCCCCTCTTAATTTTAAGGAACTTATGATATTGGTTGCCGGAAAAAAGCTTTCATTGGCTACATTCCATCCTACGGAAAAAGACGGGAAAGTTTGACTTCTGAACCCCGGGGCAAAACGACTTGATTCATCATTCCTGACATTTGCCGTAAGCAAATATCTACCATCGAAATTGTAGGTCAATCTTCCCAACCATCCCCTGATGACCCATTGATCGAAGCTTTCCCTTGAAGGGTCGATGCTATCGGCACCGCCCGTGGTTCTCAGATCGGGAAATGGAAGACCGGTTGCAGCAGCTAAGACCTGCTCAAATTCGAATGTTGTTTCCTCATACCCTGCCAAAAGACTTACAGCGTGTTTTCCAAAAGTGTTGTTATAGCTTAACGTTTGGGTAAGGTTGGTGGTAAAACTACGGCTTAGATTTCTGCTAAACCCGCTGTCGTTATCCCCTCCTGATGGTCCTAATCTTCCATCAATGATGCCTGTCCTGTACGAAGAACCATTGCCATTTAACTGGGTGATACCACCTGAAAGCCGGTACTTAAGGTCTTTGAAAAGCGTTATTTCTCCATAGATATTGCCAACGATATTGAATACGCTACCCTCAAAACCACTTATCCTGCTATCGCCCAAAGCAGCAATATTTTCTGTGGTGGCGACGGCCTGCCCCGCAGTGATCGTGTTTACCTCATTATACCCTAAGATGCCATTTTCATCAAAAAGCTGAAAAAATGGCGCCGATCTGGCAACAAGAGGCCAATGGGCCACCTGACCATTTCCATAACGGGGAGTGAACGAGCTATTCCTTCCAATTTGCAGGGATTCTCCTATTTTAAGCCACTTTCCTATATTAAAATCAGCATTCAATCGTAAGGTATATCGCTCAAATTCACCGGGTCTTGCGGAAGACTCTTGTCTAAAGTAATTAGCAGTAAGTGCATAATTTGATTTAGCGGTACCTCCCGAAACACCGAAATCGTGTGATTGTATGGAAGCCATATCGGACAATCCTTCTTCCTGATGATCGACAAACGGGGCATCCCGGAATGTACTGAAATCGTTGCCCATTGCCGCTTGCAAGTCAATGTAATCATTGACGGATAACATATCGTAGGTATTAGGATTCTGTTGCAGACCATAATAGCCATTGTAGGTTACCTGTAATTTTCCTTCCTGGCCTCTTCTTGTCGTCACAATGACCACACCATTGGATGCCCTGGCCCCATAAATGGCCGCCGCAGATGTTCCTTTAAGCACATCGATCGATTCAATATCATTGAGGTTTAGTAAGGCGCTTGGATTTCCAACATAAGGAAAACCATCCACTACCCATAGGGGTTGGTTATCTCCTATGGTACCGGTACCCCTAATACGAATATTGGTAGAAGCACCAGGCTCCCCATCTGTATTGATCACTTGAATACCGCTTGTTTTTCCAGCTATTAGCTGATCAACCGTGGTAAAAGCCCCAGGGGTCTTATCATCCAGTTTTATCTGACTGATGGATCCCGTTAAATCCGATTTTTTCTGAACGCCATACCCTACAACTACAATTTCATCTAATTGAGCGGCATCCTCCTGTAAAACAATCACATAATTATCGTTTGCCGTTAGGTTTATCTCCTGGGTAACATAACCGATGTATGAAACTATAAGAGTGGTTGTTCCACCCGGGACGCTCAGTTGAAAATTACCATCGAGATCAGTGGATGTTCCTATCTCCAGGTATTCTTTTACTGCTACTGTGGCCCCGGGCAATGGACTTTGATTATCAGTAACTTGCCCTGTTATTGTACGTTCTTGTCCATATAGCAATCCGGAAAATAATATTCCTGCGACAGTCAAAAAGGTATAAAGTTTTCTAAAGGTCTTCATTATTTTGTTGGTTGGTGGTCCAAAAATTATGATTGTTCGAATAATTGTTCGATTAAGAAATATTGCTTATGCTAAATGATTTCCGGCTTATAGTTGATTATATAGTGCTTCTATATCTTCCGGGTCCAATACAAAATCAAAGAGGTATGTTTCTCCGATTGTTCCGTCGAAATCCACTCCATAAGTACCGGTACCGTCCTGGGCGATATTGATGGGAAAACCACTGTTCATGTCGCCAATAGCGCTCATATCCACGCTCGATACAAAAGAACCGTCCTGGTAAACAGCCATTTGACCATCACGATCAAAGGTGGCTGCCAAAAGGTGCCATGCACCATCATTAATTTGAGTACCATTGGCATCGACCCTGTTACCTTCACCATCCCCTAAGTTCACCTTCCAACCACTGTCGCCGAGGAATGAGAGGACAAAACCTTTGTTGCCACCACCTCCCCAGTTCTTGTCACTGATGATAGCGGGATCATTGGCGGTTGAGGTTGTTTTTAACCATACGGCCACCGAAAAGTCATTTCCATATCTGAAAGAGAGGGCATCGGTGGGATCTTCAACGGTAACAAATTGCTCAGGGGTAAACTCCCTGATGACCATACCATTTTCAACTTGCGGAACCACATCCCGATTGTCGATGCTAAAGGTGGTCAATTGTTGATTTATGTCGATGTATTTGAAACCGCTGCCCATTTCTCCGGCCTGTAGTTTTATTTCATCCTCGCTCAGGAGATACTTTGACAAGACAACACCACCGACTTTTCCGCCGAACCATGAACCATAAGAACCCGTTCCATCTTGTCCTACATTAATGGCCAGGCCACTGTCCATATCTCCGACATTGGACATATCTATGCTGGCAAGGTTTAAGCCGTCTTGATAAACTGTCATATCCCCATCTCGATCAAAGGTTACCGCTACATGATGCCACAGGCCATCATTGATGGTACCTCCATTGACATCGGCCCTATTGCCGCTGCCATCGCCGACATTAACTTTCCAATTACTGCCCAGGAAAGCAATAACAAAACCCTTATTGCCACCACCTCCCCAGTTTTTGTCTGAAATGATAGAGGGGTCGCTGTTTGTGAATTCGGTGTTTACCCATAATGAAATAGAGAAATCATCATTATGGGTAAAATCAAACTCTCCGTTATTTTCGGTTAAGGTCAAAAACTGGTTGGTCCCATTTACTTCAATAAAAGAACCAAAATCGTCCACCCCTGAACCTGTAAAATCACCTGTAAATGAAACCTCTGATCTTTGAAAAGGGTTGTTAGCAGTGAAAAATATAGGTGTCGATTTGGCAGATTCATGGGTCACTTTGTAGAAGCCCCTGTGCTCTGAAGGAGATTCAAAGCCATTTTCTCCTGCATTGTCGTATGTAACATAGAAGACAAATTCACCGGAGTCACCTTCAGGAATGCCTAGCGAATTTATGGAAGAGGTCCAGGTGCCCACATAACCCCTTTCAGTATCTTGAAAGGTGTCAATACTACCAATAACTGTTGTCGTGCCCACACGTTCTACCTCCACTTTCGAAGGTCTGCCTTGTGTAATGACCTGTACCACTACAGGCTGTTCCAACAAGAAAAACTCTTCTTGCGCAGGGTTGTAGCTGAGCGCTGCTATTTCAGCCTCGGTGTATGGGTTTCCCGTATCAGGGTTGATGGATATGAATGTAATTTCACTAA
>JAKSDQ010000334.1 GCA_022360015.1 Cytophagales bacterium
ATCCGGCTACGGATGGATCAAAAGTACCATTTACCCCATCGGTTATACCGGGACCGGACCAAGTACCACCTGGCGTCGCTGCCACAAGGTTGACAGGGGCGGCATCTTCGCAAAACGGACCGGCGGGGGTGATCGTCGCGTCTGGTAAAGCATTGACAACAATAGCTTCAGTATCTGTATCAATACAGCCATTGCCGTCATTTATCTCATAGGTAATTGTATGAGGTGATAACGCCGATCCGGCTACAGATGGGTCGAAAGTACCATTCGCTCCATCCGTTATCCCGGGACCGGACCAGGTACCACCTGGCGTCGCTGCCACAAGGTTCACAGGGGCGGCATCCTCGCAAAAAGGGCCGGCAGGGGTAATTGTCGCGTCGGGCACTGCATTGACAACAATGTCTTCAGTATCTGTACCAATACAGCCATTCCCGTCTGTTATCTCATAAGTAATCGTATGGGGTGATGATGCCGATCCGGCTACGGATGGGTCAAAAGTGCCATTCACCCCATCGGTTATACCGGGACCGGACCAGGTACCACCTGGCGTCGCTGCCACAAGGTTGACAGGGGCGGCATCTTCGCAAAATGGACCGGCGGGGGTAATCGTTGCGTCGGGCAAAGGATTTACTGTGACCGTAGCGCTACCATTTAAAGACGCCTCGCATCCATTGGCATCGGTCAACGGTCCCAGCAGATTATATGTGGTGTTGGCTCCGGGACTTACAAGAATAGGATCACCACTGTTGTATCCGTTAATTGTCCCTACGCCATTATCAATTGTAATGTTAAAAGGACCGGTACCTCCTGAAATGATCACTGTCAAATTCGTATTTTCGCCTTCGCAAATTGTAGCATCACCCGATAGTGTTGCTACAGGACTATCTTCTACAACCATATTGTTTAAAGATGCTGTACATCCATTGGCATCCGTTACATCTACGGAATAAGAGCCAGGTGCAAGACCGGTTGGAGATAACTCATCGTTCAATATAGCCGTTGGGCCACTCCAGACCAACGAATAAGGTGCGGTTCCGCCGGAAACACTTAAATTAATCGCACCCAGAGAAGGAGGACAAACATCGGTTATACTATTAGCCGTAATTAAAATGGGCTCGGTATCATTTATTACTGTGAATCCATTTATCCTATTGCCTAGACTATCCTCCAAAGCCACAGTATAGTTACCAATACCGGAACCATTTCTTCCATCAGGCAAACCTGTAAAGGTATGTGTAAATGGCCCTGGGCCAGGGCCATTTTCTTTATAGGTTAAAAACAGAAAATCTGGACCTAAAATGGCTACACTTAACGGAAGATTACCACCATCAAATTCGACTGTCAGTGTGGCATCACTAACCCCGTCGCAACTTGCCTTTGTGGTTGAAATATTAATAATAGATGGCAACTGAGCAAAAGCATTGTGGCTTCGAGCCAAACCAAATACCACGGTTAAACCAACTAAAATATGCCTGAATTTGAATTTCATAGACTAAATATTACCTCAATCTTCCTTTGCAACTATCTGGTGCTGCCGGGTTAACATACAACTTTTACTATCCTGCACCACCAATAAGTAATCTCCAGGTAAAGCATTAGTTAAGACATGAGTGCCAAAGTTTTGAATTTCCGGCCCAAACCAGTAATATTTATAAGGTGGTGCCCCTCCCGACGCATCGACGGTAAGCCGATAATTTCCATCAGACTGACGCTCATGCTTTATATTTTCAATTTTAAAGGTCGAAATAGCCCTGTATTCGGTTGAAAATTCGGTTTCACAACCTCTCTTGTCTGTTACTTTTACCTGGAAAATGCCGTTATCAGTTAATTCTATGGAATTTGACTGTTCGCCGGTATTCCATAAATACTTATAAGGTGGAAAGCCACCGTTAACCCGCACAGTTAAATCCGCGCTATTCTTCCCCGTACAATAATTATGAATCAATTCATGGGAGATCTTCAAAGGGCAATCCTGCGAATAAACCCCGTAATAAATCCCCATTATTGTGAACAGAAAGCAAATCAAAGTTTGCATATTATATGGTAGTTTAGCTAGAATTTTATATACCTCAGCTTATATCAGACTGTAATTATATGTAGAATCTATTCCATTTTTCATGCAAATAATCCCCAATCATACCCATATGTAAGTATTTAATCATAATTGAAATAGGTCCATTGTGGGAAAGGTCGGTTGACAGCTTCTTGGGAAGGGGAGCCGTTAGTTGAGGGTGGGAAGTTGCGGGTTGCAAGATCACGGGTTAACTATAAGTATATATTGGCCATAGTTTTTTGCTTTAATTTTGATTAAGTATAAATTAGTATAATTATTTATCGGCAAAAGGCGTAAATCTTTGCGCTAATTTTATATTTGCATCATATCAAATATTTACACATGAAAAAACAGATTCTAACCCCGCGAAGATCCATTACCACAGAAATCGAAACGCTTTTGAATCAACAAATTGATATGGAAGGCAAATCATCCGCCTATTATCTTTCCATGGCGTCGTGGTGCGATACCCAGGGTTATGTCAACTCGGCTTCCTTTCTGTATAAGCATTCAGAGGAGGAAAGGCAGCACATGCTTAAACTATTTGGATATATAAACGATGCCGGCGGCCACGCCCTGCAACCTGAGATTATCGGAATCAAACACAAATTCAAGACTTTAAAGGAAGTATTTGAGTCGATCCTGGACCATGAACTGGAAGTTACCAAATCCATCAATAATATTGTCGACCACTGCTTTAAGATCAAGGACTTCACCACTTTTCAATTCCTGCAGTGGTACGTAACCGAGCAACGGGAAGAAGAAACCCTGGCCAGGCGCGCGGTGGAATTATTTGATATTATCGGGGAAGAAGGCATCGGCCTGTGGACCATCGACCAGGAAATCGGCAAACTCGACGGCTTCGCCGCCGAAAGCGGCCCCGATAACCTCGATGAAAATAATTAATGCGTGATTGGCTTTCAAAACACCGGATGTTTTCACCATGCTATCAAAATAACCGATTTCAAAACGGTTGTTTGTGGTTGGGCGTTGGGCTACCAATATTTTGCCCCCATGGGACATTAGTAAATGATGCCCAAACCCACACTCACACTCAACTCGCTGCTTGCATGAGTAATGCGCACAGGTAAGCGCCGTAGGTTCCAAGGGCGTAGCCTAATACTGCCAGGAGTACGCCTACCGGTGCCAGGGAAGGGTGGAAAGCGGCGGCGACTACAGGGGCGGAAGCGGCACCGCCGATATTGGCTTTGCTGCCTACGGCAATGAAAAAGTAAGGCGCTTTGATAATTTTAGCTACGGCAAACAGTAATATCACGTGGATCATCATCCAGATCCCCCCTACCATAAACAATCCGGGATTTTTAACCATTTCCTTAATGTCCATCTTCATACCGATGGCGGCTACCAGAATGTAAATAAACACACTGCCCATCTTCGAAGCACCGGCACCTTCCATATTTCTCCATTTGGTGAAGGAAAGCAATAAGCCAAAGGTGGTGGCAATAACCACCAGCCAGAAAAATGACGAATTAAGGCTTAATCTTGAAAGTGCCGGGTAATTTTCCTCAACGAACGGTGCGATTATATCTGCCAGGTAATGACCCAGCGCCGTTCCGGCAAAAGCAATGCCAAGAATAACCATTAAATCCGCCAAAGAGGGTATTCGGGCAATACCCAGGCTGTAGTTCTCCATTTTTTCCTGTAATTGGGTGATGGATGAACCATCTGCCTTAAAAAAGCGATCGATTTCTTTTGATTTTCCAACCCCTAAAAGTACAAAAAACAGCCAGATTTCAGCGACTACGATATCTACGGTCACCATCGCTGAAAACAACTGATCGGAAGGTTTAAATATTTCATACATGGCCGCCTGGTTGGCACCACCCCCGATCCATGTACCCGCAATGGTCGCCATCCCTCTCCAAACAGCATCTGGCCCTGCCCCTCCTACCAGTTCCGGCGCAAAGCTCGAAACTATCAAAATAGATAATGGCCCCCCAATTACCACCCCGATAGTAGCCGTTAAAAAAATAATGATAGACTTTGGCCCCAACCTGACAAACTCCTTTAAATCAATGTTTAAAGTCAACAAAACCAGGCTGGCTGGTAATAAATATCTCGACGCCACAAAGTAAATCCTGGAGTCCGGCTCATGTACAATACCCAATGTATTGAGTAATGAGGGAATAAAATAGCATAATAGCAACGTGGGTACATAAGTATAAAATTTCTTCCAAAACCTCCCCTGGCTCGAGGAAGTTTTGAAAATAAAGGCTAAAATAAGAATCAGTACTCCAAAAATCACCGCATCATTGGTAATTAACGCGGTGGATTGTCCCTGTTGCTCCATGTTGTGTTTCTTAGAATCGGTTAAACGGCTATCTCCCTGTTTATAAACTTTTAGGGAATGCTACCGCAAGAAACTAAAAAAAAAGTAAACCACGAACTCTTCGCGTCTTTGTAGCTACCATATCACTTAATTCCTAACGCAACGCAAGCGTTCGTAGCTTTTGTACGACGTTTTCGACAAAATCCTTTGTGTCTCTTCGTGTCTTGGTGCCTCCGTGGTGAAAAATGGTTAACCACGAAGGCACCAAGACACAAAGAGGCACAGAGGGTTGCGAGAATTTTGGGGTGTGCAACAGCCATCTATGGGTAAAATTCGTGGTAAAAAAAGCCCCATCATGATAATCAAATAGAAAAGATACATGTTTCCGGCACTATCCCCATTAAGATTTTAACAAAAAAAATGCGATTTAAGCAGAAAAAATAATATATTTTTAATATACAAGACAATTATTTTAATCAATACAATAATATCTCAAACTCAATAAAAAAAACTCATAAAATTTCCACTTTTGACATAAATTTCGCAATTTCATATTTCGTTCAAATTTTAATTTTGTGGACATCTGACTTTCACATACAATATTTGAACAATGCTTAACTGACAAAATTAACTTCCTCCAAAGTCTGTTTTGTCCATAAAAAGTTAGGCAAGGATGAGTTTTTTTAGCCTGTTTTTGGCAGGTTGTTTTAATGATAAGCGCAAGGATGGATATACTTACTACCTTCAAGGATAACTGTGGGTTTGGATTAATTGCGAATGTAAAAAATCAGCCCAGCCGGCAGATGACCCTGGATGCCATCGAGGCATTAAGCAGAATGATCCACAGGGGAGCCATAGCCGCCGATAAAAAAAGTGGTGATGGCAGTGGTTTTTTGTTTTCAATGCCCCACAAATTCATGCATCGTATTGCCTCATTCAACGGGTTCGATCTTCCGGAAAAATTTGCCGTAGCCATGATTTTTTCCACTTCCGATGAACACCTGGAAGTTTTTAAGGAAAAATGTGACCAAAACGATCTTAAAGTATTGTTTTTCAGGAATGTACCGGTTCATGATGAGCACCTGGGTAAGCAGGCACTGGCCTGTAAACCCAACATTGTGCAGGCATTTGTAGTACCCAACTCGCCTATAGCTACCAAAAGATTCAAAGCCCTTTTATATCTTACCAGAAAGGAAATCGGACACCATTTCAGCGATGACCCCGATTTTTATATTGCTTCATTTTCAGATAAAACCATCTCCTACAAAGGGCTGGTGATGCCCACCAATTTAAAAGCATTTTATCTGGATCTGCAGGAGGAAGATTTTGAGGTGAGCTTCGCCTTGTTTCATCAGCGTTTTTCCACCAATACCCTCCCCAAATGGAGCCTGGCCCAGCCATTCAGAACGCTGGCACACAATGGCGAGATCAATGCGATCAAGGCCAACCGTTTCAATGTTGTGACCCTTTCTGAAGTATTTGAGAGTCCTGTTTATACCCGGGAAGAGTTATCGAGGTTAATGCCTATTCTGTCTGAACACGGGAGTGATAGTGCTTCTGTGGATCACTTCTTTGAGTTTTTGATCCATAATGGTGTTGACTTCTTCAAAGCTGCGCGAAGCATGGTGCCCGCCCCCTGGCAAAATTCCCCGCATATGGATGCCAAATTACGTTCATTTTATGAATACACGGCCAGCAACATGGAGGCGTGGGATGGCCCTGCTGCTTTGAGTTTCACGGATGGCCGGTTTATCGGGTGCATATTGGACAGAAACGGACTGCGTCCGGCAAAATACATCATCACCCATGATAACCGAATTATCATTAGCAGTGAATATGGGGTGCTGGATGTCGATAAACACAACATTGCCGAGCAGGGCAAATTAAAGAGCGGGCAGATGATAGGCGTGGATTTAAGATATGGTGCCATTCTGAAAGACCAGGAAATAAACGACTACATCAAAAATTCGCGTCCCTACACCAAATGGATCAATGACAACCAGGCTTATCTGATGGAGCATGTCGATCGTAATTTTGAAAACTTCGACGACTACCGGTACGAGCACCTGACCACCCTGCAGCGGTTTCATAATTTTACCTATGAGACCGTAGAAAACATTATCCGGCCCATGATTAAAAATGCCAAAGAAGAAACCGGCTCCATGGGTGATGATACACCGCTGGCCTGTTTTAGCCAGGTTCAAAGGAATTTTACTGATTTTTTCAGACAAAAATTTGCCCAGGTTACCAATCCGCCCATCGACCCCTTACGGGAAAAGGTGGTCATGTCCACCAAAGTCAGCATCGGGGCGAAAAACAATATTCTGAAAGAGCAGGAAGGCAATACCCACCGGATAAGGACCAACAGCCCGGTTTTGTCAAAGGAAAACCTGGACGTTTTGAGGGCATTCGGCACCAAAGGGAGTTCCCTGTTCGATAAGCAATATCTGTGTGAAACTTTTCAGACCGGGTACACACATGATTTAAGAAACTCCCTGAAAGAATTGGCGATGCTGGTGGAAGACCGGGTTTTTAAAAGAAATCTGCGCGTGGTGTTTCTCGATGACCGTGTGCTAAGCCCGGATCAAAAACCTATGCCTATGGCGATGTTGGTGGGTTACCTGAATCAGCACCTGCAAAAGAAAAAAATGAGGAGCAAAGTAACCCTGGTGGCCATTACCGGCGAGGTGTATGACTCTCATTCGTTTGCCGTTTTACTAGCCTATGGGGCTACGGCCGTTTACCCCTACCTTTTGTATGCCAGCGTGCTACAAATACTGGAAAGGGATAAAGACATGCCTTTGAAAGAGAAGAAGCAAGCGTTTAAAAACCTGGCCAAAGCGATCAATGCAGGGCTGCTGAAAATCCTTTCAAAAATGGGCATATCCACGATCGAAAGCTACATCAACTCGGGTTTGTTCGATGTCATCGGTTTAAATGAAGAAATTGTAAAGGAATGCTTTAAAAACTCTTACTTTTTGCTTTCGGGATTGAATTATGAAGACGTAGAGGAACGGATTAATCAATACCATAAAAACGCCTACAAACATTTGCTGATCAAAAAAACCTACGCGTTGGAGGTAGGCTCTTTTTACAAATACATGGACAAAGGCGAGTACCATGATTTTTCGCCCGATGTGATTCATTCCATTCATAAATTTGCCAACAGCGGCAGTGAACAAGATTATGGCGTGATCAGGGATCGTATCAATACCCGGGGGCAGAAAATGATCCGCGACTTTTTTAATCTCAGTTCGGACAGGCAACCCATTGATATCGAAAAAGTAGAACCTGTCCAAAACCTATTCAAGCGTTTCAGCTCTGCGGCCATGAGTTTGGGCTCCATATCACCTGAAGCCCATGAGGCCATTGCGGAGGCTATGAACCAAATCGGAGGTATGTCTAACTCCGGGGAAGGCGGAGAGGACGCCAAACGTTTTGGTTCCAAACATAATTCCAAAATCAAGCAGGTAGCTTCGGGCAGATTCGGTGTAACACCTGCCTACCTGAGAAGTGCCGGAGAAATGCAGATCAAAGTGGCACAAGGAGCCAAGCCCGGTGAAGGAGGACAGTTGCCCGGATCAAAGGTATCTCCCTTAATCGCTTCACTGAGATGCACGAACCCTGGCGTAACACTGATTTCCCCTCCCCCTCACCATGATATCTATTCCATAGAAGATCTGGCGCAACTGATATTCGACCTCAAACAGGTTAACCCGGACGCCAATGTCAGCGTCAAGTTAGTCTCCACCGTAGGGGTAGGTACCATAGCAGTGGGAGTAGCCAAGGCATACGCCGATAAAATCATCATTTCCGGTTCTGAAGGTGGCACAGGCGCCGCCCAACTGAATTCGATTAAATTTGCCGGAAATCCCTGGGAAACAGGGTTAAGCGAGGCCCACAATGCCCTCAAGGCCAATAATTTGCGCAGCTCGGTGGAGCTGCAAACAGATGGGGGTTTAAAAACCGGGCTCGATGTGATCAAGGCTGCCATTCTGGGAGCTGAAAGCTATGCTTTCGGCACAGTCTTATTGTCCACAGTAGGGTGTAAAATCCTCAGGGTTTGCCACCTGAACAAATGCAGCGTAGGCATAGCCACCCAGGACGAAACCCTCAGAGAATATTACACAGGAACTGTTAAAGGCGTCGTCAGCTATCTAACCAACGTAGCGGAAGAGGTAAGGGAAATATTGGCCAGCCTGGGCTATGAAAAGCTGGATGACATCATTGGAAAGACACATTTGTTGTCGGCCATTGATTGCGACCTGGCCAAGAAATTTGATTTTAGCAGCGTGCTCATAAATGTAGCCGGAGAAAACGTGCACGATAAAAAGAAAAATGAGCCCTTCGATAAAAACGAATTTGAAAAAGGCGTTTTGCAGGAATTACAACCCGCCATTGAAGGTAGTTTTCCTATTTCGATAGATAAAGAAATAAAAAATACCAATCGCAGCTTTGGCGCCTACATCAGTGGATATATCGCTTCTTTGTATGGTGACAAAGGGCTTCCCAAAAAAACATTGAATATCGACCTGACAGGTTATGCCGGCCAATCACTGGGCGCTTTTCTCAGCAATGGGATGAGCATCAAATTAACCGGCACAGCCAACGACTACGTGGGCAAGGGCATGCATGGGGGGCAGTTGATCATTGTGCCGGATGAGCATGACCGGGATTTTAGCCTGGCTGGCAATACCTGCCTTTATGGCGCTACAGGCGGAAAATTATTTGTAGCCGGAAGGGTTGGTGAACGATTTGCCGTAAGGAATTCAGGAGCCCTCGCAGTGGTGGAGGGCACCGGGGATCACCCATGTGAATACATGACTGGTGGTACCGCGGTAATTTTAGGCCCTACCGGTTCAAATTTCGGGGCCGGTATGACCGGAGGAGTGGCTTTTGTGTATGACAGGGAAATGGCTTTTACAGATAAAGTCAATCAGGAGTTGATTAAAAAAGAAAGAATCGATACTGATGAGGCGGACGAGGCAAGATATTATTTGCGACGTATTCTAAAAAGTCATCACAACAAAACCGGCAGTCCAACAGCTAAAAGAATTCTCAGTTATTTCAGCGAGGAAATAAGGTTTTTCTGGATGGTCACATCCAAAGATATGAAATCACCCCTTAATCCGATAGAGGGCAACTGATTAGCCCCTGTAAACTTTTTTACAACTATTAAAAGTATAAATAAGAGAAAGAGATGTACGAATTCACGACCATAGAGCGGATTGATCCTTTAAAGAAACCAACCAATGCACGAATAGATAATTTCGAAGAGATTTTTGAAATCTATAAAGAAGAAGAGGCGGGTGTGCAGGCAAGCAGATGTATACAATGCGGGAATCCATACTGCAGTTCTTTGGGATGTCCTTTAAGCAATAATATTCCCCAATGGTTAAAGTTTATCGCAGAAAAAGACCCAAAGCTGGCCTTCGATATATCCAACGAAACTTCTCCATTTCCGGAAATCCTGGGCAGAATATGCCCCCATAACCGGTTGTGTGAAGGGGCCTGTACCTTAAATGACGGCCACGGAGCTATCACAATCGGTGCCATCGAGGTAGCCGTCACAGAAAATGGATTCGACAAAGGCTACGAAATAGAATTTCCTTCTTTGACAGAAGGTAAAAAGGTAGCGATTATTGGATCGGGCCCTGCCGGATTGGCTTGTGCCACTTATTTGCTCAAAGGCGGCATCAAACCAGTAGTCTATGAAAAAGCAGATCAACCGGGTGGCCTGTTAACTTACGGTATTCCCGGTTTCAAATTAGAAAAACATGCCGTCGACCGCAGGATAGAGATGCTGAAAAATGCCGGCATGGAAATACACCATAAAGTGAATATCGGTGAAGATATCTCCTTTGAAGAAATCTACAAAAGCCATGATGCCGTATTTTTAGGTATTGGTGCTTTAGAGGGAAAAGTGTTGAATTACCAGGGATATAACAGCGAAAACGTATATATGGCCATTCCTTTTTTGACCAACATTCAAAAGAAGCAATTTGGTAAAAAATATGACAGGAAGTTTAATGTCAAAGGAAAGAAAGTCATCGTAGTCGGGGGTGGTGATACAGCCATGGACTGTGTAAGAACCGCTATCCGGGAAGGGGCAACCAGCGTAAAATGCATTTACCGCCGTGATGAAGAAAACATGCCCGGCAGCCATAAAGAGGTGGAAAGTGCCAAGGAAGAAGGTGTGGAATTTATATTTCAAAGAAGTCCAAAAGGTTTTGTAGCAGATCAAAACAATGTGATCAGGGGAATGAAATTTATAGGCACCAAACTAAGTAAGCCTGGTCAGGATGGAAGAAGAAGCATCATGGAAGTGAAGGGTTCGGAAGAAAATGAGTATGCGGAAGTCATTATCCTGGCGCTTGGATTTAACAATGAAAAGCTGGGTTTCCTGCAAGAAAACGGTATTGAAACCAACCAATGGGGAGCCATCATCACAGATGATAAAAACCAAACCACCAAACAGCGCGTCTATGCCGGAGGAGACGGCGTAAGAGGCGCCGACCTGGTAGTAACCGCCGCACTCGATGGCAGGGAAGCCGCCTATAACATGCTGGAAACCCTGCTTGCCGAGGAGCCAGTGCCTGAGAAGTCATGACGTTTTCCGGGCCTTCGGCCCGGTGTGTCAATCTTTTACTTTGTGAAAAGTATTTTTTCCGTATTAATTATGCTTCCACCCGCTACGAGCCGGTAGAAATACATTCCGGATGGCAATGCTTCAGCCTTAATGACCTCATTTTTGGCGCCTTCCCGGAACGTTCCTTTCAGAACTTCTTTTCCGGAATAGTCTATCAATGACCAATCCTATCCTGCCTTACACTACGCATCGTTTCTGGCGTTCTATGTTTCTGACATTCTATCATTGAAGCAGGTATTTCAACCCCTGCCCGGTCATCACCTTACTAAAATCCTAAATTCTTCCTCTTACCACCATCAGTAACGCTGATTTAATTATTAAATTAGCGTCCTATGATTGAAACACCCACTTTTGAACCCAAAAACTGGAATCACCTCATGGAATTGCTTTTTCATGATTCCTATATGCCCAAACTTAATCGCTACCGCTCCAATTACGCATACAGAGGGCTGGAGGATGCCAGCTACGAGCTTTCTACCACACTCAAAAGACTGGGCCAGGTACATCTGGAAAAGCATCTGCTGAGAAATTTCATCAAATATTCTACCATCCAGGATGATCAAAGTTCTATCTGGAAATGGTTGACTATCGGCCAACACCACGGACTGCCTACGAGGCTGCTGGACTGGACTTACTCACCCCTGGTGGCCCTGCACTTTGCTACCGCAACTTTTGAAAACTTCGATACCGACTCCCTTATCTGGGCCATTAATTATAAACAAACCCTCGATCAGCTACCGAAAGGAAAGCTATTAGAAACCTATCTAACAGAAGGTTCCCATATTTTCACCATTGAAATGCTGGATCATTCAGGATTAAAGGGGTTGGAAGGCCTGGAAAAACAAAGCACCGAACCCTTTTGTATGTTTTTTGAACCACCTTCTATCGACGGCAGAATAGTCAACCAATATGCACTTTTTTCAATGATTTCAGATCCTGATTTGACCATCGACAGTTGGGTTGAAAACAAGCAAATCGACCGGTTTAAAATTCTTATTCCTAAAGAATTAAAATGGGAAATCCGGGACAAGCTCGATCAATCCAATATCAACGAACGTGTGCTGTTTCCAGGATTGGATGGATTAGCCTCATGGCTAAAAAGGCAGTATAAAGACATCACCAAACTTTAAACAAATTATTCAATTCACCCTATGAATTACAGAAAATTAGGAAGCACCGATATAGAAATAAGCGAAATCAGCTTTGGCTGTATGTCCCTTGGCACCAACCAGCGGGAAAATGAAAACCTGATTCATCATGCCACAGATCATGGTATTAATTTTTTCGATACTGCCGACCTTTATCAGAAGGGCTTTAACGAAGAATCCGTGGGTAAGGCGATTAAAAATAAAAGAAATGAAATCATACTTTGCACCAAAGTCGGCAATGTCTGGAATCCTGATGGCGCGAGCTGGCACTGGGATGCATCCAAAAAACATATCCTGCAATCCGTAGAAGGCAGTCTGTCAAGATTACAAACCGACTATATCGACCTATATCTGCTGCATGGCGGAACCATCGAAGATCCGATTGATGACACCATTGAAGCTTTCGAGCTTCTAAAAGAACAGGGCAAAATAAAGCATTATGGAATTTCTTCCATTCGCCCTAATGTGATCAGGGAGTATGTCAAAAGATCCGGTATAGCAGCGGTGATGATGCAATACAGCCTGCTGGACCGCCGGCCTGAGGAGGCAATGCTGGATTTGCTGAAAGCAAACCAAATGGCTGTATTGGCCAGAGGCAGCCTCGCCAAGGGCCTGCTGGCCGGGAAACCACCGGCAGCTTACCTGGATTATCAGATCGAAGATGTGAAGAAAATGCAGGATAGCTTAATGCAAACTGCTCATTCACCCGGGCATTTTTTTAAGATAGCGTTGCAATTTGTCTTGAACAATCCCGCCATCACCAGCGCAGTAGCAGGCATTAGAACCATAGAGCAACTCGCTCAAATATTATCCTTCTATCCGGACACTTCAGATCAGGACATGGACACAATCCAAAACATCTTACCGCCTAACCACTATAGCCAACACCGTTAAGAATAATGATCTTATCAGGATACGGGAACAGTAGAACCTGAAACCGTATTTTAATAAGTACATTCTTTTTAACAACTAATTGTAATGGGTAATGGGCAATTGACAATGTACAGTTGACAATGGACAATTATTTTATGGTATACAGCTTTGGGCCGGGGAGTATAAAATTATCGCATTCTCTGATCATAAAGGGTATCGGGATAGGGGAAGGGTATCGGTTGTGCTCCTTCGGCGTAGAAAGGCACAAGGAGACGTGGCTGTTGGGCATCGTATAACAAACAAAATGAAACGAAAGAAGCTGGCGCGCGTTCAGCGCAGGTAACGCGTGCCTCCGCGATGATGAACGCGCGTTTTCATTATTTTCGAAAAAACATTGTGCAACACCTATGAGACGCTTGCACCATAATTTTACAACAATCCCACAATCTGCAACTCGAACCTCGTAACCCGCAACCTGAGCAAACCTGCCACCCTTCCCCCTCATGCTTGAACCTGTCAAAATATGACTATATTTACCAAAAATGTTCATTACAAACCATGAAATACCGACAACTGGGAAGAACCGGATTCGAAGTCTCGGAAATCAGCTTAGGCACCTGGCAGGTGGGCGGCAGGTGGGGTGAACCATTTAGCCACCAAAACGCCGATGAAATACTAAACACCGCTGTTGATCAGGGTATTAACTTTATCGACACTGCAGATGTTTACGGTGATGGTGAAAGCGAAAAGGCAGTAGGCAGGTTGGTTAAGTCCCGCTCCGAAAAAATTTATGTGGCCACCAAATGTGGCAGGAAACTAGCCCCACACATTAATGCCTCCTATACCCCCGAGGCCCTTCGCAGATTTGTGGAAGACAGCCTGAAGCATATGGAATTGGAAACCCTGGACCTGATACAACTTCATTGCCCACCTACAGAAGTATATTACCGGCCAGAGATATTCAGCGAGTTTGACAGACTTATCCGGGAAGGAAAAATACAAAAACTAGGCGTGAGTGTTGAAAAAGTGGAAGAAGCCCTTAAAGCAATTGAGTATGACAACGTGGATACTGTGCAGATAATTTTTAACATTTTCCGTCAGCGGCCGGCTGAACTGTTTTTCCGGGAAGCTTTAAAGAAAAACATCGGTATCATTGTAAGAGTACCCCTGGCAAGTGGCTTACTCAGTGGTAAATTTTCTAAGGAAACGATCTTTTCCAAAGATGACCATAGGAATTTCAACCGGCATGGCCAGGCTTTTGACAAAGGGGAAACCTTCTCAGGAGTAGATTACGAATTGGGATTAGAAGCCGTAGAAGCCATAAAAAAAATAGCTTCTGAAACACCTTTAGCACTTCTTGCCCTGAAATGGATTCTGGCCTTCGAGGCCGTGGACTGTGTGATCCCAGGTGCTTCGCATGTGGACCAACTGCTCAACAATATGAAAGCCAGCGACCTTCCACCTCCGGATAGCCACAAGGTCAACGCGATCCGTGAAATCTATGAAAAACTCATTAAAGATCAGGTTCATCACCGCTGGTAACCAAAATGCCCGTCAATGTCTCATCAACACTCCGGCTAATTTTATTCATTAAAAACCATATCATCCCACTATTGGCGACCACAGTTGCCCTTGCTGCCTTCTATGAACTATTCCGGGAAAATTCCGTTTCATTCAAATAAAAAACGCCGTGAAAAATTTAATCCTGTTTATCCTGCTTTCAGCTTTTTTCCATCACCATACACAAGCCCAACGGGCCAGACCCGATCAGTTGGCAACGGAAAAAGGGATGCTTACCATCCAGCCCGTTTTGCATGGCACGCTGGTATTAACATGGAACAACCAAACCATTTACATTGATCCCTACGGCGGAAAGAATGCCTTCGAAGATATCGCCAACCCTGACCTGATACTCATTACCGATATTCACGGGGATCATATGAATTTGGAAACCCTGAAAACCATTGATATATCGAACAGCACCATTGTCGCGCCCCAAGCAGTAGCGGAAAAACTTCCGGAAAAATACCAGGCAAAGTTAAAAATCCTGGGAAATGGTGAAAACCTGGAATGGTCCGAAATAGGAATTTCAGCTTTACCGATGTATAACCTTCCCGAAAGCCCGGACTCAAGGCATCCAAAGGGACGTGGTAATGGATATCTGTTAACAGTAGGTGGAAAATCAGTTTACATTTCAGGTGACACGGAAGACATCCCGGAAATGAGGGCCCTGAAAAACATCGATGTTGCCTTCGTTTGTATGAACCTGCCCTACACGATGGACATTCACCAGGCCTCCGGCGCTGTGCTGGACTTCAAGCCTAAAATCGTTTACCCTTTTCATTACCGGGGCAAAGAAGGGTTGAGCGATGTGGAAACGTTTAAAAAACTGGTGGCTGAGGAAAATGAAAATATTGAAGTAAGGTTAAGGGATTGGTATCCGGAGAATTGAGTGAGTTATGAGTTGCAGGTTGCTCAAACTCGCACCCGCCATCCGCAGTTTCCTCTTTTTTTATTATTTTTGGAATAATCATTCTGGCATTATGGCGCGTACAAAGGCTTTTGATAAAGACGAGGTACTCAACAAGGCCATGGATCTATTTTGGGAAAAAGGGTTTCATGCCACCTCTATTCAGGATTTGGTTGATCATTTGGGCATCAACCGGGCGTCTATGTATGACACTTTTGGAGGCAAAGACCAGCTTTTTATGCAATCCCTGCAGTTGTATCTTCAAAAAAACAAGGCAAATATCCAGGAAATCCGGCATATTCTAAGAGGAAAATCAACAAAAGCGTTGCTGTCAGAGTATTTGTACAAGTCTGTGAGCAAGGAAAAATTATTCCATCAAAAAGGTTGCTTTGCGGCTAATACTACCAGTGAATTATCCAGGGAAAATGACAAAATTTGCTCTGTTTTAACCAATAATATGGAAGAAAATATCCAATATTTTGAGATAATCATCCGGATTGGGCAGGAAAGGGAGGAAATTGACAAAAACAAAGATGCACGCCACCTTGCCAGGCATTTGTTTGTATTCCTGAATGGGCTCAATATTGTCTCTAAACTCAAACTGAAAGAATCGCTTTTTACTCTCGTTGACGCGCAGTTGGATTTCTTGTTTAAAAAATAACTTCCGGAATCCCCTTACCAGTCAACTATTTTTCACTGCGAAACTGGCTGGACAGGTTTGCTTTTCGCATCGACCTCGAAATCTGATTTCTCCTGGGTGCAGAAATTAATAGCCCTCCTCATCACCTAACCGTGGGTCCACAAGCCTTAAAAGTAGCTAATATTACTCCTGCGGAATGTTTATTACAATTGACAATTGATAATTGATAATTAGGAATTGACAGTTGGGGGTTTGTATTGGGTTATATGAAATTGATGATTCTCAATGACCGGTTGATCGTAGAAAGCCGTTAACTACCAACAGCCAGAACCCCGATGAAAGTCCCATTTCCCATACCCACAAAAATCCGCCTGCCCCATTCCCCCTACAAACCTCTCCCCTCCAAAATTGTCAATTATCAATTGTCCATTGTCAATTCCCAACAATAATCTGCCAAATAGCCCGGCCATTAGTATGAATTATCCGTAATACTACTTAAATTAGATAGACCATTTATCTCCAAAAGAAAGAATTATGGCTACATTCAACATCCAGGTTAACGGGCGTCAACAGCAGGTTGATGTCGATCCCGATACGCCCATTTTATGGGTATTAAGAGATCATTTACAATTAGTTGGCACCAAATACGGTTGCGGTATTGCTCAATGCGGCGCCTGTACCATTCACCTCGAAGGTACTGCCGTAAGGGCATGCAGCCTTCCTGTGTCGAGCGTTGGTGACAAACCTATTACAACTATTGAAGGGTTGTCAGAAGATGCCTCGCACGCTTTACAGGAAGCATGGAGGGAGCACGACGTACCACAATGCGGATATTGCCAGGCCGGGCAACTCATGAGTGCGGCATCGTTCCTCAAATCCAACCCCAATCCCACCGAAGCGGAAATAGACGCAGCGATGGAAGGAAACCTTTGCCGCTGCGGTACTTACAACAGGATTAAGGAGGCCATTCTTACTGCTGCCCAAAACAGTTGATTTTCAACCAAACGTTTTTAAAAATGACACTTATCAAAACAAAACATAACAGAAGATCTTTTCTGAAGGTCACTGCTGCTTCAGGCGGCGGATTGATGTTGGGCTTCAGTTGGGCCATGTCATGCACCCCCGCAGATAAAGTAGGCGAAATACCTTTAGAATGGTTCGATATTAACGCTTTTTTGAGTATTGCCCAAAGCGGTAAGGTCACCATTATGTCACCAAACCCTGAAATTGGACAAAACGTCAAAACCTCCATGCCCATGGTAGTGGCTGAAGAGCTTGACGTGAAGTGGGAAGATGTTATTGTAAAGCAGGCACCGCTGAACACCGATGTTTTCGAACGCCAGGTAGCCGGAGGAAGTCAGTCTTTACGAAAGGGATGGCAGGCATTGCGCATGGCAGGCGCTACTGCGAAGCAAATGCTCATCGAGGCGGCCGCAAAAAAATGGAATGTTGATAAAAGCACCTGCTCAGCCAGCCTCGGAGTGATTGCAGGGGAAGGCGGTAAATCCGTGACTTATGGTGAAATTGCTTCTTTTGCCGCCGAAATGCAGGTTCCCGATGAAGTGAAGCTAAAGGATCCGTCTGAATTTACCCTGATTGGAACAGACCGGGGCAACGTTGATATGGAAGGTATCATTACAGGGAAGCCGTTATTCGGCCTTGATACCTACAAGGATGGGATGCAGTTTGCCGTGGTTTTACGCCCCCCTGCATTTGGTACGAAGCTAAAGTCTTATGATGATACCGGGGCAAAGACCGTTAAGGGAGTAAATGATGTTATCAGATTTGGAGACAAGGTAGCTGTACTAGCCAACTCCACCTGGGCAGCTATGAAAGGAAAAAAGGCCCTTCAGGCGGAATGGGACAATGATGAAAACCTGGAAAGTACGAATTACCATGACCGGGAATTAAGAAAGTTGTTGAACACCAAAGCCGAAGAACCGAAACGGAAAGATGGTGATGTAAATAAAGGTTTCTCACAAGCCGATAAAATTGTGGAAAAAGTTTATGAGGCACCCTTTTTACCACATAATTGTCTGGAGCCGATGAACTTTTACGCACATGTTACCCCTGAAAAAGTAGATTTACTCGGTCCAATCCAAACGCCGGAACGAACCAGGCGCCAGGTGGCGGAACTACTGGGCAGGGATCAAAGCGAAATCTTTATAGGCATGACCCGTATGGGTGGTGGCTTTGGACGCAGGTTGTATGGGGATTTTGTTTTGGAAGCCGCAGAAATTTCGAAATTAGCGAATAGTCCGGTAAAAGTGATCTTTTCAAGAGAAGACGATATGACCGCCGGCACGTACAGGCCTGCTTCTAAATACAAATTCAAAGCTGGCCTGAAAGACGGTAAGATGATCGCCTATCATTTGGTAGGGGCAGGTGTTAATATGGGCAATGCCACCCGAGAAAAAAACTTTCCGGCAGGAACAGTAGCCAACTACCTGGTGGAGTCGCACAACCTGAAAAGCAACATCACTACGGGGGCCTGGCGTGCACCGATTACCAATTTCCTCGCTTACGCAGAACAAAGCTTTTTCGATGAACTGGCTGAAAGTGCTGGTGCCGATCCCGTACAGTTCCGCCTGGATCTGTTTCAGCAGGCCAAAGACAATCCCGTTGGCACGGTGGATTACGATATTGACAAATTCATGGGCGTTATAAAACTTGCCGCGGAAAAAGCAAATTGGGGGAACCCTGATGCCGGTATATTCCAGGGATTCAGTGCTTATTATTCCCACAATACGTATGTGGCAGAAGTAGCCGAGGTAATCATGAAAAAAGATACCCCGGTGGTCACCAAAGTCACTTGTGCAGTGGATTGTGGCATCGTAATTAATCCGATCGCAGCCAAAAACCAGGTGGAAGGTGGTGTAGTAGACGGTGTCGGACATGCGATGTACGGCGATTTCTCCTTTTACAACGGTCAACCGCAGCAAAATAACTTCCACCAATACCGTATGATAAGGATGAAAGAAGCCCCGAAAGTAGAAACGCATTTTGTAAAAAGCTACAATGACCCTACCGGTCTGGGCGAACCGGCTTTACCCCCGGCAGGAGGTGCTGTGGCCAATGCAATTTATAAAGCGACCGGTCAAAGATTTTACAAACAACCATTTATGAAAGACCAGATTGTACTGGGCTAGTCGCTCAGAAGCGATTTTAAGTTGTGATTATCACCTTATAGGAAACCTCATTTATATCTGTAAAAGTACATCGGCAGATATAAAGGAGGTTTTTTTATTAATTTCCGGACTAAACAATGCATATCGAAACAAATTTAACAGGAATTCATTATATTAATTTCTTTTACAATACTTACGGGAATAAAAAGAGCCCTGTTTTTTTAATTTTTTAAGCTGAGCCAATGTCCGATGCCGATAAAAATATCGACCGACTTCACGAAAAATTAAACCTGCTACTCAAAAAACAAGAAGCTTTTCAGGATGAGATTAATCGCCTTAAACATGAAATAGACTCCCTCAGCACACAGAAAGCTTTTACACAGAAAAATAAACCTGCCAAATTGGAAACCGGGGTTATCGTATCAACGCCTGAAAAAAAAGACCAAGCCAAGGTGCCTGATCCACCACCGGTTAAACCCACTACCCGGATCAAGGTACCGTCTTTCACCATCAAACAAAGCCTGGAGAAGTTCATTGGCGAAAACCTCATCAACAAGATCGGCATTATTATCACCGTCATCGGGGTGGCAATCGGTGCCAAATACTCTATCGAACGCCAGCTCATCAATCCCCTCACCAGGATAATTTTAGGTTATGCGTTCGGAATAACCCTGTTGGTATTTGCCATCAGACTAAAAAAGAGGTACGAGCCTTACAGTGCCGTACTTGTCAGTGGCGCCATGGCTATTTTGTACTTTATTACCTTTGCGGCCTATGATTTGTACGGACTTATCACCCAGCTAACTGCCTTTGCCCTTATGGTGGCGTTTACCGTATTTACTGTTTTTGCGGCCATACAATATGACCGGCAGATAATCGGTGTCATCGGCCTGGTAGGTGCCTACGCCGTTCCATTTTTATTAAGCGACGGATCAGGCAGTCATGTCGTCCTTTTAACATATATTACAATTATCAATACCGGCATACTTATTATTGCCTTCAAAAAACACTGGAAACCGCTGTACTACTCGGCCTTCTCCCTAACATGGCTCATATTTACCACCTGGTATATCGCAGATTTCGATCCACAGGCACATATGGCCGAAGGATTGGCATTCAGTTTATTGTTTTTTATCATTTTTTATCTTTCATTTCTCGCCTATAAATTGGTACAGAATGAAAAGTACAGCGTAAGCCATGTTGCTGTCCTGTTATCCAACTCATTTATCTATTTCCTTTTTGGCTACAACATGCTTGGTTACCATGAAAGCAGCAGTCAGTTTTTGGGCTTGTTTACGTTGGGCAATGCGATCATTCACTTCGTTGTGAGCACCATCGTATACCGGAAAAAGTTGGCCGATCGCAACCTTTTCTATTTCGTGTCAGGGTTGGTACTGGTGTTCATTACCATCGCTATACCGATTCAACTGGATGGCAATTGGGTGACCATACTATGGGCCTGCGAAGCCGCTTTGTTATTCTGGATTGGCAGAACGAAAAGAGTAACCGTCTACGAGCAGCTTTCCTATCCCTTGATGATACTTGGATTCATCAGTCTCACAGACGATTGGTTTGACAGGAGTTTGATCCTGAATTATGTTCCGGTTTTTAACATCCAATTCCTCTCTTCCCTGATTTTTATGATGGCCATGGGTTTTATTAACCGGATTAATTTCCATAAAAAGTATGCCCTTAAACCGGAAAACCTTCACTCTTACCGAAAGTTGTTCAACTTTACTATCCCGGGCATGCTGGTTTTCGCACTGTATGGCTCACTGCTGCTCGAGGTGATGGCTTATTTTGATCAACAATATGTCAATTCCCTCATCGAGGTCAAATTAAATCAGAATGGATCGACTACTTCATATTATGATAGAGACATCCCCAAATTTAAGGCCATTTGGATGATGAATTATACACTACTGTTTGTAAGCCTTCTGTGCTTTATCAATGTATTCAAGATCAAAAACCAAACCCTGAAGCTGGTCAACATCAGTACCGGGGCAGTAATGCTGATTATTTTTCTTACCGGCGTGTTAACGATTCTGGGCAATCTACGGGAAAGCTATCTCCAGCAATACCTTGGCCAATATTATGAGCGTGGAATCATGCATTTAAGTATCAGATATGTCTCCATCGGCTTTCTGGCACTGTTGCTCGTTGCCGGCTGGAAACAACTGCATAAATGCCAATCGAAACCCAAACCTAAAATAGTTTTTGAGATAATCGTGCATTTAACGATCGTGTGGGTACTGAGCAGTGAACTGTTTCACTGGATGGATCTTTTTGCTGTCAAAAATATCTACAAACTGGGATTAAGCATCCTGTGGGGTGTTTATGCTTTACTACTGGTGGTTTTGGGAATATGGAAAAGTAAAAAATACCTGCGTATGGTGGGCATTGTCTTATTTGCCATCACTTTGTGTAAACTTTTCTTTTATGACATAGCACAATTAAATACCATTAAAAAGACCGTTGTTTTTGTTTCCCTGGGTACATTGTTGCTTATTATTTCTTTTCTTTATCATAAATACAAAGACAAAATCAATGAATACGAAAGCTAGCCTGCTACTGATCTGGTTTTTGGGGTTTGGCACTTTTCAGAGCCCCGGACAAAATCAGGGTTTTAGCTACAAGCGAAAAATTGAAGGCATTTCAGACTCCTGGCATAAACTCGTTCTGGAAAATGACATATTTATCAACGCAGCAAATGATTTAGGCGATATTAGGATACTGGGGATCAAAGACGAAAAAGATACGCTGGAGGCTCCATACATCCTTAAAATTGTTACCGGCAAGTATGTGAAAAGCGAAATTCCTTTTAAGCTTATCAATCAAACCACCCATGAAAAAGGAAATTATTACACCTTTGAAGTCCCTGGATCAGAAGAAATCAACCAAATTATTTTAGATTTCGAGGAACAAAATTTTGATTGGAAGGTTGACCTGGAAGGAAGCCAGGACATCAACGATTGGTTTACCATTTTGCAGGATTATCGTATACTTTCCATAAAAAACGCTGTTACAGATTATACATTCACAAACCTCACATTTCCTGCTGCTAAGTTTAAATACTTCCGTTTATTAATAAAAGAGGATGAAAAACCGGGACTTTTAAAAGCAAGCCTGATTAAAAATGAGTCCGAGCCGGGCAAATACCGGAATTATGAGATAAAATCGTTTGAAGTCTCTGAAAACGAGGAACATAAACAAACAATTCTGGACGTTCATCTTACCGAATTTGTACCGGTCTCGATGATTATTCCGGACATTGAACAGGATTTCGATTTTTACCGGCCGGTAAAAGTGCAGTGCCTTGTTGATAGTGTAGAGGGACCGGATGGGTGGAAATACAACTACCAGGAGGTCTTTAGTGGCATGTTAAGCTCGCTGGAAGAGCCCGGGATAATCCTGAACCAGCCAAAAGCTTCTGTATTTAAAATCATGATTGACAATCAAAACAATACCCCTTTGAAAGTCAATTCGGTGGTTATACGCGGCAACCTGTATGAGTTAACCTGCCGGTTTTCGGAACCTGCCACTTACTTTCTTTTTTATGGAAACAAAGGCCTGGCTGCACCGGATTACGACATAGGATATTTCAGCGATAAAATTCCGGTGGATATTCTCCCTTTAAAACTTGGTGCAGCCGAATCAATACCACTAAATCAGGAAGCTACATCACAGCCCCTTTTCACGAATAAGCTATGGCTTTGGACGCTGATGATATTAATTATTGCTCTTTTGGGATGGTTCAGTTTCAAAATGATAAAAAAATAAATCCATTACAACCTTGCTCCGTTAAAGCGGTTTTTGCTTATTTTAACACTTTATGAGCAGGAATAAATACCTTCGGATTCTAGAGCTGCAACCGGGCGTGTCAAAAAAAGAGATCAAGCAGGCCTACAGACGGTTGTCAAAAAAATATCATCCGGACGTAAGCAAAGATGTCCATGCTAAGGAAAAATTTATAAGCATTAACGAAGCGTATAAATTTTTGATGGAGGTAGGCGCTCATCCCAGACAACAGCAGGCATCCTCACCCGCCTACGAGTATAATGCCCATGATGCGGCCTTTGAGGCATGGCGCCGAAAAGCACGCGATTATGCCAGAAAAAGAGCGGCCGAGGCAGAAAGGGAAAGAAGCCTGTTAATAAAGGATATCCTGATCTGTTTCAACTATGTGGCTGTGGCAATTGCCCTCTTCGACACATTGCTGGCCATTGACTACATCATTCCTTACCAAATCCGCAGGGATGAGATTCTGGGTATGGAAAAGGTGAGAAAAGTATTTGACAGAAGGTATGGTGACAGGGATTTTTCATACAAATATTTAGATATATCGTTACATACCAACCATATAAGGCTAACAGCCCAGGCACAACTGTATTTCAATGATCATGACCCTGTCATGATTACTTCGACGAGGATTTTCAACACCCCTGTTTCTTTGGAAAACATCTCCGGTGACCCCGGACCGGTCTTTGAACAAGCCTACGGAATTTACAGGGGATTTGGCTTTTTGATACCTATTGTGATGATTTGCCTGTTGTTTTACGGTTTTATTGTAAAAAATCAGGAAAACAGATTTTCCCTGGCCATTGTATTAGCCATGCTTTTTATCATTCAACTGTATATTTTTATCGCCGTTTGAACGAATGGCTGATTATTTTAACAGAAATGTTTAAATTACCTGCCCCTTAAAAGAAGCGACCTTTAACCAATGAAAAAAATTAAAATCATTGCCTTTGACGCTGATGATACGCTGTGGGTAAATGAGCCACTTTTTACTGATACCCGTGAGAAATGTGAGTCGATTTTGGCCCCCTACATAAAGCCCTCCGAAATTGAAGAAAAACTGTATGAAACTGAAATGAGAAATTTACACTTGTTCGGCTACGGAATTAAAGGGTTTGTGCTTTCTATGATTGAGACTGCCGTACAGTTATCTTACGGTAACATTTCAGGAAAAGAAATACAACAAATCATCAACATGGGAAAAGAAATGATTCAACAGCCCATCCGGCTTATCCCTAAAGTGCGGGAAACACTTGAAAAACTATGGCAGGAATATGAACTAATGGTTATCACCAAAGGCGATCTGTTTGATCAGGAAAGCAAAATCGCCCGATCGGACCTGGCTGGGTTTTTCAGTATCATTGAAATAGTCAGTGAAAAATCGGAAGACACCTATGCCAGGATCATTGACCGGTATCAGATCAATATGAACGAATTTCTCATGGTTGGCAATTCGCTGAGGTCCGACGTGCTACCGGTATGTAACCTCGGGGGCAGGGCTGTGCATGTTCCTTTTCACACTACCTGGAAACATGAGGAAATAGTGGAAAATCTCACCGAAGATCTGGCCTATCTTAAAATTGGGAGTATCGAACACCTGTCAGACATTCTTGTGCAATTGAATGGTAAAGCGTGAAATTGCCACCGGGAATCATTGAAAATAAACGTTAATTAATCCACTTATGCTTTTGAGACATGAAATATTATCAACATTTAAAACAGGCATTTATCCGGCGGTGTTTCTGTTTCAGGTAACTGCGAACGGGTTTGAGAGTGGGTCTCTTCATTTTCCCCAAACTTCGCGCCCTGTGGCGGCCTGTATTTTTGAAAAGGTATCGCCAGCAAATTGCCGAGCGCATCATGCTCTGTGGCATCCATATGTGTATCAATGCCATACTTTAACGTTTTGGTATCCTCGACCTCAGCAAAAGTGCCAAAGATCCTGTCCCAGATTGAAAATATGTTGCCATAGTTGGTATCCGTAAGCGGTTGCGTGTAGTGATGGTGCACTTTGTGCATTAGTGGGGTAACAAAAACATAAGAAAGCATCCGGTCCACGGACTTTGGTACACGAACGTTGGCATGGGTGATATGGGCAAATAATACCGAAAGGCTTTGATATAACATCACGGTCCCCATGGGAGCCCCGACAATAACCACCGCCATGATGGTAAAGCAAATTCTAAAAACAGTTTCACCGGGATGATGTCTCAAACCGGTTGTGACATCTACAGTGGTATCGCTGTGATGAACCAGGTGAAACTTCCACATCCATTTTACCTTATGTTCGGTCCAATGTACCAGATAGGCGCCAATAAGGTCGAGCAGCAATACCCCGACAACCACCTGCAGCCAAAGGGGCATTTCTACGATGTACAACAACCCAAATTTATTAGACGAGGCAAAATCAGAGGCCCAAAGCAGAACCCCTGCTAAACCGAATCCAATAATTACTGTCGTAAGTGTAAAAAAAAGATTTAACCCCGCATGCCTTACTTTTTTGTATTGAAAGGCAAACAAAGGCAAGGTTCCCTCCAAAATCCAAAAAAACACAAGCCCTCCGATTAATAAGGTGGCCCTGAAGGCGGGAGGAATATTTTCAAAATAATCTAACAGTGCTTCCATTTCCAAATTCTTTAGTGTCAATACATCTGCACATGAGTGCAGTTAACAAAATAACCTCTAATGATCACACTACAACTGGCCGATGCTGCTTTTAATCTATAAAAATAAATTAAATTTTCATCAAAACAGGCCAAAAAGGTCAGATAATAGTGCGTCTGAATAGAATAATCTTCTTTTTTTTGGTATAATCGGTTTATTTATCGTAATATTACGATGAAAGAATACGTTATGGGCACCACCAAAGCACAGTACTTTACCAAAGAGCAAAACACAATAGCCGATATGGCAAAGGCCATAGGACACCCGGCCAGAGTGGCGATACTGGAATGTTTGGTGGAAGCTAACGGCTGCATTTGCAGTGACTTTGTTAACGAATTACCTTTGGCACAGTCAACCATATCACAGCATCTGAAAGCGTTAAAAAAAGTTGGGATCATCAAAGGTAAGGTGGTAGGTACCAGGGTTTACTACTGTATCGACAAGACAGTGTGGCGTGAAGCAAGGGAGGCTTTTCATGTTTTGTTTAACGCTGGTCAAACCATGGATGATTGTTGAAAAGTATAAATGGACAAGGTCGATAAAGATTCCAGTCACGATTCTAGTCATAGTATGACTCCAAGTCATACTATGACTAATAACGAAAATAGCAGCGAAAGCGATCAAACAAATAATTAAACATATAACTAATTATAAATTTCTATTTTTTTATAGTAAAACAATGAGTAAAAACATGCTGGTTCTATGTACCGGCAATTCCTGCAGAAGTCAGATGGCGGAGGGTTACCTGAAACATTTTGCCGGTGACAAAGCCCGAATTTACAGCGCGGGTGTAGAAACGCACGGTGTCAACCCCAGGGCCATCGCTGCAATGAAAAAGGATGGAATAGACATTTCCGGTCACACTTCCAACCATGTCGATGAATTCAGTGATATTGATTTTGATCTGGTCATTACAGTTTGCGATAATGCTAAGGAAAGGTGCCCGGTGTTTCCATCCAGGGCCAGGCAATTCCATCAGAATTTTGAAGATCCTGCCAAAGTAACCGGCCCGGAAGATGTGGTTAACAGAAAATTTGAAGTGGTGAGGGATAAGATTAAAGCCTATTGCCAACACTTTGTTCAGGATAATCTGGACTGACCCGGAGCAAAACCGGAAACTGACACCTGGATGGCACATTAATTGCTCAGCATTAAAACAGATACAAATCGCTACTACCATGCTTATCCTATCCAGGCTAAATTCCGTTTTGGCCACCATCACTTTCTTAGTGATTTCAGGCATTTGCCCTGTTGTATGTAATGCCCAGGTTGGAGAAGTCATCGAAAAAGCCAAAGAAAACAAAAGCGGCAAAAACCGGTCCTCAGATGACAGGCTAAGTTCAGGTTGGTTCTTTGTGGACATGTTTATTGGTATCACCGATTTTGCCATACGCACTATCCCTGTAGCTCAGCAGGATATTTTGAGCAGAAAGTATGAAGAACCGTGGTTGGTATCCTTAGAAACCGGATTTACGGGTGGTTACGCGGGACCTCATAACACGCTGGCTTTTATCCCTGCTTTGCAGGGAAACTGGGGATTGTTTTCTTCGGAATTCAGACTTAACCGCATTTTTGACGCAAGCGGTAATTTTCAGACACTCGATTGGCAAATACTGGCATTTAATCTCATAAATCGTGAAAAGGTGAAATTTTATATGGGCGGGGGATTCAGCCACCATCAAAAAACCAGTGATACATTCATGGAATATGCAACAGGTCTCAAGTTGTTTTTCGATCAAAGATCCCTGTCACCAGCCATTTCCGTACGTTGGTCCCCTGATTTTGATACTGGCATCACCACCAGGTTCGAATTAAACACCCGGCTTTCCAAACGGATCATAAGCACAGACAGATTTCACGTGAACATGATGGCAGGCCTGGTATATCAGAGATACTTTGAAACAACGGACTTTTACTTTGTTCAGGCCGGGGTCGACTTTATGATATTTTAGGTATTACATTCAAGGCATGTGTTGTTAAAATTTCAATTTTTTCTCCGATCGAAGTGAATGTTCCAAATAATTCTGAGCACACTTCAGAAAATGGTCAAACTATTTCCTTTTTAACTTGTTGGAATATATATTTGTTCACTATTTATATTTAATCTAAATAAAGAGAGTTGTCAGAGATAAAGGTTGTATTAGCCGATAAACATGATTTGACCAGTGCCGGAATAAAGGCTTTTATCTCCGAAAGGCACGATCTGACACTCATTAAATCAGCCACCACCAAAAACGCCCTGCTTAAATCCCTGAAAGAAAACAAGCCCGATGTTTTGATCGCCGACTACAACATCCAGGGATTTCTAACACTGAATGATCTGGAAGAAGCGAAAGCAGTATCATCGCAAACCAAGTTGCTGATCGTTTCTTCGGATAATGACAGGGAAAATATCAACAAGGTATTGGAGTCGGGCATTAATGGTTATGTCACAAAAGAATGCTCTAAGCAGGAAATTGTCAACGCCATCTACGCAACTGCCAAAGGGCAAAAATTTTTCTGTAACAAAATTCTGGATATTCTTTTGGAGAAGCACACCCAAAAGGAAGATGAAAATTGTGAGCCCACCAACCTCAGCAAAAGGGAGACTGAAATACTGAAGCTGATTGCCAAAGGAAATTCCACACTAAAAATAGCAGATAAACTTCATCTGAGCCACCATACGGTAAATACCCACCGCAAAAACATCCTGAAAAAGCTGAAAGTTAAATCACCGACCGAGTTGATCATATATGCCATCAACACTGGAATGGTTAAACCAAATAATACCTAATCATGGTGAATTCGGCGACTATTTATAGCTATTGAGTATGCCTACTACTAGCTATTAGAAAATACCCACCGGAAGCGATTGACACAGGAAGTCCCGTGCTGTAAATTTGAATAATTATTTATAATCATTCTAAATAACATGCATAAAATTAACCTGTATATACCACTAGGGTGCTTAATGATCATGAATATTTTGGGGACAAGTACTGCGTTTAGCAAGAACCAGCCATCAGATATAGCCCAAAGAAAGATAATCACCGCAGGCAGTGCCATCACTGAGGTCGTTTGTGCCCTTGGTCATTGTGACGACATCATTGCCACGGACAGGACCAGCATTTATCCTGAGAAAATGCAAGGTCTTCCTTCCATAGGTTACCGGAATAATATCAATGCTGAAAATATCATTGCACAGGCGCCTGATCTCATTTTGGCTGAGAAAGGCTATGTTAGAAGGGAGATTATTAATCAACTTCAATCTACTGACATTGAATTTCACGCACTGATCGACCCGTTGTCCTTTGAGGACACTAAGACACTTATCCGGGAAATAGCTGAAATATTGAATGCCACTTCAAAAGGTGAAAAATTGATCAAAAGCATGGAAGCTGAGTGGAAAGAAATTGAAACTTCGCTGGCGGCAGTAGATACAAAACCAAAATTACTATTTATCTTCTCCCGTGGGCCGGGTGCACAAATGATAGCGGGTGATGAAACTTTTGTGGTAAATCTTTTCAAAATGGCTTCGGCCAAAAATGCTGTGACAGCGATAAAAGGCTTCAAGCCACTAAATACCGAGTCGCTGATCTCAGCCAACCCCGATTATGTGGTTTTCGGAAACCAGGGGCCACATGTTATTGCTGCCGGAGCCAAGGGAAAAAATGAGGCATTGAATATCCCTGGTATGGCACAAACTACCGCTGGTCGAAAACTTCAGTTTATTACCCTTGATTTGGTGATGATATCCAACTTTGGCCCCCGGCTCATACAGGCTGTTAGGGAATTGGCAAGTGCAATTCACCCTGAAATACAAAATGAACTAAGCCGGTAATGATTGTTCACTCCATAGTCAAAAAGAATTCAAAGGCATTGGCTATACCTTTGCTGTCAGTATTACTGCTGGTCATTTTCATAATTTCATTAGGCATCGGTGCAGTCAGGATATCAGGACTGGAAATCATCTACCTTTTTCTCGAAAACATGGGATTGGTAAATGTTGAAATCGAGGAGGTAAAAGCCATTGTACTATATGATATAAGGTTACCCAGGCTTTTCCAAACCGTTTTAATCGGAGCAGCCCTTGGGGCCAGTGGTGCTGCCTTACAGGGCATTTTTCGTAACCCACTGGTTGAGCCGGGTTTAATCGGGATCTCAGGAGGTGCGGCTGTCGGAGCAGTAGTAGTCATAATTTTCGGAGGTCTTATCACACAGGTAGTCAAGGATATATTGGGCGTATACATCCTTCCGGTTTTTGCCTTTATCGGTAGTCTGGTAGCCACCTTGACGGTTTATTACATCGCCAAATCAGTAAGCAAAACAAACGTAACACTGCTTATACTTGCCGGAGTAGCCATCATGGCATTATGCCAGGCCTTAATCGGATTAGGCATATTTTATGCCGATGACAATCAAATACGTACTTATAATTTCTGGATTTTAGGTGATCTGAGTGGCGGTACCTGGGAAAAAATCATCACAGCAGCGCCATTGATTATTTTGCCTGTGATTCTTATTTTAAGACATAACAAGTCATTAAATGCCATTTCAATCGGCGAGGCAGAAGCCTATCATATGGGGGTTGATGTAGAAAGGGTTAAATATGTAATCATCATCCTCAGCGCCCTTGCAGTAGGCACGGCAGTTTCGCTGGCAGGAATAATTGCCTTTATTGGTTTAGTAATTCCACATCTTGTTCGATTAGCCTTCGGACCCGATCACAAAATTGTATTATCCGGGTCCGCCTTAGGAGGGGGCATACTTTTAATGGTCGCCGATATGATCGCCCGCACGGTCGTAAGCCCTGCGGAACTTCCCATTGGTATTATCACTGCCATACTTGGTACCCCCTTCTTTATTTATCTTTTAATAACTGCTAAAAAGAAAAAAATGATCTGATGCTCATAGCCAAAAATATCTCGTATTCGATTCGCAACAAGTCCATTCTCCGTGATGTTGATCTTACGCTGGAAACTGGAGAGTTTAAAGCAATTGTAGGACCTAACGGAGCGGGAAAATCCAGCTTGTTGAAAATAATTACGGGTGAAAACAAGTCTTACAAAGGTAAAGTTCATTACCATGGGAAAATGCTTAATGCCTTCAAAATTAATGAAATATCGAAAGTAAGGGCTGTGCTTCCGCAGGAATCCCAAGTCAATTTTCCTTTCACAGTGAGTGAAATTGTAGAGATGGGAAGGTCCACTTTCAGGGATAAAAAATCACAATTGGACAAAATTGTGAAAGCAGTGATGCAAAATACGAATATCACGCATTTACGAGACCGAAGTTATCATTCATTATCAGGGGGTGAAAAACAAAAGGTTCAACTGACCAGGGTCATGGCACAAATGTGGGGGAGCAGTAATTTATCGAGGTTTATTTTCCTTGATGAGCCCACGGCGAGTCTTGATATGGCCCAGCAACATCAGATGATGGGTTTGGCGAAGAAGTTATCCAAAAACAATATTGGCGTCCTTGCGGTTATCCACGACTTGAATCTGGCCATACAATATGCTGATAACATAGTATTTATGAGACAAGGAGAAGTAATTTGCCAGGGGAAAGTGAAGGATATTATGCGTAAGGAAAATATTGAAACGACATTCAGTCACGAAGTTACCGTCACCTTTGACCAGGTGAATAAAGTGCCTTATGTCATTCCAAAAATCAATCGACCGGAGGCGAAAAATAATGTTGTGAGAAATTTAAATTATGAGTCTTATGAGCAAATCAACAATTACTGAATTGATAGAAAACGACCTTTCTAAGAGGTGGGAAGATGTTAAAAATAATAATCCGGGTATAAGAATCAGAGAAGCTGCAAAGCGTTTGAATGTCAGCGAAGCAGTTCTCCTGGCCACAACCCTAGGAGAAAATTGCATTAGGCTGGAGGGTAATTGGAAAAAGTTTTTGAAGCGGTTGCCTGAACTGGGTAGGGTAATGTCCCTGACCAGGAACGAAAGCTGCATCCTGGAACATAAAGGAACTTTCGAAGAAGTAAAAACATTCGGGAAAAATGATCATGCTATGGCAACTGTAATCGGTGCCATTGAAACCAGGGTGTTTTTCAAAAACTGGCATGTAGCTTTTGCAGTTAAACAGCAAAAAAACGGCAGAGAACTTACCAGCCTGCAGGTTTTTGATAAAAGCGGCGATGCGGTTACTAAAATCTATCTGCAAGACGCCAGTAACTTCGATGCTTATAATAGTATCGTCGGTGAATTCAAGGCCAGGGATCAATCTCCCTCTCAGCCGGTATCGGAAATTCCCGGGAAAGAATATGCCAGTAAAATCGATGAAAAGGCTTTTTTGGAAGGTTGGGGAAAGCTAAAGGATACCCATGATTTTTTTGGTTTGCTCAATGAACACAGTGTTCACAGGCATCATGCCCTAACCATCGCCGAGGGTAAATTTACACGTAAAATAGCGCTTTCTTCCACCATTCAACTTCTAAATGAAGCTTCTAAACTAAAAATACCGATCATGATATTTGCCGGAAACAAAGGGAATCTGCAAATCCATCAGGGACCTGTAAGAACTATCCGGCTACTTGAGCGTGGCCATCTCGGTAACGAAAAATGGCTCAATGTGCTGGATCCTGATTTTAATCTTCACTTGCGCCAGGACCACATAAAATCTGCGTGGGAAGTAAGAAAACCAACAGAGGACGGCATAGTGACCAGTGTTGAAGTATTCGATGAAAACCAAGAACTAATAGCCTGGTTTTTTGGCCTGCGTAAGCCAGGAAACAAAGAATTGGATGCATGGAAAGAACTGGTTGACCGTTTGCCGACCCATAAATACTGAATAACTTTTCAAATACGACTGTTATGAAAAAGAAGCTGGTGAGTCTTCTGGTCTGTATTTTTATTGTCTCTCAAGGTTTTTCCCAGCTATCGACCGGAACAATAAAAGGCAGGATACTCGATATGAATAAGAATCCACTGCCTGGCGCTGTAATCAAACTGGAAAACAGTGTCACAGGAACAGTAAGTGACGCAAATGGTCATTATATGTTGGATAAAGTGCCTACAGGTAAACAAAAAGTTTTTTTTAACTTCCTGGGTTTTCAGGAAGTCGGTAAAAAAATCTTGGTCCAACAGGGCATTAATGAATTAAGTGACGTCATATTAAACGAAGAGATTAGATCCCTGGATCAGGTAGTGATTACCGCAACAAGAACCGAAACAAATATCGAAAATGTTCCTGTACCGCTCCAAATAATTTCCAAAGAGGAAATCCGGAATATCGGGGCAACCAGGTTGAACGAGGTTTTGTTAGAGCAAACCGGATTACTCATCGACTCCGATCACGGTACGGGGCTCCAGATTCAAGGCTTTGCTGCTGACTATGCCCTGATCCTCATTGACGGCGAGCCGGTGATCGGAAGAACTGCAGGGACGCTGGATTTATCCAGGATTGCAGTCAACAATATTGAAAGGATTGAAATTGTGAAAGGGCCCACGTCTTCACTTTATGGGAGTGAAGCTATGGCCGGTGTAGTTAATATTATTACCAAGCGAAATCTAAGTCCGTTTTCTGTTGGACTCCAAAGCCGTTACAGAACCAACAACACCCTTGACTTCAATAGTAGTGTAGCCAGCCTCGGTGATAAATTGGGTGTAGAGATGAATCTGGATTACTTGAGATCCGATGGGTATGACCTCACTCCCAATACCATCAGCAACACTGCCCCTGAGTTCAATGCCTATACCATACAGCCAAAAATCAGCTACAAATTCAACCAGCGCACCAACCTGGCAGTTAGTGCCAGGTACTATCATGAAGAACAGGAAAATAGGCAGGAAATTAATGATGAACAGGAATCATTTATCGTTAACGACCAGGGGTTGAGGAAAGACTATGCCATTAACACAGACCTCACCCACACCTTCAATGCTCGTCACAAACTAAGGCTGAGAAATTACTTTACAAAATATGAAACAGAATCTGAGTTAAACTATCAAAATGACGGGACTTTGTATAATTTTAACTTTTTCGATCAATCCTTCAACCGCACGGAACTCCAATACGATGCCGCTATCAGCGCTACACAAAGTGCTACCCTGGGAGCAGGATTTTTTGTCGAAGAAGTAGAGGCTACGCGATATGAAAATGTCAACCAATTCACAGCCTCCTATGCTTTTGCCCAGTATCAGTGGGCACCACTTGAAAAGTTTAATATAGTGGCGGGTGCACGGTTTGACCAGCATAGCGAATATTCCTCACAGCTTTCTCCAAAACTGGCCGTACAATACAGGTTTAATGAAAAGCTTAAAGTTCAGGCTTCTGCCGGGGCCGGCTACAAAGCTCCTGACTTCAGGCAGTTACTATTAAATTTCACTAATCCTGTAGTTGGTTACAGCGTATTTGGCTCAAGTGTTGTCAGGGAAGGTATCCGTCGCCTGGAAGCCGAAGGCCGGGTGGATCAAATCCTGATTGACCCGGACAATATAAACGAAATTAAGGCAGAAAGCTCGTGGTCGTTTAACCTGGGCTGGGAATGGAACCCATTGGCCGGTAAAGACTTCCGCGTAAAGGCTAATCTATTCAGGAACAATATCAATGATCTTATAGAAACAGCACCGGTAGTAAGAAAGACCAACGGCCAAAATGTATTTTCCTATTTTAACTTCGACGAGGTTATTACGCAAGGGGTTGAGGCGGAAATGCACTATCGACCGCTCAATAACCTTTCCTTCAGCCTTGGCTATCAGTATTTGGATACAAGGGATGTGGAAATGTTAAACGAGCTTAAAAACGGAAAGATATTTGCTTCCGGTGAAAATGGCACTTTCAGACTCGATAGATCGGATTACAGGGGACTGTTTAACCGCTCCAGGCATTCAGGCAACATCAAAGTTAACTATCACCTGAAAAAACTCAATATGGATTTTTCGGTCAGGGGAATTTACACCGGTGAATTTGGTGTAGCTGATACCAATGTTAACGGCGTTTACGATGCTTACGACCTGACCGCAGATGATAATTTGTTATGGAACGGTTCAATACAAAAGTATTTCCGCAAAGGCTTGGCTTTAGAGGCCGGTGTACGCAATATGCTGGACAGGAGAAATCAGCATGTGCCCACTATGCCCGGCAGGATATTGTTCGGGGGTTTTTCATACCAATTCAGCAAACAATAATAACATAGAACAAAAGTGAGCAATAATAATAAACATGGAGTGATAACATAATCATATTAATCAAATGAAACCTTTAAAACAAATACTACTGATAAGTTTGTTACTGTTAACAGCAGCTTGTGATGATGACGATGAGCCAGAGGCAGTAGCACCTTTGGAAGCACAAATAGCTAATGATATTCCGGCTAATCCGCAACCTCCGGGTCCACCTACCGGTGCCCTCCCTGATTATACATTATTCAGCTTTGAAACCGGGGCTATCGTGGCCGATTCTGACTCGACTACCACTAATTGGGATATAGGATTGAGCGGGCTTTCTATTATTGTCAATGGTGGTGTAAGTGGTCCCGGATCAACAGAAGCCCAGATATTAACAGGCTTGTTCGATGAATTAACCACAGCCCCGGAAAATGGGTACGCTTCTGATACAGCCGAGGGTACTGCGATTCCCACCGGAAGTGGAAACGGATGGTATAACTATAATCTGAACGGAAACAACGTGGTAACCCCTATCCCCGGCAGAGTTATCGTAATCAGAACAAATGATGGTAATTATGCAAAATTTGAGATTTTAAATTACTATAAGGGGAATCCGGATGTTACCACAGCGGAATTTATCGACTTTAACACCCGTCCTCCTGGCAGATATTATACCTTTAAATATGTGTATCAGCCGAATGGGAGCAGGGATTTCTAGTCTCATCGGTAGTGCAAGAAGCTTCACAAGCTTAGCTTTCTGAAAATAAAAAGGATATATGCATTATTTTTAAAAATATTAAGTCCTTGGTGGCCCCACAGCTTTGAGTTAAATTTGATGCGACACAACTTAAAAAACAATAGGGGCTACCAAGGCACAAATTTATGCATAGATCCCCGGTAATGCTGAAAATAAGGGCGAGACAGGATGAAGAATTTTTATATAATCTTTTTAGCCTTTACTTTTGCAGCATGCTTTCTATCAATAACCTCACCTACTACATCGGCGGCCGCCCTATTTATGATAAAGCCTCCCTGCATATAAAGCCAAGGGATAAAATCGGTCTGATTGGGTTAAATGGAACCGGTAAAACCACTTTGTTAAGATTGATTACAGGCGAATACCAGTTCGACAGCGGTGAAATCAGTAAGAGCAACGATTGTACCATCGGTTTTTTGAATCAGGATCTTCTCTCCTATCAGTCTGATGAAAGCATCTTGCACGTTGCTATGGAGGCTTTTGAAGAAACATTGGAAGTCCAGCGCCAGATAGACAAGGTTTTGCACCGGATGGAGGCCAACTATGAGGACAAACTGGTGGACCGGCTCACGAAATTACAGGAGCAATTCGAGGCGATGGATGGTTACACCATGCAATCGAAAGCTGAAGAAATACTGGAAGGAATCGGATTCGATACCGAAGATTTAAACCGGCCTTTGAACGAGTTTTCAGGCGGTTGGCGCATGCGGGTGATGCTGGCAAAGCTACTGTTGGAAAAGCCTTCGCTATTAATGCTGGATGAGCCCACCAACCATCTTGACCTGCCATCTATTCAGTGGATAGAACAATATCTGAGGGGCTATGAAGGGGCGGTAATTGTCGTTTCGCACGACCGGCAGTTCCTGGATAATACTGTAAAAACCATTGTAGAAGTAGCTGGTTTACAATTAAATCTATATCCGGGAAATTATTCCTTTTACCTGCAAGAAAAAGCTTTACGGTCTGAAATACAACAAAATGCCTTTGAGAATCAGCAACAGATGATCAAACAAACGGAAAAGTTCATTGAGCGATTCAGGGCTAAAGCTACCAAAGCCAGACAGGTACAATCCAGGGTAAAGGCCCTGGAAAGACTGGAACGTGTGGAAGAGGTGGTTGATACCAATAAGTCAATTAATTTCAAATTTGAATTCCGGCAAAAATCAGGAAGATTTATCATTAACCTGAACAATATCTCCAAAGCCTACAACGACCTGGAAATTTTCAAAAATACCACGGCAGCTATTGAAAGGGGCGATAAAATCGCATTGATAGGGGCCAACGGAAGAGGGAAATCAACCCTGCTGAGAATTATAGCCGGCACGGAATCTATGACGGGAGAAAGCATTGAGGGCTACAATGTAATTTCCGCTTTTTATGCGCAGCACCAGTTGGAATCCCTGAATGTGAGTAATGAAATACTCGAGGAATTAAAACAAGCGGGTAGCGGTAAAACAGAAACTGAGTTAAGGAATGTGTTGGGTTGTTTTTTATTCAGCGGTGAGGACGTTTTCAAAAAAATCAAGGTCCTTTCGGGTGGGGAAAAATCCAGGGTGGCACTGGCAAAAACCCTGATTTCAGAAGCGAACTTCCTGTTGCTCGATGAGCCTACCAACCACCTTGATATTCAATCCGAAAACATTCTGATTCAAGCCCTGCAACAATACAAAGGCAGCTTTATCATCGTCTCGCACAACCGCCACTTCATCGCCCGGACAGCCAACAAAATCTGGTACATTGATAATCAGGAGATTAAGGAATACCCGGGTACTTACGAGGAATACGAGTACTGGCGCAATAAAAATGCTACCGATGAGGTTCCCACTGCCAAAAACCCGAAAAAAGAACCCGTCAGGAAAAAGCAGGATCCGGAACCATCCACGGGCAAGCAGTCCCAATTGAAAAAACTGCATGAAGAGCTGAATGAACTGGAGAAAGAAATCAACCGTTTGGACCAGGAAAAAACCCGGCTGGAGGATGACATGGCCACACCGGCCATCTATGCGAATCCCGACCAACTAGCCGAAGTCAGCGCCCGCTACGATGGCGTTAACCGGTCTCTTACATCAGCCCACGAAAAATGGGAAGAACTGGCATCTGAAATTGACCAGTTGGAAACCCAAAACTAAAAACCTCTGTGTCTCTTTGTGCCTTTGCGCCTCCGTGGTGAAAAATGGTGAACCACCAAGACACAAAGAATTTTGTCGAAAATGTCATGCAACAGCTACAAGCCTGCTGGCATGGGCCGTCGTGCAATTGCAAAGCGATTTTATAAATTAAAAACCAAATCCTAAAGTTACCGTAAATCGCCTGATTTGCCGATCCACGGTGACGTCCCACGTGTCCCGGCCCAGCCAATCCACAAAATTGCTCGAAGTTTGTACATCACTCAATTTGTATCCCATTTTTAGAAACATGGCCATCTTGCTTAGTTTTATTTTTACACCCCCACCAAAGTGAAGATATTTTCCTCCTTCAGCATCATGAAATACCTCAACATCGTCAACCTCGCGTTCTTCAGCATACGTGTAACCAACATTCATAAAATACAGGGGTACTACCTTGGATCTTCCAATATCTCCGCTGACATTCAGATAAAAGGGCACTATATGAAGGTTTGGCTGAAAATCCAGCCCTACCCCAAGCCCGGTTTGTAACCACGGCTTAAACCGGTATCCGTTTACCGTATGAACAGAAAAGTTGACAGAATTTTTGAGTGAAACGTCCTCTTCTCCCACCAATATCCCCACGTCAGTCTCATGATAATAACCACTTTGTTTATCATAAAAATCCGTTCCGGGTCTTTTATTATATTTGATCTGAGCAATTTCTTCGGTAAAAAAAGTTACTTCTTCTTCATTTTTAAGCTTTAAAATGACATAGTCATCCGGCACCTGATCTATTATTTTTCCAAAAAGACTGCCACCGTCTTTTAAAATAATGATCTCACCCCTTTCTTCGTTAAAAGTGGTTTTCGTATTCGATTTATTATGCAGTTTTATTTTCCTGATATCGTGCTGGTAAATCTTTATAATCTGCCCCCCATTTAACATCACAGAGAGGTACTCTCCGGGAGCTGTCTTGACTATTTTTCCTTTTAATTTACTGCCGTCTTTAAGAATTACCACCTTTGAGCCGGCACTTTCCGGATTTCGCTGCGCATGCAAACACGGTTGGTACAATGATACAATGAATAACAGTGAAAAGAAACGCTTTAATATTTTGTAAACAGGATCAATCATTACTTACTCAGATGGAGTTACGACAGGAATGTGACTCAGCAAAGGCAAAGCAGCAGGATCAGAATAATCAAATTGGTACAACCCATCCTGACCAACCATAATCAGGTTATTCTGAAATGGAATGACATCATATGCATGGATATCTCCAATATGTTTTATCAGATTATCACTGATTTTCTGTACGTCCTCAGTATTAAAAACCTTCAAACCAAATTCCCCTTCACATAAAAACAAATTATCGCGATCGATGCCCAACCCATGCGGATTGTCCATTGGATAGGTTTTTTCCAGGGTAGGATTATTTAAATCCCTGATATCCACCACATCCAGTTGATTTACAAATCCATCACAGATATTGCCGGACCTCAGGGTGACAAACGCATAATCATCGTTCACCACCACCGGATCACAGGCCGTAAAATGCATAAAAGAAGAAAGGTGGCGGGGCTCCAAGGGGTTGGTGTTATCAAATATATGCATGCCGTTATTTGCACCTATAAACAAATTTTGTTTATAGGGAAATATAGTCTCAATTCCTCATCCTACGTTTACTTCATTATCGAGCGTCGGGTCGGCCTGATTGGTAATATTAAAGACGTACAACTGTGAATCATCTATCGCATACAGATGGTTGGCGGTAATGGCAAATCTTGCCATAGAACCTCCGATACCCGCTTGGGGTGCAATACTGGCGGCACTGTTCATTTGCAGGTTAGATAAAGATGCCCTGCCGGCACCGGCAAAGTCAGACGCAAGCAAAACTCCTTCCTGCCAAAGGTGTATGTGCCCATTAAATTCGCCACAATCACCCTCAAAATTACTCACAGTTTCAATTTGGTTCCAATCCGTAATCACGCCCCGCTCCGAATTTAATGCAATACCCCCCACCCTGAAGTTAAGATAAACATCTTCAATCCTTTTAACCATCGTGATGTTGTTAATATCACTCAGGTCAAAAGTGAGTACATCCAGATAGCTGTCGGCATACAGATAATTTCCTTTGGCAGCCATGTCGAAGTTACCGGGTATTTTTATAAAACTCAGCGGTACCGGGTTGGTTTTATCGGCATTATCGATTACGTGAACCCCCTCTCCCGGTTCATTGACAAACAGGGTATTGCCATAAATATAGATTTTCCCGGAGGCTGCCATATCTCTTGGGGATTCTTGCTGTACCGAAGATCTGATATCTTCCATGGAAGTATAAACCGGCTCGTAGTAATGATATACCTGGGTGGTTTCACACTTATCGGTACATCCTTCCAATACCATTCCCAGGAAAATCAATAAGAAAACGAAAACAAAAAATCTTAATAAGATATCCCGTAATTCAATCATAGACATTTTCATAGTCAATCCTTTAAGGGTTTTACAATAGGTTTTATCAAAAACGCGTTTTCACCTAGGAGGACACGACAGTTGTCAAATTGGTTGGAATGCCCCAAACCACCGATGAGCTTTTAAAGGTTAACGCTGTCATTCATCTGCTTTCGAGGCGGGATGTCGCAGATTACTTTGTTATAACTTAACCGGGATATCAAAATTTTACCAAAACAGAAACCGGCATTTCTGCCTTGTGGTGTCAATAATTAGCGAGAATTATATCACGCTACCACATTTTGCGTTATTTTTTTATTTTTCAGTAATAATTACCCCATTTTACGTTATTATTTGAAATTTTAAATCCCTTAAATTTGGGGAGGTCACCTGTATTTTAATTTTACTCCACCAATAAAAAATTTGACTTTTTAAGGATTATTTAGTGCATCCTAACGATTGTTTGGTAAAACTTTCACTAATTATCCCTAATGGATTAACTTAAAATAATTCAAATCTTAATTAAACCCTTATTGATTATGAGAAAACTATACCGAAAGTTCCAAGTGCTGCTGGCCTTGTCGCTGCTGGCAGTTGGGACCGTTTCCGCACAGCAATTTTCGCTCAACGGAAAAGTCACCGACTCTGGCACGGGGGAGCCACTGGCAGGTGTGAATGTGATTGTGAAAGGTACTACAATCGGTGTAATCACCGATATCGATGGTAATTACAACTTGACCATCCCAGGCACGGAGGGTGTCATTGTTGCTTCTTTTATTGGCTATCTTACTAAAGAATTGCCGGTTAATAGTACTACCGGTACCCTTAACATCGACATGGTGGAGGATGTGACCAACCTCGAGGAAGTGGTGGTCACCGGTCTTGCTTCTTCGGTTAAGCGAAGTAATCTTGCCAATGCCGTTAGCACTGTATCAGCCGATGAGTTACTGGGTACTACCGATCCGCAGACGCTGGATAACGCACTTTACGGTAAACTTAACGGTGTTAACATCAATGCCAACGGCGGCGCTCCCGGCGGGGGCATCAGTGTCCAGTTAAGAGGTATCTCTACATTAGGCGCTGGTTCATCACAACCACTATATATTGTAGACGGCGTATATGTAGACAATTCAACCATCAGGACCGGCCGTACCCAGGTCAGCGGGGCTAGCAGTGGACAAAATGCAACCACACAAGATAATGCCGCCAACAGGATTGCAGATTTGAACCCGGAAGACATCGAAAGTATCGAGGTATTGAAAGGTTCTTCAGCAGCAGCGATTTATGGTACAAGGGCCAATGCCGGAGTAATAATCATTACCACTAAAAAAGGAAAGGCGGGAAAAACCAAAGTGAGCCTAAGGCAGGATCTTGGCATTGCCCGTGCCCTTAACCTGCAGGATTTTGACGATTGGAACCCTGACAAAATAACAGCTTTTTTTGGCACAGGTGAAAGGGCCGAGGCAGAACTTCAAGCCTACCTTCAGGCGGTCGCCGAGGGCAGAATAACTAACTGGGAAGAAGAATTTTACGGTGAAACACCTCTTTTGAGTAACACTCAGGTAAGTGTCTCCGGAGGAAATGAAAAAACCACCTTTTATGTTTCCGGCGGGCTAAGGACCGAAGATGGTATTCTAAAGAATACCGGTTTCGACCGTTACTCGATCAGGGCCAACATAGATCACAAGTTCTCCAAAAAACTGGATATGAGCCTTAATTCAAATTACATCCGATCCAGCACCCAGCGCGGTTTTACGGGTAATCAAAACAATACCGGGGGTAGCATCGGTTATAACATCGCCTATTTGCCCTCTTACGCAGATATTTTCCCTGATGCCCAGGGCAACTACCCCAACAACCCCTACTTTAACGATAACCCATTGGCTATTAGAGATCTGGGCGTCAACGACTCGGATGTGGACCGCTTTATTGTGTCTTCTGCTATCAACCTTAACCTGTTGCAAACAGATAACTCATTATTAAAATTTACAGCTCAGGGTGGCATCGATTATATCAGCGCCAATTCGCTGGTTTATTTTCCTGAAATTCTGCAACACCAGCAAGCCCTGGCTAACCCCGGTGACGTCATGTGGGGGAGAAACGATAACTTGAATACAAACTGGCAAGCATTTTTAATATTTAACACCAATGTTGGCAAAACCAACTTTAACACACAGGTTGGTACCGTAAGGTTACACCAGAGTGTGGAAAACCTGCTGACCCGTGGCCGAGGATTGTCCGGAGGACAAACGAACCTGAGGTGGGCCACCGTTCAATCGATACAGGGTCAATTCGATCAGACAGTAACTGATGTCGGAATAGTGGCTCAGGAGGAAATTAATTGGGACGATAAAATCATCGGTACGGTAGGCGTTCGTTTCGATAGGTCAACATTGAACAGGGACCAGGATAAGTTTTACGCCTTCCCCAAGGCATCGGTTGCCGCTAATATTGCTAACTTTGATTTCTGGACTGTCAACAACGTAAATCAGTTAAAACTGAGGGCCGCATATGGAGAAACCGGCGGTTTGCCAAATTTTGGCAACACCTTCGAATCACTTACTCCCCAGTTGATTGGCGGATCGCTGGGCGGTCAGGTGAGTGTCAGAGGGGTGGATCCTAATCTTGAACCTGAAACTGCCTCTGAACTGGAATTCGGATTGGATGCAAGTTTTTTTGGAAACTTAATTTCACTGGAAGCTACCTATTATATCAAAGAGGTAAATGACCTGATCCTGGATCAGGTACCGGCAGAATCAACGGGTATTCAGGCCATCGCCACAAATGCCGCAGATCTTGAAAACAAAGGAATAGAACTGGCTTTGAGTGGTTCTCCCGTCAGAACAAACAATGTTAACTGGTTTTCAAAAGTGTTGTACTGGAAAAACAGGGCTGAAATTACCAGATTAAACATTCCCCCATTTACCACAGGCGGATTCGGGCCTACATTGGGAACCTATTTGATTGCAGAAGGACTACCGCCAACGACTATCGTTGGCACACCCGGTGATGCCGATACACCAGGAGGTTTTACGATGCATGGAGACAGACTGGCTGATTTTCAAATGACATTTTTAAATCAGATCACTTTGTATAAAAACTGGGAATTAAGTTTCCTGTTCCATTGGAAACAAGGTGGCGATAACATCAACCTTTCAGCATTTTTATGGGACGATGGAGGAACCACGCCAAACTGGAATGGTGACGACGACGGCGATGGCATACCCAACGGCGAAGACCGGCAAAGGGAATGGATTTCAGACAACAATGCAGGTGTGTATATCCAGGATGCTTCTTATGTTAAACTGAGGGAAATCGGATTATATTATACGCTGCCACAGAATTTAACCACCCGTTTATTTAACGGTTTGGTGGAAAGAGTAAAACTTGGATTTAGTGGAAATAACTTGTTCCTGTGGACAGATTACGAAAGCTATGACCCTGAAGTATCTAACTTCGGAAGTCAGCCAATAGCATCCAACATTGAAGTTACACCCTATCCTACTTCAAGAAGGATGTTCTTCCACTTAAATATCGATTTTTAATTAAGCAGGTGTAATCCAAAATTCAGAAAAAATGAAAAATACATTTTATAAATTAGGCTTTGCGTTGTCGCTTATATTCATTATCAGCAGTTGCGAAGTCGATGAGGTGGAGGATCCCAATAACCCCTCCTTAGGAAGTGTTTTAAATGATGCCAGCAAAGCAGAACTTCAAACCCTGGTTTCAGGCTTAGAGGCCAGGCACAGGGCTTTTTATGGCAGTGCCACACAAATGTTCGGAAGTTTTGGCCGGGAACTTTGGGCCTATTTTCAATCTGATGCAAGATTCGTCGCAGACTGGTTGGGTATTGGATTAGATGGGGTGACCTATCCGGATTTCTTCGCCTCCGGAGGTACATACATCACGCCTTATTTAGCAGTGAAACAAGCCAACACCCTGATCGATGCGGCCAATAGCTCTACCGCACTTACAGAACAGGAAAGAAACGGCTATATTGGGTTTGCAAGAACTATCAAAGCCTACCAGTTACTGATTCCATTGATGCAACAATTTCAAAATGGCATCAGGGTAGATGTCAATGATCCCCTGAATCCCGGTCCTATCCTGTCCTATGATGCCGCTTTACAGGCCATCAGGGATCTCCTGGACCAAGCGCAAAATGAGTTAAACGGTTCTTCATTTGCCTTCTCATTAGCCGGTTTTGATGAATTTGACACCCCTGAGTCTTTCACACAACTTAACAGGGCTATTGCAGCCAGGGCCTCTTTATACGCAGAAGATTGGGCCGGCACCCTGACCCATTTATCTGACTCTTTTTTGAACCTTGAAGCAGGTGCTGAACAAATGAATGTAGGCCCTACCATCGTATATGGAGAAGCGCCGGATGTTAACAACCCGCTTTTTTATCCACCTGATGCGGCTACAAATACCATTGTAATTGTGCACCCGGCATTGATAGAAGATGCCATCCCAGGAGATTTGCGTGTCGAAAACAAATTTTTCAAAAGGAAAGAAGCCGTATTTAATCCCGGAGTAACAGATGCAGATGGAAACGATATTCCAGGTGAATATCAGGATAACCGGTGGGCCAGCAACATTGCGCCTATTAGATTTATAAGAAATGAAGAACTCATTTTGATCTATGCAGAGGCAAGTGCCAAACTTGACAACACCAATGACGCAGTAGATGCAATTAATCTAGTCAGGAACACCTGGGAAATTGGAAATTACACCGGCAGTACCCTGGAAACGGATTTGATCGATGAAATTCTTTTCCAACGAAGGTATTCTCTATGGGCTGAAGCCGGGCACCGATGGATTGATTTAAGGCGAACAGACCGGCTCAATGATACTTACATTGACCTGCGTGACCGTGGATCAATATTTAACCAGGTTAGCCGGAGAACCTCCGAAACCAACTGGGATGCCAGTAACTGATTGAAAATATGATGCATCAGTAGCTGTCCAATAAGTTTTATCTGGCTAAGAAATGGCAAATTTTATTTGACTTTACGTTAACAACACACTCCTAAACTATCTCAAGGGAGGAGTAACTCCCCCTTTCTTTGCTTCGCCGGCTATGTGTCGCCGATGCTTTAATGGAGGCCCAGGCTATGCGAAAGCAAGGGAAGGGAGCAAAGGGGTGTGCCACTTTTGGAAACAAATAAAATTTGGTTACAAGCCGAAAAATAATACTTATTTGGACAGCTCTATCATTAAAAAAATCTAAAACCAGGTGCCCGCACGTACCTTTGTAACCTTGATAACTTACTCCGCGTAAATTCAATCAGATGATTTTTTTTAATCTCAAAATTTCAGCCACTGCGCTGTATTTATTTTTAATTTCAGAAGCCTGTTTCACCCCATCTATCAGGGCATTGGGTCAGATCGTTGATAAGGAAATCAGCCAATATATTTATGGAGGTTCAGGACCCATTTCTGAAATAAAACCAGTCAAACTGAATCCCAACGCCCTACACATCTATTCCGAACCCGATTGGCAAACAGGTAAGATCAACTTCTATGGGGAAGCAAACCTTGTCAATGTCCCTTTACGTTACGACATTATCCGAAACCGCCTTGTTTTACAAATGGAAGATGAATTGAAAATCCTGCATGGAAGGCATGTGCGAAGTTTTGAATGGTTGCTACCCGCGCTGAACCGCAAAATCATATACATGAATTGCGGTGAATTTATGTTTAAAGATAAAGAAATCACCGGTTTTTTAGAGGTACTGGTCGAGGGTAAACACAGTTTATTTTGCCATAAAGTAGTAAAAATTTTTCAGGGCAATTCTTCTACTTCGCTCAGTGGCAGTCACAGAAAAGATGATATCTACCTGATAGATCACTACTACACTATGCGTGGAGGCTTTATCGTTCCCCTGCCAAAAAAGAAAAGAGAAATCCTTGATTTTTTCGGGGAACACGAGGCAGGCATAAATAAATATATCAAGCAAAACGGCCTCCTGATAAAAAGAAAAACAGGTTTGATCAAAATCTTTGAATACTACAACCAGCTCCCTGACAATCAGTAGCTAAAGACGTTCATCATCCCCTGCCCTGTCTCCTCTCTCCTGACTCCTCTCACCCGCCTCCTGCCCCCTCCTTTAGTTACCAAAACTTTTGTATCTTTACCACAACCTATGCAAAAGGCCAGACTCACGGCCTTTCATATGACTAATTACTAATACATGGAATAATCACTTAACCATTTCGTACAGCAGCCTTTTCAGCGACCTGGTTTTTGTTATCCCTGATCAATTGTTAAACAAAAGAAATAAAAAAAATGAAAGAAGTTATCAATCAAAGCCAGGTCAAAGTGCATTATACCGGTACCCTTGACGACGGTTCAGTATTTGACTCATCAGAGGGCCGCGAGCCTCTGGCATTTACCGTAGGTGCCGGAAACATGATCCCCGGCTTTGAAAAAGCGGTACTTGGTATGAAGCTAAATGAGACAAAAAAAGTCACAATACCCTGTGATCAGGCTTATGGACCGGTTAGAGATGATTTAATTCAGGAATTAAACAAATCCATTTTACCTGAAGGGTTAAACCCTCAAATCGGTCAGAAACTGCAATCTCAAGATAATGAGGGACGATCATTTATTGTTACTGTAAAACAGGTAAAAGAAACCACCATTGTAATAGATGGAAACCATGAACTAGCCGGGAAAGATCTTCAATTTGAAATCCGTCTGGTAGAGCTCAATTAGGAGCTCTCCGCCTAAAAAAGGTACTTGAAAACCTGTGTTTTTAGCTATAAAACAAAAATTCAGTAATTTCCGGAACTTTACTACCCTTAAAATTCCTTTAATTACATGAAATTTCTATCTTTAAAAATTTGAAACAAACCCTTTTAAGTTCAAAGGCTGGATAATAAAGTCTGAGAAATTGCTGGGACCATTTGCAAAAATTGTTTTGGAGGGATTTTTGATTGATCTATACAATGAAAGCAAGGACCACGGAAGCAAGGAAAATAATATTAATTTTATCCGTTTATGAAAACAAAATTTTTAGTGGCTCTTATGCTGTCGATACTAGCAGCAGATGCCTACGCGATCAGAATTCCTGATGATAAATACAAGCCAAGTGATACCCTTGAAAAGGCTCCTGAAAATTGGTTCCACCTCGATCCGGAAGAGGACCTGATCAACGGAATAAGCTCTACAAAAACCTACCGGGAATTGTTAAAGGGAAAGAAATCCCGCTCTGTTGTGGTGGCGGTTATCGACTCCGGTATTGACATAGACCATGAGGATCTGCAAGGGGTCATATGGGTCAACGAGGGCGAAATCGAAGGAAATGGCATTGATGATGATAAAAACGGCTATGTGGACGACATCCATGGATGGAATTTTATCGGCGGCCCTGAAGGTAATGTAGATAAGGATACCTATGAACTTACCAGGGAATACGGAAGACTGCTCAAAAAGTATGAAGGCCTTTCTGAGGAAGATAAAAAAGCCGATAAAGAATACGAATATTTCCAGAAACTGGAGGCAGAATACAAAAAAACAGTCAGTGATATGGAAACCAAATACAGGAGTTTCAAGGGGTTTTATGAAGGATACAAGTTATCCAGAAAGCTCATGGAAGCATACATCGGTACCGAAGAGCTTGCCCTTGAAGATGTGATGGCAGTCTCATCAACCGATGAGAAAGTCAACTCTGCCCAACAAATGATGAAATATGTCTTTGAAAGCGGGATCGACGAAAAAGAGTTTGAAAAGGGAAATGAATATTTTGATGTAGGCCTCAATTACGGATATAATTTATCTTATGATCCCAGGGATATTGTAGGAGATGATTATGAGGATAAACAGGAGAGATACTATGGAAACAATGATGTAAAGGGGGAATTTAACTTCCATGGCACCCATGTGGCAGGAATTATTGCCGCCACTCGGAATAACAATTTGGGCATTGACGGTGTAGCCGATAACGTTAAAATAATGGCCATCAGGGCAGTTCCCAATGGTGATGAACGAGACAAAGACATCGCCAATGCCATCAGATATGCCGTAGACAATGGTGCACAGATCATCAATATGAGTTTCGGCAAGTCGTACTCCCCTTACAAGTCTGTGGTAGATAAGGCCGTAAAATATGCAGAAAAAAACGATGTTTTGTTAATACACGCGGCAGGTAACAGCTCTAAAGATATAGATGTAAAAGATAATTTCCCTTCACAGACCTACGAGTCCGGAAAAGATGCCAGAAACTGGCTTGAAATTGGAGCTTTGTCATGGAAGAATGGGAAAGAGTCCGTTGCTACATTTTCAAATTACGGGAAAAACTCGGTAGATGTTTTTGCACCCGGCGTTGACATTTACTCCACAGCACCAAAACAGGCATATGAAAGCGCCAGTGGTACCAGCATGGCTGCGCCTGTAACCTCGGGGGTTGCGGCAATCCTGAAATCCTACTTTCCGTCATTGACGTCCAAACAGGTACGGGATATCGTCATTCAGTCTTCGGTAAAACATAGCAAATTAAAAGTTTTGAAACCCGGGAGCAAAGAGGAAGAAGTACTCTTCAGCAATCTGAGCAGAACCGGTGGAGTAGTTAACGCATTTGAGGCCGTTAAACTCGCCGAAAAAGTTGTCAAAAACAAAAAGAAACTAAAAGTTTACTAATCCCGACAGTTTACAAGCACCTGATAAAACCTCTTTCAGGTGCTTGTGAACTCGGGTTTTTTGGTTTTTTCTATGATAAATGACAAGCTTTTGTCAATTACCGCTTCATTCCTCAAAATTCTTGTATGACCTAACAAAGAGGTAACCATGATTTCGGCCCCGGGGATTAATGCCTTCAGCGTCTCGGCTTGGTCAATACTGACTTCCTTGTCATTTTTATCGTGTATTAACAACAGGTTAAATGGAGGTAGTTGCTCCGCCAGCACTTCGCTGCTGAAAGAACTAAACGGTCTCCCGTACTTCTTTTGTACCAGATTGTCAAAGCTGGCGCCAACTTTTGCACTGCCATTGATTTTTTTCAAAAACTCCTCTATGATTTTATCTCCATTGGTAGGACTGGCGATGTTTATCAGGTTTTCTACAGGCAATCCCTGGCTCATAGCAAAAATAGTTGCCGCACCGCCAAAGGAGTGCGTGATTACCCCGCAGATATCCCCATAATATTCTTTTAACGCTTTTAATACCTGTTCAAATTCAATAATATTTGTGCGCTTACCGGAAGAAGCCCCATGAGCCGGACCATCGAATGCCACCACCTTAAATCCCCTTTCAACAAAGGGCTCGACAAATTTGAAAAACTGGGTTCCTCTACCTGACCACCCGTGTACAAAAAGCACCACCGGGCCCTGCCCCCAGGAATAACATTGAACTTGCAGATTACCTGCATTCAACCTGAACTTAACGGCACTTTCCATGACTGGCATCTCGCGCTTTGGCCAGGTAAACCTTATTGGTTTGAAAAACAGGTTGAAAGCCCATCTGTTGGCCAAAGGTGGCAGTACTTTTTCTACTACGGGAAAAAGCTTCCGGAAGGCAATCATCATGAGTGGTGTTTTTGATTTTTTATTTTTCATAGCTTCAATTTTAAGACCGATCGGTCTTTTTTAATAAAAAAAATTTTATGGTTTATAGATTCTTTCTTTTAAATATCGTTTTAAGGTCTTGACGGCCACATCGATACAGGATTTATCATTAACCCTTGACATGATAATGGCCCCTTCGAGTGTGATAATAATCAACGTGGCCAGGTCATTTTGGTCTGCGTCCTTTCTAAACTCGCCTGAGGCTATGCCTTCCCGCACCTTTATTTCTATGTACTTTTTTAATGAATTGATAGCTTCATTGGCCTTTTGCTTTAACAATGGATGGGTGTTGGAGGCATCAACAGCCGTATTAAATATTGGACAGCCTCCTTCCATCCCCGGTACCGACGCCAGCTCGGCATAAACCTCAATAATGGAATGCAGCTTTTCTGTCGGTGTCTTGTCATAATCCAGCCGTTTGCGGAATTGCTTCAACATTTTTTTAAAACTGTAATCAAAAGCCTCGAGCGCTATTTCATCCTTGTTTTTGAAATGATTGTAAATTCCACCTTTTTTCAAGTCCGTGGCTTCCATGATATCACTCAATGAACACCCATGATAACCATGTACATTGAAAAGTTCTGCAGACTTACTGATGATTTTCTCTCTTGTATTCAGACCTTTTGTCATTTCAACATCCCCTGCTATGGAACATTATTTATTGTTAAAGCGGTTTTAAGACCGATCGGTCTCAAAGATACTCATTTAATCCTGAAAAAAAAATCCACTTCTTTTCCAGTTAAGCGTCATTACTATACAGATTAGTTTTCATACCCCATATTGGGTGAAATTAGGCAATGTTTTGGGTTCGATATTCGAATTAAGAAATAATTCCAATGAATTTTTCTTCAATAATTAGTATTTTAATTAAACAAACCCACATACACCAAGATGACCAGTCTAAAACCATTTTATAACCTTACACTTGTATTTTCACTGCTACTTCAGTTGGTGATTTCAGGCTGTGGTCAACCTTTGTATGCACAAATAGTGGACAAAAGCCCTAACATATTCTTAACGAGCAGCAATGGCCTGATCCCGGAAGTAAGACCTCTGCCGGAGGATTCCGGTGAAATAAAGTTGTTTTTGGAGGATGAGTGGTATATAGGCGATGTCAAATCCTTTGATCGTGAGTTTATTATCAATAAACCGTTAAAATACGAGATTATTCACAATCGCCTTGAAATGCAGATAAACGGTCAAACTATGGTTTTGAGTCACAATCATGTGAAAAGCTTCGAATGGTTCAATGTCACCGATAACCGAAGGGCAGTTTTTTTGAATTGTAAACACCTGCTTTTTAAAGATGATCAGCCAGTGGGTTTTTTGGAAATACTGTCGGAAGGAAAGATCACCCTGTCCAGTCATAAAACCGCAAAAAAATTTCAAAGAAGTCGCAATAGCCCGGCAGCAAGAGGCCATAAAAAGGATGGATTTTTTGTAAATGTGCAGTTTTACTATTCAGTAGACGGGGGTCTGATTATGCCCCTTCCCAACAAAAGAAAGGAACTTTTCAGACTTTTTCATGATAAAAAGGATGTTGTCAAGCAATTTATCGCCTGGAATGGCCTTGTTTTTAAACAGAAAGAAGATTTGGTGAAAATCTTTGATTTTTATAATTTGCTTTCCGAGAAATAGCCGGCAAGGTGGATGAGGGCGCCTGGCCCCTTCTCATTTCCCATCAATCCTGCGCCTCCTTTTTGGGTCCCTGTCAACTTGCCCGGTAATACGCCAGGACAACCAACCATCGTGCCCATGGATGAAGAGCACTGGGAGGTTGGGGACTTAAGGCAAAACTTGAAAGCTTAGACAGAATTCGCATTGTTCAGTAAATGAACTTTATCATTCAAGCAACCAGATCACGGGTCAATTGATCGGGATCTCCTCTTCCTCGGTCAATTGGCTGTGATCTATTTTATCCAGAAGCTTGCCGAAATTGTTGTAGTACTCCCAAACTCCTACTTTTTTTCCTGCATTAAACTCACCCTTCGATTCTACCATTCCACTGCGAAAATGATAGGTCCATACCCCCTGTGGCTTCCCGTTTCGCATCGACCCCTCAGATTCTATCTTGCCATTATTGTAATAACTTTTCCACGCACCATTGGGAAGGCCATCTTTATAATTGGCTACTACACGTAATTTGTTTCTCATATCATAGCTACGTTTTTCTCCCTGACCATTTTTAAAAGTTCCCCTTGGCAATGTGTCCCCCTTCATAGTATGGTAAGGGCCTATCTCCATGAGCCTGCCATCTGACCAGGTTTCTTCCTGTATTAACTGTCCGTTGTCATAAAACAATCCCCAAAGCCCTTCCTCTTTACCTTTGTTGAAGGATCCAATCGACTTAATAGTGCCATTGGGATGGTACTGAAACCATTGACCATCCTCCATTCCGGATATATATTTGCCTTCTGAGATCAGAACTCCCATTTCGTTAAAGTATTTCCAGTTACCGTGCTTTTGATCCACAAAGTATTTACCAATGGCATAAAGACCCCCACTTTCATAGTATGATTTCCACAGTCCCTCCTTTTTTCCCCATTCATAATAGCCCACAACACTTTGATTTCCATTTTCATGAAATTCAAGGTATGTGCTATCAGGTTGCCCATCCTTATGATGGAGAATCAGTTTTTCACTTTGATCCCGATGGAATTCCTTCCATGTTCCAACCGGGATCCCTTTGCGGTATTGATAGTCTTTACTTAGCTGACCATTCCCGTGGTATACTTTGTACATACCATCAAATTCGCCATTGTTGTAACTAATTACTGATCTTTTTCTTCCAAAAAAATAGTATTCCACCCATATACTGTCTTTTTTCCCCTGCACATATTTACCCTTTTCGGCCAGGTTGCCATTTTCGTGATAAATATTGAAAAGACCATGTTCTTTATTGTTTTTGTATTTTGTAGATGACAATAACACACCGTATGGATCAAAAGTCCTGATCTCATAATCCTTACCATTATTGCTGAATTCTGTAATAGAATATAGCTGTCCGTAATCAAAATACGACCGCCATGTCCCAACCTGATAATTATTTTGAAACTGGCCCTCTACTTTTTTGCCCCCTGCTTTGTAAAACTCAACCCAGTCGCCATCCTTTAACCCGTTTTTATAGTTAGTTTTAATTGCGGTCTTTCCGGAGGGAAAAAACTCCGTATATTCTCCATGTAAAAGTCCGGTACTATAGTTGGCCACCACGGACTTACGTCCATTTTTGTGATAAATAACCCAGGGGCCATCCCTTTTATCATTTTTGAAGTATCCTTGCTGTACTACCTGGTTCTGGCGGTTCAGTACTTTCCATAAACCCTCCTTTCTTCCATCCTCATACTTTCCATCCAGCCGCCATGTAGTATCTATCCGATGAAGTGAAAGCTGCTCCGACTGGGCCTTCAAATCGTCATGAAGCGTTAAACAGCCAAGCAATGTGACTAAAAAATAAATACTTTTATTCATAAACCGGTGATTTCTTTAAATTTAATGATTCCTGGTATTTTAATGAACTAAATATGGAAAACATCAAACTTAAGCAGATATCTGTTCACTGCCAACCATATACTAATTTTCCATATAACAGGATTCGATTTCTTATCATCAAAAATCATACTAATGTTAAGGGCATAACAAACCACAAATTTCCTAACAATCCACTCACACAGCGACCGGTCCCAAAAACAATCACTAATAATCGAAAGTCAAAGGGCTGAAGTTGATGAATAAACCATAAAAAAATGTAACTTTCATTTCAAAAGGATATACAATGATGTAACCCAAAAGAACTCTATATTATCTTAAACGTTAAGCTATGAAGAAAAGAACAACTTTTTTAATCTATTTCCAGGCAATTATGGTGGTTGCCTGTATGCAACCCGGGCAAAAGGACCGCTTCACCACCAAAACCGCTGAAAGCCAAGGCTATCGATACGAGTATGTGACCAATGATCCTTTGAAAGTAAGAATTTATACATTACCTAACGGATTAAAAGTTTACCTGAGCGATTACAAAAACGCCCCGAGAGTCCAGACATTTATTGCTGTCAGGGCCGGTGGTAAAAATGACCCCGCCAGCGCCACGGGCCTGGCACATTACCTCGAACATATGATGTTTAAAGGAACCGCAGATTTTGGAACACTGGACTGGAATAGTGAAAAACCCTGGCTGGACAGCATACAACATATGTTCGACCATTACCGCACTTTAACAGACTCTGTTGAAAGAGTGCAGTATTACCGCCTGATAGATCGGGTTTCCAACGAAGCGTCAAAATTTGCCATACCCAATGAATACGACAAAATGGTGGCTGCGATAGGGGCAAAAGGCACAAACGCATACACCACCGAAGACCGTACTGTCTACATCAATGACATTCCTGCCAATCAGATGGAAAACTTTTTGATCATTGAATCCAACCGCTTTAAAAAAATCGTTAACAGGTTGTTTCACACAGAATTGGAGTCGGTTTACGAAGAAAAAAACCGCTCCCTGGACAATGATAACTGGAAGGTCTATGAAACGCTTTACAAAACAATCTTCAAAAACCATCCTTACGGAACCCAAACGGTAATCGGAACCATCGACCACCTTAAAAATCCGTCAATTACGGAAATAGAAAAATACTTCTACAAGTATTATGTGCCGAATAATGTTGCCATTTGTATGAGTGGCGATTTGGACTATGATAAGACCATTAAGCTTATTGACCAATACTTTGGCGATTGGCAACCTAATGAAAATTTGCCGGCTTGGGTCAAAATAGAGGAAGAACCTATTATCAGTCCTGTAGAAAAAGAGGTGCTGGGGCCAGATGCCGAAAGTGTCAATCTCGGATTCAGGTTTAAGGGACGGGGCAGTGAAGACTTGAAGCTGGTGAGACTCATCGATATGATGCTAAACAACAGCGAAGCGGGTTTGATAGACCTGAACCTGAAACAACAACAAAAAGTACTCGAGCCGGGGAGTTATGTAGATGAGTTAAACGACTACTGCATCCATACTTTTTACGGGACCCCCAGGGAAGGACAATCCTTGCAAGAGGTCAAAAAACTGTTGATAGGTCAAATCGATCTGATCAAAAAAGGGGAGTTCGAGGACTGGTTGGTGGACGCGGTAATAAACGACCTCAAAAAGTCCAGTATTCAACAAAGCGAAAATAATGCCTCCAGAGCCAATGACATGGTTATGGCTTTTACAAATAATATCTCATGGGAAGAATATGTCAGCGAACTGGACAATCTTAGAAAAATAACCCGGCAGCAGATCATCGATTTTGCTAACGAACACTATGGCGACAATTATGTAGTAGTTTATAAAAAAACCGGCAAAGACCCTCATGTTCAAAAAGTGATAAAACCCGAAATCACCAAGGTAAACCTGAACAGGGATGAAAAATCTAAATTTCAGGAAGACCTGCTGGCCAGGGATGTAGATAGGCTAAGCCCCGTTTATCTTGACTACGAGCGTGACATTAACCAATTATCAATGGATCAGGACGTGCAGGTGCTGTATATGCAGAATACTGAAAACGAACTTTTCAGTCTGTATTATTTATCAGATGCAGGCAGCAATAATAATCCGAAAATGAAGATTGCCGTAGAATATTTGCAATATACAGGAACCGATAGCCTGTCTTCAGAGGATTTTAAGAAAGAGCTTTACAAGTTGGGTTGTAGCTTTAATGTATTTGCATCTTCAGATCGCACCTACGTGATGCTTAACGGTTTATCAGAAAACATGGAAAAAGCCATGATATTATTTGAGGACCTGCTTGAACGGCCGCAGGGTGATGAAGAGGCGCTTGCGAAAATGATTGATGGTATCCTGAAGGAGCGGGAAGATGCCAAAAAAAGTAAATCCACCATTTTGTATGGTGGTATGTTAAATTACGGGCTTTATGGCCCGGAATCTCCATTCACCAATGTATTGTCCAACGAGGAATTGCTGGGATTGACGCACGGTGAATTGATTGATATCATCAAAGGATTTACCAAAACCGAGCACAGAATACTCTATTATGGTCCCAAAAAAGAAGAAGAGCTGATTAAAGTTTTAAACAAAAACCATCGCCTGTCCGGTTCACTGCAACCCACCCCGGCATTGGTGGATTATGAAATTATCGACACTGATCAAACCAAAGTTTATTGGGTAGACTACGATATGGTGCAGTCCGAAATCATTTTTATTAGCAAAGAAGGCCGCTACGATCCTATGCTGGCCCCTGAAAAAACCCTTTACAATGAATATTTTGGTGGTGGTATGGGATCGGTGGTTTTCCAGGAGATAAGAGAGGCACAAGGCCTTGCCTATTCGGTATGGGCGAATTACGGCACCGCTTCCAAAGCTTCAGGGCATGATCAGTTTTTAGCTTACATCGGTACACAAGCCGATAAGCAAAAGGAGTCCATGGAAGCGCTGCTAGCGATTATTAATGAGCTTCCTGAGTCAAAAGTGGCCCTGGAAACTGCGAAAAAGGCCATTATGAATAAAATCGAAAGCGAGCGGATTACCAAGACCAGCGTTTTATTTAATTATGAAGATGCCAAAAGAAAAAACCTTGACTATGACATTCGCAAGACCATATACGAAGGTATCCAAAACATGACCTTCGAAGACCTGGAGGCATTCCAGGAAAAGCATATTAAAAACAATGAATACAACATACTGGTACTGGGAAGCAAAGATAAACTCGACTTCGACGCCCTGAGGAAATACGGTGATGTTACGGAGTTGAGCCTGGAAGAAATCTTTGGCTATGAAAAGGTCGATCGAATTGCTTTAGAATGAAATTAATGGCCTGGTTAGTGCAATAAATTATATGTCATCGTGCCACTATTTTATAAAGGAAACCGGAGTGGCACGATGAAACAGAGGTATCCCCTACTAACGGTTAATGATGTTGATGAATGTCAACCAATTTTTAAGCGAGAACTGATGAAATGCTTTCCATTGATCCAGCTCGATTCGCCAAACCAGTTTCAAAAAATCCAGGCGCAACAGCACTTCATTAAACTTCTTCGGGTTCAACCGGCTTATGGGTACAAAATCAGAGGTAGACAGATCGTGATTCCAGGGATCTTCTGACAAATTCAGATAAACCGGTTCGTCTTTCAGTAAAGACCAGGAATCAACAAAGCAAGCATGATACCGATCCAGAAAATGACCTTTCAGCAATAAATGATTACTTAGATAATGACCCCACCAAAAGATGCAGCGATAAGCGAAAATGTCATTTTTACTAAAAAATCTTGGACAATCCAGTACCACAAACGGCAATTCCTTATAGTTTTCCCCCTTGGTTATTTTCCCGGATTTAGTGATTAAAGCATCAGGAAACTGAATATCTTCCTTATCAATGGAACATACAATATCTGATTGGATATCTTCAAATAACCTGATAAAACTATTGATTATCAGCCGTTTGGTTTTAAGGAAATCGGTGTTTTGGAAGTATTTAAGTTCCTTGGCAGTGAATTCAGGGGATTTTGGTTTCATAACTGGCAAATATACCAATTATTTATGCTTAGTCATGTCGATCCGGCCGTTGAATAACTTTCATTACTACCTCATGTTTATCACCGTCTTCGTCCTCCAGAAAAAATATCAAACTGGGGTTATCCTCTTCCCTGTTCTTTTTAATCTCTAATATGCGATTGGAATTTATGTTTTTATTAATCTCCCCACTTAGCTTTAAAATAGCTTCCACAAACTCCAGCTCCAGGGAACTTGGATTATAAGAAATAGTTTTCATAATGATATAGTTAATTCCATATTAAAGATAATAACTTCCTTATGTACAAAAACCCTTATTTAAATAAGAAAATAATACAAGTAATATCCTGGATAAAATATCCTATCCAACATTTCGAACAATTACATAATCAGGCATGATTATTCAAACCTTAGTGATTCAATAGGATCCAACCTTGCAGCCTTTCTTGCAGGAAGATATCCGGAAATCAGCCCCACGCAGATACATACAATTAATCCCACAACTATCCATAGCCACGGCACAGTAAAACTTCCGGCTCCTATAAGCATTGGCACTATATTTCCAAGCAAAATACTAAAAATTACACCAAGGCTCCCTCCCATCACACAAATGACAATGGCTTCTATGAGAAACTGTTGTTTAATTTTGGTAGGGGTAGCGCCCAAAGCCTTTCTCACACCTATTTCCCTTGTTCTTTCGGTCACCGAGACCATCATAATATTCATCAGGCAAATAGAGGCGCCAAATAGCGTAATAAATCCTAACACTAGGGCCACCAACCTCATCCAGCCGGCGATATCGTCCAATGTATCCGATAATGAATCACTCTTGGATATTTCAAAGGAGTTTTCTTTTCCGAGTTGATCTTTTCTTATGGCCCTCATGAGCCCTGTGGCTTCGCCCATGGCAAACTGCAACTCTTCAGGACGGTCTATCGATGTGGTGAGTTGGTATCTAAGTGATCTCTGACTTCCCATGGCATTGGCTGTTTCAATAGGGATAATCACCTGACGGTCACCACCGGCATTATCTCCCAAACCACCTTGTTCTTCCAATACCCCGATTACTTTAAATTTCCGGCTCAAAAATGAAACCTCCTTGCCAACCGGGTCTTCATTTTCGAATAACTTATCGGCCACCTGACTACCCAAAACGACCACATGGGCTCCATTTTTTACTTCTAATTCTGAAAAATTTCTACCTTTATCGAGGTCATAATTTTCCAATATCAGGTGATTTACACCCCCTCCGAATACGCCGACATTAGGGTTGGTAATCTTTGAAAACCGTTTCACCTCAGCCGTCCATGTCAGGTTGGTGGAAATGCCGGAAGTAGACTGGTACCTGAATAGTTCCATAAACTTCTGCATCTCCTTGTATTTAATAACCGGATATACTTTCTGGGCTTTTCCACCACTACTCCTTCGTCTGCTTATATCTTTGATATCGAATGAATTAGCACCCAGGCCTGATAAACTTTCATTGACCTTGGCTTTCATGGCCTCAATGGCAGTTAAGGTACCAACCAGCGCAATGATACCCAAGGCCACGATAGCGGCGGTGATGACAGTTCTCAGGAGATTCGATTTTATAGACTTAATTCCCTCCCTGACATTCTCAACAATATGCATAATCTTTCGTTATAACCCTGTGTACCTTAATTTAACTTTTTAGGTTGCTAAAAAGCAAAAAAATTACATAAATTGTTATAGGATTTACATGGTCGGTTAAAACTAAAGATGGTTATGCGTAGATTAGTTCTGTTTTTCATTTTTCTCGGTTTTTTGACAGATAGCTTTGGTTCCAAGATATTCGTTGCGATGGACGAAAGTCAATCCAATCACCTGAAGGCATATGGTATTGCCTATTGGGTATTGGAAAATGATGTAGATGTAGACTGGCTTTTGAATTATAAGGGGGGCAGCTTCATGTTTCAATATTATCAGAAATTTGAAAATGAATTGGTCATAAGAGGGGTTTCCTATCAGGTGGTCTCCGACGCACAGGCCAATCAGATTGTTAATGAAATCTCCAGTCCTTCGGTGAACACCGACCTTATGAAGCTTGAAAAAGCGCCGAAGATCGCTGTTTATTCGCCTAAAAATAAACAGCCCTGGGACGATGCGGTAACATTGGCCCTCACCTATGCGGAAATTCCATATACCGTTGTTTTCGACGATGAAGTGATGTATGATGAACTGGCAAAATACGATTGGCTGCATTTACATCATGAAGACTTCACCGGTCAGTTTGGTAAATTTTATGCCAACTACAGAAATGCCCCCTGGTATATTGAGCAAAAACATCAGCAGGAAGAGCTGGCCAAAAAACATGGTTTTAATAAGGTATCCAAGCTCAAATCTGCTGTTTCTTCAAAAATAAGGGATTTTGTTGTTGGAGGTGGGTTCCTTTTTGCTATGTGCTCGGCCACTGACACCTATGACATCGCGCTGGCTGCCACTGGCATTGATATTGTAGACTACATGTTTGATGGTGATCCCCCCCATCCTCAGGCCCAAAAAAACCTGGATTATTCAAAAACATTTGCTTTTGAAAACTTCATACTGGAACGAAATCCTTTGGTGTATGAATTTTCAGATATTGACAATCAACAGGCGGAAAGAGGTTTAAGAGAACAAAATGACTATTTCACGCTATTTGAGTTTTCAGCTAAATGGGATCCTATCCCTACTATGTTAACACAAAATCACACCAGAATCATTAAAGGTTTCATGGGACAAACTACCGCCTTTAAAAAGCGCCTTATAAAGGCCGATGTTACCATTATGGGAGAAACCAAGTCTATCGACGAGGCACGGTATATTCACGGCATATTCGGCAAAGGGTTCTGGACTTTTTATGGTGGCCACGATCCCGAGGATTACCAGCATTATGTTAATGAAGAACCGACTGACTTGAATTTACATCCTAATTCCCCAGGTTACCGGCTTATATTAAACAATATTCTATTTCCCGCTGCCAAAAAGAAGAAACAGAAAACCTGACAGTCTGTATGACAGAATATAGAATCACACGCTAGCCTTTTGTCGATGTTGTCGGATCATTTTTTAACCAGCTTACCAGCCTAGGTACAACCTATAGCTAAAATAATGGACCGGGTTCTGACTAAATAAAGCTAGAAATAAGATCGTCCAATAAGTATAAATGTGAGACTTTTGTCCAGGTTTTATTGGTGGCAACGAATAAACTCCTCATATCCGCTTTAATACAAGGCTACAGGCATGAAGCTTTCATAAATATTTGCCAATAAATTACTTTTCGTGCAAGGCAAAGTCAGCTCAGGCAAGTTTGAAGAATCCTGCCGGAAATCCTGTTGAGGATCACATCACTTACAAGCCATTTGTAAAATCGGTACACGAGACCACATTAAGATCATTGAGCCTGTTGATGCCCACGTTGCCTCCTGCTAAGATTTCATCCTTGTAAATACCATCATCCAGGTGCACCCTGATACTTCCGTCAAAATTCAGGAGATCCGCAAAGGTAAACTTGGTTTCATCCCCCAAAACACTAAAAATCGTGCGGCTTTTGCCTGATTCTCCCTCAACAGGATTTAATATGGCTACAAGCGCACCATCGGCAGTTATAGGTTCTCTATGTAAATGCAAAGGATGGACGCCACCATCCTGTGTATTCGACAGCACTACCTCTGCCTGAATACTTTCGTCTTTTCGTTCCTTAAAAGTTATGTACCCTTCGTTGTTATAGTCCGATGAGGCAAATAACTGATAAGTAATTTCGCTTCCGGTGAATTCCCCCAGATCCTGATTCTGGCTGTCGTCATCACAACTTACCACAGTCAATACCAACCAGGCACATGACAAATAATAGAAAAATTTAAATCTTGATTGTAGCATTTTCCCAAATATATTTTCTACACTAATTTACTAAATTCCGGGCAAAACAGATAAACAATCTGTTGAATCCTTATTATCATAACGAAAAAACATGAAAAAATATTCATTAATCGGTAAGAAAAAAATAAAAAACAGGGTTTGTGCTTAATTAATGTTTTGATTATTGGCACTGTTCTGGCCAATATTGGTAGAGGCAAGGGCTACCCCAATGCTGGCACCGTCCTGATGAATGACAATATGTCCGTCAAAAATCAACAATTCTTCAAAATTCAAAGGGGTAGCATTGGCCAATCCGGAAAACTCTGTAACACTTTGACCAGCAGTGCCATCTACCGGCTCCATGATCAACGCTACCTCCCCGGGATCATCAATACTACCGAAGTACATAATGGCCGGGTGGAACTTTCCCTTTGTAGTATTCTTCAATTGAATGGTGGCCTGTAGACTACCGTCTTTTTTTTCTCTGAATAAAATGCTCCCTGTGACGGCGTAAATAGACTCTGCTTCAAACAAATAAACAGTCTCTTTGCCTGAAAAATCACCTAAATCCGGTGGATTATCATCACATGAAGCCAGGATCAATATGATTACACACAAAATTAACCGGCAAGATTTACAGAAACAGCTCATATCACTAAAAAAAACCATTACGGGCTTAAAATCACAATGTTAATGATTTGCGGGCTAAATCATAAGGGATAAATTGTGTAAACCATTTGCAGGTAACATTTCTTTAGAAAATATAGAGACAATCCCCTGTAGCCGGGATATACCACTAACCGAAAGACTCCCTCAAAACCAGTTTTGTAGCAAGAATTATCTCCTGGTACACGGCGGTTCTTTGTCTGGCATGGCATTCCAACTCATCCACCAGGCTTTCGATGGCCATTTTACCCATTTCCTGCACGGGCTGCTGTACTGCGGTGAGTGAGGGTTTCATTAGCATTGAAAAAGGGTCAACGCTAAACCCAATGACAGCGAGGTCATCGGGTATATGAAGGCCAACGCTCTGAGCGTAAAAAATAGTGGTGATGGCGGTTAAGTTGTTGGCGCATAATGCGGCATTGGGAGGGTTCTTACATGCTAAAATATCTTTAAGTACTAGGCAGCAGTCTTCTTTGGTAAGGCGAGTTTCCCTGATCAACCGGTGATCCGGGTCGATATGGTGATCAATGAGGGCTTTTTTATAACCTTCAAACCTTTCCCTGAATACCTTGCTGGTCATTGATCCGCCAATATGTGCAATGCGCCTGTGGCTGTTGTTTATCAGATAACAGATAGCGTTGTAGGCACCTGAAAAGTTATCGACCATAATTTTAGTGGCATGTTTGTATCTTGTCAAGCCTGTAGCCAAAAGCCGGTGTCTCATCAAAGGCGTAGACCGTCCTTCGCAACCTTCCAAAAGTTGGATAAGGATCTACCGCTGTATTACCTACCTCACCGTAAGAAGCCCGTAGTTTTAACTCCGTCAGGAAGTTTACGCCCGACATAAAATGCTCGTCAATAATTCTCCGGCCGGCCGACAGTCCAGGGAAGAAGTTCCATTTATCCCCCGGGGCCAGATGGGAAGATCCATCCGCCCGTAAAGTTGCCTGAATCAGGTATTTCCCATCCAAATCATAATTAATCCGCCCCATATTAAGCATTTCTATGGACGCTATATCCTGGGGATTGATATCGGCCAGTGTAGACTCAGTAGCTTCCCTGCGTCCGTCATCCTGCTGATCAAGGATGGCTGTGTTACCGCTGGTTTGAGGGATTCCATCGATGACAATCAACGGGTCATTACTTGCAGTAAGAGATTGCCTGCCTCTGATCCTGATGGATGACCCTGCACCCGGCCGGCCACCTTGCGAGACGATGTCAACGCCAGGAACCTGGCCCTGTAATGCCTGGGCGGTACTGGCTGTGGGTATCCGTTTGATCGACTCACCGTCGATTGAGGAGATGGCTGCGGTTACATCCCGTTTTTCCTGGGTACCATAACCCACCACAATCACTTCCTGCAAGGAAGCAATATCGGCCAAAAGCGTTACATTAATAATGGACTGGTTCCCAATTTCCATTTTCTCTGTAACAAATCCCACAAAACTAAACAAGAGTACACATGGCTGCCATCAGGAACAGCAATCCGGTAATCACCCGCAGTATCGGTGATGACCCCTGTGGAAGTTCCCTCCACCAATACATTTACGCCAGGTAAGCCTTCTCCGTTATCATCGGTAACTTTACCTGTTACACGATTCTGCGCCTGTACATCAATCGCAGAAAATAGTAAAAGCATACTCCATATAAGAAGCCTTAAAAGTGATTTCTCAAAAATCGAAACCCTTTCATAACCATTCTTCCTGCGCAGTGACATACCTGCGCACCTGAACCTTTTTAGGTACTTGTTTTCTCATAGTTTACAATTTAGATTATTAGATTATAGGTTTAGGATACCATCATTAGCGGTATTTTTAAGTTTTGATTTGACTTTATAGTTTCGGACCTGTTTTAGGTTATTCCGGTTCTTGTGCGTCCTTTATTATTTCGCAGGTTTTTGAGGAAGCAGGCTCATTGTGACGGTTTGTTTTACAGTTGTACAAGCGCTTGCACAAACTATTCTAAATTTCTAACAGTCTGCATATATGTTCCATCACTCCATTGCCATCAGACGATACTATATAGGCTTCAGGTTGGATGAAGGTGGAAACACCAATCACAGGTATTCGGACCAACTTCACCTTTACTTTCATGACAGTTAAAACATCTTTTACCCTGACACCAACCGTTCATTTTTGTTTTTAACTGTTTTTCTGCCAAAAAACCAGCGCTTAAAACCTGTTACGGCAACCCGTTTCAGGCAAAAAGTGACGCAATCATATGATAAACAACTGAATTAAAGGCATTGTTCAATAGGGAAGCCGTCTGAACCAAGCACATATTTAAATGCCCTCTAATGGTTTACCTTCCCCAGAATCTGATTCCATATTTTCGCATCAACTTCGACCCCATCTTTTAATTGCTTTTTTCTGGTGGCCAAGGTTCTTTCTCCAGGATATCTCACCTCTTTTTGACCGGACATCAGTTTACCGTCCTTAATGTATTTGATTACTCTTTCAATGATGGAAGCCTGGTCCCTCGGTGGAACAAGCCTGTTCAGATCGACGGATATAAATACCTGACAGTTACCATATTCATCCTTTTCCAGTTCGCTGGAAGTTTGACCGTTGGCCAAAAGACTGACAAGCAGGTCAAGCATAATCGACAGGCCGGATCCTTTCCAGAAGCCCGCAGGCAAAGACAATTCAGACTGAATAATTTTCAACGGATCCCTGGTGATATCACCATTTTCATCCAGGCCGCCTTCGAACGGCAACTCCTCTCCCCTGTTAGCATATTCCCACATTTTTCCATAAGAATATAGTGATACCGACATATCGAGCAGCAAAGGTTCCTTTTTATTGGGAATGGCAATCACCAGGGGGTTATTCCCTGTACGTGCTTCGGCCCCGCCCCATACCACCATATTGGGCTTGGTGTTGGTAAAACAGATTCCCACCATGCCCTGATCAACAGCCTGCAAACCATAGCTACCGGCCCTGATCCAATGATTAGTATTTCTCAGGGCCACACAACCTATTCCATGTATGCGTGCCAGAGAGATAGTTCTTTCCATACAAAACAGCGCGTTGAGGTTTCCCGGGCCTAACTGGCCATCCCACTGTTCAATCGCACCCAATGAACCCACTTTCACAGGTTCGGCATCAACTTTGACCCATCCTCGGTCTATGGTTTTGAGGAAAAAAGGAAACCGGTTGATGCCATGTGAGTTGACACCGTCCAGACTGGCCCTGGCAAACAAATCCGCCACTGTAGACGCCTTGTCATCGTTAAATCCGTACTGTAACAATATCCGCTTTAATACCTCTGCTATTTCATTAAATTCTACTGTCATTGAGCATTTTTGTTTTTACATCACAATCTGGTTCCCTGATTTTGCTGACTGGTAAATGGCTTCGATGACAGCCAGGGATTTCAGCCCCTCCCTTCCATTAACCATCGGCTCTTTGTTCTCAATAATATGCTGCACAATTTCAGCAATCTGACTTTTATGCAGCTTGTAATCAATGGCCATGGGATCTGCTGAACCTGTAGCGCTGGTTTCATTGACTGTCGCCGTTGACCCGCTTCCGGTTTCTGGGGTCCATTCGGTAATTTTGCCGCCTTCCAAAATAACATTTCCTTCCACACCATGAATTTCCAACTTTTCCGGATAACCTTTGTAAATTGCCGTACTCCCCTCAATAGTTCCTAGGGCACCGCTCTCAAATTCAAGAATAGCGACACCGAGGTCTTCTCCCTCGATATCATGGGCCAGCGTTTTGGTTCTTCCAAAAACTGATTTCACCGGCCCCATAACATGCAGTAAAAGGTCAATGGTATGTATAGACTGGTTAATCAAAGCCGCACCACCGTCACCCTGAAGGGTACCTCTCCAATCTGTTGAATCATAGTATTGTTGATCCCGAAACCATTTAATATAGGCATTTCCCAATACAGGTTTTCCAAGTTCGCCTTTTTTAACAGCTTCATAAAGCTGCCTGTAATCGGGGCTATATCGATTTTGGAAAATGCAGGCAAGCTTGACGCCGGCTTTTTCACACGCCTCGATCATCTTTAATCCCCTTTCAACCGATATTTCCAATGGTTTTTCTGTGATAACATGTTTTCCGGCATCGGCGGCGGCCAGCGCAGGCTCAAGGTGGAAACCGCTGGGTGTACAGATACAGACCACATCCACATCAGGATGTTCGGTCAATTTCCGGTAGTCGTTAAACGCCTCTACATGATACTGCGCAGCAGCACTTTGCAGTTTGGACTGGTTTCTACTGCTTATCGCTATAAGCTTAGAGCTATCCAACTCCATGATACTTTTTATATGGTGCCCTGCAATACTTCCCAGCCCGATGATTCCAAAGCCAAGGGGTTTTTCTTTGTGCGTCATCAAGATTTTATAAATTGTTTTTTACGATAGATTCCATTACAAAATTGGTCCTGGCCGCAGACGCTCCGGTGCTTGGGCAACGGCCTTTGCCATGAAGCTCATCTACCACCGTTTGGATCAGCGGCTGTTGAACATGTGGTGGTAACTCGAAGCTAAAAACTTCTTTGCTTTTACCTGCAACTTCCAAGGTTACTTCCGGGGCGCCAAAACTGGCATATGAAAGCTGCCCTTTACTGCCAACGATGGTCGTAACGTCCCGGTCTGAGGCCTCACTGGCAGTAAAACACCAGCTACCGGTTCCTAAAATGCCATTTTCAAAATTGAAAATGGCTGTTACAATATCCTCAGCCTTGTACATTCCGGCCTGATTGGAGGCATATCCTTTCACGTTTTGAACAGGCCCCAATACATAATCAAGGAAATCAAGTTGATGGGATGCCAGGTCATAAAAATAACCACCACCTGCAATATCCGGGTCGACCCGCCAATTATCTGCCTGGAATGCCACAATATCAGGTTCAACAGGCTTAACCAGGTCAATGTTAATCATTCTGACCTCACCAATGATACCGTTATCAATGATCTCCTTTACTTTTAGAAAGTGGGGGAGTGTACGACGATAGTAGGCTACAAACAGTGGAACAGCAGCATTTTTGCAGGCTTCGATCATGGTAATACATTCATCGTAGGTACTGGCCATTGGTTTTTCTACATAAACCGGTTTTCCTGCCTGCGCCGCTTTGAGGGTATATTCGCAGTGAAAGCCGGGAGGGGTGGCAATGTAAACGGCATTCACCTCCGGGTCGTTGATCAGCGCCTCGGCATCATCGTACCACCTGGGCACATGGTGCCTGGCCGCATAGTCTTTGGCCTTGTCACCATTCCTTCGCATGACAGCCACCAACCGTGAGCCCTCTATCAGGTTCATGGCGGGGGCACTTTTGACCTCACACACATCACCAACACCAATTATCCCCCAGTTTGTGTTTTCTTTCATTCGGCGCCGAATTTAGGATTTAGTAGATGAGCAGCGATAATATTGAATATTTGTCACTTTTCCATGTTTAGTTGTTAATTTTTCTTGAAAAATGATCGTAACCGGGTAAAAATAAGCTTTACTCCGGAAATGAAAAATTATTATCCGAATTGTCGATGACCAATACCCAGTCATTTCCACATTTTCCGGTGAAAAAACATCAGGCCCCTACCCCCATTTCAAATTGAACTTATCACCCCAGGTAGGCAACATACCTAATATAAAGTCCCGACTCCAGGGCTTTATCAACCACAAACTCTACATGCTCGAGCTGAGCCTAACAAAATTCGCCATTTCACAACCAGATCAAACTTATTGAACAGCCCCAATAGCCACCTTTAACTTTCCAGAGCATATTAAGCCATACAATCTAATCATTTTTTATATTTTAATTTCTTGGTAATAACAGCCTTTTTGGGTTAATTTATTTTAGAGTCTGTTTTTTGCAGGTTATTTTTGGTGATAACCCATTAGATTAATCTGAAAAAGTGCTCTGACTATCTGACATTAATAATTTTTTGAATATTTCGGTCTGACAGATGATATACAGTTACCTACATCGCTTATATGCGATTGTCCTGGGATGTCTGACGATGGGTTGCCAAACAGATTTTCGTCAGGAAAGCAGTTTTAAGCTCCTAAAACCTGAAGATACCGGCATCACATTCAACAATTTGATTATCGAAACCGACACATTAAATCCACTTAATCATATTTACATGTACAATGGTGCCGGGGTAGGTGTAATAGATGTAAATAATGATGGTTTACCGGACCTGTTCTTTACAGGCAACGTGATATCTTCAAAACTTTATCTCAATAAAGGCAATTTACAGTTTGAAGATATTACTGATCAGGCTGGTGTCGGTACCAGTGTATGGTGCACCGGCGTATCGGTAGCAGATATTAATGCCGATGGATTTCAGGATATTTATGTGAGTGTGGCGGACAAAAACTATACGAAAAAAGGTAAAAACCTGCTTTTTATCAACCAGGGAGACAACACTTTCAAAGAAGAAGCTGCCAGTTACGGGTTGGATGATGAAGGATACAGTACCCAAGCCGCCTTTTTCGATCATGACAGGGATGGTGATCTGGATATTTATCTGCTTACCAACGGCATTGAAAAACATAATCATAATAACATCAGGCCAAGGAAGATCAAGGGTGAAGGCATATCGACTGACCGGCTGTACCGGAACAACGGCGATAATACTTTTACAGATGTTTCGAAAGAAGCGGGAATTACTGCCGAAGGTTATGGTCTGGGCATTGGGATATTTGATGTCAATGACGATGGCTGGCCTGATGTATACTGTGCTAATGACTTCATCACCAACGACCTGCTTTGGATCAATAATGGGGACGGGACTTTTACTGACAGCCTTACCAGCTATGTCACCCACATTTCACACAATGGTATGGGCATGGACATTGCCGATGTCAACAACGATGGGTTAAGGGATATTCTGGTGGTTGATATGCTGCCGGAAGACAATGTTCATAATAAGTCGATGACCCCGGCTATGAATTATAACAGTCAACTTCTAAGAAACGGCTTTGGATATGCACCGCAATTTGTGCGTAACACATTACAATTAAATCGTGGTAAACATGGTTTTAGCGAAATCGGCAGGCTGGCATCGGTGCATAAAACCGATTGGAGCTGGGCCCCGCTGATAATGGATTTTGATAATGATGGCACCAAAGATTTGTTTATCTCCAATGGTTATGGCAGGGACATCACTGACCTTGATTATGTGGTCTATTCAGTCAACAAAAACAATCCGTTTGGCACGAAAGAAGCACGGTCGAAACAACGTCTGGAAAGCATGCAAAAACTTCCTGCCATTAATGTGCCAAACTATTTCTTCCTCAACAACGGTGACCTAACATTTTCAAATGTCACACAAAATTGGGATTTGAATGTACCAAGCCTTTCTAACGGAAGTGCCTATGCAGATCTTGATCGGGATGGTGACCTGGATTTGATCACTAACAACATCAACAGTCATGCATTTATATACCAAAACTTAAGCCGCGACCGGCAGCGTGGCGAGGCTAATCACTATCTGAGTATAAAGCTTAAAGGTCCCCACTTGAACCCGGATGGAATAGGCACACAAGTGACTGTTTTCAGGAAAGGAGAAAATCAGTACAGGGTACAATATCCAGTGCGTGGTTATGTTTCTACGGTTGAAAATATTCTTTATTTTGGTCTGGGAAAAGATCAGGCAATTGACAGTGTTATCATAAAGTGGCCTGATGGCAACATAGAAAAACTATTGGAAGTAGAAGCTGATCAAAGGATTCTGGTGGACCATCAAAATGCAGATGACTCCCTGCTTCCATCGCCGGTTATTGATCCGTTTTTTACCGATATTTCACACCAGTTTAATCACATAGTACATAAAGAAAACTATGTGATAGACTACGAAAACCAGCCGCTTCTATTAAAAATGTTCTCCAGAGAGGGCCCTGGTCTGGCAGTAGGTGATGTTAATAGCGATGGCCTGGAGGACCTGTTTGTCGGCAGCGCCTACACAGATACATCATTTGTGTGGCTCCAGGATAGTATGGGAAATTTTACCGAAAGGATACCGCTGAATGCCTCCTGGCGCCATGAAGATGAAGGAGCATTGTTTTTCGATGCCGATCAGGACGGTGATCCGGATCTTTATGTGACAAGCGGCGGTAATCAGTATGTATTGAGCAAAAGGCAGGAATATATCTATCATGACAGGCTATATATAAACGATGGCTCTGGAAAATTTCAAAAAATGGAAGATGCCCTGCCCAAAAAAGGCCTCAACACCTGTGCTGTTGTTGGAGCGGATTTTGACCGTGACGGAGACATAGATTTATTTGTGGGGTCAAGGCTCAATCCTCATCGTTATCCTGAACAAGGCGACAATTATTTGTTGCAAAACAATAACGGTGTGTTTTCAGAGGTTACCGATAACCTGGCACCTGATTTAAAGCTGGCCGGGTTAGTTACCGGCGCATTGTGGACAGACTTTGACAATGATGGCTGGGCAGACCTGGTTGTAGTAGGTGAATGGATGCCCGTCCGATTTTTCAGGAACAACCAGGGACGGCTGGAGGATGTAACAGACCGATCACAGACAGGCCACTTGAACGGATTTTGGAATAGCATAAAAGGTGCCGACTTCGATCTGGATGGCGATATTGACTATGTAATTGGCAACCATGGTATAAACTCAGAGCTGAAAGCCTCCGAGAAGGAACCAGTTGAAATGCTGGCTAAAGACTTTGATAAAAACGGAAGTGTCGATCCGGTGGTGGGGTATTATGTACTGGGTGAGAGTTATCCTTTCCCACCAAGGGATGCCATCATCGCTCAGATGAATGCCATAAGAAGGCGTTACCCACGCTATAAAGACTATGCAAACATCACATTTGACCAGCTTTTCACCAAAGAAGAATTAAAAGGAGCCCTGAAACTTAAAGCTAACCATCTTAAAACCACTTACCTTGAAAATCTTGGAAATGGCACCTTTCGCTCCCGGGAGTTACCAATAGAGGCACAAATGGCTCCTGTCTTGGGAATTTTTGTGGATGATTTTAACCAGGATCTGTATCCGGATATACTGCTAACCGGTAACCGGCGCGACAGTGAACTGCTTAGTGGTTACCTGGATGGTTCCATGGGCATCATGCTTATGGGAAAAGGTAATGGTACTTTTACACCCGTTTCCATTGAAAAAAGCGGATTCTACACACCTGAAGATACCAGGAGCATTGTAAAAATTATGCGGGGAAGTAAACCTGTTTATCTGGTTGGCTGCAACAATGAAAGTTTAAAGGCTTTTTTACCGGCAATTTACAGCCCTTCGGTGAGATTAACACCAAAAGACCAGTTTGCAAAAATCGTAACCAATACCGGTTTAACTACTAAAATCGAGTTTTATTATGGGGCAGGATACCTTAGCCAATCGTCCAGGACACTGGTGTTGCATGAAGCTTACCACGAAATAGAGATAACAGATTTTGAAGGGAAAAAAAGGCCACTTCAGAAAGGAAAAATACAAAATGATGTCCTCAACCCTTAAAAGGGATCGCGGATATCCTTTCAGAAAAACTATTTACTTAAAAACTATTTACAAAAGGGCATCCTTGAAAATTTCTAATTTTCTGTTTTTCAGAGACTTAACTTGTTGATAAGGAAGAAAAAACCCCAAAATAGGCTGAAATAAGCTTTTTTCGGGGTTTTTATCTTGTTAAATTGTAGTGTCAAATCACAATTAA
>JAKSDQ010000335.1 GCA_022360015.1 Cytophagales bacterium
GCATAAACATAATCATCCTGATCATCCAGTATTTCAATCACCTTGCCTTGATTTTTGGTGAAGTTGGCAAATATGTCGACAGTCAAACCATTGGAAAATTCTAAAACCCTGCTGTTAAGCATAAGTTCGACGCCATAATTTCTGATTACACCTCCATTTACGAAACGGCTGGCATACCCACTGGCTCTGGAAACCGGTAAGCTGATCAACTGATCCTCGCTTCTGGTGTTGTAGTAGGTGGCATCAAGATTAAAACGGCCACTAAAAAGCCTTAGATCCAAACCAATTTCCCAGGATTTTTGCCTTTCGGGCCTTAGGTCTTGGTTAGGCAAATCATCCTGTTCAATGGCTGTTTGTGAGGAGCCATAAGGAATACCGAATTCATAAACAGATACCAGGCGATATGGGTCCGTATCATTCCCGACCTCTGCGTAACCACCCCTGATTTTTACGAATGAAAATGGTTCCGGCAGATTAAAAATATCCGAAGCAATGGCACTGATTGAAACAGATGGATAAAAATACGAGTTGTCAGATTCCATATTGCCATCAGGATTGGTCAGGGCACTGGACCAATCATTCCGTCCTGTAATGTCGAGAAAAAGGTACTCTCTGAAGGCAATTTGTCCTAAACCGTAAATACTGTTTATTCTTTTTTCGGTATCAAACTGGGAGGTAACAAGGGGAATGCGGCTATTTGATAGTGTATATAATCCGGGCACCGATAGTTCATTGGCAATGTTACTGGTAAAAGTATTTACCCGATGCATACGGTTGACCCCGGCCGAAAGCGTAAACCGGACTTCACTGCCGGTATTCCGTTCGTAAGTTAAAAGTACATCTGAGTTTGTTTCCTGGAAGAAAACATCATCTTCCCGGTACATACCGAATGGAAACCTTTGCGTACTGTTTGCCCTTTTGCTGATCCGGTTGTCATAAAAAAAGTCCGTTCCGGTTCGTAACATCAAGCTTAACTCACTTGTAAATTGAAAATTGAGAGCAATATTTCCAAGGAGACGGTTTTTTGCAAATCCATTAGTATTTTCAAAGGCTGTCATGTATGGATTATCGTGCCACGCACTGTTGTAATTAAATTGCTGAATACCCTCGAACCCTCGTTGCCAATATTCCTTTAAAGCATCCGTATCCACTGGTCTCCCGTACCACGCAAAAGCATACATCGGATTTTCAGATCCATAACCCATGGACGGCCGGTTGTCAGATTCACCATTGAGGTAAGAGGCCGTTATCCTGGCACTAAACATATCGTTGAATCGATACCTTGTTTTCAAACTAAAAGTATTTCTGGTAAGGTCATTGTTTGGCGTCACACCTTTGGCATCCATTCGGGTGTATGAGAGTCTGAAATCCCCTTTTTCGCTACCCCCTGAAATGGCAATACCCGGGGTGGTGGTGACACCGGTTTCAAAGAAATCTTTGACGTTATCCGGCCTTGCCAGCCAGGGTGTGGGGGTAATTGGAGCACCCCGCCGGGCGAGCCAATCCCCGCCCCTCAAAACTTCCCCATCCGGCCCGATTGATTGGCCGTCAAACTGAGGAATGGAACCTGTAGGCCCAAATTCAGGTCCCCAGCTAGCATCTTCACTATCTTCTACTCCTCCTCCAAGGCCATTCTCATAGGAAAATCGACCTCCTGAACCCTGGCCATACCGGTTTTGCCAGTCGGGAATGACAAGGACATTTTCAAATGTGGTGGTAAAATTGAAAGTTACATCAAGTCCTTTGGTCATTTTACCTTGCTTGGTGGTAATCAATATGACACCATTGGCCGCCCTTGATCCGTAAAGTGCGGCTGCATTCGCCCCTTTCAGAACAGTTATGGAGGCAATATCATCGGGGTTTAATTCGGAAGCGCCATTACCGTAATCCACTTCCTGAGGCCCGGAACTCGAAGGTTCGGTGATACTGGGGTTTGTGAAATTATTAATTGGCACCCCATCTACAACAAACAAAGGCTGGTTGTCGCTACTCAATGAAGTTTCCCCCCTGATAATTACCCGTGCAGACGATCCAACACCCGAATTCCCCTGAATAATATTAACACCAGCCAGCCTTCCACTCAAAGAGTTTAAATAATTATGATCCCGAACTTTTTCCAGTTCATCTTCTTTAACTTCCTGGACTGCATAACCTAGCTGTTTCTCCTCCCTTTTAACGCCCAGTGCCGTTACAACTACCTCGCTGAGTCCAAGTGCGTCACCCACGAGGCTGATACTGATGTCGGTTTGATTGGCAACCGGGATTTCCAGTGTTTGATATCCTACATATGACACAAATAAGACAGCATTTTCAGGAACATTTAAGTTAAAATTACCGTCCACGTCAGATACTGTTCCAATTGAGGTTCCTTTTACTGAAATAGTTGCACCGGGTAAGGGTTCACCATTTTCATCTGTGACCTTTCCCGTAATCGCAATGTCAGGGGTGTTTTCTCTTTTTTCCTGTTTTAGGGACTTTTGCTCAAGGGCTTTTGTAACCGATATGTTGGTGTTGATCTGCTTAAAATTCAAACCGCTTTGCTCACCGACCTTTTTAAGGATGTAAGCTACGCTTGTATTATCGAAATTAAGAAAAAACCTTTCCCTGGATTCGATGACGTTTTCGTCGTAGATAAAGGCAAATACCGTTTGCTCCTCAATGGCATGAAATACCTCTGTCAGCCTTACATTTTCAACATGTATATTGATCATTACTTTTTTAATGCTCTGGCTACTGGACGTGCTGGCAAACAAAATCTGCAAGGCTAATACCTGTACAATAAAGACATAAAAGGCTTGCTTTGATGCGAACATCAATATTTTTAGTATATTTGATTTCATTTAATTAATGGATTAATTATTTGAATAGAAAGGCTCATTATCTGTTGGTGCAGGGTGGGCCTTTTTAGTTTTATATTCCTGGTTTTTAGTTAGGCTCCGGTTTCGATCATAGGCATATTTTTAGTTACAGGGCTTTCCTTCTAAAGTTACTTTGTCTTCATCTATACGATAGTCAATTCCTTTAATGTACTTGATACTCTCCAGTATATTGACTAGGTTATCGCTGTTGTATTTACCGCTTATCAGGCAATCGCCTAAGGCTTCGTTTGCAAAAACTATTTCAATATTATACCACCTTTCCAGAATAACGACAGCTTCCGAAAATGTGGTTTTATCAAGCCTTATCTCATCATTTTTCCAGGCAAGGAAATGAGCCGGATCAACTTTTTGCTTTACCATCTCTCCCGAAGAGGTGTGATAGGTCACCTGATGATTGGGAGTAAGGATTTGGCTTCCGGCTGTTCCCTTTTGGTCCCTGGTTTTCACTAAAACCTTACCTGTTGCTACTGTCACTGCTATTTCATCTTTCTCCGGATATGCCTGAATGTTAAAAGAAGTACCGAGTACTGTGGTACTTAACTCGCCGGTTTTAACAATAAAAGGCTTGTCCGGATTTCTTTTTACCTCGAAAAACGCCTCTCCCGTTAGTGCTATCTCCCTGGTATCACCTGTGAATTTTTCCTCAAAGCTTACAGCGCTTTCAGCATTCAATTTTATGATGGAGCCATCACTTAATGTCATGGTTGCCCTTTGGCCTCTTTGTGTAGTTTTTGTAACGTAGTGGATGTGCGTTATATCCGATGCTGTTTTATATATGGCTAAACCCATACCTAAAATTATGATCACCGAGGCCGCCACTTTAAATGCAGGCTTGGAAAAATACCTGGTTTTCCGGGTTTTAGCCTTTTCCTGTCGTTGAATTTTATGAATAACGTTATTCAGTTTTTGCTCTACCTGCAGAGATTCTGTGGTAAGGTCAGGCGCTGGCAAATTGTTCAGACAATCGTCCATTAGCTCTTTTACCTCATATTCATTTTTTCCATCCTTCAAAAGCTGAGATAACACTTTGAATTCTTCTTTGGTACAAGTATTGTCCCTATACTTTCTGAAGAGCTCATTTAATGTTTTTATGTTATCGGAGTTACTCATCTATCAGTAGTACTACTTCCGAAATGACACAGGACTAGGTGTCATTTAATTTTTTTAAAAATTTTCTTGAAAGCCGGAGTTACAACAAGCAAACACGGCTAAGCCTGTCAAACCGGTAAAGCAAGTATCAAAAGTAAAATTGATTTCTTAGAGAATTCTTCGCTTAAGATAAGGTAGGATTTTAATGATTTCAGCGCTTCAATCATGTGATTTTTAACGGTATTTTTAGATATTCCCAACCGATGGGATATTTCTTCGTGGGTCAGCCCGTTTTCCCTGCTTAGTTTGAATATAAGTTGTTTCCGGGGTGGTAAAGTTTCGATGGCCTTTTTGGTAATCCGCTTACAATCCTCAAAAAGAATGGCTTCTTCCGTGTTATTTTTGATAAGTTCCAATTTATCCCAGAGCGCCTCTGTCAGTTCATCATGTCTTATGGCTTTCTTGAGGTAATCGAAAGCCATGTTTCGGGTAATGGTAAAAAGAAATGACTTGAAAGAATTTTCGGTGTTTACTTTGTGCCGTATATTCCAAAGCTTAATAAAAACTTCCTGCACAATTTCTTCGGCATCATGTCTGGATTTCACCATTTTAATGACAAAATGAAGGAGCCTGGGATAATATTTCCGAAAAAGCTCACTGAAAGCACCCTCACTTCCATTAACAAAAGCAGATATAGTAGCTTTTTCTGATTCTCGGTTCATTTTAGGAAAAAAAAATCTTGTAAATCCAAATAAGCCGGATTTACTTTTGAGAATCCAGTATTACAGATTAAGTTTTTTTTAAATTAATGTTATTTGAGTTTGTTTTGGTTGTGGGACTGTTCAATAAGGTTTGTTATCAGCAAAAAAAGTAGTATTAATGCTAATCCCCAGGTCTTTTTTTCATCCCCTTTTTTAGTGGTAATAAGAACAACACCATTTGCCGCTCTGTACCCATACAAGGCTGAGGCAGTTGGCCCTTTAAGAATCGAAACCGAATCGATGTCATCAGGGTTGATTTCGGCGGCACCGTTTCCGAAATCTGCTTCCTGCACCCCTGACTGCACTTCAGTGGTCAGGTTTACTACCGTTTGTTTATTAATTGGAATGCCATCTACTACAAACAGGGGGGAATTATTATTAAAAGAAGAATCGCCTCGTATAGTTATCCTGGATAAAGACCCCACTCCGGTAGGGCCATTGATGATCTGTACCCCGGCCACCCTGCCTGAAAGATTGTTAAGAAAATTAGGATCTTTACAAAGATATCATGAATTACATCTTCGGATAACTCAGGGGACTTGCAGATCTTCAATACAAATGGATATAGCTGATATACATACCTTTCATACAATTTATGAAAGGCCTCCTGATCACCATTTTTCAGGGCAATCAGGAGATAATCATCATTTCTATTTCGGTTTGACTCCAAATGAAGAATTTTTAACAAGATCCAAAACCGAAAAAATAATTATTTGTATTTAACGTGAAAAAAAGGGGAGTCAAAAAATTGTTAACTAATGGCGATCATGTGATAACTTTTACTTTAACAAACTCTTATTTAACTGCAAATCTAAGTATATATCCTTTATTGGTTCCTCCTACAATAAGCCTTTTATCTTGATCGCTGATATAGATTACATGGTCCAGCCAGTCTCTTTTTTTTCCCGTGTCAACAGTTCCTACATTCGTCCAGGTAAGCCCTCCATCGGAAGATATATAGTTTTTCCGACTGCCGGTATAGGTACTATACAAGATTTTTGCACCTCCCATATAAGCAAAATCATCTGCTGCATTACCATCATCCACCAACCCCAAATTATTCCATGTCTCACCATTATCGGCACTTCTGAATACATGTCCGCTCTTTGTTGCAATTAGTGCTATTCCATTTCCCAGGTATTCTATCGCATACAGGTCAGAATCCATAAGTTTTCCCTTGTCATGCCAGGTCAAACCGTCGTCATAACTCTTGTATATATGATTACCCCAGCCGTTAACGATAACGCCGTCTCCAACCTTGTTAAGCCTGTAAAGAGCACGTGGCGATATTTTTCCCACATCGCTCCATGTGGCTCCGCCGTCCTCCGACCTCAGGATATGTCCGCCGGATGAGTTGGCTGTGGAAGCAAGCAAAGTGCCTTTTTCTGTAATTAAAAGACTGTATGCATTGGCAAAACCTTCGGTGTTTTGAGATTGGGCTATTTGTCCCATATCCTTCCAGGTATCGCCATAGTCAGTGGTTTTCCAGATATGTACGTTAACACCTGTTAATAGGTAACCAATACCGTCCTCGGATGAGGCAATGCAGGTAATATAATCATCGCCGGTGACGTTGCTAATTTTTTCCCAGGTCTTGCCAAAGTTATTACTTTTGTAAACAAATCCCGGATTTGGTTTTCTCGTCCCGGCAATAACCACTCCATTACCAAAGTACGCAATGGCATCTATTCTGCCATCAGGTTGAATTTCTATTCTCTCCCAGTCCAAACCATCATTTTGGCCATAGCTGAGATGGTTTGAAACAAGGAGAGAAATTAGTATGATTATTTTCTTCATTTTAAAAAGATTCCGTGCCTTATTTTAGTATAGCCATCGGACCAAGTCCTTATTTCCAGTAAAAAATGTGGCCTCAGGCATATCACTAAGCGCCAGGTAGTCCGTCCCTAATCCATCTATCATGAAAATAATTACCCTGTTGGAAGGGATAATCTGATCATCACTTTCAGGAGAGGACCGTAGTTGGGTGCAGGAACCGGATATGTTTAAAAGGCAAATGAGTAAAATGAAGCATTGAATATTGATCTTTTGCATTAGTTTTAATGATTTAATGATGTATGGTAAGGGCTCCGTATTAAAGTTTCCTTGGGTTAAGGACTATGAAACTTCCGGAATCCCTGCCGACTAAATATAACAAATCGTTTTTTTGAGCTATTCCATAAACTTTTTCAAGCAACCTGGACGGGACGATGTGATTTAAGACAGGAACCTGAGGGTTTCCGATATCTATCTCTGCCAAACAATCATCGATAGAATTAATGGTATAGACTTTTACACCGGTCAGAATTAATCTGCCGGGGCCATTTATGTGCTCGGTTTGCATCATTATTTTCTGTGATATTTCCCAGACTTTTCCGGCTTATTACATGGTCTTCACTTTTGAAAATAATTCCAGGGCTAGGTTCTCTGGTGCCTGCTATGACCCTTCCACCGCCCGGGGAAACTATGGCGTCGAACCGGCCTCCTGGTACCAATTCTTTAACCTTCCAAGGGATTTGAGCCAATAACGGATTAAAACCAGGAACACTGAACCGAATAATGAACAGGCATAAAATCAATGTTTTCATACTACTCCTTTTCCCACCAACCCCGGAGGTTGATATTATCTCCACCTAAACGACTTACCGCAGCCTCATAATTTGCCCTGTTCAGAGATGATACCAGCGTGGGATAAGGATATCTGACCGGTAATTGACCGTTATTATCATGGCCTGCCCCGACATGCAAAACCGGGAATCCTGTTCGTCTGTAATCAAACCATGCCTCCATTCCCACCCAGTACTGAGCAATCCACTTTTGGGTGATGATCTGTTCCAGAGAATTGTTGTAAGCCACTTCGGCCTGAGTCAAATAATCTTCCGGCATTTCCACTTCCCAATACTCCATTGAGGCCCGGATCCCCTTTTCATAGTACCCTTTTGCATCTCCATCGATGAATCCTTTCATCGATGCTTCGGCTAATAAAAATGCCAATTCAGAATAACTCATGATAACAGCCGGTAAATCTGCATCCCTGAGTCCCTGGTTCATAGTAGACTTGCTGGGATCAATTCCAGGCACCTCGCTAAAAGGTAACCCTGGCTCTAAACCAATATAATCCAAATCGCCTGTTTCTTGTGAGGCGATTGTCGGTTCAACGTAAACTGGCAATCTGGGGTCTTCCAATGCTTTCAACTGATTCACAAAAGTCGTGCTAATGGAATGAACATCAAATCCAAAATCGCGGCCTAAGGAATTGGGATTGACAAAGGGAAGGTTTCCGGAATACTTTAACAAGGCCCCATCCTCATTATGTTCAAAAACCGGATATTGATCAGGATTACTAATAATGGTTTTAATATGCGCTTCAGCGTTTATTTCCGGTCTTTTTGAGGCTCTCATGAGATATCGAATTCTTAAAGAATTGGCAAATTTTTTCCATTTCAGCATATCTCCGTTGTATAAAATATCTCCACCAAATTCCAACGCCTCGTTTTGGATAATCAGGTGATTTGCTTCTTCCAAATCCCTGAGAATACCTGCGTAAATCTCACGTTGAGAATCAAATTCAGGTTCAAAAATCCCTTCTTCCCCCCTGGAAGCCTCTTCGTAGGGTACTTCAATAAAAACATCGGTCAAATGTGTCGCTAGCAACGATTTCCAAATCAAGGCAATGGCTGCATAATTGTTGTTGCCATTCGCTGTGGCTATGTTGTTCATATCCCTAACATCCTGCATACTGTTATAAAAAGACCACACTGCATCACTGTGCGCTGCGTCGATGCGGTACCAATGCAATTCATCGACCGTGTTGGCCATTGAAGTGTACTGCATCAATTCGTGGTTTTGATTCCTGGCCAGATCAAGCATTTGATCTACAGTACGATCTATAATAGTTGGGAGTAAAGATCCCGGATTTGCTTCCCGCGGAAGTAATGTGTTGGTATTGACTTCCTCAAAATCCTCTTTGCAAGAAACAGAAAACAACAAGGTTATCAATGAAAGAATGGCTATTTTATAGTAATTCATGATTTTCACTGTTAAAAGTTAAAACTGATGTTAACACCATAAGTTCTGGTGGAAGGGAACTGCCCCCTTTCGATTCCCGGGGTAATTGTCCCTCCGTCAATGACACTGGCTTCAGGATCAAAAATTGGCCAGTCGCTCCAGACAAAAAGATCTCTACCGACCAAGGCAATTGTTGCCCGCTGAATCAATGCTTTTTTAAGCCAATGAGCCGGTAAATTATAGGCTATTCGAACCTCTCTTAACTTTATAAAAGAAGCATCTATCGTATTGGTCTCAGCATTGAATCTTCGGTAAATTCCTCTCCAATAGGTAGGGGCATCGATTCTTACGTTGTTGGGGACATAGTTTCCGTCATCATTTAACATAACTCCTTCCCCTACAACGCCCTCATATCGATAAGGTAACGTTTTTGTCAGTCCGCCGCTGGCAGCCATGGTGGCGTGTGTTAAAGAATAAATATCACCACCTTTCCTGCCGTCAAACAGGAAGCTAAAGGAAAAATTTTTATATGAAAGTTCATTGCCGATACCTGCTACCCAATCCGGATTGTAATTTCCGGCTAAATGAAAATCAGATGTCCATTTAGCTACACCGTTTTCATATACGATCTGGCCATCGGGCGCTCTTTCAAATAACCGGCCGTAAATATTACCGAATTCTTCCCCAACTCTGGCTTCCACATTCGAACCCGGCGAAGATGCGATGAGGAATGATTCGATCCCTTCACCCAGCTCCTTAATAATCCCTTTATTGGTTGACCAGTTACCATATATCTGCCAGTTTAAACCATTTGCCAGTTTGACAGGTATCCCTGATAAGGATATCTCTATCCCTTCATTAGTGATAAGTCCGGCATTTAATACTTTCGATGAAAAACCTGTGGAAATGTCCAGAGGAACGCTCAAAATTTGGTTTTTACTTTCAGTGTAGTAATAGGTAAAATCAATATCCAATCTTCCGTCAAAAAACTTCAGGTTAGTCCCGACTTCGTAACTGGTAGTAATCTCAGGTTTCAAATTGGGGTTGGGGATTTGGGAAGGATTGGACAACGAACCATCGAGATCCCCCTTTTCATAGTATTTTTCTAATTGGAAAGGGTCTGTGTCGTTACCCACTTGTGCCCATGAAAGTCTTAATTTGGCAAAGGACAAAGGGCCTGAACCGGATATGTCGAATATGTCTGTCAAAACACCGGATAAATTAAATGAAGGATAGAAATAGGAGTTATTGGCTGCCGGTAAGGTGCTCGACCAATCATTTCTGCCGGTAACGTCCAGAAATATCATGTTTTTGTAGGCAAATTGGGCCGAACCATATAAACTATTCACACGCTTTTCTGATTTGAAGGCATCGGTTAAGGGTCTCGAACGTGAATTTGCCAACGAATAAACATCCGGAAGGGCCAACTGTTCGGCGGTGGCATCCTGCATGTCATAAAGTCTTTTAAATTGATTACCTCCCAGCGAAAATGATAGATGCCAATCGTTGTTTATGGGACAATCATATTTTAACAAGAAATCTATATTAGTTTCATTTGAATAGATCTTTTGACTTCTAAAGTATCCAAATGGGTGACCGACCGTGCTCCATAGCGCCCGGAAATCTCTACCCTCATTAAAGAAGTCTGTGCCCGCCCGCAGCATGATACTAAGGCGATCAGTGAAACTATAGGTGGCATCTATATTTCCGTAAAGCCTATCTCTTCTGAAGCCGTTTAGTACTTCATTCACCACAAAATACGGATTGCTGGACCATGTAAAGAGCGTTTTATGTTCTCTGCCCTCCTTTCCTTCCACCCAATAATCTCTTAACCACGCCAGGTCAGCATTCCTTTCCATCCAGATAAAGTAATACATAATACCCTGAGCTTCATTGTAACCATTATAGGTCAGATTGTCGCTTTGCCCGGCAATGTAGTTCGCTACTGCATTGACCCTTAATTTATCAGTCAAATTCATTCCGGCGTTTAAGGAGAAAGTATTTCTTTCCAATTGATTATTAGGCATGATTCCGCTCTTCTGCATGTTGGTATAGGATAATCTGAAATTCCCGATATCATTCCCACCGGAAAGCGCAACATTATTGGTGATTGTGTGTCCTGTCTCAAAAAAATCTTTTATATTATGCTTATGAGGCTCCCACGGAATTCTTGTTCTGTCACCATTTTCATCCACCGGAGATCCGAACTGTACATATTCCTGGCCTTCAAATTTTGGCCCCCAATTATAACCCGAATTGGCCGTTGAAGGGCCATCTTCACTGGAGCCGTAGGAATAATATTCATTTTTACCCACACCCCCGGCACCATATGCATATTGATAATCCGGCCATCGGTTTACCGACTCGAATTGAATGTTTGAGTTTATACTCACACCAATGCCCTGTTTCCCGGTGGCAGATTTGGTTTTAATCATGATTACACCATTGGCTGCCCTGGAACCGTACAAGGCCGCAGCACTTGGTCCCTTTAAAACGGTAATTGATTCGATATCATCCGGGTTTATTTCACTCAAACCGTTGCCAAAATCAGGTTCGGAGGAATATTGCCCTTTATCGCTACTGGCGCTAAATACATTGGTAACCGGCACCCCGTCAACAACGATTAATGCCTGGTTTTTATCCAGGTTTAATGAGTTTTCCCCTCTTAGTACGATCCTTGATGATGAGGCCATGGAAGTGGATTTTGTCATATAAAGTCCCGCAACCTTTCCATTTAGTGTATTTGTCCAGTTGCTGGAATAGGCATCTGTAATTCTCTTGCCATTCAATTCCTGCACTGCATACCCTAAACTTTTTTCCTCCCTTTCCACACCCAAGGCTGTAATTACAACTTCCGACAGGCTCGCGGTACCAGGTTCCAAAGCCATATCAATGACCGAACGGCTCCCTACCCGGATTTCCTGACTTTCGTACCCCACATAGGAAAAGATCAAATATGAAGTATTATCCGGCACCTCGATCCTATACCTTCCATCAATGCCAGTGTTTGTACCCTGGGTGGTGGTTTTAATGGAGATGTTTACCCCCGGTAAAGGTTCACCGGATACCTTATCAGTAACTTTTCCGGACACCACAATGAAGGATTGATTGTGAACTAGCCTGGTGCCAGACTTTGCTATTTCAATAATAACAACATTATTACCCCGTACCTCATACCGAAAGGGCTTATCTTTCAATACCTCGTCAAGTACCTTAGCTAAAGCAACCTTGTGCTGCTTGATAGTTACCTCATAATCCTGCAACATTTGAGGCTGGTAGATAAAGTTCAGTTCACTTTTTGTTTGCAGCTCTTCCAGAAGGATAACAAGCGATTGATTTTTTGATTCAATACTAATCTTTTGGGCCAAAGGATCTTGCCCATATCCACTGTGGGCCAGCAGGATTCCAGTGAACATGAAGAGGGTTGAGAGTAAGATGATACTCCATTTCATGAATTTATACAGAATTTGAAAGTAGCAAGTAATGACATTTTTCATATCTTTGATTAAGGTTAAAGTTTTATATAGACGAAAGGCCTCTTTCCGTCACGGTGATGACAGTATGTATGAAGGGAGGCTGACCTTACTTGAAGCCGAAAGTGTTGGCCCATTTTCGGCTTTTGTTTTTCTAGTGGTTATGGTGGCAATATGAGCTGAGGTAGTTCCATAAAATTTTTGATTTTGAGATTTTTATTGAGAACAAGGTTCTCCATATAATTCATAAATACCGGGGCTTTGAGACTTATAGTCTCCCTTATTGACCAGGAGCAAAAGCTCCAGTACCTCCCGGATCGAAGCAGTTTCATCAAATCTGGCCGTGAAGCGGCATTTTTTTAGTCCCTCGTTTTGAAATCCTACAGTAACGTTATACCTGCGTTCCAAAGCGCAAGCTACCTCCTGAAAAGTGGCATTTTGAAAGATCAGCTTTCCATCGCGCCAAGCGAGGTATTCTTTGGCTACTACCGTATAGGTGTTGTGGGAACCACTAAGTTTATCTAGCCGAACCTGTTGATCAGGGCTTAGGGTGGTTAAAACATTTGTTTCGTTCGATAACGAATCCCGCCGTCTGATTTGCACTTTGCCGGAAGCGACTGTGATAATTGCCTTTTCCTCATTCATGTAGGCATCCACATTAAATGATGTCCCTAACACCCTGGTAAATATATCCCCTGTTTGCACTACAAAAGGCCTTTCTTCATCGCGGATAACCTCAAAAAAGGCCTCACCATTCAATTGTAACGTTCGTTGCGTTTCGCCATAGTTTTCCGGATATCGAAGCGCGCTGCCAGCGTTGAGATGGACGATACTACCATCAGGTAGGGTAAGTTGCCTTTTTTCCCCAAAGGGTACGTAAATATCTATATATGATCCACTTTTATCCGACAAACCTATCCTGGCTCCCAGAAAATAAACTAATATACCAAATCCGATTACTAACGCTACCGAGGCGGCGACTTGCCATAAACCTGTTCGGAAAGATTGTCTCCGTACCGCCGCCTTGCGTTGCTGAGTTTTTGCGAACACCTTTTGTTTTGCGAATGAATTCCATTGATACATCCCTGATTCATCCTCCATCGATTGATCAATGACTTCCCTGAACAAATTGTCCTGCTCAGGTTGTTGCAATAGCCACATGACTTGTTTTTTTTCTTCCTCACTGCACTCGTTGCGAAGAAACTTTTGAAAGAGTTGCCGATAAAGGGTATGTTCTTTTTTCAATACTTTACTTTTACCAGTATAGATCAGTTTACTGACCGGTAGGTGGGTTCACAATAAAAAAAAATTTTAATTTTTTCTTGTGAAAAATTACCCGGATGAATAGTAGGTATCAGTAACGAATCAAGGAATCAAAAGACTACCAGCCAAAGACAAAAAGACTGAAAAGGCCGTCCTTCCGGCCATTTGTACATGTTTCTTGATCGAACGGATAGATTTAACCATATGGTCGTGCACTGTACTTCGAGCAATATTCAGTTCACTCGCTGCTTGTTCGTAGGTCTTGCCTTGCTCATAGCACAAATTAAAAATCTGCTTCCTGCGCGGAGGTAGTTGATTTATAGCCTGCTGGGCTAGCTGGTAGTACTCCCGGAAAACAAATTGGTCTTCGGATGTGTCGGCAGATGTCGGCAATGCCCTACTTACCTCCAGGCTTACAGCCTGCCGCTGTGCTTCCAGCTTATAGTACCGGAAGATTTGATTACGACAGATCTGCTTTAAGTAGGCTTTCAGAGAGCGATTGATCTGAATGTCAGTCTGATATTTCCATAACCGTAAAAAAGTGTCTTGCACAATCTCCTCGGCGACCTCAGGTGAATTGGTCATCCGATAGGCGAAATGGTAAATCATATCGGCATACTCTTCATAAATTTGTCGAAAAGCGTGTTCATTTCCTTTCTTAAGCAACAGGGTTAATCGCTTTTCAGAATCCATGTTATGGAAAGTATCGTGCTTCAAGGGTAAACTGACTTATTTGATTCAAGGATATTAAGTAAAAAAACATATATTGACTTATCATCCCTAAGCTATTATCAAATTGTTAAGTTTCGAAAGTGACACAGGAAAGCCAGCGAATTATGTACTTTGTAAATGGATCCAGGCCATACAAACTTTCCCGGTAGCGCTGGTACAATTCATCAAAAGCAGCCCATTGCCCCTCCCTAAGTGAAGCTATTAGTGTTTTGTCTGTGCATCAAGCAAAAACCTTCACTGAAACTTTTCCGGTAAAAAGTTCTACCTCTATTGAGGGGCTATCTTCAAAGGATTTGATATTAAAAGTGGTTTCTAAAACGTTTTCAATCAGGTTATTAGCATACACAATAAAAGGTTTTTCAGAGTCTTCCGATACCTCGAAACAGGTCTCACCATATAATTGAATTTCCCGCTTGGTATATCTGCTAAAATTATTCCTGTGCTGAATTACTGATCCTGGTTGCAGGTATATGTTACTATCATCTGCAAAGGTGTATCTAAGCACATTTTTGGAAGTATTTATTTTGTTGACCAATCGTATTTTTGATTTTATAGCGCTTTCTTCAATCGTATCACGCTTCGATGGATGATCAACTATCGACGTTTCGGTAGGTTGAAAGGAATTTAAAAAGAAGACCGCGGCGACAATAAGCAAGGTAACCGCATCAGCAATTTTTAAGGATAGTGATAAAATCCTGACCCTGTGGGACTTCTTCTCGAGCTTATTTATACTTTCATCGATTCTTGAAATTTTAGGTATTTCTGATCATTGTTTTCAAATAATTATTGATTCTACTTTAATTAAGGCAGAAACTGCGGCTTTTACCTCATAAACATCCGTGCGTATAAATTCGCCTAGTTTAACCCCTGATCTTATCAGGTCTCCGGGATCAACCTGAGCTGTGGTAACGGCGCTATCAAAAGGGGCATAAACCGTAAAATCCTTAAGTATTTCCTCCTGGCTTTTGAGGTTATAATACAAATCAAAGATATTGTTGGCAACTAAAAAATATCGCAGTTGCCTGTCGGTCACCTCGGGTAATTTCGGAATAGGCTTAACCACATCCACTGTCGACAAATAAGCATTCCATGCTTCAAAATAAGCGGGATAATCAAGTTTCAGGTCAGACATAATCCGTACCAGGGCGTTCATGAACTGACTTTTTTGTGCCGCCAGATTATAGCTGAAATCGGTGTCTTCAATGGCTATGAGCACTTCTCCGCGTTGATAGCTCACCCCTTCTTTAAAGGGTTTGGCAGTAGTGACGGCTATACCCTGTACCTGGGCAATCACGTCAATCTTTTGCATAGCGATGACACGGCCGGTAATGTTGAGACTTCGTTCTATTTCTGCCGGTTCAACACGCATTGTATTAAAAGACTTGATGTCACCGGCAGCGAGTGGCTGCTTGTCGCTTTCTTTTCCTGTGGTACCTGAACATTGTATAAATAGTGCAGGAATGGTTGCTAGCATTAAATACCGGATGAATATTCCGGTTTGCATTGTTAAATTTATCATTTTATTAAATTTTTTGATGTAATCATTTGATTAAATAAGGGGTAAAAAATTTAATCCGGTTTTTTCAGATAAAAATAACTCATGATCATTTCCGGAATCATTTCCTTCCTTTCCTCCAATAGTTTATCATAAGCTTCTGACGAAAGGTTAACCTTACGCATCATTAAGGCCTTTGATATAAAAGGAAAGGCCGTTAGACTGATTAAATTCACAAAGAAGTGTGCATGATGGACTGACCGAATCACACCTTTGTCTGCCAATTCCTCTAATTGTTTCTTAAGTATATTAATATGCTGCTGGGTGTCGAGCATTTTGTCGACTTTATCAGGATTACTCTGAGACTCTGACATAATAAACAGCGGGACATAAGGGTTCTCCTTGAAGAAATCAATATATCTATGCACAAACTTGCGGATCTTCAGGTGTACCGGTTCGATACTGCTCAGTATCTCATCCATTGCCCCGGAAAACTTCCTGAGGGCTTCGCCAATAACAAGCTCGAAGAGTTTATCTTTACTCCGGTAATAATAGTGAAGTGAAGCAATGTTGATGCCCGCCTCTTCGGCAATATCCCTTGTTTTTGTCGCGGCAAAGCCCTTTTTCACAAAAACCCGGGCGGCAGCTTCTTTGATACGCTCCTCGGTACTTTGAGTTGCTAATAGATCATTTTCCTGTTTCATGATACAAAATTATTAAATCAAAATATTTAATCATGTGATTAAATCAAAAATTTATTGGAGGACCATTACGGTTTAATTCAACCGATACGGCCTCCACCAAATCGCCTACTGTGACAATATTTTCCACAATCTCCTCAGGAATTTCTATGCCATAAAATTTTTCGATCATGATCACAGCTTCTACCTGGTCCAATGAATCCAGGCCCAGATCATTTCTCAAAGCATGTTGGTCCGTAGGATCATGATGTATTGCCCCGGCCGATTTTAAAATAGCTCCGATCTTTGTGGCGATATTTTTATGATTTATGAAGTGTTTCATGGTATGGAGTCGATTTCAGTCATAGTATGACGCCAGGTCATACCATAACTACTTGTCTAAAGTAATCATTTGATTAAATCAAACGATTAATATTTACTTTTGGTTACATAATCATTGATTTTTTATCCTCTTCAAGGATAAAAAGGTAATTACAGCAATTATACCACCGTACCGGCATAAGGCAAAACTATATAGAAAATTTTGTATTTTAATAGTTACCGGTAAAAACCCGTTAAAAGCCCCTGGAAAAATGAATTTTCACTCAATTTGCCGGAATTTTGAACCAACCCTTAATCTTCCGGCTAAAGTGCGGCCACAATCGTATGTCACTGACCTTGTAAAGCCTGTTTTACTTCTTTTCCCCGGAGGCATATTACCTCAAAACAGTGGCCCTAACAGGTTTGCAGAAAGAAAGCAGGAAGCAGTCGCCGCACGGAGATTCAACAACGCCATACCTTACCAGGATGTGCTGCCTCAGGATATCAGAGAAAACCTCGCCAACAAATATAAGGGCAAGTTTGATAAGATCAATTATGTAGATACGGAAGATCGCCGTAGATACCTGGTGGAACTGGAAAACGAGGATACGGAAATCAACCTGAAGATCAGTCCGGAAGGTGAATGGCTGAGTGAAACCATCGAAAAAGATTAAGCACAGATTTACCTATTTATACTGTTCATAAATAGGTTTGAAAAAGGTTGGAAATTTATAAATATCCACTTCCGTAAATTTCATATGCGCTGTAACGGTAAGAATACCCTTATCGAGGTAATGCACTGTTCTTGCTTTACCAAACGGGAAGGGTTTTATTATTTGAACGGCGATGACCGGCTTGTTGGGAAAATAGGGATGGATATACAGGAGTTCCGGCTGGCATTTCCTGTTGTAGGGTTTGTAAATGGGCGTTTTTTTACCGGCATCCCCGTATTTATAGCGACAAAATTGTATGTATGGATCCTCCTCGTTTATACGGTACAGCCAGGTGAAGTTCCTGGGCTGGTACCCTGCCTTCAGCAGACTGCCAAATGTCCTCACGTTCAGAGTATATATTTACCAGTAAATTTAGTAAAAATACTAACATAAATAGCAAATAATAGTTCGAAAATATTGATTTTTTTATTTGGAAAGGACAAAAACCATATGACGATGAATTTGAAAGAAAAAGGTAGCAGCAGTGGTACTTGCACCATAAAATTTAATATCGGCGGTATGAATGGAGGCCAGAGAAATCGTAGTTCAATACTAAGAAAATAGTTAAATAAAATAATAAAACCGGTGCTATGTAATAATTCAAGATAATTTATTGAAAATCCGAAGCATATTTCTGAATTAATAGCATGATCAATCCCGTTCTGAAATATGCTTCACAAATAAACGGGTTATCGCACAGCCCCAGGCTAACAAATGATTTTAACAGGAAGTCATAGTATGATTTTGAGTTGTACCTGAATCAGATAACATCTTATATACTGGATAAAGGGTTCTAACAGATTGCTGTCAGAGCAAAAATTGATCCGTCCCTAAACGCTGTAAACAGCCTAAAGACTTCGAAGCAACTACATAGCCAAGACTGGAAAAATAACGCCTATGACACAATCTCTTCGGTATGCCTGATTTAATTGCCGGTTCATGGCTATTTTTAATCCTCTAAACTACACCGGTCCAGCGTCAGTTTTTCCATCTCCCGCCTCGCCGTACGTTCAGTAACCTCCGTAAGCTCTACCCTGGTCCTTGTAAAACTGGTTTTAACATTCGTTTTGATGAAGTATACCTCGCCTGCTTCCAATGGTATTTTTAGTCCGGTCACCTTTTTAGGCCAGAGCTGTACACCGCCAACCTGGGCCCTAAAATCGGAGTCACCGGGTTCTCGCTGGTAAATGATGAACTTTTTATTGCTCAACTTGCATATCTTATCCCCGCTTTCAAAAATAGCCCAGTTTTGGGCAGCAGAAAAATACTGGGGAGTTCTGTAAATAACAACCGTTGCCAGGTAGGGATTCTCCTTTACTTTTTTAAGTTCGGGATACAGTTGCGCATTAGCATAATTTGCTGCCAGGATCAGGAAGAGGAAAATTATATGTTTTTTGCCATTCAAACATTTCATGTATTGATGGGGTTTTAAAATTAAATCATCTTATTATCACTTAAATCTAAAATATTTTAAATAAAACCATCAAATCTGAATTTATGGAACATGTAAGATGTAAAGGCAATAGGCAACAAATAAAAAAACCGGACTTTGCAGAAATAAAATCAGGCACAGAATTTAATCAATGGTATTGGTTAAAAGATGAGTTGATAGAAATCTGCAGGCAGATCGATCTTCCCTACCATGGCGGAAAGTTTGAATTAAGGGATAGAATAATGTACGTCCTGGACAATAGAGGCAAGCTGAAAGCCGGTGTAAAAAAGAAAAAACCGAAGTCTTCATTCAACTGGGCTAAATCCAGACAGGCCAGCAAACAAATATATACCCTGAACGTTCTTCCAATGCAATTTTTGCATAAAGGTCGGTTTAAAAAACAGTTAAAATGAAAGCATTGGTTTGGTTCAGGAACGATTTGAGGGTTACAGATAATGTTACCTTGTCAAATGCATTGGAGAATTTCACAGATATTTATCCGGTATATTGCTTTGATCCGCGCGAATTTGCCCTGTCTAATCAAGGATTTAACCGCACAGGGCCTTACCGGGCCAAGTTCCTGTTAGAATCTGTCGCTACCTTGAAAAACATGCTAATGGAACTAGGCAGTACGCTCATCGTCAAGATGGGTGATCCCACCGAAGTCATACCAGCACTTGCCAGGGAATTAAAGGTGAAAACTGTATTGGCCAGCAAAGAAGCCGCTATCGAGGAAACAAACATAGAAAATTTGCTGGAGCAAAAGCTGTGGGGCGCCGGTATTGAATTTGAACTCTTCTGGCAAAGCACTTTGTACAATCTTGCCGATATTCCATGGCCTATCAAGCGGCTGCCTGAAACATTTACTGATTTTAGAAAACAGGCAGAAACGGAGTCGTTTATCAGGGATTTGATGCCTGCGGTCAATGAAGTCAGGACTTTTGCACGGGTAGACTCTGAAGAAATTCCAACTTTGGAAGACCTGGGATTGAACATGCCTGAGACCGACTCCAGGGTGGTGCTGGATTTTCAGGGAGGTGAAAAAGCAGCGCTGGAAAGATTAAAAAACTACCTGTGGGAAACCAAGCTTTTGAGCAAGTACAAGGAGACTCGCAATGGTTTAATTGGGGCCAACTACTCTTCAAAACTTTCACCTTGGTTAGCATTGGGATGCATTTCACCCAGGACAATTTACTATGAAGTGAAAAAATATGAAGCGGAAATTATCAAAAATTCATCCACCTACTGGCTTATCTTTGAGCTTATCTGGCGGGATTATTTCAGGTTCATCGCAAAAAAGCACGGTGCCAAGTTATTCAGGGTCAACGGCATCAGGGAAAGAGAAATTGAATTCAATGAAGATAAAGATGCTTTTAAAAAGTGGAGCGAAGGCAAAACCAGCCAGCCATTTGTTAATGCCAACATGATGGAACTGAATTCCACCGGCTTCATGTCAAACCGTGGTCGCCAGATTGTGGCAAGTTTTCTGGCGCACGACCTCAAAGTCAAATGGACCTGGGGAGCGGCCTATTTTGAGTCATTGCTGATCGACTATGATCCTGCCAGTAACTGGGGAAACTGGAATTACATGGCCGGTGTAGGCAATGACCCCAGAAAAGACCGGTATTTCAACGTTGAAAGCCAGGCCGCCAAATATGATCCCAAAAATGAATACATAAACTTGTGGAATGAAAGTGTCGGATAGGCCGTTTTATTGACGACTGCTGCGAAACCTCAACACATGATGCGCTAGCTATGTAAGGGAATTTTGCCGAAAGCATGGTGCTGCAGTCACATACCGCTTGCGCAAAGTTATGCGGCCTACCGCCAATAGCTCAATTATTCTCAGAGTTAAGTGCTATCAACCTGTAGTTGGTACTGCGGCCACCTGCATTTTCTTTTTCCAGTACATCCTGATCGATTAGATTTTGAATGTCTCTCAGTGCCGTATCTTGCGAACACTTGGTGATTTTTGCCCATTTGGAGGTTGTTAACTTACCATAGAAACCGTCAAGTAGCCTGTTCAACATAAGTCTTTGCCTGTCATTCAGGCTTTTTGATACTAGCAGATCCCAGTACCTGGCTTTATAGATGACACCCGATAATGTATCTTCAGCAGTGTCCAATGCACGCCCGAGACAAGCGAGAAACCACTCGAGCCAGGCAGTGATATCTAGTGAACCTTTCTGAGTTTTCTCAAGGATCTGATAGTAAGCTTTACGTTCCTGGCGGATTTGAGTAGACATACTGTAAAAGCGTTGTTTTATTTTATCCGCCCTGGTTAGTTGCATATCCGTGATTGTTCTCGCCAACCGGCCATTTCCATCATCAAACGGATGGATAGTGATAAACCAAAGGTGGGCTACACCCGCCTTTATGATGGGTTGCATCATTGTAGTGGTATTAAACCATTTGAAAAACTTTGCCATCTCTCTTGAGAGCTGGTTTGCTGGCGGGGCTTGGAAGTGTACTTTCTCTTTCCCCATGGCACCGGATACCACCTGCATAGGATCATCAGGATGATTATCACGCCATGCACCAACGACAATTCGGTGCATACCGCTATGTCCTGTTGGAAATAAGGCTGCATGCCACCCAAATAAACGGCTCTCAGTCAAGGGGGATTCAAAGTCCTGGGTAGCGTCAATCATCGCTTCTACCACGCCATCTATGGAACGGTCAGATGGCACCAGTCCGGCAATATTCATCCCAAATCGCCTGGCGATAGAAGATCTTACCTGATCAGAATCAAGTATTTCACCTTCAATTTCATGGGATTTGAGGATTTCAGAGGTCATATTCAACAAGCTGGCTTCACTTTGCAATGAAAACCCTAACCGCTCCATACGACCGATGAGCCGTCCCTGCTTATGGCTAACTTCTGCTAATAATCCGGTAAGTTTTGCTTCATCCCATACGAATCCCGGCCAATCGGCATGTTGATAGATATACATTTATTCTCCGCATTTTATGCGTCAAATATATCTATTATTCTCCGCATTTTCAATCTATTCTCCGCATTTTTTGCAGTAATTACGTAATTATTCTCCGCAAGAGAATATATTCTCAGTATTTTTTGCGGAGATTATTTATTTATTCTCCGCATTTTTTACAGGTTATATTTCTTTTTTCTCCGCAAATAAATAAGTACATTTTTTTAACAATCAAGCGCAATTGTCAATTATTCAAAGGTACGCACCCTTGGGCCCGCAATTAGGAGATCATCTCATCCTATCATCATTGAGGCTATCGGATAGCGCAAGCGAGACGTGGCGGCTGTTACGCATCGTATAACAAAGAAACTGGCGCGCGTTTAGCGCAGGTAACGCATGCCTTTAACGGTGAGCACGCACTTCCGTTTCACGCAAGCGTACGCCAGCTTTTATTATTTTCAGAAAAAAAGTTGTGCAACAGCCACAAAACACTTGCGACATACTTTTAACCCAACCTATCAAACTCGTAACAAACAGAAAGTCAAACCCGCAAAACGCAACACAGAACCCGGTTAATATACGATCTCAAAATCCAAACCCCTTGCAGATTCAATACATAACTTCATGTCATTAGTACCGATGTTGGCTTTATAAATTTCCCTTTCCTTGTTAAGTTGCTTTACCGTTTCATACAATGCCTGGTAATCGGCTTTCGCAACTGCTTCTGCTGTGTCATAACCTGCTTCCATCAATACATAAGCAAAGGTATGATTCACCCATCTTATCCTGGAAAGGTCAGTTAATCTGGCAAGTTTGACAATCTCCACTTTACTGATTCCGGTTTTGTCTGAAAGTTCCTTTCTTTTTTCGGGCGTCAAAATTTTTTCATACAAGCTTAATGTATGCTTGATCCCCATCTCCTCAAGTTTGCCGGCAACCTCTTCACTAACATTAGGAAAATCTTTTATCCTGTTAGGTTTCGGATGATACCCATTCACCATTCTTCTCAGCAATACCAGATAATCTTCCTGCAAACCGCTTTGTTGCGAAAATGCCTGAATTTTGCTTTTGTTTTTCAAGGCTTTTTGCAGTTCGCCGAGATTACGGACATGTTGTACCTTGATTAAATCCAGGTTTTCATCGACATTCTTCTTTAAACTTCTCCAACTTGGAATCATGTCAGCAGTTTTCAAAATACCTTTATATTGGTCGATACTGATATCCTGAAGGTCGATGTAGTATCCCATTTTCTTGTTTTTAATGTCTAATTCGGTGCAAATATTTTTTTGCCTGCAAATTGCCCGCCGCCAAGGAAATTCACAATGAGTCTGATCAATCGCCAGGGTGATTGATCTCATGAAGACAGGAATCTGTTTCCAAACCATTTGCCTTAACCCTTTGTTTGTAAAGGCGAGTATATACAATACTTTCATTCATATCCTCACATTTACTATATCTGGAAAGTTAGAGATTTTATGAATTTGATTTATTGGGAATTTTAATGCCACACTTTACTTTCGAGCAACCTATAAAGCAATTAGAAAAACGCAAAGGAGGTTACTACTACCTCACCATCACAGCAGATATTGTGGGCAAGTATGAGAAAAAACGGGCCACAAGACTGCAATGCATCATTGATCAAAAGGTATCTTTTTCCTGCGGATTAAATCACCTGGGCGATGGCAATTACTTTATTGTAGCGACACGCCATGTCAAATCACTGGGCAAGCAGGAAAATGATGTGGTGACATTTGAAATATCTGAAGGCCCCAATCCCCTCGGAGTTGAGGTACCTGAAGTCCTGCAGGTACTTATTGATCAGGACCCTGATGCCAAAAAAATTCACGACAGCTTTACAGATGGCAAAAAAAGAAGCCTGATATATTCCATCAAGGTTATAAAATTGTTAATTGGTCAGCGCGGGAACTGCCACTCACCCCCTGCCTGGTTGTGTTGTCATTTCAAGATTCCGCACATTATCATGGCATGGGTTTCATATTGAATTGCTATGATAAAAGCAGCAAAATGAAGGTTTTCATAGATTGATCCGATTCATGCGCATCTCCACAAGGTCGCGGTATGGCATCTTCAAAGCCTCGCTTAAAAAGGAGATACCGATCAAATGCAGGGGCTGATCCTTGTTGTCCGCAAACCGGCTCAGAATAGTGTTAAGTTGTTTGTTATTCCAACCCAGGTGATGTCCGGATCAGATGAAATTTATGCTGGAAAAACCTGATTTTTTTCCGTCCATCAACAAGGCAAACGCCTCAGGATCTTTGGGTAAGACGATTCTTGTATTTAAAAAATCGTAGGCAGGTGCAAGCTCCCATTCTCCATCGAGGTCAATACAAGACAAGTCCGGCTATTTGATCACTACAATTTTCAAAGTGCTGATAATACCCTTACTTGTCACAATCCTGCATAAGTAAACGCCTGCATCTGCAGGCACTCCCCGCTCATTGTTACCATTCCAATAGACTTGCAACGTGGTTTGGTCTAACTGATAGGCTTTGATCAATCCGCCCTGAAGGGTTGTAATTTCAAGTGTCGCAGGATCATTGAGACGTTCTTCAAGCTGTATTATGGCACCGCCCCTGGTGGGGTTAGGATATATTTTTACAAAATTCCGTTCTTCATCATGCAAACCGCTGATTACAGCCCTTTGGAAATCTTGTCCGTCTATATTTTCTTTCACACCGGCAAACGTTTTTTGTTCCGGAACAAAAGTAAACCCTTCTTTGAAAGGAATGACTGTACCTGACCACCCGGCAGGAACTTCAGCCTCGTAGTACCCGCTATTGTTAGTAAGGATTTCTCCGGGAAACCCATCCAGTAATACCCCGGCAATAGGTTCACTGTTCGCGTTGGAGACCGTACCCGAAATCAAATAGTTTCCTGCATAAATTCCTGTAAAATGCTGATCTTCTTGCAAGCTGTTCAGATTATCGTAAGATCTGGATTCAGGTGAGAATGTATAGTCAGCCAATGTCGGACGGATGGTTCCGCTCCATTGTGCAGGTACTTCCGCTTCGTATTCTCCCAACGCATCGGTCGATACTGTTTGCGGCAGGCCGGTTAATGTTACCTGTTGCATGGGTGTTCCTGATTCATCTTTGATCGTTCCCTTGATCAGGTAGTTTCCTGAGAATGTAGCGGTAAAATTCAGGTCAGCGACAGATGATGTCAGGTTAGTAACGTCTATACTTTCGGGTGTGAAGGTATAACCTTCCAGGACTGGGGTGATGATTCCGGACCAACCAGACGCTTCTCTGGTGTTGAACCGGCCATTGGCATCCGATTGAACATTCTCAGAAAATCCTGATAACCGGACACTTTCGAGCGGGTTACCATCCTTGTCGATCACCGCCCCGGATAGCCCTGGCCGCTCCGTAATAACGGTTTGTGCGAGGCGGATGCCAGCATCGTTAATGTATTGCAGCACTGCGAGATTACCCCGGCGCTTTACCCTTATCGGACCAGTATGTGATCCTCCGCGCGCTACCCTGCCCCGCCCCCCAAAGGGTGTGGTGTTAAGGGGATTATGGGAGGGGCTGGTGCCATAAAATGTTGGAGAATAAAAGTCTTTACATATTTCATTAACATTACCGGTCATGTCATAAATACCCAATTCATTGGGCTTGTACTGGCCTACCGGACTGGTATAGCGGGGATTAAGGGGATCGTCAAACGGAACACCCAGGTTATGGGCTGCTACTTCATTCAAGTCATTGCTGCCGCTGTATAGGTAACCTTCACTCCTGTTTCCTCCCATTGCAGCATACTCCCACTCTGCCTCGGTCGGCAAGCGGTAATTGTTTCCCAGCCAACGGGCAAACCAGGCGGCCCCATCATAAGTCATAAACTTTACCGGATGATTTTCAAAAAAAGGATCCAACTCAAAGGAGGTACCATTCCAGATAATCGGCGAATCGAAGGGCACTTCATAACCTATGGAGCGGTCTGTACGGGTAGCATCAAACACCTGGCACAAATGCCTGCCGTTAAAGGTGACATTTTTGTAGAGGAATGAAAGCCTCCTGTGCGCCCTTAATGAATTGACCAGACTGGTATTTTCAACAATACTATTGAGGAAAGCCACATAGTGCTGATTCACAACTTCATATTTGGCTATCAGGAAATCATCCAATCTTACTTCATGGGGTGGCTTTTCGTCCGGTTCCAGGTCGCTTCCCATAATGAAAGTTCCACCTTCCACATAGACGGTCTCAATGGAAAAGTCAGGTCTGTTACCCCAGGTGGTGAACGAAAAAACCGGATAACTTTCCATAAAGCCTGTGCCGTCTTTTACGACCACTTTCCAGTAATGCCGTCCATATGCTGCCAGCGTATGTTGGTAAGTATTTGTTGTGAGACCTGATGCGATAAGGTGTTGGGGGTTAGGATCCTGTCCCACATATAAATCATAAGTCAACGGGTCATTATCTTTATCTGTGGCCTCCTCCCAACTGAAAGTAACCCGGAAAGTGGTGTTGGTTTTTCCGTCGGAGGGAGCCAGCAGGTTACCAGGCACAGGTTGATCGGGAACATAGTTTTCAACCTGAAAGCTATGTATATCTGAAGAGGAAAGATAGCCATTATAGCCATCCACGGCTGCTACGCGCCAGTAATAATAGCCCTGGTCCTCCAGGCTGTTCAGGTCAAATTCCGTAACGGTCAAACTGGTTGCCACGGGCTGAAGATTATTCGGAACGCGACCTACATAAACATTGTAAGTTACGGGATCGCCGTCCGGATCCGTACTGGCCTGCCAGGATAAGGTAACATCTTTCAAAACATCTGTGGCCCCATCGGTGGGATACAAGGATACTGGCTTTGACGGTAGACTGTTCTCCCTGGCTGTAGAGAAGGTAAACACTGCACTTGAGGTTTCTCCACCATTGCCATCTTTAGCCACCACTTTCCAGTAGTAAGTGGTTTCTGCTGTAACCAATGCTTCGGAATTTATATATTCCATGGTATTTCCTAAAAGGGTGACGAATTCAAGGCTTCCATTATTCCTCATCCACCCGTTATACAAATTAGACGCAAGCAACGGTGGATCTGAGGTTGTACCAAAATAGAGGTCATACCGGATTTCGTCACCATCACTATCTGTGGCAATATACCACTGCAGATAGTTAAGTCCGGGAGGAAGCTTAGTCGCACCATTTAGAGGAAAGGCCCAGGTAGGAGCAGTGGGTGGTGTATTGGCCATAACCTGGGTTACTGTAAATGTAAAAAAATACAATACTGGTAGTAGAAAAATGCCTCTCATAGCTATATTTTGGTGATTCAATCTAAATTAGTTAATGTGTTCTTGCAAAAAATCAAAAAATGTTTCAGCAAAAAATGCGTTCCCTGTATTGTATGAATACCTGCAACCATGAGTTAAGTAACCAATTCCGGACACGAAATATATGTATTTCCTGCACAGATAGCCTCCTGTCCCGATCAATTGCTTTGATTCATCCTTTCGTATCGATACCTTTATTCCGGCAGAAAGCCTAACGGCCCCCAACGGGAACACGAAACTAAACCCAATGGCCTTGGCAGGAAAACAACTACCTTAAAATAGTACGAGCAAAAAAAACAAAGTACCATGGCACGAACGTCACGTCATTAAAACCCAGTCATAGCATGACTCCAAGTCATACTATGACTACAACGAAAATAATGCTATGAAACCAAATCATAAAAACAATCTCTTCACCAGCCTTCTTTTGTCAGGAATTTGCCTTTTTTCCTGCACACAAAAACAAGATTCCAGACCGAACATTGTGTTAATAATGGCAGACGACATCGGGGTTTCAGATATCGGATGTTATGGAGGTGAAATCCAAACACCCAATATTGACCGGCTGGCGAATGAAGGGTTGCGTTTCGCCACTTTTTATAATATGGCCAAGTGCAACCCTACCCGCAGCTCCATGCTGACAGGGCTTTATTCTGGGGGAAATGGTGCAGTGCACCTCGCCCAATTGACCAAAAAGGCAGGTTACTTCAATATCATGAGCGGTAAGGAACACTTTGACAAATGGGTGCCGGAGTATTGCAAGGCTGAAAATGTATTTGATCACTCCTTCTATTTTTGGGCCACCACTGAATATTTCCTCCCACCTTCAGGCGAGTTTACACGCCCTTTTTTCCTGGAAGGACAACAATTAAAATCCGATGAAATCGAATATGAGAAGTCCCCGATGTATAAAACTGATTTTATCACCGGTTATGCCTTGAAATGGCTTGATGAAGCTTTTGAAAAAGAAGAGCCATTTTTCCTTTACCTGCCCTATCACGCGGCCCACTACCCGTTGCAGGCAAGGCCGGAAGACATTTCCAAATACAGGGGAAAATATCTGGCAGGATGGGATTCGTTGCGACAACAGCGGTTTTCCAAAATGCAGGAACTTGGGGTATTGCCGGTAAACAGCAAGTTAAGCCCACCGGAAGGCAATCTCAATAAATTCAGAGGGCCGTTAGTGCCTAGTTACACAAATTATTATCAGTGGGAAAGCCTGTCTGATAGGCAAAAGGACGCTCTGGATTTAGAGATGGCCGTTTTTGCGGCGATTATAGATCGCATGGATCGAAATATAGGCAGGGTGTTGAATGCACTGGAAAAAAGCGGTGAACTGGAGAATACGTTGATCATGTTTTTGGTCGACAATGGGTCATGTCCATTTTACACCAATAAGGTCAAAGATGTACCCCCGGGGCCGGCTCATTCCTACTGGAGTCTAAGGGCTACCTGGGCTAATCTGGGCAACACACCTTACAGGCAATACAAGCAATGTGGCCATGAAGGCGGGAGTCATACCCCGTTTATCGCTTACTGGCCCGGTGTGATCACCGAAAACACCATCACCCATCAACCGGGACATGTTGTTGACATGGCCCCAACATTTTTGGATATCCTGGATATGGAATATCCTGATTCGGTAAATGGTTACGCTACACTTCCATTGCATGGAAGTTCACTATTACCGGTTTTTCAAGGTAAAAAACGCCAGGAACCCGCCTATTTTATCTCCGGTCTGGACAAATTCAGGATGTTTCGAAGTGGTAATTACAAAATTGTACGTTTGAATGGCAGGGACTGGGAATTATACAATATCGAGGACGACCCTACCGAATTAAATGATCTGGCAAAAGATTTTCCTGAAAAAGTCGATGAATTATCCGGTTATTACAACCGGGTTGATAATGACATGGCGGCAACAGCAAATGCTGGGCCGGGAGATTGAGCCTTAAATTTACTCGCTAGTCATCGACCGCCTGAAATACCGGTTGCCGGAACATCCGGCCTGTTTTGTCAGATGTTTTTCCCTGGGTTTGCTTCAAAAGTACGCCAATGATTTTCTCTTCGGGATCTGCAAAGTATTGTGTATTAAAATACCCTCCCCAATCAAAAGTTCATTTACTGCCAATGCCGCCCATGTCCTGTCCCTTTTGGTTTACCACACCGAATGCAAGGCCATAATGCTTGCCATTCCCTTGCCAAGTATAAGCTTCACCTGGATTATGATGCAAAGGTAGCCTCGCAAGTTTTTGAGCACTTTCGCCGATAGCTATAGCTTCGGTGGTAAACAGATCGGTGATACCGGCTTTATGGTATATCTTTCTGAAACGCTCCTCACTGTCAATCACACCATAACCCAAACCTGAAGTGTGTGTCAAAAGATGGCGAATGGTCATGTGGGTTAGGGTGACCACCCCCGGAATGTCGTCATTTTCATTGGAAACTTAAGTTACAAACTTAAGCCAGGGCAGGCGTAAACTGACGACTATATCCTTGAGAGGACAGCGGGGTGTCACACGCCGGTTAAGAAGTAATAGCCCCAGCCACGGTAGCAGTGAGCATACATGCAATCGTGGCGGCCAATAAGGCTTTCATACCCAGCCGGGATAAGTTGCTCTGTTGATTTGGCGCCATGCCACCAATACCTCCTATCTGTATGGCAATGGAACTAAAATTTGAAAAGCCACAAAGTACATAAGTAGCAATGACCAAAGGCTTTCCTGTAAGCACCTCGGCAGTTTTTTCGGGATCGATCATTTTGGATAAGTTCTCATAGGCAATGAACTCATTAATCACTGTTTTTTGTCCTATAAGGCTGCCTACCCTCAGGGTTTCGCCCCATTCTACGCCCATGACAAAGGCAAATAACCGGAAAACCTGCCCAAGCATATACTGCAACGAAAACCCCTCGAACTGGCCATTGGTGGAACTTATGACGAATTCGTTCAGGCCGGTATATTCCCCCACTACGCCCACAAAAAAGCCATTCAATGCATAAATTATCGCGATGAAGGCCAACAACATGGCCCCGATATTAGCTGCTAGTTTAAGTCCTACCGTGGTACCATTTGACAGTGCATCTATAAAATTCACCCCGATACTTTCTTTACTCACCTGAAGCCTGGAATCTATATTTTCCGGATGGATTTCAGGGATAATTATTTTAGACACCACGATGGCTGCGGGAGCATTCATGATCGAGGCACTGAGCAGATATGCCGCAAACCTGGTTTGCTCGTCAATGTCCTCTCCGCCTAGCAACGAAACATAAGCTGCCAGAACGGCTCCGGCCATGGTAGCCATGCCACCGGTCATCAAACACATCAACTCTGATTGGGTCATCCTGGAAATAAAAGGCCTTACCAACAGGGGTGCTTCAGTCTGGCCAAGAAAAATATTTCCGGCGGCAGACATGCTTTCAGCCCCGGATAAACGCATGGTGCGGGCCATGACCCAGGCGATACCATAGACGATTTTTTGCAAAATCCCCAAGTAATATAAACCCGTGGATACAGCCGAAAAGAAAATAACAGTAGGCAATACCTGGAAAGCAAACAAAAAACCCAGGCTATGCTTCACCTCCGGGTCTTCGAAACTATTTTTGGCCAGGTCGGAAAAGAGAAATATCGCACCATCGCGGGCAAAACCTAAAAAGGTCACAAATCCATAGCTGATAGCTTCAAAGATCCCAACGACTACCGGTACCTGTGTAATCAGCACGCCAAAAATAATCTGGAGCAGCATACCAATGCCAACCAGCTTCCAATCAATGCGCTTTTTGTTCGTTGAAAATACATAGGCCACCCCTAGCAAAACTAAAATGCCAAATAAACCTCTGAGGTAATCCATAAGTGAAGGTTAATGATAAATACCGCTAAAAATAAAAAAAGCCTTACCTTTCGGAAAGACTTTTTTTACATATCTCGAATAAATGTCTTCGTCTGATTAATTCCGCTTATTGATTTCATCCCTAATTTTAGCCGCCTCTTCATAATTCTCTTTCTTGAGGGCAGCATCCAATAATTCCTGAAGTTTTTCAGTTGAAAGATCTTTAAACTCCTTGGCATCTTTTTTTTCTTTCTTTACCACAGTTTTTTTGATTTCAGGCGCTTTTTCCCTGTCTGTATCTTCCTCCTCCTCATCTGAAAGTACAATCCCCGCTTCAGACAATATGGTTTCATAAGTATAAATCGGCACGTCAAACCGCAAGCCAATGGCTATGGCATCAGACGGTCTGGCATCTATTTCAATAATTTCCCCACCATTATCACACACTATTTTAGCAAAAAACACGCCTTCTTTTAGGTCTGAAATAATGATCTCGTCTATTCTAAAGTTAAAATTATGGGCAAAAGACTTAAACAAATCATGTGTCATAGGCCTGTTCGGAATAATTTTCTCTATCTCGATAGCTATCGCCTGCGCCTCAAACATTCCTATGATAATTGGCAACCGTCTGTTTCCTTCGGTTTCTCCCAGCACCAAGGCAAACGAACCGGACTGTGATTGACTAGAAGAGAGACCTAAGATTTCAAGTTTAATTTTATCCACGGTAACAAAAGTTGGCTAACACAAACATACCAAATAAAAAAAAAACAGGTAAGTATCTAAATAATTATTTTCACTTACCCGTTTTGAATATAATAATGTATTTTATTAATTACTATTTTTCAGGGCTTCAGTTAATTTCGGAATAACCTCAAATGCATCGCCCACTATGCCATAGTCAGCAGCTTTAAAAAATGGTGCTTCCCCATCTTTATTGATAACGACAATCACTTTTGACGAGTTAACCCCGGCCAGATGCTGGATAGCCCCTGAAATTCCCACGGCAATATAAAGATTGGGACTTACCTTTATACCGGTCTGACCTACGTGTTCGTGATGAGGCCGCCATTCCATGTCCGAAACCGGCTTACTGCAGCCTGTAGCCGCTCCCAAGGTCTTTGCCAGATCTTCAATCATGCCCCAGTTTTCAGGCCCTTTCAAACCGCGACCTCCTGATACTACAATCTCAGCTTCAGGCAATAATACCTGGCCGGTAGCCTTCTCGGTGCCCGTAATAGTGGCGCTGAAGTCCGTTTCTTGTACTGCAGGGGAAAAGGTTTCAACGGTAGCCGACGCGCCGTCTTCTTTCAAAGTAGCCGCATTTTTTTTGATGGCAATAATCTTTTTTTCCCCGTTCATGGCTACTATGGCGAAAGCCTTACCGGTATAAATACTACGTTTCACTTTAAAGCCATCGGTGGTATCCGGAAGATCCACAACATTTGACGCCAAAGCGGCGTCGGTTTTGATGGCTACCCTGGCCGATACGGCATCACCCAGGGATGATTTAGCTAAGACCAAAATGTTCGCTCCCTCCTTTTCCATCGCCTCTGCAATGGCCGAGGCGTAAGCCTGTATAACGCCTTGATCAAATTTTTCTTCGGCAACATGCAAAACTTTCTTTGCACCCGCCTTCCCGGTGTTTTCCAATTCACTGGTTTGCACATTGTTTCCCAGGGCGATAGCGGTTACATCATCTCCCAGATGGGCAGCATAAGATACTGCCTCGAGAGAGGACTTTTTAACGATCCCCTCATCGTGCTCTATAAAAACTAATATTGACATGTCGTACTATATAATGCTTTCAAAACTCATTCAATGAAGAGACATTAAATTACTTTTGCCTCGTTCTTCAGAAGATCGACCAGGGTCGATACATTATCCGGATCAATCATCTGAACTGCCCCTTTTTCAGCCGGTAGCTCAAAAGACTGTAAGTTTGTCTTTTTTTCAGGCTCTGCTGGTTCTATCACATTCAATGGCTTTGTTCTTGCTGACATGATTCCCCTCATGTTGGGGATCTTCCATTCGGCAATGGGTTCCTGGCAACCGGCAACAAAGGGAAGGTTAATTTCCAGTGTCTCTTTACCTCCTTCTATCTCTCTCGACAATTTGGCTTTATCTTCTTCTATATCCAACTTCATGACCGGTGAAACTGACGGCAAATTCAATAATTCTCCAACCATACCATGTACCTGACCTCCATTAAAATCGATAGACTCCCTGCCCATTAAAATAAGGTCATAATTACCGTCTTTTGCTACCGCGGCAATTTGCTTGGCCACAAAAAAAGAATCGGTTGGTTCTGCATTAACACGAACGGCCTCATCAGCACCAATGGCCAAAGCCTTTCTGATCGTCGGTTCTGTTTCTGCTCCGCCTACATTCAGAACGGTGACTGTGGCATTATCGCTTTCCTTTAATTCCACCGCCCTTGCCAGGGCATAATCATCGTAAGGACCAATGATGAATTGAACGCCGGTAGTATCGAATTTTGTGTTATTCTCGGTAAAGGATATTTTAGAAGTTGTATCCGGTACGTGGGTGATACAAACTAATATTCTCATATATACAATTTTCCTTTTATTTTCGCACGAAGATAGTAATAAAAAAGGAAATTAGAATCGAATTAACTATGAATTCTGAAAGACTTAAGCAGCTTTTTGATTTTTTGGAGCATGACCCCGAAGATTCATTCACGATTTATGCCATTGCCCTGGAATATCTGCAGGAAAATCAGGAAAAAGCCAAAGAATACCTGGATATTTTGCTTGAAAAGCATCCTGACTACCTGCCCACCTATTACCAGGCAGCTTTACTCTATCAATCCATGAATGAAGATAAAAAAGCTATCAACATATTTGAAAAAGGTATTGAACTGGCCCAGAAGACTAATAGCCTCATGACCAAAAGAGAATTGCAAAACGCGCTGAATGAGCTATTGTTTGAAGAGGATGATTAGACATTTTTTCGTTTGAAAAACAACTAATGTAAGATTAGGCCTCTTTTACGTAAGGTATTTTATACGCAGACCAGGTTAATTTGTCAGGTAATGACTGGTGTGGGCTATTCTTAGTGGCTGCAAATCAGTAACAACAGTTGGCTGTATTAAACCATTTTGGCCACACCCTTACTCTAAAGATGTTAAGTACTTTAAGGAATTTGGAAAATATTTAAGGTATGAGTGTAAGGATTATTAAAACCACATTTATAATTTTAGTGGCAGGAATGTCTGTTTGTTACAGTAGTCAAGCCAAAAATCACTTTGCCAATTTGTTTCAACTTTCGGCGCAAGCCCTCGATCCTACCTATAAGTTCGTGCCCGGAACTGCGCAATTGGAAAAAGGACATTATGTAGTGGTCGGTGTATTTGTTAACTATAATAATGCGGTTAATTACACGAAGTATGTATCAGACAAAGGATACCGTACAGCCTATGGCGTCAGGAATGATAAGCAGTATTATTATGTTTATTTGTATCGTTCCGGCACCTGGGAAGATGCTGTTACCAAAACCTATGAGGTAAGGGAAGATATAGAGCTGCACGATGCCTGGGTAATGAGGGTTGGAGTTAACAAAAATGTACGAATAATTGCCAATCAGGAAGTGGCAGCGCCTGAAATACAGGAAGGGCAACCGGAAGAAGGGCTGGCAGATCCTGGTGTACAGGAATTAACTGCCAGTTCCACGAAAGAAGACTTCAGCCCGTTGCCTGATAATAGTGCGATAAAAAAAGAGGAGATCAAAGGTGATTATCTTGTCTACGCAAAAACCTATCGGAGCAAAGACAACCGATCAGTACAAAGTCCCATTCAACTGGTAGACAATGAACGGGCCAAGTTGATCAGGCAACTTAAGTCGAATGAATTACAGGGGATTTGGGATCCTAGAAACGGCACCTCATCAGTGAAGCTGATATGCAATTTATTTGGTTACAGAAAGCTGGAACACAATATTAAGCTTAAAGATCCTTTAACAGATAGTACGAGGGCTTTTGTCAGTATCGACGATGACATTATTAATGTTGATTTTAAACTGGAAAGGCTGAAACCGGGAGATATTTCCGTAATGTATAATGTCTATTTCTTTAATGATGCGGCTATTATGCGGCCGGAATCAAAATATGAGATAAACAGTTTGCTCGAAATGCTTGAGGAAAATGACAAAATGAAGGTAAAGATCCACGGACATACCAACGGCGGCAAGCCCGGAAGAATCATTAAGCCGGGCAAGGATCAACCTAACTATTTCAGCATGTCAAAAAACAATATGGAAGGTTTCGGAACGGCCAAGGATTTGTCTGCTGAAAGAGGAGAGCTGATAAAAAGATACCTGGTCGAGCATGGGATCGAGGCAAAGCGATTGTCGGTAAAAGGATGGGGTGGCAAGAAAATGTTGTACGACAGGGGCACACCTCAGGCCAAAAAGAATATCAGGGTGGAGATTGAGATTTTACAGGATTAATAGAAGATCTTTTTGCAGATTGGAAGCCATCAGTCGATGGCTTTTTTTATTTTTGCACTTTCGGATGAATATAATGGATATCACCCTATGTGTTTAATTCTGTTTTCTTACAATAACCATCCTGACTACCAACTGGTGTTGTTAGCAAACCGGGATGAATTCTACAACAGGTCCACACAGCGCGCCGGTTGGTGGAGTGATCAGCCCGATTTGCTGGGGGGAAAAGACCTTAAAGAAAACGGGAGTTGGCTGGCTATTACCAAAAGCGGAAAGTTTGCCGCTATCACCAATTACCGCGATCCGAAACAGATGAAGCCGGGTGCACCTACCAGGGGCCGATTAGTGACCAACTTTTTACTGGACCATTATACCCCTGAAGAATATTTGAAAGAGCTTAAAAAATCCGGTGCTCACTACAACGGCTTCAATTTAATATTCGGAAGGCAAAATGAAATATTCTATTATTCTAATAGTGTCAATACCCATCAGAGGCTGCACCCGGGTAATTATGGCTTGAGCAATGCCCTTTTAGAGACGCCATGGCCTAAGGTGGTGAAAGGCAAAAGGAAACTGGATGCCTTGTTAAATGGGACAGGCACTTTTTCGATGGAGAGGGCGGTAAAAGATTTAAAAGACCCGGAATGGGCCAATGATCAGGAATTACCCGATACCGGTATTGGTATTGAGAAGGAACGGCTACTATCTTCTATGTTTATTGAGACGCCCGGCTATGGCACACGGTGCACCACCATTATGACTATTGACCGGCAAAATATTGTGACATTCAGGGAAGTTTCTTATATGCCGGAAGGTGAATTTTCAACTTCCTTTCAAATACAATAACCCTGATTACGAATTTTTAATCCTTTTTCTCCTGAAGGTGATGGGCACATATACTTCAGTGGGCAGGCCTATCTGATATAAACCCCAGTCACTGTCATACCCTTCGATAATCTCTCGCAGGCAATCCACGCGCTTGTGATAGGAAGATTTACAATCCTTCCAATAGAAGATCTCCACCCGGTAATTGTATTGCTGCTTAATACCATTAATCTTAACCTCCACTTCAATCTCTTGTTCTCCGGAGATCTGGGGAATTTGAATAGCAATGCTCATAGCATAAATAATTACACATTGACCAGGATATGAATGTTTTGAAAAATAGTACAACTAATATGCCACAAGAACAACTATTTGATAAACAGAAAGTTATTGCAGGAATTACAAATCATAATTGTTCAAAACTGTGCACCTGCGTTTCATCTTAATACATCTTTGGTATTTAGTTAAAACTACCCTACCTCAATATGGCCCTTCCATGAAAAGACTGATCATTTCCATCCTGTGATTTAACCACCAGCTTGTAAAGATAGACTCCCGAGGGTTGTGTATCACCTTTTTCATTTTTACCGTTCCATTCCAACTCATAAAAACCGGGTTCGAATTCGCCGGAAGCCAGGGCTTTGACCTTTTGTCCCATCAGGTTAAAGATACTTAACTCCAACTGGTAATTGGCCGGATTTTTGGATAAAGTAAATGGAATGTGTGTAAAGTTGGTGAATGGGTTAGGATAACTTTGCCCCAGATAGATACTTTCGGGCTGCAAGTTATCATCGATAAACTCCTTTGTGCCATAATAGGCCTTAAAGACCCTGGAAGAAGATAAATCAACCTCATAAGAAGTGGTATTCAGCATATCGATCACTTTACCATTTCCTATATCATAAAGGTACAGTTCTTTATCACCAACTTGTTCACTAACATCGCCCCATTGCATAGTGGCAAAGCCTGATGAAGCTTCGGTGGCTACCGAAAACTCCCAAATCTCAGATGATGCAACAGGGCGTATGTCCTTGGCTAAACTTTTTTGGAAATGTTCCGGATGATCGAATTTTAATTCAATATTGTTAATAAAATCAATTCCCGGGGAGGAAGATGCGTCGTAACGGTCATTGCCATAGCTCGCCCCGTTTTTCATGCCAAACCCATTGATCCTCGAACTGAACTGAGAGGTTAATAAATCTATTTTAACTTCCCAATCGCCTTGCTGGTTGGGCGTCGAGCCGGTATTGCTGGTAAAACGTCCGGTTTGGACATTATTGTTTCTGATGACCGGTATCATGATATCTATGGTAACTTCAGACTCAACAAATGCACCGCCAAAAGCACGTAATACATCCGATTCCTGATATCCACCTCCCGGTTGATACTCTCTTAACACGGTTTTCACACCGTTGGGATCATTATTAAAACTGATGACGTCACTCCAGGACACGTTGAAGTTATAAGGGCTTCCAATTTGATTCCACCCTTTCCTTAGTGGAATAACAAAAGGATCCTGCTTAGTGACCTGAGTGGTGATCCCCGGTCCTGTATCTACCGGGTTCCCGGGTTCATTCTTAACAATCAACCAATAAGCATTACCGGGATCTATAGCATCTAATCCATCTTTATTTTCAACGTTTCCACCCCCCTGGAACCTGAACAATCGCCATTTTTCTTTATTATAAGTGAGAAAATCGTCTTCGAAGACATCATCTGGTGAGGTATTATCCAGAACCAATGGAACAGAGACCATCTGATAATCACCACGGCTACCACCATACCTCAAATCATTAAAGATTAATCCGGGTTCAGCATACTGTTCATAGGTGTAAGCTACTTCAGTTTGAGTAACCAAACGGCCAATATCAGTAACATTGAAATAATACTCAAGCCCTATTGGATCTTGCAGGAACTCTTCCCTGTCGATGGTAAATTGATACAGTGACTCTTCGATTTCTTCGGCATTTCCCTGTGTAAACTCTTTATCAGACGATATGCCCCGGTAGAAAAATTTTACCGGATTGTCCGTATTTAACTCGTCGTCAGTTACAACGACCCGGTAGTTAATAAATTGATCATTGGTGAGTAATAACGGGGGGGCATTATTATAGGCTATTTCAGGAAAGCGATTGCTGTTTACTACAATCTGCATTACAAATATGTTATTGTCCTCATTTAACTCCGGAATGTTGTTGGTTTTATCCACCACCACAATAATGTAATAAGTTCCCGCCGGAGTTGTTTCGGAGACCTTTAGTTCCTCACTGCGCCGAATTTTCTCAACACCGTCTGCACTTATCGGGCCAATAGGTAACAGACCGATTAAATCATCCGCACCGTCATCAAACACGTCATCACCGGATATATAGAAGTTCAAAAAAGTCGATTCAACAACTTCATTACCATTATTTCTTATGGATGAATTCACTCGAAAGATTTGCCCTCTGCTCACTTCATTGATAGTGAGGGTAGCATTGGTGATTTCAAGGTCGGAAGCCCCGGACACCGTAACTTTGAATGTCCGGCAAAACGAGTTCACATTGGGTGGATCACCGGGTCCTTCATCATTTACACATACGGTAATATTTGCTTCCCCTTCCAGATTGGGTTCGATGGTATAGGTCAGGGAGCCAAAATCATTGGCAGGATCAAAATCTACCAATATTTTGGCAGGGTCAACAATTGAAGGGTTGTCAGACGAAAAGGTAATACTGACGGGCTGATTTTCCTTGGGTCCTCCGCTGATTCCGGTGAGGTTTACAGGAGATGGCTCTTCCCCGAGATCAAAGATACCCTGATCAGGAATTTCATCTAAAGTGGGGGCATCGTTGATGGCATTGACGGTAATTTTGAAGGTTATTTCTTTTTGGTTGTCATTGGGTGGGCTACCGGGACCTGTATCGGTTAACCTGATTGTGATATTGGCTTCTCCACTGGCATTCTCGATGGGTGTATACAGCAGCGTGCCTTCAGGGTCTCCCTGATTGTAGTTGACCGACAAACTGGTGCCTTCGGGATCGAACAAATCAGTGTTGTCAGATATCAACGCAAACGTTAAATCCTGGGACTCGCCTGTTCCGGCAGTAATACCTGTCAGGGTCAAAGGATCCGGAGTGGCATCTTCATCTATGACAATATCACTGACCTGATCGATAGTAGGCTCTTGGTTTACCGGACTGACAACTACGTTAAAATTTTCTACCTTTGTTCCTCCCTCGCTGTCCGTAACGGTAACCAGGATCGTACTCGATCCAAATTGATTTGGGAGAGGGGTATAACATACCTGCCCGGTGGCATCCGGAGAAGTGTAGTTAACAGTAATTGGCGGATCGTTGGGAATAAGGCTGGTATTACTGGAGCCTGCCGAAACAGAAAGTGTCTGATTCTCGCCCGGACCTGCACTGATCCCTGACAGTGAGACACATTGCTCCCCTGCGTTCACAAAAATAGTACTGGGATCCGGAATCGGATCCAGGGTCGGGTTGTCGTTATCCGGATTGACCACCACCGTAAAGGTCCTGCAAAACAGATGTACATTAGGAGCTGTCTGGGGGCCGTTATCGGCAACGCAAACCTGAATATCGGCTGTGCCTGATGCATTAGCGACGGGAGTATATCTCAGTACGCCTGTGTTATTAGGACTGGTATATTCCACCGGGGCGATGGTGAGTAGTCCTGTGGAAGCAGTATTAGCCGTCACAGTCAGGATCTGCGTTTCATTGGGGCCCGCATTAATGCCGGTCAGATTGATGACTTGTTCTCCCGCATCTTCAATAATGGGGGCCGGACTGGGAATGACACCCAGTAATGGCGCATCATTGATGGGAGCTACATCGACCGCAAATGTGGCATCTTCTGATAATCCATCGGGATCTGTGGCTCGAATGGTGATGGACGCAATGCCATGAGCGTTAGGACTATAGTCCAGTGTGAGTGTCCCTGCCGCATTATTAATGATAATGTTGGAAAATAATCCCGGAATATCGGGAGGCACTTTTGAAAAAACAAGATCGGAATCCGCATTGTCCGGATCTGCAAAGTGGTCCCAAAGATTTATGACAGTGTTGGGAGCGTCTTCATTTACATCCACATCCGGTATGCCTGATGTAGTCGGCTTATCATTTACTGCATTAACGGTCACTGTAAAAGTTGTACTGGTAGATCCGTTATCGGTATCCGTTGCACTCACTGTGAGATCGGCGGTTCCAAAGGCATCATCGGCGAAATCGAGTGTCAAAACGCCAGTGGTAGGGTTTATGTCGGTGCTGTTAAATAATGGAGCATTTGTATTGTTATCAACGGCAAAAACAAGATCTACATCCTCGTCTTCGGCATCTTGAAATACATTAAACAACTGAATAGTAAAATTCGGAGCATCTTCTTCGACCGTGACATCGTCGATGTCCCCATTGACTAAATTCGGGGCTGAATTGTCAGTTACTACAGTCACTATTTTTGTGTCCGAGCCGGTTAAGTTACCATCAAAAACTGAAAAAGTAATTTCCCTGTCTCCTCCGGTCGGGTTAACTCCTGCACCATTGACATATTGTAAGGAACCGAGCACAATCTGATATTCTGATACCGGCCGGTTCCCGGTCAATTGCATAACACCGGTGTCCTCATCAAATATACCGGTTATGCCAGTAGTCGCCGGTATAAAGTTCAATATATCCTCCCCTTTGATATAAGTATCCGTAAAGGCAACCGTTCCGGAGATAAGATTGGTATTATCAACATCGCTGACTGTAACGCCACCGTCAATAACAACAAACGGTATCACGGGAGACTCCACATACGCAGTTTTCCCGGTAGTATTGTTTACCTGAGGTTCATCATTCACCGCGATTACCTCAATATCGAAGGTTTCGGAGTTGCCAATATTTACATTGGGGGGTGTATCGCTGCCATTGTCTTTTATTTCCACAGTAATGGTAGCGGTTCCGCTGGCATTCGCAGCAGGTTCATAGGTAAGGGTACCTCCCATAGCGCTTACAACCGGTTGCGTGGCAAACAGGGATGGATTGGTATTATCGGTAACCTCAAATTCTAATGTTTGCGTTGCATCGGGGTCACCGTCGTCGAGGTCGGTAGCCCAGGCATTAACCGTTTGCAGGCCTGCATCTTCATTGACCGATTGATCCGGTCCTTTCGTAAAACTGGGTGGATCGTTTACCGGAGTTACGTTAATGGTCATGGTATAATTGGCCGTACTTTGTTCACCATCATCATTTCGCACCTTAAAAGTAAAGGTAGTATAAGGAGTGCCGTTACCATTTGTCGCCGGTGTAAAATTCAGGTTAGCAACGTTCGCTATTACCTGACCTGGGGATACAGCACCTCCTGTAGTCAATGTTCCTGCTCCGGGGAGGGTAACCACCTGTATCCCATCAAAAGTAGCGCCATCTCCATCACTAAAGTTAGTGTTAAAGTCCGTATTTTGAAATGTATGGGGCACATCTTCATCGGTAGTGACAGATCCATTATCTCCCTCCGGAAGGTCATTCACAGGAGTAACATTAATCGTCATGGTGTA
>JAKSDQ010000336.1 GCA_022360015.1 Cytophagales bacterium
CGGGCGGCCATTCGCCGCTCTCGACGAAGTGGCGATCAAGACAGCGGCTCGGCAGATCTCCGATAAGGGGCTTGCGACCGTGGCGATTTGCTCGGTCTTCTCTCCGGTCAACGCGGAGCACGAGACGAGAGCGGCGGAGCTAGTCCGGGAGGTCGCTCCCGATGCCGCGATCACGCTGTCTTCGAGCCTGGGCAGGATCGGTATTCTGGAGCGCGAGAACGTCGCTTTGCTGAACGCGGCCTTGATCGGCCTTGCGCGGCGCGTCGCCAGCGCGGTGATCTCGGCGGTAAGGGAGCAGGGCATCGCGGCGCCCGTCTATTTCAGCCGCAACGACGGCACCATAGCCGATATCGAGGCCACGGTCCGGCAGCCCGTCTATTCCTTTGCATCGGGCGCGACGAACTCCATGCGCGGCGCGGCGTTCTTGTCCGGATTAAAGGAAGCGATCGTGGCCGACGTGGGTGGCACGACCACCGACGTGGGGTTGCTGAGACATGGCTTCCCCCATGAGGCGAATTCGGTGGTCGAGGTCGGCGGCGTCCGCACCCTTTTCCGAATGCCGGATGTGATCTCGATCGGTCTGGGCGGCGGCAGCATCGTTGCCGAGGGCGGCCGCCGTATCGGACCGCGATCGGTCGGTTTCCGCTTGACCGCCGAGGCCCTGGTCTTCGGCGGAACCGTCGCAACCGCCACGGACTACGCGGTGGCGATGGGCTTGGCGAAGATCGGTGAGGGTGTCGATCCAACGACGTTCCCGCGAACAGCAAAGGCGGCGTTCATGGAACGATGCCGCAGTCTCGTCGAGGAGACCGTGGATCGGGCGAAGATCCAGTCGGGCGATTTGCCATTGCTCGCGGTCGGCGGGGGCGCCTTTCTGGTGCCCGATGAAGTGGCCGGGATTACCGAGGTCGTCCGCGTCGACTACGCCGAATGCGCCAACGCCGTGGGCGCGGCCCTTGCCCAGGTGTCCGGAGAGGTCGACCGCATCTATCGCGATGTACCGCGCGACGACGCTCTGGAGGATGCGCGGCAGCGTGCGACCGAGAGGGCGGTGAGAGCCGGTGCCTGCAGAGACACGCTCGAGCTGATCGATCTCGAAGAGGTGCCGCTGGCCTACTTGCCGGGGCAGTCGGTCCGCGTGAGAGCGCGGGTCGTGGGCGACATGAGGCA
>JAKSDQ010000337.1 GCA_022360015.1 Cytophagales bacterium
AGGATGAACTGCAGAAACATATATATATATATATATATGAAGGGTCCATTCGGACTATAGGAGATTGACGGTGAAAGGTTGTCACCGGACTTGGGAACAGGTATATTGTATCATACTTTGACTGTAAGGCTTTGAGGCCATTTCCTATTTTTGTGAGACTGCTGTTGTGAGTTCTAAATGTTGTGCTGCGAGTGCTACAAGAGGGCTATCACGAGGAGACTTCTGCTTCGTCAACTTTTGCGTGGACAATCGACGATGTTTGGAAAAATGCAAGCGGGAGCAGGGCAACGATACCAACAAGGTTAAAACTTTCACTGAAAACTGTTTTTTTTGTGAACGACTTACTTCTGTGAGGAAACCATGTCGCGGAATGTGGATATAAGGACGATACTGCTTCGAACATAACTGAAATATCGCGAGGGAGGAAAACGACTTTGTGAAAAGCGCACACAAAGTAGCACAAGCAGAAAAGACAAGTTGGAAACCTCAGCTTCGTTCGCACTGGGTGGTTTGAACCTCTCGCTAAACTTGAACACAGACACAGAAGTCGTCTGTTAATATAAAAGGCAAAAAACGCACAGCAAAGAGAAGCGCACAGCCTATTTGCTCATAATATCATCGCATACAAATTCAAAAGAAGGGGTAAACCCGGAAGCAAAAAGAAGCAGGTAAAATCTGTCAGAAATACTGACTTTGGTTTGTATAGCAACTAGAAAAGCGATTGCTCAGTTTCGAACATGAGATATTGCAGACTGTTGGACTGAGAAAGAGAAAAGAAGTCGTTTTCTTCAAAGAAGAGTGGTAATCCACGGTTAAACTTGCTCAAGAATTGTTAAAAGGAAAAGATTACTGAATAGTCATTGAGGAAAGTGTTGATTCAGTATATGAGTATTAAATCCGTTGAGTACCTTTCTTGTTATGGGGGCACCAGTGGCAGCCCGACAGGATCCTACGCGGTGGGCCCAAACGAATATTAACTAGAATCAAATTACAATGATGAATGTACAG
>JAKSDQ010000339.1 GCA_022360015.1 Cytophagales bacterium
ACACGGACGGTTGAGAGCGCGGCGATCCGCGTCGAGGCGCATCGCGACGATCCTGAAAAGCTGGCGCTGGTCCTGCCGGACGCCGAGGCGCCGGTCGCGCCGACCCATTGGAGCTTCGGCCAGCTCGCAAGCCTCGTCAGCGCGCCGGCGGCCTATCTGCGCCAGCTTCCCGCACCGCTCGCCGGCATCAACATGCAATATGGCCTGACCAACAACCGCGCCGAGCAGGTCAAGACCCTGGAAACCGAAGACGGTCGCACCGAACTGCGCGCCGTCACCGGCCCGGAATATGGCCGCATCTACGATCACGAACTCGTCGCGGCCGTCCAGCGCATCGCGGGTGATGGCGTTGGCGACACGCGCTGGAAGGTGCCGGGCGTGCTCGACTGGTCCACGGGCGTCTACAACCCGATGGTCGACATCACCAAGGACACCACCACGCTCTACGCCTCCGACCGCGACGTCTTCCTCTTCCTGGTCGACGATTTGAACCCCATCGAAGCAGGCACGCTGCCGGATGGCTCGCCCGACCGCTACGTCCGGGGCTTCTATTGCTGGAACTCGGAGGTCGGCGCCAAGACGCTCGGGATCGCGAGCTTCTATCTCCGCGCCGTCTGCCAGAACCGCAATCTCTGGGGCGTCGAGGATTTCCAGGAGATCACGATCCGGCATTCCAAATACGCCGCGAACCGCTTCGCGCACGAGGCGGCCCCGGCCTTGGCCAGCTTCGCGGACTCCTCGCCACAGCCCTTCATCCAGGGCATCCGCTCCGCACGCGAACGGGTCGTCGCGCGCAGCGATGAAGACCGCACTGACTTCCTGAGGAAGCGCGGCTTCTCCAAGGCGGAAACGGCCAAGATCGTCGAGACCGTGCTAGCCGAAGAGGGCCGTCCGCCCGAGAGCGTGTTCGACTTCGTCCAAGGCATCACCGCCGTCGCGCGTTCCAAGCCGCAGCAGGACGCGCGACTTGTGATGGAGACCCGCGCGAAGACGCTCCTGGAGCGCGCCGCTTAGGCGTTCCGGTTCCGCCCCAACCGTCCCTCCACGGTCCATCTCTCTCAAGAGGAAGAGGTGGGCCGTGGGTTTCGTGACGGGTTTGGAGGCCCGAGAGAGTGTCTCTTGGCCGCCCGTCGCGGAGAAGTCTCATGACCAAGTTCAAGAAGATCACCCTCAGCGCCTCGCGCGACATCCCCTTCAACAAGCTGGTGCTCAGCCAGGCGAACGTTCGCCACATCAAGGCCGGCGTCTCGATCGAGGAGCTGGCCGAGGACATCGCCCGTCGCACGCTCTTGGCGAGCCTGACCGTCCGGCCCGTGCTGGACGAAGACGGCGCCGAAACCGGCATGTTCGAGGTCCCGGCCGGCGGCCGCCGCTTCAGGGCGCTCGAACTGCTGGTGAAAAAGCGCCGCTTGAACCGCACGGCTCCGGTGCCCTGCATCGTGCGGACCGAAGGCCTCGCCGAGGAAGACAGCCTCGCGGAGAACGTCCAGCGCGCGCCGCTGCATCCGCTCGACCAGTTTCGCGCCTTCCAGGCGATGCGCGAGAAGGGGAAATCCGAGGAAGAGATCGCCGCTGCCTTCTTCGTCTCGGTCAATGTCGTCAAGCAGCGCCTCAAGCTGGCCGCCGTCTCGGCGACACTGCTGGAGGCCTATACGCAAGAGGAGATGACCCTCGACCAGCTCATGGCCTTCACGGTCAATCCCG
>JAKSDQ010000340.1 GCA_022360015.1 Cytophagales bacterium
GTCGGCTCACATGAGGCCGCACAGCGTATTGCCATGTACTATTCTTTTTTCGGCACATGTGCCAGGAACAAAGTAGAGCCGTACACATGGTTGAAAACAGTGCTTGGAACCATCAATGACCACCCAATCGATAGCATCGAAGAACTGCTACCCACAAACAAGAAACTTTTTACCCCAACACAAAGCTAACGGCAACATAAATACAAAACAACCGGGGGTTGACAGTATGCTTACTCTGCGACCATGTGGTCAACGCATCTTTCAATTCATAATGCTTTAGGTTAGATAGCCATAATTTGAAAATATACGGAAGGAAAGGAGTTTCGTATAATCAAACGTTGAACGAAACCTCCCATTCGATCAGTTGTGGATGTAATTAATTAAGTTATTAGTATAAACCAACGAGTTAATCATCTCGAAAAAAAGAAAGACTAAGATATTGGTTTATGCAGGAGTTACAATTCCACAATTATAGTTGTACATATTAATTTTTGCAGGTAATATATACAGATAAAAGTGATGAAAATACTTATTTTGATAACATCGACTCAGCTCTCATGTAGCCAGGTTGACTTTAAACGAAGGGATATTCCTTTAAATATTGACAATATATGAAGAATAATGTATATTAGTAGAATTAAATCAATGAGGTGCTTTATGTCTAAAACAGAATCTTTGAATATTGCTCTTACAGATAAAATGAAGAAATTCATAGCTAGTCAGTCAGGAAGTGGAACCCTTTATGCCACGCCTAGTGAATATGTCCGGGATTTAATCCGCCATGAGTGTGACCGGCTGGAAGCTGCGAATATTCGCAGTGCTATTATTGAAGGGTATCAGGATGTGATCCATGGGAGAACACGGAAGTTCTCTGGTGATTTAATGGCAGACTTACAAGCGTATAAGAAGACTAAATCTAAATGACAAAAATCCTTCTTACCTCAAGGGCCTTAGATGATATTCAGGAAATATATGACTATTCACTAGCCGAATGGGGGAAGAAAACAGCCTCTAAATATATTAAGGCTTTTGAAGATACCTTTTCACTCTTGCAAGAAAATAAAGGGCTTTTAAAGCTAAATAGGAGGATCTCATCCAGATTTATAGTATATCCTGTTCAGAAACACTACCTGATTTGTGATATTATTGATGATACTATTGTTGTTCTTACGGTCAGGCATACGTCAATGAACCTCCTGGAAAGGCTGAAAAAATTGGCACCCAACCTGGATAAAGAGGCCAAAGCTTTATATCGGAATTCAAAACAATAAGCTGTTCCCAGGGGTTTTTCTTGCATTTTCTAAGTATTCAAACTGGTTGTCAAAACATATTGAATGTGTACTGGTTTTATGGCTGTGGCCTTACCTGAAAAAGAACCAAGGCTATATTATCACTCATCAATCCAATAACTCAAAATACCTCTCCAACCTTTTCAAATCCTCCATCAAAAAGTTCGATCGAGAGCCAGTCATCCCGACTTTGCCTGAATTGTTATGATTCAGGCTTTTTTGTTTGCATTCGAAAGAAATTGTGACTAAAACCTCCTTTTTATCAATAATATTAACGGTAGTTAAAACTTTTCAATTACTATTCTTCAAACCTGATGCGAAATTGGTTGTAATTCATTGTCTTTGTACGTGATAGCTGTGTTTTGACAATAAACGGATTTATGATTTCTCACCAGTTAGTAGTAAGATAAATGAAGTGGTCGGTTATTGCGAAAA
>JAKSDQ010000141.1 GCA_022360015.1 Cytophagales bacterium
AACCATTCCCCTGAAGATATACAGGAGGGGAAAGCACAAGCTCGGAGGGTTTTGCAAGAGGAGCCTACTTATGGGCATCCCCTTTCCTGCGCAGCCTCGGATCCTTTACCCATCTGATCTCCAGGGGCTTACTCCTGTCTCTTGCTTTACCGTAATAATTAACCGCAATTGACTTTAAACCATCTTCCTTATCGGCATGGTAGCTACTCCAGATAATTCGGCTATAACCGTCCAAAGGAATGCAGGATGTCAGCACATCCCGAACGGGCGCATTGGTTGCACTAACATGAATCTTAGTGCTTGGATCCTGACAGACATAGCCATGCAGAACAGCTCGAAGAGTAGAACGTTTTGACTGCTGAATCATTGTATCCCGCGAGGACAACAGCTCTATCAGGCCAGACGGAGTCCCTTCATATTCAACCGACACGCTGTTCCCGAGGACATCATGCTCTATATCCATCAGCCCCTTATCGCGAATCCTTATGATCCTGCTATCGCCCCCGAATTCCTCTGCAACAAACGTGATTTTGTCGCCCTTCTTTGATTCCGGCCAAACAATGCCGAGGCCGTTGGTCAGCGAGGACAGAACCTCATCAACCGTGCCGAGCCTTGAAAACTCGGAATCGATGTGTTTCCAAAGGTTGGCATAAGGACTAACTCCTTCAACGGTAAAGTAGCAATCAAGCCGGTCGCCCAAGTCCAACAGGCAATCCTTGAACGGTTGCTTCGGCCGTTGGCCATAAAACTCGACCCTAATCTCAGGCGAATCATTCTTCCCATCGGTATCGGCACTCCAGATAACCCGGCTATATCGCTCCAAAGGAACACAGGTGGCCAGCACCGCCCGTATGGATTCATTCGTTGCGCAAACGTCGATCTGCGTCGCATTATCATGGCAAGAGCTTTGATCGCCCAACCCAAAGGGGTCGTGGTCCTTTATCAAAGGTTCTTTCGCCGACAAAATATCAAGCAATCTGGACGGACTTTGTTCACATGCTACGGTCACTTTGTTTGTAAGTGCATAATTCGCAACGCCCGCCAGCCTTTCATCACGAATCATGATGATGTTGGCATTGCCCCCGAACCGCCCGGCAACGAGGTGGATATGGTTCGTTGCCCCCGAATCCACCCACACCACCTCGACCTCGTTGGCCAGGAACGACAAGGCGCCATCAACATCGCGAACCCCCGAGGCATCCGCATGGATGAAACCATCGAGGATGGGGTTTTCGTGGTTCCCCGGCCGCCCCACGCTCTCGACCGTGAAATAACAATCCAACCGCGCCCCCAGCATCGCCAGGCACTCCTGTAGCGTTGTTTGTTGAATTTTACCGCCAGCTTCCGCTGCCCCGCCAACCACCGGCATGCAGGCAAGCAACAATACGCGGATGGCGGTACACATTCTCTTCCGCTTCATCAATGACATTCACACTCCC
>JAKSDQ010000215.1 GCA_022360015.1 Cytophagales bacterium
ATCCGCCAACGAGCCGATGTCGATCACGTCGTCACGCAGCTGATATGCGCGTCCCAAGTGGATGCCGATCGCGCGTAACAACTGACGGTCACTCTCCGGGCCGCCGGCAAAGATACGCGCCAGCTCGATCGGTGCGACAAAGGTGTACAACCCCGATTTGCGATCGTAGAGCTCCATGATCCGCTCGATCGCGTGGCTTGGTGTCGCCTGCGGAATGAAGTGCATCTCCTCGAACTGTGCCAAACTGGTAATCGCTGCAACCTCGAGGATGTGGCTAAGCGCGCGATGACGGCGCGGATCGGGCTGGGTGCCCAACAAGATGTGAACCGCAAAGGTGTACAAGAGATCGCCGCCGAGTACCGCTTGTCCGACACCCGGTGAAGCGCTGCGGTGAAACGCCGCGGCGCCGCGACGTGTCTGGGCGTTGTCCACCAGATCGTCGTGCAAAAGCGCGCAGCTGTGCAGCAGTTCGATCGCCGCGGCCACCGCAAGCTGCTCTTGCTCCAACCTCACGCCGTAGCTTTCCAGCACGGTGAGAAACAGAAGCGGACGGAGCCGGCCACTGGGCCGCATCACAAACTCGCGCAGGTCGACGCCGAACTCCGGCAAGGTGCCGCGTATGTCGTACTGCCGGTAAAAACGCTCCAGCTCCGCTTCGATCGCCTCTTCGATCAGCGCGCGTTTCCGCTCGCGACCGGTCACAAACACATACCTATAAGATTGTGCGCAACGGAGCGCAGGTCCGACGTGGTGGGTGACCAGGTCGGCCGCGCTTGGTTGCCGGTCATCACGCAGCGCTCCGCTTGCGGCCGCGCTTGGGTAGCTTGAGCGACAGACCGAAGAACGCAAAGAAGTTGCGTGCATTGAAGTTGCGATAGCCGTTCATGACGTAGTGCAGCCGCATACCGAGCTTGCCTTTCACGCGAAACTTGCCGAACACGCGTCCGACGCTGATCTCGCCCAACGGGATCACCCAGCCCAAGTCGACCGGTTTGAACCGGATCGGTGCGCGACCGGCGATGCGTCGCGCGATGTTCACTGCCGCGTGACGCCCGCTGTAGAGCGAGAAGTTGATCGAGCGTCGCAG
>JAKSDQ010000318.1 GCA_022360015.1 Cytophagales bacterium
GACTATGGATATGTTTTAATAAAAAAACAACTTGGCGAAAAAATGTCAAACCTGATGTTTTATAATTTTGAATCGAAGAAATAAAGGGATCGGTGATAAGGAATTGACCTACCACCACAGCCGCCAACATTGTGTATAGCGTATTTGGCGGGTCATACAAAGTTTAGACTTGTTTTTATTTTCTAAGCTCTCATATAACTAAAGTTCTGTTATTTTCTGCGGATGGGAGCAACGCTGTTGGGAAACTACTATATAAGTAATTTGTAAATTATTGAATATCATATGCTTATGAATTAGTTATTTTTGTTAGATGTTTGGTCAATTGTCTGACCTTGGGGAACTTTGTGGCGGATTGATAGGAAAGTGCTTTGAAACACCAAACGATACCCTACACGAGATGCGTTAGCGGTCATTATAGGAAACGCAAAATTAAATAGAACTAAAATGGATAAGTCTTTAAAAGAAACGCTGTGGCGACAATTTAGCGCAAGTATTGATATGCTCGAAAATGCCATTAAACTTTGCCCGCCTGAATTTTGGGATACGGAGAAAAAATTTTGGTCATTGATTATAGCTTTTTTGAAGAAATATCTGCCCTTTGAATTGACAAAGGTTGGATTTAGACATAGGCACCATAATTCAATCAATTCAAGTAACTGTAATCACTGGTCCTCCAAAATTACCCCCTCTTCACAGCGAAAATATCGCTCCTCTCGTATTATTTGTCCTTTTGGGGTAATTCCCTCGACTTCAATACGGTAAATGCTTTCATTATCGCCGGTGAAAAACCTGATGCGGGCGGTTCCTGTGCTATCTGGTTGTATGTTAGGCTCCCAGTGCAAAGTTACGCGGTTATCCCGCTTTTTGCCGATCTGCTTCCCATCATAGGCCGGTGAATAAAACTCACGTGCCCTGTAGTAGCCGGGATGGATAAGATTTTTTATATTGTAACTCGGTTTATCGGGTTGCAAAAAATCCTCACCCTTTTTGGTATGAACAATAATTACGCCATTTGCTCCTCTCGCCCCCCAAAAAGCGGTTTCAGGGCCTTTATAAATGGCAATGCTATGCACCATCTGCGGGGGGAAAGACATGATGGTCTGGCTGTCCACCGGCATGTTGTCCAGTAAAAAAAGTGGTCCTGTTCCACCACTGCCTAAACTTGCCGCGGCGCCACGAATAGAAATACTTGTCCCGTTTACCTGCACACCTGCCACCCTTCCCTGCAGCAACTGTGCGATGTTGGTGGCTACCAGGGCGTCGACCCCCAGGCTATCCATTACAAGGCGGGAGCTCGGCATTCCGCCATAAGCATTATATTCGGCAAATGGGTCCGGTCTTTTAGCCTCCACCTCCACTTCATCAAGAAGGATAGTGGTATTATCCCGTTGAATCCCTAAATCTATGGAGGCAAGGTAACGGTTAAAATTAGCGGGGGTGGCTGGTTGTGAAAACGAATCCGCAGGCAGCGATTCGACCTCGGGGACTTTATATTCATCCAAATTAATGACGACATTATCCGACGGCTTCGTTTTTCCTGATTTCTTCACAGTCAGCTTTTTTGCCTGCAGAAACAAGTTGGATTCCTGAAAAAAGTCATTTCCCATAAAAATGAACCTGCCGCTGTTATTCGTCCGCACCTTTTGCACATCAATCAAATCCGGCATCACGGTCAGGGACACTTCTCCGACCACGGGCTTGCCTTGGTTATATTCATCTGTCAGGATACCACTAATATTAAATCCCCGCTCAGGATAGTATTCAGGCAGGGGATTATTCCATCCATCCACTTCCTTCCAGGTAAACCGCCTGTACCCATGGGTAAGCATGACAAGATCCAGGTATATAGGGGGGGTGCCCGGTAAAAAATAATACGCCGGATCTTCAATATGGCCCTTCAGGTCTGATGTTAGCAGCAGGTGTGTAAAAATGTTACCAGTTGTAGAGTCGTTACTTACTAACTCCATGTCTGTGACACTTAGTGACATATTGGCCATGATATAATCAGTATCCAGGGTGAGTACAACCGACGACCGTGGTTGGTAAACCTGTTTGTCTGTGGATACGGCCACATCCAATTCAAAGCGCGGATTCTGCATAAAAACCAGGCGTTCGCATTGGGGAATGCCCTTTTCATCAAAGAGGGTGAACTGAATCACTCCCGGCGGCAGGCCGGTGCCGGGAATATTGCCGGCAAACTTTGTCTCCCGGTCAGTTAGTTCCTGGGCATAGAATATCTTGCCACGCGCCTGGCCCACCAGAACCACTCCTTCCAGCCCCCTGGTTAAGGTGCTGTTGGCCACTAGCGTGATATACCCTTTTTTGTGGGTTGATAGTTGAAGCGTATATCCCCTGGACAAAGCAGCCGGGATTGGATAATCCCGGTCATTTACCCTGGCAAAATAACTCCTGCCGGGCAGAGGGGTTAACTGAAAAAGACCCATCCCATTATGAAAACTTTGAAACCAGCCTACTGTGGTTCCATTGTCGTCGTGCACCTCCCCTTTAACCATCACACCACCGGAAGGATTAGCAGCTTTGAAAGCTACCTGGCTTCCGATGTTATTTACGAGTTCTCCCCCTTCCGGAAAAAACTGTAGAATCAAACTATCCCGACTATGTTCCGGAGAAGCCGGTGGTGAAGTTCTTGAAATGATCTGTATTTCCTTTTCAAAAAACGGAGGACCGCTATTGAGTTGCAGGTTGGTATAGGCTCTGATCCGGTATTTTCCCGTACTGAGGTTGGTACCGATACTGTCAGGACTTAACAGGATATCTCCGGCACCTCCAGTGGCCGTCGTATGGATCATCCTGGAGACCAGAATATCACCCCCGGGACTTATCAGTTCCACATGCACAATACTGCTGATAGCCAATTCGGACTTTAAGGAATAGGCTTCTACAAGGTATGTGCGAAACCAGATGGTTTCGCCTACTGCATATAGATTTTTATCCGTATGCACATAAACTTTTTCCTGCCAGTTCTGCGTGGTAAATGTATCGAATTTTGACTTTAAACGGTCAATAAACTGACAATTGGCGAAATTCACTTGTATGGTCAGTACAAGGAGTAAGCATATTCTCATTCAGTTATTCATTTTACTAGTGTTTACATAGCGTGGCTGAGAAAATCCGGGCTCCAAAAAAAATATCCCATAGAAAGTGATTGGCAAAATATTAAAAAATTGGTGAAACTTCAAAACTGAAATGTGGTTATATTTTGTGTTTGAATAAACTTTATTCTTTCCAATACATTTTCAAGGGGCAGAATTTTCCGGAAAACCGGTGCATAGAATCAGTAAGGAATAGTTATTCGGAATACGTTAGAGTAACAGAACAGGGTTTATCATCAGGCCGTCTTACAACCGGGACGGCCTTTTTTATTATCTGATACCCGTTAGCCCATAACCCTTTTTCCCCTATATGTATAAGCTACACCTTTTCTATCCATTTGATTCAGGGGATTATATGTAGTCATTACAAGTAATATTATTCTGAAGGTTGGGTGAGGGCTTCCCGGAATTTACCGGAAATTATATCACCTGTAAAGGTTTGGATAAGAATTATTGAATATTTAAAAAAGTTAATAAATTCTTCATAAAATTCAATTTTAGCTTTCTTTTTCTACGATCAAAGTGATTTTAATAACCGAAAGATCTTTAGAAATATAAAATTTCCAGGATTTTATTACACCTTTTTGACAATGACTGGCTTCTGAATATTAGTTACTTTTTCCAATTCTGCAGATATTTACGAGTGTAAAGTGAATGTGTTTAATCTCCATTTTTAGGTGTTTGAACAAAGAAAACTTGGTCTAAAAGTAGTTAAAATATTGGTCGAAATCCGTTCAGGACTTGTGAAAAGATTCTACATATGAGGAAAATTTCTTTATTTATTATATGCCTTTTTGGGTGGTATAACCTGGTAATGGCACAAACGACTTATTATAGCCGTCAAGATGGAAATTGGAACGATGTGAATACATGGTCAACTATTTCCCATACAGGGGCTGCCGCGGCCACAATTCCCGGAGATGAGGTAGATGATATCGTTTTGATCGGGTCCAATCATACAATAACATACAACGACAATACGACCATTGGTAATCTGACCATTGATGACGACGGAGCCAATGGTGTGTTGAGGTTTCCTTTTACAAACAGTGGAGGCTTAAATGCAAATTTTAACCTGGCTGTTACTGGTAATGTGATAGTTAACAGCAATGGCCAGCTTTTATCAGTAGAAGGGGGTTCGGGGACGCCGGCATTGCCGGGAGTAACCAGGAACAGGACGCATACTATGCGTATAGGTGGAAACCTTACAAATGCGGGAACATTTGATCTGCAGGCTTCTACCACCAATAGAATCGTCAACCTTGCCTTTAATGGAGCAACCAATCAAACCATCAGTGGCGAAGGGACTTATGACACCTATGAAGTGACTTATAACAATTCAGGTACAGGACCGGACAACCGGATGATCAACAGCTCTGTAAACTTCACTAATTCCATTGGTGGCGACCGCTCTGCTTTCACTGCCGGCACCTACGTGCATAATAACACAGCGACATACACGGGAGAAGATAATGGTGGCTTTACTATTAATACTTCCATCGAAATCCTCAATGGTACCTTTGATATGATTGTCAATCCCTCCCAGGACAGAACAGGAACCATAAACGGGAATTTAACAATCAGCGGGGGAAGGTTTAACAGTGGTGCCAGTGGTGTCGGAACCGGAATTATAGCGAACCTAATCCTTAATGGTACCCTCACCGTTAGTGGTACAGGCCTGTTAAATATAGGTGATGGAGATGGCACGGCTACCAACAGGCCAACCGATGGTACACTGACCGTTGACGGCCCGGGATCAACCATCAATGGTACCTCTTGTTATACGCACGACGTTACCCTTCAGGCCGGAACCAGTCTTACGGTATCAAACGGTGCCACGCTGTCTGTAGGACAGACCTCGGGTGTGGGCAATGGTACGGGAAATTTTGTGTTGAATGGCGGCCCTGGCAATGGTGCTAGTTTAGTGATCAACGATGCAGGCACTAACTTCGACATGTTCGGTGATGTATTTGATTTGAATGAAGATTGTACTTTTACCCTAAACGATGGGACTGTAGATATCGGAGAAAATATAACGGCTGCCCCTGACCTCCTGGAGTTAAATCAAACCGGGGCACAGTTGATTGTTAATGGAGGTACCTTCAATATTCTCAATGCTACTACCACTGCCAATGCCCGGAGCATAATATTTGATGCCGGTAATACCGGCTTTACAGTTACCGGTGGGGTGGTAAATATTGGTAACCCGACATCCGGAGAAGGTAATGTGCGGTTCCGGGCCGCCACAGGAACATTTACATTCAATGTCTCGGGAGGAGTGGTGAATATCCAGGACAATTTTGAGAAAAATAATGCAGCTACTGTTGTTAATATGACCATCAGCAATGGGGCGACATTGAATGTGGGGACAGGATCGGGTGCAGGAGTCACGAGATCGGTGATCGGTAGCGGCACTGAAAGTACTTTGACAATCAGTGATGCCGGAACCACGGTTACTTTTGGAAACTATGTACTATTGGGCAATGTAAATCTGAATGATGGACTTCCTTTTGTCGCTGGTAACAACACCGGTGTAACAGGAGGTTCCGGCGTCCAGGGTGCTTTTATCGCTTCCGGAGCTTCCACGGTTACATTTGGTTCAGGTTTAACTATTTCAGGAACCGGAAGCTATACCATGAACAGCGGGCTGCTCGATATAGAGCCTTTAATAACCAGTGCCAGCGATACCAGATTTTTGATTGATGGTGATTTAACGCTCAATGGTGGTACCATAGAAGTAGGGAAAAGCATTACCTCTATCACTGCAGGGAATCTTATTCAGTTGAGAGACGGAGGAAATGTATTGATCAATGATGGAAATTTTAACGTATTATCTAACGCCGGACTCACTTCAATTTCCAATAATAACCCCTTTAACCTGAGTAACAATGGCAGTGGCAATGAAATACTTACCATCGGTGATGGAACAGGGGGAGCCAGTTCAGCCACACTCTCCATTGCTCCTAATCTGGCCGCCCAATTACCAACACCGGCTACCAGGAATATACTGGACGTCGATGGGGCTAATGCCATAGTCACTTTGAATAGTGATGGTCTGTTGCAAGTGGGGGGAGGAAACATTGGAAACTTTCGTTTAAATACGACCGGAGCCCGGTTTGTCATGAATGGTGGAACCTGTAACGTTACCGCCAGTTTTACAGTGGATTCCGGAACCAGTGCTACCATTTCCGGGGGAACCTTCAATGTAGGTACCACCGACAGTAACGGTAACAACCGGTTTATTTATGCTACTAATCCCGCAGCAGCAACACAGGTAAGCATCAGTGGGGGTACGGTTAATATAGGTGATGGGAATAGTATTTTTGATATAGGAAATGACAATACAAATCCCGCATTCGGTAGCCTTAACTTCAGTGCTTTGGAAATATCTGGAACGGGCGTGCTGAATCTTAACGGTGGTTTCAGATTGCGGGATGCCAATGCAAGGTTTTTAATGAGTGGTGGAGAATTTAATATCAATCCGTTGGGCAGTCAAAATTTGTTAGGCACCAACCATATTTTTTACCTCGAACGGGGTATTGTAGATTTTACCGGTGGCATAATTACCATAGTAAATCCTAATGCCAATGCCGGAGGTGGTCAGGCGTTAAGAATTTCTCCACAGGGAAACCCTTCTTCCGGTGATTTTCTTAGCGGGATAGATGCTTTTCCTTCGCCAGTTGATTTTAGCGGCAGTACTTTCAGGTTTGGGAATGGAATTGCCACTGAAACCGGCTCTTCGGAAGGGTTTGATGTGAATATCGATGACTCCCATACTTATGGCACATTTACCGTTAATAATCCTTCGGGCGATAACCGGTTTGTGGAAATTGTTAATTCCGGAAACAGTTATCAAATCAGTGGTGATTTGACGATAGCTGCCGGTATTTTGGATATCAATACTAATACAATCAACCGGGATGCAGAAGGAGGTACATTTACATTGGGAGCATCCGGACAATTAATAATCGGTAACACCAATGGACTCAACCATTTTCCGGGAAGCAACACGGCCTTTACCAACTACTCGTTAGATATTAACAGTATCGTTGAATATGATGGTGCCGGCAATGCAGCAGTCGATATTCCCGGAACAGCACAATTTGGATTTTTGACAATCTCAGGTACCGGTACAAAAACGCTGAGTGCTGCTGAATCCGTGAGATCTACCCTGACCTTATCTGGCGGAACTTTTGTTACCGGAACCAATTTGACAATGACATCCGGTTCAAAAATTCTTAGAACCAACACAGATGCCAGTGGTATAATGACTGGTGCAGTGCAGGGTACCGATGATTATACGATAGAATATATCGGCAATGACAAAACCACACAAACGCCTGAATGGAGTGGTTTGGGTAATCAGTCATTGATTGTGAATCTGACAAATGGGCAAACACTGACTCAGCATACGGATTTGATCGCAGAAGGGGATGTAACCATCGCAAGTGGCATTTTGGCAGATGGAGGGAACACATTGACGGTAAATGGTAATGTTTCTAATTCTTCAACGCACACCGGTACAGGTAAAATTTTGGTAACCGGTGGTGTAGCGGTTCATAGTATCGGAGGTGATGGAACAGGAATATTTGAGAATCTGGAGTTGGATGACACAACGAATAATGCCTTATTTACCGCTGATCAGACTGTAAATGGTGTACTGACCCTGACCAATGGCATTTTAAATATAGATACCTACGTTTTAAACATTGGTGCTGCCGGATCGGTTAGTGTGAGTAGCCCTGATCAAAATAAAATGATCCGGGTAGAAGGCAGTGTAGCTGCCGGCGGTGTTAGCAAGGCCTACGCAGGAACAGGTGCATTTACCTGGCCTGTCGGTGTATCAGGCAAATATACGCCCGCTACCATCAATGTAACCAGCACCGGGACAGGAGGAATTATAACAGTTAAACCTGTAAACGGCGCAAATCCCTTCACCAGTGATGCTGCTTTACTCGAGTTAAATTATTATTGGTCTGTTAGCAACACCGGGTTTAGCGATGTCACAGCTACTCATACTTATACGTATGTGGATGCAGATGTTCAGGGCAATGAAGCAGGCTATATTCCTGCGAGATATGTTCCGGTAACCTGGACCAGCATCAGTGATATATCGTTGGTGAATACCATTACCAATGCTATTAGCTTCCCGGCTGTCAATTACCTCAATGGTGATTTTACCGCCGGTGAACCTTCAGAGTTTGGGGTAGTGCTTACCTACTATAGTACTAATACAGGTGGGACAAGCAATTGGGATTTGGCCTCCTCCTGGTCTACCTCGGCTATTAATGGGCCGGTGGCTTCTACCATTCCCGGTAGTAACCGACCTGTATTCATAGGAGGTGGCAATACCATTATCGCCAATGTAGGTAATCTCGGAGCAGCCAGTCTGGAATTGCAGGCAGATGGCACATTGGAAATTGCCGATGGCACTACCGGGCATAATTTTGGAACAGTCGTAGGTTCCGGAATCCTGAGAATCATGTCTAATTCCACAACATCACCTGAATTCCCCGGTGGTTCCTACACCGACTTTTTAGGCAGTTCCGGTGGAACGGTTGCTTATAGTGGGTCAGGAACCTATACATTACCCTCCACTCCTGTAGCTTTTCATAATTTAAGTATTTCAGGATCAGGTGGTTCCAAAACATTTCCGGATGCCGATTTTAACTTGACCGGTAATCTGACCATTGCAGGTAGTGCAACGGCATTGATCAGCGGTACGGCGGCTGGTAACCTGTCAGTGGGAGGGAATATCGATGTCAGCTCGGCAACCGCCACATTGAGGTTACCGGATGGAACGGCCAGGAGCATAGATGTTTCAGGCAATTTGTCCAATGAAGGAACCATTGATGTATTACCTGCCGGAACAACCCTGCATCATTTAAACATAGGGGGAAATTTCACAAATAATAATACTTTTGATTTAAATACTGCAGGAAGTGACGCTGATGTGACCTTTACAGGAGCTACAAATGCCATATTATCAGGAAGTGGGGCTACCACTGATTTTAACAGGCTGATTGTTAACAAAGGTACTTCCCAAACCCCCGAATTAGAGGTAACATCAACCAATTTCACACTTTCGGCACCTGCGAACGGTACTTCAAAGGCCCTGGAAATTCAGAATGGTACGTTCAAGTTAAGTTCCGCACATACCATTACTTTAAGTACAGGTGGTGTTGATTACAGTCTGCCGGCCACCGGGAGGTTATGGGTTAATGATGCCGGAGCCCAGGTGGAAATCACCTCGGCCAGCAACAGTCTTTTACTGGCCGGAACGTTACAAATATCTGATGGAGCCATCCATATCGGGGATGATGCAACAGGATTGCAAGACAATGACATTGTGTATATCACCGGCAATCCTGCCATCGCGGTCGATGGTGGTACATTAACAGTGGGAGGAGCGATCAGGGGCAACCCTACAACCACTGCTATCGATTATAGTCAATCCGGTGGCACGGTCATCGTTTCAAATAATAAATCACTAACCGGTAATTCCGGAGTACTGGGAGATTTTGCTATCACAAACGCAGGTAGTTCCTTTACCATGTCTAACGGAACGATCCGCATCATGAGAAATAATGCTACGGGCTCAGGTACCGGATTCAGAATAATTAATGGGGTAACCCATAATGTCACCGGTGGTACCGTGGAAATAATCACTAACAGCACCGTGACCAACCGTCAAATTCAGGTAACTTCAGGAGCACCTTTCTGGAATTTGAATATTGGTAATGGTTCGGGTAACTCTGATGTCGGAGCTGCCCGGAATGGAGAACTGGATTTTGTGGTGCTGAACGATTTTACCATGAATACAGATGCTGATTTCAAATTGTTCAGGGCAAATGGGGGTAATCCGACGCAAGACGATGTCGACATGTCTGTCCGTGGTAATTTTACCATTACCAATGGAACATTTCTAACCGGCAATCCCAGTACTACCACTTTCAATGGTATTTCCGATACACAAGTAATCACTGGCTCTGCCACTTTCCATCATCTGGAAATCAATAATACCGGCACTTCAGTACAATTGGCATCAGGTACTGATTTAACGGTTGAAGGAAATTGGACCACTATGGCTGGTATTTTTGACGCCGCCACCAATAGCCGGCAAGTTACTTTTAACGGAACCGTTGCCCAAACTTTAGCAGGTCAGCCTGTGTCTTTTTATGATCTTGAGCTTAACAATGCCAACGGGTTGACGGTTACCAGCAGCGCTACGGAGGTGAACAATCAACTAACATTAAGCGGTGGTATTCTGGATATCGGGTCCAACAGTTTACTTTTAACCAATATTGCCAATACAGCTATTCAGGGTACGCCCTCTGCTACGACCATGGTCCAAACCGATGGAAGCAATTCAGCTTCCGGTATTACCAAGTCATTTCCTGCACTAAACAATGAGACATTTGTATTTCCCCTGGGTACTGGCGGCGGATACAGGCCTGTTACTTTGACCGTTACCACGGGTAACGCAGCTACCGGTACAATTAATGTAATCCCGGTTGCCAGTCAACATCCCAGCGCCCCAACAAATTCACTGGATTATTACTGGCTGATTTCAACGTCAGGATTTGGTGGAAATCCCAGTATCACGCATAATTATCAGTATCTCGAGGTTACGGATCTCGATAACGGTTCGGAAGCCAACTATCTTGATGCCTCTTTTGATGGTACTATCTGGACAGAAGGAAATACGGGAAATGTAGATGATCCCAACGATCAGATTAATGTAACTTCTACAGGGGCACTAAGCGGTCAGGCTTACACTGCCGGAGAGTCGCCCTTTTCAAACCCATTGATTTATTATAGCAGAAATGCAACAGGCGGCGGAGACTGGAGTGCCACCGGTACCTGGTCTACTACTGGTCATGGCGGAGCCGATGCGGGCAGCATTCCCGGTAGTGCAAATCCTGTCATTATCGCTAACACCCATACAGTTACCATTCAGGATGGAACCGTTGCACAATCTGCCAGTACACAAATTGATGCCGGAGGTACTATCGATGCTGTAGAAGAAGATATTAGTCAACTGGGTACGGTACAAGGCAACGGTATCCTGAAACTTAGCCCTGCTACTGCGATTACTCCGGTATTGCCGAGTTTAGACGCTGTATTTGTGGCTTCAGGAGGCGGAACCATCGAGTATGGTAGTGGCAATAATTATAATATCCCGGTACAGGCTACCTATAATAACCTGACCATTTCAGGCTCCGGGACCAAAACACTGACAAACAATATCTCAGTGATTGGTAATCTGGCCATTAGTGGAGGAAGTTTTGATTTAAATGCTTTCACAGCCAACAGAACTACCAATGGTGGTACTTTTTCCATGCTGGCAGGTACGACCTTGCGGACGGGGGACGGAGACAATTTTCCGGCAAACTATGCCACTTATACCCTGGACGTGGGCAGTACGGTTCATTATGATGGCAGAGATGACACGGAAGTGATTTCAGGATTAAATGGCGCCCCTTATGGGAACCTTACGCTTTCAAGAGGCAATGGGGTAAATGCCGGAGGGGAATCAACCAAAACCCTGGGAGGCAATATCGACGTCAATGGTAACCTTACCATCAACCAAAGGGTGCAACTGGAGGCAACTACATTTAACATCAGTCTGGCCGGCAACTGGTACCGGGATGCCCGGAACAACAGTGCCTTTGTGCCTGGTATGGGAACAGTCACCTTTGACGGTACAACCCTTCAGAATATTCAGGTGGACCGGCAAAATGAGCCTGAAGAGTTTTACAACCTTGTAGTTAACAATGCAGCGGGTGTGAGGACATTCGATAACATTAATCAATTGACCGTCGATAATCATCTTACCCTTACTTCCGGAATGTTAAATCTGAATTCCGATCCGCTTCTTATTGGCGGTGACCTTTCAAATAACACCGGAAATGCGGACGCGATTACCAATCAGGAGACAGTGACCTTTAATAACCTGACCGGCAACCAGTCTTTAACTGGGGCAACGAATTTCAATAACCTGACAATGGCCAAGGCCTCCGGTCTTACCTTGACTTTAAATGATGCCGTTACAGTTACCGGTATATTAAACATGCAAAATGACGGGAATATCGTTTTAACAGGAAGCGGCCATGATTTAACCATCGGCACTGCCGGAAGCATTTCAGGTACTTTCAGTGCTGACAGAATGATTGTAACAGGTGGTACTACCACAGGTTCTGCTTTGATTAAAAATGGAACATCCACGGCCGGCAGTTTTGATTTTACATATCCTATCGGAGTAGGAACTTCCTACACACCTGCCGTGATTGATGCTTCAACAGTCAATGCGGGCGGAAGCATGGCTGTAAGATCTGTTATAGGTGCAAATAGTAATCTCTCAGGTGATGCGAGTAAAGCACTTAATCGTTATTTCCTGGTGAATCTTTTAGGAGGACTTAATAACATCACTGCCACTTGCGACTTCACCTATGCAGATTCGGATGTTCAGGGAACCGAGGTGAGCTACATTTCCCGATACTGGGATGGTTCCAACTGGATTCGGCCGAGCAATGATTTTGTTTTACCTGCCAGCAATCAGTTTGGCAGCAACCTGGGAGGCACCAATGTCACAGTGACAATGACGGAATGGATCGCCGGGGAACCGGGAGCCATTTTTCCTAAGCTCTACAGTGTTAACAGCGGAGACTGGAGTACACTTGCGAACTGGAATTCCCAACCTGATGGTTCGGGAAGCACACCTGCCAGTCCGCCGAACGCCGATAATGAGGTTGAGATCCAGGCGGCCCATACCATTACCATATCCGGTAATACCCAAAACGCCTCGGATCTGACAATCAACGGAACGCTTGATTTGGGTACTACTACCGGCCATACCTTTGGCCCGGTTGACGGAACGGGTACACTAAGGTTAGCCAGCGGTACATTCCCGGCTTACACCACATTAGGAACGACATTCTTCGATGCCGGACAAGGTACGGTCGAATACTACAATGGTGCAGGACCATATGCCTTGCCATCTTCACCTTTGATTTACAGCAATCTAACCATCAGTGGTGGTGACACTAAAACGTTGGGTGCTATTACCACTGTATTAGGGGATCTGACCATCGACGCAAGCACCCTGGACGCAGATAATGTGCAAAACTACAGTTTGACTTTAGGAGGGAACTTAAATACCCCCAACAGTGGAACGCTGATACCACGACAAGGTACATTTACCTTGAACGGAGCAGCCACCCAAACCCTGCCATCCCTGACGTTTTTTAACCTGGCATTTGACAATACAGGATCAAAAACTATTAATTCATCCATTACCGTAAACAATTTTACAATCCAGAGCGCCTCCGGTATTGTAAATGCAGGAGCCAACAACATTGATGTTTCCGGTAACTGGAGTAACTCTGCCGGAAGTTCCGGATTCAGTAATACAGGAACTGTTACCTTTAACAATACCATCACCGCCCAATCCATGGCAGGTACCACGGTCTTTGGTATCCTTACAGTAGATAAAACTGCTCAAACGCTAAACATTGTGGGTAACAATAATGAAATAACCGGTGATTTTAACATCACTAGCGGAAACGTGGCTTTAGGTAGCAATAACTTTACCGTAGGCGGTGATTTTAATAATGGTGCCGGAACCGGCTTTACCAGTTCCAGCCCATCGACTGTTACATTTAACGGCACCGTCGCCCAAAATGTCAGCAACCCGGTGACCTTTCAGAGCCTGACGATCGATGGGTCGGATCCTTTTACTTTTACTTCCTTGATAACTGTCGACGAAAATGTCACCGTTAACAGCGGAACACTCACCGCCACTTCCGGAAGCCTGGATCTTTCCGGTGGCATTACCGTGGAATCGGGGGCGACTTTCAATGCTTCCAACATTGATCCCATTTCCTTGGAGGGTGATTTTATTGACAACGGAGGTACTACCACACTCGCCAGTGCAGGAACAGTCACTTTTGACGGGACCGCCGCGCAGGCATTGACGGGATCGATCGCCTTCAATAACCTGACAAAAAACGGTGCAGGTGATTTGACGCTAAGTGGAAATAGTACCCTCAGCGGGACATTGACACTTACCAGTGGGGATATTATCGCAACGCCAACCGGTTTCTTCACGTTAGATGCTACCGGCGCTTCAATCAGTGGGGGAGGCAACACGAGTCATATCAACGGTGTATTGGCCTATACAGTGCCGGATAACAACACCTACAACAATCTGGTATACCCGTTGGGTGACGGTACCAACTACAGGCCCCTGACATTGTCAGTAACACAAACCGGTACGCCTACTTCAAGAACTTATACCACACAGATATTTTCAGGATCACCCACCGCCCGGGCATTGACTGGCGGCCTTACCAATGTCTCGTCCATAAGATACTATAATATAACCCAAAGCAGTCCGGCTGCGGTAGCCAGTGCAACGGTAAGAATTGATTATGGTGTGGATGACGATGTATCCACCGATGCTCCTGATCTCGGCGATCTCAGGATTGCCAAAAGTGATGGTTCGGGAAATTGGGTAAGCATAGGAGGGTTCGGATCAGCTACTCCCGCGGGCTTTATAACTTCCAATGCCTTCACTACCTTTAGCGATTTTGTCCTTGCTTCGGAGAATTTCAGTAATACGCTGCCCGTTGAATTATTGAATTTTACAGCGAGGTTGGAAAACAACCAGGTCGTACTTGACTGGACAACCGCTTCTGAAATTAACAATGATTTCTTCGAAGTGCAACGATCTGAAAATGGCGAAAACTGGGAGGTCATTGGTAAAAAAGATGGAAATGGAACCTCTAATGAAACCATCAATTACAGTTTTGTAGATAAAACCCCCTTCTTCGGTCAGTCCTTCTATCGCCTGAGACAAGTGGATTTTGATGGACAATTTGAATATTCAAATGTGGTAAGTGTGAAAAATGAATTTACAGGTAAAACCATGGAAGCCCTCATTTTTCCTAACCCGACACTTCAGGGTGAAATCAATCTGAAAGTATTGACAGCCAATAGAGAAAATAAGATCAGCATAAAGATCATTAACATGGCTGGTGAAATATTTTATAGAAAGTTCCATGATCCGGAATATTTTGCTGTTGAAAGGACCCTTGAGATTCATCAGAAAATGGGAAGTGGTATTTACATTATGATCATAGAGCAAAACGGACAGGTGTTTAAAAAGAAAATCATTATTCTATAAAAATTAAACGGTTTTCCTACATCAGTTAGTAACTTTTAAGTTTCCATACAGACGTTGCTTTCCACAAGTCAGGCCAAGCCGCCAACACCTGTTTTCCGCACTTTTTTAAAAAGGGGTCTGTATTAGCTATTAAGGCTGATAATTTTTTAAAATGGGTGTTGCAAAGCTATTTTATTTCCTATCTCATCATCTTCATAGATATAGTATTCCAAATGGATATGGTCCTTCGCCGTACGTAATGCTGCCAGGATAGAAGCAAAGGCATCAGCCCCGTTATGCAGTATCTCTATCCTGTTTTTTTGAGTAAGTAATGCCTTACTGTTATTAAGTAAAAGCCGCATAATGTGTCGCTTGCTTTTGAGCTTCGGATCTTTTTGGATGAATTCATCCTCCAGGTTATCGAGCTGATGGGGTTCTAATGTCTTGATACTTAAATAATCGGCAAGTCTTTTCCTGGAGAAAAGCTTCTCCTTTCTGAAGTTCCGCCCAAAATTAAGGTACAACAACATACCCAGCACCGGAAGGAGTATGACCAAGATCAGCTAGGAAATGGTTTTAATGGGGTTATTGTCTTCTAAAATGATGATGAATACCGTGAATAGGATAGTAACAAGGTAGGAGATACTAAAAAACAGGGTAAGAATACTGTAAGCATGCCAGGTCATATCACCATCCATTAAAGCCCACTTTGCTAAGATAGCGCTCGTTTTTAAAAGAGAATGAGAGAATTAACGTTTAAACATTGGGTGGAATAATTAAATAAAAATCGTTTAAAATATTATTATTTCTTACATACCACCAACTCTCAGATAGTTTATCCTGTTTTCGCCGCAAGTATTTACGAACTTCTTTTAAAGGTTAGTTAAGAAGCCTGTGAAAGGCCATTACATCATTTATTCTCAATGGAATTAAAGACCTATCTATTCTATATGTAATTCTGGCTATCAGCATATTATCTCTTATTGGATTAATATTTTGAGAACAGGAATATAAGTTTGCCCAGCCTACTCCAAAAAACTTAAAAAAGGTCAATATTTTAAATGTACACTTTGCAGTTTCTCTTGATAAAAACACTTTTACAATTTCCTATAAACACAAATCATATGCCCCAAAGAAACCATTGGTGGCATATCACAAAAAATCACTCACTTTTTTACGTAGCGAATGACTTCCGAGGTAACATCATCTGTGAGGGCGATTAGCAGCACACCATGGCTGTTGTCGGGTAAATGGAGTTTTACGGGTTTATCTGCTGACAATTGAAGGCTAAAAACCGACAATTCCTGCCCGGAAGCATTGGATATGCTAACAGACACTTGTTTAGATCGATCAGATATCAACCACACTTTACCGGAGCCGGGGTTTGGGTATAACCGATAGGTGGAGCGATTTAACGGGCTGGGTAGTGCGGTAACCAAATCTTTGCCTGTCACCCTGATACCGTCGAGCCTTGTGACACATCCCAGATGGTCTTTGATAGTCACTGCATATCTTCCCGGTTCCAGCGGACCTGTTACCGGTCCAGCGGCAATGTTGGCATCCCAATAATAGGTATATGGCAAGGTTCCCCCGGAACAGTCGACCGATATCGTCCCCGGAGATTTTTCATTCAGGGTGTAAGTGCATTTTAATGGTTCACTCAGGTTTTCTGATATGTCGATTTGCTTTTGCCATGTACACCCTGTGTGATCTGTAACCGTGGCAGTGTATGGACCAACCGGCAGCTTGTTAAAGGTAGCGGCATCTTTGGTAGTGGCGGTGTACACCTGGTCTTGATGGCTCAGTGTAACGCTGTAGGGAACAGCTCCGCCGGCTATTGACAGTGTGATATTTCCCATGGAGCCTTTAAAACAGGATTTGGGCTCTGAGGATGTGTTAACCTGCAGAATTTCGGCCTGGCTATCACTTACGTTGAGATTCTGTTGCCAAATGCACCCGGTATTATCGGTAACTTTGGCGGTGTACGGACCTGCTATAAGACCATCGAAGGTGGCCTCATCTGAGGTGGTAATGGTGGTGTGCGTTATGTCTTCCTGACTTAACTCAACGATATACGGGGTATTTCCCCCTGATACTGTCAGCGCAATACTTCCTGTAGATGTCCCGGAACAAACGACAGGTCTGGTAGTGGCATGGGCTGACAGGGGTTTGTCCTGACTTTCCAATATAGTGATGCTTTGCTGCCAGGTACATCCTGTATGATCAATAACGGCTACGTTATACAGACCCGCCGCAAGGCCATCTAATGTAGTAGCGTCTGTGGTAGTAGTGGAATGTATCACTTCTTTCTGGCTTAAGGCTACGTCGTAGGGAGCAGTACCTCCCGTTATGTCGAGCTTTATACTTCCGGTACTTGACCTGAAACAGCGCGTGGGCGTTGACGCCAAGGCTGCATCCAAAGGGAGAGGTAGTGTTACTGTCATTCTGTCGGTTTGATACTTGCAACCGGCTGCATCTTCGATAAATGCCCGATATGTGCCCGGGCCCAGTTGGGAGAGAACCGCCGAGGTTTCCGCAATGTCTTCCTCGTTTTTTTGCCACCGGATATTGTATGGAGTTGTACCACCTTCCATGTCCAGGTCAATGGTACCGTCTGAGGCGCCAAAGCAACTGATGTCGGTGATTTTTGGGGCCATGGAGAGATCCTGGCAATTGGCCGGGGGCAGTAAAGTAATGATATAGTCCTGCCGGTTGCCTAAATAGATGGTGCTGCCACAGGCTTGGTTAGCATTGGCATTTGTCGCCCCGGTATACATGAATTTTATCCGCATGCGGGTCTCACCGGATACAATGTCTTCCGGTATGGTAATATCCTTTTCCAACACAACCCCTCTGCTGGCCCTGCCAATCAGGGTAGTTTCGGTATCAAAATCCCAATCCCCATCCCGGTTCAGATCCAGGTATAACCATAAATTAAATGCGAAGTGATTAGACAGATCATTTGTTAACCGGAAGGTGTAGGTTTCGCCGGCTTGTAATTCAGTCGTATAGGGTGTTTCGCGGGGAAGTAGTTGTAGCTGCTCCACTTCGGGTGAGCGGTTATAATTGATGGTATTGAAACTGAACTGTCTTATCTTATCAAGTCCTCCTGCTGTTCTTGGCCATTGAAAATGTGGAGATGGCTGGCAGTAACCATCCAGTTCACCGGTAGAAAAGGTAGCCTGACATGTATACATGAGCTCACCATCGGCATCGTATACCCTGCGCTGCAGTAGGTAGCTGGTGCTTTTGGAAAGATTAGGAAGAGACAATGAGGCTTCAGTGGTGGCTAGGGCCAGGGTATCGGGCGTGGCATCTACCACGCCTAAAAGGATATCATAAGATGCTTCACCGGCCAGATTTTTGGCCCAGCCGATTTCCAGCCTGGTAGCAGGAACATTTGTATTTCCGTTAACTATGGCACAATGGTCGACTACACCTGGCTTTTTGTGGTATTGTGTCACCTTCCAGTTGGGAAATGATCTGTGGGCATAAAAGTACATTGGCAGACAGGGATCCAGGTTTTCCAACGGAGGGGTAAATCTGTAGATCCATCCTTTAAAGTCCTCCATGGTAGGTTCAAAGGTATGGCTGTTTAAGTCGCAATAAGCCGAAGGATCACTTGTCAGTTGAGGATTAGCCCAGGTGCCGACTCCTTCCTGAATTTGTAGCAGGCGTATATTTCCCGGCTCATTGGTCAGCAGGTTACCCCTTAACCCAACAGAAATTTTTTTGAAGGAATCATGATACTCACCCGCATCCCTGAATGCATACCTTAGCTGTATTGATTGATCCTTTTCAAAGAATGTAATACCAACGGATAAACCATTTTCCGGATAAAAAAATGAAACAGACAAGTTCAATATGCGTTCACCCGGCAGATTGTATAAATGTCTGGATAACATAACAAACGGCTTATCAGCGGGGGCAACATCCCGCTGGGCAAAAGAAATAGTATTCCTGTTTAACATAGCATCATCCTCCGAAAAAGTAGCGCCCAGCGAAGAACTGGTAGAAATCGGAAATGGCGCTTCGGAATTTCCTAATTTTAAAAAACCATTTGCGGATATAGAAAAGCGGTCGAAGTATTGCCCTTCAAAATAGAAGGGAAAGCCGATCTCGTAGCCAGTACCAACGACTTGTTTGTCATCCCGGCTTACTTCTTTATTTACAAACACCATACCTGGCTCATAATAACTAAATGCCAGCACGCCATCGCTAACATAATAGTCCTTGCCACCAACGGAAAAGTTATAATCATTTACCTGGGCATAGGTATTCAAAACTCCGATAGATAATGTAATAAAAAATCCCGGCAACAGTCTGATACTTGCCAGGGGATGTTTGAAAAATGTTAAAGTCATGATGCGCTAAATAAAATCGCTTCCCCAGGTTATATTTAATATATACCAGTTAAAACAGGAAAGTTTCCAACACTCATTCCACAATGCTTACATGCGTGCCTTAGAGGTCAAAAAAGTGCAAACGATGTTATAAAACACAAACCAAAACATTACAGTTTGAATTGATAATAACAAAATCAGGTTGAATGAAAAATGGTAATGGACTTGCGGCGATTTTTCCTGCGGGGAGTCAATAGTGGAAAAAATTGATATTCAGGTATTAATAACCGCTAAATACTATTAAAATCAGGTGGGTCATTGCTATATTTGCAGAAAGCTGACAATCGTTGAAACAGGCGCTGTCCATATCACTGATTTTTACCTTGTTCCTGCCCACATTGAACAAACTGAATGTATGGATTGATTTTAAAATCAACCAGGAATACATCGCCAGGGTACTTTGCATCAACAAGGAAGAACCAATCACCGTATGTAACGGAAACTGTTATTTGTCTGAACAGCTAAAAAAAGCAGAAGAGGACCAACAAAATCAACCGCGGCCATTTTCACAGGAAAAGCAGGAAGTTACTTATTATACTGACACAACCACAGCACAATCTATAAAGGACATCACTGTGCAAACAAAAGCTGGTTTTAGCGATGACCAACCGCTCAACACTTCACTTCACATACATCGGGTTTTTCACCCACCCCGCCCAAGCGTGATTTAACACAGCACTTTAGATAACAAAGTTCTGCCTATCGAATGTGCACGGATGCACAAAATTTACTTTTTATGCCGTTTTAACACAATTGATTCGGTCAACAAACAAATCACGACGATGACTTTAAACAAACTATCGATACATTGGGTGGTGTGCATAGTGATTTTCTTCAACCTGTATACCTCCGTAGCATTGGCCCAAAACATGGCGTTGGTACGACTGCTTGATCAAACTACCTTTTTACCAATTGCCGGGGCTACTTTTCAATATGGAGAAGCGTCAGGAGTTTCCAACGAGGAAGGTGCCATTGAGTTTGCCTACCGGGCCGGGACACCCATGAAACTTTCTCATGTGAGTTATGGGGAATGGCAGTTGGATGATGCCGGGGTGAAAGAAATGATCCGGGCCGGGACTTACTATAGAGAAAGCGTTACGATCAATCTGTACCCGGTTACCATCATTGCTATCCGGCAGGGAAGCCAGCCTCCGTCTGATAAGCTACGTTTGGAATACCAGGACCGTATGGCACATGACGGGGCTTCGGTACTCAATCAAAGTCCTGCTTTTAACAGCATCAGGAAAGGCGGAAATTATGGTTTTGATCCTGTTTTCAGAGGATTTAAATATGATCAACTGAACATCGTGCTAAATGGTGCGCAAAGTGCTACGGCAGCCTGTCCCAACCGCATGGATCCACCCACCAGCCAGATGGCGCCCAACATGATGGAAAGAATAGAGGTACTTAAAGGCCCTCATGCTTTAAGATATGGTACCGGATTTGGTGCCACTATTAACTATATTCCATCAAAACTCCGCTTCACGGATCAGCCTGATACTTACGGCCGTTTATCAGGTGGATATGAAGATAATGGAGACATTTTAAGGAGTGAGGGATTGGTTGGGTTCAGTGGAGAAAAGTATGATCTGGGCATTTTTGGCTCATGGTCACAGGGAAATGACTACCGCGCCGGAAATGGCGAGAGGGTTCAGGCCGATTTTTTAAGGGTAAGTATCGGCACAAACCTGGGTTTAAAACTGACCGGGAACCAGCAATTAAGGGTCTCAGCCCTTTATAACCTGGCCAGGGATGCCGACTTTCCGGCCTTGCCGATGGATTTACGTGAAGATGATACCTGGATGTTTAATGCCCGTCATGATATCAGCTTCGGCAGTGGCCCTTTAAAATCATGGAATACCACCGTTTTTGGCTCAATCGTCGACCATTTAATGGATAATCTTCTAAAACCGCTCGATCCACGCATGCTTGATGCCGCCACCTCGGCCGATACCTACAATTACGGTGGCCGTACCGAAGGTGTATGGAGCTTTTCCCGTAGCACTTTATATGCCGGAGCGGATCTGCGGGTAGAAGGTGCGGAAGGAATTCGCACCCGCGAATTTCTGACCGGTTCAAATGCCGGTAACACGGTGCAGGATAACGCCTGGCAAAATGGCAGGATCAGCAAAACCGGTGTATTTGCAGAGTATCACCTCGATCGAGAGAACTACCAATTTGTATTTTCAGCGAGGACGGAGTTGAATCATGCAGACATCGAAGAGCCCAGCCAGGAATTCACCAGGATTTATCCTGAAACAGCGGAAACACAAGTTAACCCCAGCCTGAGTCTCGGAGTATCGAGAAGGTTACCGCAGGGAATCAAACTGGGCCTATGGCTCGGAAGGGCACAACGTAGTGGTAGCTTAACGGAGCGTTTCATCAACTATTTCCCGGTGGGACAAGACCCTTTTGAGATGCTGGGCAATCCACAGCTCGACCCCGAAGTGAACCAGCAATTAGATCTGACTTTCGAATGGCAAACCAATGAAACAGCATTGAACATCGACATTTTTGCCTCTTATTTACAGGATTTTATATCATCACTCATAGATACAACATTGACGCCCCGCATTCCGACCAGCCCGGGCGTTCGACAGTTTATCAATATTGATGACGCCTTTAAAACCGGTTTTGAGTTGAACTGGACGCAGGTGCTTTTTGCCGGGCTGCAGCACCAGGTAAATGTCGCTTATACGTATGCCAGGGATTTGGAAAGGGATGATCCCCTGCCCGAGATTGCCCCGCTGGATTTCAGATACGCTTTAAGCGGTAGCTATCTGAAAGACAAGTTGCATCCTGAGGTCGTTTTCCGGCATGTTATGGAGCAATCACAAATTTCCACAGAATTCGGGGAAACGGTTACCCCGTCTTTTTCCCTTTTGGATGTAAAATTATCTTATCGACTCTCAGATGCCATCAGGTTGAGTGCCGGTGTGAATAACCTGTTTGATGAGAATTACTATGAACACCTGAATAGATCGGTCAGGGGCACCAACGACCCGATTTTTGCCCCGGGCCGGAATGTTTTTACTTCATTTAATCTTAATTTCTAAGTCATACGATGACTCCGGAATTTTACCAACAACTCACAAATATGTATTATATTTAAACCCTTAAACCAGCCATGACTGTTATAACGCATAAGCAAAAGCTACCTTAAATGACACGGGATATCATAGAAATCAATGATTTTATGGTTTTGATCGAACAATCAAACGCTGAAGAAACCATCGTTGACCAATGTGGCTTTGATGATCAGGTTATCGGGTTCTCTTTTTACGGTACGGGAAATGTAGCATTAAACGTCAACCATGGGAGGAAAAAAAGAACCTTCAACAACACAAAAGGATTTGCCATGTCCTTTTATGCCAATCACAAAGTGGATTTTGTTCATAAAATATCTTCGGAACAACCTCTGCAATGCATTTGTATCATTTTGACTTTCAAAAACCTTCCGAAATTACCAAGACAGGAAGGCGTAATATTTACCAGCTACCTTGATGAACTTGTCAATCCCGTTGATAACTTTGTGGAAGGGCCTAACTTTTACATGACGCATGACATGCAAAATGCCGTCGATAAAATCTTTAAAACCCCGTACAAAGGCGCAACCAGAATGATGTTTTTAAGGAGTCAGGTAACAGAATTGCTTTCCCATTTTTTTGCTTTGGTTTCAGATCCTGAAAGCCATGGGGGTAATATCAAAAAACAGGACCGGGAAAAACTCTACCAGGCCAAAGAGATACTCTCCAATAACATTGAAACACCCCCTTCTTTAAACGAGCTTTCGAGGCTCATTGGCCTTAACAGCTACAAACTCAAGAAGAATTTCAAAGAGCTGTTTGGCGTCCCTGTGTTCAAGCACCTTCAGAATGAGCGTTTAAACAAAGCCTATAACCTGTTGAAAGATGGAGATATCAACATCCAGGAGGCAGCCTGGGTAGTGGGGTATGAAAGCGTAAGCTCCTTCTCAAATGCCTTTGTCAAAAAATTTGGCTTCCGTCCCAGCGAAATAAAAAAGTAATCCTTTTCGAGCAAATCTCAATCCTTTTACGACAAATGCCACCGGATCAATAGTTGCATTTTTGTGAGGTAAATAAAGTTGTATTTAAATAGATTAGTCATGCAGGAAAAAAAGATTTTAATTCTCGGAGGAAAAGGAAAAACCGGCCGCAAAGTGGGCGAACGATTGACTGACCTTGGCAAAACCATTCGCCTTGGTTCCAGACGTGAAAACCCACCATTTGACTGGGAAAACCCTGAAACCTGGGCCGGCGCCCTGGAAGGAATGAACACAGTTTACATGACATTTCAACCCGACCTGGCTATTCCTGGCGCTTCGGATATCATAAAAAGGTTTACAACTGAAGCGGTGAAAAACGGTATACAAAAGCTGGTTTTACTTTCGGGAAGGGGCGAAGACAAAGCCGGGGTTTGTGAACAAATCGTCATGGATGCCGGGATCGACTGGACCATTGTTCGCGCCAGTTGGTTTAACCAGAATTTTGACGAAGGCTTCCTGTTGGGGCCAATCCTTGCCGGCGAAGTTGTCTTGCCGAAGTGTGAAACACCTGAACCACTGGTTGACACAGATGATATTGCCGATGTTGTTGTCGCATCACTCCTCGATGAAAAGCATAATGGACAGACGTATGAACTGACCGGTCCCCGCCTTTTGACCTTTGAACAGGCTACGGCCGAAATTTCAAAAGCTACGGGCAGGGACATCCGGTTCAGTACACTACCCATGGAAGAGTACAAAAAAATGCTTGCCGGTAGCCAGGTGCCTGAAACGTTTATATGGTTGATTGACTATCTTTTCACCGAGGTGCTGGATGGCAGGAATGCCAGTGTTACTAATGATACGGAAAAAGTACTTGGGAGAAAAGCGAAGGATTTCTCAGAATATGTCAAAGAGACGGCTGCAAGTGGCATTTGGCGTCCAACGAAACAACCTGTCAATCAGGCCTGACCACCCGGCCAACCTCTGTGCCTCTTTGTGTCTCCGTGGTGAAAAATGGTAAACCACAAAGTTCCCCAAGGCACAAAGAGACACAAAGCGTTTTGTCGAAAACGTTGTGCAACAGCCACGTCCGGCTTGTGCTCCCCCGTCGTTGAAAACCACAAGCCGGACGTTTACATTACGCCTGCCCCACTTCCTCCAATCTTGGATAGTCAGTATATCCTTTCTCTCCCGGCGTATACAGTGTTTTGAAATCGGGATTATTTAATGGAGCGTTTTTTTTCAATCTTTCGACAAGATCAGGGTTTGCCAGGAATGGCTTACCATAAGCCACCAGGTGTCCTAATCCCTCTTCCAGGTCTTTTTCGGCCTTTTCCCGGTCATATCCACCTGAAAGAATGATGGTGCCTCCGAAATTATCCCGGATAGATTTTTTAATGCTGCGTGGTACCTCAGGGGTGCCCATGCCTGAATGATCTACGATGTGGATATAAAGAAGGCCTGCTTTTCCTAATTCTGAGGAGAGATAGTTATAGAGTTCTGCCTCATCTTCTGCCGCCGTTACTTCATTAAATGCGCCAAAGGGCGAAAGTCTGATTCCAACTTTATCTTTTCCGATGGCATTTGCGGTCTTTTTGGCAACTTCTAATACATACCTGGCTCGATTTTCGATAGAGCCTCCATATTCATCATCCCGGTTGTTGGCTCCGGGAAACAGAAACTGCTCCAGCAAATAACCGTTGGCTCCGTGAAGCTCCACGCCATCGAATCCTGCCTCAACGGCATTTTCAGAAGCTTTTACAAACTCATCTATAGTTGTTTGGATATCCTCCCGGGTCATGGCTTTGGGGGTGGGTAATTCTTTTTCACCTTTCTGGTCAGTGTACATCTTAGTGCCGCCGGCGGGGATGGCAGATGGAGCCAGTACCTCGCTATTTTCCGGCATATTAAGCGGATGAGAGATTCTACCGGTATGCATCAGTTGAACGAAAATTTTGCCACCTTTGGCATGTACCGCATCAGTCACTTTATTCCATGCCCGGACCTGCACGTTATTGTAAATGCCTGGTATACGCGGATAGCCAGTTCCGTTAGGCGATGGGGCCGTACCTTCTGTGATAATAAGTCCTGCTGCGGACCTTTGTGCATAATATTCCGCCATGATGTCCGTCGGAATGTGATCTGCTGTAGCTCTCGACCTGGTCATGGGAGACATTACCGTTCTGTTGGAAAGTGTTAAGTTTCCGAGTTGGTAGTTTTCGAAAAGTATTGATTTAGTGTTATTCATCATTTATTTTTTAGCTTGGATGTTAGGACTAACGGACAGATCATAATCAATGTTACAACATGTATTAAATTTATTGAATTATTCAATAAAGAGATATTACATCAATTGAATGGTATTTTTAGTGGCGGGTTGCCTTTGACTCATGAAAGGTTACGGGCTTACTGTTGCTGTATGCTACTACTATGGCGCAAGCGTCCCGTAGCTTTTGCACAACGTTTTCGGCAAAGTTCTTTGTGCCTCGGTGCCTCTCATATAACTAAAGTTCTGTTATTTTCTGCGGATGGGAGCAACGCTGTTGGGAAACTACGATATAACTAATTCATAAATTATTGAATATCAAATATTTATGAATTAATTATTTTTTGTTAGCTATTTGGTCAATTGTCTGATCTTGGGGCACTTTGTGGTGCCCTTTTTTTAACTACAGAGGCACAAAGACAGCTTTATTTTTCCAAGGGACAACCCTGTTTGAGGTCTTCTCCTTTAACCAAAAGATATGGCTGGGGAATCCACAGCGTTCGTGAAGGAAAGATTGCCATGTATAGTGCAGCGTCAGCAGCATACCAAAAATCGGTCATGGATGATTCTGTCAAAAAGACCGAGGCAATGCGATCAAAAAGGGCTTAAATTAAAGTACATGCCTTAATTTAAGCCCCAAATTTATCTTTTAGAAAGTAGAAAACCCTCAGACCTTTTTAGGAATTATGTAAGGATACCTGTACTTTCTTGTAAGTAGCATATCCGCTTCTTCATTGTCGATAAACTCTTCAAACTCGCCATTAAATCGTAGTGTTTCTCCAACCCTGTAAGCCACATTGGCAATGAGCGGCAGTACCGTTGACATATGCCCTTCGGCGACGTCGCAATTCAAGACTTGTCGGTCACCGGCTTTCAGGGCATCTATGAAATTACCGAAATGTCCTTTACTATCCGGAGCTGTGCGAAAGCTTTTGTCACCACCGATGGCTGCGGTTTCTGCCATATCTGATCCGGCAAACGGTTCATTTTCCCTTTGTTTATAGGCTTTCCAGTTGCTGCCATTAACTTCCAGCCAACCGTCGGTGCCATAAAACAAGTTGCCGATTTTAATGCCTGCATTTGATTCGGCGTTAGTATAACGTCCGCGTGTTTCGAATTCGAGGATTTTACCGTCTTCATATTCAAACACTGAAGTTTGCGTGTTGGGCGTTTCCTGAGAGCATTCCTTCGGAGAGATGCCGAATATTCCTCCCATGGATTGTACTTTTACGGGATGGACTTTTTTGTTGAGGCCCCAGCGGGCAACGTCAAACTGGTGGGGCCCCTGGTTACCGGTATCACCATTGCCGGTGTCCCAATGCCAATGCCAGTTGTAATGTCCTTTTTTCTCATTGTATTGACGATAACTTGCAGGCCCCAGCCACAAGTCATAATTCAGGGTAGAAGGTGGGGTGCTGTCTTCGGAGATTCCAAATGAATCACGGGGCTTGAAACATGTGCCTCGTGCCATAAAAACTTCCCCTATGCCACCGTTATGCAGGAATTGCATCGCTTGCATCACGTTGCTGATGGAGCGATTCTGGAATCCGACCTGGACAATCCTGTCATATTTTCTGGCTGCCTCGACCATTTTACGGCCTTCCCACACATTATGGGAGCTTGGCTTTTCGACGTATACATGTTTTCCGGCCTGACATGCCCAGATAGTCGCCAGCGCATGCCAGTGGTTGGGGGTGGCAATGACCACGGCATCGATTTCTTTATCCTCATAGACTTTTCTCATGTCGATCTCAGTGTCGGGTTTGTTGCCTTTCTGGTTATCGGCTGCCAGTTTAACCCTTTCTGCAAAAAACTGACTGTCCACATCACATATGGTTTTTACCATGACCCCGTCTCCATACATTTTTGAAAAACTGTTCAGCAAGCCTTTTCCCCGGCCCCGGATACCAATGGAGGCCAACATTATCCTATCATTAGCGCCCGGAATATTCCCATATGATTTGGCTGAAAATGCAGTCGCCCCAAGCGCAATACCAGCAGCCCCGGCTGCCGTTTTTTTGATAAAACCTCTTCTATTATCCATGTTACATTTGTGTTTAGTTAAATTATTTGAATATGATCAGGTGGTTTATGCCGGAAATTCCCATCCTCAATTTACTATGAACATCTGAAAGTTCCAATGCTTTGATATCATGACAACCTCATTTGCTTTGGAAATGCCCTATAAAAAACTCGAATCGTGTAATTTCATAGGAGAAAGCTTTGTTTTTGACTTTTCTTCCCGAAAGCGATCGTAATCATCAAAAATACGGACGCTGGTGATTTCATAATAAACATTAAAAAAATTCTATATTAATGTCTGTTAGATTTTTGGCATTAAAACACCCGGATGAGATTTGCTGGCCTTGTATATGGTGCAAGCGTCACATACCTGTCGCACAAAGCATTTTGTCGAAAACGTTGCGCAACAATCACGAGACGCTTGCGCCATCCGTTTTTTCGCTTATAAGATAAAAAGGTGTGAAGGCGGCCTGCCTAGATGGTGGCATCCGTGATACGCATCAGGTTTTGTCAGCACATTTTCCCGTATTCTACAAATACCGGTCCTCCAATGATAGCCTGGGGCGATGCCTGATCACACATTATCAGATCCCGCTGTAGATTGATCAGGTGTTTATTAAACCCGGCGATGTGGTACTTGGTGATGTTGATGGCGTTTTAGGCGTACCGAGGGATATTGCCTGTCAGGTTTTGTTGCGTACCGAAGAAATCAAAGCCAATGAGCGGAAGATTTTCGGATGGGTCGAGCAAGGCAAATCCGTGCGCGGGATTGCGGACAGGGGAGGATATTTTTAGCAGGAGGCAGTTTTAAACCCAGTCCGCAAGGCAACCGCCAATTATTTTGATTTTTGCCGCGCTGTCAATCAAAGGCAACGGTAAATGATACATGTAGCCGGCATTGTCAAATAAATTGTTGCCGGCATTGACACTTTCAGGTCGATGTTTTAGCACATATTAATTATATTGCCGGCAGGGAAAAAAATTACAACATTCAACGAACTGCCTCCATGTTTTACATTGCCGACCTCCATGTACATTCTCACTTTTCCAGAGCTACCAGCAAAGATCTTAACTTAGAGTCCCTTTACCAATGGGCGCGAATTAAAGGAATTAATGTGATAGGCACCGGTGATTTTACACATCCCCAGTGGTTCAGAGAGCTAAAGGAAAAGCTTGTTCCGGACGGAAATGGCTTTTTTAAGCTCAAAAATCCACCCCAGGAGCCGGCCATACCGGGGATAAAAGTGAAGGATATAGACGTGCGTTTTTGTCTGACCACCGAAATCAGTTCTATCTATAAACATGGCGATAAAGTCCGTAAAAACCATAACTTACTGTATGCCCCGGACCTCGATACTGTGGCGCGACTGAACGCAAAACTGTCAGCTATAGGTAACCTGGAGGCTGACGGACGCCCGATTTTAGGACTTCCTTCGCGGGATTTATTAAACATTGCCCTGGAAACCTCCGAACAAATGCACCTGATTCCAGCCCATGTCTGGACGCCCTGGTTTTCTACCCTGGGTTCCAAGGGTGGTTATGACAGTGTCGGTGAATGCTTCAGGGACTTGACAGCATATATTTTCGCCCTGGAAACAGGCCTTTCCTCAGATCCGGCTATGAACTGGAAGTGGAGTGATCTGGACCGCTACACGCTCGTTTCCAATTCCGATGCCCACTCTCCTCAAAAGCTGGGCAGGGAGGCTAATTTATTCGATACCGAACTCAGCTACCAGGCGATGTTTGACGCCATAAGAACCCGGCAGGGTTTTGTTGGAACCTATGAGTTCTTCCCCGAGGAGGGCAAATACCATTTAGACGGCCACCGTAACTGTGGAATTGTACTCGAACCTGAAGCCACCGAGCAGTATAAAGGCCTTTGTCCCAAATGCAACAGGCCACTGACCGTTGGCGTATTGCACCGGGTCGAAAAACTGGCCGACCGTGCTTTACCCCAAAAACCTCAGGGCGCGGCAGACTTTCATTATATTATCCCCTTACCGGAAATGCTGAGCGAGATAGAGCACGCAGGTCCGGGTAGTAAGAAAGTATTGAAAGCCTTTCACAAGACCATATCTGCTTTTGGAAATGAGTTTACCCTGCTAAACCAAGTGCCTGTGGAAGATATAGAACGATATGGAGGGGCAGTGATCGCTGAGGCTGTCCGCAGGATGCGTGAACAGCAGATCAGACCGGTTTCGGGCTACGATGGTGTTTACGGGGTTATCCGGATTTTTAATGAAGGGGAAATCGAAAAGCTGCAGGGGCAGCTTAATTTTTTCGGCGCCGCTGCGACAGCACCTTTGAAGCAGCGACAAACAAAAGCCACAACTTTGGTCGGTCGCAAAGAGAAAAAAGCCGATGAACCCCCCGCTCCCCAATTGCTTAATGACGAACAATTATCGGCAAAGAACCATGCTTCCGGGGCGGTTTTGGTGAAAGCAGGTCCGGGAACCGGAAAAACCAGCACATTAATTCACTGGATAGCCAATCAGATTACCGGGGCTGGGGTTAAACCTTCCGAAATAATCGCGCTGACATTCACCAACAAAGCTGCCGATGAAATGAAGGAACGTCTGGCCACGCTTGTAGGAGATCAGGCAAGAGGGATCACTGTGGGCACTTTTCATGCAGTTGGCTACCGGTTTTTGCAGGAAAGATACCCTGATTTAAATACAGTGTATGATCAGGAAAGCAGACAACTGGCTTTGAGCATTCTGTTTCCAGGGTTGAAGGAAGCTGCCTTGATAAAGCTAGGTAAAGCATTGGCCGGATATTTTGAACTGGGTGAAAGTGAGGAGGAGCAACACATACAGGAACAGGCTTTAAAATACCGTAATTTTATCCATGAACGGGGTGCTGTCGACCTCTCCGATATTATCTCCCGCCTGTTACAGCTATGGCAAAATGAGCCACAATGGCTGCACCATGTCCACGGTCTTTACAAGGCTATCGCTATCGATGAGTTTCAGGACATCAATGCTGTTCAATACAAACTGATTCAACAATTAGGACAGGGAAAAAACCTGCTGGCTATAGGTGACCCGGATCAGGCTATTTACGGTTTCAGAGGTTCTGATGTAAAGCTTTTTTTCAGGTTTAAGGAAGCATTCAAGGCACAGGAAATCAAACTTGTGCACAATTACCGCTCTACGGCAACCATCGTGCAGGCTGCGGCAAGCCTTATTGAAAATAACAGCCTGAACAGCGGTTTAAAACTGATTCCCCATCAACCCGGAAGTAAGAAGATCAAAATCCACCATGCTTCCGATACCATCAAAGAAGCCAAATACCTGATAAAGCAAATTGAAAGTTATGTCGGCGGTACAGAAAACCTGACCATCGGAACCCCTTTGGAGCACAGTGACTATGCTTTTTCCGATATAGCCGTACTTTTCAGAACCAGAAAGGTGGGCGATGAAATTCTGAAGCAACTCCGCAAAGCCGGTATTCCTGCTCATTTTGGCGATAATACTTCCTTCTTGTCCGATCCACCTTTTACGATCGTAGCTGATATACTCAGACTTTACATCAACCACCGTGATCTAATGGCGCTGAATGGGATCCTGACCAACGGACTGGCATGGCCTAAGAAGGAGATCAGAACATTTTTAGGCACACTGCATCATGTAGCGGAAGATTGGATGGAGCGATCATCTTCGGTCCTTAAAACAAACCTGCAACAGGGCTGGGTACGGTGGCTGGAATTTTTCCATTCACTTCCCAAGGCTTTTCAAAATAAAGGTGTCGAAGGTGCCTTAAAACTTATTTTTGAAGCATACCTTCCGGAAAACAAATTAAATGATGCTGAAAAACTCAAGCAAGAGGCTATTTTAGATTTGGGCAGGGAGTGTCAGGCTGATGTTCAGGATTTTTTGGAGAAGATGATTCTGAACCCATATACCGATGTAGGCCGTCTCCGCACAGAAGGTGTGCACCTGCTGACCTTTCATGCCGCCAAGGGGCTTGAGTTTCCGGTGGTGTTTCTTATTGGCGCCGAAGAGAGCATCACACCGTTGCAACGGGAAGGTGTGGATGTTGAAGAGGAACGGCGGCTGTTTTACGTTGCACTTACCCGGGCCAAAGAAGAGTTGCAGATCTGCCATGTGGCCAACCGCAGCCAATATGGCCAGACCAAATCCATGGAGCCTTCCGGATTTATAAGCGAACTTCCCCGGCAGCTCATTGAAAAAATCCACGCCGATGAAAAAAAGGTACCCAAAGAAACCCAGCTCCGGCTTTTGTATTAAACGAATTAGATAATATCCTGTGTAGCCTGGCATGGGTTGGGCCTGGCAGTCATAGCATGGCTCCAAGCCATACTATGACTATCATCCAAATAGCACAAATATCGCATTCGGGCTTTCCCGGCTTTACATCATTTCCAATTACCAAAACCATTGAGGTCCGTGATCAAAATGTTACCAAATCCATGCTGTCTGGTCTACTTTTAGTCCGAAACGTTAAGTTTTGTGCTTTTTTGTTTGAAATTATTCGAATCGGGGTGTAATGTACTGTTTTCATTAATGGTAATAACGATAAAAGCTTATTTGCTTATATGTGTACATATTCTTAGGTTTTCATGCATTTTTCGTTCTACCATAGTTTTAGGACAGTCAATCTTATTGATAAGCTTTGGCTGAGGTGTAAGGCTTTGAGCGGATTAGCAATACATGTAGTTGGGTAGCGTTGGTATTTGGTTGTCAAATATTTTGATTTAGAATCCGTAAAGTTTTTTTATGTCTTTGTTATTCTGCTCTTCAAGTTCGTGGCTGAATAGCCCTGTTGACTTGTATTCATTCAATATTATTTCAATTCGTTTATTAATGTCTTGAATTAATTTGTCAGATGGTTTTGTAAAGGGCACTTTTTTTATGTAGTTGGAAGAATTATTTGTCGATGAATTGATTGTTCTGATTAACTTGTTGGCCGTGGGTGAATTGAAAAAAGCGAGCAAATAGTAGAGAAGTGATTCATCTTTTGGAAAAATCCCTACTATAGACTGGTCAAAAAGCCTGTTTTCAATGAGTGCTGCTGTAATTGAGGAAGAACTTACCATTGGTACACCTATACCTTTCCTGAAGTAATAAGCAGAATTTTGATAACGAGCCTTTTTGTCAGCTTTGTAAAAAGCCACTTTACCTTCTGACCAAAGCATAAACCAATCATCGGGCTTGTAATACTTTCGATTTCCACCTTTGACAATTGGAACGTACTCTTTATCATTAGTAATACCATTGACAATATTTGAACTGCAATTGAATTCAACCAGGTCCAACTTCACCAAATCATAATTTTTTGAATTCCGAATGGTTTTGTTTTTTACTTTGAGGTATTCTTTATCGTTACCCGAATAAAATCCTGTAACGCAATCACAGATGTCTCCAATTTTTAATTGGGTTGAATTAATACAATCTACAAGTGATTTATTTCCATTTGTAATAAATGAGTAATCAGTCGTTTGTAGTACGTCTTTTTGCTTAAGTTTTATTCTTTTTAAGGTTTCGATATTATTGTTCCCGAGTTCTTCAACTGAGTTAAAGCCCTTAATTATTGTAAACTCGTTTTCAAGATTTGATTTATAGTCTGAGCATTTTTCCAATGCAATGATTGAAAGATTGGCATAACCGAAATTTACCCCTGGGAAATACGATGAGGGAAACAAAGCCATCTCTTTTATTTTAGTGTGAGTAAGAATGTATTTCCGAATATGCTTGTGCATGTGAAGATTTAAATATGTATCGGGTATAATAAATGATAGCCTTCCATTTTCATTTAGTGCTTCAGTACACCTGTACAAAAACAACGAATAGCTTTCCTTGGCATAAAATCCGTTGTAGCTCTTTTTTAGTTTCTTTCTTTCTCCATGGTCTCTCCAAGCACCATAAGGAGGGTTCGCGATTACAGCATCATATCCGCCACCCATAGAACACAGAAATTGAAGGCCTGCATCTGTTAAGGTGTCAGTTTTTTTTACTTTGATATTTTCTCTGTCAGAATATTTAACAAGCAGATTTGAATATGAATTTTCGTTAAGCTCAAAAGCATCGATTTGTACATTTGAGAAATTCTTAATTATTGGATCTAAAAAAACACCATCACCTGCACATGGTTCAAGAATTTTCTCTGAACCTGATAATTTCAATAGGGAAACCATGTATTTAACTATGGGCTCGGACTTGGTGTAATAAGGTTGATATATTCTATTTTCTGAAATCATACTACCATGTTAGATATTGAGAAAGGTGATTATCTTCCAGGAATGCAGAGAATCCGGGATTTAAGTCATTTTTCCATGAAATATTGTCCCTAATCCACGTTTTGATGTCATAGCCTTCTTCAAGATTATGATAGATACTTGCTACAAGTAAAAGTCTATTGGTATTTCCTTTTTCGTTAGAACCAAATCCACTTTTGAAGTCAACAACGTATTTTTTTCCTTCGTAAATGAAATGTAAGTCAAGTTCAAGCTGGATTTCTCCCGAAGTAACCAATCTCCAAACCTTATTGTAATATTTTAAAAGCTGGTCCTTTTCTTCTTTGGTAAGGTTTAGTTTATTGATGTAATCTTTGATTTCTGTGACCAGCTTTTTCTTTACATCCGAAAACAAAGGGGGAACGAATAATTCCAAATCATTTACTGGGTACTCAAAAGCAAGTTTGCAAAAAGGCTCCCAGAGCTCACCGATTCTTCTTGAAAAAGCCATGTATTCGTATGGCCAAACAGAATGCCTAACTTCTAACATTACTACATAGTTGCAGTAGGTAATCATAAGAATTCCTTCAAGCAGTTCTTGGTTCGTCCAACCTTCTTTTTTAGATTTCTGCTCAACAATTTCAACTAAAGTTGTTTTTGCTCTTACAAGAAGCGTGTTAAGCTTTTTAGCCTTTTCTTTGTATTGATTGTTCCCAAATTCGTTATCCACTTCGGAAAGAAACTCTGTTGACCTATCTCTAAAATAGCTGAGAACCTCTTCTTTGGAGGTTCTGATATTTCTGTATATTTCCATCAATTCAGTTTCCTTCTATATTGTATTTTTTGCTCTGCTACTTTTAATGCCTTATCAGCAAGCATTTCATCTTTTAAGTCGTATATCACTTTGTCACTTAGCCATGCTACCAAAAGTTCCTCAGTGTCAAGTTTGAAAAATTTTGCAAATGAGAGCACTTGTTCTTTAGACGGTTTTCTACCACCATATTCAAATTTGCTGATAATTGCTTGGTCAATATTAAATTCAGCAGCCACTTGTCTGAGGAATAATCCTCTACTTTCCCTAGCTTCTTTAATTATCTCTCCAAACGATTTCATTAGACAAAATTGCTTTTGACGAAAATAGTCAAATATTTACAATATCCTAATGAGGATTGGGAAAAAACTGAAGCTTTCATAAAATATGCAGTTTTATTAATTTGAAAAAAACTCAAGGCAATGGTTGCAAAGTTTTTAAACCTCAGTGTATATATCATTGAAAGTGGGCAGTTCCTTCCAATCCTCAGCGCTTGTATGCTTAAGGTTGCCATATCCGAACGTCAACTACCTATTTTGAGTGGTGATGAGTCAACCCCTCATCCAGCATTTAAAAACCGGCACCCTGGCTTTACTGATAAGAACGGTTTCCGGGGTAGGTGGAGCGATCTTCAGAGACAGCCGTCCATTAAAGAAAAACTCCATTTCCAGGATGGCTTTACGATTTACTATGTATTGGCGGTTGGCCCTGAAAAATTGGTTAGTTTCCAATGACTCTTCCAGTTCATCCAGTGTATGATCGATAGGATATAATTGATTCTGATGACTACAACCGCGGACCAGCCCCTCCCGAATATAGAAATAGGCCATGTCTTTGGCAGAAACCGGAATTAATTTATCCCTCAAATGAACCAGGAAAGTGGTGGCTTTTTGCTCTGACCGGATACTACCGAGGATCTTATCCACTACCTCAAGCTCCACGTTTCTTTTATTCAGCTTTTCATATTTTTCCAGGCTGAAAATAAGGTCCTCTTCTTTGATAGGCTTAAGTATGTAATCA
>JAKSDQ010000090.1 GCA_022360015.1 Cytophagales bacterium
GGAATTAGCAATTGCGGAACGTTTGCTTAAAGATTCAAGAAAAGAAGTAATAAACAATCCAAAATCGAGGTACTGTCTTTAAAAACAAATACTAATCTATAATTTTTTCAATATCTTTATAAAATCGAAAAGAGAGCTTCGTGCGATTCTTTGTACGGAAGTTCATCTTGTGTAGCCCTAGTTTTGTCTGGGTCTATCTCTTTTATGTCCCCTTCGGGGCCAAGCGAAAAGAGAGGCTTAGGCTCATCATTACCGGAAGTTTTGTCCCTTTGTTGGTCAAATTTTGGGTCATAGGGTTCATTTTTTCGCCAAAGCGTCCAAATCAGTATGAGCAATTTTCGTTGGACTGCTACATAAGCTTGCATCTTCTTTTTTCCCTTAGCTGTCAATCGTTCGTATAGTGAAGCAAAAGGAGTTACCTGGTTACGGACCACTCCAAATGCAGGCATATGCATGGCCCTACGTATATGGTCATTCCCCTTTTTTGACATCCTGGCTTTCCCTGACCTTTTCCCAGACTGTTTTTTAACAACGTCATAACCGGCATAGCTCACTAACTGACCTTGGTTCTCAAAGGTGGCGAACCCATTTGTCTCGGCCAATAATACAGCGATTGTTTTTAATCCCACACCTTTGATGGCAAGGATCTTCTCTACCCTGGAAGACAAGTCCACATCTTCTCCAATGAGTTTCTCTATAACCTGAGTTCGATTAATAAAATAGTGTGAAAAAGGGGCTAAATAAGGAAGGTAACCCTGGATAAAACCAGTGTGCCTGTTTATATTTAAGTATCTGACAACCAAACATAAACAATCAAAACACATGGTTCTATCTCCTGCTAAAATTACTGAAATTTTCTACCTTATCGATGAATTCTGCATTGAATTTGAACAAACCATTCAAAAACATACCCTGGGCAATAAGCCCAAGAGAAAGCCCCGGATGAGCTGTAGCGAGTTGATCACCCTGATGGTCATCTTTCACTCCAGCGGATTCAGGAATATGAAGCATTTCTACCTGTTCTATGTGCAAAAACACCAAGCCCACTTGTTTCCCCATACCGTATCCTATAACCGGTTCGTAGAGTTGATGCAAGCGGCCACCCTGCCGATGAGTATCTTTCTTAAAACCTGCTGTATGGGAGAAGGAACAGGGATTGCTTTCATTGATTCCACCCCGATACGGGTGTGTAAAAACAAACGTATTAACAGGCATAAAGTCTTCGAAGGGATAGCCCAATTGGGCAAGTCTACGATGGGCTATTTCTTTGGGTTTAAGCGCTATATCGTGGTTAATGACAAAGGGGAACTGCTCAACTTCGTCATCACCCCCGGCAACACCGATGATCGGGCACCTTTGAAAAACAAAGCCTTCATCAAAGCTCTCAAGGGGAAATTGTGTGCCGATAAGGGTTATCTTTCCAAGGAATTGACCAAGGTCTTATTCATGGATGGATTACATTTGATCACCAGCATCCGGAACAATATGAAAAACACCCTGATGGAATTAAAGGACAAAATCCTGCTACGTAAACGGTCTATTATTGAAACGATCAACGATGAGTTGAAGAATATCTGCCAAATTGAACATTCAAGACATCGTTCTTTTGAAAATTTTATTACCAACCTTGTCGCTGGATTAATTGCCTATTCCTTCTTCCCCAAGAAACCTGCTATCAAATACAATCCCGTCAAATCAAACCAATTAGCCGCTTTCTAAAATCGAACTCAGGTTTTTAGGTAATACTGAACTGGAAATTGATTCCGATACGCTTAAAAAAATAGAGGAAATCGCCAAGCTCCCCGAAGAAAACCGCAAACAACTCTTCCAGGTCATTGACTATTTTATCCTGGGATATAAAGCTAAAGAAACGCTGGGGGTCGCTTCTTAGGTTTAACTCAATCTAAAGAAGAAGGAAAAATAATTTGATAAGTCACCTACTTGTTTTGATAGATATAAGCCTGGATTATCACTTAAAATCCGCTGGATTGATATATAATCTCTTTGGTTTCCCTTTAAAGGAATTTCTTTTTGTGATATTTTATTGATAAGCTGCAAATAATTATAGACTGTTTGTTCCATCGGGTTTAAATTTTGCCGATCAAGCCTTTCCTCATATTTAGATAATACCTGTTCAAGTTCATTTAAATATGTTCTATCATCGGGTATATTCACAGGTCGATTTTTCATTGCTTAGTCAATTTGTCTAAATCTTCAAATAATATATAAATCTGTGTTCCTCTCCCTTCAGCGTATTCACCGAAAACTCCTGTAGCATCATTAGCTTGTGAAGCAACCTTACCCTCAATATATGGGGTGCCTTTTCGTATTTTAATGCAGTAATTTGATCTGCCTTATTAGCATCAGGAAGGGCCAAATACCTTCTTGCATTTCTTGCTTTTTCATATTTTTTTGGGGATAGCCAGCTTCCAATTTCGTTAGCACCGCCATCGCTACTCCAATTTCTGTAGTAAATTTTATCTTCATCCGCATACTTTAAAGTAGCATTTCCATTAGGGAAACCACTTTTTACCCCATTTATATATTCATCAGGTATCCTAGCCCAAAATTCATCTATGGTGTTGATGGTTTTCTGTAGTGCAACTTTTCCGCTGTCTAGTCCTAAATTTTGTCTACAGTTTTTCTCTTAATCCTAGTATTGGTCAACATTGCTTGACCTTAGTCCTAATAGTGGTGTACAAGTATATGTTTTATTTTACGTTTTTTATAGTTCTTCCATAAAGGTTTTAAAGCATTTGTTGTGTAGTCATGAGCTTGATTAGGTGTTAACATATTGCAACTTAGATGTGGCCTTTTCCCATTGTAAATGGTAATGGCCTTGTTGATGGCTTTCTTAGCATTTGTTATTCCCTTTAGCTCTACAGTGTTCAATAGTTCGTGTTTTAATATTCCGTTGATACGCTCTGCTATGGCATTCTCCTGGGGGCTTCCACCTTTAGTCATACTTATCCCAATACCCTTACTTTTTAACAGGTCTACATATTCCTTGCTACAGTATTGTATTCCTCTATCCGAATGGTGTATCAGTTCATTGGATATTTGTGCTTTTTCCAATGCCTTTTCTAGTGCCTTCTTGGCATTGATAGCTTCTGTGCCACCTCCTTCCAAGACCACAATAATGTCCCCCTTGTATTCGTCGATGGTAACGCTGTCCACTTCGGAGTCGATGGTAAC
>JAKSDQ010000153.1 GCA_022360015.1 Cytophagales bacterium
CAACCATTAGGATAGAAATCTCGAAGTTTTTATAGGAGAAATCATGATCCATTCCAAAAACAAAGCTGGGTTGTAAATCGGTTAATATTTTTTGATCGTCCGAATTCACAATCCCATTGCCATCGGTGTCTTTAAACCGGTAATCTCCTGCTGTTTTATTGGGCTCACCATTCTCAATCGCTTCTGCGTCGGTTTGGTAAATTCCCTCAATTTCAAACCCGTAGAGTTGTTGACCGGGTTCTCCTAAAAACAGGGGAAACCAGTTTCCACCCGCTCCGGGAGCATCAATTCTTTCTATCCTGTTTCCTAATCCGTCGGTCCCTAAACTAACCACTTTATTACGGTTAAAGGTCATATTTAGGCTCGATGTCCATTTAAAGTTCCCCGTAAAATTTTTAGTGGTTAGTTCAAATTCAAAACCCTTGTTTTCCATTTCGCCAACATTTCTTATCGTGGAGGTAAAACCCGAAGAGGTGGGAAGAATGGCATTAAATAGTAAATCTTTGGTTCTTTTAATATAATAATCGGCTGTAAACAGGATCCTGTCATTGAACAACCCCAGATCTATACCCACATCTGTCGTAGTGGTTGTTTCCCATTTCAAATCGGAATTCTCAAAAGCGGACAAGACAAAACCAACATTTTCCCCGTCACCAAATATCGGCCCATTGGTACTTAGCCGGGCGAGTGTCTGAAAAGGTGCAATCGCCTGATTCCCGGATTCACCTATGCTGGTCCTGAGTTTTAAATTACTTATTTTCTCAACGCCACTCAAAAACGGTTCATCTGAAATGCGCCACGCAAAAGCGGCTGAAGGGAAAAAGGCATATTTGTTATCCCGGCCAAACTTTGAGGAACCATCATACCTGCCGGTGAATGTAAACAAATACTTTTGGTTAAATGTGTAATTAACCCTTCCTAAATAGGAAATCAACTTAAACTCGCTCCAGCTTGTAGAAGGCCTTTCCACAATGTTAGCCGATTGCAATAAATTGTTTTCGAAAGCATCTGTTACAAAACCCGTCCCGCTGGCAGACAGACCGTCGGAATTATCTTCCTGATAAGTGAATCCTATCAACGCTCCCAATGAATGGTTATCGATATTAAGGTCGTAACTAAGAATATTTTCATTGATAAAGCTGACACTTTTATTGAAGGATTTCGATGCCTGGCCATCGGAAGGTCCCAAACTGATAATACCGATAGGTCTGTAAGTATCGGTTGTGTTGTTTATAGAGCTTAAACCGACGTTCGTTCTAAAATTCAAACCTTCGGTGATCTTGTATTTCAGTTCAAAGTTACCGAGCACCCTGGTCGTAAGTCTTCTGAATTTATCATTTTCGGCAAATCCGACCGGGTTGGTACCTCCCCATGGTACGCCGGAAAAAACCGTATAATCTCCATTGGCATCCCGAATGGGGCTAATGGGTGGCATCACGATTGTGGTAAATGGGATCGCGCCGAATCCATCGGCAAAGTCGTCGAATGTTTGATTGAATACTGACCGGGAAATGGTAAGACTGGTTTTCAAATCTAGTTTTTCATTGATTTTTTTATCTCCATTCATTCTGAAACTGAACCTTTCAAAGCCTGAGTTCCTGATGATGCCTTCCTGATCCATAAAGTTAAGTGAGGAATAAAATTTGGTGGATTCATTGCCACCTGATACGGCCACCTGATGGCTTTGCATGCCCGCATCTCTGTAGACGAGGTCATGCCAGTCATTATCTGGCAAATTCGCAATCTCATCGGGTCCATAGACCGGTGCTCCTCCCTCATTGACAGCAATTTCATTGACCATTTCCACATACAGGTCCCGGTCCAGTAGTTCGATTTTTCTTCTCAAACTCTGAATACCGTAAAATCCGTGATAATCCACTTTGATTTGTCCTTCCGATCCCCTTTTTGTGGTGATCATAATAACGCCATTCGCTCCTCTCGACCCATAAATTGCCGTTGCCGAAGCATCTTTCAGGATTTCGATTGACTCGATGTCCTCGGGGTTTATGTCCGATCCAAAATCATCCACCGGAAAACCGTCTATCACATAGAGGGGATTGTTTCCTCCACTGATTGAATTATTTCCCCTGATCCTGATAATGACTCCCTGGCCCGGCTGGCCCGAAGCCTGGTTGACACTCACGCCGGCAGCACGGCCTTGCAGTGTACTGGCGACGCTTGTAACGGGAACCTGGGTTATTTCTTCCGAAGAAACGGATGAGACAGCGCCGGTCAAATCACTTTTCTTTACTGTTCCGTAACCTACCACAACTATTTCTTTAAGGGTTTCAATATCCGGTGAAAGGGATAAATCAACAACAGACCGCCCTGCAATCTCAATTTCTTCCGTAACATACCCGACATACGTAAACACCAGTGTTTTAGCTTCATCGGGAATACTTAGTTTATAATTACCATCAGAATCTGTAATGGTACCGATCGTTGTACCTTTAACCAGTATATTGACTCCGGGAAGTCCCTCACCGCTTTCGTCGGTTACCTTTCCGGTAATATCCCTTTGTTGTATCAGTTCTTCCACCTCCACAGCCTGAGGATTCTCTCTTCTATTGATATAAATGATCTCATCGACCCTTTTAAATCCAAGATTGGTTTCCCTGGAAATTTTCCGGAGTAAATCGGCTAGGGAAATATCACTTACCTGCATATTCAGCCTTGTTTCAGGATTGATAATCGACTTGTTATAGGCAAACTCAAAGTCTGTCAACCTTCCTAATATTTGAAATGCCTTTTGAAGACTTGTATTCTCAAACTCGACGGAAATCCTAATGTCTTCAATGCTCACTCTTTGCGCCTTGCTGGGATTGGCCAGCGCCAGGGAATAGAGGATGCACTGTATAAATACGCCAAAAATTGCATATTTGGACATAATTAAAACTTTTTTAAGTAATTTTAATGGCATAACTTTAATTGTTTTTGGTGAAAAAATTTATCAAAGACACGTGCCTCATGATCGTTGAGAAGCCATTCCCCAATGTTTTGCTCAACATCATGAGGTTTTTACCTAACCAATGGAAAGTTTCCTAACCTGTATCATGGTAGATCATCATGCAATCCGTTTATAGTAATTATCTTACCGTTAATCTCATATTCAAAAGCGAAGGCAAAACCCAATCCCTGAAGTATGGCGTCAAGTGACTTATCTTTATAGTTGACCGTAAAGCCCTTATTCTGATCCATTTCCGCATTCACCACAAACGTGACACCATACCACAATTCCAGGGTTTCAAGGATTTCAGAAATCCCGGCATCCTTGAAGTAAATAATGCCATCCTTCCAGGCTACCATTTCATTGTAATCAAAACCACGCTTAACTGTTTGATTATTCATTTTAGTGTAAACAGCCATTTCGTTGGGAGCCAAAAGTAAAGGTTTCGGATCACCCCCTCCCTGTTTGATATTCTCCACTGCAACTTTGCCACTTACCACCGCCACTGTAATATCATTTTCTTCCGGAAATGCTCTGATGTTAAAAGTTGTACCTAGTACGGTGGTAGAAATATTGCCCGACATGATTGTAAAAGGTCTTGCTACGTCTTCGGTTACCTCAAAAAAGGCTTCACCAACCAGCGTTACTTTTCTATCTTTAGCCGGGAACTCCTCCGGGAATACCAGTTGAGAATTGGCATTCAGTTTCACTAAACTTCCATCCGGTAGTTTGATATTTAATTTTTCACCGGGATTGGTAAATTTCTCAATATGGGCTACGGCCGGTGTCTCCTTATCCAGGAGCGTATCAAAATAACCTGAAAAGAACCATGAAGCGCCCGCTAAAATGAATACGGCAAGTGCAGCGGCGATCCCGGAGAATGGAAAGATGCTTCTTTTTCTCCCAGGTACTTTCCTATCAGGATTATCCGGCTTTAATCGCCCGTGTGGTTCTTCATCAAAATCCTTAATTCTTTGCGCTAAATTTTGTGCGATTTTCTCAGATTCTTTTGAAAAATAGCCTGCCTCTGTGTCCCAAAACTCAGTAATGCTGTGAAAAAGGATCTTATTTTGCTCACTGGCTTCAAGCCAGCTTTGAAGTGCTGCAATATCGCGCTGATCTGCTTCACCGGTCAGATATCGTGCAAACAGGTGGTAGGGCGCATCGTTGAACATCTCAATTAAGGGTTTTATTATTTAGGAATAAAAAAATTAGTAAAACCCCCAAATGACAAGCAAAATTTAAATGGAGGTAATAGCGCAGAAGAGGAAAAGGGTTATGGTTTTTTCGAAACTGTACTCATTTTGATCCTGCAGATATGGTTTCAGTTCTTCATGCATCTTTTTCAGGGCTATCGCCAGTTGATTTTCTACGGTTTTAGGTTTTATAGAAAGTTTTATGGCTGCTTCCTTGTACGAAAGACCTTCCAGCTTCACAAGTTCAAAAACCATCTTGCATCTTTCCGGTAAATTCGAAATAGCGGCTTTGATGTGCCGATTCAATTCCTCTGTCAAATATTGCTTTTCAGGTGAAATAGATAAAAGAGGGATTTCCTTTTGAAATTCAAAAATTTGATCCGTGGATTCACGACTGCCATAATTCCTCCTATTTTCCTTTTTAAGCAAAACGAGCGCATTGTTTTTAGCAGATGTGCATAAATATTTATTGAGATCCCTTATTTCCGAAGTGCGTTTTCTCATTTGCCAGAATCTAAAGAAAACATCACCAATTACTTCTTCCGAAAGCATTTTATTTTTTAGAATGGCGAAGGTGATACGGTACAACCTGGGATAAAAATAATCAATCAACTCACGCAAAGCATGCTGATCATCGTAATGACAAATACGATTAATCAGCAAACCAATATATTTCTCTTTTTTATGCAAAATATATCAAAGTGTTCCCTACAAATAGCTTTCGAAAGCAGATAATTTATTAAAAATAAAAAAATTCAGGAAATTAATCACAGAAGTTTAAAATATTACATGGAAACTGTTTATCAGATTACCAGTTTTATAAATTTCCTCCCAATAGCAAGAACCAGTCACTACCGGATGCCCTTTGCGATCCGCGATCTTTACTCCGTTATTCCCGGAAATCACTTTCCTGTCAGTTCCATTGTCATCTATAAACAGGGACAGCGTATTTTTTCTTATGCCGGAGTCATCGACTTTTTTAGTTATACGGCCAATATGCTTATCCATGCAGACATGGAACAAACTTTGAGTCCATAACAGCGCTGATCGATCTTTATCCGACATTCACTGAACGATGTGGTTCTGAGGATGAACAACCTGCTATACTTCCAGGAAAAAGTCTGGCAGGTTACATAAAAAACCATAGCATTGAAGGTGAGCAGCTTGCTTACACCATTAGTTACAGGGGCAAAGGTGCCACGCTAAGATCGGAAAGATGGCGGTATACGGGATGGGGCGAAGATCCGGCTCCGTACTTTTTTCTCATTGCTACAAGCCGTGCGTGCATGAATAATCGCAGCCCTGCGGTAAGCCATTCAAATGGTTCTTTCCTACAAGAAGGACGGTTGAATACCCAGCCTTTTGCAACATCTTGGCAAAGTAGGCTGGGCCCAATCAAAATAAAAATATTTTACAGCTTAAATATTTTGTCCATTCTTTGGGAGATTTCCTTTAGCCGCGCTTTGTCACCTCCAGGTACCTCAGCAGACCCCCATCCGGAATAACCCACTTCGCGCAATGCTGCATTCACCCTGGCCCAATCACTATCCCCATCACCCAGTTTTACCTTAAAACCTTCCCATATCCCTTCATTCTTTTGTTTATCCCTGCTGTATTCCTTCACATCGACCTTGATAATCCTTTTTCCAAGGATCCTGACCCATTGATCGGGCCAGCCGTACCGCACAATATTTCCTACATCAAAGTACCATCCGATCATGTCACTGTTAAACTGGTCGATATATCGCGCTGCCTCCATGGGGCTGATCAGGAAGTTGTTCCAAACATTTTCTATGGCTATTTTTATGCCCGTTTCTTTAGCGGTCGGTAACATTTTCTTGATTTCCTCTGTTGAACGCTCCCAGGCTTCATCATATGCCACGTCCTGGTTTACTACACCGGGTACCAATAAAACCGTGGTACCCCCATACTTTTTGCATTGGTGAAACGCTTCTATCATGGACTCAGTGCATGCGGCTCTTGTAGCGGGGTCCGGATCGGACAAAGGTTTTGTCCAATGTAAAGAATTGACCAGCCCAGGTATTTCCAATCGCGTAATGCGCTTGGCCTCCATGATTTCTTCTTCATTCAGGTCATGGGGGCTATCCAGCTCTACACCGTCAAAACCTAATTCTTTTACAAGCTTAAACTTTTCCAAAACTGACATTTCCCCTTTAATCATGCCAAATTTAAGGCTCTTTTTGTGAATGGGCGCTTTTCTGGCACCGGCCAACGCGGGGAACAGGCCAACTGCCATAGCGCAGGCAGTTGCGTTTTTTGTAAAATCTCTTCGCTTCATATTAGCTGAATTTTGTAATGCCCGGTTTCGCAACTTCTTTCATGGGCCATTTCAGGTCCCAGCTAAACGCTTCAAGCTCAGGGCCCAGCACTTCCTGGGAATTCAGGGCCTCATCCCAGGTTAGGGTTTGGCCTGTATAAGCTACCATTCTTCCCAATATTGCCAACATGGTGCTGTTAGCCATACGAATTCCGTCAAAATAGGGGTCTCCCTTGCGTATAGAAGCAAATAACGTATCGTGCTCGTTTTGGTACATATTGTTTTTTTCGCCTCTCCATTTCCATTTCTCCTTTCCTTTGATCTCATGTTTGCGGAACACATCAATATAAGAAGTGCCCTGGCTACCGGTTAATTCCACATGATAAGCCCGTGAACAGTCTTTTTGTTGCCTGCTGAAATGAAATCCTTTTTTACCATTGGGATATTCGTAAACGATGGCAAAATGATCGTAGACATTGCCATATTGTTCTTCGGTACGGCTCTGCCTTCCACCTGTGCCCGTGGCTTTCAAGGGCACCTCATCACTCATGGCCCAGGCCATCAGGTCCAGGCTGTGCACCGCCTGTTCAGTAATATGATCGCCCGAAATCCAGGTATAGTATAGCCAGTTACGCATTTGGAATTCAAAATCAGACCACTGCGGTTGGCGCTCGTGAAACCACAGGGCGCCGGTATTGTAGGTGTTGTAAACGGTGTGAACATCTCCTATGGCCCCATCCAGTATTCTTTGATAAGTGTCTATTTTGGGCGTGTCGTGCCGCCAGCAAAAACCAGACATCATGGCCAGTCCTTTTTCTTTGGCTTTCTTGGCGGTTTCTATCACGCTACGGATACCGGGGGCATCTACCGCCACAGGTTTTTCGCAAAAAATATGCTTATCTGCTTCTACAGCAGCAGCCAGATGTCCGGGGCGAAAGTTGGGAGGTGTGGCAAGGATCACCACATCTACATCGGTTTCCAACAATTTGCGGTAGCTATCGAAACCTATAAACTTGTGCCCTTCATCTACCTTTAACTTATCGGGGTTTTCCAACTTCAGATTTTCATAAGACTTATCCAGCCTGTCCCGGAAGATATCCGCCATGGCTGTGATTATTACATTGGGATCGGCCTTCGAAGCCTGAAGCGCTGCGCCCGTACCTCTACCCCCACAACCTATTAGGCCCACTTTAAGCGTTTCGCTGTTTATATTCCGTTGGGATAGCGGCTGCGCAGATAAGATATTAAACCCCACTGCAGAGGTCAAAACTGCTGAGCTCGACTTTTTAATAAACTCACGCCTGGATTTATAGTCTTTTTTCATGATTTTATGATTTTCTTTCAACTAAAAATAATTTACTTCATTAAACAGATTGTGGGGCAACCATTTTTAATTTATAATTTCTATATCATATTTTTTTTTTAGTTTCTTTTTAACTGCTTCCGATGCTACGGTAAATGTAGTGGCCAAAGCATCGGCCAGCGTAGTATTGGACGCGATAACAGTGACAACGGAACTATCCACTTTTCCCAGTCCGGAGGAGGGTTCAAGGATGTGTGAATACCTTTTTCCCTGCCATTGTAAATACCGGTAGGTATCACCCGAGCTTGCCATGGCACGGTAATGTTGTGCGGAAATGCTTGTGCTGTTTATGTTTTTGATTTCCCAGCTACTGCCATCCGGTGGTGGTGCGGCAATAAACAGGTCTCCTCCCCCATCTATGATGGCACTCGTAATTCCAAATCGTTGTTCTAAAACTTCATACGCCTGATCTACGGCATAACCTTTGGCGATGCCACCAAAATCGAGGCGCATGCCGGGTTTCTTTAACTTCACCTTCTTTTGACGAGGGTATAGTTTTACCCAGCGATGATTCACCAGCGCCCTTGCCCTGGCAATTTTGGCAGCATCCGGATATTCCTGTTGCCTGACACCTCTTCGCCATAGTTTGGTAAGGGGGCCTATCGTAATATCAAATGCTCCACCACTCTGCCTCGAAAGGCGTTTGGCGTATTTTAGCAGATACCAAAGATCGTTGCTCACTGCAATACGCCTGCCTGAGCCGGCAGTTGCTGACAGCTTCGTAACTTCGCTATCTTCCAGATAATCACTGAAAATCTGATTTAGTTGCTCAACCCTTTCAAAAGCAGCGGCAGCAGCACGCGCTGCCAGTTCGCTTGAAGAAGCATAGAAAGTCAATGAGAAATCGGTACCCATTAGCGGGGCTGTACGTCTGAACTTGCACCATGTCTCCTGGGCCCCTGAAATATGGCACGTCAGGAACAAGAAGATCAAAAAACCGGTGCCGGACATTTTCAATTTCATCATCGCATTGGAGTTCATTAATCACCTAAAACCCTTGCCCAGAAAGCCTCCTGCTCTTCCTTTGCAGGCTGTTTTGCAGGCCGTACCAGGCGGAAACCTACGAAAGGGGAGTCAGTATTCCACCAATAGCTTTTAGGTATTTGGGGATCCCTTTCTTTCCACCTGTCGCTGGATTCGATACGGCATGCACAACGCACATCTTCCATATCATTATCCCACGAACCGCCACGAACCGTTCTGGGGTGCAGTTTGGTGGGTTTAATCCAGGGGTTTACCTCATTCATTTTTGCGAGTTGCATGTAGGCATCTTCCTGATACTGGTCCAGTGTCCATTCCGATACGTTGCCCAACATATCGTAAAGTCCCCAGGGATTAGACAATTTCTTGCCCACCTTTTTATAAGCTTCATTGCTGTTATCATAGTACCACGCGTGAGCATCCAGTTGCTCTGCCTCATCTCCGAAGTAATATCTGCCGGTGGTTCCGGCCCTGCAGGCATATTCCCATTCGGCTTCTGTGGGCAACCTGTAAAATACCCCTGTTTTTTCGCTGAGCCACCGGCAATATTGTAAAGCGGCAAATTGCGTCATACTGGCGGCCGGGAAACCGTCTTTGCCCATACCGAAAGTAGGATCCTCATAAGGCGGGCTAGGCCGTACTACAGCGTCCGCATTCCAGGATGGATTATTGGCAGTAGGTATATCCAAAGATTTATCCCTGAAAACATTATACTCTTCGAATGTTACTTCATACGTGCCTATCCAAAAGGAATCAACCGCCACTTCAAACCGGGGGCCTTCATCCGGGGTACGATCCGGTTCGTTATCAGGACTGCCCATTAGGAAGGTGCCCCCCGGGATAAGCTTCATTTCAAAACTTATAACTGTTCCGGGAATGGTATCTACCCGTTGTTGAATACCGGATTGCCCGTTGGCTCCTGTTGTCATCAGCAAACCGGTAAGCCATACTACTATCAATGTTTTATTCATCGCCTGTCTTTTTGTAGTGGAATACAAAGTTAACTACAATATCATCATGTGTTTTAATCTGTCCGAACATGGCACTGGGAGGTTCCATTTCAAAGTCAGTCATTTTAAGCTCCTTACTGACAGTCAGCATCATCACGCCCTTGTCGATGGTACCCTTGCCCGACACGGTGATGGGCTTATCTTTTCCAGCCATTGAAAGAATCCCCTTGGAACGGAAGTTAAAATCCCCGCTTTCCTGCATCTCACTTAAAACGGCAGGCTCTGTTTGTTTATAATCTATAAAAGGGTTTTCAGTAGATTTAAAAGCTGCATGGATTTTTTTATTCATAGTAGCCCCACGCCCACCGTCCATACTGTCTACCGGAATTTTAAAGGCAAACGCATCAATGGTGTTTTTGTCAGTTATCTGCAAAGTTTCGGGTATGCCTGTCAGGCCCGGACAGTCTGCTTTCCAATCATGCAGCGTCGATGTGCCTGTTATGTGCACCTCCGGCGGTGCACCGGGATCCAACTGCCAGCTTTTAGTTTGAGCAAACCCCGGTGAAGCGTAGCACAACAAAACAATGATGGGAAGCAGCAACCTTGCAACAACCGCTTGAATTACCTTCCTTTTGTTATTTTCCTGTCTGAAATACCTGATAGAAATCATTTTAACCATAAATGAAAAATTAATTAATGCTTTTCCTGTTGAATTCTAATGAAAAAATAAGGCAAATTCAATGGTTTTCAGGAAAATTGTTCGCATTTAACAGATTGCCATACAACATGTTTAAAAAACATTTTAATTGTGACCAGATCGTTAAAGCGCCTCTTATTTTATTAATCATTGTGTAATTTAATGTCTTTTATTCAAAAATCACTCCTTTTTTAACCATATCCATTGAAACTTAATATCAGCGCCTTTCCGGGGGTGCACTTCTACCTGTACATCATAAAGGCCGGATCCGGCAAAATTGATCTTTCCCAGGGTGGTGGCATTAAAGCTGTCAATTACCCAATCCGAATTTGGTTCCCCTACGGTTTTTCCGGTAGGTTGAACCTGGTGTTCCAAAGTTGTTCCGGCTGTGTTAACCACGATTTTTCCGATAGCCTCCTTGCCCTGAAAGCTATATGATGCATCCATTTTGTAAGAGCCCGGTTCATCGATAAATAGCTGCCATTGATAGGTGCTTTGATCTTTTACCACCACATGTGCCAGAATAGAGCCACGGCGTGCTGCTTTTTCGAGGGTGGTGTTACCCTTTGAAGCAGTCCGGTTATCAGGGGTTAAAGAAAAACCACCGGACACAGACCGGGCCACCAAACCCGGAACAATTTCAGGTTCCCGGTCATATTCGACAACGACCACAGAAATCAACGGATCAGGTGGCTGATTGGGTAGCTTCAACTGAGTTACCATCTCATGATGTGCAAAGGGGAAGCCGGTCTGTAGCTTATCTGCCAAAACATAAACTTGTGACGGGCGTGTTCTGACCCCTGTAAGGGTTAGTTCTTTATCAATAGGCCAATTAAAAATATGCAGATATAATAAGTGTTTCCCTGCCGCTGTCTTTTTATAAGTAATCCTGCCCCAGTCATGCAGATCCTTTCTGAGATTAAAAGCCTCGCTATTATAAATCGACGCTCCATTTACAGCCAGCCAATGCCCCATTTCTTTAAGCCTCCCGGATATTTCAAAGGGTACCTCTCCATTAGCCCGGGGGCCGATATTGAGCATAAAATTACCATTCAGGGATACATTATTGATCAGTGATTGTAAAAGTGTGGTAGTGGATTTCCATTCCGTATCCCGGGCGTGGAATCCCCAGGAATGAGCCACAGTGGCCGATGTTTGCCAGGGGTGATCTTTTTTATTGCTGCCTAACTGATTATCTCCCAAAGTTTGAAAATCAATATCCTTGTCCTCTGCTACTGACAGTCCCAATCTGGAATTGACCAAACAATTGGGCTGTATTTCCCTGATAAGTTTTTTCAACTGTAATAATTGTGCTTTGCTAACGACCGTTTTCGAATGGTGTACCCACATATCAAACCAAATGAGGCCAATTTCTCCATATCCGGTTAACAATTCCCGCATTTGGGGCATGACCTTTTCCTGCCAGTAGCGGTCATAGGTTTCATTGGAAAGGCCGGTAATTTCCCTGGTATGGTCCCAACTGTCAGGATGCTCCCAATCGACCCAATGGGAATAGTATAAACCCAGTCGTAAGCCGTGTTTTCTACAGGCTTCAGCCAGTTCCCTGATAATGTCCCTGCCTGGATCGGTATGTTTTGCCACAGTATAGTCACTTGCCTTGCTATCCCAAAGTGCAAACCCGTCATGGTGTTTGGCTGTGATAGTAACATATTTCATGCCTGATTGTTTGGCCAGGATAACCCACTGCTCAGGGTCGATTTCATCCCATTTGAACCTATCCAGCAGGGTAAGGTATTCTTCCTTACTAATGCGGTTGCGGTAGCGAATCCATTCGGCGTAGTTATTGTTATTACGAAGCTTTTCACCTTTCCAAAAACCCTCGGCACCGCTGTAAACGCCCCAATGGATAAACATGCCAAATCGGGCGTCGACAAACCATGCTGCCCGGTCGTTGGCAAGCTTTTGTCCGTAAGCTTCCATGTCCATGGACAGGCAAAAGGAAAAAGCAACGATTATCACCCGCTTCGTGATGGAATTGCGCAGAACCCGAAAACAAGAATTTCTCATTTTAGATGACTCGATAGTCGTGACTCGTTAAAATCCGAACCTGCAATTTGGCCAATAATTACCGTTCTATCCACCAATCTCTATGCACAATATGATGATTTCTTTGCATTAATCCCGTAGTAGTTCGTTTAATTTGCTGGTTGTTAAAGAAAAATCACCAACAGGATTTTGTATAAAAGAAATATACATCGAACATGGACCTGCATCTGCTCCAACTGAGGCGGCATCGGATCCGGCAAGTAAGCTGCTTATGGAATTGCCGGGCCCGATGCCGCTTTAGTTTAAGGTTTTAAATGCTCATAAAATCCGGAAGACCTCCCAAGCCATTTCTATCATAGAAGTTGGCATTTTAGCATACACTAAGGTCAGAATAAGTTAAAAAAACAAGCTTTTATTAGCGGCAATCAATCTACATCTAAGCCTAAATTAGGGTTTATTTCTATTTCACTATCCGGTATGGGCCACCTGTCATCTATGCCTGGCCGGAAACTTTTAGAGGTGACATACCATCGGTCATGGGGATCATCGATCGAACCATTTTTTCTTAAATTCTCAGCTCCGGGAAATGGCCCTCCATAAAAATCACCTTGAAGTATATCTTTGGCCCTGTCCCACCGTAATAAATCCCAGTATCTATGGCCTTCCAGTGCCAGTTCATTACGCCTTTCTCTTCTTAAGATCACCCTAAGCAGCGTAGGGTCTGTTTCCGTAACCGGCGGCATATTAACCGACGCCCGGCCTCTTACCTGATTGATGGTCGCATCAAGAAGTCCCTGATCAATAGGGTCTCCGGCTTCCAGCTTTGCCTCGAGGTAAGTTAACAATACCTCGGCATATCGAACGATGGGAATGTCAGCAGGTGCTCTGCGAAGGTCGCCCTTGTAATCCCAATCCATAAATTTGGCCAACCCAAATCCTGTACGAGTGGCTTGTTTGTTGGTGGTAAGCCTATCGATGGAATTGACAGAATCAGGATGAGAAATGTACTTGAATCCCGGGCCAAATTCCACCCCATTGACAAGGACATTATAACTTAACCGGGGATCTCTGTCCTTTGTCAAATCAGCGGGGTCGTACCGGGGATCGGCAAAATCAAACGGAGTACCGTCATTAAACTCGTAAGATTCAACCAAACTTCCTAATGGGTTAACAATGTGCCACCCGCCTATTATCGCAGGTCCTGCATTTTGCTGCAGGCCGTTACCGAACAAATCTTCAATGTAGGGCATGGTAAAAATTATCTCCTTGCTCTGCTCGTTTTTACCATTGAATAGTGTAACATAATCAGGATCAATCAGATTATCCCCAAAGTCGATGACGGTTTTATAGGTAGCTGCCGCCTCGCCGAATCTGCGATCAGCCATTTGTGTTCTTCCCAGGTATGCCAAAGCAGCCTGCTTGGAGGCACGGCCAAATTCCCCGGATGGCATATCATTGTATCTGGGTAAATTGTTTGTGGCATCGGTCAATTCATCGATGACAAATTGAATTATCTCCCTTTTAGGTGATTTTACTACTTCAAAGGACTCCTCAAGCGTAAGGGTTCTTGTAATTAATGGAACAGCACCATAGGTCTGAGATAAATAATAATACTGCACCGCCCTGACAAAGCGGGCTTCCGCAGTCATACGAGCTTTGGTTTCATCGGATATAGGCGCCAACTCGATATTTTCAAGAAAGAAATTGCTACGGGCAATTTTCTCATAGGTTCTGTCCCACATGCGCCTGACCTCTGCTGTATTTGAGGCCAGCATTGTACCATTGGTCAACCTGTTTACCGGCGAATTATCGCCCCGTCGATCATAGGAATTGTCTGTAGCACCTTCCAATAAAACCGTGGCTGTGTAACTCCACCAATCTGTAAAGCCGGCACTTGCCGTACCGGCAGTTTCACCTTTGTACACGGCAGTCAATGCCAGCATTGTATTGGTTTCGGAGACCCAGAAATTTTCACTGGCAAATCGATCCAACGGCGACCGCTCCAGTTCATCGGAACACGATAGGAAAAGGCCGGTTACAACCAATGAAGATATGATGCGTGTTATTTTTCTTTTGAATAAAAATTTCATGGTTTTGAGATTAAAAGTCAATTTTTACACCTAACGTATAGTTTGCCATAATCGGGTAGTAATTCATCGTAGCATTAATTTCCGGATCCCAACCTTTTCTATAGTTATGAATGTTGATTAAATTTTCACCGCTGGCACGCAGTTGTACACCGCGAAGACCAATGGATTCCAAAATAGATGTTGGCAAATCATAGGTCAATTGAATGTTTCTGACTTTCAAATAGGCGGCATCCGATAACCAAAAAGTCGACATTTGAGAATTGGGTACGCCTCCATTGGGGATAATTTCCAACCTTGGGTATCCGGCATTGCGATTAGGGCTTTCCGCCCTCCATCTTTCTTCCGCCTGCCATCTCTGGATATTTCCCTGATTTACAAAAGCAAGCCCGGCCGTTCCTCCCATGAGACCATCTACACCTGAAACACCCTGAATTAAAATATTCAGGCCCAATCCTTTATAAACGGCTCCTAAATTAATACCATAAGAGACTTTCGGTATTCTGCTGCCAATGACCGTTCGATCGTATATAGCATCGACCTTCCCATCGGGTACGCCATCAGGGCCATTGATATCTTTATAACGTATATCTCCGGGGAGTCCGTTTTGATTAGGTCCATTGCTATTGACCTCACGCTGATCGGGATAGTTAGCGATATCTTCCTCATCTACGAAAAGCCCATCAGCGACAAAACCATAGTAATTTTGAAGCGGGTGTCCTACGTATGTATTGCCATTGGCAATCAAACCATTCAGTAGTTCAACGCCTGCGCTCCCCAAATCTAACACTTCATTATTTAAAAAGGTTGCGTTGGCAGAAATGGAATATTCAAAATCGCCCAGTTTGTGTGTATGTCCTAAGCCGAATTCCCAGCCTTCATTCAACACAGTGCCCGCGTTTGTGACTCCCACTGTAAAACCTAAAGTCTGAGGGACACTTCCGGTTTGTTCAAGCAAGGCATCCTTGGTCTTTTTATTAAAGTAAGTTGCACTAAAATTTATCATGCCACCCCAAAGTGTTGTTTCTATACCAATATCGAGCATCTCCTGGGTCTCCCAGGTGATATTCGGATCAGGGATCCGGACGACAGCCAGTCCTGTGCTTATTGTGCCCCCGAAGCCATAGTTGTAGTTTTGTGTAACATCCAGAGGGCTACTGTTTGTAAGAAGGCTTTGATAAGGATAGAGCCCACCGGCTTCTTCATTCACCTGGTTGTTTCCCACCTGCCCCCATGAGGCTTTTAATTTCAACTCATCCACCCAGTTTACAGTATTCTTCATAAAGTTTTCCTGGGAAATTCTCCAGCCGGCAGCAAGAGAGGGAAAGGTAGCGTATCTATTGTCGGATCTAAACCCTGAAAATCCATCGTGTCTTACTACAGCCTCTATCAAATACTTATTTTGATAGCTATAACGCAATCTTGCAAAATAAGAATCCATGGCCCACTCGGAAGCAGTACCACCATTTTGAGATCCTTCTACTTCTCCTGCATCGAGTTCGGTAAGATCGTTGCTTGGAAATCCAATCCTGACCGCCGTCAATAGGTCGGATTCCTGAAACTCATACGTGTGTGCTGCCAACAGGCTGATCTGGTGGTCATCCAGTAATTTGTAGTATTCCAATATTTGCTGAAATGTCAGATAAGTGTAACCGTCCCTTCTTATGTTTTGCTGTGCCGGCCCCAAAAGAATATCCTGGGCTATTAATTGGGTTGCCTCAAATCTTTGCTCTTTCGCTTCCACAGCATTATAGCCCCCGATCATAGAAAATGTCAGGTCTTTTAAAATATTCAGGTCATATTTCATGTTTATGCCTACTTCGTTTTCTTTTCGTTCATAAAAAGAGTCACTATTTACCCAGGACGCGGGTGTTCCTGACTGTTCAAACCCTACACCCCAATCTCCGTTTTGAAGTTTGATAGGAAAAATAGCAGGAAATCGAACAGACTGACCAATAATATTGAGCATGTTAGAACCATTGCCTACCGGGGGACCAGAGGGTTGTTCATCCTTCGAGAATCTGCCTTGCAGCCTGGTACTCAATTTCATTTTATCGCCCAGGTTCGAAATTAAGTTTAAATTCAGGTTATATCTTTTGTAGTTGTTTTCCGGCACCAGGCCTCCTTGGTCCAAATAACCCAATCCCAACAAATAATTGGTATTACCCACTTTGTTGGCTACGGATAAGTTATGGCTTGTCAAAACGGCCCTGTCTTTGAGTACGGCTGATCGAAAATCACTATTAGGATAATTATCCGGATCGGTACCATTGCGAAATAATGCTATCTCGGCCTCAGAGTAAGCAGGGCCCAACCCATCATTCTCGTTGGCCTCGTTCAAAAGTTCTGCATATTCCCAGGAGTTAACATATTCCGGAAATTCAGTGGGGACTTGAATGCCTACGAATCCATTATACGAGACACTCAGCCTGTCTTCCGTGCCTGTTTTGGTCGTGACCAATATCACGCCATTTGCGGCCCTTGCACCATAAATAGCTGAAGCTGAAGCATCTTTCAGTACAGAAATACTTTCAATAATATTCGGGTTAATATCATTAAAAGATGAAGTGGGAATGCCATCGACCAAGATCAGTGCCGCATTGGAAGAGTTTACCGAGTTAACCCCTCTCACCTGGATTTCTCCTCCCAAATCACCAGGTTGTCCGGATCTTTGAATAACGGTCACCCCCGGCACCTGACCAGTGAGTGCCTGTCTTAACTGGGCAACCGGTCTGTCGTTGATTTTGTTTGCTTCAATCTGGGCTACCGATCCTACCAGCTTTGTCTTTTCCTGTGTTCCATAACCCACAACCACTATTTCCGAAAGTGTTTCAATATCAGGCGCAAGACTTATATTAATAATGTTTCTTCCCGTAATTTCAATTTCTTCGGTTAAATACCCTACATAAGAAAAAATCAAGGTAGTTGTCTCATCGGGTACATTAACTGAATAATTTCCTTCAATATCCGAAATAACTCCTATCTCTGTTCCTTTGGCAAACACATTTACCCCTGGAAGACCTGTCCCATTTTCATCGGTCACTTTTCCTGAAATTATACGATCAATAAAATCTTGATCTATCAATAACCCTTCCATAGCGCTCCCATTTTCCTCTTCTTTTTTTGTGACATGAATGGTTTCATCAATCCTTGTGAAGCACAAACGAGTAGTTTTGGCGATTTTTCTAAGCAAGTCTGCCAATGATAAATTTGTCTTGCCAAAATTCAGCTTTTGCTTTTGATGAATGGCTTTTCTCTTGTAAGAAAATTTGAACGCGGTCAGTTCTTCAATGATATCAAATGCCTCTTCTACCGAGACCTCATTGAACGCAATGCCAACCTGGATATTTTCAAGACTGACTCGCTGCGCTTTGCCAGTTCCGGCAAACAATAAAGAATAAAACAGGGATTGCAGAACTATGCCAAAAACAGCGTATTTGGACATAATTAAAAATTTTTTCCGTAATTTTATATGCATAATTTTCGTTTTTGGTAAATTAATTTATCAAGAACACAATCAATCTCACGACTGCTGAACAAGCCATCGCACAATGTCTAATCAGCAGCGTGAGTTTTTAGGTACACGTTATCTCGATTTGTTTTAACTTGAGTCGATATTTATCATAGCTTAAAATTTAATTCAGTTCAATAATTTTCCCTTTTATTTCAAATTTAAAATCAAATACTAACCCGAGCCCGGTTAATACAACTTCCAAGGACTTGTTATTAAAACTTCCGGTATAGTCTCTGTCTTCGTTGATTTTGCCATTTTTAATAAAAGTTACACCATACCAATTTTCCAATGTTTGCAATACTTCATGAATATTCGCCTGTTCAAAATGAATGATCCCATCTTTCCACCCCATCTCTTTGATAAACTCAAATTTAAGTTTCTCCGTTTTCTTTGTCTCTTTTTCAAAAACAGCCATTTCACGGGGGCTTAGCAATATTGCCTGTTGTGTTTTTTCGTCTTCGTACATGTGTATTTTCTCTACTGAAACCCTGCCGGTGGCTACCGCAACCTTGATTTCAGGCTCGTAGGGAAAAGCTCTCACATTAAAAGAAGTACCGTGTACTACGGTGGCAATCTGACCGGAAGTAATTATGAACGGTCTGGATTGATCTTCAGACACTTCAAAAAATGCTTCCCCAATCAGGGTTACTTTTCTTTGCTTCGAAGCAAAGGTTCTTGGAAATATTAATTTGCTATTGCTGTTCAACTTTATTTTTGTGCCATCTTTCAGTTTCACATTCAGTTTTTCCCCGGGGCCACATGATTTTTCTATGCATTCATTCACCTCGGTCAATGGTTGAGATGGCACATCAAAATAATTATGCAAGAAAGCCAAGGAGATGCCCAATGAGGCAACCACAAAAATGACGGCTGCTACGCGATACCAAATCCTGATTTTATCCCTTGTGGTTTCCAGTGCATAAATGATGGTTTCATTCACTTCATCATCTTCCAAATCGAGCATCTCACCGGGCACTTTCAACTCTTCAGTCAGTTCTTTCGCACGAATGGCAGCATTGATATGATCCAATACGCTATTTTTATCAAATTCAGAAATATCTATGGATATGAAATTCAAATTCTGAATTATCGCCCTGGCTTGCTCAATGACTTTTTTCTTTTCCCGGTTGTTTTCCATCCAATTATTCCAAAACATATCGGACGCTTCGGTTGGATTAATCACCCAATCCTGAAAATATTCATCCAGTATGAAATCGGTCAGATCAAAATTTCTGTAATCCATCTACCCTTGCTTTTCATATATAAGGGGGAGGAAAATTCCAAAACGTCCTCAAAAAAAATTCAATATTTTCGGGCTTCCCGCGTATTCGTAATTTTCACTACCCCTTCCGGTTCAACGATTGTCACAAAAGTCACTCGATTAAAGACTTTTTTAAAGATTGCCGGAAAACCTTTATGAAGATGTCGGTGATTTGTGCTTTTGTTTTGATGAATGTTGTTTGAGGAAGCAATAAAGCCCGTGGAGGTAGATACTTACTTTTGCCCCAAAAAAACAAAAAAGGGAAGGAACAGTGATTTGGGTAAATGTTTTTTTAAAACCAGCATAGCCCGGTAAATGAGATTGCGAACTGACTTTTTATCCATAGCCAGCATACCGGCCACTTCTTCATTACTAAAACCATCAAAAAATCTTAAGGTGATGGCTTCTTTTTGCCTTCTGGTCAATTGATTCAAGGCCCTTAGCAACCTTGACTGTTGCTCTTTGGAAACCTGCTGCGCAATTAATTCGGACTCATGGGAAAATACAATCCTAAAGTTGTAATCCTCCAGAATGTTTCGATCAATCGGGGTCTTTCTTTTATCAATGAGTTTTTTTGTAATCTTTCTCTTGAGGCGTTTAAACAGATAGTATTTCACCGATCGTACCTGAGGATGCCGGTTTCTCGATCTCCAAATTTCAACAAACAGGTCCTGAATGCTATCCTCGATTAACTCACGATCACCGCAAATTCGACTACCATACCGGCATAAATCATAAAAATAAAGATTGTAGATATGTGTGAAGGCTACATTATTTCCTTCCCGAATTTTGCTCCAAGCTTCGGAAGGAGAAAGCACTTCTAACATATCTTTTTTTTCCCGGGCATCCATTTAACCAATTAATCAATAACCTTTTTTTCCCATATCTAATCCAAAGCTATACTAAACATAAATTTCTTTTGAGTCAAGCATTGAAGCGGTTTTTCAACTGTCAAAAATCGCGCTGATAGCGCGGTATTCCCAGCTTGTGAATATGCGGCGCAAAGTATTCACCTGAGTTCGATTAAATAAACAGGTGTTAAAAAGGCACTGAATAAGGAGGATAAACGTCGGTGAAACCGGTGTTTCACACCGGCAGATGCAGGAATAGGAAACATTTTTATTGGTCCTATAGGCAAAAACACCCGGCCGGCCTGTTTCCCCATACCGCATCTTATAAGCGGTCAGTAGCGTGGATGCAGGCCACCACATGGCCGTGAGTATCTTTCTTTGAACCTGCTGCATGAGGCAGGTTGCCATATGAAAGTCGATGTTTCTTTTTTAATTCAATTTTGCATTGACAGGCAAACCCGCATTGGCATCATTGGCGGAAACGGTAAACTGCATACTTTGCCCTTTTTTACAGGTTTTTCCCCGCCTAAACCTTACTTTGCCAAAACCATTCAGCGTCAATGATTTTAGTGTCAAATCCCCATTTTGAGCGGTCAGAATCACTGTCTTTTCCCGGCCTGAGTCACTGATCTGTACAGTGCCATACCGATAGCCGTTCGACCAGAAGTATTTGCCATTCCGGGCATTGAAGTTCATGGTATTATCCACAGCGGAATATTGGAAACCCGTGTAAGCCAGGATACCCGCCCACGCCGCCATTGCACGGGCATAACGGTGCCCGAACTCCCCTTCATTAAAGGGGTTTCTTTTGTATCCGTCATACCTGTCGCGAATAGCTTTGAATACTTTGAGACCGCTTTCTATCTGACCTTCGTAAATCATATGGGCTGCCGTACTGTACTCAAATCCGGTCATGATCTCTGTGTAGTAGGGGAATGGAAAGTCCAATAAATCACCTCGTGGATAGGAGGCCATCACCAGTCCGGCTTCATCTCCAAGGCCAAAGCTCCTGAAAGTGTTGAAATGCTCATTAAAGTTATCTACATAGTTATATTTCATGATACTTTTAAGTGTAGTTTGAACATGGTCTTTATCCAAAACATATCCCAATCCTGTGGTATGAGCCAGATATTGGCCTACCAGTTGATCTACCAGGCACCCTTTGCCAAGCTGGGCTACTTTGCTGGCAGCCTCGGGGATATGATGTTCGTAATATTCCCCGTTAAAGATGTTTGCGTCTATCCATTTACGACCTTTTATATAAAGATCACCACATTCTTTTGCAAATGCCTTGTCACCGAGATGAGCAGCCATTTGCTCAGCGGCTTTCAACGCGCCCAAATACCAGGCTGCCATCTGAGGGTTCGGCCCTACATAATTAATGTCCATGGTATTGTGCTGGCTTCCCTCCATGACACCATCTTTGTCGGTATCCCATATGCCGGTCCAAGCAAATGACATTGCCTTTTTGATATAGGGCCACATCTCTTTCAGCTTGGCATCGTCCCCGGATAGGTGCCAATCCCTGTAGACTTTTATCATGGTACCCATCTGACCATCTGCTGCCCAATGCTTAAAATTTTTACCTTTTTCGATTGGCAGCGCCACCCTGTGGCTTTGTGCACCCTCCTCATTGGTAGCGTGCAGAAATTCTACTTCCCGGAATTTGGTAGATAAATCACCGAAAAGGAATGGAATCGTTGATTCATAGTTCCAAACATGAAAACAGGTGCCAAATCCCCAGCCGGAAGATTTGCCGGCCCCGATTTTTGTTCCTTTGATGCTCCCTGTCCCTTCAAATCCAAAAGGCAGGCCATCGGCTGTACGAAATACCGTTTGACTTCTTAAGTTGTTCAGGTTAAAGAGCCCGGCCTCCTTCAAAATATCAGGAATATCACTCGATACCAGGGTTTGTACAAAGTTAACCGTCTCTTTCTCCAGGTTTTCCAACTCCCCGGCAGTTTTTTCGGCCACATCCCAGGCGTCTTTGTAAAGTGTGGTATAGTAATTGCCAACTATATCGTCACCCCCATAATGGCCTGCGTGATGGGTGCCATGGTCCCAGGCCCTTCGGTTGGGAAAGTGCCATGTTAAAAGGAACGTAACTTGTTTTGATTCCCCTGGCTGTAAGGTCTGCTTAACCGCAAGTGTTGCAGGCGGGGTTTTAATCTTCGCTGATTTGCTGCCCAGGTTATCCCCGATGAACTCTGTAGAATCTCCCTTCTCTATTTTAGTTTTTTCAGGGTGGTCAACCAGCGCCCCATCAGCAATAAAATCATCCCAGAACTCACGAAATGTCCAGTTCCAGCCAAGCTTTGCCCAGGAGGTGCGGTAGGTTATACCCTCGCTTGCCGTTGTTGTCAAAGCCATGGTTCCCCAATTGACATCTTTGGGGTCTACCCCTTCGGAGAACATGTATAAACCCTTTATGTCCCCGGACTCCCTATAACTATTATAATTGCCTTTAGGTTCACCCGACCACCCGTCAACACCAATATAATTGGGTACCATACCCACTACAGATGTTTCAATAGGTCGATCTGTGTTGTTGGTCAATACATACCGGAGTACAGCGACAGGAATACCACTTTTGTCGGCATCTCCTATGACAAGCGGATTAAATGCTTCCAGCCTCACGTCAACCGGCACCGCTTTGTGCTCAAAATTGATTTGAGCCAAGGGATACGCAGCGGCAAAACCGGTCGATTCAAATCTTGGAAAGCCGGAGTTTACAGCATCGGCACCCCAATCACCGTAATATTCCCTGACAGACACCGGCCCTTCGAGTACCCTTACATTGGCTTCGCCGCTTTGCTGCTTGTAATACAAAGCAAAGAAGGGGCCGTTGGAAATGGTGGGTTCTACCAGTTTGAAAGCCGGCAGATAACCGAGGGCACCGCGGTTCATTAATTCCCAGTCCCTTAAATCCCCTCTGCCTCCAATAGATACGGTTCCTGTTCCAATACCTCCCAATGGCATGGCCACTTCATCGAGGTATTTGTCCTTATACGTTTTCAGAACAGGCCAGTGTTGGTTCCATTCCTGGGCAAAGATTATCCTTGTTGAGATGGCAAAAAGTAAAATAGATAGTATGTTATATTTAAAAAATTTCATGTATCATTCGTTTAGTTTCCAAAAGTTAATTTTTCCAGGTATACTTCTTCCTTATTAAACGGAACACTTCAAAATGCAAGGGGCGATCCAATCTGTTTGATACCGGCCAGGAAAGCGCAAGTTTTAATTTGGTGCAATGTTAATCATGATTCACTAAACTATTTAGTCAGGATTCTGTTCAACGACCCCTCCTGAAATATCTATCTCTTGTTGAGGAATGGGATAAATCAGGCGGTTTGCATTAACAGCCGGTACACCGGTGTATTCGGCGATAAGGTGATTGTTAATGATTACCAATGCTTCAGATGGGGGTAGCCTTTTCAGGTCCAGCCACCTTTGATTTTCAAACACAAATTCTCGCCTTCTTTCCAGCATCACTTTCTCCAAAAAGGAACCGGGTGTCGAAGCATCGATATCTATCGCGGGATCGGGTGTACCGGGATCCTGGCCGAATGCCCTTCTCCTGACCTGATTGATCAACTCATAAGAAGCAGCGCTTTCTCCATCGGCCTCGGCTTTCATTAATAAAACATCTGCATATCGTAAAACAACCAAATTGATATCGCTTCCATCGCCGGCCGCGTCCGGATCAATGTACTTACCGATATAATGCGTCGAGTTACCCCCTGTATAGGAAGTAAATGATGCCTCGGCCCTTACATCACCGGGTTCATAAATAGTTTGTACATCACTTGTTGGAAAAGTAGGTAAATTACCTCCATTGCCACCTGCGACAATACCCAGGCGACTTGCTTCGCTTGCAGGGATGAGTACATTGTTAAAGCCTAAACCTGTCTGGTTGGTCGGGTTATAGCTCACTTCGAAAATCGATTCAGGCGTGTTGTCATTACCGGCCGCATGGATAGCCGCATAATCACCTAATAAAGAAAATTGTCCGATCAGATCTTGCAATGCCGAAGACGCAGCAGAGGGGTTACCATTTTGCAATTGTGCCTTGCCCAGAAGGGCCAATGCCGCAAAGCGTGTAGCCCGGCCCTCTTCATTGAACGGGCCGCCACTGTAGCTGTCGGGCAGTACTTCAGCAGCATCACTCAAATCAGATACAATAAGTCCATAGACATCTGCTACCGGACTTCTGGGGAGAATAGCATCATCAAAATCGACTGTCGGTTCTGTTCTCAGCGGAAGGGGCCCGAACATATTTACCAGGGTAAAGTAAGACATTGCCCTTAAGAATTTAGCCTCACCTACTACCCTGTTTATCAATGTTTGTTCCATATCGGAATCGAAAGGAACGTCAGGAGCCCTGGCGATGATGGTATTGGCATTGTTGATAAGAATATAATTCTGGGTCCAGATATTTACCATCAACAAGTTACCCGGAGTTTCTTCAAAAGTGTCTGTTTCAACCCTTTCTTTCTGATCTGTTTGATCCTGGCCGGCGTTGTCTGATCTTGCTTCAATCAGGTTGAAATAATCGAGGCTGCCATATATGCCTCTCTGGGAAGCATACACGCCGTTTAAAGCAAAAACCAGTTCATCGGGATTGGAAAAGAATGTATTGGCGTCAATATCACTTTCGGGAGTAACATCGATAAAATCATCGCAGGAAGTCGAAACTACAGCCATGAAGAACAGGAATAAAGTGCTTCCGGATTTTATGAGGCCTGGTTTAGTACGATTTCTAAATCTATATTTTTTCATTTTATTGCTCAGTTAGCTAAAAGTTAACACTTAGTCCTAATGTCCATATCCTCGGTAAGGGAAGACCGGGAGGGCTATTCAAACCCAGTTCCCTGCCGTCGGTTACCGCGGCAATCTGAGACCCTCCGATCAGCGCCGGTCCGCCTGCCGAGGTCCGGCGCGCTTCGGGATTACCTCCGATAAAATCGGTAAAAGTATGAAGATTCTCTATGGAGGTAAAAATCCTGCCATTGGACAGGCCCAATTTATTCAACACAGGAGTTGGCAAATTGTAAGTTAGTGTAACATTTCTTATTCTCAGGTAATCGGTTTTTTGAACACCAAAGCTCGAAACGGACCCAACCGCAGTATCAAAGCCATTGGCTGCGGGTGTTTTACCATCACCGGGATCAGACTCCGACACATACCTTCCGTCATACCAAAACTCTTTTGACAGGTTGGTTTGACGAAAGGATGACCCCACCTGGAGCAGGAAAAAATCGTACACATACGCTCCGGCCTGGCCATTCAGTAATGCACTAAGTTCAAAATTCTTGTATTTCAGATTAGCTGTAATGCCATATATCCAGTCTACATTAGTGTCACCTATCAGTTGGCCATCTTCACTTAAAAAGTTGCCTATAACACCATCGCCATCTACATCTTCATAGATCAATGCCCCGGGGGTACTGAGTGGCTGACCTGTCTGGTCGTCGCCTTGTCTGGCCACTTTCAGTACTTTGGGGCCACGAATTTGTTGTAGTTCCCCTCCTACAATCCGCCTGAGTGCGCCAAAGAAATTCTGGATTTCATCATCGCCTCCCAAATCAAGAATCTCCTGATCATTGTAAGTGACATTACCACCGATGGATAATACCCAATCTGATGTTTGAATGACCGTAGCATTCAGGCTCAGTTCCACACCTTTGTTTCTCATGCTGCCAATATTGGTCAAAAACGAAGAATACCCCGAAGACGGAACTATGCCCTTGGTCAAAAGGAGGCTTGTCGTTTCATTGTTAAAATAGTCGAGTACCAGATTTAAACGATTACCGGCAAAATCAGCATCTAATCCGATATTCAGTTGTTCAGATGTCTCCCAGGTTAAACTCGGGTTACCGGGATTTCCCAGCCTTGTGCCGAAAATTGCATTATCTCCAAAAGAATGGCGTACTGACGCCAGGTTTGCGCGGGCAGCAAAATCGGGAATGGAATTACTTCCCGTAGTGCCATAAGATACCCTTAACTTGCCGTTGTTCAAAAAATTCAGTCCTTCAAAAAAAGCCTCTTCCGAAAACCTCCATCCCAGGGCGAAAGACCCGAATGTCTCATATCTATCATTGGTGCCAAACCTTGAACTTCCATCGGTCCTCAAGGTAGCTGTCAACAAATATTTACCTTTGAACCCATAATTGATCCTGCCAAGGTAGGAAACCAGGGCATCACCGGTAATTGAGTTCGAGCCAGTAAGGTTATCCGTGTTACCGATGTTTACATTTCTAACACCCGGCACCTGTAATTCCTCAACACTTGCCCCTACATTTTCGATGTCATTTTTTTGAAGGGTAAATCCACCCACCACATCAAAGGAATGATCACCCCACTCCCTTTTATAATTGATAATATTTTCGTTCAGCCAGCCGATTTCCTGGCGCTGACCGGTACTTAATGTAGATACCGGAGATAACTGAAAAGGTACTATTTGTCCTACTGTCGGCAGATAATACGTTTCACTTTTGTCACTGGCAATGTTGGTGGAGATGAATGATTTTAAGCTCAACCCCTCGGTTACTTCGACACTCACACTGACACCGGCAAGCATTCGGAATAACGTTTGGTTAAAGTCGTAGTTTTGCATGGTCTCCAGCGGATTGCCTACCGGAATGGATCCGGGCAAATCCGAATTCATGGAATAGGTGCCATCCGGCCTGTTTACAGGCAATATCGGGGCCAGCAAAAGCGCCTGCGCATATAATGACGACCAGTCTACATCATCGGTGCCGGGACTGTTCCTTTCAATAGTCGTTAAGTTGGGAGCAACATTTAAGCCGATTGTTACCCTATCGGAGGGTCTGAAATCAATTTTAGCCCTGGCCGAGTACTTTTTCTGGCCTTCGCCTTTGATTACCCCTTGTTGATCGATGTAATTAGCCGACAACAAATAGTTTACATTTCTACCTCCCCCCGATGCAGATAAGGCATAGTTTTGAAATGCCCCATTTTGAAAAACCAAATCCTGCCAATCGGTATCGGTTTGACCATCCCAATTGTCAGCAATGAAATCCGGAACAGTGCCCCCATTCTTTTCAGTATGAAATTGAACGTACTCTTCGGCGTTCAGCACTTCAAAACGGGCGCTTTCCGGTACTGTGGCAACCCCACCGGTTACCGTTAAATTTAAGTTAGACCGGCCTTCCTTTCCGGATTTTGTGGTAATGATGATAACACCATTGGCACCCCTTGAACCATAAATGGCCGTGGAAGAAGCATCCTTTAATACATCTACAGATAGAATGTCTGCCGGGTTGATGGCCTGTGCATTTCTCTGATCGGTAGGGAATCCATCGACTACCCAAAGTGGTTGTGTTCCCGCTGTAATAGACCCTAAACCCCTGATCGACACGGTACCCAACTCGCCCGGAGAAGAAGCCCTCTGCGCAATGTTCAAACCGGGTATCAGTCCTTGCATAGCTTCTTCCACCGAAGTGACTGGCCTTGAAGCAATTTGACTTGCCTCGACAGAAGCAATAGACCCGGTTACGTCCTTCTTCTGCTGGGTACCGTAACCAATCACCACGATCTCAGTGAGCGAGGTAATATCGGGTGTCAGTACCAAATCCACAACAGATCTTCCGGATATTTCTACTTCTTCGGAATTATAGCCTACATAAGAGAAGACCAATGTTGTAGCATCATCAGGCGCGTTCAATATATATTGACCATTAGCATCTGTGATTGTTCCGATGGTCGTGCCTTTTACCAATACATTTACGCCCGGCAATTCCTCCCCGTTTTCATCGGTCACGGTTCCCGTAATTTCTCTGTCATAGACTACCTCTGTTAAAAACTCTTCTTTCGAACGGATTTTCGGTTGATCACTTATACTTACATAAATATTTTCATTGATTCGCTCAAATTTAAGGCCCTTGTCTTTTGAAATGGTTTTAAGCAGTTCAAACAACGACGCATTGCTTGCCTTGATGGAAATATTCCCCCGGTCATCAATGATCCCTTCATCATAGAGAAAATTAAAGTCCGTCTTTTCCCCGATCTCAGCAAAAGCGTCCATTATGCTGACATTTTCCAGGTGAATAGACAGATATACCTCTTTCAGCTTTGGCTTTTGGGCATTTCCTGTTTCAGCAAAAAGGATACCGTTCAGTAAAGTTTGCAAAAATACACTATACATAGTGAGTCTTGTTACAAACCAGACTTGTCTTGGTAATGATAATTTCATACTTTTAATTGTTATAGTTTATATTTTTTAATCTTTAACCGTTCGATCCATCGAGACTACGCCAATATTCCCATGAATCGAATGCCGAGCCGGTAATATGCATTACCGGCTTTTTCCTGCTTAGCTCGAGTTATTTTTCCACATATGTTTTTCTTTTAAGGTTTTCCCTCGATGATCACTGTATCATCGACCATTTGATAAGTAAAATTTGAATTCAGACACAAGACATCAAGAACATATTCCAGGCTCCGGTTGCTCTCGAATTTACCTGAAAATTTCCTGGTGATCACCTCTCCGTTATGAATGATAAATCGTTTACCATACCACCTTTGCAATACGGTGGTCATTTCAACAAGGCCGGCATTCTTAAAAAACAGCGTTCGATCCTTCCAGGCAAGCGTTTCGTCGACATTAAAATGGCTCTTTTGCAGCTTGTCCTGCTTTTTATCATAAGTCAACATCTCATTGGGAGCCAGTGTATAGACGAACGGATTTTCACCGGCAGACTTATGGCTTACTTTTACTGTGCCTGTTACCAATGCTACTTTTATAAGGTTTTCTTCCGAATGTGCCATGATATTGAAGGATGTTCCCAACACTGAAGTGACAATGTCACCGCTGGTTACCAGAAATGGACGTGTCGTATCTTTTTGTACTTCAAAAAATGCCTCCCCTTCCAGATATACTTCTCTGGATGGCCCATTGAACCGGCTGGGATAGCGCAGTTTACTGCCGGAATTAAGCTTTACAATACTTCCATCACTAAGTTTTATGGTAGATTTTTGACCGAATGGAACAGCTTTTTCAACTAACTCGATAACTGCTGATTCCGGCTGCTTATTGATTAGGTTGTTATAAACAAACCATGGAATGAAGCATACACAAAAAAGCAAAACTGCGGCTACGGGATAAAAGTATCGGGGTATCAGGCTTCTCTTGGTGGCTGGTTTATGGTTTCCTTTATCAGCCTTTTGCAAAGGCTTATTCATTCTGGTATAAAGCCGCAGAAGCATCTTTGCTTTGTCCGGTACGGGGACGTTTTCCGATCGCCAATGTTCCTGAAGTGCCAGAAATATGATTTGATTGTTTTCATCCTCCGCCAACCAGGCCTTCAATTCCTCAACCTCTGTTTCACTGCATTGTCCGGATAATTTTTTGCCTATGAGCTCATAGACGCTATCTTCTTTCATTAGCGCTAGGTAGTAATTTTATCGTAGGACGACAAAAAATTTACTAACCCCCAAAGACTGAAGAAAAATTCCGGATAATAACTGTCAGGAAGATTAACAAAACCGTTGCCATCCGGGTGTGTAAAAATGGTGGCACCTCTTCCTGATAAAGATAAGATTCAAGGTGTTTTGCTATTTTTTTGATAGCAATAGTCATTTGATTTTCAACCGTTTTCACACTAACTCCCAGGGTTTGAGCAGCCTGCTTATTTGTAAGCCCATCCCGCCTGATGAGTTCAAATACACTTCGGCACTTGGAGGGTAGATTATTGATGGCAAGGTCGATTTGCTCCTTTAACTCCTCGAGCAGATATAACTGTTCCGGGGAAATGAAATGAAACAAATCATCCAAGTGCTGATCCTGCGGGGCAAGGGTATATCTTTTGTGCTTCTTCAGATAATCATAAGCCCCGTTTTTTGTAGCTACATATAAATAGGTGTCCAGGTTTTTTATGAATGGATAACGATCTTTTTTTTGCCAGAATTTAAAAAAAACATCTTCTACAATCTCCTCTGCTATTTCATGTTTTTTAACAATGGAAAAGGCAGTATGGTATAGCTTGTCAAAATAATGGTGAAAGATGACCTCAAAAGATCTTTGATCATCGGAAAGACGGATTTTATCTAAAAGGATTTCTATATTTAAGATCTTGGCCTTCAAAATAACGACAAAACAATCGGTGTACTTTATATGCACTCATTTTAATATGATTAAAAGTAATTAATTTTTTTCATGGTTCCTTCCTCATGATGTGCCGAAGTCTGTACTCAATTTGCCCTAAGGCATGAAAGTAATGAAAATTATGCAATTTTTGTGGGTTGTGGAGGTTGAAAGCCGGGGCTGTCCAATCAGGTCTGTTATCACCAAAGGAAGCCAAAACATCATGCCAATTGCACAGCCCCGAAGCCCACAGGTTATTTGAGAAAAACCTCAATAACCGGTATTTCCACTTCGGGTTTATTGACAGGCAATGCCAGGTTAATATCCCCTTCCTCAAGGACTTTTTTACTCCAATACCCGTGAGGTTCCCGGATTTGGATCTCGGAGGCATCATGAAGAAACTGGGCATACTTTATCTTTCCTTTCATTCCCTTTAAGGTAAAGTTTTGAAGGGGATAATCGAGCAAATGAATGTAAAGTCTTTTTGTTTGGGGATTATATGTCAGCAGTGAATGGTCCGGCACCTCGAACTCATCAGGGGCCTGTGTGCATCCATAAACCGATCTGCCATTGACTTTTGTCCAATCTCCCATTTTACGCAGTGCTTCCTGTGCTCTATGGTCCAGGGTACCCCTGGCGGTAGGGCCTACATTGAGCAGAAGGTTACCACCTTTGCTCACTGATTCTATCAGTAGTACTAACAATTGTTTATGGTCCTTCCAGGTTAATTCATCGCGGTAATAGCCCCATGAACCACTGAATGTCTGACATGTTTCCCAGGGTATCTTCTTACCTTCATAAGTCGGCCATTCCGACACTTTAAACTGCTCGGGGGTGGTGAAATCCCACCCTCCGGCATATTCCTTAAGGTCGGCCCTGTCGTTAACGATAATACCGGGCTGGAGCTTGCGTACCAATTTTAAAAGTTCCACCGATCCCCAATCGTCCCTGCCCTTTCCATGCTTGCCCGGAAACGAATAATCGAGCCACAGGACATCGACTTTTCCATAATTGGTGAGGATTTCAGTGACCTGATCCTTCAGATACTTTCGATAGACGCTCATATCACGGCCTGTGTTAAGCTTTTGATACTCCTCATCCGAACCGGCACTTTGAGGGTGTACCCTGTCAATCGTATACGCCGGATGGTGCCAGTCGATAAGCGAATAATAAAATCCGATTTTAAGGCCCTCTTTTCTAAAGGCATCCACCCATTCTTTTAGGGCATCCTTTCCATAGGGCGTATTGGTCACTTTGTAGTCGGTAAACTTCGAATCAAATAGTGTAAAACCTTCGTGGTGTTTCGTAGTGATCACTGCATATTTCATCCCTGCCGCTTTCGCCATTTTCGCCCATTCGGCCGGATTATACAAGTCGGGGTTGAAGTGATCAAAATACTTTTGATAGTCCCGGTCAGCTATACGTTCTCTTTTCTTGACCCATTCATGCCTTCCTGCCAATGCATAAGTACCCCAGTGTATGAACATACCGAAACGGTCGTGTGTCCACCAGGCAAGCCGTTCTTTTTTTTGGGCTTCCGTTTCGTTCCATATCTTTTTTTGGGCCTGTGTCGCTACAATTGTGCTTGAAAACAGACATAATAAGACAATATGCTTTTTCATTTTTTAATTTTTAGTTTTAGTAAATTCAAATTTATCGTTGGTATCTCGGTGGTCGAATGACTGTATTAACTGGGGTGTACCGTTGTTTTGCACAAAAATGCACTTTACTTTTCCGTCAGCCCCTTCAAATTTGGCAGCATTTTTAACGTTGCCCTGTATCAAAATGCCGCTTTTCTCCGGAGGCACTTCCTCAAAGCCCTTTCCCCGATCGTTTTTGAGTAAAAGCCCAACACCGGCATCGGCCCTGGGGGTCTCTACCTCGGCATTATATAATGCCCCGGCTACAATAAGATCCATGTATCCATCGCTGTTATAGTCCAGGGGTATAATACTATGGATCGGGGATATCTGGCTCCTTTGCGGCAGCAGATGCCATTTGAATTGCCCATTTCCCCGGTTTTCTATCCAATAATGTGCAAAGGTGGTTGCTGTGTAATGCAATGATTTGCTTAGCATACTTTCTCCATAAATAGCTGCCAGGTCGGCGGAAGCAAAATCACGATAGGTTTTGAACTTGTGTGCGATGGCCGGTATTTGCTGCGATGAACATTCCCTTCCTCTTAAGGGAAGGCGTTTTCCTTCCTTATGGATACTAAGCACAATATCGGTGCGACCATTTTGGTCAAAATCGTTAACAAATACTTCGAAAGGCTTTTCACCGGATGCTTTGTACTTGTAATTGAGCCCCAGATTGCCCGCCACCAGATCATAGTCCCCGTCATTATCCACATCTAAAATACAGATACTGTACCACCACCCTGTCTTTTGTCCAAAACCCCAGGCTTCCGTAACATCTACGAGTGTACCCTGATGATTTTTAAATATTACAACCGGCATCCATTCGCCCGCTATCACCAGATCTTCCCAACCGTCTGCATTCATATCTGCCCATAGGGCACTGGTTACCATGCCGATGTTTTGCAGGCCCTTTGCCCTTTCATGTGTTACATCCCGAAAAGCCAATGCATGGTCCTTTCCTCCCATATTTTCCAGCAAGTAACTCCGGGGCGCCACAGGATACTTGCCCGGAACATTTCTCCCACCCACAAACAAATCCAGGTCACCATCCCGGTCAAAGTCGGCGGCGATAACAGCCTGACCCGCGACAGGCATCTCCGGTAAAGCCTTTGTCAGTTTTTCAAAGCCCGCAGGCGTGTTGATGTATAACCTGTCCTGGTAGTACCTTTCCGGTTCTAACGGGTTATGCCCTCCGCTTGTAACATATAAATCCCGGTCACCATCTCCATCGACATCCACCAACAAAGCCCCGGTATCTTCCTGATCAGCATCGTCTTCCCATGGTCCCGGCCACCTGGTAAAATGCCCCTGGTTTTGCTGTATTAGCAATGCCCCGGCGGCGCCGGCGGCATTTCCGATAAACACATCCTGCAGGCCATCACGGTTGACATCGCCCACTGCCAAACCAGGCCCTAATGTCGAATATTTATGAGGAAGCAGCGGTTCTTTTGCGTAATCATCATAAAAATCCTCAGTATGCTTAAACGGCATTTTCTTCTCATGGGTAACATCAAAAAACAATTTTGTCTTTGGTTGTCGCCGGTCTCTGACAGCCGCTGCTTTTTCAGGGTATTTGGCATCAGCATACCTTAATTCGATCACACGATCGAAATGCATCACCTGTATTTCCTGCTGTTTTAAATCAGGCCAGGTTACCTGTAGCTTTTTAGGTGATGTGTCGTTTCCCAAACCAAAATGCAAAACAGGCTCCATACCAGACTGAAAGCCTCTTGTTACGGCCAGTTCCCGAACCTGACAAAGTCTTTCTTCTTCGTTACCCAGCCATATTTTGGCACCAATGCCTATCGGGTTTTGTGAAGGTCCGGATAGCTTTATCCTTAAAAAATGTGCCCCACGCCGGTTTGATCGATTTTCATACAATGATACTTCTGCATCCAGGTTATTGACTATAAAATCCAGGTCACCATCACGGTCTAAGTCCCCATAGGCCATACCATTTGAAAAGCCTCGATAGTCAAGGCCCCAATCAACAGTGACTTTTTGGAAAGTAAGGTCTTTTTTATTTTGGAAAACATAATTTTCCAACGGTTCACTCGGATATTGATCAATGTCGATCCGTTGAAAGGCGGCCCTGAACGTAGTGGCACCGGTTTTTTGATTCAGGTCATTATCGTTTACATCCCTCTTCATGCCGTTAGTTACATACAGATCCTGCCAGCCATCATTATCGAAATCAGCCAACAGGGCTGACCAACTCCAATCGGTTGTGGCGATCCCAGCCATCCCGGAGACTTCACTCATTACAGGAATTCCGTCTCTTCCCGTGCCATTGTTGAGTTGCAGGCTGTTTTGCATATATTGATAGTGAAACCCGAGGTCTGCCGCCTCCCAAAAAGACTTTGGGCTCATACTGGCCATATTGATTTTGGCCCTTTTGTAATCTTCCGGGGTCATATCCACTTGTACCAAATCGAGCCAGCCATCATTGTTGAAATCAGCAGCATCTATTCCCATTCCAAACATAGATGTATGGCGAGTGGCTTGTTTTAACACTTCGGTAAAAGTGCCGTTCCCATTGTTCAGATAAAAGTAGTCCGGCACATTGAAGTCATTAGAGAGGTATAAATCCTGCCAACCGTCATCATTAAAATCCATGGCTACAAGCCCCAGCGTAAGCCCGAAGTTTTGCAACCCTGAGTCAGATGTTACGTCCTTAAAAGCACCGTTACCCTCATTGCGGTACAGGTGACCGGACCATTCAGGTTTGTTTTGTTTCATCATAGCAGCATAAAACCGGTTGCCCCGGGTAAGCGGTACCAATGGATAATTGGCTACGAACAGGTCCAGGTCACCATCCTTGTCATAGTCAAAAAAGACGGATTGGATGGAAGCCGAAGGATCGTCTATCCCGTATTCTGCGGCTCTTTCCGTAAATGTAAGATCTTTGTTATTGACAAAAAGCTGATTTCTCGAATCATAGGTTTTGCCTGATACGGACAGGTAAATATCCAGCCAATCATCGTTATTGATATCGACCATTGTGACACCGGTATACCATCTGTTGTCTCCCTGTACCCCGGCAGATGCTGTTATATCTTGAAAAACCAGCTTCCCTTTATTAAGATACAACTTATTTTCCACCATGTTACCAGTCAGGTATACATCGGAAAGTCCATCATTATTGAAGTCACCGATAGCTACCCCTCCCCCCATATAGATATAGGGGAAGTTGTAGTAATTGAGGGTATCGGTTTCCTGAATTATATTGGCAAAGGTCAGGTTACTGTGAGCGGTATCTATCTTGTTAAAAAGTGGTTCTTCAGTCCGAAACAGTTCGCCTTCCCTTTTACAACTCAAAAGTACCGGGACACTTAAAGTTAATAACAGCCAACGTCTGATAACCGTAGATTGCATGATGGCGAAACCTTTATTTTATTTCTTCGGCTTTATCAATTTTAAAAGTCCAGGCGCGGGCGTTTTCCCAGCTTGGGAGGTTAGCATTTTTTGGAATGTCTACGGTTACGCCCAGATCTTTGTCAAATTTCCATGGCAAGGGTGTATCATAGCCCAAAAGTCGGATCTGGGCTGTTGCTGCTGGTTTCAGATGGCTAAAAGTGATAGATTCGGGCAGGTCTGCCATCTTTATTATATAAAAGGTATCTGTTCCCTTTTTACGTGTAAACCGTACAGAGTCGGGCTGACGGTAATTTTTCTCTAGTTTCTCAGTATCATAAATGGCTTCACCATTGATTTTCAGCCACTCTCCCATTGCTTGTAAGCGCTCTACACTGGCCGCAGGTATCGACCCTTCCCCGGTTGGGCCTACATTCAACAGGTAGTTGCCACCTTTGGCAACAACATCGACCAGGTTATGTACCAGTTGGGCCGTGGATTTCCAGTTTTCATCCGTTTGGTCATACCCCCATGTATCGTTCATGGTCATACAGGACTCCCAGTCCAGATCGGATGAGGTTGCCAAAATTTCCTGCTCAGGGGTACCGAAGTCACCGGCAAAATTGCCTTCCGCATTCATACCCTGCATGCCCTGCCGGCCTTTATCTACCCGGTTATTAATAAGGATATCGGGTTTCAACGCCCTTATATACCGGTACAACGCCTGCCCCTGCTCATGGGTGAAATCATCCACCCATTCGCCATCAAACCACATGATGGCCGGATCATAGTTTTCTATCAATTCTTTTAACTGCGGCTTCATGTAATCTTCCAGGTAACTTGAGAATTCAGGGTTCGACTTGTTTTTACCCCCAAAATTCCAGTAATGCGGTTCATTGATGGATTGAGCCTGCGGATGATGCCAATCCATAATGGAATGATATAACCCAAACTTAATGTTGTACTTTTGACAAGCTTCTGACAACGCTTTTAAAATGTCTTTTTTATAAGGGGCAAAATCCATGATATCATAGTCCGACACTTTGGAATCCCACAGGGCAAAACCATCATGGTGTTTGGAGGTGATAACGATGTATTTAACGCCGGCATCACTGGCTAACTTCATCCAGGCGTCTGCGTCAAATTTTTGCGGGTCAAACTGGCGGGCATAGGCTTCATAACGGGCTATGGGAATACGTTCGGTATTCATAATCCATTCTGCTATAAAATCCGTTTCCTTTCCATCATGTATGCCTGCGGGTACTGCATAAACACCCCAGTGTATAAACATGCCGAATTTAGCATTCCGCCACCAGGCCATGCGGCTGTCAAAAGCTTCCCTGGTTTCCTCCGGATAATTCGTTGGCTGCGCGTTACTTTCCGATGATGATTGTTTAGGCTGGCAGCCAAAAACCAAAACTGTGAGTAATAATGTACAGGTGTATTTCATAAAAAATAAAGTATGAAAAACACAACCTGGCTTTTGATGCCAGATCGTGTTTTTTATTTGGAAAATAGTTAATTAGTTGTAGCCAGGATTTTGTTTGTATAAAGGATTAGTATCTATTTCTATCTGCGGTATGGGCAGATATTCCCTCCCTGGCTTATATTGGGATCCTCCCATATTTGATTTCATGTCATCGGTGATAGCATCAGGTATCAGGCCCCATCTTAACAGGTCATGAAAGCGGTCTCCTTCAAATATCAGTTCCAGTACACGCTCATCCCGGATCTGCTGCCGCAATGTGGCCTGACCGGATGCCGGCTTTGGGGGCATCCCGGATCTGTCTCTTACTTTGTTCAATGCTTCCAAGGCCAGAGGGCTCCCCGGATTTGCTTCATTTTCAGCTTCGGCATACATTAACAGAATATCGGCATACCGCATGATACGCCAATTGATCACGGAGGGAAAGCCCGCAAAGCCGAAGTCAGACTGTTCTTTGCCCGGCCTGAAATCCAGATACTTACGCACCGCCACTGTATTGAGGTCACTAAAAGCCTCCTGAAAAGGTACTTCATAAACCATTACCCCAGGTTCGTTCCACAGGATCGTATTAAATGTCCTCGGATCGATTTCCCCATCGATAGTTTGTTCGGCAAGGAAGGCATCTCTTACCCAGGTGTTGATGAGCATTCCCGATTGACTGGTAAAACCGGGGGGGGCCAAATCAGGCTCCCAGGCTGCAGTACGTAAATCACTGTCAGTATCTGCGCCCCAGCCGATGGTATGATCATCATATTGAATTTCAAAAAGTGATTCCCTATTGTTTTCCTGATCATCTCCAAAATTATCGGCATGATCCGGCATCAAGTCATATAAGACACCTTCGGTATCGATAATTTTTTTAAACTCGGCTGCAGCCAGGCTGTATTCGTTGGTGTTATCGATGCCCGAGCGATATAAATAGGTTTTGCCTAATAATCCTGTAGCAGCGCCCCAGGTGGCCCTCCCGGTATTCGCGCCGCCCCAATCATCCGGAAGCAGCGATTGAGCCATTTTTAAATCGCTGATAATCTGTTGCCAAACTTTCTCCGGTTCGGCCGGGGCATTTTTCACTTCATCGAGCAAAAGTGCAGGTTCGGTGATCAGGGGAACGTTTCTAAACATAGTGACTAAATAAAAGTACTGAAACGCTCTGAGAAAATAAGCTTCACCCAAAATATTATCCCTTTCCTCATCTGAAAATGAAAGGTCTTCTATCGTCGGCACCTCCACTAAAATAGTATTCGTTCTAAGAATAGTTTTCCAGAATTCGCCCCATATTTCGCTTAATCTTGCAAAAGTCGGCTCGATAGAAAAATTAGCGGCATCGGTTGCAACGCCCTGGGCGGGTATCGGGTTGGTGGCATCCGATCTGTACATCGTATGAATAATCATCATCCTTCCCCAGGCAAATTGATTGGCCAAAGGGCTATAGGCACCTATGATGGCTCGTCTCGCATGATCACCGGTTTCCCAAAACACATCGGGGTTCAACCTGTTTTCATCTGTAACCTCCAAGAAATCTTTGTCACACGCCGTTACCGTAAACAACATTACGGCAAAAGTTAAAAATATCTTTTTCAGAATGTTCATTGCTTTAACTTTTAAAATTTTACTAAAGTGAAACCTGGACGCCAAATGTTATTGTTCTGGGCACCGGATAGACGTTTTCGTCCACTCCCCGGTTAAAAAGATCGTCACCCCTTCTTACATTTCTCCCGATTTCCGGGTAATAACCTGAATAGCTGTCAATGATAAATGCATTTTCGACATTCACATAGGCCCTTAATTTTGAAATAGTAAGCTTTTCGATGAGAGAAGGCGGAAATGTATAACCTAAAGTAACATTCCTAAGCCTTAAATAAGCACCGTCTTCCACATAAAAATCTGATTCTCTTCTATTTACACCAGGATCGCCGATGGTAGCACGTGGTATGTCAGAAGGGTTATCAGGACGCCAGGCATCCCTGACTATCCCTCTTTTGCTGCCGTTAGGTACGAATACGCCCTCAAATAGCCTCCCATTCCATATTTCATTTCCTTCGACGCCTTGCAGAAATACGGCCAAATCGAAACCTTTATAGGTGACATCGAAATTAAGGCTATATTCAAAATCCGGGATCGGGCTTCCAAGCAAGGTTTGATCATTGGCATCTAAAATTTTATCCCCATTGAGGTCGACAAAACGCAAATCGCCGGGTACCGCACTCCTTCCCGAGAGTCCATCGGCATCGATTTCATCCTGGTTTTGATAGACCCCGTTTGTTTTATACCCATAAAAATAGGCTACCGGAAAACCTGCTTCTGTTCTGGTAGCGGAAAAGGTCTCGTCGGTGTACTGACCACTTCTTATCGGGTTTACGCCTTCTCCAAGATCTATTACCTCATTGTTCAGGGTACTGAAATTTCCGGTTAAGGCGTATTGAAAATCGCCGGTGGCTTTCTTGTAAGTCACTGAAAGTTCCCAACCTGCATTTTCAACAGTGGCGGCATTAAACGGTATTGAAACGTTGGTTCCCGAAGTAGGATTTACCGGAAGCGACACGAGAATATCCTCTGAGGTCTTTTTGAAATAATCAATGGTAAAGTCAATTTTTCCCTCGAGCAGGCTGCCTTCAAGCCCAATGTCGGTGGTAGCTGTTTCTTCCCACTTTAAATCCGGGTTGGAAAATTGGATCTGGGCAACGCCATTTTCGCGTCCCTGGGAAGTACCCAATGTGTATTGACTTGTAATATTAAGGGCGGTAACATACTGAAAGGGAGCGAGGTTATCAGAGCCGAGTTTACCCCAGCTCGCCCTGATCTTTAAATCGTCGATAAAGGGGAGCTTAAAAAATGACTCCTCGGAAATATTCCAGCCGGCAGCTACGGAAGGAAATACACCAAATCTGTTTTTCTCGCCAAAGTTGGAGGAGCCATCCCTCCTTACCGATGCGGAAAACAGATACTTTCCGGAATAATTATAGTTTACCCTTCCAAATATACTCCTGATCTTCCTGGGCAAGCTGGCACCCGTCCTGCTGACAAAATCACTTCCGGCATTAATCGTCCTGGTATCATTGCTAAGAAAGTTTTCCACTTCCACCCCTATGGTCTCCGTATTATCTTTCTGCTCCGAATACCCGGCCAGCAGATCAATGTTGTGATTGTTAAAACGCTTGTTATAGGTAAGGAGGTTTTCCACAATGGTGGATACAAACGTGCTGCGGTTGTCACTTAAATCTGCTACGGGATTCAAGCCCACATCCGAGTTACTGGTAAAATAAGTGGGAGCAAAAGTAAAGTTCCGGTTGTTTCCATAGTTGATGGAAAGATTCAATTTATAACTCAACCCATCGGTTATTTCGAATTCACTTCCCAGGTTTCCCAGAATATTGTCATTGGTATTTTTCCGCTCGGTAAGCAGCGCTACACCCAACCAATTCGCAGATCTCGAAATACCGGCTACCCCTGTATTGGCGGCTGCAAATCCCCCGTCAAGTGTTTCATCGCGTATGGGCACTACCGGGATATGCCCAAACTCACTTCCGAAGTCTGTGTTCGGCCTATTGATGGATCTGGCCAAAAACAGCGATTGGTTTAGGTTAAACCTGCCTTTTCTTAGGGAGGAATTGAGCCTGAAAGCCGTTCTCTCAAAATCGGAAGCCCTGACAATGCCTTCCTGATCTAACCTGTTGGCTGAAATGCTGTAAGTGCTTTGCCTACCCCCTCCCGAAATCCTTACGCCATAGTTTTGCGTCAGGGCGGTTCGCAATGAAGCATCCTGTATATCGGAATCAACATTTGGGTCAAAGTCGTAGAAATTACCCGGAAGTGGGGTGCCGTCATTGTCGAAAGCCTGCTCTCTGTTGGCAATGTATTCGCGGGCATTCAAGAAATCAAGCTGCCTGACTGCCTGGGCCATCCCCCAGCTCGCATCAAAATCTACACTCATAGGCTGCCCCTCACTACCTTTTTTAGTGGTAATAATAATTACGCCCTGTCCGGATCTGGCCCCGTAAATCGAGGCGGTGGAAGCATCCTTTAACACTTCTATGGATTCTATGTCCGATGGGTTGATAAAATTCATGTTGTCGGAAAAAACGCCATCAATCACGTATAAAGGATCCTGATTACTCAGGGAGCCTGTACCCCGTATGATCACGTTAGCACCGGCTCCCGGGGCGCCTCCGTTTATTTCAACCCTTACGCCCGTAGCCCTCCCGATCAAAGCCTGTGTCGGATTGCCGGTTACCGCACTGCTCACTTGCTCACCTTTAATAGAGCTCACTGCGCCTGTCAACTCTTGTTTTCTTTGTGTGCCATACCCAACGATCACCACTTCCGAAAGTGTGGAGAGATCAGGTGTCAGCGATAGGTTAACAACAGATCTGCCTTCTATTTCTACTTCTTCCGTAATATAACCTACATAGGAAAAAACCAATACCGAGGCATCATCCGGTGCTTTAAGGCTGAAGTTGCCATTAACATCTGTTATGGTACCGATGTCCGTACCTTTCACTAATACATTCACGCCCGGTAGTTCGGCACCATTTTCATCTGTTACTTTTCCGGAGATTTCCTTTTCCCATACTATTTCCGTTAAAAATTTTTCTTTCAATCGCCTTTTAGGCTTGTCTCCCATACTTACATGAATGTTTTCATTGATTCTCTTAAACCTAAGATTAGCCCGTTCGGCCACCTCGAGCAGGTAATCATAAAGGTTGACTTTTGAAGCTTTTTTCCCTATCGTCAGACTTTCGCCTTGCAGGTCTTCGATATCATAGTTAAAGGTGAAGTTGGTTTTTAACTCCAGGTTAGAAAATATGTTTTCCAGGGGTGCATCATGGAAGGCATTCATGGTAATATAAACCTCCTTCAAACGCTGTTGTTTCTGTCCCAATGTTTCATCGGCCAACAGAATATTATAGCAAATACATTGAATAATGATACTATAAACAGTGTATTTTGAAAGTATCATGATTAATCGTATAACTTTTATTTTCATATCTTTGCATTTAGGTAGTTAGTAATCTTTTTACTAATGATCCGGTTCACCAAAACCCCTGAGTAAATGTGATCACGCCAATGATATCCGCTCAAAAAAGGTTTTGGCTTGTTAACCCGGTGAATACTTTATTCACCGGGTTTTATTTTATGAAGTGTCAAACTGCATATTCTTCTTTTTTGGTTATTGGTCACTATTTGAAATGTATTTCAACTTGCTTTCCTTCTTTGAAAGAAAACTCAAATGCTTTCACATAAGAAATCCCCTCTAAAACAATTTCCAGGCTTTTGTTTTTAAACTCCCCGCTGTATCTCCATCTCTTTTCGACCGCTTTGTTAAATATGAATTCCACACCATACCATCGCTCCAATGTCGTGAAAACTTCCGACGCTTCGGCATCATTAAAATACAGGAGGTGATTGGTCCAACCCAACTTTTCTTTTGCTGTAAAGTGCTCTTTTCTGGAAGCTCCGTTGGAAGTATTCAGAATAAGTAGCTCACCGGGAGCCAATGCTACAGGTGCTGTTTTATAGTGCCGATCGCTTACCGCTACTTTACCGGTCGCCAGCGCCACTTCTACCTCGTCCACGTTACAATAGGCCTTTACATTAAATGAAGTACCCAGGGCTACTGTTGTTACATCGCCACTAACGACCGAAAAGGGTCTTTGCTCATCCTTTACCACCTCAAAAAAGGCCTCCCCTTCCAACAAAACCTCTCTTGAATGGCTGGGAAATTTTTCAGGAAATGTTATACAGCTACCGGCATTTAGCATCACTTTTGTTCCGTCTCCCAAATAAATAGTCGCCTTTTGACCAAAGGGAACCTGCTTCGCTTTTAGCGCCACCCCGGTTTCATCCTTAGATGGATCCGGTAAACGCGCTATATAATAGGTAATAGCCGCTACCAGCAGTAAGCTGATTACCGCAGCCACAGCATATTTGGTATAATCGGGGCTTTTATAGGGAGCAGGAGCAGATGAAATTTGCTTCTCTTTGTGTACCAGATTTAATTCCTTTTCCGATATTTTAGCATGAATTTTTTGTAAAGCATTCCGAAGCTGGTCGGAATGTTCACCGATGTCACTTTCCCAGCTATACCAATCTTCCTCAATTAATTTCAAAAACTTTGCTTCTCCGTGCTCATTAAACCATGCTATCACAACCTGAGATTCTTCGGAGGTACATTTACCTTGTATGAATTTCTTTAAGAGTTTTTTGTCCACAATCGTTATTTAACATACCATTCAAACATAAGAAAACACGTCTTTAGCCCCCGCATACCCGGCTTTTTCAGCCCGAAAACAGGGAGAAAGTACATAAGATTAAACCTTCGACTCGCCATACCTTTGTATCGATGAATTAAATACAATTTACTGGCACAAAGCACCTATGCCGAATCAAATAATTGTTTAAAAAGCCATAAAATACTATTACAGACAGGTAGAAATGAGGAAAACCACCAGCATTTCCTTTGATCCGAGATCTTTTCTTATCAATTTCAATGCTTTGTTAATCTGGTTTTCAACCGTACTGGGGGATATATGAAGCCGCTCTGCGATTTCCTTTACCGACAATCCGTTCTTTCTGCTTAGCATAAAAATCTGTTTACATCTGGAAGGGAGTTTTTCCACACTGATGTGGGCATGATGACGAAGGTCTGAAAAAATGACGTAATCTTCGGTTTGATTGGTGAGTGATGCGCTGTGCTTTGAATGCCACACATACTTATTACTTTGTGCCCGTTTTTTGAATAGATTGAGTATCATGTTTCTGGCGATGACAATGAGGTAGGCGTTAAAGGAAAGGTCAGGATTAAGGTTATGCCTGTTTTGCCAGACCCTAAAGAATACTTCCTGCGTAATGTCTTCCGCTTCCTGATGCGATCCGGTGTAACTCAATACAAAGGCGTAAAGTTTTCCGCTATACTTTTGAAATAATTGATCAAAAGCGCGAACCTTCCCTTTTCTTAACTTCGAAACAAGCCTTTTGTCAGCCATGTTGTTCATAATGTATCAAGTCATATCGGATTTTGACCGATTAATGGCTTAAATGTCTAATTCAAACCTTTTCCTTCCTCATAAATTCGGAATAATAACAATTAAAATTAACTAAATATTTTCTTGGTTTCTTCCTAATAATATACCGAAACCCATACTGAATTTGCTTAAAACAGGCCAAAAAGGTATCATCGAATCAAATAGTTGTTGAAATTCCCATACATAATTAATAATAGTTCTTATGTTAAAATTGTCTCACCGACAGGGGCAAGAAGCAGTTAAAGAGTCACTTCCTTAACTGCTTCTGAAAAACCGGCTGGAATAACTTATTCTACCCCGGTAGCCCAAAAAGTAAATTCATCAAAATTTGCCGCTAAATCACCATCAATAGATGATATACCAACTATCCTGATATCTCTGAATTTATTGGGATTTTCGGGTATGTCCACTTCAAACGTAGCCAGGTTGTTATCCGTAACATCCAATAATTTGACCCAGCCTTTAGCAACCGCATCTGCTTCCCAATCGGCAATGGTACCTGCATCAATATCTGCAGTGACCGCATTTGTCAAGTCGTTAATACCCCAAACCTGACAGGCGGCCGGGCTTCTGCCGCCACAGCAACCAGACCTTTCGTCCGGTCTGAAACGGCTAAGGTTGGCTGCCACACCCATATCAAAGCTCATGACCCACGGATATTGATCGCCAGGGGTATCACAGCTAGCCCAGAACTCACCGGTAGCACCGTCGGTTAAGCGGGCATAGGAAGAACCAAAACATCCCCCGGATGCATCCCATTCCAGTGCTAAGGCAGTGATCGAAGTTTTATCCAACAAAAGTTAATCGGGAAATGAAAACTCCGAAGGAATGGCGCTAAACACCTCTATGGCATTGTCAGCGGGTTTATAAGTACTGGAAACCCGGATCTTTCCACCTGGCTTGTAACTGCTTATTGCGGTTTCCGGATCTTCATTAGCCACTGTAGCGGTCTGCATCGCACCGGTGCCATCTTCGTAAGTAAGCTCCGTGAGAAGGGTACCGGGGGCGGCGTCAGCCCAGTGGATAATGGCTTCACCGGCAAGTGTATCTATCCCTGAGATCCCCCTGTTGAGAAGGCTGGCCCGGTAGTTTTGACCAAAAACAGTAGCCGGCACCTCGCGCCTGACCGACCGGTTACCCAGGTCGTCCATTAAAAAAAGATTAAAGGTATACTCTCCCTCATCCAGTTCAAGATCAAAAGTGATAGTATCACGACCATTCCTGGTCCTTACCACCTCAAACTCGTGCCTGAAGTCACCCGTATTGGTCTCCAGCATCCCTTTACTGATTTTGGGGTCTGCATTGATAGCTACCCAAAATCGCAGCTTTTCAAAACCCGGTGCAACAATGACGCTATCCGGGGCTCCTATGTAGATTGTTTCACCGTCTCTCCTGAATTCCTCAAAAGTCTCTTCTGTCGTTTCGCAGGCGACGATCACTATAGAAAGTACCGCTAAGTGCAACCAGGTATTATTTATTATTTTTTTTATCGTTGTCATAATTATATTTTTTGAGCCTGGCAGCAACAATCATGATCCGCTTTTAAGGATCTGTTCAGCTATAACCTGCACAGATCCTAAGATCATCGCTATTGTCATTGCCAGAACATTTTTTCCAGTAATTATTCGGCGGGCTGTCCCCAAAAATTCAACTCCATTAAATTCAAAAATTTAGCCCCACCCCAAGTTTCAATGTTGACAAAACGAATATACCTGACGGGAGGGGCCTCAAGAGGAAATTCATATTCTTCTCCAGCCGCTCCCTGTGCCACATCTTCCGGGCTATTAGAGCCATCCGGGCCTCCGGATGGCTTGATTACCTCCCCGTTTTCAACCAATCTTGTCCAGCCATCAAAAGAAGCCCCATTATCTGCGGGTATTTCATCGATACCCCAGAGCTCAAAGCGTTTTGGGTTTCCATGCCTGAAAAGAAAAGGTCCCGCCCTTTGCCAAAATTTAAACCGGCTAAGCTTGCCTGTAACACCAAGATCGACGGTAAACATGTGATAACTTTCGGTATAAGGGGGAATAAGAGCTCCAGGTGTAGTCGTAGGTGTGTGAAATCCTGATCCTTCAATAGACCCATCCCACATATTGGTCTTAACCCAGCCAAATGCATCGGTCTCATCACCATCCAGATAAATATCATTAAAATCGTAAATGTCAAATAAGACCTCCTCCAAAGGTAATACTTCGGCTTCCATAATCTCAGTAGCATTATCCCATCGGTCAATGGCTGCGATACCAAACTTAGCAACCTCCGCAGGAAAACCTCTGAACGCGTGCTTTGACCTGTTGTCACTGCTAATAAATGCCGATTGGCTGTAAACCAATCTTTCGCTTTCATCCTGAGCGTAAAAAAGTAATTCTGCTCTTATTTCATCTTCATTATTATAATTAAGTCTCACGCCCCCAAAATCAGCCTCCAATTCAAAAGTTGCAAAAAGTTTATCGATCGGAGCTGTTTCGGGGCTTATCGATACCACTACAGGCGGAGAGCGGTGATTACTCCTGTCCACAACCACCAGGCTCACCTCCTGAGACTCCGCCTGGCGTAGCCCTTCGATAGTAACAAAATTTTTGAATATGGAAGATTTTGCCGTCACTGTTTCTCCATTACCCAACCTGTAGCTGGCCTCTACCAGCAAGGCATCCTGATCACCGGGAAGCTTGTATTCGATCTTGGCTCCTCCTGGCAGGTTGGTGACGGCTATCTCGGAAACAATCCCCGGCGGGCTGGGATCAGGAGCAGCCAGTCCTCTTTCGTCTTGCTCTTCCTGGCAGGCGAGTACTCCCATGGCCAAAAAAATAATGGCCATCAATGGAAATATATTATTTTTCATGATGTTAATATTTATTTTCATGATGTTCATATTTATAGAATTAAGATTACCATCCCGGATTTTGGACCAGATTGGTATTGGCAATGATATCTGTCTCTGCAATGGGCCACAGATAATCCCTGTTCAGAAATTGATAGGTCCCTACTGATATCACCTTGTAGTAATCATCCGTAGTCTCACCATGGACATTCCAGGCACGTATATCGCTGTTTAAAAATTCCGCAGCCCTCTTCCACCTTCTCAGGTCCCAAAAGCGATGGCCTTCAAACACCAGTTCGATCATGCGCTCATCCTGAATGATATCTCTCAGGCCTTCTTTCTCTGATGGTTTGCCGGGATTTTGGGAAGCAGCGGCCCACGATGGTACCACGCCGTTCAGTCCTGCACGGGCCCGTACCCTATCGATCCATTCGTAGGCTTCATTCATCCGGTCAGACTCATTCAAAGCCTCGGCATACAGCAGGTAGAGATCTGCCAGGCGCACTACCGGAAAGGGGTATGACCTCACATTATATCCAGCCGTCTGTGCAAACTGTACATTTTCATAATAAACCAGCTTTTTAGCCCAGTACCCACTCAGCGCCCACGTGTTCGGATCCAGTATTCCTGATTTTTCAGCCCTTTTTCCTTCTACTATATATGCATCTTCATCGCTGGTTTGGCCATGGCCAAACCAGACACCTCCGTCAAACCCCAGAGAGGCATAAAACCGAGGCTCCCTGTGCATGTGTAAAGCAGCGGTCTGAAACCCGGGCCTCACATAGTGTTGATGGGCATCATCTGCCGTAGCTATATCGTACCGGCCCTCAAAATCGTAGTTTCGATCTTCATCGATCGGCACGCCGTTTTCCGTATAGAACATTTCGGCTATCCTTAAGGGGGGGGACCACCAGGATTGCACACTATTAATGAATTCCGAAGCAAGTCCCGGGACGATCCTTGCTTGTGACTGGGATTGCAGCGCCGCGACAGGGCTATTCGAGTCACCCCAGATCACTTCGTCATTCCATCTTTCGGTAATACTGCCCCTGATGCTCAGCTTGGTCACCGTGGTGTCGGACCAGTCCGCCGGTGCATCGGGAAATTCGTACAACGCATGCCCTGTCTGGTGGGCCAGATCAATAGCCTCCCTGCAAGCTTCGGCGGCCCTCACCCACTTATCATTATCGACCGTGGAGCTGATCAACTGCCTGCCATCTTTATCGACAAATCCGCTGTAGTCTGCGTTGCCATTAAACAAAGGGCTGGCCACTGTTATCAATGTCCGGGCTTTGATGGCGGCAGCTACAGGGGCCGTGATCCTTCCCAGCTCCAGCCCCCTGCTTTCAATAACAAGTGGTAAGTCGGGAATAGCTTCATCAAGCAATTCCACGATATAAGCAGCTACCTCGTCCACAGGGTCCCTGCTGACCCTGACCGCTTCAATATCACTGCTTACTTCAAGGTTCTCTCTGATGATCGGAACAGGCCCATACATACGCATGAGATAAAAATGATAATATGCTTTTAAGAATTTGGCTTCCGCGATCCACCTGGTCTTCTCTGATTGCCGCAGATCAAAAGGCTTATCAATATTTTCCAGGAAAATATTGCAGTCGCGCAAAGCAATAAACATATTTGATACGGTACCGTTGTTGCCCCAAAACCCCAACATTGGCGCTACGACAGTCTGGCCCCCTCTTGCAATTCTCCTTGGCGGCCAGTCTCTGGCTACGTTATCGTTTACCGCGATCTCGTCTCCCGCCGCCAGTGCAGGGTTAGCGTTCGACGCAAACGGGGGCAGGTAACTATACAGGGTAGCCAGAAAGCGTTCTGCGCTGCCCCTTGTCTCGAAAGCATCTTCTATGACGGCGATGTTATCCGGGACTACATCGATGAAATCGTTGCAGGATGCGCAGGATAAGATGAAAATAGTTAACGTAATATGTTTTGTAAACCTGGTTTTCATGATCATTTGTCTGTTAAAATCCCACATGTATACCTAAGTTGACCACTCGTTGCAGCGGATAATTCAAACCATTGCCCTGCAGCTCCGGATCCCACATATCAAACAAGCTCCATACGGCGAGATTGGTGCCCGAAGCATATACTCTCAAAGTGGACAGCCCCAGTTTGTTATCCGGGTTCCCTAACAGATCATACCCGACTTCTACCTGCTTCAACCGCAGGAACGAACCATTTCTCAACCACCACGTACTCCTCTGTACATTATTTTGCACTACGGTTTCGGATAGCCTTGGCCATATGGCATATATATCGCGGTTCTCTTCCGACCAGTGGCTATCGGCATAAGCCTGTAGCAGCCCATTTTCGCTGAGCAGTCCGTTACCTGAGCCCACGGCATTGATGCCCGCATCCTGCGCAGTATTGATGAACGGGCCCGTACTAATCGGATCAATGAAGAAGGAAACCTCGGCCAGTCCCTGGAAGAATACATTCACGTCAAAACGTTTGTAGCCGGCCGAAAGACCAAATCCATAGGTTACTTTGGGAATGGTTGGTTTGCCTATCGGGGCCTGGTCCAGGGTCGTGATCACACCATCGCCATTCAGGTCCTTGTATTTGATATCTCCTCCGCCGTAGTCTACCCCGGCTATACCGAATTGTGCGGGAGCGTTCATCGCATCTTCATCGTCTACAAACAGTCGTTCGGCGATATAGCCATGTGCCACACTTACGTTGTTGCCGATATTCGATCTCCATGGGGCACCGATGCCAGCAAAGTCAGGCTCCTCAAATACTGAAAATTCATTGTCTGCAAAGGTGTAAGTGGCCCGTCCGGTGATCCAGAGGTCGTTGTTGAAAGAGTGATTGACATCCAGGGAAGCATCCATGCCCATGGCGATCACTTCGCCCACGTTGGTTTGCAGAGGTGCCTGAAGGCCCAGGGTAGAAGGTATATCTGCCCTGTTTTGCAGGATGCTGCTCCTTCTTTCATGGAAGGCATCTACCCTGAACTGCACGGCATCGTTAAATAAATTTACCTCCAGGCCCAGGTTGGCCTTTCTCGCTTCCTCCCAGGTGACCAGGGGGTTGGCATACCTGTTGATGCTCACGCCTGGTATAGACTCATTGAGGTCCCTGCCAAAAGTGGCACTGTTTCCTCCGCTACCCAGGTCCACTTCCGATAAATAGAAGAAACGGTCCGTGCGGGCATTGCCGATCTGATCATTCCCGACCCATCCGAAAGATGCCCTGAGTTTTAAGCGGCTGATGGTGCCGGTAAGTCCGCTGAAGAACGATTCGTTGGAAATCAGCCAACCTACACCAAAAGAAGGGAAAAAGCCAAAGCGATTGTTTTCGGCAAACCTTTCCGAGCCATTATACCCAAAATTGAACTCCGCAAAATAGCGATTGTCGTAATCGTAGTTGTACCTTCCTGCCAGGGTGAGGTTGCGGCTGGGCAGGGATAATTGCACGGTGGAGGCATTACCGTCGAGAAATTCGCGTGCGGTAAATACCAGGAGCCCCGTTACATGGTGTTTTTCGGCAAAAGTTTGGTAGTAGTTCATCGCAGCCTCCATATAGAGTACCGAGTTATTGATACGCTGACCTCCCAAAAGCTCAAGGGATTCGTCACCTGATGCCTGTGCAGTTCTTATCAACCGGTAATCCTCGGTAAAAGGATCAAAGGTAGAAAGGCGATAGAAAAAGGGCTCATAACCTCTTCTGTTCTCAAAAAAGGAAGTGGTATTGGCGTTTCCCAAAAACCTGGCGCTGAGGCCGGGCAATATCGAGCCCAGGTCCTGCTTAAACTCCAACTGGACCAGCGAAAGCTGTCGCCGGGTATCTCTGTAGCCTCTCTGAAGCTCGGCATAAGGATTGAACCATACCGGTACACCGCCATCACCTCCAAAGCTACTGCCACGGGGAGGCAGACCGTTGCCGAACAGGATATGCGGCACGCCCTCGAGGCTCGGGTCGGGATCGAAGACAGCGGGAAATCGCGCCGGGCTGGTCCTTACCGCCGCATTGTAGATCGCATTGCCTCCCTGAAGCGGGCCCCGGTAGTCATCGATGGTCGAATGCAACCTTACGATCATTTCGGTATTTTCATGGAGATCGATATTGACATTGGAGCGCATCAGGTACCTTCTCAGGTTGATACCGTTTGTAAAGTTGTTCTGCCGGTCCACTTTCAATAGTCCATTGTCTTTATTGAAAGAGCCGGCCACATAGTACCTTACTTTTTGCCCCCCGCCCCTAACGTTCAGATTGACACGTGTGGTAGAAGCGTAATCCTTAAACAGTACTTCATGCCAATCGGTAGCCGGAAAAATATTGGGGTTACCGCCTCTTATAGTGCCGGCTATCTGGTCTTCGGTAAATGTAGGAAAATCTCCCCTGGTCCGGTTGGCCTCATTCTGCAGCCGCATGTGGGTGACGGGATCGGCCAAGTCTACTAATGACACGGGTTCGCTAAGAGAATGCTCGACCCTCAGATTGACCACTGCCGGCCCGTCTTCACCCGTTTTGGTAGTTACCAGGATTATTCCGTTGGCCCCTCTGGCGCCATATATAGCGGTAGTGGTTGGGTCCATCAATACGGAAAAACTTTCAATGTCATCAGGCTGCAACCGGGCAAGATCATCTACGGTAAGCTCAACCCCGTCGATTAAAATTAAAGGTCCATTCTGGTTGTTAAAAGACGCTACACCCCGGACAAAAAACTGGGCATTGTCCGCTCCCGGCTCTCCGCTGGTCTGGTAAGACACTAGTCCCGGCAGCCGTCCGGCGAGAGCCGTTGTGAGGTTACTGGCGGGAATATTGAGTTCGGAAGGCTTTACCGAAGTCATCGCACCGACTACAGACTCTTTCCTCTGGGTGCCATAACCTACCACAACTACCTCTGATAAGGAGGAAATGTCAGCGGCCAAAGCTACATCGATCACAGTTCGGGCACCAATTGCAAGCTCCTTAGCCAAATAGCCTACATAGGTAAATACCAGTGTCGTAGCGTCATCCGGTACAGAGAGTACATAGTTACCAGCTACATCAGTGACGGTGCCGATGGTCGTACCTTTGACAACAATATTAACTCCTGGCAAAACTTCACCGTTTTCATCGGTTACTTTACCGGAAATTTCCTTGTCCGGCAAAATCTCAATCACGCCTGATCTCCTGTGATTTTTAACGAGTTTTACACCTATTTGACCATTAATATGCTCAAAGCTCAGCCTTGCTTCCCGTGAAACATCTAATAACACATCGTGTAGTGGGGTGTCCAGGTAATGATGGTTAAACCGGAAACGTTTATCAATATCTCTTTGGTTATAGGAAAATTTGAAGCCTGTCCTCGACTCTATCTTTTTAAAAACTGTTTTTAGGTTGTCATCGTTAAAATTAACACTCACATAGGTCTCTTTTACGCTCTTCTGTCCATAACCTTTTCCTGTTGCCATAACAGCAGCAACAAAAAATAGTTGTAATAGAAAACCATAATATGAATACATAATGAGCTTGTGTAATGTTAGTAAACATTTATTTTTCATATATTTAGATGTTTTAATGTATTACATGAATTCATTAAAGCCCGCTATCATCTCGAAATAGCTCTTTTTCCAACTTGCTATATTTCGATGCTGATAGGGAACAATAGTTCCGGCAATATTCCTAGAACATTGCCGGAATTTTTAGCTACTGTCAAAATACATTGTCATTGTGAAAGGGGTTTAGATTTGTGTATGAATGGTTAGTATGCTATTGTAACTTCTGTACCCTCAATGCTAAAATCAAAATTCATGGTATAACTTAAGGTGCGTAGCACACTTTCCAAAGGCTTGTGATCAAACGCTGCATTGATTGCCCAGGTCTTAGGGCTTCGATTAAGTACTTTGATATCGACGTTATACCAATATTCCAGCCTTTTTATAACTGTCGCTTCGCTGGCATCGCGAAAAAAAAGTATATTATCTTTCCAGGCTACAACTTCTTTTAAATCGAATTTTGTCCTGCGAAAAGTATCTTCGGATTTCAAGTAGATGAGTTGCTCTCCCGGTGATAAAATCTGGGGGTCAGCTACCTGGTCCGATTTGTTGATCTCAACCTTACCCGTGGTTAAGGAAACTCTGATATCCTGGTCCTCGGTATAAGCACGTACATTAAAAGAGGTTCCGAGTACAGTGGTGGTCATGCTTTGGGTAACCACTCTGAAAGGCCTGTTTTCATCTTTTTCAACCTCAAAAAATGCCTCACCTTCCAGATATACCTCTCTTAGGTTCTCTTCAAAAGGATGGGGAAATGAAATTTTGCTGGCCGCATTGAGTATAATCTTAGACCCATCACTCAAAAATAACGTAGACTTCCTGCCCTTAGGGTTTTCTTTGGCCGTGAGTTTAGTTTTATCAGTTACTTTTTCAGGAAAAGTAAAATTCGATATACGTGATAGATAATAACCAAACAATGTTGCTAAAACAACGGTGGCTGCCACAAAAAACCACTTCCTGGTATTGCCCTCCGGATTCATCTTATCTTGCCGGCTGGAAATTGCCCTGGCATTTAATGGGATCTCCTTCGATCTTAAGTCAGCAGATGATGCTTCATAACGTTCAATGGACCTTTCCAGATTCGTTGAAATTTCCCTGATTTCTTCTTCCGTGATTTCAAATTGCTTCACGGGCAAATTCAAAATAAGCTCCACTGCCTGCCTGACCACTTCCCGTTTTTCCGGATGCTTTTCCAACCAATTTTGCCAATACAGATTTGACTCCCTATTTGGCTTGATAACCCACTCCCGAAACTCCTTGTCCAGGACAAAATCTTCTATTGAGTAATTAAGATACTTCATACTTATGCAATTGAGCTTTTAGTATTAAAGAGCGTAAAAGGGGTGGGAGTTATCCTTGATAAGTGTTTTTTTTAAAAAAAGAATTCTAAAGTAAAGGATAGAATTGCTTTTTAAGCCTATTCAGCAATGTATATAGGGTGTTGACACTCCATAAACCAACTAATTCATGCAAGAAGTGAAGCATCTTCACAGTTTAAACTTTTCTTCTCTTATTTCATGACATGGTACATGAACATGCCCGACCACTCACGGTAGAAATGAATATCGGAGAGTAGAAAAAGGCCGCTGCAATGTCTTAAGCTTTTAGGAATAATTATAGAGGTTTGAAATACTAAAAAGTAACCATAAAACAAAGGTAATGAAGTGTTTAAGTTCCCTGCGCAATACCTTCATAGCTTTCCAGGCCAACGTATAAACAGACCGCAGATTTATGTTCATAATGTTGGAAACTTCTTCATAGGAAAAACCCTCATAATATAACAAATTGATGACCTGGTTTTGTCGGTCTGACAACTGCTTGATAGCATTCATTATTCTCCTGCTTTTTATGGAACCATCTTCCTCGTCAATAAGCTGTTGTTCAAATGGAAGAATTATTTTGTAAGGGATATTTTCAGGTGACGGATTCAAAGACAGGTCTTTTTTTCTTTGTGCTTTCTGCTCCAGTATTCTTCGGCTGAGTGCTTTAAACAAATAATACTTTATATGTTTAACGTCACTTAAATGAGATTTACGAATCCATATATCCAAAAACAAATCATGCAGACAATCCTTGACCATACTTCTTTCAGGCACCAGGTGGTATCCAAAGTTCAACAGATCTTTTAGATATCTACTGTAAATAGTTTGAAAAGCAATTCGATCTCCTTGTTTCAATAAACTCCACAGCTCCGGATCAGAAAGCGTGTCTGAGTATTTAGCTTTATTTACTTCCGGTATTCTCATAAGTTGCCTGAATAGCGCATAATATACCGTCTCCCGTGTTCTACAAATTCTTTAAACAGCCCGTTATACCATACTAACCATTCTAAGTTAGCGGTAAACATTTAGATTCAGTGTCCTTAAAACCATTGAAAATTTGTAAAAAAAAACATCAATATCTCCTACATTTTTTGCGTAAAATAATAGTTTTTTTACATTCTTTATTTGCCGGCTAAATCCGACGTGCAGAATTTTTTGTCGGAATAAAACTTACAGGAAACCATGAGGTAACAAGCCATTGTTTAATGTTAAATTCAGGGTGTATTCGCTGTTTTTTTTCAACCTCGGTAATATCCCCTCTTAATTTAAGGTATCAGATGATCGGGCAAATCCTTCACATTTTCACACCCGAGCTGTTCCATCACCTGTTTAAATTGTGTTTTAAAAAGGTTAATGACCTGGTGCCCTCCTTGGGTACCTAATGCGCCCGTGCCATACATAAACGGCCTTCCCATAAAGGTCAGCCTGGCACCGCTGGCCAGGCACCGGGCGATATCGGGGCCTGATCTGATACCGCCATCCATCATTATTGTAATTTTATCGCCATACTTATCCGCCAGGCGTTTTAATGGCTTAACGGTGGACTCTCCCGCATCTAATTGCCTCCCTCCGTGATTGGATACGATGATGCCATCAGCGCCACAGGCTATCGCTTTTTCCATATCATGTTCGTTGACAATACCTTTAATCACCAGCTTACCTTTCCAGAGATCCCGCAATGCTTTTATCTTTTGCTCACTGAGTCTTCCATCGAAGGTGTCATTCATAAATTTGCCTAATTGACGAAGGTTTAGGTGCTTAGGCATATAAGGTTTAAGCGTGGCAAAATTGGGTTGTCCGTAGTAAAGGGTTTGCATGGCCCAAACAGGCTTGGCTATGATTTGAAGAATATTTCTTAACGACATTTTTGGCGGCATGGCAAGCCCGTTTCGAACATCTTTGTAGCGGATACCAAAACTCGGTGTATCAGCCAGGGCTACCAATACCTGGCAGCCGGCCCTTTCTGCCCTGAGCAACACATCGTCTCTTACTTTGTCTTCAGCCGGATGGTAAAGTTGAAACCAGAATTTTCCTCCTGTGATATCTCCGATGCGTTCAATACTAGTGGTGGTGACTGTGCTCAAAATAAATGGTATGTTATGTTCTGCGGCTGCTTTCGCCAATATTTCAGGGGAATTAGGCCATATCAATCCTTGCAAGCCGATAGGCGAAATACCAAACGGGGCATCATATTCATGGTCAAACAACTTTGTATCGGTCTTGCAAGAATCAAACGCTTTCAGGTACTCAGGCATCAATGTTATCTCCTGTATATCGGATTTGTTTCTGGCGAGATTGATCTCTTCGTTGGCCCCTCCGATCAGGTATTCAAAAGCAAATTTCGGGATTCGCTTTGAAGCTTTTGTTTTCAAATCATTCACGGAAGGATACCTTGTATCTATTAACGGATTGCTTTTTTGTTTACTCATAACTAAAAGTAGCAAAATATATTGATTGCCTTGTTACAATTCTTTTCATTGAGATTTAATTTTTCAGGCCCATAGCCAGCTATCAAGTAGCCAGAAATCCGCCGTCGATGATAAAATAGCTTCCTGTTACCCAGGAGGCAGTATCACTTAGCAGATACAATACGGCATTGGCAATATCCCCTGGTGTACCCAGTCTCTTGAGCGGTAACCTTTGCGCTGTTTGCGCTAAAATTTCAGTGGGATTCTCAAAGGCTTGTACCGAACTATCCAGCAGTGGTGTTTTTACCTGGGCCGGACAAATGAGATTAATTCTTATTTCCGGTCCATAATCCAACGCAACTTGCCTGACCAATGCCGGTAAGGCCCCTTTGGAGGCAGTGTAGGCAGGGTGATTGGGAAAACCGTGAAATGCTGCGATCGAACCTATAATTACAATACTGCCCCCACCGTGCTTTTGCATCGCAGGAATACCATATTTCAGCAGGTAAAACACCGCATGGAGATTAGTCGCCATTGTGTCATGCCAATCCTCAATTGCCAACATGTCAATTTTCCCTATCCCAAGCTTTCCTGCCGAAAGCACCATCATGTTCAATGCACCATAGTGGGCCAGCGCCTCTTCCACCAGTTGAAAATTAGTTTCAGCGTTTTTGACATCACCTGCCACAAAATGTGCCTGACCGGACAATTCATTCATCAGTTTGTGCCCTTTTTCCGAATCCCTGCCATTAATTATCAACCGGGCTCCTTCGTTGCTCAGCGCCTGCACAATGCCTCGCCCAATACCGCTGGTACCACCGGTTACAAGAGCCACTTTATCTTTTATTCCATACATTTTTATATCATAATTGTGTTATTACTTCAATGTAGCCACAAAAATGCGCTACCGGTTTTCTGTCTTGTATATAACCAAAAAGCCACACTAATCAGCTTGAAGTTTTCTCAAGTTGGCATCAAGAAATATGGCATCGCCTTTGGCAAGTTCATAGGTCACCACTTTGGCACCGTAACGTACCTTTACCGGATTTCCCAGTCGTGAGACGATCCTGCTATCTTTCAGCCTTCCGTTTTCCCAGGTTATGTTCACTTCAAAACCTCCTCTGGCCATCAGACCTGTGATTTTTCCGGAAGGCAAAGCGCCGGGAAGGGCCGGTAACAGATGCACTTCCCCTGCGTGTGATTGTAACAGCATTTCTGCAATGGCTGCCGTAGCACCATAATTCCCGTCAATTTGAAATGGCGGATGGTTATCGAACATATTGGGGAGTGTCGATTTTGCCCAAAGCGCATTGAGGTTCTCCCATACTTTCTCACCATCCATTAAACGGGCATAGAAATTCAACATCCATGCGCGGCTCCAGCCCGTATGACCACCGCCATGTGCCAATCTGTACTCCAGCACCTTTTCAGCAGCCTTCATGTATTCCGGGCTGTTATTCCAATTGTACTCATTGGAAGGATAAAGTCCATAAAGATGAGAGATATGCCTGTGACCTGGTAAAGCCTCCTGTAACCGCTCATCTGACCACTCGAGTATACGGCCATCATGACCAATCATGGCCGGGGTTAAATTGTCGAGCTGAGATTGAAGTTTTTTGCGAAATGCTGCGTCTGTGTTTAATATTTCAGCAGCTTTAATACAACCGTTAAAAAGATGACGGACGATCTGCAGGTCCATAGCCGGCCCCATGGTTACTGACGACCGTTGACCATCGGGTGCGATAAATACATTTTCCGGAGACATGGAAGGACCTGTTACAAGCTTTCCGGTTTCAGGGTGTTTAACAAGAAAGTCCGACAGGAAAAGTGCCGCTTCGCGCATTACCGGGTATCCATAGGATCTGAGAAAATCCAGGTCTTCGGTAAAAAGATAATGCTCCCAAATATGGGTGGCCGCCCAGGCAGCCCCCATAGGCCATAATCCATATTGTGGCTTGCCGAAGGAAGTAGTAAAATGCCAAACATCAGTGGTATGATGGGCTGTAAATCCTCTGACGCCATAAATTTCCCTGGCACTTTTTCTGCCATTTTCCCTGAGCCTTCCAATAAACTCGAGAAAAGGAATGTGCAACTCCGACAAATTGGTAAGCTCAGATGGCCAGTAATTCATCTGGATGTTGATATTGATATGGTAATCCGAATTCCATGGTGGATTCAGGCCGTCTGCCCAGATCCCCTGGAGATTTGAGGGCAATGTGCCCGGGCGTGAACTACTTATGAGCAAGTAGCGGCCAAATTGAAAATAAAGTGCTGTCAAGGACGGGTCGTAAACGCCCCTTTTTTGTGCGTCGATCCTTTCATCGGTGGCAAACCCAACAGCCTCAGACACCGGCAATTCCAAATCAACGCGGTTAAAATATCGCTGGTAGTCGGTAATATGATCTTTAAGGATTTCTTCATATTGCCTGCCATTCAAATGGCTTTGATACTCATCACAAAGTTGTTCCGGATTTCCTCCAAAATAGTCCGTGCCGGCCACCAACCTAATTTCCATACTATTGGCATTATTCACCACCAGCTTTTTATTTTCAATACTTACCGTTCCTCCCTCGGTAAAGACGGTAACCCTGGTTTCAAACTTCACTCCTTTTCCATCACTAAGGTGATGTGTCATCACCAGCATCCTACCCGCAACCTTTACCACTTCTCCTTCTCCGGGACGGGTAAGCTCAAGGCTGCAGGTAATCTGGCCCGGTTGACTGGCAGTGGCTCGCATAACGATTGCCTGATCAACGGCTGTTGAAAAAACCTCCCTGGTGTGCCATGCTTTCCCGGTCTTAAACCGCGTCAGCACAGTGGCGTCATAAAGATCGAGCTCCCTGCGATAATCGGTATAATGATCGATGCCTTCGAAGTCCATATAAAGATCACCAAGGGTCTGATAAGTATTGGTGCCGGATGGAAGTCTCTCACTCATAAGTTTTTCAACTGCCATTTTTTCAGCTTCCTGGTATTTGCCCTGAAACAGAAGGCTTCTTATCCGATCCACATGCTTGTGTCCCCCCTTTTTGTCCCGGTATTCATCACTTTTACTCCAGATGCTCTCCTCATTAAGCTGAAGACGCTCCTGCCCAACTCTGCCAAATACCATAGCGCCCCATCTGCCATTGCCTATCGGAAGCGCTTCGTTCCAGTTGGCAGCCGGACGCTTAAACCATAGCTTAAGGCTGTCAGCAGGTGTGGCGAAAGTGCTGCCGGTAATGACAAGCAAGAAACAAAAAATGCAAATGAAGGTTAAAGTCTTTTTCATAGTAAAGCGCTTGTGTGGAAAAAATATCTCACTAATGTATTAAAAATGTAGAAAAATTACTTCCTCCTAATTCGCGTATGATAGTATTCGATTTGCCTAAGTGGCATAGGCTGTCGATAAAGCGCAACACTTCGGATAAGGTGAACAGCCGCCATCAAACAATCGCGGCATACTTATTCCTATAGCCGGAAGGAGACAAACCCATGATTTCTTTGAATTGCCTGTTGAAGTTTGAGATATTTTTAAAGCCGCTTTCGAAGCATATTTCCGAAATATTAAACTGCCGTTCCAGCAATAGTTTACAAGCGTAGCCAATACGAAATTCATTGATGTACAAGGTTAATGTTTTATTATGTACCTTTCGAAAATAACGGCAAAATGATGATTTATTCATATTGGTCAGCGATGCGATTTTGTCCAGGGAGATTTCTTCCTTGAAGTTATCGATGATGTATTCATAAACAATATCCATCCTTTTATTCTCCCCTTTTCCGAAGGCATTGATAAAACCGGGACTACAAAGGGGTTGGCACGTATCGGCAGCACTTAATGACTTCAGTATGTTAATTAACTCCATCACCCTTTGAAAGTTATCCATTTCAAGCATCTTATGAAGCCTTTGCCTGATTTTTGTTTTTATAGATCCCTGAAATTCAATACCATAACTTGCTCTTACCAGTAAATCGTTCACAGATTTCATCTCAGGTATCTGAAAAAAATCAGTACCGGCAAAGTTACGGTCGAAATGCACTACCAGTGCCCGGGCTTCTAAGGTGGAGGACTTCCTGAAGTATGCATGGTCGTTCAACCAAAGGTGGGGTACATGCTCACCAATCAAAATCAAATCATCCGGTTGGAACTTTTTAATACTGTCTCCGATAAACCTGGTCCCCGAACTGGCGACTATAGAGACTAATTCTATCTCAGCATGATAGTGCCAAACTTTTAAAAAATGGGGGTAACAATGTTCTTCTACATTAATAGACTTATACAGATGTGTACTTCGATCAATAAACTTAGGTTTCATATAGTAAATTTGCCAATTAAATTGCGGTTTATAAAATTATGCAAACAAACTATCGGATTCCATAGGCTTGTCGATAAAAATCTAACACTATTTTTTTTATCTATCCGGATTTGGCCCTAAAGAATTTTTTGTTCAGCCGGTAATAGTAATATACGGCAATACATGCACCGGGTCTGACTTCCAGTAAGATCGGGGATTCAACACACAACATCAGAAAAACAACCCGGCAATAAACCGGGAAAAAATATGTTTACCGCTTTTCATGATCAAAATCGGAGGTATTTAAAGTGAAAGAAGAACTTACCGGATCGCTTGCAGTGCGGCTCGCATGAACGATGATTACGAACTTATACCGGTCAGCTTCCGATTCTTATGATCACTTCATAGTCAACTACAATACGATAATGAGCTACCATTGGCCATTTGTAGCCCTTGCAGACTACTAAAAATGTAGTTTTGCTTAAATAAATGCCTGATAGCATACTTAAAACACCTAGCCTGTCCGATAACAAGTGGCAGCATGACAAATTCTGGGCTTATTAGAGCTAGCTATCAAGTATATGACAAATTGAAAAAATACCGTCGATGACAAAAAAACATGTAATAAACCTGTTAAGGTGCTATCACTTACCTCTTGTCATTAGCTAAGACATATGAGGGAAAATCCCGAATCCCGAAAATATCCCAGGGTTTAAACTTTCTCTATCCGCTTTATTCTGGCTCGCTTTCTCTTAACCCTGATGCCGTTTTCCTCAGCAAATTTTTTTACTATCTGCTGGATGTCATCCCGCATAAATTGTGGATAGGCATTTACCTTGTAGGTTCTGCTACCCTGTGTTTCATCCACCTTCTGGTATCGAATGTCTTTCTCCTTGGCAAAAGCTACTATCTGATGACCCAGTTTAGAGAGTTGTTCCTGTGATAATTTCAGGCCTAAAAATTGTACCGTTTTGTGCAGGGTGATCATTGTCAATAAATTTTATTCATTAATCCTTAATAATTACTTGAAGTCGTAGGCAATATAATACATGTCATTTGAAGTATCAATTTCTGCGCAGTAATCAGCCTGTTAATTTACTATCCTTGAACGAGTTTTTAACATAAAAGGCGAAAAACATTTTGAAAATATTACTTCCCGGTTTCCAAAGGGTTTTAAATAAATTCACAAAATGCAAGTGACACAACAAATTATCAAAACCACTTAGTGTTTAATGTGACGTGTTTCTTACCTCCATAAGATCAACGTAAATATAAAAATTATGTTTACAACATTTTTTATTTTCTCCGGGTATTCAATTGAATGGCTATAATTCATAATTATTTGTAATAGTTCTAAATAACCTTGGTTCTACTGTGGCAATTATTTAATTTCACACTGGAAAGTTAGTGAATAACTCGATGACTAATTTGGAACTAAATCTTTAAGGATATGGCTTTACCTCCTAATTATGCGGATATAAAAGAGAAATTTACACAATATCTAGGTACGAAAGGATTGCGTAAGACACCGGAACGGTATGCTATTTTGGAAGAAATATACAGCAATGACGGGCATTTTGATGTGGAATCATTGTATGTAAACATGAAAAACAAAAATTACCGGGTGAGCAGGGCCACTGTGTATAATACCCTGGATCTGTTACTGGATTGCAGCCTGGTAACCAGGCATCAATTTGGTCAGAATCTTTCTTTGTACGAAAAATCTTATGCTTACCGGCAGCACGATCATGTGATTTGTACAAAAACAAATCAAATTTTTGAATTTTGTGATCCACGGATACAGGCCATTCAAAAATTGGTGGAAGAGACTTTTGACTTTACTGTAGTAAGTCATACCCTGTATTTTTACGGCTATTGCAATAGTGCAAAAGAAAAACAGCCCGAAAAACAACTAAAAACGGTGAAAACTTAACAGGGCTTTGGCTGTTGGATCAATAACATCTCATACTGCCGATATAGAAATTCCGGTCCGGTGCTATTTCCGGATCATTAGATACTGCCGCTACAGTCGACCATTGGGTAGACGGGCTGATCCATTTTTCTTTCTCATCAATCCATACCTTCACCGGCATTGCAAAGTTCCCGACAACATTACTCCATCGCGCAAACAACTGGCCATCCTTTACAAAATACTCCAGTATCGGGGTTTGGGTGGTTCTAAGGTATTGGTCAAAAAAGCCATCGAGCGGCCTTCCTATCTGCTGGCCGAGATAGGCTTCAATTTGTTGCGTTGTCACTGTCTGGTGATAAAACTGCTCATTTAACCCCCTCAAAATTTGCCTCCACTTTTTGTCATTATTTACAATTTGTCTTAGTGTGTGCAAGATATTGCCCCCTTTATAATACATATCTGATGATCCTGCATGATTGACATGGTACACGCCAATTATAGGCCTGTCATTTTGAATTCTTTTTCTCGTACCAATGACATAATCCGCCCCGGCCTGCTTACCATAATAATATTCGACGAACAGGTTTTCCGAATAATTGGTAAAACTTTCGTGAATCCACATATCGGCGATGTCTTTATAGGTAATATTATTGGCAAACCACTCATGCCCTGACTCATGCACAATGATAAAGTCAAATTTCAAACCCCACCCCGTTTGGCTCAGGTCCTCTCCCCTGTAACCATTTCGATAGTCATTTCCATAGGTTACGGAACTTTGGTGCTCCATCCCAAGATAGGGGGCTTCAACCAATTTATAACTATCTTCATAAAAAGGATAGGGACCGAACCAATGCTCAAATGCCTTTAACATCCGCGGCACTTCAGCAAATTGCTTCCGGGCTTTTTTGAGATGATCGCGCAATACATAATAGTCGATATCCAATTCGCCCTTTTCACCTGAATACTTTTCGCCAAAATGTACATAGTCTCCTATATTGATATTGACGCCATAGTTATTAATAGGATTAGACACATACCAATGAAATGTTTTGGTGTTATCACTAAGGGTTTCGACTTTTCTCAGCCTGCCATTAGAGACATTGATCAAGTTGGCCGGAACGTTGACGCTGATCAACATACTATCCGGTTCATCGTACATATGATCCTTACACGGCCACCATACACTTGCTCCGATTCCCTGACAGGAAGAAGCTACAAAAGGCAACCCGCGTTTATCCTGCCTCCACGTAATTCCCCCATCCCAGGGCGGTCTGACCGCCACCTTCGGTACACCCCCATAGTGTAATTCAATCGATTTAACGGCACCTGCCACCTGTGGCGCTGCCAATTGGATAAAATGGGCATTACCATCATGTATAATCTCCAGCGCTTTGCCATTTTGTATGGCCTTCGTGAGCTGTAAAGGAGACTGAAGGTCAATCTGCAACAGGTCGCCACTTTTTAATACCTTGTAATGAACCGTGTTGGTTCCATGGATGGTCTTTTCCGCAGGATCTACTTTAATGTCCAGGTGATAATAGGTCAGATCCCACCACGCCCGCTCCGGCGTGATGCTTCCCCGTAAGGTATCTTGTCTTGTAAAATCTGTATTCTGAGAGAATGTCTGAAAAACGACTAAAGCCGAAAATAGCAGGATGGTAAGATGTTTCATCTAAAAATCAAATTTTGTGAAAAATATCCGCAATATATCAAATATTTTCCTTAGCCAGTCATAGTATGGCTCAAAGCCATATTAGCACTCAAACGACCGGGTATCCCCAACTACTATCCTAAATTTTTTCAAAAAAAACACAAGCTGCGCAAGTTTTTATAACCAATGACATCAAAACAGGAAACAAGTATTCACAGTTAAAAAGTATAGTATGAAAGCTCAAAATTTAAAATACATCGCATTGGTATTATCACTGCTGTTTAGCGCCGTTAGCTTGAACGCAATGGCACAGGAAGATCAGGAAAACGAAAGCAGGCAGGGGCCCCGAAAACACTGGCACAGCCACAGGGGATCCGGTGATGGTGAATTCCGAATATTTAACATTCCGGGACTTACAGATCAGCAAAAAGAGCAAATCAAAAAAATAAGACTGCAAGCACAGAAAGAAGCACTGCCCGTCAGGAATGAGGTGCATGAAAAAAGGGCACGGCTTAACACACTTCGTACCACCGAGAAAGCAGACTTGAATGAAATCAATAAAGTGGTGGAAAAGATTGGCAGTTTACAAACCCAACTGATGAAAAACCGTGAAATGACCAGGCAGCAGGTCCGGAACCTTCTTAATGAGGAACAAAGACTATCTTTCGACTCACAAAGGCATGGCTCGCGTCATGTTAAACACAGAAGGCATGGCAGCATGTAATAAACGATAAAAAGACATTAAGTAAATAAAGTAGATGTATCCTGAGTGGCCCCTTGGACGAATTTATTCCGGTTGAGGGGCATTTTTTATGTCGGCTTTTTGTAAGGAGGCAGACCATCCATCTAAATCATCTCATCTGACATTTGCCATTTATTGCGCATATGTACTGTATATCAACCCACAAACCAAACCGGTAGATCAATTCCTGTCGGCGGTATTGGACTTTGGGGTAACAGCTCCCTTACTAATGAAGATGGCATATCAAACTGTTCATAAAATTAAGGTTATGGCTTTCCGCAAAAAAATTCCGGCAGATTGGGATGGCAATATCAAAGGCGAAGATTGGGTAGAAAATCATTATAAAAATGTGAAATTGAACAATGGTTTTACGAAAAATCATATTTAAGTCACCTGCAACCGTCCCGGAGTTTGACAAAATAGTTAAGTAATTAGACGTTATCCGACCTGCTGAAAGCGCTGCCAAAAGCCAAACTCAACCCTTCAAAGGGATAAGAGTAGTGCCTTTTGACAGCTTTTTTCATATACCCGGCCAATTGGTTACCAATCCCCTTTGCCGTTTATAAGGATATAATTATCTTGATCGGAAGAAATAAGTAGAAATTCTATGCAAATAAAAGAAAACGCAAAACAGTATGACGTATGTATCGTTGGTTCAGGAGCCGGCGGTGGTATGGCTGCCAAGGTTTTAACTGAGGCCGGTGCCAAAGTGGCATTGCTGGAAGCAGGACCCGATTATGATTCGGCCAAAGGAGACATGTTTAAATGGCCTTATCAATCTCCCAGGCGTGGGGCCCCGACACACCGTCCCTTTGGAGAATTCGATGCCTGTTATGGTGGTTGGGAAATTGAGGGTGAACCTTATACGGTATCGAAAGGTACGCAGTTTGACTGGTTCAGGGCCAGGATGCTGGGTGGTCGTACTAACCATTGGGGGCGCATTTCATTACGATTCGGCCCGCTGGATTTTAAAAGAAGAAGCCTGGATGGCCTGGGTGACGATTGGCCAATCGGCTATGATGATATAAAACCTTATTACGATAAAGTGGATAAACTCGTAGGTATTTTTGGCACCAAAGAGGGGATCTTGAATGAACCTGATGGTATCTTCATGCCACCTCCCAAACCCAGAGGTTACGAATTATTGGTTAAAAGGGCTGGTGACAAACTGGGAATCCCTGTTATCCCGTCACGCTTGTCGATTTTAACACAACCGCTGAATGGCAGGGCAGCATGCCACTACTGCTCCCAATGCGGAAGGGGATGCTCTACCCACTCAAATTTTTCTACCCCTTCAGTACTGTTGCCACCCGCACATAAAACCGGCAACCTGGATCTGATATTGCATGCCATGGCCAGGGAGGTGCTGACCGACAGTGAGGGATTGGCGACGGGTGTATCATACGTCAACACGCTGGATGGCCTGGAATACCAGGTAAATGCCAAAATTGTGATTTTGGCCGCCGGTGCCTGTGAGTCGGCAAGGTTGATGTTAAACTCGGTTTCTGACAGACACCCCAACGGGCTTGCAAATTCCAGCGATGTAGTGGGCAAATATTTATTGGATAGTACAGGCACCAACATGGCAGCGATCGTACCGGACCTGATTGACGGCATTCCGCATAACGAAGATGGAACGGGTGGTATGCATGTATATGTTCCCTGGTGGCTAAATGACAAAAAACTTGATTTTCCCAGGGGTTACCATATTGAAATCTGGGGCGGACGACATATGCCGAGTTACGGATTCATGGGTAGCCTTCATAAAGTCAACAAAATACTCGGGGTGGTAGACGGCAAACCCAGGCCCAGTGGCGGTGGCTATGGCAAGCAGTTGAAAGAAGATTATCGACGGCTGTACGGCTCGGTCGTAGGATTCGCCGGCCGTGGTGAGGCAGTAGCCTTCAAAGAGAACTACTGTGAAATCGACCCCGTGGTAGTGGATAAATATGGTATTCCCGTACTTAAATTTCATTACAAATGGAGTGAACATGAAATCAATCAGGTGAAGCATATGCATGATACCTTCGAGGAAATGTTCGGGGCGATGAACGCCATCCCGCTTTGGCCTAAACCAGGCAAGGAAGATGACTATGGTATTCTGACTCCGGGCAGGATTATACATGAATTAGGAGTAGCCAGAATGGGAAATGATCCCAAAACCGCACCCCTGAATAAATTCTGCCAGGCTCACGAGGTGAAAAACCTTTTTGTAGTAGACGGCGCTCCCTTTGTTTCCCAGGCCGACAAAAACCCAACCTGGACCATCCTGGCCCTGTCTATGCGTACCTCGGAATTTATTATCGATGAAATGAAAAAACAAAACCTTTAACAAAGTATTGTCATGTCACAGATTTCAAGAAGAGATTCTTTAAAATACATTACCCTGGCTTCTATTGCCGCAGGCACGGCTGTTGGCTGTACCCCGACAGAAAAAGGAGACGATTTGTCTCATCATGGCCACACTGTCGATCAAAGTGAGGCGTTTAAAAACCTGTCAAAGGAAGACCTTGCTTTACTTGAGCAAACGTTTTTTACTGAGGAAGAGCGGGAAACCGTACGAGTTCTGGCCAATATTATCATTCCCGAAGATGATAAATCAGGCAATGCCGAAGCCGCCGGGGTTCCCAAATTTATCGAATTCATGATGCTTGACCAACCCGAACACCAAACGGCCATGCGAGGAGGCCTGAAATGGATCAATGTCCAGGCCACAAAAAGGTACAATAAAGTATTCATCAATTGTACGGAACCTGAACAATTGGCCATAGTCGACGATATCGCCTATCCCGATACCGCCGCCCCAAAGTTCTCCCAGGGTGTCAACTTCTTCAATCAATTCCGGGACTTTGTAGCTACCGGCTTCTTCACCAGCAAAATTGGCATCGAAGATCTCCAATATATGGGTAACCGCCCTTCAGTCTGGAATGGCGCACCTCAGGAATGGTTGGATAAGTTGGGGGTTAGTTATGATGGGTAGTTGGTTCCGGGTTTGAAGTTTTGCAGGTTACGGAGTTTTAGGGGGCATATTGACAGGTTGTACATTCGGTTTTAAAGCATGGCGCAAGCGTCCCGTGGCTATTACACAACGCAAACATGTGCCTGTATTTTTATTTTATCAGCGAAAATCGCTATGTCCCTCTGTGTCTTTGTGCCTCTGTGGTTAAAAAAAGTACACCATAAGTTCCCCAAGGTCAGACAATTGACCAAACATCTAACAAAAATAACTACTAATTCATAAATATTTGATGTTCAATAATTTATGAATTAGTTATATAGTAGGCACCAAAGCACCAAGAACTTTGCCAAAACATTGTACAACACCCACGGGACGCTTATACTATTTCATTGCCAACAACCTGACTCCTCTCTCCTGATTGAGTTAAAAGGCACAAAACAACGCTTGCCCTATCCGATAACCTTAATAATAAGAGAATGAAATAATCTCATAATCGCCGCCCCAAAGGTGTATACCATAAAATAATTGTCAATTATCAATTGTTCATTGTCAATTAATTACCATCCCCTACCTGCTAAAAAAAATTCCTGAAAATAAATTATCTGCGAAGTCTATTTGCCAATTTCTGTGGGATTACGGCAAATACTGAAAGGGAGATCACCGGTTGAATATGATCGTTAAACGAGCTTAAATAATTTCTGGAACGTTCACCCTGTTCAAGGATAACATTCTGCAAAGGTTGGGTTAAACCCATTTCGAAAGACATCCACAGCCAATCATGGATTTCCCGCTCGAGGCCAACATTAAAAGAAAGCTCGGTTCTTCTGATTTCCAGGTCACTGACTTCCTGATAAATTCTGTCTGCAAAACTGTAGTTAAAATTATTAGCCTCTATAGCACTGTAAAAATAGAATTTATTGGACATCAGGTGACGATAAGTAATACTTCTCGGTAGCAGGGCATCGATAAAGTTTCTTTGGTCAATTCTTTTACTAAAAGCTACCACAGGACTTGCTGAAAATCTTCCCATGTTTACACCGGAGGCAATGCCAAATCCTAATTTGTTGTAATCCCCATATTCCTTACCGACCACCACACTGGCCCCGAAACTGTTGGGGGAGGGCATGTTTTTGAAGCTGGTTTTTTCAGAGCGGCTTGAGCCGGAAACAACGCCTAATAGAAATTTATCGTTTTTCAGTTTCTTTTCTCCAATCAGTGTAAAGCCCAGCTTTTGAAAAGCTACGTTCCCAAAATCACCGGCCTCTTCCGGGATATGAATCCTTTCGTGCTGGTATCCAACCTGTCCGATTAACTTAAATCCGGAGGATAAGATCATGGGAAAACGCAGGCTGGTTTTTATTACGTGGCCTTCCCCCTCTTCATCTAAATTAGATTCCCCGCTGGGGTTGGCATTTGCATAGGGATAGTTACGGTAGGTTAATTCAAAAAACTTAGCTCTTGGAAACATCAGGTCTATCCCATTATCTGCCGCTTTTTTCTTTTTTGCAGCCTTATCACCCGGATCATCATCATTGTCAATCAGCGAAGCAAAACACGGACACTGGGTAAAGGAGAATACCACAAGACAGATAAGTGATAGTTTTTGTTTCATTTAGAAGTAACTTGAATAAATAAAAATCAACCTTAGTAATTATTACTTCATCGAATAAATTTAAGTGCAGATTTTGTTACGAATAACAAAGATGTGCATTAATTCTTATTTTTCCCATTCATTTTTGCCATTTTTATTACAAACGACCAGTAAATCACCCGCAAAATGAAGCATGGTTTAAACTATATCAATAATCGTGCAAATTATTTGTATAGCGTTATAAAATTTTTAAAGATACGGGTCATACCATAATTTCCTCTGTTAATTCCGATACCTCAACATAACCTTTGGCATTAACGTTCGCCAAATTCACTTTTTTTAACGAATTAATGAGTAATGGGTCATATTTAGCCGTGACACGAATATAGTTTTCGGTGAATCCGTGCATCATTCCGCCTTCTATATCATCTTCAAAAAGCACAGTAGCTTGTCGCCCGAGGTTATCTTCATAAAACCTTCTCCTCTTTTTTTCCGAAAGACTTCTCAACATGCTCGATCTGTGATGCCTGACAGCCCCAGGCACTATTTGCGTCATTCTGGCAGCTTCCGTATTGGTTCGCTCCGAATAGGTGAATACATGTAAATAGGAAATCTCCAGTTCATTTAAAAAATGATAGGTTTCCAGAAAGTCTTCCTCAGTTTCACCCGGAAAACCAACAATAACATCCACGCCAATACAACAATGCGGCATCAGGGATTTTATGCTGGCAACCCGGTCCTGATAAAGTTCGCGCAGGTAACGCCTTTTCATGGATTTCAGGATTTTGTTTGATCCGGATTGTAAGGGAATATGAAAATGGGGCACAAATCGTCGGGAATTGGCCACAAGTTCAATAATCTCATCTTTCAACAGATTCGGTTCGATCGATGAAATCCGGATTCTTTCAAGACCTTCCACCTGATCCAGGGCCCTCACCAGCTCCGGGAAGGATTCCTGCTTTTTACCATTTTGCCAGCCAAAATCCCCGATATTCACCCCCGTCAATACAATTTCCTTTACCCCCGTTTTTGTGATCTCCTTTGCGGATGCCACAATACTATCGATACTATCACTCCGGCTTTTGCCCCTGGCCAATGGAATCGTACAAAAAGTGCACGAGTAATTGCACCCATCCTGTACCTTTAGAAAAGTCCTCGTGCGGTCTTGGGCAGAATAGGCATGGTAAAAGCCGGTAGCCGCTGCAATTTCAGAAGCCAAAACCTGGGGTCGGTCTTTTTTGACAAAACCATCGAGCAGGTCAATCAGTTGAAACTTCTCCGCTGCGCCTAAGACCGCATCTACCCCCGGTATTTCCGATATCTCCCTGGGTTTTAGCTGGGCATAACACCCAATGATAGCAATATAGGCCTTTGGGGAGACTTTAAGCGCCTCCCTGACCACTTTTCTGCACTTCCTGTCCGCATTGTCGGTTACCGAACAGGTATTGATTATGAAGATATCAGGCTTATCCGTGAAATCCACTTTTTGATATCCCTTCTTCTCACACATACGTGCAATGGTCGAAGTCTCTGAAAAGTTCAGTTTACAACCTAACGTATAAAAGGCAACTTTCTTCATCTTGAATTACTCCTGTCAAGCCACAAATTTAATCAAATATTTTTTCCGGACTCAATGGTCAATACTTTTAATTCATTCCCCTTCCGGAATTGACTGACTCCAGGACCACGCTGATTTCCGAAGGGTTGTCAATCAAAAAATCGGGGTTACAGGATTTAAGGAGATCCCTGGTGTGGAAACCCCAGCTTACGGCAGTGATAACGATGCCGCATTTACGTGCCGCCTCGATATCGCGGCTTTCATCACCTATGAGCATCACCTGGCTTTTGTTCAATCCCTGCTTTTTCAGGATGGACTTGATGGCTTTTGACTTTTGAAACAGCTTCACCCCGGAGTCGACAAACCGGAAATACTGCTCCCACTCATTATTAGCCAGGAATTGTGTCACATTTTCCTTTGAGTTTGAAGTGAGGATACCCATGTTGAATCCCTTTTTCTTCAGGAGGCTCAACTCTCCCTGTATCCCGTCAAATGGGAGCAACTCACCAAGTCTTTCCCTCATGGCTTTTCTGAGACGCCTGACCAGAAAGGGTAACCTGAAATATGAAATACCCAGTTCCCTGATTATTTCCCGGCTGCTCAACCCCCGGTAATGCGGCAATTCTGATTTGTCCACCTTCTTGTACTTAAACTCATCGGCCAGGCTGTTGGCAATCTCGAGACCAGTGGAAATACTATCGGCAATGGTGCCGTCAAAGTCAAAGATAAGTGTTTTAACCGGTTGCAAGGTCAGGGTAAGGTTTAGCGCGTTTACACATTGATTTTTAAAAATTTCATTACACAATTTGGAAAATATAATTTGAAATATTAATTAGTCGGTATGATTATTTTATCTTTTACATCGTCAATAAAATCGCAGATAAACAGTTTATTCAATGGCAAAGTTAAGATTTAAGGCTTTAGAGGAAGTTCAAAAAAGAAGTAAGGTCAATGTCAACATACCGTCTGACAAAATCTCGGATTATTTCGCGCAGCATTCCTTTGATTTGGCCAAAATGAGGGAAAACCTGGCGCCTGAGACCTACAAAAAAGTGGAATACGCCATTCAGAATGGTAAAAAAATCGATGAAGCAACCGCTGATGCTGTAGCCTCAGCAGTCAAAAACTGGGCAATCCCCAAGGGAATTACCCATTATACGCACTGGTTTCAGCCACTTACAGGTGCCACAGCAGAAAAACATGATACATTTTTCGATGCTTCCACTTCACTGGAAAAATTCAAAGGCAGCGCCCTGGTACAACAGGAACCTGACGCTTCGTCATTTCCCAGTGGCGGTATCAGAAGTACTTTTGAAGCCCGGGGATATACCGCATGGGATCCGAGTTCACCGATTTTTGTCTGGAACGACACCTTGTGTATACCTACTGTTTTTGTAAGTTATACCGGTGAAGCACTTGATTACAAAGCCCCGCTATTGAAGGCAATAGAAGCGGTAGACAAGGCCGCCACCTATGTTTGTAAATACTTCGACAGGAATGTTGCGAGGGTTAACGCTTCATTGGGGTGTGAGCAGGAATACTTTGTGGTCGATAAGGCGCTTTACGCCTGCCGGCCTGATTTGGTGATGGCAGGAAGAACGGTATTCGGGCATAACCCTGCCCGCGGTCAGCAATTGGACGATCACTATTTCGGCTCTATCCCTCCCAGAATTTATACTTTTATCAAGGATTTTGAGGTAGAAGCCCTCAAATTAGGTATTCCTGTAAGCACCAGGCACAATGAAGTGGCACCCAGCCAGTTTGAAGTAGCACCTTTGTTTGAAGATCTCAACAAAGCAACAGACCACAATCAGTTGCTGATGGATGTCATGCAAAAAGTGGCTGAAAGGCACCAATTAAAAGTATTATTTCACGAAAAGCCTTTTGCAGGGCTTAATGGCAGCGGCAAGCACAATAACTGGTCACTGATTACCAATACCGGCGTGAATTTATTTGCCCCCAGCAGCAGCGCGCGTGAAAACCTTCAGTTTCTCACTTTTTTTGTCAACACCATGAAAGCCGTCCATGACCACGCAGACCTGTTACGTGCCAGTATTGCCTCCGCAGGAAATGACTACCGCCTCGGGGCCAATGAGGCCCCTCCGGCTATCATTTCAATTTTCATCGGACAACAACTTTCCAGCGTTTTGGATGAGTTTGAAAAGAGTGGTAATGTAAAAGTTGAAAAAGGCGATAATATGTACATGAAACTCGGAATTGACAAAATACCTGAAATAATTCTGGACAATACTGACAGAAACAGAACTTCACCGTTTGCTTTTACAGGCAATAAGTTTGAGTTCAGGGCCGTGGGGTCAGATACCAACGTAGCCAATCCTATGACTGCACTGAATCTGATTGTAGCCGACCAGTTGAAGCAATTTGCCAAAGAGGTGGATCAACTGATCGACAGCGGCAAGGAAAAAAAGATTGCCATCGTGGAAGTTTTGAGAAAATATGTAAAAGAGTCCAAGGATATCCGGTTTGAGGGAGATGGTTATTCCGAGGCGTGGGTTAAAGAAGCTGAAAAACGCAAACTTTCCAATTTAAAAGACACCCCCCGGGCCCTGGAAGCATATACATCGAAAAAAACAAAAGAATTGTTTGCCAGGCATAAGGTGCTGTCTGAAGTCGAACTGGAAGCCCGGAAAGAAACGATGCTGGAAAACTATATCATGAAGATACAAATCGAGTCACGGGTAATGGGTGATCTGGCACTTAACCATATCATTCCTACCGCCATTGCCTATCAAAGCAAGTTAATCGACAATGCCAATGGCCTGAAGGGGCTGGGAATAGACAATTCCTCCATCACAAAAAACATCAAAAAAGTTTCACAACATATAGATACTGTGAGGGAAGGTGTGCTGGAAATGATTGAAGCAAGAAAAAAGGCCAATAAAATAGAAGATACTGCCAAAAGGGCAGCCGCCTATTGTGATGAAGTGAAAGAAAAACACTTTAACAGCATTCGCAGGTCTGTAGATAAGCTCGAACTTTATGTAGACGATGAAGACTGGCCACTGGTTAAATACCGTGAGCTATTGTTTTTGAGATAAGATTTTAGTGATTCAGAAATAAAACCGCATACCGGGAGGCTGCCTTTAAGCAGCCTCCAAACTCAGATGTTTTACCAAAAGCCGCTTGGCAATAGGCATAACTGTCTCCTCAAGAGGGCATGAAATATCTACGTTAATCAGGAATGTAGCCGGATTGGGAAAATCCTGCCGGTCTTTGACCAGTTCAAGCTTTATCTGTTCAAATGTCTTTCCAATTTTATTTCTGACGTCTTTGATGAAAATTGTGTTTATACCCCTGTATTTTTCGTTGGCACTCTCGAATACCGTAATTTGGTATTGAAAAATCTTGGTCTCTTCTTCAAAGGTTTGGTTAAGAAAAAAATAGCCTTCCTGATTATATAACGGCGTTATTCCAACTGACTCAATAGACACATTTTCTTCCACATTTTCATAGATGTCTTTTCCTTCTTCTATTAAACCTTCCATTTTAGGCATGGCAAAGGTCAGAATTTGCTCTATAAGCTCCATTAACTGATCATCTTCGACCAGTTTCTTGTAATGGATCTTCAGTTTTTTAAATTCCGCCTTGGTGATTTCTTTCGGAAAATTCTGATAGATAAGGGATTTATTCGATTTCAATTGCATCAGATTTTTATGATGAAATGCCAGATCAGATAAAAAGGGATACAATTTCAAATCATTGAAGTTTTGCTTTACTTTCTGCAGGTATGCCAAAAGAATATATTTCTTGTATTCAAAGTCCATTAATCCTTTTGTCAACCAGTTTTGTTCCAGTAACTCCATATCCAAAAAAAGTTGATTTTATACAAATAACGACTGTTATTAGGAAAATTATTTCCACATGATTGTTTAAAGTAGTTAATTTTTCAGGGTAAGTCAAATGTATACTTACCTAAAAATCAACAAGCTGTTTATGACAATAATAAAGAATATGCAGTAATTATGTCAGTCACAATTGGCGACTTTTATGATGATGTAAGAAAAATACTGTAATTTTGACGGCAATATGGCAACATGACTTGTCATATTTAAGATGGCACGGGAAATGCTACGCTGAATTCAGAGTTTACTAAATGTTAAACATTAAAAATAACTTATAAACAATGTCAAAATTAAACTTTAAACCATTAGCGGATAGAGTGCTTGTCGAGCCGGCCGCAGCAGAAGAAAAAACAGCTTCCGGAATTATCATTCCCGATACTGCCCAAGAAAAACCTCAAAGAGGTGAAATCGTTGCTATAGGCACTGGTAAAAAAGATGAGCCGTTTAATGTAAAAGTGGGCGACAACGTACTTTATCGTAAATTCGCCGGTCAGGAAATCATCATCGAAGGCAAAGAATTTCTCATTATGAAAGAATCAGATATCTTAGGAATTGTCTAGTTTCAACCTTACTAACGTAAAATCAAAATTCAAACTTTAAAAAGATTTAAAAATGGCTAAAGATATTAAATTCGATACCACAGCAAGGGATGGTCTTAAAAAAGGCGTTGATAAACTTGCTGAAGCTGTAAAAGTGACGCTCGGCCCCAAGGGAAGAAATGTCATCATCGATAAAAAATTCGGCGCACCGACCATCACCAAAGATGGTGTTTCAGTGGCAAAAGAAATTGAATTAAAAGATGCCATCGAAAATATGGGTGCCCAGTTAGTAAAAGAAGTAGCTTCCAAAACTGCCGATGATGCTGGTGATGGAACCACTACCGCTACGGTATTGGCACAATCTATTTTTAACAACGGTATTAAAAACGTAGCTGCCGGTGCCAATCCAATGGACTTAAAAAGAGGTATCGACGCGGCAGTAGCAGCGGTTGTTGAAGAACTTAAAAACCAATCAAAAACTATTTCCAACTCCAACGAAATCGAGCAGGTTGCCAGTATTTCAGCCAACAACGATACCGAGGTCGGTAAAATGATCGCCGATTCTATGAATAAAGTCGGAAAAGACGGGGTGATTACTGTGGAAGAAGCAAAAGGTACTGAAACCGAAGTGAAAACTGTGGAAGGTATGCAGTTTGACAGGGGTTATCTTTCTCCTTACTTCGTCACCAATACCGAAAAAATGGAAGCAGAATTAGAAAGTCCGTATATTTTAATTTACGACAAAAAAATATCTGCTATGAAGGAGTTGCTCCCTATTCTCGAAGCAGTAGCTCAAACAAGTAAGCCTTTATTGATCATCTCCGAGGACGTAGATGGAGAAGCTTTGGCTACCCTGGTGGTGAATAAAATCAGGGGTTCATTAAAAATTGCTGCTGTGAAAGCACCGGGATTCGGTGACAGGAGAAAGGCTATGCTGGAAGATATCGCTATCCTGACCGGTGGTACCGTTATTTCTGAAGAAAGAGGTTACAAACTGGAAAGTGCTACTATCGATTATCTCGGTACTGCTGAGAAGGTGAACATTGACAAAGACAACACTACTGTTGTTAACGGAGCCGGTGATAAGAAAGACATACAGGCGAGGATCAACCAAATCAAACAGCAAGTTGAAAATACAACTTCTGACTATGATAAAGAAAAGCTGCAGGAAAGACTCGCCAAATTGTCAGGTGGCGTTGCCATTCTTTATGTAGGAGCCGCTACCGAGGTAGAAATGAAAGAGAAGAAAGATAGGGTAGACGATGCTTTACACGCTACCAGGGCTGCGGTTGAGGAAGGTATCATCGCCGGTGGTGGTGTTGCTTTCATCAGAACCGTGGAATCCCTCGATAAATTAAAAACAGAGAATGAGGATCAGGCTACAGGAGTTAACATCGTAAGAATTGCCCTGGAAGCTCCCCTGAGAACTATCGTTGAAAATGCCGGTGGTGAAGGCTCTGTGATAGTTCAAAAAGTAAGGGAAGGCAAAGATGATTTCGGATACAATGCCAGAACCAACGGTTTCGAAAATATGTTCGGTGCCGGCGTTATCGATCCTACAAAAGTTACCAGGCTGGCCCTGGAAAACGCAGCGTCAATTGCCTCCTTGTTGCTAACCACAGAATGTGTTGTCGCTGAAGAGCCGGAAGATGAAAAAGCAGCACCTGCTATGCCTCCTATGGGTGGCGGTGGCATGGGTGGTATGATGTAATCTTTATCTCCGTCTATAAAAATAAAAAAGACCGTATGGTAACCATGCGGTCTTTTTAAATTTCTATCCGTTTAAGCTGCCTATTCCTTGGCTCCGTTTATCAGCACCATCTCGATAGGGAGCTTCATAATTTCTTTGAAATCTTGCCCTGACTCCAGAATATCCTCGTCCTCTTTTTCATAATACCAATCTATTCGGAGGTTCTGTCCATTTTTATGTAATTTCTCCATGCGTCTGAATATCTCCACCAAGCATTTGGAAGAACTTGTGTTGAAATATTCCAATATGATTTTCAGGTGGGTTTCTTCTTTAGGCTCTTTAATGTATTCATCCAAACATTTCAACAATGGCCTGTAAAATTCTATGGAATTCTCGGGAATTGAACGCCCGCTAATCTCAAAAACTCCCTTGGTAAAATCAAAATTCAACTCAGGGGTTTTATGAGTTGCACTTAAGTAGTAACTGTCCATTGCTACATGTAAAGATTGATCCACTTCCGTAATACTTTAAATTTAAAACATGCCTTTAAATTAACCTAAATAATCACGTTTAAATCGACAAATTTTATTGAAATAAGCTGGCTGTAATATTTTTTAATTATTTGCTCTTTTCATATCGTCCACAGTCCCTGTTACTTTCGGTTTCATACCACCGGCATCCGTGTACCCCATGATGAAACGATTTGATGTTACCCTTTTGAAATCATGTAATTTTATTTAGATTTGGCAGTTTATTTTTTGTTTGACTGACAGCACAACCTGATTGCACATGATCTACACTACTGTTACCTTATTATATCTGGCCATATTGATTGGCATTATTGTTTACAAGAGCAGGTCGGTAAAAACCGAGGATGATTTTGTAGTGGCTGGCAGATCGGTGCCGGTATACCTTTTGGTAGGTACGCTTGTTTGTACCTGGATAGGTTCGGGAAGCTTGTTCGGTACCGCCGGTCTTACATTCAGGACCGGATTTTCGGAATTGTGGTTTTCCATGGGGGCCTGGATAGGCATTGTCGTCATCTATTTCATCGCCGCCAGGGTAAGAAAAATCAGCCAGTATACCCTGACTGACCTCCTCGAAACACGGTATAACAAAACCGCCCGGTTGTTGGGAACTATCACGATCATTGTGGCCTATATCATTATTGCCGGCTACCAGTTCAAAGGTGGGGGCAGATTCATTAATATATTATCAGACGGTAGCATCGGTCCTGAAACAGGTATGATCATTGCTGCGGTCGTCATTATATCCTTCACCGCACTGGCTGGAATGGTATCTATTGTTTCGATCGATATTTTCAACGGCATTGTTATGATTCTTGCCATGTTTATGGCCTTGCCGTTTGCCATCCGGTCACATGGAGGCTGGGGAGAAGTGGTAGCGACCATCCATGACAAAAACCCCGAGTATTTGTCCATGTTTGAAGGGCATGACGCTTTTTGGGTGTTGGGCATACTGTTGCCCACTTTTTTGTTGTTGATGAGTGAAAGTAGCATTTATCAGAAGTTTTCCTCTGCCAAAGACGCCACCTCAGCGCGTAAGGCTGTATTGGGAATGCTTATTGGCGTAGTGGTCATTGAATTTTTAATGTGTACTATCGCAATTGTAGGTTACGCCATTTACGCTGAAGATGCCAGGTTTTTCCTGGCCGATGGTTCGATTAACGAAAGTATGTCAGAAGAAATAATTTTACGCATCGGATATGAGCAAATGCCCGCACTTGCCGGCTCACTACTATTTGCCGCCGGTGTAGCCATCATTATTTCCACAGGCAATACTTTTTTGATGGTTACATCCACCAATGTGGCACGCGACCTTATTCAGCCTTATGTGTTAAAGAATAAAGATGCCAAAACCAACATGCTGGTACAAAGGGTCATAATTATCGTATTGGGAATTTTGGCTTACCTGCTTGTAACACAATTCACCACCATACTGGAAATGGCATTTATCTCTTATACAATGATAGGCGCTTCACTGGCTCCGGTCTTGCTGGCTTCGTTTTTCTGGAAAAGGGTCACGCCGGCCGGTGGGGTAACGTCCATCCTGGCAGGTATGATTGTACCTGTTATCAATAAGATCATGGAAGTCAGCGAAGTTACCTTCAGTATTTTTGGCATCTCATTTCCGTTACATACCGATTATATCGCCATCCCTTCTTTGGTCATGTCACTGCTAATGCTGATTGTTGTCAGCTTGTTGACTCCACCCTCGGGAGAAGAAAAGTGGAAACCCTTCTTTTCGTAGCCCCTCTTTACATAGTCGCTCCTCTTTATATAGCCCTGATAATACATTGGCTATGATATTGAGATTTAATAATTTTCTTACCTTTGCGCCATCTTAATCATTAATTTAAATAGGAATAAACCCATAGAAATGACAGAAATAGGATTGAAATCCGAGGCTTCAGGAGTCGATACTCTTGGAATCGAAAACGCCAGAGATGTATATTGGAATTTAACTCCGGCAGAGCTTACGGAAGAAGCAATAAAAAGAGGGGAAGGTTTCATGACCAGCACAGGCGCCCTGATGTGTGACACCGGAGAGTTTACCGGCAGATCACCCCAGGACCGGTTTATTGTCGAAGATAATAAAACAAAAGATACCGTTTGGTGGGGAAATATCAACATGCCATTCTCACCTGAAAAATTCGACAACTTATATCAAAAAATGATCAGACACCTGGAAGGTAAAGACCTGTTTGTGAGGGATGCCTATGCCGGTGCCGATAAAACTTACAGATTAAAGCTAAGGGTGGTTAACACCATGGCATGGCAAAACCTGTTTTGTTATAACATGTTTTTACGTCCTGAGAAGTATAAACTCGAAAGGTTTCAGCCCAATTTCACTGTCATTTGCGCCCCTGAATTTAAAGCCGATCCGGAAGAAGACGGGACAAGACAAGCTAATTTCGCCATAATTAATTTTACAAAAAGAATGATTATTATTGGCGGAACAGCCTACGCGGGAGAAATGAAAAAAGGTATATTTTCAGTCTTGAATTACCTGTTACCCATTGAACATGGTGTTTTATCCATGCATTGTTCTGCCAATATTGGCAAAATGCATGACAGTGCCATCTTTTTTGGTTTGAGCGGCACAGGTAAAACCACCCTGTCGGCAGATCCTGAAAGAGGGCTGATTGGTGACGACGAGCATGGCTGGACCGACAAAAATGTATTTAACTTTGAAGGCGGGTGTTATGCAAAGGTAATCGATCTGACCAGGGAAAAGGAGCCACAGATTTACGACGCCATCAAGTTTGGGGCTATTGTAGAAAATACCCGCTTTTATGAAGGAACAAGACACGTTAATTATAATGATACATCAGTCACGGAAAACACCCGAAGCTCCTATCCCATCCACCATATAGCTAATGCGGTATCTCCCTCTATCGGTGGTATTCCAAAGAATATTTTCTTTTTAACCTGTGATGCCTATGGTGTGCTGCCCCCGATCTCAAAGCTCACCAAGGGATTGGCCATGTACCACTTCATTTCAGGATACACGGCAAAGGTGGCTGGTACGGAGGCCGGGGTTACCGAACCGCAAACTGTTTTCAGTGCATGTTTTGGAGCGCCTTTTCTGCCCCTTCATCCCACCACATACGCTGAAATGCTCGGGAAAAAAATGGAGCAATACAATGTTAGGATTTGGCTTGTTAATACAGGCTGGTCAGGAGGCCCTTATGGGGTCGGATCAAGAATCCGGCTCACTTATACCAGGGCTATGATTACCGCTGCCCTGAATGGCACGCTGGAAAATGTCGGTTACCGCACACATTCTATCTTCGGCTGTGGTATACCCCTCACCTGCCCCGGCGTGCCTTCAGAAGTGCTGAGTCCAAGGGAAACCTGGAAAAATGATGTAGGGTATTACAAAATGGCGAATAAACTGGCGAATGAGTTCCTCAAAAACTTCAAGAAGTTTGAAGACTACGCCAACGACGAAATCATGGCCGGTTCCCCCAGGCCACGTAAAGATTATTTCTAGGGTTTTCCTTACCTCAACATCCGAACGAGTCAACAATGATGCTAGCATAGTCATAGTATGACTTGGAGTCATACTATGACTAGAATCGTCATCACCCCACGCTCAAACAAACCAGAAGTCATACTATGATTCTAGTACCCTAAATAGCGCAAGCATCTCGTGGCTGTCCCACAACGTCTTCAACAAAATTCTTTGTGTCTCTTTGTGTCTTGGTGCCTCCGTGGTTAACCATTTTTCACCACGGAGGCACCAAGACACAAAGGTTTTTGGTTGTAAAACTGTGACTAGTATCGTCACACGAAATATTGCTTTACTGAACTTTAGGCGATAGCTTTAAAATTTTTCCGGGTTGATTCAACACTACGTAAATCATACCGGCCTCTGAAATACCTACATCCCTTACCCTGCCTGCATTCTTAAGAATGATTTCCTCTTTCACCACCTTGTCATCCTTAATTACTAACCTGGCTAACTGTTTATATTTCAAGGCTGTAACCAGCAAATTGTCCTTCCACTCCGGGAAGGCATTTCCTTTGTAAAAATCAATACCACAGACAGCAATGGATGGCGTCCAGTGCAAGATGGGCTGTTTCATACCCGGTTTCTCTGTAAACTCCGAAATTATTTCCCCGTTGTAATTGATACCATAGGTAATTTCAGGCCATCCGTAATTAAGCCCCATCTTTGGCCGGTTAAGCTCATCACCACCCATAGGTCCGTGTTCTGTTTCCCATAATGCCCCGGTAGAAGGATGAAAAGCCAGTCCCTGCGGATTACGATGTCCATAACTGAATATTGAACGAATGGCATTTTTTTCGTTTACAAATGGGTTGTCATCCGGAATACTGCCATCACGATGAATGCGGTGTATTTTGCCATTGGGTAAGGTAATGTCCTGCGAATGCTCACCAGCCCCCCGGTCACCAATGGAGAAAAAAAGATCTCCTTTACCATCGAATACAATCCGGCAGCCATAGTGATGACGGGTACTGAGGTATTTCTCGTGAGGTGCCTCAAAAATAGTCTCCTGTGCTATCCAGGTACCATTTTGGATTTTCCCCCTTACAATACGTGTCATGGCTAAGCTCCTGGACTCCCCCGCCTTTACCTCTCCCAAATCATGGCTGTAGGCCAGGTATATCCACCCATTTTGGGCATATTCCGGATCAACTGCCACATCAAGAAGCCCTCCTTGTCCTTCATCAAGAACAGGAGGTGTATTGGCAATAGGTGTTTCCTGCAACTGATCATCGACCATTAACCGTAATTGGCCATTTTTTTCCGTCACCAGCGCCCTTCGCTCGTCCAAAAAAGCGATAGCCCAGGGGGTGTATAACCTATCGGCGACAGTCTCAACTGTCATGGTATAATCATCGGTAGTCAATTCAGTGGGAAAGCTTGGGCGCGAAACCCCTGATTTATGCTCCTCCCGGAGGATAAAATCTATGACACTGTCAATATCAGCGTCACTCATGACAGCACCCCAGGCCGGCATACCCACGTTTACGATACCATATTTGATGTTACGGAAAATATGGCTTTTCTTCTCGCCATAACCCCATACTGCATCGATGAAACTGGATCCATCACCTCCCTCCAGGTTTTTTCCATGACAGGTTGCACAGTGTTGCTCATAAAGTTGCCGGCCATCCTGAGCAAAAAGCAGACCGGGCAAAAACATTAAATTAATTGTAAAAAAGAAAGTTGTTAGTTTTGATATACTCATACGGTTAAGGATTTAGGGAAAAATTGATATACGTGCCACTTTCAACTTTTATTAGCATACGTAACAGACCCCGGATAAGATACAGACCATATCTGCAGGGGCCACAGTTTTAAACAAAACTTTCCTCTTTTTGTTATTAAATTCGCATTACCGTGTAATCAATTTTTAATTGAAATTAATTATCTTAGTCAACAACCGTTTGAACAATTTTTCAAACATCCGAACCTGTACTACCAAATATGTCAACCCTGATACCTGTCTTGAAAAAAGTGAAGGAATTAGCAGAAGTTCCGGAAGAACAACTTGCCTGGATTGAGGAGCGAGGAGAGTTGTTAACCATCAAAAACGGGGATTTCCTTTTCAAAAAAGGGGACTCGATGGATTATCTTTTTATCATCTTTCAGGGCAAGTTCAGTATAAAGGTCGAGCAGGGCAGCCAGTTCAGAAATGTAGGTGGTTTTGAACCTTATTCTATCACGGGTATGCTCCCCTATTCCAGGGCGGTAGCAGCCAGGGGCTATGCCGATTCAATTGGAGACAGTGAGGTGCTGAGACTACATAAAGATCATTTCAGATTTATGATCACCCATCATGAGGAACTTACCACCGCCCTTGTCCATATCATGAGCACACGAATCAGAAGTTTTACCAAGCTTGAGCAGCAAAACGACAAAATGATGGCCCTAGGCAAACTTTCCGCAGGATTGGCCCATGAATTAAATAATCCTTCGGCAGCCGTTGTGCGCAGTGCCCGGATCCTGAAAAAACACCTCTCCCTCCTTCCCCGGAATTTCAAAAATGTGATCAAAATACGCATGAGCGATGAACAGGTGGATTCAGTCAACAACCTGTTATTTACGAAAATTGAAGAGGGTGTAAAATCTTTGACATTGATGGAAAAAACTGAGCTGGAAGATGAAATTGCCGAGTGGCTGGAGCAGCAGGGGATGGAAGATGGGTATGAAATGGCCGAGAATTTTGCGGACTTCGGTTTCAACGGCGATGACCTTCAACTCATTTCCGACCAGGTTCCGGAGGTAGATATGTTGCCAGTAATTAATTGGATCAACCAGAATCTGACCACCGAAAAGCTGGTCAATGAAATCGGAGAAGCGTCACAACGTATTAATGACCTTGTAAGATCAGTAAAAAGCTATACGCACATGGACCGGGCGCCCGAGAAGCAACCTGTTGATATCCACGAAGGTATCAACAATACGCTTACCATGTTAAACCATATGACCTGCCCATTGTGCTGATGGAAGATGGAGAGTTATTAAAAAAACCCTCTTTAAGCCATTTGGGTGCGAAGGTAGGTATGAACGCAAAGGCACACCAAACCATGTATGATGTAGCCATTATCGGAGCAGGGCCGGCGGGGTTAGCTGCAGCAGTTTATGGCGGATCAGAGGGGCTTAACACCATTCTTATCGAAAAACGGGCACCCGGCGGGCAGGCTGGTACGAGCTCCAGGATTGAAAACTATCTGGGGTTTCCAAAAGGGCTGAGTGGTGCTGAGTTATCCAGAAGGGCCATTTCACAGGCAACCAGGTTTGGCATTGAGTTTTTGTCGCCCCAGGAGGTCATAAATATAAAAAGCCTTCAAAACCATAAGATTATTTACCTGGCAAACGGGGATGAAATAAACGCCCGCAGTATCATAGTTTCTACCGGTGTCGACTATCGCAAACTTCCGGCAGAAGGTATCGGGGATTTTACAGGGGCAGGCGTCTACTATGGGGCAGCGACGACAGAAGCCAAAGCTTGTGAAAACAAAGATGTATATATCGTAGGGGGAGGAAATTCTGCAGGACAAGCAGCTATGTATCTTTCCAATTTCGCGAAAAATGTTAACATACTGATCCGAAAAGATAGCCTGACCGGCAGCATGTCTCATTATCTGATCGGGCAGATAAATAATACCGGAAACATCCATGTATGGGGTAATACAGGGGTTAGCAGTGTCAATGGCAACGGCAAACTGGAACAGCTTACCATAAAAAACAACCTCACCGGTGCAGAGGAAACAAGGGAAGCTGCCGCTTTACTGATTTTTATCGGCGCGAGGCCCTTTACAGACTGGATTAAACTGGATATCATAAAAAATGAACGCGGTTTTATAGAAACAGGAAACTCACTCAACACTTATGAAGATTTCAAAAAAAATGGAAGCTGGAAAGAAAACCCTATCTGCTGGAAACCAACAGCCCGGGCATTTTTGCCGCAGGTGATGTGCGGGCCGGTGCCATGAACAGGGTTGCTTCAGCCGTAGGGGAAGGCTCCATGGCTATCAAATTTGTACACGAATATTTAGCCGAAAACTAATTTTTACCTTCAACTATATCCTTATGCTAAAAGAAAAAAACTGCGAACACCTGGAAAACCTGAAAGTCAGCAATCCAACCGTATATGCCTGCGAAAAATGTCTTGAAACAGGCGATGCCCGGGTACATCTGGGCACATGCCAGCCATGTGGCATGACGCTTTGCTGTGATTCATCTCCTAATAAACATGCTTCCAAACACGCCCTTGCCAATCACCACCCGGTGGTGATATCAGCCGAACCCGGTGAAAACCGGGCCTATTGCTATGAACACAGACAAATCAAGATGAATGTAAGACCGGGTTCAAAACTCCTTTAAAAGGGAAAAACAACCACTTAAATTATTTTTTACTCCTCGGGTGAAGAAATTGAATATATTTGTACAAATCGAAAGTCTGACTGACAACAATAACCTGAAGACGAAATACAAGATGAAGAAAATACTATTGATGGCGTTAGCTATTTTTGCCGGCCATATGGTTATGGCCCAGGGAGAATACAACGCAAAATTTGAACAATTAGGTACACAATTGCCAACGCCTAATGTCTACAGAACCGGTGCAGGCGCCCCCGGTCCTGAATACTGGCAGCAGCGGGCCGATTACGTCATTCACGTAGAGATAGATGACGAGAAGCAAATACTCACCGGGTCGGAAACCATTGTTTACACCAACAACGCCCCGGAATCATTGGATTATTTATGGGTACAACTGGATCAAAACGTCAGGGCAAAAAATTCAGATGCCGACAAAATCATGACATCAAGCATCCGTAATGACTCCATTCCCACCAAATTTTTTCAGGCTTACACCATAGGCGATATCGATTATGAAGGTGGTTACAAAATTATGTCGGTAAAAGATGGTTCCGGCAAAAATTTACCCTACACGATCAATAAAACCATGATGAAGGTACAAATACCCAAGCCCCTGAAAACCGGCGATAAATTCACTTTATCCATTGATTGGTCCTACAATATTTATGATCGGATGATGATAAACGGAAGAGGCGGTTATGAGTTTTTTCCGGAAGATGGCAACTACGCTTACACTATTGCACAATGGTTTCCCAGGATGTGTGTATATGATGACTACAACGGATGGCAGAACAAGCAATTTTTGGGAAGAGGTGAGTTTGCCCTGCCCTTTGGTAACTATAAAGTAAACATTACCGTGCCTGCTGATCATGTAGTCGGCGCCACGGGTGAATTACAAAATGCCAAAGAGGTGCTATCGAAAGAACAGATAGCCAGGCTCGAAAAAGCTAAAAAGACATTTGACAAACCGGTAATTATCATTTCTGAAGAAGAAGCGGAAGCCAATGAAAATAGCCGTTCTACCAAGAAAAAAACATGGACATACCATGCCGATAATGTCAGGGATTTTGCTTTTGCCAGTTCCAGGAAATATATCTGGGATGCCATGGCTGTTAAGATTGGCAACAACACTCCCCTGGCCATGTCACTTTATCCAAAAGAAGGCAATCCGTTATGGGAAAAAGAGTCAACCATTGCCGTGGCCAATACTTTAAAAACTTATTCCAAATTTACAATCGATTACCCTTACCCTGTGGCCATCTCTGTTCATGCAGCCAACCAGGGTATGGAATATCCCATGATCTGCTTCAATTATGGCCGTCCAAACCCAGACGGCAGCTACTCCGACCGGGTCAGAAGGGGAATGATCGGCGTAATTATTCACGAAGTCGGTCATAATTTCTTTCCTATGATCATTAATTCGGATGAAAGGCAATGGACATGGATGGATGAAGGGATCAATACTTTTGTCGAGCACATGACCAAACGGGAATATTACCCTGAATATGCCAACGGGGCAGCTACGCCTGCAGGCATTACCCGATATATGAAAGGCAGCAAAGAGTTTCAACGGCCCATTATGACAAATTCCGAAAATATTCTGCAATTCGGTAATAATGCCTACAATAAACCGGCAGCTGCCATGATCGTATTGAGGGAAGCCGTCATGGGCCCGGAACTTTTTGACTACGCATTCAAGGAATACGCCCGGAGATGGGCATTCAAACATCCAAAGCCGGCAGATTTCTTCAGGACTATGGAAGATGCTTCAGCCGTTGACCTGGATTGGTTCTGGAAGGGCTGGTTTTACAGCACAGATCACGTAGACATAGAAGTGGATGAAGTACAGTGGTTTAAAGTAGAAAATGATAAAAAGCAGTTAGAAAAACGGGTTAAAGCCAATAAAAAGGGAGCACTGGGACAGGCAGAAGATAGAAAAAAAACCCCTAAAGCCAGCGATTTCAGCCAGGGTGCCAGGCCTGTTGTTTTGACAGATATGGATCCGAGGTTTTATGGGGAGTTTAAAAACCGGGTAGATGACGAAGCCATCAGAAAAGGTTATGCCGAAGCCAATTTTTATGAGGTTAAACTGAAGAATAAAGGTGGTTTGGTAAGTCCTGTGATCATTGAATGGACCTACAAAGACGGCACCAGGGAAGTAGAAAAGCTACCGGCAGAAATCTGGAGAAAAAATGAAACTGAAATTATCAAGGTATTTTCCAAGTCCAAAGAAGTAGCATCCATCACCATTGATCCGGGCCGGATGACGGCCGATACCGATACGGAAAATAACCATTTCCCTAAAAAGGCAGAGGCGTCTAAATTTGAGCAGTTTAAAGGAAAGGCAGGGAAATGAGAGGGGTCAGAAGTCAGGGGAGAGGGGTCAGGAATTTGCAGTTCCTCTCCCCTGACTCCTGATCAACTCGATTTGTCGGCGATTTCGTTTTCTGTAAATTCGATAAAATCACCTTCCTCTACATGATATTTATCACAGAACCCGGCGATGGTTTCCACTACATACATGGCTTTTTTGAATGATGGGATCGGGTTTTCGGAGTAGGGTTGGGTATGTTTGTAAATGGTGACAATTTCTTTATCCTTATTTACGTACATGATATCCAGAGAGATTAACGTATTTTTCATCCAGAAAGACTGCTCGTCTTCCTGATTAAAAATAAACAACATCCCCCTGTCATCAGGCATATTCGTGCGGTGCATCAAACCTTTGGCGCGTTCTTCGGCGTCGTTAGCAATCTCGATATCAATCCGCCTGAGTGTATCCCGACTCTGTTTTTTGATAAACCACAACTGCCCTTCCTTCACAAATTGAGGTTCGGCTACCTCTTTTTTGGGGATATTCCTTACAGACGTTTTTCCCCCACCGCCATTTGCGCTAAGAAGGTATATGGCTGTACCAATCAGCACCACCAATACCACCCATAGTAATTTATTATGCTTTTTCACAAATGCTCTAATTTTCTCTTTTTACAGATTCATTACAAAATTATAAAAGCAAAGGTAACCCGTAACACATTATTTTAAAATTTATTCACCCCACCCTGTTTGAAATAAACTTTTTACTAATTATATTTACTAATAAGTTTAGTATTTACTATTTTATTTAGTAAATCTGGAACCTCCCCGGCATGTATTTGAATTGTCATACCTTTTTTAGCTTTAAATATGGTACTTTATCGCCCAAAGCATTATTTGAGCAAGCCAGGTTGCACAAGGTAAAAAAGCTTGTACTTACCGATATCAACAACACATCCGCCTATATCGATATGTTGAGGATATGTAACGAAGAAAGGGAAAATTACGATTTGGAGGTGGCAGTAGGAATAGAATTCAGAAGGGATGAAAAATTACTGTACCTGGGAATTGCCAGGAATAATGAAGGTTTTGAAGAACTGAACAGCTACCTTTCCCATTATAACAATACCGGTCAGCCATTATTAAGCAAAGCACCGGATTTCAACCATGCCTTTGTTATTTACCCTTTTGGCCATCAGCAGCCGGAAGCACTACGGGAAAATGAATTTATCGGGATCAGGATCCGGGAAGTCAATAAGATCATCCGAACCCCATATTCCGGTTTTCTTCACAAGCTGGTGATCCAACATCCGGTCACTTTCCGGGACAAAAAAAGTTTTAACACCCATCGTTTACTTCGTGCCATTGGACAGAACACCCTATTAAGCAAGCTTGATCCCACTACCCAGGTCCCGGACAATGAAGTAATGGTCCCTGAGGAACAATTAATGACTTATTATGACCGTTACCCCCGGATTATTAAAAATACACGGCAATTGTTAGATCAGTGTCACATTCATTTTGATTTCAGTACCGATAAAAATATTGCCTGTTTTACCGGCAGTAAGGCAGAAGACCGGGAAAAGCTAAAATCTTTGGCATTGGAAGGGTTTATCCGGAGGTATGGCCCGCAAAATAGAACAGCGTTGGACCAGCTTCATCATGAGTTGGACATCATTGCCCGTCAAAACTTCGAGGCTTATTTTTTGGTGTGCGATGACATTGTCAAGTTTGCCCACCATAAAAATTTCGAACATGTCGGGCGGGGAAGCGGCGCAAACAGCATTGTTTCCTATTGCCTGGGGCTTACCGACGTGGATCCCATCTCACTGGATCTTTATTTTGAACGTTTCCTTAATCCGGAGCGCAGTTCACCTCCCGATTTCGATATTGACTTTTCCTGGAAAGACCGGGACACGGTCACAGCATACATTTTCAATAAATACGGGGAAAAACGCACGGCCTTACTGGGTACCCATGTGACCTTTAGCCAGCGCTCCGTATTGCGGGAATTAGGTAAGGTATTCGGATTGCCGAAAAAAGAAATCGATAACATTGTAGAATATCCCCAGCAATATCGTGACAAGGATTCAATCACCCGTCTGATCTTTAATTATGCAGGTGAAATGCTGAAAATTCCACAACATTTATCGATCCATGCCGGGGGAGTTTTAATTACTGAAAACCCGATCCACTCATATACAGCCACCGACCGGCCACCTAAAGATTTCCCTGTCAGTCATTTTGAAATGCATGCAGCCGAAGATATGGGCATTTACAAATTTGATATTTTAAGTCAAAGAGGGTTAGGTCATATTAAAGATTCCGTTGCCACCATTGCAAGAAACAGGGGTATTAAAGAAGATATAAAGCGATTTGATGATTTTACCAAAGACTCCAAAATACGTAAGCTGCTAAGCCAGGGAAAAACGATGGGCTGTTTTTATGTAGAGTCTCCGGCCATGCGCATGCTGTTGGGTAAATTGCAATGCAACGATTATATTACCCTGGTAGCTGCCAGCTCGATTATCAGGCCCGGTGTAGCCCGTTCTGGCATGATGCGGGCTTATATCGAACGCCATCACGCTGTGAAAAATGGCGGTAGCTACGAGTCGATACATCCGAAAATGGATGAGCTCATGCAGGAAACTTACGGTATCATGGTTTACCAGGAAGATGTCATCAAAGTCGCCCATCATTTTGCCAGGCTCTCACTAGCCGAAGCGGATATTTTGAGAAGGGGTATGTCCGGTAAGTTTCGTTCAAGAAAAGAGTTTCAGCGGGTAAGAGAACAGTTTTTCGAAAATTGCAGGAAGGAAGGGTACGAAAACGATGTTACCGAACGGGTATGGTATGAAATTGAAAGCTTTTCAGGTTACTCTTTTTCCAAAGGGCATTCGGCAAGCTACGCTGTGGAAAGTTATCAAAGCCTTTACCTGAAGGCACATTATCCTCTGGAATTTATGGTGAGTGTTATCAATAATTTTGGGGGTTTTTACAAAACCGAGTTTTATTTTCATGAAGCCCGCATGGACGGAGGCATGGTGGAAGCCCCCTGCATCAATCAAAGTGAATACCTCACCATTATCAAAGGGAAATCTATTTACATAGGCTTTGTTCACCTCAAAAGCCTGGAAACAAAATTAGGTCGGCTTATACCCGAAGAAAGGGCTTTAAACGGGCCATTCAAAAGCCTTGATAATTTCATCAGGCGGGTACCTGTCGGCTTAGAGCAAATACGGATTCTTATCAGGATCGGTGCCTTTCGTTTTACCCAAAAGTCGAAACGCCTGTTACTCTGGAATGCCCATATGTATTTCGGAAGTACCGAGCCGAGAAGATACAGCCGGGATTTATTCGAAGAGGAAGTTAAACACTACCAGCTCCCCTCTCTGGAAACCGGCCCGTTTGAAGATGCCTTCGATGAACTGGAACTACTGGGTTTTCCCCTGTGTGACCCTTACAAATTGCTGAAGCCAACCCCTATCGGCAATGTTAAAACGGACCTGTTGAGAGCCATGTTGCAACAGCGGGTAGAAATCGTCGGTTACCTTGTTACTACTAAAAATACAAGAACAAAAGATGGCAAACACATGCATTTTGGCACTTTTTATGACTATGAAGGAAAAGTATTCGACACGACCCATTTTCCGGTTGTAGCGAAAAAATATCCTTTCCGGGGCAAGGGTTTTTACCGCATACGCGGCAAAGTTGTGGAAGATTTCTCCTATCCCATAATCGAAGTTTCATGGATGGAAAAACTACCGATGGTTGATAAATATGAGTTGATGCAGGATAGCCGGGATTATGCGGTAGTCAAAAAATTAAAAGCCAAAAGTGGCGCCGGCATTAAAAGAAAAAGCAAATTTCCGGCATAAAAATATCCGGTTTTTTACCGGCCTGAGCCATCACTTCAATATCATTTTGATTAACCTTCCGATCCGGAATAGTACCGTCATCGCCGCTGCAGCCAGTAAACATCATCTCACTGATGCTCGCCAATATCACAAATATTAATAAGTTATTTTTCATGGGTTAATAGTTAAATGTCCGGGTTTTCTATTCAGGTAATGAAGTTATAAAAACCTATCGATAAGTATGGCTGAAATCCTTTTTCGCCATACACTTATAGTTTTTGTGGTGTAAGGTGCCGCCAATTAAGACCTCCAGGTACTTTTGATACACAATAACGAGGAATACAACACTGGTAAGGTTTAACTACTTAACTTACTAAATATGAAATAATTGCATAGTTAATTTACCGGCAGATTAATCAAACAAATAGTTATGAACAGAATAATTTTTACTTTGTTAGTAGGATTGGCTATTTTGGGGTCAACCAGCAGCGTACAAGCACAGAAAAGCGTCATTAAGCTTAATTTATTCAGTCCTATTGTAAGCACCGTTTCAGGTTTTTATGAAAATGCATTTTCCGAAAACACGAGTGCCCAGCTTGGATTCTTTTACACAGGGGCTTCCATTGGTGATACTAAATTTTCGGGATTTGGCATTACGCCTGAGATCAGATTTTATCTGAGTGAAACGTCTGCCCCCCAGGGATTCTATGCAGCCCCGTTTATCAGGTATCAAAACTTTGATCTGACGGAGGAGAATACCGAATCAAAGGCTACTTTAAGCAACTTCGGAGGTGGATTGCTGATCGGTAAACAATGGATATTCAAAGAAAGAATTGCTTTAGACGCATTTATCGGTCCCTCATATGTTTCTGGCTCGATAGAAGTGGAAAGTCAGGGAACCGATGAAGAAATTTTTGAAACTGGCGCGCTGAATGGATTTGGCGTAAGGTTAGGCCTTGCATTCGGTATTGCTTTTTAATCGGCGTCACTAAAATCTTTTTGGGCGATGGTCATCAGGGCCATCGCTTTTTTTTTGTCATTTTGTGAACCACCGCCTTCGGTTTTGCAAGTATTTTATCAATCGGGCTTTTAGCTGGTATCTTTGGCTTTGGCACTCAACCCTTTGAATCTGGTACCTTCAGCCAAGCTCACCAGGCCACCTATCAGTGATATAGTCAACCCGGTAAGCATAAAGTAAGTGAGCGAAACACTAAAGGAAATGTTTTGCGGAACATCAGCCAGTTGATAAAAGTAAATAAACAACCCCTCCCTGTAACCCAGACTTGCCAGGGAAACCGGCAAAATTGTCAGTATCTGAATAACGGGTATAAGTGCCAGATGATAACTGAACGGCAGGTGTATATCATAGGCAAGAAAAATAAAATGGGCGATCAAAATGTTGTTGATCTGATACATGAATATCAAAGGGCCTGCTTTTGGAATAATCTTATAATACGGCTGCCTGATCAAACCTTCATGTAGCTTTTCCAGATAGTTGAACACTGATCTGAGGAAATTGATCCTGGTCAGGATATTGGATACAACCTTGTACATGCTATGGTTTACAATAACGGCCGATAGCAAGATCAACGACCCGGTAAAGATAAATATAGCAGCTTTTATTTGTGGAACAGCACTTGTTTCCGGTAAATAAAAACTACCAAAACAGGCAATAAAACAAAAAATGATAAACCCTATTAATCTATCGGCAATCACGGTACTCCCTGAGGTTCCCCTTTTCTCAGGAAACCGTTTTTCGATCATATATATCCTGAATCCGTCCATTGCCTGACCGGATGGCAGCAACAGGCCATAAAAGGAGGACATGACGTTGATCTTTATGAGATGAACCAGGGCATAATTGATACCGGAGAATTTAAGAAAGATTTGCCACCTTTTGGCTGAAATAAAAATATTGATGCAGATTGAAATAAAAAGTGCCAGGAAAATAAACCGGGGGTCTTCTATACTATGGGCAATATCGAGAATTTTTATTTGAAATCTGGTAATAATCAGGTAAAGCAATACCCCGCCTATAATTAGTCTTGTAATTCTCGACTTTAAAACTGCAAAAATTTTTTTCATCGATCAGATGCTCGGTTTTCTGGTACTTTTGAAAAAAACTTGGCTATTTTGCCACTGGCTTCCGGTGCAATTTCATCCACAAAATTTATCTCCAGCCTTACTTCAGCGCCCATATAATGTTCGAAACGGGCTATTATCTTTTTGCTCAGATTTTCCTTTTCATTCAGATCACTTATGACTAATTCAGCTTTAAAAAGATCCCACGCTTCCTGTACCACCTTGTATTGCCGCACGAGCAGATCTTTTCCAAAAATCTCAAAAAGGAAGTAAGCGGGCTCTTTTGATCCATCCTTCATGACAACACTGGCATCTTTTCTTCCCTTTATTCTTTTGATCATCGGAAAACCGTCCTCGCGCGCTGTTTCAAGTTGATCGCCCAACTCATATCGGACCATCGGGAATGAATAAATATGAAAATCAGTAACAATGTTACTGCCTGTTTCAGACGCTTGTCCGTTTTGGTCCAATATTTCCAGGAGATTGGTATCATGGCAGAAGTTAAAATACTTTTCCCCTTTTTTACGATAGGCCATGGTGCTTAGCTCAATGCTTCCGTAGTGATTGATAAGATTTTCACCAAAAACCCTTTCAATAGTTTTAGCCGAGTTTTCATCCAATTCTTCCCCTGTGGTAAGGTAGAATTTAAGGGGTTTTACAGCCATTCCTTTTTTCTCCATATGGAGGGCCATTTGTACTAAACTCGATACATTTCCGTACAGTACATCGGCTTTCGAATCATGAAACATCCGGGCGAGTTTCTCTGCAGGGTCAGAAAACTGTGCCTGTACACGGGGCATGATTCCCAGCTTCTGAAGTATCGAATCTCTGCCACTGTACCGTGTTGGGGCAAGTATGCCGAAAGTAGTATCGAATATGCTGTAGCCATTGTTAAAAAAAACACGCAGGAATTTGGACAGCAGGTATGCCCTTTCGCTCCAGGTTCGGTAAACCACCAATGGTATGCCGGTACTTCCGCTGGTATGATCCTTAAAGTATTGGGCATATTTTTCAGGATGCTTTTTAAGCTGATGTTCTGTAAACTCCCTGTAATCATTTTTGGTGATGACCGGCAGTAGGGAAATCTCCTCGAGGTCATGGAATTTTTCAGGGTCGAACCTGGCGTTATCCATGAGTTCCCTGTAAAATTCAAAATTTGAATAGGAGAACGATAAAAGTCTTTTGAGCTTGTTAAACTGTATAGCTTTTAATGCCTCAGCGTTTTTCGGCTGGTTCGATTGAAGTTTTTTATACTGAATATATGCATTAAAATTTACCAGTTTCTTTGCGATTGTCATAAAATTCGGTTTTTAAAATAAGATGCAACACTACTTTTCATTACTTTCATGCTGACCATACCGTTTAATTAAATTTACTACCCCCCGCTGTTTTGTTGAAATTCACAGGAGTTTTTCGACTGCTACTGTTTTAAAGGCCTCGTTATCTATGCCTGATCCTTTTTTCAATGGCTTCCCAAAATTTCACATTTTGACAGAACATCTGTTTACATATTATGAAAGTTTAACTAATTATGGAACATAAAAATTAACAAATTCACTGATCTGATCTTTGACATTAAATTTTTCTTTTACCCTGTGTATGGCATTTTCCCTGATCAGGTAAAGTTGTTGACTATCCTCATGCAGGATAGACTCAATTTTATCGGCCATCGCCTTAAAATCCCTTTTAGGTAATACCCACCCGGTTTTTTCATGTAAAACATTTTCCCCCAGCCCTTCTGCATCAGAAACGATACATAACATACCTGAAGACTGGGCCTCTAGCACTGCATTACAAAACCCTTCCTGGATACTCGGTTGCAGGTAAATGTCATTATGGTTCATCAGTCCGGCAATCTGCTCCGGGGTTTGCTTGCCCAGAAAGTTGACCTTGTCCCTGATTCCATATTGGTTAGCTTCGAAAATAAGCCTTTCGTATTCGGGGCCGTCACCCACAAGCTGGTAGCAAAAATCGATGTTCCTTTCCAGGAGCAAATGCATAGCCGCCAAAGCATATTCCAGTCCTTTTTTCCAGTGAAGCCTGGCTACGGTGAGTATTCTTAGTGGCTGTCCGATCGGTTCTTGTTTGGGATTACCGCTAAACTTTTCAATATCTATGGCCGGAGTAATTTTTTTAACAGGAATCGTCGATGGCATGCCCAGACCAAGGGCTACCTGATGCAAATCATCGGAAATTGTATGTACTTTATCCAGCCTGGCCCACAGGCTATTATAGACCCCTTCATTTTTTAATGGGTATATACCGACATCAAATCCTCTGAAACTCACAGCCATTTTGGCTCCCATAGCCCTGGCCACGTTTTCTTTCCCAATGGTGAGGGTAGCAAAGCCGAAATGCAGCCAGTCCAGTTTTCTGGGAATAATGTGGGCGCTAAGATATAGTTTTTGCAGGGCTGTTGTGAGACTTTTTCCGGTACTTCTCTCCAGCCGGATGTAACTTAATGACTGCCGTGGCGCTTTTAAAAATACCCGGATGAAGGCCAGTAAAAAAAATATCCCTTGAATGAGCGGGTTGTTTTTGTACAAAGGCCAGGCTTTAATACCTTTTATATCCGATTGGTTTTTTGCGTTACTTCCAACAAATACATCTATTTGGTAGCCAGACTTCCTTAATCCGTAAACTTTCGATCTGAAAAAAGTTTCGGAATAACCCGGCGCCTCAGCAAGAACTAATCCAATTCTCATATAAGCCTGTATACTTGCCAATAAAAATCTATCATTTAAAACACCTGCCTTAACAATTGGTAAATGACTTTTGCATGATTAATCTAACCAATTTCATATTAATATCCCTCCCTTAGCTTGCAAAATAGTGACAATGTCAATAACATGCTCAGCGGATGGGAATAAAAAACATCATCGTCAGTTAAAAATTTTTGATAAAAAGACCGTGTAAGCTTTTCCGGGATCCAGGCAGTAAAAGGTTTAACAGAAAACAGGTATTTCTGTAATTGCTCATCATTATGTTTCCCACAGAACTGGATTTCCCAGTTTCTGGTGATAAGTCCCGACTGGCCCAGCAATTTTTGATTGACATTTCTTTTCACCTTGCGCCAGGCCCTTACAGGCAGATAGCGCACAGAATAATAGTCTTTAAAGTTATATAAATTACAAGGGTCAAAATGCTGCCAGGGTATTTGGGCCAGCGCCGGTGCCATCATTTTGATATATTCGATTTGAATCTGCCGGGCCGCCAGAAACTTTTCCGGAACCGTACAGATAAACCGGCACATTTCATCATCGTAATACGGCAGGAAAACCCGGTGATGGTTTTGAAAAACACATAAATTGGTGGAAGTCCATCTGGGTGCCCAGTAAAGGGATTTAAATGCCCTGATTTTGGCCTGGGTATTATCGATGTCGATGTAAGACATTAGCTCAGCCAGTTTTTCTTTCAACGCTGTGCTAAAGTCCCCGGCCAATCCCCACGCCTGCCATAGTGCCTCACCCAGTTCAAGCCCTCCCTTTTTAAGGATTTTTTTCAACAAAACCTGTAAGACCTCTTCTTCACTCAGGTCTTCATCCACACCCATGTCATCAAACAACACATCGCCCCAATGCCCTAAAAAGAACAGGTTTCCCATGGTTTCATACTTATCCTCCACCGCTATCTGGCGCTGATGTGTAAAGTCCGACAGGCAATGGTTTAACCTGGCCAGCTTTTCTATCTTTTCCCACAAATATGATCTGGGGATGGTCAAACCCTGATATTGAAAATTTTGTGCAGCGGCTATGGCTCTTCCGTATTTATTTTCGTTGATCCCATCTTCAAATTGATAAGAATAGGCCGTCACCGCCTCGCTTTTGCCCAAGACCGTGGCCTGGCTCCGGCTATCCAGACCGCCGGATAAGGGCAATATCACTTTTTTTCCGGAAGTCCCTCTTTTGGTAATTTTATCAAACAGATGCGCAAACTCCTCGACTGTTTGCTTGAAAGAGATGTCCCTGGGTGAGTAGTGCCATTGCCAGGAAGTGGTTTCATGGCCTATTTTATTCCCATCCATTTGGTACAATGTGGCCGGTTTGGCCACTTTCAGATCTTTAAAATAAGTAGTATCTCCCAAGAAAAAGCCAGTTGCCGTAAAAAAGCAAATAGATGCGAGATCCTGATCCATAGAAAGATCAAAGGCAAAATCGCAAAATTCCTTTGTTCGAAAGTTATAAAACAGGGGCTTTGACGGAATAATCGGTGACTGCATATCAATTATGATTTTCCTAATATTCGGAGGTAAAAGTTTTCATGGTCATTGACTTCTCTTTCAATGGTAAACCGGTCCTCCACCTCCTTTAATTGCCTATCTGTCAATGACTTCATTTCCTGTGGACTAAAGGAAAGGTATTTATTTAGTCCGGAAGCCAACGCTTGACTATCTGCCGGGGCAAAAAGCTGATCCGGCAAATTAGAAAGCTGGTCCCTGATGCCCGCGACATTGCTGGCCAGCGAAAAGCTGCCACTGGCCATGGCTTCCAGCAAAGCAACCGGCGACCCTTCCTGCCGCCCTTCATCGAGGGTCGGTAAGACAAAGATATCGGCAATACTGTGAAAATCTTTTACATCCGGGCGTTTGCCGGTGAAAATGATCCGGCCAGGGTATGAGGACTTTTCAGCCAGTGACTTCATCTTACCGCCATAATCATTTTGATTGTCACCGACATAAAAAAGGTACAAATGATCAAATGCACCTGCCACTGTGTTAAATGCTTCCAGCAGGACTTCTGCCCCTTTCACGGGTACCAGGTTGGCAACCATCAGGATGACTTTTGCCTGGTCCGGCAGCTTAAACTCTTTTTTAAGGCTGGTTGAAGGTGGCAAAGGTTTAAATTCGTTCGTATCCACCCCCCTCCCGATCAGGGCCACCTTTGGCTGGTCCGGGAAAAAGTGCTTGATCATGTCTGTGTTTTGTGCGATGATTCCCGAGGCCAGTTTACGCCGCAACTTCCAGCTATTGGCCCCCCAGTTCATATTTTTTTTGGTGAAAACCCACTTTACACCCGCCAGCCTGGCGGCTAGTCCTTCGGAATAATCATCTGCGTAGTGAAATGAATGAATGAGATCGAATTTACCTTTTCCGAAGAAACGGGAAATGCGCCAGGCGTTTTTTAATCCTTTGGCGCGTGGGATCATAGGGGTGGTATAGGTATATAAATGTACCGGAATACCAGACTCCCTGACTGTCTTAAAAAATGCACCTTTATCATGAAAACAACAAATGTGGGGCTCGAATACGGATGTATCCAGCCGCTGGGCGATTTTAAGCAATGCCTTGCCACTCCCGGCAGTATCGAAATTTGGGATGGTGTATAGTATCTTTATTTTTTCAGACATTCCTTCCACTTAAAAAGTGCATAAATTGTAAATATTGGCCATTTATTGTCCCGCCGGGCTGATAAGTGATCATCGAATAACGCGGACAAAGATGTGCGATTTATATTAAAATCCTGCTGAATCTTCCGGTTTTCCAGGAGCATATCCTGAAAAGGTTGTCGCAGGCCCTCCCGCATCCACTTGTCAAGCGGAACGGAGAATCCCCTTTTACGATTATCGATCGGTGCCTGGGGAAAATGCCTCCTAAGTAATTGTTTTAATAGCACTTTCTTTTTGTCTGGCCCGTAACTGAGCAACGGGTCAATTTTCAAAGCTGCTTCAATGAATGATTTTTTTAAAAAAGGCACCCTGATTTCCAGGGAGTTGTACATGCTGGCCCTGTCAACTTTGAGCAAAGTCTTTTGCATCATACCGTAGAATTCAGCTTTTCGCATTTTGCCCAGTACCGCCTCTGTATCCCGGGCATCGTCATACCGGTAAACATCATAGGCTTCGGGAATCTGTACACCGGTTAAATCCGGGAAAATCTTATGCACGAGACCTTCGGACATTCTGGAATGCCCCGTAAAATGCCCTTCACCCAGGGTTTTAAATAATAGATTACTATTGACATTTTTTCCTTTAAACAACACCTTATCTGCGCCGTATAAAAAGTATTTTAATATCCAAGGCAGATGATGAAAGGGCTTATTCTTCAGCACTGACCAAAACCGTTCATATCCGAAAAACAGCTCATCTCCACCATCTCCTGACAGGGCTACTGTTACTTTTTCCCTGGCTAGTTTGCTCACAAGATAAGTGGGTATGATAGACGGATCGGCCAATGGTTCGCTGAGGCTCATCATGGCATTTTCGAGTTCATGCATGGCCGCATGGCTGTCCATCTTCCTGAGGAGCAAATCCAGGGACATAAAATCACTGTAGGTGCGTGCATCTTCCGATTCATCATGAACACTGCTGTCACTTCCGATGGTAAAAGCTTTTAATTTCCGGATGGAATTTTTTACGGCATAATAACATACCAATGGGGAGTCGATGCCTCCGGAAAGAAATGATCCCAGCGGAACATCCGACAAAAGCTCATCCCTCACGGCCGAATCAAGCGTATCATGAATCAAATCCATCGCCTTTTGTTCCTCAAAAATTTCCGGTTCCACATGGCTGGGCAGCTCCCAATATCTTTCTTTTCTGAGCGATAAATCGTTCGTAACGGTAATAATCTCTCCGGGCAATACCTGAAAAGTATTTTGAAGGATACCAAATGGGGCGGGCACAAAATGTTGCCTCAGATACAATTTCAATACCTGGGGATCGATCGGCTGTTCCCTAAATTTCGGGTGGTGACTTATTTGGTTGTACTGACTGGCAAAAACCAAATGCCCATCCCTGAGTCCATAGTGCAGAGGTTTAATGCCGGCAAAATCCCTCACCAGATGAATACACCTTGCCTGATGGTCATAGATAGCCATCGCAAACATGCCGTCTAATTTTTCTACAGTCTTCCTGACTCCCCAAAGATCGAGGGAGCTCACGATGGTTTCCGTGTCACTGGTTCCTTTAAACACAAAACTGGCATTGACCAGTGATTTACGTATATGCAGGTGGTTGTAAACCTCTCCGTTGAATACCAGGGAATAACGCCCTGAGGGACTATGCATGGGTTGGTCACCATTGACACTCAGATCCAGAATTGCCAACCGGTTAAAGCCTAGCTGAACATTTTCATGATTGCTGAAGTGGCCTGAACTATCCGGTCCCCTTCGAGAGGAAAGGGCATTAAGCTGCATAAACACAGATTTATCCAATAGCCCGGACCTCGTAAATTCACCGAAAATTCCACACATACGCTAGTTTTATTTCATTCTTAATTTAAATCGAAGGCCCAAGTTGCCCAGGTATTTTAAGATTCGTATGTCAAAAGGGTTAACCTTCAGCGCTTCTAATAACCTTACGAAATAGGTGATAATCGAAGATTGCCTGCCTTCAAGGAATATTTGCGTGTTCATAGCATACCGGTAATCTTTTTTACTAATGTTATTGCCAAATTCCCAATAAGCATTTCTGATCAATTCCCTGGCCGCTATGTGCATTTTCTTTTTTTTGGTGGTTACCGAATCCCGGTCTGTTCTTTTATCAAATAATACAAGCGGCTCCGCGATACCGTGGATAACGGAGAGCAGGGAAAACCTAAGCACATATTGCCAGTCGATAGGAATATTGGGATAATGTTGGCTAAAATATAAGCCATTGTCCAGGTGAACACTTTTTCTTATCATCATACAGGTGTTGACCACTTTGATTTGTTCCCGGAAGTTCAACAAAAACATGTCTTGGGAATCTCTGGGATATTGCCCTCCTTCCACCAGGATTTGTGGAAATCTGAAGGTAACTTTCTGGCCGTCATAATGCTCGGCAATCCCTGAAACCAGGCCTATTTCTTCGTCGGCCTCCATGACCTCGACCTGCTTTTGCAACCGGTACGGATAATACCAGTCATCTTGTTCGGCAATGGCAATGAATTCACTGTCAGGGTGGCAGTAATAAACCAACCGGTTCATGGTGCGGCCCAATCCCATGTTAACTTCATTGATGATAATTTTAATGCGTTCATCATTGAATGATTGGAGGATGTTAAGCGAGTGGTCTTTTGAACCATCGATGCAGGCCACAATTTCAAAATCCTGAAGACTTTGATCCATCAGGCTCTCAAGCGTCCTTTTTAAAGTGGATTCGGCATTATAAATGGGTAGAACAATGGATACTTTCGGCATGTTTTACTTTTAATGACACGCAATTATTTCTTCAATTTTTTTGAATAATATAGGTGCAACCGTATTCACATCGTGCCGTTCCCTGACTTTCGTTGCAGCGTTAGAAGACAGTTTTCTGAGCAGTTCCGGGTCTTCCAGCATTTTTTTTTACAGAATCTGCCATCTGATCCACGTCCAGGTATGGCACCACAGCCCCCGAATCACCCTCAACAAATTCGGGCATCCCACCACCATCTTTAAAACAGATGATGGGCTTGCCCATGGCCGCGGTCTCCAGGCAAACCAAAGGATAAGGGTCTTCACGTGAGGTCATGAGAAATACATGCATAATGCTGTAATACCTGGCAGGGTCTGCTGTCGGAGGTATGATTTTCAGGTTTTTATGCAAACCTGCTTTTCTGACATCATCTAATAACCAGTTATACAGGTCTTTGCCGGGTTCAGCCCCTACCCACAAAAAAATCACTTCCCGGCTTAAATCATAATCTACCAACTTCTTTAATACATGTATGAAAATGTCAGCACCTTTTCTTAAAACAAATCCTCCGGCACCACCGACGATGAACGGATTGGCTGATTCGATTCCCAATTCCGATAAAACCCCCTGCTTGTCAATGCCGTTGTCCTGAGAAAATTTGGCTGTTTGGATGAACTCATGGACAACCGATATTTTGCCTCCGTCAATGTCATGGTTCGACATGAGGTTGTCTTTAACAGCCCCGGAGGCTGCCACATAGTGGGTAGTATGGGCTTTGATGTACTCAAGGTTATTGGCCGCAAAATTTTTGATCACGCGCTCCAATTCATGGACATGGGTTACAATAGGTGCTGAAATATCTTTTAGTACGTGGTACAAATATCCATTGGTAATGGTGTTTGAATAAATCAGATCGACAGATGATCGCTTCAGCACCCTGCGAATCTTACGGGTATTCATTCTTGACCTGTAACTGTCTATGAACCTGCTAAAAACAGATGAGGACCTGCGGCCAAAGTAGATAAAGGTCGGGCCTGTTTTTTCGAATTCTTCCACCAGGGGCCCCCCTTTTTTCAGAAGGATGATAACGTTGGTATCGGTGTGCGCCTTAACCCAGTCGATAAAATGCAAAAACATGATGGGCGCTCCGGTCCGGGTAGCGTCATGACCAATAAATAACACTGTTTTACTCATTACGACGATTATCGATCATTTTGAATACTACTTTTTTCATAGTTTAACACACCATGCCCATCTTTTGCCGGCTGGGAAAACAGCGATGTAAATATTTCCTGAAAGGCTATTCTCAGGTAATAGATTTTACCGCTGACCCGGGAGGCTTTCATCGCATTTTTGAGTGCCTGGATTATATCGCCATTTTTGATCTGAACCCGGCAAAGTGCGCTGGCAACCGCCGGAAAATCAGCATGTTTTTCATCGATTTGCAGGTGTTTTGAAATCAGTTTTAACTTGTCCCTGTGAAACGATTTATCAAAATAGGTGACGCTGAATCCTGTTTCATCATAGACAGAAACCGGCTGTTCTATGTACTTTAATTTGAAAGCGGGGTCGCCAAACCATCGCATGTTAAACTCATAATCGGCCAGGGCCTTATATTTCAAACTGAAATTACCTATCTTCTGAAATACCCTGCGGTGTGTAAACAAGCCCTGGTGAGACATATTCATCCAGCTAAGTCTGTGTTTATCAAACTTATGGAAGAATCGCCTCCGGGTTCTTTTATGAAAAATCGGGCCATACAGCACATCGAATTCTCGATGGCTTTCGGAGGCAAAGATGTTTTCCAGCACCCGGTCATCAAAGAAGTGATCATCGGCCCCCAGAAAAAATACCCAATCACCGGCTATTTTTTCAAGCCCTTTGTTCATCGCATCGTAAATTCCCCGGTCGGGTTGGGAAAAAATTCGCAAATGATCATATTTCTTCGCATAGCGATCCAGGATCTGCAAAGTATTATCGGTGGACTTTCCATCCATGATCACATGCTCAAAATTCTGATAGGTTTGAGCGGCTACGCTATCTATACATCCTTCTATGGTTGACTCACCATTAAAGACCGGTGTAATAATCGAGATTTTCGGTAAGTCCATATCTGTCATCAAAGGCTAAACGTTGTGCCAATCAACCTGGTCATACACTGCCCGGATTCCATCCTTTAGTAAAATTTTGGGCCGCCACCCGAGGCCAAACAGCTTTTCGACATCCATCAACTTTCGCGGGGTTCCATCGGGTTTGGTGCTATCGTATTTTAAATCCCCCTCATATCCGGTTATTTCCCTGATTAAGAGGGCCAAATCTTTAATACTGACATCTTCCCCGCAACCTACATTTAAGAACCCTGCCTGATCAAACTGCTTTAGCAGTAAAAAACAAGCCGCTGCCATGTCGTCTACGTGCAGGAATTCCCTGCGAGGGCTTCCACTTCCCCAAATTTCGACAAAAGGTAAGCCATCTTTCCTGGCCTGGTGAAATTTCCTCAGCAGGGCAGGTAAAACATGTGAATTTTCCGGATCGTAGTTATCATTCGGGCCATACAAATTAGTGGGCATAGCTGAAATAAAATTACAGCCATACTGACTCCTGTATGCATCGCACATTTTAATACCGGCAATTTTTGCGATGGCATAGGGCTCATTGGTGGATTCCAAAGGACCGGACAGCAGGTATTCCTCTTTCAGGGGCTGGGGCGCCATTTTAGGATAAATGCAGGATGACCCCAGAAATAACAGTTTTTTTACATCGTTTTTGTAACTCTGATGCATGACATTGTTTTGAATCATCAGGTTATCGTACAAAAACTCAGCCCTGTAAACATTGTTCGCGTGGATCCCGCCAACCTTTGCCGCCGCCAACACCACATAATCGGGTTTCTCCGATTTAAAAAAACCGGTCACCGCCGTCTGGTTCCTTAAGTCAAGTTCCTTTGATTTCCGCATCACCAGGTTGTGATAACCCTCCCTTTCCAGGATCCTGACTATGGCCGAACCTACCATACCGGCATGACCTGCAACATATATTTTATCACTTTTATTCACGACAGGTAATTTTTGTTAACGCGCTATTCGTAATAATTCAAAATCTGAAAGCCACCCTTCTTCAGGTATTCATCTTTTTCAAACAAATGAACATCGGACCACACCATATCACGGATCAGGCTGTTCAAATCATATTTTAGTTGCCAGCCCAGCTTTTCCCTGGCCTTGGTGGGGTCTCCAATCAGCAGATCGACCTCTGTGGGTCTGAAATATTCCGGGTCGATAGCCAATATCTCCTTGCCTTTTTCCAACATGAACTTGTCATTGGTGCATCTGGCTATCCTGGCTACTTCATTCACGCCTTCACCTTCAAATGCCAGTTCAATGCCCAATTCTTTAAAGGTCAGTATTACAAAATCCCTGATGGTGGTGGTTATTCCGGTAGCTATAACAAAATCTTCGGGCTGCTCTTGTTGTAAAATAAGCCACATGGCTTCAATATAGTCTTTGGCATGGCCCCAGTCCCTTTTTGCATCCAGATTGCCCAGGTAAAACTTTTGCTGGAGCCCCAGTGCTATCCTTGCCGCAGCCCTGGTTATTTTCCTGGTTACAAAGGTCTCCCCCCTGATGGGAGACTCATGGTTAAACAAAATGCCGTTGGCGGCAAACATATCGTAGGCCTCTCTGTAGTTAACAATAATCCAGTAAGCGTATAATTTTGCTACCGCATAGGGTGATCTCGGATAAAATGGAGTCGTTTCACTTTGTGGCACCTCCTGGACCAAACCATATAGCTCAGAGGTGGAAGCCTGATAGATCCTGGTATGTTGGGTTAATCCCAGAATCCTGACTGCCTCCAGAATTCTCAATGTCCCCAGCGCATCCACGTTGGCTGTATATTCGGGGCTATCAAAGCTGACTTTTACGTGAGACATCGCCCCAAGATTGTATATTTCATCCGGACGGACTTCCTGTATAATCCGGATAATATTGGTGGAGTCGGATAAATCTCCGTAATGCAGTTTAAAATGTACATTAATTTCATGGGGATCCTGATACAAATGATCGATGCGATCGGTGTTAAACAAAGAACTTCTTCTCTTGATCCCATGCACTTCGTAATTCTTTTTGAGAAGAAATTCAGCTAAGTACGCGCCATCCTGTCCCGTAATCCCGGTAATTAATGCTTTTTTCATTTTTTTGTATATAATACTTTAGAATAATGCAAAACTTTGGCGTAAAAATATAATTATAATATTTAAAATTTATATCAATTTAAGTCAAATTGATACATTGGCTAACTACACTGGTCGCGGATAAAAGGTTATGATGGGTGCTAAGCCGAATTAATCATTTTTTTTATTCGCCTGGAAATCGGAGCAACAAATTGCTTGTAAAAGCCTTTTTTAGTATGATGCTTTTTGTATTCCACTTCTAATACCTTGCGATAAAAATAATCATCCGCCTTTTTATCCCTGATTATTTCCCTGGGGTGGGTAATCTCACCCAAATCACCTAATTCTATGTTGGCAAGCAGGCTTTCCGGATCAAAAGTGTGGGTAGCATTTTTTATAAACCCAATGTTTTTGACGAGGTTCATATTCGGAAAAATAGCCAGCGCTTCCTGGTCCCAAACCGTAAACGTCCATTGGTAATCCCAGATATCTTTCCTGTTTCCGAACTCGATCAACCGGAAAATCTTCACCCAATAGGCCTTTTCGTTTTTACTTTGCACCACTTTATCCAGCTTTTTTTGCTCCAGGAAAATTTCCAGGTTTTTAATGTTAAACCGGTAATGTTTCCAGGCTCTTTTCCAGGTAGCCCACCCCCAGGTCCCGGTGTATTTTGAAAAATAATAGGAAGCGTTGCCCTGCTTTTTTCCCAACTGAAAATTGTTGCCGCTTACATGAAAAATGTTCTCATTATGGCGGTATTTTTCAAGCATGGAACTGCAAAATGTAAAAAAATCCGGTGCCGGAAGGCAATCGTCTTCCAGGATAATGCCCTCATCGACATGATCAAAAAACCAATTGATTGCCGTGGCGGGACCTACGCCGCAACCCAGGTTGTCCTGCTGAAATAAGGTTTTCAATTCACAGTCCCAATCGATAAGTTTAGTAATATCCCTGGCCTCCGCGCAATGCTTCTCATCGTACGGCTTATCCGGCCTGGGGCCATCTGCTGCCATAAACAGGTATTTCGGTCTGACTTTCCTAATCTCATCGAACACCTGCCGGGTAGTCTCTATCCTGTTAAAAATTATGAATAATACGGGTGTTTCAAACATTTTTTAAGTATTTCATTTTCAAGGCATTAAAATCAATTGTTGGCTGTCACCTTTTCGAACGAATCCAACGCTTCCATGACCATTTTTAAAGCAATATCCTGGCCTTTTTTGTTCCAATGTGTATCTGTGCCATGATATACCATTTCATCGACAGCCAGAAACGCGTCCATTAATGGTATATACCGGATGTTTCTTTCGCCTAAACCCTTATACAATCTCGGCAACAAATTGTTGTATCCGGAATCATTGATCAGGTTGCGGTAAATTGTATAGGCATTCGGCATAGGCATCAGCAGTAATTCCAGGTTGTATTCTTTCTTTAACGCATTTTTAAGCGCCAGAATTTCGTCACACATTTCCCGTATATCATCGTCTTCCCATTCGTAATAGGCGCTGGTGACTCCATCGTTTACAGTTTCATGGTAGAAGCCCATCAGCGGATCACGGCTGTATTTAGGTACCTGCGATGGCAAATAGCCCAGCAGGTTAAATTTAAGGGTATTGACCCGTGAATACAGATAATGTGTAAATATACTCTTTTGCAGAAAGACGGTGTACTTCCTTTCGGCATCTTCCAAAAATATTTTGCTGTAAAAATCGTTGGCAGGCCTGGGGTTTTGGTTCAAAAATAGCCGGTGCTTCTCGGTAAAAAGATAGGGGAAGTACCTTTCAACCACGTCCAGGATCAGGATTTTCGGTGGCCCCTTTACGTAATTAACCGTATCCAGATACTCCATGACGTAATAGCTATTGGCATGGTAAACTGTCCGGTTCAGCGTATCGGCCAGTCTCAGGCTAAAGGGTTTTTCCAGGGGAAACTCAAAAAAGCTATCCCCGAAAGTTAAAATTTCAGCCTCATTGATATCTCTTCGCGGATCATACAGTCTTTCGCGAAAGTGTATCTTATCTTCGATTTTTTGGGCAAATAAGTCAATATAGGTGATATGGTACAATTCACCGTGATCCTCTATGCCGTCCACCACAATCGCTTGGGGTAAATGGTTGAATCTGACCGAAACAAATACAACGAATGACAATATGCCCGATACATATATAAAATATTTGAGCCAAATACCTTTTTTTTTCTCCATCACTAAAATCGAAAATATAGGAAATCCTGTTCTTCAAATTTACCTAAAAATACAATAAGCCCTATGGTAAAAACCAGCACCACCCAACGCAACAATCCGGGCATTTTGTTAAAATAATATCTGATTTTTGCGCGTTCGGTAATGAAATCAATAATTATCAACAGCATAATGGCGACAATACTGATAGTCCAGTCAGAGCGGATTCTAAATAGATTAATACGGTCGAGATCCGCCACATCCAGTGATAAGGTGTTTTTAAGGAATACGTAAGTGTCACTGATTCCGTTAGCCCTGAAAAATATCCATGCCAGCAATACCAGGTGAAAGGTAACGAGCACATCCAATAACCTCGTCAGATGGCTATTCGGATCCAATTTTACAGATTTCAGTAGCTTACTTCTGACATTTTTAGTCATGTAGCCCAATACCAGGTAACTTCCGTGCAGAAAACCCCACACAATAAAAGTCCAGTTGGCACCGTGCCAGAGACCGCTCACCACAAAAGTGACAAAAAGGTTGTAGTACCATCTCCATTTTATCACCCTGTTGCCCCCCAACGGAATATATAAATAATCACGAAACCATGTAGACAAAGAGATATGCCACCTGCTCCAGAATTCCCGGATGTTGGTGGCAAAGTAGGGTCTCCGGAAGTTCTGCATCAAAGAGAACCCCATAATGAGGGCGCTGCCAATGGCAATATCCGAATATCCGGAGAAATCACAATAGATTTGAAAAGCGAAAAAATAGGTGGCGACGATGTTATGAAAACCGTCATATCGATCGACGTTATTATACACCTCGTTTACATACTCGGCCAGGCGGTCGGCGATAACCAGCTTCTTGAAAAAACCCCAGACCATGAGCAACAGTCCCTCTTTTACACGGTTGTAATCAAAGTCATAGTCCTTGTGAAACTGGGGAAGCAAGTGGGATGACCTTTCGATCGGGCCCGCCACCAACTGGGGGAAGAATGACACAAAGAGAGCAAACTTGCCCAGGTGACTTTCGGCGTTGGTTTTCCCATTGTACACATCGATGGTGTAACTTAAAGTTTGAAACGTATAAAAGGAAATACCTACCGGCAACAACAATTTCAACGTATAGGTATCGTGGAGCACGTTCCAGTGTAAAAAGCTGTCATTCAGGTATCCAAATACCCTGGAAGCAGAGCGGCTGAAAAAATTAAAGTACTTAAATAAAAAAAGGAGGCCCAGGTTGGACACCAGACTAAGGTACAGGTATTTTTTACGGGCCGATTTTTCCGGTAACTGCGCCATTTTCTTGCCGCAATAAAAGTCCACGACTGTAGATATCACGATAAGAATAATGTACTCCACCCGCCAGCTCATATAGAAGTAGTAGCTGGCCAGCAGCAACATAAACCACCGGTACCTTGCAGGAATGGCAAAGTACAAAGCTATCACCATTGGAAAAAAAACAAGAAACTCTAAGGAATTAAAAAGCATCCGGATTATAATTATTTATAAAAGCCATTCACGGTCCTGTGAGGTTAAAGATCAATCAGATGCCGGTCTAATTACCCTCCTAAGTGCGTTAAATTGTTTTCTGGTAAATGATTTTGGTTTTTGACGGAAGGGTTGGAAATAATACCTTTTAAATACAGCCCAATAACTTCTGATGGCTATCGCAAAACGCGTGAAAATATCGGCCCTTTTAAACACCGGGCACTTGTAAAGTATCTCTTTAAACGCCACCCAGGCAATGTTTATGTAAGGAAAATTTCCAGCCACTCTCGACGCTCCTATTCTCCGGGCATATTTTTGAAAACCAGTGGAGGTTCCTCCGAAATATTTGTGATAGCTGACAAATTCAAGGTTTTTCACCTTCCCCAAATAGGCGATAGCGGCTATAAAGTGCCAATCGCCTCCTATTACATTTCTAATGGGTATCTTTTGCGCAAGCGCTCTTCTCATCATGCCATGCCAAAGCCCGCCATGCAATACCTTGCTGTAATACCAGACCAGTCGCTCCCATTTTTTCGGCTGCTCCATAGACAGGTCCTTTTCATAAAAAAGAAACTCGTCACCCCGCCAGTATTTTAACTGTCCGGACACCAGGCTGTATTCACTGTTTTTTTCCAGGTAATCGACATATCTAAAAATGACATCGGGTTCCATCCGGTCATCATCGGCCAAAAACATAAAATATTTACCGGTTGCTTTGGTGAGCACAAACTGAAAATTTGCCCAGACTCCCCGGTTTTCATCTTGCCTGAAAAATCTGATACGATGGTCCTGCTCTGCCAACTTCCTGCAAACTTCTTCGGTATCATCGGTTGAACAATTGTCAGAAATTATGATTTCCAAATTAGGATAGCCTTGTTTCATCAAAGTATCGAATGCCTTTGAAATGCTGTGGTTACTATTGTAGGTAGGCATGCCTATACTGACAAGAGGCAGAGAAGAATCCATGTTACAATCGGTTTTTCGCTATATTTTCATTAATCTGAAGTCACTTTATTTAATATTTTTTTAGCCGCGCGCTCCCCGCTGAGGAAAGATTCGTCGGTCCACATATACCCCCATTCTCCGTATCTTCCTGCATAATGTATCTCTATATCATCCAAAAACCCGTGAACTTTTGCAAGATTGGATTTCCTGTCCAGGTCAAATATTACATTCGCATAAGGAATATACATAGCATGTTTGAAATCTATGTCATCGTCTTCCCTCAACAGCCCACACCGGATTAAATCTTTGATTACCGGTTCGATACAGTCGTCCGGGGTGCCTGTCATCGGCTTGTATTTGTCGGAAAAATAAACTTCGGCCTGAATACTCGAATGGCCTTCCGGCACGGTTTCAGGAGATAGATTATGAGGGAAGCTTAACCTGGTAAAGGAAAAATCCCGGTCATAAAAATAACTCCAATGGGCCGGCGTTATGTCTTCTCTTTTTACACCGACACTCACTACCACGCATTGGGTACAGGCCAGCAACTGAGAGGCTTCAATCACATCGGCCGGGGCATTAGTGATCATCGGAAGCAGGTCAGGCAATGGAATGGACGAAACCAGGCTATCGTATTTTTCTTCACGGCCGTTTTCAAAATAAATAGTTTTTGAAACAGGATCTATTTTCTCAACCTTATGCCCCAGCACAATGTCCGTGAGATTTGGCAGCGGGTTGAGGTAGTTAACAAAGCCATTGTGGGTGGGATACCTGAAATGGCTAATGTAATGCACATCCGGGGTGGTTGGGGAGATAGCACCGTAGATGACTTCCTCCAGCTTTGGCCGGTACAGACGGGGCCCCAGCCAGTCGGTGCTCATGTTGCCGGCAGTAGTGGTGTGATATCTCAAGCCGTACTCCATCGGAAAATTCTCGGCAATTGTCTTTCCAAAGCTTGCCTTCAGCCAATCTTCGTAGTTGTTTATTGCTCCATAGTCGTTGTGCATAGCATACACAAAGTCTTTGATGCAGTCTACGATCAACGCTTTAGGCAAATCATGCAGGTTACATTGCACAGGATGTTTGATCCAGATACCTTTCCAGTAATTATTGACGACTGTATGGATGGTTTCATATTCCTGGTTGACACTATCTGCCAGAAACTTTTGTACCTTTTCATTTTTCGTGAACGAAACATGCGGGCCTTCATCAAATGTGTATCCCTCATTGAATTTATAGGAAGCCGTATGACCTCCATAATGCTGATTTTTGTCAAATATAACGGAATCAACTCCCTCATTTTTTAAAAGATTGGCGGCCCCGAAGCCGGCCATTCCTGAACCCAATATTGTCACTTTTTTCATAGTCGGTGATTAATTTCTAATTGAAAATACCAGGAAATCCATCCGAAAGATGGTCCCAGCTAATATCTTTATCGGAAATTACCGGCTTTGTAACCGGCAATGACAGATTAATTTTCGGATCATCCCACCTCACACCCCCCTCGGTGCCAGGCACATAAATGTTGTCAGACAAGTATAATACCTCACAATTATCTTCAAGTGTTAAATAGCCCGTGGCAAAGCCTCTTGGCAAAAGTATGGCCTCATTCCGGTCTTTAAGGTGAAAAGTGTCTCCTTGCAAAAACGTATCCGAAGCTTTTCTTAAATCCACAAATAAGGTGATCATCTCCCCTTTCACTACCCTGAACAACTTTGATTCGGCGTATTCTCCAAATTGAAAATGAAGCCCTCTGAGGGTGTGCTTTTCTACAGATTGCACAAAGTTTATTTGCTCTATATGATAGTTGGGAAGAAAGTCTTTTTTCTGATAAGCTTTCAGAAAACTGCCCCTGTCATCGACAAAAGACTTTTGCCGGATGATTTTTACTCCTTCGAAAGCTTTGTAATCGATTAATTCCATTTAATTGACTTTGACAAAATATCCCTTGATTCCTTCCTCTAAAGAGATTTCCGGGTGAAATTTCAATGTATCTGCGGCTCTTTCAAAATTCAGAGCCAGGTATTTCATTCCCTGATCCCTTTGATTGACTGCACCGAATTCAGCCTCCACCTGTTCACCTGAGACTTTAACGACTTCAGCAACCAGTTGTTTGATAGAAATTATTTCATGGGAGCCGAGGTTAAAAACCCCTTTGATTTCATTTCCCAAACCAGTTGTTACTGCCCTGGCAATATCATCCACGTGCAAGTATTGTCTGATCTGAACACCACTGGACAAAGCCAGTTTTTCCCCGTTTGTTATAGACCTGACCAGATAAGGTATTAACCTGTTTTCATTTTCACCATAGCCATATATGTTTGGGAGAATAAAATGAAGACTATCAAAACTAAAATCAGTCTGGTTTTGGATATATCTTGAAAATACGCGCTTGGAGAGGCAATAGTCATTGGGAACCGGATAGGCGCTCAATAATACTTCCTCTTCGGCTAAAGGTCTTTCATAAGGGTAATCACCGATTTCAAAGTAACTCCCAAAGGATATAAACTTACCGGAATAGCCCGTTTCATTCAATAAATTTATGATCCGGATGGGTTCAAAAGCGTTCACCTCGTAAATGATATTTTTAGGGTATTTTTTATTGGATTGCACACCGGCACCAGCACAATAAACAATGGCGTCAAAGCCCGAAAGTGTAGAAATTTCCAGACTTGTTTCAGGAATGCGGTAATACTTCCGATGATCATCTTCACGGGTGTAGCTACCGTATAAGACCAATTCATGGGATGGGTCGGCATTCAACTGCCTGATAACAGCCTGCGCCAAAAAAGAATGAGCACCTAAGATTACTATTTTCATGGGCAATGGCATTTTAAATTACAAGGCATATCTGAAATCAAATAGTTTTTTTTGTTTGATTACTTCGGCATTATCTTTAAACTCATCCCAGGCGGTAAGCAATAACAAGGCATTGGACCGTTCCATCAGTTCATTCAGTGAGTCGGCATATTGAATAGGAAAATTATATTCCCGGGCAAAAGTTTTATTGGCCAGCGGATCATAGGCAACTATATGGCTGAATCCATGATCCAGAAGTTTTTGAATGATGTCCCTGGTAGGGCTAAGCCTGACATCATCCGAACCTTTTTTAAATGACAAACCCAAAATACCTATATGTTCTGAGGTGTCCAGTTCTGATTTAACCTTATCAATCAGGAAATTCTTGACATCTTCATTAATCTCCAGGTTAGCACTAAGCATTTTGGTCTTGTAGCCATGTGAACCGGCAATGCTATCGAGTGCAGAAGTATCTTTTGGCAAACAGTATCCGCCATACCCACAACCGGGGTACACATATGAAGACATGGAGGCCGGGGTTCCTGCCCACCGCTTGTCTTCATGGAGTATTTTAAAAGCAGAAGGAATGTCAATATTCCCGATGTGATCTGCGACCATAGACATTTCGTTGGAATAGCTGATCAGGGTAGACAATAAAGTATTCGACAGGTATTTTATGAATTCAGCCGTGTTAAAGCTTACATAGTGTACAGGCGCATTAAATGGTTTGTAAATCTCATCCAGAATCTCCCTGGATCGATCATCTTCCACGCCAATCACCACCCTGTCAGGTTCAATAAAATCTTCCCAAGAATAACCTTCCCTTAAAAATTCAGGGTTAGACGCTAATCCAATCTGCTGCCCATTGGAGGATTTTTCCTTCACAAACGGCACCACCTGTTTGGAAATGGTAGAAGGCGGAACGGTAGATTTCACAATAATGGTCTGAAAATTTGTATTGCCTGTGGCAAGCACTTCTTCAATGGCCTTCAGCAGGTAAGTCAGGTCCGCACTTCCATCAGGCAGGCTGGGAGTACCTACACAAACAAATATTGCCTGACTGTCATGAATGGCATCTTCAAATGAGGCATCCAGGATGAAATTTTTACCCAGTTGCCCGGCCAATACCTCATCGAGATGCGGTTCGTAAAAAGGTATCTCATGATTTCTGAGTTTTGCCAGTTTGCTTTCATCAATGTCTATACCGTAAACTTTAAAGCCTTTTTTGCTAAACCCTAAAGCCGTGGTAAGCCCTACAAATCCCAGACCTATAACAGTTATCATACTAGTTTTCCGTTAAATATTTTCAAAAAGTTTAAAAATCTTCCAATACCTTCCTCCACATATACTTCAGGGTCATATCCGAGTACCTCCCTGGCTTTGTCAATTTTCGGGCATCTCCGGTTGGGGTTATCGGTCAGATATTCGCTGTCTGTAGATTTTTCAAAGACTATCTCTCCCTGATAACCAAATATCTCTTTGCCATGATTAATGAAAAACTCCGAGAATTGTTTTACCGAGACTTCAGGCTTGTCGATTCCAATGTTGAAGACATCAAACCGGTCATGTAACAGGGTTTTGAGGTATCCGGTGATGGCATCGGAAATATAGCAAAAAGTCCTGGTGGGTGTTCCGTCAGAAAATATTTTCAAATCACGGTTATCGATCACTGCCTTGGCAAAATCAGCCGGCAGTCTTTTATCATTGACGTTCATGCCCGGGCCGTAGTTATTAAAAGGTCTGGCAATGGTGACTGGCATGTTATATTTTTGGTTAAAAATATAGCATAGTGTCTCACCAAACCGTTTGGCCTCATCATAACAGGCCCTGGGTCCGATAGAAGCTACATTGCCTCTGTAGTCTTCGGAGGTAGGAATGAACTCGGGGAAAGGATCGCCATAAATTTCACTACTTGAAAAAAACAAAAAACCCTTGATTTCCCGTTCGACATAATAATCGAACAACCTCCGTAGCCCCCAAATATTGGCGTCTACAGTTTCAAGCGGATAAATACGGTAGAAAGTCGGGGAGGCTATGGAAGCACCATGAATAATTAAATCGACGTTTTCCACCCCTTCAATCTGTGCAATGTCATCTTTGATAATGTCGAATTCATATAAACTTACTTTGGGTGAGGACGAAACCAGTTCATCTAGCCAATCTTTGGTGCCGGTTAAAAAGTTTTCAAGGGCAATTATTTTTTTTATCCCTAGCCGATCTGCGTAGGCCGTAAAAAAATGCATAAAATAGTATCCTAAAAAGCCCCCGCAACCTGTGATCAAAATAGAAGTGTCTCTGAATTTTTCTTTTTCCTCAGCCGATAATTTCCTGAAAATATAGGCGAGATCTTCAGTTAAAATGTAATTTTCGTTCATAAGTATCCTAAAATTAATCCCAGATTTTCCATGGTGCTTTCCCAGTGTTCCACATATTCTCCAATACATTCCTATCCCGTAAGGTATCCATAGGATGCCAAAACCCTTCGTGTCTGAAAGCGCCGAGCAACCGGTCATGTGCAAGCTTTTCCATAGGTTCTTTTTCCCAAACCGTTGAATCGCCGGAGATAAAATCGATGACCTTAGGTTCACAAACAAAAAATCCGCCATTTACCCAGGCGGTTTGATCACCATCGCTTTTGGGTTTTTCCTTAAAGCTTTCCAACACATTTTCACCCTGATTCAAACTAAAAACGCCGAATCTTCCGGGTTGCTGCACAGCGGTCAGGGTAGCCAGAGTACCCTGTTTTTTGTGAAAATCGATCAGGTTCAGCACATTCACATTACTAACGCCATCGCCGTAGGTAAAACAAAAGGTTTCTTCACCCAGGTAACGCCGTACCCTTTTTAACCTCCCTCCTGTCATGGTGTTTTCGCCCGTGTCAATCAGTGTGACCTTCCATGGTTCCGTATTATTGTTTAATACCTCCATGGAATTACCTTTGAGATCAATGCTAAAATCAGTGGAGTGCAGGAAATAATCTGAAAAATATTCTTTAATGACATATCCTTTGTAGCCGCAGCAAATGATAAAATCGTTTAGCCCGTAGGAAGCGTAGATTTTCATGATATGCCATAAAATAGGCTTGCCGCCTATTTCTACCATAGGTTTTGGTCTTACACCGCTCTCCTCACTGATTCTCGTTCCAAAACCCCCTGCCAAAATAACAACTTTCATAGAATGTTTTTTTATCGATGTTATAGTTAATTAGAGCAATACTTTAGAGTTAACCTGACTGATATTAAAGCCCGGTAAAACATTCCCCTGGATAAGTCCGTTGCTATGGTAGCCATAGGGATTGCTTCCCTGTATTTCCAGAATTATCTGGTCTTCTATCCAATCCTGGATAATGTCTCTGCTTCTCAAAAATAAGGTCATATAATAATATCCGGGCTTAAGATTATTTTCTATTTCAAAATGGTATTCCAATTTGTCATCAGTGTGTGAAAAGTTTTTTCCAAGGAACTTGTTGGCACAATGTACGATACAGCTCTTATTCCGGTCACTGATGTTAATAGCCATGTCAACATCGGCAAAATATTTTTCTGTGCCCTGGGTTTCCAGCATCAGTTTAAACCTGATGGGTTGCCCGAAATCGACCGGGTAGGATTCGAATACCATTTTTTTGAATTTGATCTGTCCCACCGATTGATGCCTGTCGAGGTCATCGAGTATCAACTCCTGGCCTTTTATGGAATTGTTGGTACTGGCATAATACTCCAGGGCCCCGTCAATATCGCCATCAAACTTTAACTGACCATTCACCAATACCACTCCGGTTTTACACAGGCCTTTTACGGCCGATAATTGGTGCGAAACAAAAAGGATCGTCCGACCTTCGCTCCTCACCTTAGTCATTTTATCGATACATTTTTTCTGAAATACGGAATCGCCTACCGCCAGCACTTCATCCACCACCAAAATTTCCGAGTCCAGATGCGCTGCTACTGCAAAGCCCAACCTGACCCGCATACCTGTAGAATAGCGCTTTATAGGCGTATCGATGTAAGCGGCAATCCCTGAGAAGTCTACAATTTCGTCAAGCTTCGCTTTAATCTCACTTTTGGTCATCCCCATGATCGCCCCATTGAGAAAAATATTTTCACGGCCGGTCAGATCGGGGTGAAATCCGGTACCCACTTCCAGTAAACTGGCTACACGGCCTTTTATTCGGATTTGTCCTTTGGTTGGAGCGGTAACTCTCGATAAAATTTTAAGCAGTGTCGATTTTCCGGCACCGTTTTTTCCAATAATACCGAGTGCATCACCTTTGTTAACACTGAAGCTGATATCTTTTAGTGACCAAACATAGTCACTCTCCGCCTTCATAGACCTGATATTTTCAGCCCCGACCTTCATAAACGGATCCTCTTTTCCCCTGATCTTGGCCCACCAGCGATGCAGGTCATTTCTTAATGATCCGGTGCCAATGTCTCCAAGGCGGTAAAGTTTAGACAGGTTTTCTATTTCAATTATTTTTTCAGACATATCCGCTCAATTATTCCCACACTTAAACGCTATCCATAAAGGTTTTTTCCACCTTGTTAAATACTATAATACCCACAACAAGAACAATAATTGTAAAAGTAAAACTATACATCAGGTGATAGGCATTCAGGGTGCCACTTCCCAAATAGCCATACCTGAATGTTTCAATGATAGAGGAGATGGGATTCAAGGTGACAAGCAACCGGTATTTCTCAGGCACCTCAGACAGTGGATAGATAACAGGGGTACCATACATCAATAGTTGAACGCCAAAAGTAATCAGAAATCTCATGTCCCGGTACTTGGTGGTCAGTGAGGAAATAAGCAGGCCAAGACCCAGCCCCATGGCTCCCATTAATAATACCAGGATGGGTGACAGTAACAGGTAAATGTTGGGATTAACCACGGTGTCTTCAAATACAATGTAATAAAAGAGTGCGACGATGAATAATAAAAATTGTATACCTAATTTTATCAATTTAGATATTACGACTGACAAAGGAGCAATCAGCCTTGGAAAATATACCTTTCCGAACACCTGCGCGTTGGTAATAAACGTGCTTGAAATGGTGGTTATACAATCCGAAAAGTAACTCCAGCAAACCACACCTGACAAATAAAAAATCATTTTGGGCAAGCCATCTGTCGATAAACCGGCCACATTGCCAAAAATAATGGTATAGGTGATGGTGGTTAAAATAGGTTGGATAAAAAACCACGCCGGACCAAGAATAGTTTGTTTATAAGTAGCCACAAAATCTCTTCTGACAAACAGATAAAGCAGATCCTTATATCTCCATATATCATCTAATTGCAGGCTTAATAATTTAGACTGGGGTGATATCACCAAAGTCCAATTATCATTCTTTATATTTGTTCTGGTCATTAAATTCTAATTTGTTAAAAGCCTCAATGTCACCTGATTACCAGCACCTGGCTTAATTTCTCACAAGTTTAACTTTAAAAAATCAAATTTATAAATAGCTGGTAAATCTATTGGTATTTTTCTCAGTTTTAATTCATTGGAGTAATAAATATGCACTTTTTACATAATTATAATCTGCCAAAAACCCAATTTGGCATTTTTATTTTGAGTTTACGTCAAAAGCTTCCGTAGCTTTTTCCAAAAATGTCTGTTTCAGGACATTCAGGCATTTACGGACTAGTTTGGCTTTAATGCTTTGAAAAAAGAGAAGGTAACCCAACATTAAGTACTCATATTCAACCGAATGTAAGATTAACACCAAGTTTTTAATTTCCGGAAAACAGCGGGCTTTTATTGTTACCGGTTCTAAAAAAAGTACCCCTGTAAGGGCTGTTTCCTACTGATCCATGATAAAGCTCATTTGATGATAATCCTGTTCCAAACTTCATTCCTGTCCAGTTGTACCCTTATCAGATACGGACCGCTCTTAATTCGGGTTATATCGACAGGTTGATTCATTAATGTGGTGGTTTTCAAATAGGTTGCCGACTTAATCAGGCCACCCCTCAGGTCATACAACTGCAAATTAACCTGGCCCAGATAACCGTTTTCCAATTGAACATTCAGGATGTTATCTGCAGGATTAGGATACATTTTAACAGACTTTTTCAACGCATCTTCGATACCGACTGCTAAGTCAACGGAGAGTATAAAGGATGCAACAAACATATTGTTTGTCTCCTGCCCATCATTGGCTAAGACGGCAAATTCCTGCTCTCCAATTAAATGCTCGGGCTTTGGCTTAATTAAAATCATTCCGGTATTGTCAATGGCAATATCCGCAAAATTAACAGAGGACGGAATAATAGAATAGGTAACGGTCTGTGAGACCTCATCAGACGGTGTTGCTTCGGGTAATACATTAATTTGGGTAGTTTCAAAGCCAGTAGCAAGCTGAACGCTTTCCTCGGAAAGGGTAAATGCCGGTGGGTCATTGACAGGATCGATGGTGATAGTGAAAGTTTGTTCGGCACTGGTCTGTGAGGGCATACCATCATCGCTGAGAGAAATGGTTACGGTAAAAATACCATTTACATTTTCCCCGGGTGTAAAAGTCAGATCACCATTCGCATTGATGGCAGGTGATATTGTATTACTGCCGGATGACTGCACACTGACCATGTTAAAAGTAAGATTTTGGTCTGATTCGTTATCACCATCATCGATGCCCGTAGCCCAATTGGTAAATTCCTGGGGGCCGGCATCTTCATCAATGGTGATGTCAGGGCCTTTTGTAAATACGGGTGGATCATTAACCGGTTCCACATTAATATTGATAGTCCGGTTGTCCGCTCCGAGTGGGTTAGTGGCAGTAACATCAAACGAAGCCGGCCCCTGCTGATTTTGTTCCGGTATCCAGGAGACCGTTCGGGTTGCGGGGTCGTATGTCATACCGGCGGGAAGGTTGTCAACCTGAATCTCTGGCGTCGGGACCCCGGTGGCTTCTATTTGATACTGGAAATTTTCTCCCGGAGAAGCGGTCAAAATACCGGGATCTGTTATTTGAGGCCCGGTCAAATTACTATTTATGGCCAGCTCCCATACATCGGCCATGTCCTCGTAGCCATCCTGGTTCGGATGTATTTCATCTTCTATGAGCGCATCGGGATAGGTAATAGCAGATTCCTGATCGACCATGATCAATTTATCGCCGTTAGCGATCCTCTGATTAACCATCGACTCAATTTGATTATTAAAGGCAGTGGTCTCGGTACCATTAAAGGAGCCAAACAGCAATCTGATAATCCTTGCCACAAACACAACCACTTCCGTATTGTTGTCTGCCTCATATTGATCAATTCGGTCAAGAATCGCCTCTACTTCAGTAACGATATTTGTAAGATTTTCGCCGGCCCCGATATCATTGGTTCCGATGTGCAGAAGAATTACATGTGGCGGATTATTGGTAAGCCAATCCTCACCGGACAAATAAATGTTGTCTCGAATCTCATCAGCCTTCCAACCCGGATGTCCTTCGTGATCCTGATCAAATCCTCCGTTACCGTTTGACTCACTCCCTACAAACTGCAACCCCGGATAAGCGGGTTGCAGCGCCAGGAAAAGTCTTTTCCGGTAACCGATATCGGTGGACTTGGAGCCATTGTTAGGTTTGGTGCCAGCCGTAATCGAATTCCCCAAGGGCATTATTCTGAGCTGTCCATACGTCAGCGCCGGTAGGGAAAACAATGATAGTACAAAGGTTATTTTAGCTATGTTTCGCAGTATAGATTCCAATTTGGATGTTTTAAGTTAAAAATCAAATTTTATACTTTACTACTCCATCCAGTCGCTAAAATCAGTTAATTTTTTAATAGTTTTTCAAGGATAATGTCATTGCCAAGTACTACATGGACAAAATAAGTTCCGGTTTCTATGTCACTGACATTCAATTCCTGTAAGTATTGCTGGGTATTTTTGACCTGGTAGAACCCTTTAACCATTTTACCCCTCATGTCGAATATCTTTACTTTTACCTCACCGAGATAGTCATTCTCCATTCTTAAAGTGATATGATCCGATCCGGGAATAGGGAAAACACTCAGGGATTCGGAAAATTCACTATCTCCGAGGCCGGTGGGACCTGCTACACTTAACGTAAAAGTTTGTGTAAAAGTATTGTTTTCATTTTCATTATCGTCTGCAATAACTTCAAATTCCTGATTGCCGGCGCCGCCTCCTGCCAAAGGATTGATAGTAACAGCACCGGTGATAGGCGATATCGATACCTGCGCAAAACCTACGGTTTCAGGATTCAAGGTGTATATTACTGTTTGATTAGTCTCATCGGCCGGTACCGGATCCGGTGTGACATTTATGGTAACTTCATCGAAGTTCCCTTCTACAGTAACCTCAGTTTCCGAAAGTGTAAATGCAGGTACGTCATTAACAGGATTTACCGCAATGTTGAATGTTACCGGCGCGCTGGTTAGAGGAGGTGAACCGTCATCTGACAAAGTTACCGTAATGTCTGCCGATCCATTGGCATTGTCGGCAGGAGTATATGTTAAATCCCCGGATTCACTAATCGCAGGCCCTGCGGCAAACAGAGACGGATTGGTATTACCTGTGATGTTAAAAGTCAACACCTGCACCAATTCAGGATCACCGTCATCGATATTGGTGGCCCAGCCAGTAACAGTCTGAGGTCCGGGGTCTTCATCAACGGTCTGGTCTCCGGCATTGTCAAAAGCAGGTGCGTCATTTTGCTGACTAACCGTGATACTAAAAGGCTGGTCATCGTTACCCTGGCTATTAGATGCCCTCACAGTGACATTTGACACGCCAGCATCTGCCTGCTGGGGTGTCCAGGTGATTAAGCCGGTATTTGCATCGATTTGCATACCGGTAGGGAACGTTGTCAGGCTGAATGTCGGCACAGGGTCTCCTGTAGCCTCCACCTGATAGTTATAAGTCTCTCCGATCGAGACAGATGTGGGAGCTGTGGAGGTGATCTCCGGTATGAGAGGACAAATGCCTGTTCCGGCATTTCCATTGTTGAAGTGTTGCAAAATCTCATTTCCCGTAAGGGCCCTGTTAAAAATTCCAATATTGTCCATGGCCCCATCAAAAAAAGCGTTGTCAGCAGTTACATCTGAGAATTTAAAGTTACCGATCCTCAATGGGTTATCGGTTGCTGCAAAATTACCGGCAAGACTTAGCGCACTGGAGTTTTGAAGCGCACCATCCACATAGATCCTGATTTCATCATTTTCCGCATCATGAACGGCAACCACCTGGCGCCATTGGCCATTGTTGATGGTTGTATTCCCCTTCACCTCGTTGATGTTCAAATTGACACTATTACTTCTTAACTTAAATATAGCCAGGTTGGAGTTCTGTTCAACACCAACCCACCATAACATGCCCTGGTTAGTCCCTTCATCCTCATTATTAGTCCTTGAAACAAACACCCGCTGATTGGGGGAACTGGTGGTAAATTTAACCCAGGCTTCAATCGTAAAGCTTCCGGCGAAATCAAAGTCTGCTGAGGCGGGAACTTCAATATACTGGTCGATACCGTTAAACTGTTGTGCTCCACCGATAAGTCCTTCTGTAGTACCGGGACAATTTACCCCATCGACACAACTGCCATCGTTGTTGCCGGAAAAATCCGGAAAATTGATGGTACCATCCAGCTTGTAATGTGCGGCAGTCCCGTTGGGACATTGCGCATGTACATGCTGGAAAAAAAACAGGGCAAATATCACCGCCGGCATCGACAGTCTAAGATTGAATATATGGAAAGGCAGGATGTAAGTATTTTTCATTCTAAGTGAGTTTTAAAGAATTTCGAACCAAAATATTAACAACTATTAGTAATTAATGCGATTAATTTAAAAAATGTAACCACAAACTTACATTGTAATAAAAAAATTTCAAAACAAGGCAACTATTCAATATGCAATGACAAAAATATAACTATTTATATTTTTTTTATGAAAAAAATGCTAGATTTTCACCAATCCTCAAAAATATCCTTTGTACCATTCCACAAAGTTCGTTATCCCTTCTTTCACAGAGGTGGATGGCATATAACCTGCATGCTCCTTCAAACTGCTGACATCGGCATAAGTGGTATTCACATCACCCGGTTGAAGCGGCAAATAGTTTATTTTTGCTTTTTTACCGATCACTTCTTCGATGGCGTGAATAAAATCAGTGAGTTTTACAGGCTCACTATTGCCAATATTGTACAGGACGTAAGGTGCTGAGCTATGGTTGGTTGGCAGTTTTGATTTTTTTATACCGGCAGGAATTTTGGTAAGCGTTTTGACAATTCCGCTTACAATGTCATCGATGTAAGTAAAATCCCTTTTCATGTCTCCATAATTATAAACATCTATGGGCACATCCGCCAGAATATTCTTTGTAAACTTAAAAAGAGCCATATCCGGTCTTCCCCATGGGCCATAAACCGTAAAAAAACGCAGCCCGGTGACGGGTATATGATAGAGATAGGCATAAGAATGTGCCATCATTTCATTGGCTTTCTTGGTGGCTGCATATAAGGAAACCGGGTGTGCTGTAGCATGGGACTCCTTAAATGGAATTGCTGAATTCAATCCATAAACCGATGAGCTGGAAGCATAAACCAGATGTTGTACATTAAATCTTCTGCACCCCTCCAGAATATGGAGAAATCCCTTTATATTGCTTTCAATATATACATCAGGATTTTCAAGGGAGTAACGTACACCGGCCTGCGCAGCCAGGTGAATTACATAGTCAAAGCTCTCATTTTCAAAGATTTGAAGAACGCCATCTTTATCTTCCAGGTTCAAATAAATAAAGCTTAATCCTTCATCCACTTTGTATACCTGTCCGTAGTTTAATTGCGCGCGGGGTATGCCCTGTTGTTCCAGGCGGCTGTATTTGAGGGTAACATCATAGTATTCATTGATATTATCCAGTCCGAATACATGATGTCCCTCTTCACGCAGGGCCAGCACCGTGTGCATCCCTATAAATCCGGCGTTACCGGTAACTAAAACTTTGGCCACAATTGTTTTGATTAATCACTTAGTCAATTGATAAAACCCGGACAATTACAGGCTTTTATAAGCCATTTTGGAGATCCTGCCGTTAAATACGCCTTTCACATCAAAGAAAAGTGCATTTGTGCCAGTCAATTTCTGAAAGTAGTCCTCTTCAAGATTCATGTAATCATCGTGGTTTACCGCTAATATTATTGCGTCATAGTCTTTATCCAGCCTTTTTTGGATGGTATATCCATACTCATACTTCACCTCGTCACTATCGGCAAATGGATCAGCCACATGTACCTTAACCATATATGATTTCAATTCATTATAGACATCTGCCACCTTGGAATTTCTGATATCAGAAACGTTTTCCTTAAAAGTTGCCCCCAGGATCAACACTTTTGCCCTTTTCAGAGATTTGTCATTGGTAATGATATGTTGTACAACTTCCCTGGCTATCAATTGCCCCATGTTGTCATTTATGTTCCTGCCCGACAAGATCATTTTGGCATGATAACCCAGTTCACTGGCCTTATGTGTCAGGTAATAAGGGTCCACACCGATACAATGCCCACCTACCAGCCCCGGTGTAAATCTTAAAAAATTCCATTTGGTTGCTGCGGCTTCCAGCACCTCATAAGTATTGATACCGATTTTGTTGAAAATTATAGACAACTCATTCATCAGGGCTATGTTAACATCCCTTTGGGTGTTTTCAATAATTTTTGCGGCCTCGGCCACTTTGATGGAAGAGGCCTTATGAATGCCTGCCGTTATGATAGAAGCGTAAACATCAGCAATCACTTTGGCCGAACCTTTATCACAACCGGAGACTACTTTCAGGATTTTGGTCAGGGTATGCTCCTTATCGCCCGGATTTATTCTTTCGGGGGAATAACCAACCTTGAAGTCTTTGATGAATTTCAGCCCGGACTCTTCTTCCAGCACCGGAATACAGTCATCTTCGGTACATCCCGGATAGACCGTAGACTCAAACACCACGTAATCGCCTTTTTTCAACACTTTCCCGACCGTTTGGCAGGCAGACAAAAGTGGCTTCAGATCCGGCCTTCTGTACTCGTCAATGGGCGTAGGCACAGCAACAACATAAAAACTGGCGGGCTCGATACCCTTTAGATTATCGGTAAATTTGATATCACAGCCTTCAAAGTCTTCTTTCTCCAGTTCCTTGCTCGGGTCGATGTGATTATTCATCATTTCCACCCTTTTGGCATTGATATCAAATCCGATAACGGAAAATTTTCTGGCAAATTCCAGCGCAATGGGTAAGCCTACATATCCCAATCCAACCACACAAATCTTTTTTTGTTTACTCAGCAGTTCCTTTAACATTTATTCAGGTTTTATTTATAATTATTCAAAAAATATTATTATTTCCACCCGCAAATTAGCCTACCTGTGTCTATTGTTCAATACTCAGCATCAGGAAAAGTTACATACAGAAAAAAAAGTACTATTTACCCTTGTCCTGATAATAACCATAGCCGTAACCATAGTTGTTACTCTGGTCCTTGACATCGTTGAACAAAATACTTACATTTTTCAATTTTCCGCTTTCATAGAGTTCCTGCACATTTTTAATAGCCTCCAGGGGGGTATGATTCTGGCGGACAAGGAAAATGGTATGATGGGCATAATTCATCAAAATAAAGGCGTCAGTCACTAAGCCCAGGGGAGCGGTGTCAATCAGAATATAGTCATAATCCTTCTTCAAATCATTAACAAGTTCCCCCATTTTATTATTCATTAAAAGTTCTGACGGATTAGGCGGTACGGGCCCACTGCTGATTATGTCAAGATAAGGTATCTCTGTTGACTGGATAATCTCTGATTTAAAGGCCGACCCCGCTAAAAAGTTACTAAGTCCCACATCATTCTTAAGGCCAAAGTCACCAAATATTTTAGGTCTTCTAAGATCGGCACCCATCAGCACCACCTTTTTGCTGGAAAATGCAAACACGGTGGCGAGGTTAATAGAAGAGAAAGTTTTTCCCTCACCACTCACACTGGAGGTAAGGACAAAGATCTTCTGATCCACATCTGAAGTAAAAAAATTAAGGTTCGATCGCACCGAACGAAAGGATTCTGCGACAACCGATTTGGGGTTATTATGAACCACCAACATGCTTTTACCCTTCACGTAACGCCATATTTGACCTAATATCGGAATATTTGTATTTCTTTCGATATCTTCTTTTTCAGCCACCTTGTTACTCAGGAAATCCTTACTCACAATAAAGCCCAACGGTAAGGTTATGCCCAGAAAGAAGGCGATCAGGTAATTTCTCTTATCACTTTTCTCTGCTCCTCCAATCTGCATAGGTGGGTCGATAACCTGGATATCTGTAGATGCCGAAGCCTTGGCTACTTCCGCTTCCGCCTTTTTTGTATTATAGAGAATGTAAAGATTTTCGCTAATAAGATTGAGCCTTTCAATGTTCACCAGGGACTGTTGAGCGCCGGGGGCCGCATAAATTTCCCTCCTTATACTATTTGCCCGGCTGTCCAGCCTGTTTTTATTTTGCCGGGTTGCAGCGACCAGGTTGTTTACACTTTCGGAAATACTTGTTTTTAGTCTTTCCACATTATCTCTTGCTCGCTTAATGTAAGGGTTGTTGGTGTTTTGGCCTGTGCCCTGTTCTGCCTGATCAATTCTTTCCTGCTCAGTAACCAAATCATCAATCAATTTTTTTAATCCCGAATCGTCAATACCTATAGCCGCTAATCCCGACAAGTCGTCAAAATTATAGGAAGAATTGATGGTACTTAATAATTGGTTGTAGATAGCAAGCTTGTTTTCATACTGTTCACTTTGCAACTCAGCGTCATCGAGCCGGTTATATAATTGTACGGCACTTTGACTCAATTGCGCGGAACTTTGTTGCCTGATACTCACCTTTCTTGTTTCAATCAGGTTAAGGGAATCAGTAATCCTCTTTAGTTCCCGGCTGATAAAGTTGATGGTTTTGGTAGCCTGCTCGTTTTTTCGTTTCAGTTCTTCATCGATATAGACATCAATCAATTTGGTAATAAAATCAATTTCCTTGCGTGGTATGGTACCAATCAATGCAAGGTCTATGGTAGAGCCGTCAGTACCTGGAATGACATTCAGTTTATTCGTGTATTCCATGGTAACATAATGTGGGTGCCACAGGGAAAAGGTGAATTCCTGATTAATAATGGAACTATAATCGTAATCTCTTTTTTTGATGGCCCTGAAAGTCAAGCCCCGGTAGTCGACTGTCTGGCCAAATTCATACAATGTGGAAGCATTACCCGGGTCATCTTTCGAAAAAAACTTGAAATGATCTTTGTCATTGACAATGAATTGATAAGATTTGCCATAGTTTTTGACCTCCATGGCAGAGTCAATTTGCATGATGGCAGGTTCCCATCCGTAGGCTTGTTTGGGTCCTATCTCATCTTCAATGGTAAATGAATGGGTAAAATTTAATTCATTGATCGTTTTGTAGATAATCGGATAGGATTTCAATACGAAGGACTCTACACCTTCGGTAACCATATCACTGGAGATATCGGTTCCGTAGAGAAAGCTTGCTGCATTGGCACCGGTCCTGCTTTTGACCAGGATCTTTGATTCAACGCGGTAAACGGGCCTGGTATACTTGTTGGCAAAATAGGCGATAGCAAAAGCAATCAAAAGTACTCCCAGGAAAAAATACCAGTTTCTGATTGCCTTCATCAGGATCTTCCTGATATCGGAAAAGTTATCCTTCTTATTATTCAAATTACTATTCACGACCTGCACGTTTAATTAATTACTAAATACTTTGTATCTTGAATAATTTAGTTATCGTTTATCAGTCTGTCCACTAATAAAGCAATACTGGCCACAGAAGCAAGAATACTCAAACTAACAGCTATGTTTTGCTGGCCAGTTCTGGCATTAACCGCTTTTACAGGATCAACGATGATCTGATCATTCGGTTGTATGTAAAAATAAGGATTACTTAAAATATCCCGGTCCAGTACGTTTACATACAAGACCCGGGCTATATTATTTTCATACCTGACTATTTTGACATTTTTACGATCTGCAAAATCTGAAAAATCCCCGGCATTTGCCAGTGCCTCTAAAATATTTATCTTCCCGGTATAATTATTGAACGTACCCGGAGCCCTCACTTCTCCCAATACCGTATATTGAAAACTCAATATCTTAATCACTACTTTGGGCGACTCCAACCCGCCCTGTTGCAGCAGATTGCTTATCTTTTTTTGCGCTTCGCTAAGGGTTAATCCATTAATTTTGACATCACCTATTACCGGCAATTCGATATTACCCTGTTCGTCAATGATAAATCCGGATAGCAATGGATCACCTCCCCCCTCAAGCTGTGTTTGAGCCTGGGCAAACCAGTTAAACTCGGCTACCGTGGTTGTAAAAACCTTTATTTGCAAAATGTCTTCAGACTTTAATCTATATTCTACATATTTTGTTTGATAATCCAGTTCCACTAATCGATCGCCCTGCAGGTATTGACGCTCTTTGATTGGGACACAGGAGTCGGCACCTATTATAAAAAACAATAATAGTAATTTGATTCTCATATTAAATATTAAGGGATTGTTAAAAATGTACAAATAAAAATTTCTTTTTTCCAAAAAGCAAATATAAAAACTTTAAGAACATGAACTAATAATAAGATTAAAAATTAACATTTTGCAAATTCCCTGATTATTAACTATATGACTTCCCTATTTCCCATACTTCCCGGATCATTTTCAGGAAATCCGGCATGTCTTTTAAGGGCACCATATTTGGCCCGTCGCTTAAAGCCTTTGAAGGTTCGGGATGGGTTTCAATGAAAAACCCGTCCACCCCGGCGGCGGCGGCCGCCCGGGCCAGATAGGGGGCAAACGCTCTTTGCCCTCCGGAAGCTCCACCGGCCCCTCCGGGTTGCTGAACACTATGAGTCACATCAAAGATGACGGGCGAAAATTGTCTCATAACAGGCAATGACCTCATGTCCACTACCAGGTTGTGATAACCAAATGTCACTCCCCGCTCCGTCAGACATGCATTTTGGTTGCCCGTATAACGGATTTTCTCCAGGGCATATTGCATATCTTCAGGTGCCATGAATTGACCTCTTTTTATATTTATTGCTTTTCCTGATTTTCCTGCGGCAACCAGCAAATCGGTCTGTCTGCAGAGGAAAGCCGGAATCTGTAAAACATCTACCACTTCAGCCACAGCACTTACCTGATGTGACTCATGTATATCTGTTACCAGCGGTACCCCTACCTGCTCTTTTACTGCCTGCAAAATCGACATGGCTTCATCAAAGCCCAGGCCCCGGAATGAGCCTGAAGAAGTGCGGTTGGCTTTATCAAAAGAGGCTTTAAATATATAGGAAATACCTAATTCATCCGTAACCTGCTTTACCTTCGTGGCGATTTCCAGGCAGATTTCCTGATTTTCCACCGCACAGGGTCCGGCAAGCAGCACTAAATTATTACCACCTAACACCAGGTCTTCTGTAAGATGGATGGGAGCCAAGAATTTTTGCATATACTAACTTTCCTGTTTCAGTACTCAAACTTCCTAATCATTTTTATCAAATCAAAAACTCATTGGTTTATTTTTCTTCAATAGGGGCATTGACAGGAAGGTAACCCTTGGTGAGTTGGGGAGGTTTTTAACTATTTAATGTTTTGAATGCCGGTGAAATTACGTTGAAGTCGTAATATGACCTGGAGTCACACGATGACCATGGTAATGCTTTTTGTTATTCGGTTTAAAATGATATATTACAGTATAGAAATATTTAATGAATAAACAATTACACCCAATACCATTTAAATCCGGATGAAGCATCTGATCTCCACGTTATTGCTACTGGCCTTCACTTTATCTTTGGTGGTTGCTCTGAATATAAAGCTAGGGCCTGTACCTCCCCTGGGAAAATTTTTCGATCCTTTTTCCGGATTCTGGCAAAATGCAGCAACCACAAACAGTTATCAGGATCATTTATTGGAAACAGGTGGGCTGGAAGCTGAAGTAAGGGTAATCTATGACAGCCTGATGATCCCCCATATTTTCGCCCGGAATGATCACGACCTCTTTTTTGCACAGGGTTTTGTCACTGCTAGTCACAGGCTATGGCAAATGGAGTTTCAGACGCATTTTGCGGCGGGAAGGTTATCTGAAATCTTTGGGAAAAATTCCCAGGTTTTAAGGTTAGACAGGTTGCATAGAAGAATAGGCCTTGAATACGGCGCCGATAATTCATTAGAGGTAGCGACAAGTCATCCTTTATCAAAGGCTGCGATCGAGGCTTACGCAGAAGGAGTGAATGCCTTTATCAACGCTCTGGATACAAAGACACTGCCTATCGAGTACAAGCTTTTTAACTACCACCCTGAAAAATGGACCGCCAAAAAAACCTCCTTGTTATTAAAGTATATGGCCAACAATCTGGCCGGCAGGGACTATGATCTGGAAAGCACTAACACGCTGAATATCATAGGAAAGGAAGCCTATGATTTTCTGTTTCCTGTTCGCGACAGGGGTATCGACCCTGTTATACCGAAAGGTACACCCTGGAATTTCAGCCCTCTGAAGACAAAAGATGATTCCCTGTCCGTGCCGGAGGACATCACTTCCGCCATTATTGAAATGCCCAACCCGGATAACGGAAGCAATAATTGGGCGGTATCCGGTAAAAAGACTGCCAGCGGAAACCCTATACTGGCCGGTGACCCACATTTAGGGTTAAATTTGCCGTCTATCTGGTTTGCCATTCAATTGCATAGCCCTGATATGAACGTAATGGGTGTAAGCCTGCCGGGTGCCATGGGGGTGATTATTGGTTTCAATGACTCAATCGCATGGTCTCTGACCAACAGCCGGCGGGACGTGCGGGATTGGTACAAAATAAAATTCAGAACCCCCGAAAAAAATGAATACTTCCATGACGGACAATGGAAGCCTGCACGAAAAGTGATTGATACAGTCTTTATAAGAAATCAGCCATCTTTCATCGATACCGTAATATATACACATCATGGACCGGTAGTTTATGACGAGCAATTTATGCCTGAGAATAAAAAACAAAATTATGCGTTAAGATGGGTGGCTCACGATGGCTCTAACGAAGCTTTAAGTTTTTATCTGTTAAACCGGGCAAAAAACTACAGGGAATTTAACGAAGCAATGGATCATTTTGCCTGCCCGGCTCAAAACTTTGCCTTTGCCTGTGCCAACGGCGATATTGCCATACGCGTACAGGGCAAATTTCCTTTGAAAAGAAAAGGACAAGGCCAGTTTTTGATGGATGGTACGCTGCCTCAAAACGATTGGCAGGATTTTATTCCCCCAGAACATAATGCCCGTATACTCAATCCTCCAAGAGGATTTGTCAGTTCAGCCAATCAGTTTCCTGTCGACAGCACTTACCCCTATTTTGTGTATGATGGTAACTACGAACATTACCGTAACCGCCGGATTAATCAACGCCTTGAAGAGATGGACCACATAACACCCGCCGATATGCAGGCCTTGCAAAACGACAACTTTAATATGAAAGCGTCTGAAAGCCTGCCCGTATTACTCAGCTATCTTAACAGGGAAAACCTTCCATCACCGGCGCAGGATCATCTGGAATCGCTGGATTCGTGGGATTTTTACAATGAACCGGAGTTAGTAGCACCGGCAGTGTTTAACTTATGGTGGTCGCAATTTTTTAAGACGTTTTGGGACGAATTCGATACCGACAGCCTGCTATTAAGAACGCCCAGTACGCCGCAAACCATTTATTTAATGCGCCATGACACCGTACAAAACTATGCCGATATTAAAGAAACACCGGAGATAGAAAGCTTACAGGATGTTGTAACCCAAAGCTACCTGACAGCGGTTTCAGAACTTGAAGCATGGAAAGAAACGTCCAACAGGGAGTTAAACTGGGGGAATTATAAATATACTTCGGTGAACCACCTGGTTCCCCAACTGGCCGCTTTCAGTGAAAAAGGAATCATTACCGGAGGAGGCAAAAACATTGTCAATGCCACGAGAGGAAGGCACGGCCCTTCGTGGAAGATGGTGACCGAGCTGGGTGATGAGGTCAAAGCCTGGGCCATATATCCGGGTGGGCAATCCGGCAACCCCGGAAGCCCCTATTACAGTAACTTTATCCCGGTTTGGGCCAAAGGGAGATACCACCGTTTGCTGTTTATGAAGCATGCCGACGAAAAAAACAATGCCTTATTTTATACACAAACCTTACAATAACACAACCCATGAAGTTGAGCCTTAAAGTCATTTTGATTGCTGGCCTGTCGTTTTTTATGCAACAATTCTTGCCGTGGTGGGTAATAGCACCGGTGGCATTTTTGGTAGCTACATCTATCAAATCATCAGGGTTTTCAGATTTTATGGCTGGATTTCTGGGAGTAGGCCTGCTATGGATGGCAATGGCCTGGTGGATCGATTTGGAGACTGACAGCATATTGACGCAAAAAATCGCTGTCTTATTCAATGTCGGGAAAGCATATGTTATAATCCTGATTACCGGACTAATCGGAGGTATCATTGGTGGCTTTGGAGCACTCAGCGGACATTTTTTAAGAAAAACCCTTAAACCATGAATCCGGACCTTGTCCAACAGCTTTCGGAAAAGAGCGGGGCCAAGACATCATTATGCGGTAATTTGATTGCAACAGCTCGTATAAGGTGACTTTACTGATAGATAGAAACACTACAGTGCAGATAGTTTAATAAATACCCTCTATAAAGTTGCTATAATCCTGTTAGGCAAACACAATAATTTGTACATTAGCATATTGTTTAAGCTATTTATAATTTACAGATAGTTATGAAGAAATATACACAGATAACACTTATCATCGCTGTCTTTTTTTTATTTTCATTTACACTGACATCTGACCAGTTGCTGCCTACTTCACTGAGAATAACCGTTTTAAATGAGCTGGGAAATACAGAAACCGAGGTGATGGTAACACTTTACGGTAATAATGAGGATTACAAAAAGGAAGAAAATGCTGTCATGGAAGGCAAAATGACCGATAAAAGAGGCCGTGTAATCTTTAAGGGACTAGCGCCCAAGGTGTATTTTGTCAACGCGGAAAAAGGGGATAAAAACAATTACGGAGCAGGCGTACAGACCGATACCCTGCAGGAAGGCCGTGTCAACAAGGTAAATATCATCATCGAATAACCGGATCATCAAATTATTTCACCTGCTATGGCTAGAAATGACCTGATTACAAGCCTTATAGCCTATCAAACCTCTTATCCGGAGGAAAAAAAATTTATTCATGACTTTTTAACCTTGTTAAATGATGAGCCTGATTGTTTTAAAAGAACCTCGAAAACCGGACACATAACCGGTTCGTCGTGGATCGTTAACCATTCAAAAGACAAAGCCCTGCTTACACACCATAAGCAACTAAACAGGTGGCTGCAGCCCGGCGGGCACGCAGATGGAGACCAGAATATTTTGAAGGTATCAGCAAGAGAGGCAAAAGAAGAGACGGGGCTATCGAGCCTGACGCTCGTAAACCAGCAGATTTTTGACATTGACATACACTTCATACCGGCGAATGCGAAGGAAGAGAGTCATTATCACTATGATATCAGGTACATTTTTAAAGCGGATGATAAGGAGCCCCTGGTTCTCAGTAATGAATCAAAACAGTTGAAATGGATACCATTTTCGGCCCTTTCAACCTATACGCGTCATAACCATTCTATTCTCAGAATGGCTGAAAAAACACAGCAGATGCCATAAGTATGCAGTTAAAGACTTCAGCAAGAGGAAATAAAAAAAACCCCATACAAAACAGAGGGTTCCGGGCCTGTCTAACATTTGAAATTTCTTACCCTGCTAAATGATAACCAAAAGAAACACCTGTTTAACACAATCGATTTTCTCGACCATTCCGGTACAAATGTGCCACATAAAATGTTAATCCTCATGCCAAAAAATGGTTTTTACTATCCCAGGTAAGTTTTAAGAAAGTAAATAATGCACCCAATGATCAAGCGGTTTTAAAGATCTCCGGGAAAACAAAAAAGGCCGAAAGCTGCGGCAAGATTTAGCGTAGTTACCTGTTAGTAATCAATAAAAAATTGAGTAGCAACAGTTTAGAAAGGATTGTTTAAGGCTTTAGCAAAAGTTAACATCAACGCACCGAAGCTTGCCACCGCGGTGGAGTCCGCCTGCTGCCATGCCTTCTTGTATAACCGGCCCTTGCCGGAATATATGACAGAACTTCCATATAATAAATGTAAGTAAACGCTGGGTTAATCAACGAAAAACAATTTGATTTGCACAATGGCTCCTTTTAAATGATCCTTTACTGAAAAAAGCCTGCATCAGGCAGATATTTTAGCCAGTTAACTGAAATTATAAAAATGTTTGTAGCGTTATATAACCCGGTAAGTGTATAAATAGGGTACTAATACCTATTTTTAGGCTTGATTTAGTCTGTAACTTGTTTAGCCCATGAACTTCAACAAAAAAATTATATACAAGGATATACTGATAACCACCCTTCTTTTTATTCCTCTCTATGTTTTATTTTATTTTTTTCAGCATCAACCGGCACAACAGGAAAAAATCGATTTACCCGATATTCAGGCACTGGATTTGGCGGAGATTGAGCAAAAGAGTGCCATTGGGGTAAAGGAAAATATTGAGGCAAGAATTGCCTATGAAACCAGGATGCTGGTAGATCCGAAGTCGGGTACAATACCTCGGGGAATCCGTAGCAGGGAGCGGTATTTTGCGGAAAATATTCCGGCCAGGGGTGGGTCAAAAAGGAATGCCAGACAAAAGAAAACCTACGAAATATCGAAAACGGAATGGACGGCCAACGGCCCGTTTTTTTTGGGTGGCAGAACAAGGGCCCTGGCATTGGATGTCACTGATGAAAACATTATTATCGCCGGGGGAACTTCAGGAGGAATGTGGCGGTCAACAGATGCCGGTTCGACCTGGGATAAAGTTACGAGGGCCGAAGCATTGCATAGTGTGACGGCGGTTGCCCAGGATATCAGGCCCGGAAAGGAAGATATATGGTATTACGGAACCGGTGAATTGTCCGGAAATTCAGCCCGTGGTGGGGGGGGGGCCACTTACCGTGGGGACGGTATTTTTAAATCCACCAATGGCGGTTTGGACTGGACTTTGTTACCCTCCACCTCCCAGGGCGAACCCAATAACTTTACCAACCCTTTCCAATTTGTATGGAATGTTATTACCAATCCCCACAACAATGATGAAGACGAGGTGCTGACCGCTACCTTCGGTGGTATACAGCGATCAACAGATGGTGGAAACAGTTGGGAATATGTAATCGGTGAAGCCACCAATGCCAGCTCATTGTTTACAGATGTAGCCCAGGGTGAAGATGGCACCTTCTATGCTACCCTGAGTGAATCGGCAGCAAGCTCTGATGAAACCTCAGAATCCAAGGGTATCTATCGCTCTGAAGATGGTCAGAACTGGACTAAAATTACGCCCCGGAACTTTCCGGATATTTTTGACCGGGCAGTTATCGGTATCTCTCCATCCAATCCGAATGTAGTTTATTTTCTGGTATCCAGTAATCCGAATGACCTCTGGAGATACACTTATTTGTTTGGAGACGGTTCCGGGTTTGGCGGCAGGTGGGTGGATTTAACCGATAACATACCGATGTTCGGTGGTCCCGTGGGCAATTACAACTCCCAGGGGTCTTATAATATGATGGTTAAAATTCACCCTGAAAATGAAGACATCGTTTTCCTGGGAGGCACTAATTTATACCGTTCCACCGATGGCTTTTCCACCACCACCAATACCTCCTGGATCGGTGGATACAGCCCTGTAAATGATATATCAAATTACCCTGGTCAACATCCCGACCAGCACAATATGTTGTTTCTACCTTCTAATTCCGACGTATCGATTACCAGTCACGACGGTGGTATCAGCATTACCAATGATATCCTGGCCCCACAAGTAAACTGGACGAGCCTGAACAATGGTTATATAACCACACAGTTTTATACCCTGGCCATTAATGAACCGGCAGGCGATAACACAATTGTCGGGGGAATGCAGGACAATGGTTCCCACCTGACATTTTCGGCCGATCCCAGAGGGGAGTGGAGCAGGTTACTGGGTGGTGACGGAGGATTTGCCGCGATAGGACATAATGGTGCTAATGTTTATCTAAGCTCCCAAAATGGCCGGACCATCAGGTTTTTCCTGAGTGGAGAGGGGTTAATACCAGTTGCAAGAATTGATCCTGCATTGGCCGGCAAGGCAGAAAACCAGAGGCTTTTGTTCATCAACCCCTTTATCCTGGATCCGGGCAACAACAGCAGAATGTACTATGCCGGGGGCGACCGTATCTGGAGAAACGGTAACGTCACCCAGATTTCAGGTACTACTGACTCTACCACCATTAACTGGTTCGACCTGCCGGACACCAGGATTTTGACCGGTCAAATTACCAGTCTGGCCATTTCCAGAACCCCGGGAAATATCCTTTTTTACGGCACCTCCACAGGATCTGTGTTTAAAGTTAGCAACCCTGACACCTATGCTCCGCAGATAGACAATGTAACTTCAAGCTCATTTCCCGACAATGCCTATGTCTCGTGTATCGATATCGACCCAAGCAATGCAGACAATATCCTGATTGTTTTTTCCAATTATAATGTACAAAGTATGTATCTTTCGCAGGATGGTGGCCTGACCTATGAGCCTGTAAGCGGCAATCTCGAAGAACGCCGCGATGGAACAGGGGGTGGCCCTTCGGTAAGGTGGGCTAAAATTATTCCCAAAACCAATAATGCGTATTTATACCTGGCTGGAACCAGCACTGGTTTGTATTCCGCTGATAACCTGGATGGCATGAATACGGCCTGGGCACAGGAGGGACCTGATATCATAGGCAATGTGGTTGTACCGATGGTTCAATACCGTCATGCCGACGGCTGGGTGGCCGTGGCTACCCACGGAAACGGTGTATATACTAAAACTTTTGACAATGTCTTGCCTCTACCCAGTGAGACCACCGATGAAGTGTTTTCCCTGGCCCAAAACTTTCCGAACCCATTTAGCGACTTTACCACAATAAGATTTACTTTGCCGCAACAAAGCACCGCCAGAATCAGAATTTTTGACAGCCAGGGCAAACGGGTCAGAACCATACTGCTAACAACCCAATTTGAAGGGGAAAATGAAGTAATCTGGGACGGTAAAGATGGTAACGGTGTGGACATGAGGGCAGGGATTTATTATTATAAGCTGGATTATGGGGTTAATACTTTTACGGATGAGTCTATTACCAGAAAGTTAATTTTGACCAGGTAGAAGTGGGGGGTGTAGATATTTTTAATTGACAATTAACAATGTACAATTGACAATTCAGGTTGTGTGAAAACGAAACGGTGAAAACTTTCTTCAAAATAATATTTTGAGGAAATTCGATAAAATGAGCATATATTATTTATTTTTTCCTTCAATTAACTAAAGCAGAATTTAATTTGGTTAATATTTGCAACATTGTTGTTTTTATATAGGCTCAGTTGACAATGGACAGTTTTTAATGGACAATTGGCAATGAATAGTTGACAGTTAGCAATGTAGGAAGCATTAGTTTTGTGATTATGCTTTGGGTTGTTAATTGTGGATTTTTTGTTATGCTTACTGGGTAAAATAATATAGGATTTGACTGCTAACCTGTGAAGAGTCACGAAATTTGAGACAAATTATCAAAACAGCAGGTCACGGAAAAACATGTTATTATCCCTTTTATCATCCTTTATGCTGCAATGGCCAATGCGCGGGAAGCCGGTCTCTTTTCTGCCTTTGATTTTTGGGTAGGCAAATGGAGATTTAAGCTGGGAAGCTGGCACCAGGCGTGGGCAGATAATCCGGGTGGGTATTTCGACTTTACGGGAGAAATTAATGGTGATAAAAAATCTTTAAAATCAGGGTAATGGGAAAAAAGTCATGCAAAGAATGGTCTTACATCGTTTTCAGGATGATAAAATGATCTGGGATTGGGAAAGCGCAACTGACGGAGGAAAGCGCTGGCATCTTTTATGACAAATCAATTACAAAAAGATAACCGAATAGCAACCTCTATCTGCCAAAACTTACATTTGATTTTTTAGCTTTCGTAGGTGATTCGATAGATAATTCCTGATTTATCATCAGATACCAACATCGAGCCATCGGGCATAACCAGCAAATCTACGGGCCGGCCCCAGGCTTCCTGGGCATCATGGTCCAGCCAACCTTCGGCGAAAGTTTCGTAACCCTGTGCCTTTCCGTTTTCCATTTTTACCAGGGTAATTCTATAACCAATCTTTTTTGACCGGTTCCAGCTACCGTGTTCGGCGATAAACAGCTGATTGCGATAGGAGGGCGGGAACATATCACCGGTATAAAACTTGAGGCCCAGGGGAGCTACATGCGGACCCAGATTTTGGGCGGGGCGGGCAAAATCCTCACAGGAATACTTATGACCGAATTCAGGATCTTCGATCGTGCCACCATGGCAGTACGGATATCCAAAATGCATTCCTTTTCTTGGAGCGTAGTTTAATTCACAGGGAGGCACATCATCACCCAGCATATCGCGGCCATTATCAGTAAACCACAATTCGAAGGTTTCGGGATGCCAGGTAAATCCCACAGAATTTCTCACGCCCTGCGCAAAAATCTCCATGCCCGACCCATCCGGATTCATCCTGGTTATTGTGGCAAATACCTCATCTTTCGATTCACAGATATTACAGGGGGCACCCACCGGAACATACAGCTTATCATCAGGGCCAAATGCAATATATTTCCAGCCATGGTGTCTTTTATCAGGGTACTTCCCGTAAATCACAACCGGTTCCGGTGGATTGTTCAACCGTGACTCTATGTCATCGTATCGAAGTATCCTGTTTACTTCAGCTACGTATAAATCCCCATCCAGGAAAGCCACACCGTTGGGCATCGTCAGATCAGTGGCAATGGTATATTTTTTATCCACTTTAAAGTCCCCGTCCGTATCCTGCAGGGCATAAACCTTATCTTTGCTTCTGTTGCCTACAAACAAAGTACCGGACGGTGACAGACAAATAGACCGTGCGTCGGTTACATCCGATGCGTAAATACTTATCTTGAAACCCTCCGGCAGTTTAATGCTGTCGAGGTTCCGGGCGGCTTTCTTACCTTTTTTATCACCATCACTGGCATTTACACATGAAAAGTTGTGGGAAACAAGGATAATGATCAGGAACGAAATGACTTTAGTAAATCCGTGGTTCATGTTAATCGTAGTTGGGATAGTAGTTAACACCCATAAATATAATGACATTAAGCGGATTTACTTTCCGATTTACAAAAATATCATCTACCAGGTCGTGTTTTTCATATCCCGGATGGCTTTCAGAATATCTCTTCTACTCACTTGCCCTACCAGTCTGCCGTGTTCATTCACCACCGGGAATTTTCTGAAGTTTGTGGTCAGAAATTCATTGGCCACATCCAGGATATCGCTGTCAAGGGAAATCGTCTTCACTACCGGTGACATATAATCGGATACGGTTTTATCCTCGTAAGGAAGGTTATTATAGGCACTGTCCACAATCAGTCTGAGGCAGTCTTTTTCAGTGATCATACCCACAATTTTTCTTTCCTCATCCAACACAGGTACACCGGTGACTTTAAAGTTCAACAATATATCCACCGCCTCGTTGATGGTTAGTCCCGGTTGTAAAGTAATCTCATCCGTTGCCATGTATTGACCGACCTCTGGGAAGGCCATCGACTTAGGCGTGTCAGTGCCTTCCGCTTTTCTGGGAGTAAAATTCATAACTATAGTATTTATGCGCGTATTTTAGCTAACTATTAAAAGCTGTTACCTAAAGTTATAAAATATACAAAATTTCCTTGATTTATCCAAAAAACAATCCATCCGCAGGATCGCAAAATACAAAGCCCCATAAACCGAATAACCCTGACATAAATGGCTTTATGCAGGGTTATTGGGAAACGAAATTAATTAACCGGTTATAAACAACCAATCCAACTAATTCAACGATTAATTAGATTTTTCCTCACCCCACTACCTCCGCTTCTTAAACAACCTTAAAAAAAATTCAATTTTTAACCAGAAATAATACTCAAACATCTAATTTACCATGAAAAGAGTAAATTAACTAATTTGCCTATTTAGTGGGGAAGAAATCTAAACACTTAAAATACAATGAGAACTTTGGATATTTAAAAACCATCTTTCGAAATCAACCTGAGTTTAAATTTTGGAACCTTAGCTGCCTTATCAAAACCTTTTGCTTTTTTTAAATATCTAACTCAAAGTAAATGCATAATATCTTTATATTTGTTTTTAATCGGTCAGATAGCCCAGTTACTTGCTGATTTATGACATTTTCTCGGTAAATAAGTGTTCAATAATCTGTCTCGACAATATAAATTGTGCGTACTTTTATTAATCTTCCCGGAATTAAATATATGGTGGAATAAATTTGCAGAAGCAGTCACGGGAAACGGGATCCAACAATAAACAATGAAAATAATTATAAACTAAAAAATAAAGAAAATGTCAGGTGCGTTTGTATGATCAGGGGCATAACACCAAATGCTTATACCTATTAAATCACCACATCAGGCCTGATGTTAGCAATGACAGCATATAGCTACTGAATCAAAGCCAAATATTAAAATCAAGCAAGCTTAGCGGAGGTCTTGAAAACATGACTTCTGCGGGCTGCATATTTTAGCATAGTCTCTTTTTAAAATTGCATATAGTTATTGATATCTCCGTATTAATTGACAAACCATGAAAACAAAAAGTTTCCTGTACAATAGTTATGAAAATTTTGGAATATTCGTCCTGAGGGTTTCTGTGGGCTCATTGATGTTGCTGGGACACGGCCTGCCAAAATTAATGAATTATCACAATAGCTATGACACTTTCCCGGATCCCCTGGGGATGGGTAGTGATATTAGTTTTTTTTTAACAGTCTTTGCAGAGGTGGTTTGTTCCGGGGCCCTGATTCTGGGGTTGTTTACCAGACTCGCAGTGATTCCACTGATTGCCACCATGTTGGTAGCAATACTGGTCATCCATGTAGATGATCCCTGGTCGAAAAAAGAGTTTGCAATTATGTATTTGTTGCCGTACATTACTTTGTATTTTACTGGCAGTGGCGAATATTCAATGGATAAAGGAGTGTTTAACCGGTAAGTACAAACCGGCCTTTAACAATCAGATAAGTGTCATCCGGCTATGTATCATTGCAGCCGCTGCCATCTATGCATTCCCCTTTTTGAGCGCTCATATAACTAAAGTTTTGTTATTTTTTGCAGAGGGAAGCAACGCTGTTGGGAAACTACTATATTGCTTAAACTTAATACTTTACCTGGCGCCAGCAGCCGTGGCTGTCACATAACGTTTTCGACAAAATCCTTTGTGTCTCTTTGTGTCTTGGTGCCTTTGTGGTTAACCATTTTTCACCACGGAGGCACCAAGACACAAAGAGACACAGAGGGTTTCGCCTAGTAAAATAAAAATACAGGCACATGCTTAAGTTGTGCAACACCCACGTCCGCTGGTGCCTGCTATCAATAGCGGGGAATAGCATAGTATCGGACTTTGCGGGTTTATACTGTAATAGTGGCTAAGCTGACTGAGATGATGGCCATTATAAAAGTAATTGATGTTCTGATTTTAATTGCCACAGTTATTATCTATATTTAGGCGGTTTAGAATCATGGATTTTAAACTACCTTTTCTTTCCAGACGTGGTACTTTTGATATGCTGGGTGAAGGGCGGAAAGAACTAAGCACCTGAAAATGTTTAAGTCAGATAAAGAGCTCTTTAAATTTGATGGAACCAGGGTTCTGACCGCTTCCAATAAGGACAAAAAGATACGGATTTTACTGGTCAACCAACTGATAAAACTGATTATCGTGGGGTTGTTCATCAGCAGTGTGGTAGATGCATTTCTTGGAATTTATGATGAAGTATTCATCACCTTATTTACACTGCTTCTCTTTGTCGTGATCCTGCTTTTTGTCGATAAAAATAAATATTATAATACTGCTGTCACCATCTCCATCTTTACCCTTTGTTCATTGATATTTTACTCAGACAGCAAATATGGCTATGAAGCAGGCGTTTTTATTCTGTTTTTGCCTGTGGCATTTGCTATTTCTTTTGTGACCCGATACAAGTCTTATCATTTTATTTTACATTTTGGTATTCCAATAGGTTATTTGATTCTTTCAATAATCACCGATCATTCACTACTTTTCGACACAAATATTAACGGTTTTCAAAAAAAAGTTACGCTGGTTTTTAACCTTTCTTTATCTGCCATTTTATTTGCCTTGTTTATTTGCTACATCAATAAAGTTAATAACAACTACGAAAAGGGGTTAAGTAAGGCTATTCAAAAGTTGAAATCCAAAAACAAGGAGCAACTTAATTTAAATCACCAACTGGATCAGTTGCTGGCAGTGGTATCTCACGAGTTACGCGCCCCGATCGCCTCGGTTTTAACCCTCATAAAAATAACCAAGGAGGAAAAAGATCCGGATAAGATCGCCGAGTATATGTTGCTGGAAGAAAGAAGCCTGACTAAAATCAATGAATTTATAGAGGACATTATCAATTATTCCAGGAATACCAACCTTTCCCTTGAAAAGGAAAAGATTGACTTTAAACCCATCATTCAGAATATACTGAATCAATATAGTTATCACAAAAATTTTGCTTCCATTGAAACCTCACTAACCGTCGAGCAAACGGAAAAATTCACTTCAGACAAAAAACGTATTCAGATCATTATGAGTAATTTAATTGCCAATGCTTTTAAGTACCATGACGAAAAAAAACCGGCTCCCTATATAGACATCAATGTAGCTGTAGTGAATAAGCAGGCTAAAATCATTGTAAAAGATAATGGAAAAGGTATTCATAAAAAACACATAAACAGGGTTTTTGATATGTTTTACCGGGCCAATGAAAAGATTTCAGGATCGGGTCTGGGATTATATCTCGTCAAGGAAACCGTGGAAAAGCTTGGGGGAAGTATCAGGGTGAATTCCGTTCCGGATCAGGAATCGTCTTTTCAAATTGAGTTGCCGGATTTGTCATAGGAAGATGAGTTGATTTGAAATTGACAATGGAAAATTGACAATTGTTTGTTTGGGGTGGTAAAGGATATTAATTGTCAACTGTCAATTGTAAATTGTCAATTTTACCACAACTCAGGCTGCCGATAGAAGATTAGGCATCCTGGGCAGTCGACACATTTCATATGAAAGACCAGCAAAAAAAGTTAAAGACCATAATTTTCGCAATGAACTTAATGCTCTCTGGCAAATTCCCGGGTCTGCTGAGAAATAACTCCGGGGGTTTTGCGGAACCGGAAGACGTTTCACGAGAGAGTGTCCTGTTTTTTTCACGGTCTTCCTTCCTGCCACTCTTTTCTGATGTTTTGTTGGCCTAATGCAGGGAATATATGTAAATCCTGTTTTGAATATGAATATGTTTCACCCTCACTGGGCACTTTGACATGGTATTTAGTTTGAGCTTCATGATGTATTATCTCCACTACTTCTCCTACCATTCCTGTTCTGAATATGCCTACTACACTGCCAACTTTCAGTTGATTTTTCATGATTATATAATTGGTTAATAGTTATTTCTTTTGGTTAAAACATAAGTGTTTTTCAATGCTTTGGTCAAAAAGATCAAAATCGTAAAAATTTCCGGAATCAAAAAACGTATCTTACACCAATACTTGCATCCAGATCGAAATCAAACGGATCGTCAATTATTTCCAGAAAAAGCATACCATCCAAAAAGATGGCAACCGGGGCATCGGCAAATATATATTCCAAACCGATCACCCCATCTGCTCCCAATTCCATGTCATTGTCCCAGTCCCTGTCTCCGCGGTCGTGGCTTTGAAGCTGGCCTCCAAAACCATAATACCAGTCAAGGCCCGGGGCACCACTCACAGGAAAGTGAAAAAGATAATGAGCGAGTAACTCAAATCCGCCGTTGTTGAAATTGGTACCTAAGGCAACTTCCAGTGCGTTGCCGGTACCCAGATATTTTTTTGCCGTAATTCCGGTAGGGTTACCTATACGCAATCCAAGTCCCCATTCTTTGTCTTGTGCACAAAGTTCAATGGTCGTGAAGAACAAAAAAGTAACACACAGCATTGCCAACGGCGCATTTTTCATCCCCTTATTCGTCTGATCATCTCCCTGAAAACACCGGTTCATGCACCCAGTTTTGATTTGTATTTGGTTTCTTCGGCCATAGTTTTATCTAATACTTTCTTATCCTGGATTTTTGGGGCTTCTTTCAGTTTAATTTCCTTTAAACTTCCCCCGATATCACATTGGCCAGAGAATTTAGCACCCGATTCAACAATTAAGGTATTCGTAACAATATCCCCCTGGATTCTGCAACTGGGTTTCAAGATCAATGTCTCACCCACCTCCACTTTTCCCTCGACCACTCCACCAATGTCGGCGTTTTGGGCGTAAATATTCCCTTCCACCCGGGAGGACTCACCAAGTACTATTTTGGCTCTTGTGTTGACATCACCGATAATTTCTCCGTCGATCCGGATAGAGCCGGTTGTTTCTACTTTTCCTCTCAGGGTGGTTCCTCTACTTATGGCATTGTTGGTATTAGCAACCTCTTCGTTTTGGATAAATTGGTTATTAAACATAATTGTTTTGGTTTATAAGTTAAAAATCCCATTAATTCTTAGACACAGAAGCATCGACAACTTCTATACGCAGGTCCTGTGTTTTACCAAACCAGTCGGCCAGCCGGTATTTATAGCTGATTGTCTCTCCAGGCCCCAATGATTTATATACCGTGATAATATGGTTTTTCTTTTTTCGTTTTTTATGATAGCTAACCCTTAATTTGACATTTTTATAGGTAGCAAGGCTCGCTATGTTATGTATTTCGCCCCTGATTTCCGTTTGATTGATGAGGCTTTTTTTCCACCTGGCTTCATTTCTCAGGTAATTGGATGGAAAAGAAATCTCTTTCCGGTATACCAGGATATGTTTCCAGTCCAGAAAATGATCCTCCTCATTTTTTTCTTTAATGAGTCTCCCCCTTTTTCTATTAAACGTTCCTCTTTCTCCCTTGATAAGCACCAGTTTTTCTTTTCGGGATTTATCACCTGAAAACTCCACTTTACCGTTTACTACCGTTAACACCGGGTCCTCTTTTTCATAGGCCTTCAGATTAAATGCTGTGCCAACCACCCTGGTTTCACTTCCATTGGCCGAAATGATGAAGGGTTTGTCGCGATCTTCCTGAATTTCAAAAAAAGCCTCCCCTGTTAACCATATGCTTCTTACGGAATCACCAAAGTCAGGCGGGTAGGAAATACGGGTATTTTTATTCAGCCATACCCTGCTTTTGTCAGGCAGCATGTAGACTTGTAACGAGTCGCTCGATAGGCTTATTTCTACATTTTTTTCAGGCAGCCTGTTGAATTCGGAAAAGCTGATGACAGGGTAACTGGTTGCCTTGTTCATCCCCTTATACCCTGAAAAATGAACCGTTGAGATCACAAGAATCGCGATCATTGAGGCGACCAGCAGGGCCCGGGAGATAGACAGCTTCCCTGGTCCCCACCGGTTACCTCTGGTTGCTTGTTTCCGGTATGTTTTGCTGTGATCAGCTCCACGGCCAAGTGCTTTCATGGCCATCGACTGTTCATAGGTATTTACTTGATGTGCTAATTTTTCCCAAACGATCTCTTCATCGGGTACATGTTGTATGCCCCCCTTCTGCCCGGCATGTTCCCATATTTGCTCGAGTTCGGTAGAGATTTCTTTTCCCCCGGGGTTTTGGTTGATCCAGGCATTCAGCATCTGCTCTTCCCTGAAAGATAACGCTCCGGTTATCTTTTTCGCCATCAAATTCCATATGGAGGAATCTATATCCATCAGCAAATTTTATTGGTGTTATTGTTATAACAGTAAAAAAAGATGGCACCCCTATGGGATGAGGATTTTTTTTATGGTTATTTGGGTGCCGGGTTCCAAAAAATCCGGAACTCTAAATTCCACTCAGATAAGGCTTCAGGTGCTCGCGGATCTTCTTCAACGCCTTTCCCATCTGGTTTTCAACGGTCTTAACAGATATGTTCAGGTAATCTGCGATTTCAGGATAAGTCATGTCTTCATAACGACTTAATTTAAACACAAGTTGGCACTTTGGAGGCAGCAATTGTATGGCGATATTGATTTTATCTTCCAGATCGCTGACTTCCAGGAGCTGGGAAATGTCTGCCTGATGCGAGGGGATATCATCAGGGCAGTCATAAGTTAGCGGATCCTGCTGCAGTTTTTTTAGCGTATTGATGGCCAGATTTTTGGCAGCCTTATATAAATAAGGTTTGAAGGCTATTTTTTCAGGCAAATGGTGTCTGATTTTCCACAGTTTAAAAAAAACTTCCAGTACAATATCTTCACTGAGATCTTCCCGCTTGATCAGTAAATAAGCAAACCGGTATAAGCCTGCATAATATTTTTTATATAGTATTTCCAATCCTCTTCTGTCATCTTGTAATAGAAAAGTACGCAGGTCCTCGTCGCTATATAATGGTCTGCTGTCCGGAATCAACTTACTGTATACAGTGGATTTAAATCATATTTACATTTTATAGAAGGAAAAACTACGTGATTTATTGTGATTCAGTGCGAGAAATCCAGGGACAAGAACTCAAAGTCCCCCTCAATTTACGACTTCTTCTACGATTTGTATAGGAAATTTTATTAAACATTCCCAATAGGGGTCTTCACTGGGAATGCCTTTCCAGTAATTCTGGGCAAACATTAAGCCTTTGAGTGGCGAAGCGCCCAATCTTAGCCAGTTCATATCCATCCTGAAATAGTGCTGGCATTCGATTTTGTAGATAGGGTCACCGGGTTTTCCTGATTTTTTTCTGAAATCCCGGGCGCCTTCCAGTGACTCAAAGCCGAAAAAAGAGTTAAAACGGGAGTTTTTTTGTGGAAATTTAAGCATTCGAACCATCTCAAACAGCATTTCCATCGCTGTATCATTGTCAATGGGCCCGTCCTGATGACTATTTTTTTCCAGCAAATACTTAAAACCATGTCTTGACAATCCCTCAGGATAATTAAGGCTCAGGTATTCCTCGATTTCCTGAAAGTTGCTTAACGCTGAAAGGTCCTTAACAGCCGTATCGAACCTTTTTAATGATAAAATTGCCCCTTCATCAAAAGTTACATTTCTGGATACAGTATAAAGTGTGGCCATGGATCTCTCAGTCGGATTTTTAAACACCGTCAATTTGCTAAATATTCAAATGATCTACATGCTGTATGCAGTCAAAGCATAACTTATGTAAGGATTTCTGAAAATTAGTTTAAGCGGGTTCATCCCGCCTTTTCAGGTAACTCAAAGACTTTATTAAAGGAATAAACGCCAAAAACCAACAAGCCATCGATAAATGAAAAAAAAATTGCCGGAGGCTTCTAACTTTAGTCTAACCACCTCACAGCAGCCTGAAAAAAGCTTTACCTAAAGTAAATACTTTAATACGTAATTCATGGAGCAAATAAGGTTAATGATTATCAGCGATAATCAGATTTTTGGAAGTGGGCTGAGTAAACTTTTGCAACATAGTGATCAATACATTAAAGTTGAAGCCATGTTGCCGATGAAACCCGGTTCTTTGACATTGATTAAGCAACATCAGCCAAACTTCATTCTTTTTAATGTGTTTTCACCCGAAATTGAAGCTCCTGGCCTACTTTCAATGATATTAAAGAATCATCCGGAGATCAATATCCTTGTAATTACTTCATACCGGGATCCTTTTTACGTAAGAAATTTGAAAAACTTGAATATAAGGGGCTGTATCTGTGACGATATTTCAACCAGACGATTAATCAATGTTATACACGCTGTCAACATGGGCAAGTTTTTCTTTGATAACAAGCTTATGGAAATCAATCATTACAGGGATAAAGGCAGCGGCGGGAATACCTACGATCAGCCAATCACCAAAAGGGCCCGGCTATCAAAACGTGAGCTGGAAATATTGAAGTTGACACTGGACGGATACAAAAGCAGACAGGTGGCACAAAAATTATCTATCAGTATAAGAACCGTTCAAAACCACCGGGCGCACATCATGAAAAAGTTGCAGGTGAAAAATATGGCTGAAATGATTAAGGTCGTGTATCAAAGCAATGTTTTGATAAGGGGTTAGCGGAAGGCTGACCTTCCGCTCTATCTTTTCCCTTATCATGCAACAAAAATTTTGTTCCCTTTAAAACCTGACAGTAACCGAACCATATACAGCCCGTCCTGATCTGCCCGGAAAACTATTGATCAATCTATTGGTAATGTCCGGATAATAAACATCGGCGTCCAACAAATTGGTGCCATAAACACCCAATATGAGCTTTTGCTTCAGCGCAAGGTCAAACAATTGGTTCAAATCCATATTCAGCTTTCCCGAAAGCAAGCTAAACCCTTCCGGGATCTCATTACGCTGCGGCAAGCCACTGATTTCAGTAAGATCTCCGAATGCTGATACAATAGTATTAAATAGTCCTATAGAAACTCCCCGGGGGTGTTGATAATTCACACCTAGCTTGACGATATGGTTGGGCAATAAGGAGAAATCTTCGATGTTGGTTCCGAAAAAGTCAATTTCATTTTGTTGCCACGCGTATGACCCTGTCAAAAACCAACGCTTATTAAGGATATACTTTCCTTCAAATTCTATACCGGAAGATTTGATTTCATTGGCATTCATATAGACAATTTCACCGGCTTCAGTAACATTCCTGGTGATATTATCCTCCTTTCTGTTAGTAAAATAAGTGGGAGAAAGCTCCCACCCTTTATCCCTGAAAAATACCTGCGCATCAATGCTCGTCAGCGTCTCAGGTTTTAAATCAGGATTTCCTCGAAAACCGGACACGATAACTGATGTTTCGACGGCAAAAGGGGCCCTGAAAGCTTCGCCATAAAGCGCTTTGACGCCAAGTTTATCGGTTACCTGATAGATAATCCCTAATCTGGGGGCAAAGTTTGCATCAACTCCTTCGACTTTGTTGATCTGCGCACCGGCAATCAGGTTCAAGGATTTAACTGGTTTATAACTCATCTGGGTATAGCCACTGTACCATATCATGTATGATTTGTGACAGAATTTTACCTTTTCAGCGTTGAATATGTACAAAAAGACACCTGAATAAACCATTTTTTTCGATTACGTAATCTATGTTGAAATGAAACAATTCCGGTTAACTTAAACCCTCACCCGATGAGTTGTTCAATAATCCCGACCAATGACTATGGCAACTTTTTGCATGGCCTGTATGACACAGATAAATTTATATAAATTATATTTAAACCGTTATAATATAGATTTTTGAAATTATTTTTAACTTCTTTTGCATTATACCAATGGCAATAAGATATGAAAAGGATTGAATTATTAAGTTGATTAGTTTTATATGGCTTTGATTCCTCCGGACAGGAAGACGGTGTATTTGCTTCTATTGTTGAACAAGGATCAACAATGATAGCAAGCAAGGCAACCCGCTCCCGGCTTTTTTAAAAGTCGGTAAGCGGGCTTTGTACATGATGCAGTGGTCTCGCCTCATTCAATGCCCAGACGCTTCTGGATTCTTTCCAGGGAAAGTCCTTTGGTTTCAGGCATCAATTTCCATACAAAGATGAGTTGCAGGAACATCATGACCCCGAAAAATCCGAAAATCGGCCCCTGGTCATTGATGAACAGATTGGCAAAATAGGGAAAAACATTGGCAATAATTGCCGCAAACATCCAGTGTGTAAAACTTCCGAATGACTGCCCGTAGGCCCGTACCGTGTTGGGGAATATTTCAGATATAAACACCCAGATAACCGCTCCTTGCGACATGGCAAAAAAGGCAATGTAAATGAAGAAAAACAGGTAGATCTCATCAAAATCCCTGGAAATGTAAACTGAAATCAACAGCAATGATAACATCAACCCAATCGATCCTATGTACATTAAAGTTTTTCTTCCGGCTTTGTCAATCACTGACATTCCCAATACTGTAAATACCAGGTTAATCAATCCGATGCCAGCCGTTGAAAGCAAAGAGGAGTCAGTAGCCAATCCTGCGGCGTTGAATATTCTGGGGGCAAAATAAATGATCGCATTAATACCTGACATTTGATTAAAAAAGGCAAACAAAAATACCAGTATGACGGGTCTGCTGAATTTGTCGGAAAATAGTTTTTCCTTAACACTGATTACTGACGCTTTTATAGCCAGGATAGACTCATCGACACTTTCCGGATCCATGCTGGCAAGGATATCCTTCGCACCCGCTTCATTGTTTTGATGGAGCAATAACCACCTGGGACTTTCAGGGATAAAATTCACCAAAACACCATATATAAACGCCGGAAAGGCCTCGACAGCAAGCATCCACCGCCAATCATTTTCTGAAGTGCCTTCCAAAAAATAATTGGATACAAAGGCGATCATTATGCCAAATACAATATTAAACTGAAACAAAGCTACCAGCCTGCCACGGAATTTTGCCGGGGAGATTTCGGAGATGTACATAGGTGCCGTAACCGAGGCCACCCCTACGCCAAGCCCGCCTAAAAAGCGGAAAGACATGAACGAATACACTTCAGGAGCCAATGCAGAGCCTAAGGCTGAGATCAAGTATAAAAATCCCACCAGGATAAGGGTCTTTTTCCTTCCGATTATTTCAGACGGGTAACCCGCTACAAGTGAACCTATTACAGTACCATAGAGGGCAATTGCCACCGCCAATCCATGGGTCAGATCACTTAATCCCCATAATTTTTGAATGTCTTGCTCAGCCCCTGAAATTACAGCCGTGTCGAAGCCAAATAGAAAACCACCCAGGGCGGCTACTATGGCATTGAAGAATACAAATTTTTTCAAAGTCTCTGTTTATTAAGGTTGGTGTTGGATGAATCTTGCCTTTTAATCCTCTTAAAAAATCATGAAACACTTAATTAAATAAAGTTTTGACTAAATCAAAAGTTATTCATTCATATTTTAAAGCATCCACAGGGTTATGGCGTGACGCCTTAATGGTGTGATAACAGACGGTGATTGTTGCGATTAATACAACGAGGATAAGAGGAAAAGCAAAAAACCACCAGGTAATGTCCACCGCAAAAGCATAATAGTTTAGCCAGTGTCTGATTCCAAAATAGGCGACAGGTACAGCCAATACAGCCGCAAAAACTATCAGAGATAAAAAATCTCCGGATATCAACTTTACTATGCCAGTAGCAGAAGCGCCCAGTACCTTGCGAATCCCGATTTCCCTTTTTCTTTGGGTGGTGGCATAGGCCGATAACCCGAATAAACCGAGACAGGCTATGAACGTCGCTAAGGCGGAAAAAAGTCCCAAAGTTTGGGCCAGCTTCAAATCGGGTCGGTACTGATCGTTAAAAGTATCTTTTAACAGAAAAAAGTCAAAGGGGTTATCAGGAAAAAACCGTATCCAATTTTCCCGGATCAGGGATAAAGCTGAGGCTATTATGGCTTCTGCTTCTGAAGGGGTGGTATTATGAATGTTCAAATCGATGGTGTAAAAAATACTGTCCCTGTTATTGACTGTAAATATGGCAGGCCGGATAGGGTGGCGCAGTGACTGTTGATGAAAATCTTTTACAACGCCAATTATCCTGCATTGGTTTTCACCCCAGAAAACTATTTCGTCGATGGCTTCTTCCGAAGACTGAAAACCCAGCGTCTTCACCGCTTCTTCGTTAATGATGACATTTTCAATTTTGGATCCGAACCGGACTCCCGGCTGATCTTCCGGCAAAAATCCCCGGCCAGTCACCACTTTCAGATCGTACATATCGAAAAAGTCACTATCAATGACATAGACAGCCAGGTTTTTATAGGCTTCTTTGCTTTCATTTTGTTTTCTCACTTCTGCAAACCAGTCATGTTCCAGACCCGGCACCATACCTGATATGCTCACCTGGCGAATGTTCGCAAAATTTCTTAATTCTTTCTTAAAACTTGCCAGTTTTGTAATGTAGGTTGAATCTACATTTGACGGTGTTTTTACCACTATCTTCTGCCCCAGGTCAATACCTAAATCCTGACCCTGCATGTATTTAAACTGGCTGTAAACCGTAAATATTCCGATCATTAAACAAACTGCAATGGTAAATTGAAAAACCACCAGGGCTTTGCGCAACCACGAGCCTTTGGTTGTACCGGAAAACCTCCCTTTCAGCACAGCGGTTAACCTAAAAGATGACAGAAAATATGCCTGGTACAGGCTGAATACAATGCCCAGACCGAAAAATATGGCTATCACCTGCCAGGCGCCATCTTTCGCAAGCATGAGCTCGTTGCCAAAAAGGTAGTCCTGTACCGGAGCTATGAAAAAAATCAAATGCCTTGTAAGCAATGCCATCACGGTACTTACTGTCAGGATTAAAAACGTTTCAATCAAACATTGGCTGATCAGTTGGTAACGATTGGCCCCGGAAATTTTCCTCAAGCCAAACTCTTTTATCCTTTCCAGATACCGGGCAGTAGTCAAATTGAGGTAATTAATCCACGCCAGGATCATGATAAAAAAAGCCAGCACTACCAGAAAAAAGATCGTATCGGAACTACCGGCGGCTTCAGCCTCGTCCTGCATGCCGGCATTTAAATGGATATCTTCTAACGCCTGGATTTTAAAGCAAACAAAATCATCAGAGACGCCAGCCCTTCCCTGATCGAAAAGAGCCAGTTTTTTTTCCAGGTCTTCCGTATGGGCGGCTTCGCTCAACCTGATGTAAGTATAAAACGCTTCCATATCCCTGTCTTCATTTTCAAAACCCTGCAAAGATTTGATAGAAAGCAGGATCTCAGGTTTAAGATGGGAGTTTTTCGGAATATCTTTCATTACCCCGGTCACTACGTAATCTGCATGGTAGGAACTGCTTTTAAGGGTCAACACCTTTCCGATAGGATCTTCATTGCCAAAATATTTTTCAGCGGTCTTTTCTGAAATTACAGCGGCGTGGGGGTCTTTCAGAGCCGTCAGCGCATCGCCCTGAAGCAATGGAAAAGAGAAAACAGAAAAAAAAGACGGATCTGCATAAAAAAGGTGGGATTCGTTGAAGATTTTGGGGCGGTCTTTTCCATCCCTGTAAATCAGTGCACATGAGAACTGGATCCGGGAATATGGGTGCAGCCTGGTTAATTGCTCCACTTCCGGAAAGTTACTTTTTAAGGCCGATCCAATGTTAAATGTACTCAAGGAAGATTGGCGCGCACTTTCCTTGGCGCCGTAGTGGGAAGTAACCCGATAAATAAACTTTCGGTGGTCATGAAAATCGTCATAGCTCAATTCGAATCTCACATACTGCCCTATCAAAAGACTACTTAAAATACCTATCAATAGCCCGAATATATTAATAACCGAAACAGGTTTATTTTTCCATAAATTCCGCCAGCCAACAATAAGGTAGTTTTTTATCATGATGCATACAATGTTTTACAGCTATTAACGCCAGTCCCATTTCAATATTTCCCATTTTTCCCCATCTTCTGTGGCATATTCCAGGATTGTTTCAAAACCTGCCTTTTCATGCGCTTTTAAAGAGCGGGGGTTTCTGACAGACACTTCGGTTATAACCAATGGGAAAATGGGTTGCATCTCTTGCTTCATTTTTTCATATAATCCATAAAACACGCCCTGACCGCGATAGCCTTTGGCGATACATATCTGGCCTATTACAAAATAATCGATGGCCGCAAGTGGCTGTCCTTTGTGTTCCAGGTGGTCTATTTGATCAAACATTGGGATTAGTACGGGGATCTGATTTTTGAATTTCTTTAACATCACAAGGGCATAAGCTATCAGCTTTTCCTGCTCCTTGGCTATGATATGAGAAAACGGATTATTCATGGCTTGCAGCAGTGACAAGTTATGCCTCACAGTGACAAAACCTTGTTCCTGTAATTCCGATGACGAAATGTTTTCAGGGCGGTTGGCAGCCTGAAGGCTCAGGATTTGTTCCAAATCCGTGGTATTATTGGCCTTATGAAACGATATCATTGTTTTAATTGATGACTTTAGCTAGTTAATCGCCGGTTTTTATGGAGTGCTCGTCAATATCGTTACTGTTTTTGAAGATTTGTTGAAATGAAAGCAACACAATCCCTGTCATGATCGAGACATCTGCCATGTTGAAAACCCCGGTACTGACTATCCCCAAATCAATGTGTAAAAAATCAGTGACCGAGCTATACCTGATCCTGTCAACCACGTTGCCAATTCCCCCACCAATCATAAAGCATAAACCCACTATGGCATAGTAGTCAAGATTGATCCTGGTCAGCAATATAAAAAAAGCCATTATCAATACCAATGAAGGTAAGAAGGAAAAAATTATTTTCTTTACCATCGGTGGAAAACCCGAACCAAATCCCAGAAAAGCGCCTGTATTTTCTACTTTTGTCAATGTAAAATAGTCGTTTATCAATGATATCCTTTGATTATATCCGATCCTGTCTCTGACCAGATTTTTTGAAATTTGATCACACCCCAGGTTGATCATGATAACCAGGGTAATTAAGACCATCCTTAAGACATACTTACGTGATATATAATGAAACATTAATCGCGGTAATCCGAAGCTTATAATTCAAAATCATCTTTTAAGCAAGAAAATTAGGTATTAATTACCATACAGACAAGTCCATTTGCGCAAACAAACATATCCCAGCCTCATACATTTAAGTAAAAAGTGGCAGGTGGCTTTTAACAATTCATACAGTAACAGTAACATTGCCTTTTTTTATTTATCAGTTGGTTTTAAAAGACTGAGTTTAAAATGTATTGGCAATTAAGTGATGAGGGGTGACAACGTTATGTCAGTAGTTTTGAAATTTTTTTAGGAGATTGGGAGGGTTTTGGAATGATTGGAGTAGCGGAGTATATGGTGGAGATAATGGAATAGCGGAGTATAGGGGTAGTCGAATAATGTAATGGTAGAATATTAGGTTGATGAAGAAATGGCTGAAAGTTCTACGAATCTAGGGTGAAATAATGTAATGGTGGAATATTAGAGGGCTGGAATGGTAGGGGGGTGGCGGGATGGAATAAAAAAAAGCCTTAATAAAATTAAGGCTAAAGCTTCCAAAGTGTGTATATAATTAAACTACGAGAGCTTAACATTTACTGCATTCAGACCTTTTTTTCCTTCCTGTAAATCAAAGGTAACTCTGTCATTTTCTCTGATTTCATCGACAAGACCTGTTACATGAACAAAGTATTCCTTGTCGGATTCTTGATCCTTAATGAATCCAAATCCTTTGGAGTCGTTAAAGAATTTTACTGTTCCGGTATACATAATAGTTATTTATTTTTCTAAAGGGCAAAAAGGGTAATTCAAAAATACTTCACACGGGCATCAGAATTAATCTAAGTTGTTACCTTTAGAGATTGTTAATGGTACAAATGTAATTTAAAAAATAACAAATGAGTAATTATCCGGGCATTTATTCACTATCAATAATGCAGATAAAGATCCGTCAGGCTTGCAGAGACAAGCGATCGACTTTACAGGAAGGCCAACCACCTGCTGCCGGTTGCGTGCGCCGGGGACTCCATTGGGTTTAACCTTCAGGGTATTTTTTGGCAATCATTTGAACGGAACTTGTGATCATTTCCTTGAGAATATCCCGGTTGATAGCTGCCAAAACCAACAATGCTGCTTCCCCACATTTTCGGTTCTTCGCAATTGACAATGAACAATCGACAATTATAAAAGCATTCTGAGTTTCATAAATATGATTCGGATTTCAGTAAATTGATGCTAACAGTTGCTAACTCCGAGTCAGGAAACTTGTAATGGTGTTGATGGTCGGGGAAAAGGCCGGCCTCGGCGGCGGCTTTCAGAAAACAATCCAGTTCGAGAATATACTGGTCTGAAAAACCATGAGTGGCATCATAGGCAGTAGCAGGCGTTTTCCCTAAATTAGATGCCACCAACTCTGGTGGGATGGTGTGTAATTCTATAACCAGCAAACCAAATCGTTTTACATAAGGTGTCCACTTTTTAAGATGATTGACCAGGTTTTCCTCTACCGCATTGTTGGACAACTTTTCTCCTCGGAAGGAAAAAGCCCCGGTAGAGCTGCTATTTCTGTCAGGGTTTATCTTTGCGGGCGGCGTGTAGATCCTGTTATGGTCCAGAAATGACCGCACATGCAACAAGTCTTTCAGGTCAATCTCATATTTGGTTTTGATATTTCCGGCCAACAGGTCTGGCTGCCCGATATCACCCCAAACCACCTTAGCCCAGATATCTGCCTGGTTTAGCGTATTCCTGGTGGCCGAAAGTGCTGCTTCATTAAAATCAGCGCCAATAATAAACAGGGGGTGTTCATCCAGCAGTTTTCCGCGAAGTGTCCGCCTGTAAATGACTTCAAAAATATGTACGAGTAAAGTTCCGTCCCCGCAACCCATGTCAATGAATCCTTTGGGTTGTTCATGGATAGGTTTATTAAATATATTTAAAATAACATCATCGATTTTCATAAAATACCCACTATGTGCACTGCCACTACCCCATACATTCATTCTGCGGTTGACGTGTATTTCCTGGGAGTCGTCAGGTTTATCCCATAGAATTCCGGGATTTCCAAAAATCAGGTCGCTCAATTGCAGAAAGGTAGGAAGATACGAGACAGTAACTCCAAAGGCACCGGCCCTTTTGGCAAAAAAAACACCTTCAGAAGTAAAATTATAGGTATTCTCTTTCTCACTGAACCAACCCAGGTTTTTGAAATACCTGACGATCTCTCTGAATTCATCGTGATACTCTGTAAACTCTTCCACTTCAAAAGGCGCAACCGTAAAGTATTTGTTAAATAAACCACTAATACCCAAGCTAACGATTAGCGGTCCCGCAAGCGCTCCTTCCATATGTTGCAGGATTTGCTGCTGCACCTCCTTTTTCTTCGCATCTCCCGAGTGTTTTATGTTAAAACTATTGCCGGATCGCTCAAACAAAGCGCTGAGCCTGGTAAATACGCCGGTTGGGAATCCATTCATAATGTAATCTTCCATATGAACAGCATCCGGAATGAAGGCCACCAAATCACTGAATAAATGAAAGTATGAAATCGCTGTTTTTCCCCTGGGTGTCAAACAAAAGAAAATATCACCACTACGCTCATGATACTGCTGCCCCATCCAACCCTGCGAACACATGACCCTTAATGCCACATTTAAATACCCCTCGTTAGCCTTCAATGTCTTCGTCAACTCCTGCAACGAATGTTCCTTCATATCACTCAGTCGATCAAATACTTTATGTTCATAAAGAGCAAAAGCCGTAGGTACGCATACAATACCATCCAGATATCTGAAAATCTTCGCCCTTAGCTGTCTTTTCGATGCTTTAGTCAATGTCATTTATTTCCCCTGTTGCAATTAACTTTGCTGCTGACTGGTCGTTAAACAACCAAAAATAATCATTTACGATTTCCTGTAACAGCTAACTCCACAAAACTTTATGCCACTCCCCAAGTTTCATCATCCCACAAAAAAATCCTATCCATCTAACCCAAAAACCAACCCCCGTACCCTACCCAACTCCCAACCTCACCCCCAAAACCCCCACAATCCTCCAATACCCCCTCCCATCCACCCAATCAACCAACCAAAAACCACCTACCCTAGCTAACCCCCAAAAACCCCACCCATCCACACCTCCAAAAATTCTCAATTGTCAATTAAACCCATTTCACCCCAAACACATTACAACACCCCACCCCCCTTCCCAAAAAACACAAAAAATCCTTCCTCAAATCTCAACGATTTCTTTCCTTTGCAATCCAAACAACAAACCCTCCATCATTTTGAACTATCATTAATTGTTATTGCTTTCCCTACATATTGTCCTATGGAATCGTTAAGAGTCGGTGGTGTGCCCGAGCATTTTAACATGCCCTGGCAGCTTTTGCTGCAATCATCAAAATTATCCAAAAAAGGTATAAAGGCTTCCTGGAAGGATTTCAGTGGTGGCACAGGTGCCATGATTGAAGCCCTGAACAACAACGAAATCGACATGGCCATGTTACTTACCGAGGGGGCAGTCAAAGGAATTGACAATGGAGGCCGCTATAGAATTGTAAGTTTTTATGTCGACTCACCACTGATCTGGGGCATACACATACCCGGAGACGCGCCTTACCGGCATATAGACGAAATGAAAGGGAAAACCTATGCAATAAGCCGCTATGGCTCAGGTTCGCATTTGATGTCGTTTGTCGATGCACAAATTCGCGGATGGCGTACCGATGCGTTAAAGTTCATCCCGGTAAGCACTTTGGAAGGCGCCAGAGAAGCCTTTAAAGAAAACAAGGCAGATATTTTTTACTGGGAAAAATTTACTACAAAAAAATATGTCGATAGTGGTGAGTTCAGAAGGGTTGGGGAACGGCCGACCCCTTATGCCTGCTTTGTTATCTGCGTCACCGAAAATGCTCTTAAGGAAAAACAGGCCGCCGTCTATAAGCTGATCAAACAGGTTTTTAAGGTAAGCAAAAAGCTCGATAAAAACCCGCAACGTGCCTCACTTATCGCTGAATATTATCAGCTCGATAAAAAAGATGTCGAAGACTGGCTTGCATCTATCCGGTGGACCACCAAATTTAACCTTGATAAAAAAAACTTAAAAAAGGCCATTAAAATACTGGCAGGACTTAATCTGGTTAATGCTGATTTGAAATACAGACAATTGATCTGGAAAAAATCACTCAATGGCAATGCCCGGATTGATCTCTAGTATGGCTGTAATAACTCCTTCCTGATCCGCCGGTGCTATATAAATGGTTTCCCCTTTGCCATAGTGCATGATCATCCCTTTTTTCGCCAATGCAGGCTTTCTTACCCCTACCCATAAAGTCTTATTCCTGGTAATCCGTGAGATCTCATCAATACTTATTTTACCACGAAATGGGCCGGAGTGGTATTCAAAGTTGTCATAATAGATCATGTATTTGGTATCGAACCAGATCCATACCATAAAACCGTTAACCATAGCCAGTGGAAACAGGACAAAAAAGAGACCGTTGTGCCCATCACGTAAAATCCCGTCTACAACCAGTCCCATAACCATGGTGCAAATGATGACAATAATTAAGTACGTAATCCCAGTCAAAGCGTCTTTTTTAGCAGGATATATCATCATCCCGCAAGATATTAAGTTGTTCATTAAAGCAAAACCTTAACTGATCCTCTTATTTTTGTTTCAGGATTTATGATAACTTTTGTCATAACCTTTATGACCATAAGCTATCAGACCATAAAAGCAGCTAAAACAAATCCTGCAGACATATTAAGGTCCGAAGAGCGTGCGAGCGCACTGAGGGTGGTGATTTGAATTATTTAATAACTTTTTTCACCAAACCCATTTTACCGCTGTAAGGTGGATATCTCAAGGGCACATCGATCCAGGTAGCTTTTTTCATAATACTTTTTTGCTGGGTAAAAGTCTCAAAACTTGCCTTGCCATGATAGGCGCCAATGCCGCTATTGCCGGTACCGCCGAAAGGCAGATTAGGATTGGCCAGGTGCACAAGGGTATCATTTATGCAACCTCCTCCAAAATTCACATTCTCCACTATGCGTTTTTGGTTCTTTTTGTTGCCTGAAAAATAATATAATGAAAGGGGTCTGGGATGATCATTCAAGGTTGTAATGACTTCGTCCAAATCGGTAAAAGTCAAAACAGGCAGGACAGGCCCGAATATTTCTTCCTGCATAATGGCATCATGCCATGATATCTTGTCAAGGATGGTCGGAGCGATATACAATTCATCAGCGTCACTTTCTCCACCCATTACCACCTCGCCCTCAGCCAGGAAGCCACTTAAACGGTCAAAATTTTTACGGTTGATGATCCTGGGGTAATCTTCGGATGCTTTTGGATTATCGCCATAAAAAGTGCTGGCAGCGTCTTTCAGCAATGGCAAAAATTTGTCCTTGATATCCCGGTGAACCAACAAATAATCGGGTGCCACACAGGTTTGGCCTGCATTGATGTATTTACCCCATACAATCCGCCTGGCAGCAACCTTCTGATCCGCGTCTTTGTCAACTATACAAGGACTTTTACCGCCAAGTTCCAGCGTGGTAGGTGTCAGATATTCAGCAGCAGCCCTGGCAACAATTTTTCCCACATATTCACTTCCGGTAAAAAAAATATGGTCAAATTTTTCAGCCAACAAAGCTGTGGAAGTCTCTACCCCTCCCTGTACCACTGCCACATGGCCTTCTTCAAATACAGCTTCAATGATTCCTGCCAGCACCACGGCAGTATTTTCAGTAAGCTCCGAGGGTTTGATAATGCAGGTGTTGCCTCCTGCGACGGCACCAATGGCGGGTAAAATTGCCAATTGAAAAGGATAATTCCAGGGACCGATAATCAGGGTAACGCCAAAAGGTACCCTGTGCACATAACTCGACCCTTTAAACTGGGACAATGGGGTACCCACATGGCGTGGCTCAGCCCAATCTGATAAATGGGTCAGGATATGGTTTATCTCTTCATACACCAACCCTATTTCGGTAACATAAGATTCGAAGCCTGATTTTCTGAAATCTTTTTTCAAGGCATCGATGATGGCTGGTTCATTGGCCTTCATAGCCTTTTTAAGTGCTTTTATTTTTTGCTTCCGGAACTTGACAGGCTTGGTTTCTCCGCTATTGAAATAAGCTCTTTGTCTTTCTATTACCGCTTTTATCTGATTGTAGGGCGTAGCTGCCGGGGTTTTCTTGTCTAGCATGTTAGTGTTCATGTTGCCAGTGATTTAGTATATAAATATAACGATTTTTTCGTATGCATGCATACCAGCTATGCTTTAAAATTATGACGTTTTCCTGAGTCCTCGCGATTTGCGGGATCAAACTAATTGGACGGTTCCTTTCAATCCCGTGATAGCACAACGCAAGAACGTGCCTGCATGCTCATTTCTTCTGCTAAAATCTCTTACTACCTGGGCATTTCCTTGACACCGAGCAGAATATGGTCGACCCACTGATGGTACATTTTTCCGGAAGGATGCAAACCATCTCCCGCCACCAATTCCGGATCTGTGCTGGCCTGCCGGGAAATTCCGGTGATATTGAAATATCTGACGGATGATCTTTCTGCTAAAGACCGGTTGATTTTATTATACTGGTCAATTTCCCGGGTGATCTTTTCAGGATCTTTGTCAAGACCAAATGGGGTAACCGCATAATCCGGGATAGAAACCACAAATACCCGGGAAGGATTGTTATCTGCAAATGCGATAGCCACATCAAGCAATTCCTGAAATTCCTCTTCGTAAACCGCCATTTCATAGCCCCTGTACTGATTATTGACACCAATCAGTAACGAAACCAGGTCATATTTTCCCTTGGGACTTGCCTCCTTAATACCTTTTTTTAACTCATCGGTAGTCCACCCTGTGGTAGCAATGATTTCCGGTTTTTCCACAGGTAAACCGGAAACTGTCAGTTTATTGGCCAATACCACCGGCCACCTGTCTTCCTCTGGCACACTTTCACCGATGGTGTAGGAATCTCCAAGCGCCAGAAATTTCAAAGAAGTTGTTTGTCCGGATGTTGTCATATCCAACGAGGTATTTTGATTTGATAAGCGGGTATTATTGTCAACCTGATTACAGGCTGCGAGACAAGGAAAAAAGATTAACACAAAGGCAAACCTATCGACCATGCTCATGCTCCCATTGCTTGTAAAGCCTCTCTTTTCGCTTTCGGCAAACCTGCTACTACGAGGTCATAAGAGTGATCTATCCAGGCTTTGAACAAATCATCGGGTATAGTTCCATCAACCTCTATGGTATTCCAATGTTTTTTATTCATGTGATACCCCGGGGTAACGGCAGGATATTCTTCTCTGAGCGCGATGGCTTTTTCAGGTTCACATTTCAGGTTTACACTTACAAAATTGTCCACGTCAGTCAGGGCAAATATTTTATCCATCACCTTAAATACCAGGGCAAGCTCCCCGAAAGGGAAAGATTCCGTCACCCCTTTTTTACGAAGACAATATTCTCTGAAACTGACTATATCCAATTAAATGAGCCGTTTGATTATTAAATAAATCACCGCCAGCAAAAACATGATAATTGAAATTTTATTAATGCCATGCATCATCCGCAGGTTGAAATTGGAAGGCTCGTTCGGATCTCTTTTACCAAAAACCCTGATAAAATAACTAAAAACTTCACCTACCTGAAAATACTCTTTTAACGAATTCCTGTCTTTTTTCTCATTCATGGTTTTTGGTATTAAACGTTAAACTTTTTCCTTCTCTGTCTGTTCTATCCACTTGCCGTCGGCTTTTATAATTTCGATCAGTTCATCCACCGCCTTTTCCGAAGGCACCCCTCTTTTAATCACTTCCTGTCCTTTGTACAATGTAATTTTACCTTTGCCCGACCCTACATAACCATAATCCGCATCGGCCATCTCACCTGGACCATTGACGATACAGCCCATGATCCCAATTTTGACCCCTTTTAAATGATCGGTTCGGCTGCGTATCATAGCAGTGGTTTCCTGCAGGTCGAACAGGGTTCTGCCACAAGAAGGACAGGAAATATATTCTGTCTTTGACATACGGGTCCGCGCCGCCTGCAGGATACCGAATGCGGTGTTATTAAATGTTTTAATGATTGAAAGCCAGTCATCTTTTGTTTTTTCGTCGAGCAGGTCGGTTCCCAGCCAGATTCCATCGCCAAGACCGTCGATGAGCAATCCGCCGGCGTCGGTTGAAGCATACAATTGCAATTGCTCTTCAGGAATATCCTTATACTTTCTTTTAATAATGACCGGTACATCGACCTTGTTATTGAGCAATGAAATAAAAAACCTTCGCATTTCAGGCATGGCATGCGCGTTATCAGTATCTATCACCAATACCAAATTGTTGTCAGTGCCTATCTTTTGTATCAGTTGCGCATTCAGGTCACTGTACCGAAGCCATAAAAAATTGATATTTTCATGGCGGTCTCCGGTTGCCATATATTCTTCTGGCCTGAGAAGTGGCAATTTGTTGACCCTGTCATCGGCAGTCAGCCAGCAGGGATAGTCCATGATTTCTTTTAAGCCGTTCGGGAGCATGAAAGGAACCGGATTCCGGCCGCTGTAAATGTAATCGGCCCCCATATCATTCATTTTCCATTTGTCCAGCTCAGGCAGATAAAAATGTCCTATACACTTCAAATCCTTATATGCTGCGCCTGAGAGCCGGGACACATCGGTAATTACCCTGGGCACATTCCCCGCTCCTATATTTTTTACCCCGGCCGACTTTCTTCTTTGATAATGATAAGGGTCGTAAGGAACATGGTCAACCGGTTCAATGGGTCGATGCTGCCCCCTGTCCAGATACCGGTCTACAAGCATTTTAGCCACAGGTACCTCGTATTCCGGTTCCTCCGTCAATGAAACCCTTACAGTATCTCCCAGTCCATCTTCGAGTAGGGTGCCGATACCTACTGCCGATTTCATTCTTCCGTCTTCGCCCTCGCCTGCCTCTGTCACACCAAGGTGTAGCGGATAGGGCTGTAATCCCTCTGCCTCCAGTTTTTGTACCAATAGCCGGTAGGCCTGCACCATTACCTGGGTGTTACTCGCCTTCATAGACAGCACCACGTCATAGTAATGAAGGTCTTCACAGATCCTCAAAAATTCCAGGGCAGACTCTACCATGCCCAACGGGGTGTCTCCGTACCTGCTCATAATTCTGTCCGAAAGAGAACCATGGTTGGTCCCTATGCGCATGGCAGTCCCGTATTCCTTACAAATCCTGACCAGCGGCATAAATCTTTCCCGTATCCTTTCCACTTCATCCTGGTAACTGTCATCGGTATATTCTATGACCTCAAATTTCTTTTTATCAGCATAATTTCCCGGATTGACCCGGACTTTCTCCACTATTCTTGCTGCCAGTTCCGCAGCATTCGGGGTGAAGTGGATATCTGCAATCAAGGGCACATCGTACCCTTTTAACCTCAGCTCTTTTTTGATGTTTTCCAGATTTTGCGCCTCTTTCAGGCTTGGTGCAGTAATCCTCACATATTCACAACCTGCTTCCACCATGCGGATAGACTGCGCTACCGAACCTTCAGTGTCCATGGTATCAACAGTCGTCATGGATTGTATTCTTATCGGGTTGGTGCCCCCCAAAGGCAATCCACCGATGTTAACTTCCCTCGATAATCTTCTTTGATATTTTGTGAGACTACTACAATACTCTTTGGAATATGCTTCTTCAGTTTTTATGCCTTCCATGTGAACATTTTTAACATGTAACACAACCCTTTAAATTTAACTGTTAATTACCTGAATTGTTTGTTGTGTTTTAACGTTTGGTAACAAAAATATATTTTTTTACCCAGGTATTACAACCCTATTACAAAAATGTGTGTCATGCTTACAGAACCTTAGGTTGAAAGAAAGAAAATATGAAATTAATGTTAATTATAATCCAATGATTTTGCACTAAAAAAGCAGCTATTTCTTCCCACTTTTAAATAGAACCGCCGCGGCTTCAATCTCCACTAGCAAATCCTTATTTATTAGCGATTTTACTCCAATCATAGTCGCGGCCGGTTTTATTTCTTTAAAAAACTCCCCGTGGGCCTTACCGACAGCCTGCCAATGATCCATGTTCACAACAAAAATCCGGGTACGTATTACATCTTCCAGGGAAGCACCGGCCTCTTCAAGGGCTTTTTGTATGATTTGAAGGATGCATTTGGTTTGCAAATAAGGATCATTAACCCCTACAACTTCTCCGTTAACAACCGCAGTAGTGCCCGCTACTTCTATTTGATTTCCTATTCTTACGGCACGTGAATAGCCTACCATGTCTTCCCATTCCGCACCTGATGAGATGTTTCGACGCATTGTATTATAAAGTTTTCGATGTATGGATGTATGGATTATAAATCGCCCAATTGAGGTCTGATGATAATCTCCTCAACCACAGATTGCCTCGATAGCCGGGTAGCCGACCAGATAGCCTCTGCAACATCTTCCGGCTTCATGAATCTTTCTGCCGGCAGCGCCACACCTTCCCAGCTAGCCGTGAGGGTGGCCCCGGGCAATATGGCTGCCACCCTTATCCCATGCTCTTTTAGTTCTTCCCTCAATACCTTGCTGAAACCCAGCAAAGCAAATTTTGAAATGGAATAAGAACCTCCGTTGGGATAAGCCCGGATGCTTGCCACTGAACAAATGTTAAAGATATCCCCTTGTTTTCTTTCTATCATCTCTGCAACCAGCGCCCGGGTAAGGTGGTAAGCGCTGTAGAGGTTAGTATTCATCATGGCCTCCAGCACACCTTCTTCCTCCTGGTGGATCATACCCGGTATGAAAATACCTGTATTATTAACTAATATTTCTACAGGCTTGTCGATCCCTTTGACAAATTCTGCAAATTGCATCACCTCCTCTCTTCCGGACAGATCAGCCGGCAATGCATGAACTTGTGAGGTGGGAAAGCTGACAGCCATTTCTTCCTTCAACTGCTCAAGATCCTGTGGGTTTCTCGAGCAGGTGGCTGCATCGAACCCTTCGGCTAAAAACCTGGCTATGAGCGCACGGCCTATTCCTTTTGTGCCGCCGGTTACTACTATGAGCTTATTCATATACGGGATTATTGAAGGAAACCAGCATCAGTTGAAAACTTTACATAAGATTGTGTAGAACAAAAAGGCCTCAACTTCGGTTCAGAAAAAGAAATTGAGGCCCTTTTGAGTTAAATGAATTTATTTATGCTTCTTTGTCGTGTTCATTATCACTGACCATTCTGTTAGGGAAAATCCAGGGTGACACAATGGCCAGGACAAACAAGACAACGATAATCAATAACATACTCATAACCCAGTAAACTTTTTAGTTTAAAATATGCAACAAATATAAAAAGTCTGCCTGGAATAAAAAATTTAAGATTTGGATAAAATTATTCATGTTTTTCCCAAATAAGTCAGAAGATTACTCGATAATACCTATTGATCTATTATTTTAGCTGTCTGATTAAAGACGACGCTTTTTTGCATGAAAAGTATAGGAAAGTATATCCTTTTTATTGGTTCTTTATTCGTAAACAGGGAAAAATTTAAAACCTATGTAGCGCTCACCCTGGATGAATGCATTAATATCGGGATTAATTCGCTGATATTAATATCTATTGTAGCCACCTTTATAGGTGCTGTTTCCACCATTCAGACTGCGTATAACCTTGTCAGCCCTTTGATTCCCGATTATGTCATCAGTCAGGTAGTCCGTGACCTTACCATACTCGAGCTGGCCCCTTCTATCACAGCCATTGTATTTGCGGGGAAGGTAGGGTCAAACATTGCAGGCGAATTGGGCACCATGCGGATTACAGAACAAATCGATGCCCTGGAAGTAATGGGTATTAACTCGGTTTCCTACCTGGTTTTCCCTAAAATACTGGCTTCTCTGATAACTTATCCGATGCTGGTGGTTATTGCAGGTTTTTTGTCTATTATGGGAGGCTATCTGGCCGGGGTTTATACAGGCATTGTTACCGAAGCAGATTATCTTTATGGGTTAAAAGTGGACTTTATTGAATTTAACGTCTCTTTTGCCATGATTAAGTCTTTCGTTTTTGCTTTTTTGGTATCTTCTATTTCCTCATACAAAGGATTCTACACAACCGGAGGTGCATTTGAAGTGGGAAAAGCCAGTACCATTGCCGTAACCAATAGCTGCATCGCCATCTTACTGGCAGATTATTTACTAGCCCAGTTACTGCTTTAACGCTTTGCAAAATATGATTGAAATTCAAAATATTAAAAAATCATTTGATGGTAAAGCAGTACTCAAGGGGATAAGCGGTGTGTTCCGGAAAGGAAAAACCAATTTAATCATAGGCGCTAGTGGTACAGGTAAAAGTGTTTTGTTAAAGTGCATTGTGGGGCTGATCAAGCCTGATGAGGGTACGGTCTATTATGACAACCGGGATTTTACGCATGCCAACAGAAATCTCAAAACAGATATCCGGCGAGAAATCGGTATGCTTTTTCAGGGAGGTGCGTTGTTTGATTCTAAAAATGTGGAAGAAAATGTTATTTTTCCGTTAAACGTTTTAACAGAAATGCCTTTGGATGAAAAACTGGACCGGGTTAATTTTTGTCTGCAAAGGGTTGGGTTGGAAAATGTAAACAAAAAAATGCCTTCTGAAATAAGCGGGGGTATGAAAAAGAGGGTGGGTATTGCAAGGGCTATTGTAAATAATTCAAGCTACCTGTTCTGCGACGAGCCCAACTCGGGGCTCGATCCTCAAACCGCTATCACCATAGATAACTTAATCAAGGAGATCACAGAAGAATATGACATCACCACGGTTGTTGTAACACATGACATGAATTCGGTTATGGAAATCGGTGATTACGTAATGTTTTTACATGAGGGCGAAAAAGTATGGGAAGGCTCCGATCAAAACATCATGAAATCCCGCGTAAAAGAGCTTAACGATTTTGTATTTGCCAATAAAATGATGCGCATCGTAAAAAATGAAGAAACATCAAATACATGATAGAAAATTACAACCAAGGTGCAGGCCATATCCGAAGCAGAAAATGACCGAGGTTTTCAACTTCAATGAACCCAAGACAAGGTAAAACCTTACCCCACAAGCGCATACAGCAACAGCAAAACTCATAACCCTGCAACCTGACGCCTGACACCTCTCCCCTGGCGCCTCCACAACTTAAAACAACGCCCTCACCTGCATCCTTCCCATATGAACCACACCCCTGTCCGGGGATTTACGCCCTTCATAATTCACACTTAACTGTAAACCACCAGCAATTTTTTGCTGCCAGTTAATGAGCCAGGTAAGATTAGTGCCGGGTCGCAGCGCCTGCAACAGTTCATAGCCTGAGGCCGAATTTTCATTCCCTTCAAATTGGATTTCAATCAACCTGAAATTTATCCCCAGGTTGCTCTTATTCACTTTGCTCAGGCGCATATCGAAGTTGAATTCATTGACATCGGCAAATTCCTCTAAATCTGTTAACAGCGTGTTTTTCCGGTGGGTCATCGTGTAACCACCGCTGACACGCAAGTTATTCCGGGGTTGTAGTGAAATCAGGGGCGAAACGGATTGTTCTGTGATTAAAAAATTTCTTTCCATCAAAAAATCAGAGTCGTTGGACTTTTGAGCCTGCTTCACCTGTATCCGGAAATCCCAGTTCCTTTTTAAGTTGATCCTGGTATTCAGATTTACAGACCTGTCCTCAGTGTCTTCAAATCCGCCGGTTAACAACTGCTTTCGCCGGTTCATAAAATAAGTCAGGTCAAAACCGTACCTGGGTTGAGACCTGTTGAAAAACAAAGTCGACCGGATGGACTCACGGGTTGAAATGAGTTGGTTTTCAGGAATATCTGATAAAAATGAGGCAAGTCTGGTTGTCAAATCGTCGTCCGTGAATTTTTTCAACATATTAATGGAGGTGTTGTTTGAAAAACGGTAGAGGAACTTTTTGAAACCTGGCTGACTGTTCCAGGAGACCGGCAATTTTACATCCATGCGAAAAATGAAGTTATTGGTATAAGCCTGAATAAATTCGTTGGTGGGCTGCAGCACTTTTATAAAGTTCCGTTCATCGGTATTGATGGCTTCAAAAAACTCATTCAAATCCTGTATCCCATCATTATTGTCATCGCGCCAGGTATGGGTCCCCTCACCGGTTGGAACAGGTAAAAATGCAAACTCCCGCCTTAATTCCCTTCCATTGCCAATGGCATAAGTAAGATTGGTATTTATCACACGGTCAAAAAACCTTCCTCTCCAATCTAATCGTCCCATAATTGTTTCCTCCCGTTTAGGCGCCTGCTCTTCAACCAGAAAATTATCGATAGTCCGATAAGTAACCAGGGTATTTAGTTGGTGGTTTTTCCCCATAGAGCCATTGAATCCAAGGTTAGCTGTTTCGGCGTGGTTGCTTTTTTCCAACAGTCCAAGGTGTGGGGATTTGTCCTCACGGATACTATAGTCAATCACAAAATTTGATTTTAACGTATCATTACTCCGCAGATACAACTTGTGCTCCTCAAAATTCATGGCCGAGCTGATCAGGGCGTCCGTATTGATATTCTTGACTTCATTTCTATCTGATGCATAGGTGTAACCCGGTACCAAAAACCTCGAATTCCAATGTAAATCCAGGTTGAATCGGCTCCAGTCAGATCTTAGTTCCCGTTGATCATTGTGCATCAAAAAAAAGTCAGACGACAGTTGTAGCTTTCCCAGCTCCTTGGCAAAAACGGCTTTGTGCTGGAAACCATCCACCTGATTTCCCCTTCTTCTGTTGGTTAATTGATAATTCAAACGGTTTAAATCGTCCCTGGCCAGTTGTGTGGAAAAATTAAAGATATGGTCATCGAAGACAGCCTCCTCTTCCTCGGGGTTATAACTCCAATCCCGGTCAAATTCTATATAACGAAACCTGTCCAGGGGGACAAAGTTTTTGTCATCGATTTCATAATCAATGACCGTTTGCCATTTATAGCCGTCCAAAAAACCTACCGGTTTGCTTTCACTTTCATAGCCAAACTTGACCGCGTAGCCATGATCATCATCCGTGTCGAGCTCAGAAAATAAATTCAGGTCCTGATCAGAGAATGCTATTTCGCCATAAATCTTTCCAACTTTATTGATCTTATAGGATGATCCGATGGTTACTAACTGCTTTTTAGTAGGTGCAGGCAGTACCCGTACCGGCTCAAAATTCCCCTGGGGTACGCCATTCAACGGGGCTACCCAGGCGAACACCCTGCCGTTGGCAGTGGTGGTTTGCTGGATATAATTCCCTTCCCCGGAGCCAGTTTCCGTAAATGAAACATTATAAAAAGCACTGTCGGGATGAGCTGAAAATTTGAAGATAGTAAATGTCTGATTATCCAGGGTAGTCGTATCGACGCGCTTATAGAGAATGATATTTTCGTTAAAAGCCACACTGTCGCCAGGATCAGCGATAGCTAAGGGTACCCGATCGCCGGCCTCGCTGAAGCGCTGCTTTTCTTCGTTGGTCAAATCAAAGGTTAAAGAACGGTTGGGATTGTCTTTTTCGCTATATGTATGAATAAAAAAATCAAGATTACCTAGACTTTGTCGATGGCTGGCGTTAAACACGGTACGGCTGTAATTCCGGTCTGCAAATTCAAAATCCACCCTGACCCGGGAGAATTTTGTGATCAAAACCTTGTTGGTAAAGGTAATTTCTGCCAGGTTGTAATCAATGACATAATCATAGTTAAACCCCCTTTTCAGCAACTTACCATCCAGATAGACCCTCTCGGAATTAGCCATGATAATGATAAAACGTTCGTTATTCGGGCCACGGACCTGATAAGGGCCCAACACTCCCTCATTCACCCGGATCCGGTAGGAAGCGAACTTACCCTTTGCCACCGCCGCTCCTACCTGTGTGCTGCTTTCGTGCCGGTCATTGATTTTGTAGTTAAGGTCCAGTAACCCGCCCTGAACATTCCTGTAATACCGCATAAACTGCGAGGGTTGATTTCTGAAAACCACATCGCCCACCGTTAAAGACCCTTTACTGTTGTACAATTGCACAAAAACGTTGTCAAATTCCTGTAGTTGCTGGGTATTTCCCTGTGGCTGAAAAGGTACGTTTTGATCGGAAATGACCGCCCTTATATTAATATCATCTGATAACCTTCCCTCTAGCTGCAGGTTCAGGGATGAATTGACAAACACATTTTGATTGTTACCAAACGATATACCCCTGCTGATGCTGCCGCTCTTTTGTAAACCCGGGGATGAAAACAGTTCTTCCCTCCGATTGACCAGCCCACTTCCGGTTTTGCGCTGCTCTTTAAAAAAGGCATTTGAATCGTAGACTGCCAGGCTCCTTTTGAAATAGGTTTTGCCTAAATTAAACGGAAATACACGGAAACATACCAACAGCGAGTCTATGCCCGGGGTCGTTGCAATTTCGATGAGACCTGTATTCATATCATACTGATAGTGAATAAGCGAATCATTAAAATGAGGAAAGTTTACCGACTCAGGAGAGATCGTCAAACTATCCGCCATAAAAGGCTTACCAAAGGTTTTTACCCATATACACCGCTCTCCCTCACTTTGTCCAAGGACTGAAAAAGAAATTAAATGTAGTAGTAATATGGAATAACCAAATTTCACAGTCACTAATCAACCATCGGTAATTCAATGAAAAAAGAAGTTCCCTTGTTCATATCGGTTTCAAACCAAATACTGCCTCCGGTTTGTTCAATACCACGTTTTGCAATGGCTAAACCAATGCCTGAACCGGATTCTTTGGTACTGAAGTTTGGAATAAACACTTTTTTAGCGATGTCTTCGCTTATTCCCAGGCCATTGTCCTGTACTTCAATGACCACCTTCTTATTGATTTTGATTAGTTTTACTACAATTTCAGGAGTCCTTTCAGGGGGTACCGCCTGGATTCCATTGATAATTAAGTTATTGATAATACGGCCAAACAGCTTTTCATCACCCATTACATAAATGGGACCTTTCTCAAGCTGCGTCATAAGCCTGATAGCCTGATCATTGGCATGTAGGTTTGCGGCACTTTTTACTACCCCGGTCAACTCCAACCGCTCATTTTTAGGGATGGGCATCTTGGCAAAAGCTGAAAATGAGGTGGCAATATCATTTAATGTTTCAATCTGATGAAGCAGGTTATTGATAGATTTATTAGTATAACCGTCATTTTCACTGCCATTATTTTCCAAAGTTCTTTTCAGATGCTGCAGGTTTAGCTTCATGGGTGTCAGGGGGTTTTTAATCTCATGAGCTACCTGCTGGGCCATCTCCCGCCAGGCAGACTCCTTTTCCGACCGGGCCAGGGCTTTTTTGCTTTCTTCAAGATTGACAAGCATTTTATTATATTCTCCCACCAAAAGCCCTATTTCATCGTCAGAATTCCAAACCATGGGCGTATTGGTATCTGAAAGGGATATTTTTTTTAACTTTTGCCTGATGTACCGCAACGGTGAGGTAAGAAACCTTGAAGCGAAATATGAGAGTGCCAAAAAAATGATAAAAATAAAAGTGAAGGTCACCATAATATTGGATAAAACCTCGATGATCTGTTGATCCCTTTCACTTTCGGATTCAAAAAAAGGAATACTCAAAATGCTGATAACCGTACCAGTTTCAAATGATTTAATACCATAGTAAGTATTTTTGAACTCCAATGACCCCACAGACTCATCCAGCAGCAACCTGTCTCCGTTTTCGATGACCGCTTCAATGGCTACGGGATGGACGTATTGGGATAATAACCCATTTTCATAAATGAGCGGCTGTGTAGAGGCAATCAGTCTTCCGTTGACATTAAAAAGGTTGAGGTCACACTCGGCAAATTTTGCTATTTCCACCAGTTTATTAGACAAGGTTTCTTTGCTGGTCTGATTGGTGAAATAGCTTTCCAGCAGGCTTGAAATGTTTCCGCTCAGATTCTCTGCTTTAGCATAATACTCATTTTTGAGCTGATCCTTGTAAGAAGAATTCAGCAGGCTAAGCGTGGTAATACTTACTGCAAACAGGGGAAGGAAAAATGCAAAATTCAGGTACAACTGAATTTTGGCTGCAAGATTCAGATTGGTACCCTTGAACTCAAATTTTATAGCATAAAAAACGATTACCAGCAGGATCACAAAAACCAAAAGAAGGAACAGGAAAGAAAAATTCGCCAGAATATCCTTGAACGGATAGGCCTCTGACGATATGACGATGGTCTTATTGTCATCCCCCCTTACACCCAAATAGAACATTTTTCTATGAGCAACACCTGTCTCATAAAGTTTATCTTTTTGTAAGTCGGTCAGTTCAAAATCATTACTCGCATTAAACAGACCCGACGTATACTCGAGTTCGCCGTCTTTAAAGAGTGCATAGCTGTAGTCCCGCTCAATGGTTGCTGCCGACTGGTTTTGATCCACCAGTAATTCAGGATAAACGCTGTTCGGTATCACCCTTTTAAGTTTCAGGCTCAATATGATATGGCCCACGTTTGACCTGAACCTTTCGTAGTAAATGGGAACAAAAACCACATATCCCTTTTCCAGGTCAGTTTCAAAACTATTGACCAGATAAATATTTTCGTATTCTGTTGCTAACTGCCGCACGGAATATCTCTCGCGAAACTGGTAGTAATTTTCGATGTAACGATCATTTTCGATAGGAACGCCGCGCTGATCAAAAAGGTAAATATCAATATCATAGCGGTCGAGATAATTGTTAAGGTGTCTTCTCCTGATCTTTTGCCTGACACTCTCTTTGTCTGAAAACAAATTGGAGAAGGTGATCCCTATGAAAATGTCATCCTTAATCTTCTGAACTGCCTCATTAATCAGGTACTCACCGAGAAAATCTTTTTCTGCCAGTAACTGGGCGGCAATATTTTGTTTTTCCGAGAGGTTTTTTATTTTGCTAAATTTGTAAATTGTATAGGTACCGACTGTTGAACAGGCTATGGCACATACAAAAAAGTAAATAAAGGTTAGGTAGCTGATTTTAACCAGATACCTGGTCAGGAATAATTTATAAACCACCAGAAAATACAGGCCGTGAACAACAGCCAGCAAAATGAAAGGCCATTCGATAAACAGGCTCAAGGCCATAAACAGTAAAGCCGCTACCGCCATTTGTCCCAGAATATTTTTGCTATCCGGTTGATTAAGTTTGATATAGGTCCGGAATACGATGTGAGATAAGGTAAAGTACCCCACAGCCCCCATGAAGAAGATCAGCAGGCTAATCCATTTCAATGGGGTAGAAAAATTAACATTTTCGTTGATATCGATAGACCATTGCGCATGCTTTTGCATGTTCATCATCAACTCATAAACACCCAAAAGCAAGAAGAAACTGCCAAAAATTAAGCTAAAAGAAATGATGATTTTATCGGTTCCCCGCAGGCTAATCAGTTGCCGGTAAATTTTGGAGCGGAAGTAGTACTGAAACAGAAAATTGACCCAGGCCAGCAAAACCAGCACGTTGAGAAATAAATCACCTAATGATGGATTTATGTTAGAGGAGGCAAAATAGCGGGAGTTAAAAATGTCAAAACCAATAACACCGAAGGGAAAACTTAGCCAAAGCATGATGGAACGGATTACTACCAGGCTGATGATGAAAAACAAAAATCCCCCCAGCACATTTCCGCCGTTGACAAACCACTTCAAAATCCCATTTATCCAAATCAACAAATAAACGATTCCTGCCATCAGAATAGCCAAAACCAGGTATTGCAATGGATGGTTTTGCAGTTGATACTCCCTTCCAAAGGAAACAGAAAACAGGTACGGTCCTTCATCAACCATCACATCATTTCCAACACCTTGGGTGGTATAAATTTTAATATCGGGGTCTGAAAAGATTTCTGAATTAAACCGTGACTGTAAATATTGATTACTGATTTTAGAGCGAAAATATATGGGAATCAAACCATACAATTCCAGTTGCTGTTCGCCTTTTTTGACAACCTTTTTGAAGGCGATATATTGCCCTTCTTCCAGATCCACCAACTTGTAACGATAATCACCCTTCAGGGAATTGTAACCGGGTACCACTTTATTATCTGACCAATAGGTAAGCGCCCGGTCATTGAAAACGTAATAGGGATATTTGGTCGGAACCCTGAGTGTCAAAAACCTTGGTTCCGGATTATCGGTAATGCGGTTGCCCACCTTATCCAGATCCTGTTCCAGGATTTTCAGTTCCCTTGATATGTTGGATTTGATATTATCGGTAAAATAAGGGTCGTTTTGCATCCTGAGGTCAAAAAACAACCACAAAACCACCCCCGTTGCCAACAATACTGTGGCATACAATAAAGCTTTGTCACTTAATACCGTTCTGAAATCCAAGTGATTACATCTTCAATCCTTAACAAATTTAAAATACTTCGGCAGAAGGCAAATGTTTTTAATTGAAATTTACTGACATACCTTAGTTTATGAAGGAAAGTTTAATACCTGACTGCAATTAATTTGCCAAATTTCTCAAACAGGAAGTGGGGTGTGACCGAATTACAGCGAATCGTAGCGTTAAAAAGGGTTAGCCTACCGGGTTGTTTTATGTTTTTGCCGATAATGGACGCCTCCGAACCAATACAAATAAAGCACCCGTGAGTATCGATAGAGAAAAGGCAACAAGACAATAACCAGGATGGTGATCACCGTTAAGTACACCCACAGTTCGGGGTCATCGAATAAATGGTAGAGTACCAGGCCCGTAATCAGGAATAAACCCACAGACATGGCATAGCTTACATACATGGCTCCAATAAAAAAGCCGGGCTCCACCTCAAACTTTTGATGACAATCAGGACAGGTCTGGTGCATCTTGCTGAACCTGGTAATATTAAACAGCGAGTATTGAAACATATCTCCTTCCCTGCACCTCGGGCATTTTGCCTGTAACATGGCCGATATAAGGCCTCTATTTGCTGCCATTTCTCCTACTATTATAATACCATAAAAATCCAACGATCCCCACCAGCAGATAGGGTGTAAAAAAAAGGTACAAAATACCGCTATTCAAACTACTGGCCAGCGCCGTGTCGCCGTTACTGGCATTATTCTCAACACTCGCCCTGCACATGGCACATTGGGCATAACCAGTCAAATCCAAAGCAAGCAACACACCAGCCAAAACCAGTTTTAACAATATTTTTTTAAACCTTTTCAATTTTCTACTTTATTTACAAAAATAGTGATTATTCATCAAATAATATACTTTCATGTGTAATAAGGACTGATCATTATGTAGACAATCACACCCGTAACAGCGACATAAAGCCATATGGGAAAGGTTATCCTGGCTAGTTTTTTATGTTTATCGAATTTTTCCGCCAAAGCTCTCACATAGGTAAATAAGACCAGGGGAATGATAATAATTGAAAGCAGGATATGGCTGATTAAAATAAAAAAGTACACCCCTTTCACCCATCCTTCACCCCCGAATTTTGTAGAATCACTGGTCATATGGTAAGCCACATACAAAATCAAAAACAGCGCGGAAAGAAAGATGCACACCGTCATTAGATTCTGGTGGGTCTTACGGTTACCATTTTTTATGGCCACCACGGCTATGACAAGCAATACGGCCGTCACACCATTGATAGTGGCATATACAGGTGGCAAAAATGACAAGTCATAACCATCGATCCTTATTCCAAACAAAGCCGCTACTACAACAGGAATCAGTACCGACAAAACTATTATCAGCTTACGGTATTTAACTTCTTTATCAACTACAGTTTTCATTTCCGATTACGATTTAAAATTTTAAGCTCTACGATCAACCGTTCGATTTCACTATCATCCAATCCATTGAAATAACCCCTTATGCTTCCCTGATGATCGGCCAGCACAATTGTATTATTAGTATTGTCACTTATTGCATCGAAGTCAATGACAAATCCGCACCGGGCCAGTTGGTTGGTGTACACCGGGTTGGCGTAGCCAAAAAACCAGGTATTCTTTCTGGCTCCATACTTGCCGGCCACCGCTTTTAATTGTAAAGCCGTTGAGGTGTCCTTTTGGGGTTGTATAGTCAAAATTCTGATTTGGTTCGACGCTGGCAAGGAGCCCTGCACCCTGGCAAGGGCCATGTTTACGCGGTGGCTGACCGGATCCGAAAGATCTTGTGTAAAATATACTACCAGGGCAGCTCCGGTAAGGTAATCCCGGCTGATCTCCTGCCCGGTATAATCCGGAAAGGAAAAATCCGGGATCAGGTGCTGACCTTTCTGAAATTCACAATCAGTAAAGACGGTATCAATCCCATCCTTGTAGTAAACCGGTAAGTCATATTCGTTTACGCCAAATATTTTAAGGAAAACAAAAATCAATGCCGGCACCATCAATATGATCAAAAGCAATACTGCCTTTAGGTTTTTATTCATTCTTCAGGGCATTGGTAAAACGAAATAAAAAAGGCTCATGGTAATCAGAGAACCATGAACCTTTCGATACTTTTATTGAATGAAATTATTATCTTACTATTAAAATAGAACCTCCTTCAACAATCAGGGCTATAAGTAACCACACTACGAAGGCCATGGGAATCAAGATCGAGTAAATCAACGATTTCACCTCGTGTCCCAGGTGCATAAACTCTGCAACAATATAAAAAGCCTTTACAACGGTCATCAAAATAAAGGTGACTATTTTTATCATTCTGTATTCCGGAGGCAAAATAAAAGCCACTGCGAACTCACAGGCAGTTACAATGCCCAGAATGAGTGCAACTCTCCAGATTTTACGGATTTTCTCCTTATCAGGCGGCTGAACAGCAACTTTGTTGGTTTCTTCACTTTGCATATCAAAAGAATTTATGTCAGATTATTAAACAAGATAGAAAAAGGTAAACACAAATACCCAAACCAGGTCGACAAAATGCCAGTATAATCCTACTTTTTCAACCATTTCATAGTGTCCCCGCCGGTCATAGTACCCGGTGGCGGCGCGGTAAAAGATAAGAAAGTTAAGCAGTACACCGCTGGCTACGTGTGTTCCGTGAAATCCTGTGATAAAAAAGAACAGGGCAGCAAAAGGTGGCGGGCCATATTCATTGACTGTCAGATTTGCCCCATGAACTGTTTTTGTCACCCACTCCCCGTCAATCAGAAACCTGGCTATGGTTCCTGTATCGGTACCATGAATAAAATGTGACCATTCCCACGCCTGGCAGCCCAGAAAAGTGAGCCCACCGAAGATGGTCCATAACATCCATTTTTCCACAGCCTTCCGGTCGTTCCTGTGTCCTGCTTCCACGGCAAGTACCATAGTAACACTGCTCAGGATCAAAATAAAGGTCATAATACCGACAAAAACGAGTGGCAAAGGCACTCCATGCAAAAATGGCACTGCTTCAAAAACCTTTTCAGGAATAGGCCACCATTCCTGGGAAAATTGAAAGTCTTCCACACTGCCGGTATAGGCGGGGTTACTGAATCTAATCAATCCGTAGGTTATCAATAATGCTGAAAATGTGAAAGCATCGGAGAGTAGGAAAAACCACATCATGAGCTTACCATAGCTTGCTTTAAAAGGAGACTTTCCCCCCTTCCACAGATTTTCAGACCGTGCGCCAACTACTGTTGCTGTACTAGACATAAAACTATTTTTAAATTAATGATTCATTAGCAAAAATAAGAACAAATAAATCCAAAGTCCATCTAAAAAATGCCAATATGTTGCACACATCTCGATTTGGACCATATTCCTGGAATGTACCTTATATCTGAATGCCGATATCAGTACGATTATTAAAAATATGACACCGGTTACCAGGTGAAACCCATGCAGTCCTGTGAATACATAAACAAAAGAACCTGCCGGCGTCCCGGGGTCGGAGAAGATTACATGCTGGACTTTAAGTTCATTCCATGACAGGTATTGTCCAATTAAAAAAGCAACCCCAAGCACGGTAGTCAAAGTCATTGCTATCTTCAATGTATTTATATTATCTTTTTTCGCAGCGCTGTAGGCCAGGTGCATAGACAGGCTGCTCAGCAAAATCACTGCTGTATTTACCCAGAAAACATCCGGTAAATTGAAATCCAACCAGTTACCCTCACCCTGTCTTACAATGTACGCACTAGTCATGGCCGCAAAAATCATGACAATAGAAATAATGAAGAGCCACAACGCAAACTTTTTAGGGTGCATGGCGAGTGGCTGTATGACTTTATCTCTTGCTTCCAGGTTATTTTCAATATTCATTTCCATCTCCATAATCTTTAAACCTTATCTAACAAAAATGCTATTTGAACAACCGGCAAATAAACGAAAGAACCAAACATAATGCCCAGCGCCGATTTTCTGGATTCACTTACATTCCCGGGAAGGCAATCCCTGATCAACTTGAAAGTCTGCGCGAGGAACAACACCCCGCAGACTGTCGCCACTATGGCTGAATTTATTCCGGTAAGGCCAAATTTGGCTGGTAACAAGCCCAGCGGAATTAAAAACAATGTATATGTCATGATTTGAAATGCCGTATGCAAGTCTTTTTTTCCCCTGCCGGGTAATAACTTAAAACCGGCTTTCCTGTAATCCTCATCCGATACCCAGGCAATGGCCCAGAAATGTGGAAACTGCCAGATAAACTGGATTCCAAATAAAATCAGGGCATTAGCATCTATGACACCGGTTATGGCAACCCATCCTAAAAGTGGCGGCAATGCCCCGGGAATGGCCCCTACAAAAACGGCTATCGGCCCTACCCGCTTTAATGGCGTATACACAAACCCGTACAATATCATAGAAACAAATGATAGGAAGGTGGTCAACGGATTAGTGAACTGATGCAAAATAGCCAGCCCCAGAATGCCCAGAACTCCCGATAGAATGATGGACTCTTTTACAGTAACCTTACGGGTAGGCAGTGGCCTGTTACAGGTACGGGTCATCATCGCATCCAGATCTTTTTCAATGATCTGATTAATAATAATCGCAGCACCCGAGATCATAAAACCTCCCAGGCACAACATAATGAGCACCTGCCAGTCCAGGCTACCGGTGGTACCCAGGACATAACCAAATCCCGAAGAAAATGCTACCAGAAAAGATAACCTGAACTTAACCAGCTCAAAATAGGCCTTTGACTTTATTCTCAGTTCTTTGAATAGGTTAATATGGTTCGAAGTAGCGGTAATCATATTTTAGTAACTATTCGAGGGTGAACACGGGTGTAATTTCCTGCTTGTAAAAGAAGGTAATACTGAAGGCCAATAATGACCAGGGCAACCAATAGGTGCACCGGCTGAAGCACTGCCGGAATAGCAAAATAAGCCATCAAGGTCCCTGAAATTATTTCGATCAGCACAACCAGCAACAGTAACTTTGTTAAATTGTAAAACCTTCCGGTTTTTTCAGTAATATTTTTGACGAGATAATATATCAGATAAACATGTAATGCCAGGATTAACAATGAATAAGACCGGTGAATCAAAAATTCGATACCGATGTTTGCAATCCACTGGTCACGACTGGCAAATTCAAAATTGGCAGCTATGACATCTACGGCTTCCCGTACCTGTGTTCCCAGGATAATTTGACTAAACGTTAAAATAATACTGATTACAAACAATAGATTCAGCATCTTGTGTGAGCCTTTCCATTTTAATTGAACATCACCTTTACCTGTATAATAAACGAGGTATATCAACATAAACATAATTACCATCGCCAGTATCATGTGTATCGTAACCATCCAGGGCAACAGGTTGGTAGAAACCACAATAGATCCTATCCATGCCTGAAACAACACCAGGAGAAAACATGCGACCGACAGGTAAAAAACCCTGGGGCTCGTTTTCCTGTAAGCAACCGAAGCAACCAGTGTTCCAAAAATCAGTATGCCTATTACTGCCCCCACTAATCTGTTTATGTATTCAGTCCAGGTTTTATATTTATTAAATTCAGCCTCTACAAGGATGGATTTATCATTTCTGATCTTGTCAGCCAATTGTGTAAATCCCAATGCCTCCAAATAGCCTGAAAACTTTTCATTTTTTTTAGCCCTTTTGGCCGCGTAAATCTCCCTGTAATCTTCCGGAAGCTCGCCAACATCTGTCGGCGGCACTATTTGACCGAAACATTTCGGCCAGTCCGGGCATCCCATTCCCGACCCTGTACTACGAACAATGCCGCCGACCAGTATAAGAAAATAGACTGCTATTAAAGTTGTAAAGCTTATTTTTTGAAAGAACGAATTATCTTTCCTCACTCGCTTCATCCACAATAATGCCTTCTTGTTTCACCTCCTCCTGTTCAATCAACTCGTTTTCATGCGGTAAATTGGACTCAGGAGTCTGGGAATAGGGAACAGTCTGAGGTATAAAGTCCTCTTTAGCTCCCGGTTTGCTATAGTCATATGGCCATCGGTAAACTGTAGGAATTTCACCAGGCCAGTTACCATGACCAGGAAATCTGGGTGTTGTCCACTCCAGCGTATTTGATCGCCAGGGATTTTCAGATGCCAGTCTGCCCCTGAAAATGCTGTATATAAAATTGAATACAAAAATAAACTGCGCTCCAAAGGTGATGATGGCGGCCGCACTCACAAACATATTTAAATCTGTGAATGATGAAAAGGCGTCAAAATTCGTAAACGTGTAATATCTTCTTGGGAATCCTGCAATACCAATGTAATGCATCGGGAAAAATACCAGGTAAACGCCTATAAAGGTTAGCCAAAAATGAACATAACCCAGTTTATCATCCATCATGCGCCCGAACATCTTGGGAAACCAGTGATAGATACCGGCCACCATACCAAAGAAGGAGGCACTTCCCATCACAATGTGAAAGTGTGCTACTACAAAGTAAGTGTCATGCAATTGAATATCAATGGCGGAGTTTCCTAAGAAAATACCGGTCAAACCTCCTGAAATGAAAAGCGAAACCAACCCTATTGAAAACAACATAGCCGGTGTAAATACAATATTACCTCTCCAAAGGGTCGTCAGGTAATTAAACACTTTTACCGCAGAAGGTACCGCAATAATTAATGTCAGGAACATGAAAATAGATCCTAAAAACGGATTCATACCGGTCACAAACATGTGGTGCGCCCATACCACGAAGGACAGTATGGTAATACCCAACAATGAGCCTACCATAGCACGGTAACCGAAAATCGGTTTCCTGGAGTTGGTAGATATGATCTCAGAAGTAATGCCTAACGATGGCAAAATCACAATATACACTTCAGGGTGCCCTAAAAACCAGAACAGGTGTTGAAACAACAGCGCACTTCCCCCTGTATTTGGCAACGCCTCCCCGGCAATGTATATGTCTGAAAGGTAAAAGCTCGTACCGAAGCTCCGGTCAAAAATCAATAACAGTGCTGCAGAAAACAACACCGGGAATGAGAGTAATCCGATGACAGCCGTCAGGAAAAACGCCCATATCGTCAAGGGCAATCTTGAAAAGGACATGCCTTTGGTTCTGAGATTGATTACGGTGGTAATGTAGTTAATACCCCCCAACAGGGAAGATATAATAAACAAAGCCATGGCAATCAACCAAAGTGTCATACCCCCCTTAGAACCTTGCACTGCATCAGGCAATGCACTTAACGGCGGATAAATCACCCAACCGCCGGATGCAGGGCCGGTAGAAAGAAACAAAGAGGCAAACATAACCACACTGGAAAGAAAGAAGAACCAGTATGACAACATATTCATAAAACCGGAAGCCATGTCACGGGCACCTATCTGAAGCGGAATCAAAAAGTTGCTGAAAGTACCACTTAACCCGGCTGTAAGTACGAAAAATACCATAATCGTACCATGCATGGTCACCAGTGCAAGGTAGAACTCGGGATCGATTTTTCCTTCGGCGGTAATCCATTCGCCGAGCATTGGTTTAAGCCATTCCAGGTTCATGTTAGGGAAACCCAGTTGAAGCCGGAAAAGGATAGACATTCCACCACCGATTATAGCCCAGAACATCCCTGTAAAAAGGAATTGCTTTCCTATGACCTTATGGTCCAGGGAGAAGATATAGTTCGTGAAAAAGTTACCTTCTTCGTGGTGATCATCATGATGCTCATCTTCATGCGCATGTTTTGTGTCTTCGATAGTTCTTATCGTTTCTGCCATGGATCTTATATTTTAGAAACTTACAGCCTACTAATGGCCTGGTTTTGATTTACTATTTAATTGTTTGCACTATTTTCAATTCCAGCAGAAATGGCTGCCAATTCCTTTAAATTAGCGGGTACTTTAGACAGGTAATCCTCATTCATTGAGAGCCAGGATTTCTGCTCCGCATACCATTTCTCGTACTCGACCTCTTCCACAACCTCAATCAACAATCTCATGGAAAAGTGCCCCCTGCCACAGATTTCTGCGCAGGCCAATTCATAATTAAAATTCTTCCATTTTGGCTCACCGGTATCGGGATCGATTTCCTGCCAGAACGGATTGCCACTATTTTTCAGATCTTCCCGCATTTTGGCCGTGGTTGTATTCGGTACGAACCAAAATCTCGTAGGCATACCTGGTACCGCATCCATTTTCAATCTGAAATGCGGTGCATAAACGCTGTGCAAAACATCTTTTGCCCTGATCTTAAATTCAACAGGTTTATTTACCGGTAAGAATATTTTTCTTGGAATAAAATCATCAAAGGAGGATTTATCACTAAAATCAATTCCCAGACTATTTACCTCATCGATCATCCGGAAATCAAAGGAGCCCAGTTGCTTATCCTTTCCAGGATACCTGGCTGTCCATTGAAATTGTTGCCCTACAATCTCAACAACCTCCGCACCTTCAGGTGCCTTGTCAGTAATATCTGTCCAGGCCTTCCAACCACTGAAAACCAATCCGGTTAAAACGATGGCCGGAATAACCGTCCAGTAAATCTCCAGTTTGTTGTTTTCAGGATAGTAAAGGGCTTTGGCGTTTTTCTTGTATTGATATCTGTAAGAAAACCAAAACAGGAGGATATGTGTAAGGATAAACACGATACCCGTCACTATGGTCGAAATCCAGAATAAATTATCTGTGACTATCCCATGATCGGAAGCGACTGGTAATTTGTACTCATTTTGCCTGACAATAGAATACCAAAAGAATAATGCCCCGGCTGCAATGAGAAATACCATCATTAAAACCGCATTCACCTTGTTGCTGGTCGATGCCCTTCTCTGCCCTTCTGTCTTCATTACATCGGTTAGCGCGTTGATCCTGAAGAGCAACAGCAATAAAACCACTAGTAATAAAAGTCCTGCAATTATCGCAAATGTTAACATATCTCCTTAATTTATCAAATTTGTTTTTTTAACAGCTATATATGATGATGCATACTTTCTTCCATCATTGGATGATTTCTGGCAACCAGCGGTGTTTTTGCCAATTGGGTGAACAAGACATAGGTAAAAGCGCTGGCAAAAACCAGAAGCATTCCCAGCTCAAGAAAGCCGAACCCACCGTTCTCTTTCATAACCCCTGGTGTAACCATCAGGTAAAAATCAAGCCAATGACCGAAAATGATAATAATGCAAACCAATTTCAGAAATATCGCATGGCGCTTTGCATCTCTCGTCATTAATAACAAAAAGGGCAGGACGAAGTTTAGTATTAAATTCACATAAAATATCGGCTTGTAATGGTCACTGGTAAGCCTTTCTACAAAGTATACAGACTCTTCGGGAATATTGGCATAATAGATCAACAAAAACTGTGAAAACCAGATATAGGTCCAGAAAATGCTGAAAGCCCAAATAAATTTGCCCATATCATGTAAATGATTGGAATTGACCATTTTAAGGTATCCGCGGTCTTTCAAAAACAAGATAAGCAAGGTGATTGAAGCCAATCCGGCAACCCACCAACTGGCAAATACATACCAACCAAACATTGTACTGAACCAGTGTGTATCAATAGACATTACCCAATCCCAGGCTGCCATAGAGGAAGAAACTGCAAAGATGACAATAAAAATAGCAGATAGTTTCACCATTTTTCTCCAGTACTGATCACCCCCGTGAATATCTTCCAGCAGGGACTGTTTTCTTATGGCCAGAAACATTAAAAACCACACCGCAAAAAACACAATCATTCTTCCCAGGAAAAATGGCAGGCTCAGGTACCAGGTTTTTCCCGCGATGATAGGATCATAATCAGGGTTAGGTGAGCCATCTTCCAGGAACTCGTTATAGAGATAGTCATGGGTCCAGTGGAAAATATCATGTCCTGCCCAAAAGAACAGTATTAACATCAACCCTCCTGCAACCGGTAGCCAATAGCCATAAGGTTCGGCGACCCTTTTAATCGAGGCCGACCAACCTGCCTGCGCCACATATTGAATGGCTACAAAGAAAACACCAATTAACGCCAGACCGGCAAAAAATACGTTGTTGATCCATAAATTGGCTTTCACACGTGTTAACCAAACGGCACCATGTCCACCATGATCTCCACCGGCTTCTGCATGACCTGCGGCCTCGACTGCATGTTCGGCAGCATGTTCCTCTCCGTGGTGTCCTCCGGTATTGATCAGGATGATGCCCAGGACAACGGCAACGATCCCAACGATAAGAAAGATGATTGTTTTCTTTTTAAGATCTCCGGTAAATTCAAATTTTTCGTCTGTCATCATGTTTATTTTTGACGGCCTGAAAGGCCCCAAGTGAAATCTCTTAAAAGTTACTGATTTTGCAGTTGCTGAACATATCTTACTACCTTCCAGCGTTCTTCAATACTCAATTGCGATCCATGCGCTCCCATCCGTCTTATACCATGTGTAATAACATGAAATATATGTCCTTCACTGTAATCCTTTACCGGCCTGGATGAATACGATGGCACACCCTGATATACCTTCCCAACTTTACCGTCCCCTTTTCCGTTGGCTCCATGGCATGGACCACAAAATTTAGTGTATAAAACCTGGCCTTCCCCGATGATAGCCTGGGTGGAGTCCAGTGGATTTTTCAAATTAGCCGCAGCCCAGGCAATGCTGTCTTTAGGAATACGATAGGGCAGGTAACCTTTCTCACTTCTTCTCACTGTATTGGGAACAGGCTCTCTCATATTCATACTGTCCGGGTTGATAGGGTTAGAGCTGAAATACTCTCCCTGTCCGTCATCGAGAGAACTGACCCAGTTACCTGCATCCACGTCTTTAATTTGCTTCAGCGGTTCATAGGGAACTGCATGGTACATATTTGGGGCGTATTCCTTTCCGGGGTCATCAACACCGGCACCGCAGGATGTTAACAGGGCTACTCCCACAAAACCTATATAAAACCGCAACTTACTATATATAAACATGCTTGTTATTTTTAAGCTCATTCAATCAAAATTCCTGGTATTCACCTCCGAGGCACCTGACTGATTCAGGATTGATGAAATTTCTTCCCGGGATAGGTAGTTATTGGCCAGATCGATGGCCATTACGTGTTTATCATCTGTGCTTCTTATGTCAAAAATCTTAGGCTTTCCATAAGGTTTCAGATTGCTGACTACAAAAAAAGTCCCAACCATACCAAAGGCTGACAATAGCACTGTCATTTCAAAAGTAACCGGGATAAAAGTGGGTAAGGGGGTGTAATTCTTTCCCCCGATGTTCATAGGCCAGTCAATTCCCATCATGTAAAACATCATGGTAAGGGCCAGGGTGGTACCGGTTAAGCCGAATAGAAAAGCGGCAATCGGTAATCTCGATCTTCTGTAACCCAAAACGTCTTCCAGTCCATGGATGGGATAAGGCGTAAACACTTCATGAATTTTGATGCCACTTTGCCTAACCTGTTTTATGGCATTTACGAGGGTATTCTCGTCCTCGTAAATGCCAACCAAATAGTTTTTTCCGGTTTCCATTTGTTTGTTTTCTAAATCTTAAATTTCTTGCTTTTCTCTTATTTCTTCCTTTTTCTCTATTTTGAGAGCATCTGATTTTAATATAGATTTCACCTCCGCCATGTTTATCACCGGGAAGAACTTTGCAAACAGAAAAAAAGCCGTAAAGAATAGTCCAAATGTGAACGTGTATACGCCAATATCATAAAATGTGGGGGTAAACATAGCCCAACTGGACGGAATAAAATCTCTATGTAACGAAGTGACTATGATAACAAACCTTTCAAACCACATGCCGATATTTACCACGATTGAAAGAATAAAGGTAGCGGCCAGGTTGGTTCTGATCTTTTTGATCCAGAATAGCTGAGGTGAGATTACATTACATGTCATCATTGACCAGTATGCCCACCAGTAAGGGCCTGTCATACGATTGATGAAAGCATATTCTTCATACGTTACGCCGGAGTAAAAAGCAATGACAAACTCAGTAATATAGGCTATACCCACAATAGAGCCAGTGACCATGATGATAATATTCATGAGCTCTATATGGTTAATCGTAATATAATGTTCCAGCTTATAAACCTTTCTGGTTACCAAAAGTAATGTTTGTACCATGGCAAAACCAGAGAATATCGCTCCTGCCACAAAGTAGGGCGGGAATATGGTTGTATGCCAGCCTGGAATCACTGAAGTGGCAAAATCAAAAGAAACGATGGTATGAACCGACAGTACCAGCGGCGTAGCCAATCCTGCAAGGATCAGCGCCACAGACTCATATCTCATCCAGGTTTTGGCTGCACCGTCCCAGCCAAAGCTAAGGGCTCCGTAAATAGCCTTTGATATTTTATTTTTTGCACGGTCCCTGATGGTGGCAAAATCGGGGATCAGACCAATATACCAGAATACGAGGGATACTGAAAAGTAAGTACTGATGGCAAATACATCCCACAACAATGGGGAGTTAAAATTCACCCACAACGATCCGAAAGTATTCGGAAGCGGAAGAGCCCAATAAAAGCCTACCCATAATCTTCCCATGTGTACCAAGGGGAATTGTGCGGCACAAATTACAGCAAATATCGTCATGGCCTCTGCCGCGCGGTTGATAGACATTCGCCATTTCTGTCTGAATAGTAACAAGATAGCAGATATCAAGGTGCCGGCGTGACCAATACCTACCCACCAGACGAAATTTGTAATATCCCATGCCCAGCCAACGGTCTTATTCAGCCCCCACTTACCAATGCCTTCCCATAAGGTAACCAATAAGGCATACGTTCCTACAGCGAGTAGGCCGAGGGAGATGGCTACGGCTGTTAACCACAATTGTGTAGGTTTTCCTTCTACCTGACGGCAAATATCTTCAGTAACATCATGGGCTGTTTTCCCACCGGTTATCAAAGGTTTACGAACTGATGCAGTTACGCTCATATAATTCTTAGTTTGTACTTGTATTACTTTTTATTAAGCTTCTTCTCCCTCCGAGCTCTTATTTCTGATTTTGGTCAAATAAAAGACATTAGGATTAACATTCAATTCTTCAAGCACGTGATAGGCCCTCGGTTCACCGACCTCTACATTTGTTTTATCTTTGGCTTTAATTTTTAGTGCTTTGGATATTTTACTGTTAGGATCATTCATATCTCCGAATATCATAGCATCCGCAGGGCAGGAGTTGGTACAGGCTGTGGTAATTTCACCATCAACAAGTCTTCTGTTTTCTTTTTTAGCTTTAAGTTTGCCAGCCTGAATTCTTTGAACACACAAAGAACATTTCTCCATCACCCCTCGCGACCTGACTGTCACATCAGGGTTAAGAACCATCTTGCCAAGATTGGAATTCATAGAAGGATTGGCTTCCGCGAACTGATCATTGTCGTGGTATTTAAACCAATTAAACCTTCTCACCTTGTAGGGACAGTTGTTAGCACAATATCTTGTGCCTATACAACGGTTATAAGTCATCTGGTTCAACCCCTCAGAGCTATGGGTTGTTGCGGCTACAGGGCACACGGTTTCACAGGGGGCGTTATTACAGTGCTGACACATCATGGGCTGGAATGTAACCTCCGGGTTATCAGAAGGCTCTTCTAATGACCGCAAAGTTTGTATCTTTCCAAGTCCCTCATCAGGCTCATTACTTGAGTAATACCTGTCAATACGGATCCAGTGCATTTCCCGCCTGTTCAACACTTCCTGCTTTCCTACAACCGGTATATTATTTTCAGCCTGACAAGCAACAATACAGGCACTACATCCTGTACATGAATTCATATCGATGATCAGTCCCCAATGATGATTGTTATAATCATGCCCCTTCCATAACGTGATTTTCTGCGGTGCCTTGAATCCTTCACTTGTGGCAATTTTTGGATGGACCCTTCCGGCTGAGGGGTCTTTTTGATAGGCATCCAAAGTGGACTCTTGAATGATATGGCGCCCCATGATGGTTTGATGGGTCTGGGTCCTCGCAATTTTGGTCTTTTCAGAGTCAATGGCTAAATCAACCCCCTCATGAACCGTATATTTTATCACACCTTTCGAAACACTGGCTAAGGGATAAGCGTTCACGCCCACTTTATCTCCTACCTTACCGGCATGCGTCCTTCCATAACCCAGTGCTATTCCTATGGTTCTGGCTGCCTGACCCGGCTGGATCAAAACCGGAAGTTTAATCGTTTTGCCTTCCAGCGTAATGTTAACATAATTAGTATCTCCTTCAGCCGACATGACCACACCGAGGGACTTGGCATCGGTTAATGACATGGTCGCATAGTTATCCCATGTGGATTTTGTAATTGGATCAGGCATTTCCTGGAGCCATGGATTATTGGCTTGTACACCACCGTCTCCAAGTCCTACTTTTTGATACAAAACCAATTCAAACCCATTGTTATCGGCTTTATAATTTTTGTTAATCTCTAAAAACTGCGCACTTAAATCTTCAATGATGGCAAGGGGCTCATCAGTGGAATTCTCATCGTTACCCGTTGCTGTTTCTTGAGGCGTAACATGTTTGTAAACGCCATCATACAACACCTGATCCCAAAAAGTTTGAAAACCCAACTCGGAGTCATCTTTATCATAAAACTTGTTTTTCCAGCTATTTCGCAGGTAATCAAAATAACTTTCAGAATTACCGGACCAGGTCAATAAGCTTTCCTGCATTTGCCTGGTATCAAATAAAGTTCTGATGACTGGCTGAGTGAGACTATAATATCCGGGTTTGGGCTCCGAATCATCCCATGATTCCATGAAGTGGTTATCAGGGGCCACAATGTCACACAAAACGGCAGTTTCATTCATCCTGTCAGAAGTAGATACTTTTAATTTGACTTTCTCCAGGCCCGAAGCGATGTCGCTACCCTGAGGATGATTGTAAACCGGATTCGCGTTTATGAAAATAACCGCACCCACGCGCCCTCCTTGTAAGTCTTTGATGAAATCAGCAAACTGCCCATCATTCCCTTGTCTGTAATTGACAGGGGTATTTATGTCGATAGTTTTTCCATAGTTTCCCAGAAGATCATTAATTCTTGCAACCACTGTTTGCACAGACGGATCATTCGAACCACTAACTACAAGCGATTTACCTCGTTTTGACCAGAGTTCGTTACCTGCTTTTTCAATAAACCCGATATCTACCTTTGAAATATTATACCCTGGTGCCCCGGCTTTTTTGGCAAGAAAATTATATAGCTGTGCTACCACCAACCCTTCCTGGGATGGTTTTACCTTAATACGGTGATCAGCATTGGCTCCGGTCAGGGATAAATTAGCTTCAAAATGATAATGGCGGGACATCGTCTTTTTGCCATCACCCAATTTTCTGTTTTGTATGTATTGATGGGTAAATTCGATAGGAGAAATCCATGTTCCTAAAAAATCAGCCGCAAAGCTGACAATAACATCTGCTTTGCCGAAATCAAAAGAAGGAAGTATTGGTTTTCCGAATAAGTTGTTATGTGCTAATTTTATTCCATCCGATGAATATGTATCATAAACGATATGCTGAACATTGGAAAATTTCTTTTGAAAATCTGCAATAACAGTTTTTGTTGTCGGGCTTAAAATTGTATTACTGACAAGACAGATCTTGTCTCCCGAGGAGCTAATCGATCTCAACTTATCTATCATGTCCTTATCAATTTCACTCCATGACGAGGGCTCCCCGCTTAAAAACGGCTTTTTGAGCCTGGCGTCATCATATAGGGATAAAACCGATGCTTCTACCTGTGCATCGACACACCCTTTGGTTACAGGCGAAAGGGTGTTACCCTCTATCTTAATGGGACGCCCTTCCCTCGTCTTCACAACTATACTGCAGTAATTACCTGAGTTCACATAAGTGGACGCATAATAATTGGGTATTCCCGGGTCAATATCTACAGGTTTATTCAAATACGGAATGGCTTTTCGCACAGGTGCTTCACAAGCCGCCAATGAAGCGGCTGCTACGCCAAACCCCATTAATTTCAGAAAATCTCTTCTGCTGCTACCCTCATCCTCATCAAATCCACCTTTTTGAAGATTAACCGGTAAGTATTCGGGGAATTCCTTCTTCGCATACTTTTCAAAGCTTTCATCCTGCGCAAGCTCCTCCAAACCTTTCCAATATGTTTTTTTAGATTCTTTCATATGATCTATATATGGAAGTCGAGTCCGACTGTAAAATTTCGAAAATTATTTAATAGTGACATTTGGAGCATTCCAGCCCTCCAATGTCTTTCACCTTTAACTGTTCTTTATTGCTGGCTTCATGTAATTCCACCAACTGGTCATAATATTTGTTTCCTACTGTTTTTATCTCTGTTTGCCTGTGGCAATCGATACACCACCCCATGGTAAGGTTCGAGTGTTGTTTAACTACAACCATTTCCTGTATTTCACCGTGGCAGGTCTGGCATTCTATACCACCGACATTTACATGCTGGGCATGATTAAAATATGCCAGGTCAGGCAGGTTATGGATCCGAATCCACTCGATTGGTTTTTGATTAGGACCATAGGTCTGGGTGGTTTTATCGTAGTCAAGTGCCTCGTATATCTTGGCGATTTCAGATGACTCGGTCAGTATTTGCCCATGACAATTCATGCATATGTTGGCCGAAGGAATATTAGCATTTTTACTTTTCATTACCCCGGTATGACAGTAGTTACAATCGATTTCATACTCGCCGGCATGCAAAGCATGTGAAAAAGCAATGGGCTGGGTGGGTTCGTAATTTTGCTGGACCCCTATATTATATAGTCCGTCTATAACCGATTTAAAGGCAATGGCAGCAAATAAAAACACCAGCACACCTAAGAACCCTGAGCTGGTAAAAAACTTCCCGAATTCCAACTTCTGACCAAGCAATTCCTGGTCAACTTCATCCAATTGTTTTTTCTCCTTCAGATATCTGGTTAAAACTGAAATGATCAGCACCAAAACCCCCAGGATAATTACTAAGACTACCAGTAAACCTACCAGTATTGCTGTCAGGTACTGGGAAGGAATTCCTCCTTCGCCAGCCGTTCCGGCACTGGGTGCACCTGCATCTTCGCCAGCGGCGACGGCAGGTGTGGCAGGATTCTCTGTGGCATCTTTGACATAGGCTATTATATTAATAATCTCTTCATCAGACAAATAATCAAAATTATTCATCTGCGTCTTGTTATATTCATTGTATAAAGCCACCGCATAGGGGTCACCGCTGGCGATTACCCTTTGGGAATTTTTCACAAAGGCTATGATCCAGGGCAAATCCCTTCTTTCATAAACATTCATTAAAGCAGGCCCTACCACTTTTCTATCTACTGCATGACATACTGTACACAATTCCTGAAATAAGGCCTTTCCTGCAGCAATGGATTCTTCATCAGTAGGTATTTCACCGGAGGCGGCAGCATCCTGCGAGATCGCAGACTGAAAAATGAAAATGGATAGTACCAGTGTAAAAAATAGCTTTAAAGCTTTTGGGTGCAACAATCTCCTCATATGATCGTTAATTTTTTTCTCGGCCATACTGTTTAGTAAGCGTTTTTAAGATCGATGCAAATGTACTATGCGATCTTTTTTTTTCAAATTTATTCCTAGCACATTTTCAACAAAAAACATACATTAGACCGGTATCGATTTATTATTTAACAAGCTGATTATCAAGATATTTAGATATTATTGTGATAGAGAGGTGTGCTATTTAGAATAATTATAAATTATCTGGTGATATGGGGCCTTTCCACCCCCGGCAGGAATCGCATATTTTCAATTATTCATTCGCCGAATATTCTCCTTCCTATGTTCCTATAACCGGAGCCACCACTGAATTGAAGGCATGCTCAAAGGCGCCATTGGAAATTGACAGTTAACAATGGACAATTGACAATTATTTTAGGGGATACACCTTTGGGCCCGCGATTATGAAATCATTGCATCCTCTGATTGTTAAGGGTTATCGGACAGGGGAAGTGGCTTGGTTGTACCTTTCAGCTCGATGAGGGGAGAGGGATCAGGTGTAAGAATTTTGTTGAAAACGTTGTGGGACAGCCACGAGATGCTTGCGGCATACTTTGAAAACCGAATGGGGAACCTGTAACCCGGGACCCTCAAATATCCCAATCATTATTCAACTGACCTATGGCATGGTGGGCTGTCATATCAAACTGACAAGGCACGACAGAAATGTAATTATTAGCAATAGCCCATTCGTCGTTATCTTCGCCCTTGTCGAAATTCACAAAGTTACCTGCCAACCAGAAGTAGCTGCGCCCGTAGGGATCGAGGCGTTGGTCAAACTCTTCCTGCCATTTGGCCCTGGCCTGCCTGCAGATTTTAATGCCTTTTATCCTTTCATTTCTTTTGGGAGGGAAATTAACATTCAAGGCCGTGTTTTTTGGCATACCGTTACGCAGTGCCTGCTCGGCAATTTTGTAAACATAGTCGGTGACATGGGAAAAGTCTGCTTTGGAGGAATAATCACAAAGTGAAAAGCCAATGGAGGGCATATCTTCAATAGCTGCTTCAATAGCGGCCGACATAGTGCCTGAGTATAGGACACTGATCGAAGTGTTGCCTCCGTGGTTGATACCACTTACCACCAGATCGGGTTTCTTGTCTTTTAAAATCTGGTGTTTAGCCAGCTTGACACAATCCGCAGGGGTACCCGAACACTTATAAGACCTGGCTACCTTGAAAATATCGACTTCATCCAGTCTCAATGTATTGCCTATGGTAATGGCGTGTCCCATACCGGACTGGGGGCTGTCGGGAGCAACTACCACTACTTCTCCCAGTTCGCACATTACATCTACCAATGTCCTTATCCCATGCGAGGTAATACCATCGTCGTTAGAAACTAAAATCAAAGGTTTGGTCATAGTTCGGGTTACTTAATTTTTTGGCATAGGTAATCAAACCTGAGCAAGAAATCAAGCATCCAGCAAAGAATTGTAATAAGCGGTAATTCGTACCAAATCACCGCGTTTGTCATATTTCAAATTGTTGTTTTTCATGAATTGCTTTACCTCCGGGGATTTTTTCTTCATGATAGTAAGCAAATCTTTCTTTTTCAGATAGTACTGGGTTATTCTACCTTCTTTGGAAACAAAGTAGTAATTGTATGACAATTTAAAGGTGCTGTAAATATTACGCCCGCCATAGGGATTAAACTGTGGTACCGTTTCAGTGGAGATATATTCCCGGCATAGCAGGGTCAGATGGCCTTCGTACAAAACCTCAAACAAAATCGGAACTTTGTAATTACCCGAGGTTTCATAAGGAAGTGCGTAAAAATACCGGTAATCTTCAAAGTACTCGTCAAAAATTTCAAAATAAAGTATTTTCCTCGCCCCATAGGTATAAATACCACCGGCATAGTCGATTTGTATCAGATCGTTGTCCAGATCATACTTTACCCTTCCCCTCAAAGTATCCTCATCAATGGTAATCAGTTTTCCTTCGTGCCATATATCTGACGGAAATGTCTGCGCCCGGAGCGCCGCATCGGTGATACATACGATCAGTAAAACAAAAATAAAATTTTTCATACGCTCCCCTGGTTAATCCATCTATTTTTTCAAAATCTTATGCCCCATTTTGTCCCTTTTAGTTTTAAGATACTTTTCATTATGCTCATTGGGCTCGATCTCAATGGGAATATTATCCACAATTTCCAGGCCGTAACCTATTAATCCTGCTCTTTTTTTAGGATTATTGGAAATAAGCTTCAGTTTACTTACGCCCAAATCCCTCAATATCTGTGCGCCTACACCATAGTCACGGTTATCCATGTCAAAGCCTAATTCAATATTAGCCTGCACCGTGTCCATCCCTTCTTCCTGCAATTTATAGGCCTTCAACTTATTTATTAAACCAATTCCCCTTCCTTCCTGGTTCATATAAAGCACAACTCCCTTGCCATTTTCATGCACCATTTTCAAGGCTTTGTGTAACTGATTGCCACAGTCGCAACGAAAAGAGGCAAAAATATCACCTGTCACACAGGAAGAGTGTACCCTTATCATCACAGGCTCATCTTTTTCCCATTTACCTTTTACTAACGCTAAATGGGTATCTCCGGTATTTGTCTGTGTGTAGGCTACAAGATGAAAGTCACCGTACAAGGTCGGCATGTTTACTTCAACCTCCCGCCTGATGAGACTTTCTTTTTTCAGACGGTAGGCGATCAAATCCTTGATGGTAACCAATTTAAGATTAAACCTGTCAGCCACCTTCCTTAAATCCGGCAAGCGCGCCATACTACCGTCCTCGTTCATAATTTCCACCAGGACCCCTGCCGGCTGAAAGCCTGCCAGCCTGGCAAAATCAATGGCTGCCTCTGTATGTCCGGTTCTGCGTAATACCCCACCGGATTTGGCTTTAAGTGGAAAAATGTGGCCTGGTCTGCCCAGATCCTCCGGTCTTGTATTTGGGTTTACAAGGGCTCTGATGGTTTTGGCCCTGTCACTTGCTGAGATTCCGGTTGTACAACCATGGCCTATAAGATCTATTGAAACGGTGAAAGGCGTCTCGTGCAGGGCGGTATTGTTACCGACCATTAATTCCAGTCCCAGTTCTTCACAGCGGTCTTCAACTACCGGGGCACAGATCAAACCTCTGCCATGGGTAGCCATAAAATTGACAATTTCGGGTGTAATGCATTCAGCAGCACAAATAAAGTCGCCTTCATTTTCCCTGTTTTCATCATCCACCACAATAATAACCTCTTCCCTTTTTATAGCCTCGATGGCTGCTTCAATGGTATCAAGTTTAATGTCGCTATTCATATTTATTTCTGGCATTCATCCAAAACAATGCAAATTTAATAGGATTAAGTCAGTATTTAAGGTAAATAGCCAGGAAACATCATGAATTTGGGTCAATGTCCTTAAAATACGGTGAAATCAAGCTTATCTTGCCACTACATTGCCAAGTACATGGGCGATTTCCATTTCCATTTTCTTGTAGGATGAGATGATTTTCAGCAAGGATTCCTGTTGATCCTCGTCTTGTTCCTGTTTCAAGCGTTCCATATGACCGTCGATTATCTTTTGAATAACCCTCATTTTAAGCCTGTGAATGTTGGTGTAAATCACGTTGTCAATGATTTCCGACTCCCTTGGAACATGGATTTTATACATTTCATGCCAGTTTTCGCTAATATCGTACTTTTCAGTGGTAAGGCTTATGACTTCTTGTTTGATTTCTTCAGATCCATGGTGCAAAAAGTAATCCGCATCGATCCACAATCCCTTTTTCAGGTTATCTTTTATCGAGTTAAGGATATCGGCGTAAACAGGGGTCTTAAAATCGATTTCCTCCAGCTCCTGAAGCATGTATTCACTTAACTTTATGTTTTCGTCTACCTCCTTTATACCGTAAGTCAATAAAATCCTGACACTTTCCTTTTCCTGCCATATCAACGGGTCCAACTCGGCAAAGGCCGCCTGCTCTTCCTGCTCATGGAGGAGCCGCTCCGGCAAAATCTCTGTTTCCACCTTCGTGGCTGACTTTTCCTTCGGCCGCTCGCGATGTTTACGAATCAGAATCTTATTTTGCTCGGCAATAAGGATAGATTCGTCAATATCCAGCAGTTTGCTACTTTCCTGGATGTAAACTGTCCGCTGGATGGGATCAGGAATTTTGGAAATGCTTTCCACAATATTGCGGATGGTCTCTGCCTTCCTGACCGGGTCTTTCGCTCCGTCTTTGGCAAATTCGGAAATCTTGAACCTGATGAAATCCTGTGATTGGCTTTGAAGATATTCCTGAAAACGCGTGCTCCCGGATTTACTGGCATAACTGTCGGGATCTTCGCCATCAGGGAAAACCACGACCTTTACATTCATGCCGCTTTCCAGGATCATGTCCACCCCTCTCAAAGAAGCCCTCAGACCTGCCGCATCACCATCGAACAGCACCGTAATATTCTTTGTATACCTGCTGATCAGTTTGATTTGTTCGTCGGTCAGCGAGGTGCCTGATGAAGCAACAACATTTTTCACCCCGGCCATGTGCATCGAAATAACATCTGTATAACCTTCTACCAGATAGCAGTTATCAGCACTTCGAATGGCCTGCCTGGCCTGATGAATGCCATACAATACCTTGCTTTTGTGGTAAATCTCCGTTTCGGGGCTGTTGATGTATTTGGGTTGCTTTTTGTCAGCCACCAATATACGGGCACCAAAGGCTATAGGCTTGCCGGTTATGTTGTGGATAGGAAAAATCACCCTTCCCCTGAAGCGGTCATAGCTTCTGTCTTCATTGGTTATGATCAAACCCGCTTTTTCGAGAATTTCTTTTTGGTAACCTTTCTTGAGCGCCGCTTTCATCAATCCGTCCCATAGATTAAGGCTGTAGCCCAGGTCAAATTCCCTGATAACCTGGTCGGTAAAGCCCCTTTCTTTGAAGTAGGCCAGCCCTATGGATTGGCCGTCGGCATGGTTCCAAAGCAGGTCCTTGAAATATTCATTAGCAAAACTCAGCGCAATGTACAGGCTCTCCCGTTCATTTTGCCGGGCAATTTCTTCATCGGTTTGTTCTTCCTCCTTGATCTCAATGCCATATTTTTTGGCCAGATATTTAATGGTTTCCAGGTAGGAAAGTCCCTCCAGTTCCATAATAAAAGCAATGGCATCACCCCCCTTGCCTGAGCTGAAATCCTTGAAAATCCCTTTGGCAGGAGAAACATAAAAGGAAGGTGTCTTTTCATCGGTGAACGGGCTCAGGGCCCGGTAACTCTGACCGACCTTTTTTAAGGTGAGAAAGTCATCCAATACTTCCACAATATCCACACGGGCCTTGACCTGATCAATGATGTCTTGTCTGATTTTCAATTTACCGGGGTTAACAATTTTTCAAAGTTAATGAATAATGGTCATTGGCGACGATGCTGTCTTTGTAAAAAACAAATTTATCTTACCTACCCAACTTATTTTATATCTCTTTTGTTAATAAAATAAACGTAAGTAGGTAAATTGCAGGAAACAAATAAAAACAATTAAAACACAAACATGTCTGTAACCAAAGAAGCGGTATTGAAGGCGTTGGGAACGGTAGAAGATCCTGACTTAAAAAAAGACCTGGTCAGCCTGAACATGATTCGGGATTTGGAAGTGAGCGACCATAAAATTTCATTTACAGTGGTGCTGACCACCCCGGCTTGTCCGCTGAAAGAAATGATCAGGAAAGACTGTCTGGAGGCGGTGGGTAAAATTGCCGGCGAGGACTTTCCCCTTGAGATAAATATGACTTCCGATGTTACCAGTACCCGGCTGAACAATGCCCCTTTGCTACCGGAAGTGAAGAATATCATTGCTGTGGCCTCTGGCAAAGGAGGCGTAGGAAAATCTACGGTTACTTCCAATCTGGCGGTGGCTCTGGCCAAAACCGGTGCCTCGGTCGGAGTTATTGATGCCGATATATTCGGTCCCTCCCAGCCCACGATGTTTAATTGCGAACATGAGCAGCCCGGTATCTTAAAAAAAGGCGAAAAAAACCTGATTGTTCCCATAGAACAATATGGTGTAAAAATCATATCGATCGGATTTCTAACGCCATCAGACAATGCGGTGGTCTGGAGGGGGCCTATGGCCAGTTCGGCCCTGAAACAGTTTATCGGAGATGCAGACTGGGGGCCGTTGGATTATCTGTTGATAGACCTGCCCCCCGGCACCAGCGATATACATCTTACGCTGGTACAAACGGTGCCTGTCACCGGTGCCATTATTGTTACCACACCTCAAAAGGTAGCACTGGCTGATGCCGTCAAGGGGCTCGCTATGTTTAAACAGCCTCAAATTAATGTCCCGGTCCTGGGAGTTGTCGAAAATATGGCGTATTTTACACCTGGGGAATTACCTGACAACAAGTATTACATTTTTGGTCAGGAGGGAGGCAAAAAGCTGGCAGAGAAGTTTAAGGTACCATTGTTAGGACAGATTCCTATCGTCCAAAGCATTCGGGAAAGTGGGGATAATGGCTACCCGGCTGTATTAAAAGAAGGTATTACTGCTGAATCATTTAAAAAACTGGCGCAGTCGCTTGCACAGCAGGTTGCCATCAGAAATTCATCCATGCAAAAGACAAAAAAAGTAGAAGTAAATATTTAGATTATGAAAGATGAGACGGTGATGAAAGATGATCTGATGGAAAGGGTTGAAAAAGCGCTTGATAACATCCGCCCGTACCTGGAAACAGATGGAGGAGATGTCAGGATTCTGGAGATCAGCAATAATGTGGTGAAGCTGGAGTTACTGGGGGCGTGTGGCAATTGCCCGATGTCAACCATGACATTGCAGGCCGGTGTTGAAGAATCAATCAAAAGATCCGTACCCGAAATTGTTGCTGTGGAAGCGATAAATATTACCCATCCCAACGACCCTAATGCCAAATTACCTGATAATTTAATGTCCTGATCAGACTAATTCAGGGGTCAAAAACCAGGCTGAACCTTTTATACAAAATAGTTGTATAGTTATCATCCTATGATTAGGTATATGGGGAAGTATATAGACATTCATTGGCGTTTCTTTATTTGGTTAACCGTTTTGGTTATCACCTTTCCATCGTTACTTTTTGCACAAAAGCGTTGCAGCACCGTGGAATATGAGGCCTACCGCAGGGGCCATGATCCAAAGCTCGAATCGAAAAAATCCTTTGAGGATTGGCTGAACAAAAGAATTACCGAAAGGAAAAAATTACCGGCTGCGGCCCGTAGAGATGCCCTCGTTCTGACTGTTCCGGTCGTGGTACATATCATTCACAATGGCGAAGCAGTGGGTGATGGCAGTAATATCAGCGATGCCCAGGTTATTTCCCAGATTGAGGTTATCAATGAAGATTTCAGAAGGTTTAACAGTGATGCCAGTGAAACACTGCCTGTTTTTCAGGATGTGGCCGACGATATGCAGATAGAATTTATATTGGCCAGGCAGGATCCGGAAGGATTACCGACCAACGGCATTGTCAGGGTGCAGGGCAATCAGCCGAATTTTGGCTTGAATGATGCCGCTAAACTATCGGCACTGAGCTACTGGCCGGCAGAGGATTACCTGAATATATGGGTGGCCGACCTTGCATTCGGTTTGCTCGGGTTTGCTCAATTCCCGGTGTCTTCCCTGGAAGGACTGGAAGATGCCCCTAATAACAGGCTAACCGATGGTGTGGTTTTGAGATATCAAAGTTTCGGGTCAAGTGCCAAAGGATCATTTCCTGTATTAATACCCCCTTTCGACCGGGGAAGAACTACCACCCATGAATTGGGACATTTTTTTGGGCTTAGACATACCTGGGGGGATGGCGGCTGCAGTGTTGATGATTTTTGTGATGACACCCCGCCCGCATCTTCTGAACATGAGGGGTGTAACCTAAGCCGGCAAAGTTGCGGTGAACTTAGCATGGTGCAAAACTATATGGATTATACAGATGACGCATGCATGAATCTGTTTACCACCGATCAAAAGGCAAGGATGAGGGTCGTCATAGAAAACAGCCCAAGAAGACAGAGCCTTACAACCTCTCCGGGACTCGTCGCCCCTTCACCTGTAGCTGATGACCTGGGAATCAAAGAGATCCTCACCCCGGCTGCCGGCCAATGTCAGAATACATTTGCCCCGGAAATCGAGCTAAAAAACTTTGGAACCAATGACATCACCTCGGCCAGGCTAACCCTGTTAGTGAATGGCTTGGAAGAAGAAACCATCGATGTGACGTTGTCCCTAGCACCACAGGATATTCAAACCATTAGTTTTGCCGCTTTAAACGATGTTAGTATAGGAAGCAATGACATAAGTTTTCAGATCATAGAAACCAATGGTGGCGACGATAACAACCCCACCAATAACATACAGTCACTCAATTATCTTGTCAGCGGTGACCCGGTCATATCAATTGATGAAAACTTTGAGATTTTTCAGTCCGACTGGATCATCGATAACCCTGATGAAAGCATCACCTGGGAAATCCGGTCTGTGCCTGGAGTTACCAGTATCGATAACAGGGCTATCATGCTCAATTTTTTCAATTATATAAACAGCCCAGCAGAATTAGATCAACTGATCGGTCCTCCGTTGGATCTTTCCGGCGCACGCTCTGCCACACTCTCTTTCAGGCTTGCCTACGCCAATCGCCCTAATAATCCTGACCGCCTTACCGTAGCAGTATCTACCGACTGCGGTAACAACTTTGAAAATGTGATTTTTGATGAGTCCGGCGAAGACCTTGCCAGCACAGAATCCGTGCAAGGCGCGTTTGTTCCCGAAGACCGGTTTGCATGGAAAACAATCACCCTGGACCTCAATGATTATCTTGGTGCCAATGAGGTTCTGGTAGCTTTCAAAGCCCAAAACGCCGGCGGTAATAATTTGTATCTGGATGACATTAGGGTCACTGCGGAGCAGCAATATGACATCGACTTAAGTATTGAGGAGATCATCGCACCGGCTGTTATCTCTTGCGAAAATACCGTAACACCGAGTATTCTGATCAAGAACCTGGGCACGGTGCCTGTAAACAACTTTAGTGCCGGATATAATGTAAATGGAGAGCCGCAAACCGGTTTAGAAAGCCTTACACTGAATCCCGGAGAAGAAAGGACGCTGGAATTTCAGGCAATTACGCTGGAAGACGGCGACTACGCGTTCGATTTCCGTTTGATCAACCCATCCGGGCAGGCTGACCAAAACCCTGATAACAACAGCGCCGTTATTAATCAAAGAACAGATAATTTTAAGGTTGAAATTCCCGTACGGGAAAGGTTTGATGACACCAATCCAGGGAATTCGGGGTGGCGGATTTTCAATCCGGATGAGGACATAACCTGGTTGGTGTCACCAGCTAACGGAAATGGCAATAACAATAATGCGGCTTTTATCAATGGCTTCAACTACGAAAACGCGGGAGAGGAAGATTGGTTGATAAGCCCCCTCCTGGATATGAGCAAAGCCGACAGGGCCAGCATGACTTTCAAATTTTCTTATGCGAATGTCACTAACTATGTAGACCGCCTGAAGATATTTGTTTCCGGAAATTGCGGTGAATCTTTTAATAACCTTATTTACGTACTGGAAGATGCCTCACTGGGTGTTATAGCGTCTGATCAACCCTGGTCACCAGAGGATGAAAACGACTGGGAAAACGGGTTCATCGACCTAAACGCCTACGCAGGTAATGATGCGGTGAGGGTAGCCTTTGTCTTTGAAAACCAATTTGGTAACAATCTCTACCTGGATGATATCGAATTTTTCCTTACCAGTGACGAAAATCTTCCGGTTCCGGAAACCAATACATTTATCCTGTATCCCAACCCGATTGTTACCAATACTTTTAATACCAGCTTTAATTTATCGGATAAAGAAGACATTCGTCTCGCCATTGTAGATACCAAAGGGAAGGTGGTTTATGAAAAAATACTGGAAAGTACTTTGAACCAGACCTATACGTTGGAACTTCCGCAATTACGTAATGGTGTGTATTTTGTAAAGGCAACGGGGCGTGGGTTGAGCGAGGTGCAGAGGTTATTAATTCAGAGATGATGGGGGTATGGCATGGTGGGATGAGGGAGTGGATAGAATGATGCGGGGATGGACTGAGGTGTCGATAGGGGGACGGGGTGAGAAATTTTTGTGGGGGTCGTTGGTTATCTGATTTTTTTGATGATAAATTAGGTGGCTTTTGTAAATTGCGAAATATATTCAGGAGAGAAAATGGATTATTTAGATAACCTTAATGAGCCGCAGTTGGAAGGGGTCATGAATACCGGAGGGCCCTGTATGATCATTGCAGGGGCTGGCTCGGGAAAGACCAGGGTATTAACGATGCGCATTGCTCATCTGATCAAGGCAAAGGGCGTGGATCCATTTCATATTCTGGCACTCACCTTTACGAATAAAGCAGCAAAAGAGATGCGTGACAGGATTGAGGGTGTAGTGGGCAATGAGGCCAGGAATATATGGATGGGTACTTTTCACTCAATTTTTGCCCGTATTTTAAGGGCAGAGGGCGGAAAACTGGGATACCCGGGCAATTTCACCATCTACGACACCGAAGATTCCAAATCATTAATCAAAAGTATTGTCAAGGAAAAAGGGTTAGATGACAAAGTTTACAAACCCAATACAGTACTCAACAGAATATCTGCCGCCAAAAACAGGCTGGTCTCCTGGCAGGAATACCTGAGTAATCCCATCTATCTTGCCGATGATGAAAGTGCTATGAAACCGGAGGTCGGCAATATCTACCGGATCTATGCAGACAGATGCTTCAAGGCCTCTGCCATGGATTTTGACGATCTGCTGTTTAATACCAATATCTTGTTCAGGGATCACCTGGACGTGCTAAATAAATACCAGCAACGATTCAAGTATGTACTGGTTGATGAATTTCAGGATACCAACCTGTCTCAATACCTGATCACCAAAAAACTGGCAGCGGTCCATCAAAACATTTGTGTAGTAGGAGATGACGCCCAAAGCATTTATGCGTTTCGAGGGGCTGACATTCAGAATATTCTGAATTTCGAAAAAGACTATGCCGATTTGAGGGTCATCAAGCTCGAGCAAAATTATCGTTCCACGCAAAACATCGTCGAGGCCGCCAATTCAGTGATTAATAAGAACAGGGCACAATTGAAAAAAAATGTGTGGACGCAAAATACACAGGGTGACCTCATTGAAGTCATCAAAGCCACCAGTGATAATGAAGAAGGTAAACTGGTCGCAAGCACTATCTTTGAAGAGAGAATGCACCATCAGCTCAGTTACACCGACTTTGCGGTGCTCTACCGGACCAACAGCCAGTCACGGGCCATTGAAGAAGCCCTGCGCAGAAACAATGTCAAATATAAAATCATCGGTGGTCTGTCATTTTATCAAAGAAAGGAAATCAAAGACATACTGGCTTATCTGAGATTCGCCATTAACCAGCATGATGAACAAGCCTTGAGAAGAATTATCAACCTGCCCAAACGTGGCATTGGGCCCGCATCGGTTGACAAGGTAGTGGTGGCTGCCTATGAACATGACATGTCGATCTGGGAGGTGCTTGAAAATATCCACAGTTTTATCAGTGGCAGAACAGCCAACGCTATCGCCGACTTCGTCACCATGATCAAGGCCTTTAAACTGGAGATAGAAAGAAAGGATGCATTTGAGGCAGCTACGCATATTGCGAAAAATTCGGGCATTTTAAGGGCGTTGTATGAAGATAAGACCATTGAAGGACTCAACCGGTATGAAAACGTACAGGAGCTGTTGAATGCTATCAAGGAATACGTGGATAATCCGGAAAATGAGGATAAAACCCTGGGCGCATTTCTGCAGGAAATAGCCCTGCTTACAAGTGTGGATCAGGATAACAATGAAGACAACGAACTGGTTACCCTGATGACCATTCATATGGCCAAAGGACTGGAATTTAAATACATCTTCGTGGTCGGCATGGAAGAGGATCTCTTCCCTTCCCAGATGATGTTAACCAGCCGTGCGGATCTGGAGGAAGAACGCCGCCTTTTTTATGTTGCCATCACCCGGGCAAAAGCTAAACTATATCTTTCCTATGCCCTGAACAGATACCGGTTCGGAAGACTCAAAAACTGCGAACCCAGCCGGTTTCTGGAAGATATCGATCCCCAGTTTATCAAAGTTAACAGACTGTTTAAGGGCAGTGAAGCAAACAACTTTAACCCTGTCGGTCAGGTGCAGGGTACCCATAGTCGATATGCCAAAAACCTGGTAAACAGTATCCGCAAAACCTCCGGGCCTACCTCACAAAACTATCATAAACCGGGCAAGGATTTTATACCGAGTGATACCTCCGGACTGACGGAAGGTATGAAGGTGGAGCATGCTAAGTTTGGATTTGGGGTGGTGACGATGATGGACAATCTGGGTGCCAACAGAAAAGCAAAAGTTAACTTCGAAAACTTTGGAGAAAAAACGTTGTTGCTTAGCTTTGCTAAACTTAAAATACATGACAGCTAAAATCAAATAATAACCTATTTTCCAGTGTTTTAAAAAAAATCCTGTATTTTTAAATTTTGTAAACCATTATTTTAAAGAAAAAATCACAATGAGTGAATATAATACGCAGAAGCCACGGTTAATATTAAGAGAATATGGAAGGAATATTCAGAAACTGGTTGAATATATGAGCGGGGTAGACGACAATGAAAAAAGAAATGCCTACGCTGCTGTGCTGGTAGATTTAATGCGGCAGATAAATCCCAATATCAAGGATAGTAACGAGTACAACCAAAAGCTGTGGGACGACCTCTTTATCATGTCAGACTTTAAGGCGGAGGTTGACAGTCCCTACCCCAAGCCGGAAAAAGAAATACTGAGCAGAAAGCCACAAAAGGTAGACTACAATGTCAACCGGATAAAATACAAACACTACGGGCGGAATATAGAACTCATCGTAGACAAGGCTGTGAAAACCGAAGCCCCGGAAGAAAGGGAGTCATTTATCATTTATCTGGGTAAATTGATGAAAACCTTTTATGCTAGCTGGAATAAAGAGGTGGTGAGTGATCAGGTAATCATCGATCATATCAAAGAGCTTTCCAAAAACAAGCTGGATATCGACCCGCAAAAGGTAAAAGAGGAAAACCTTTTCGAAGTTCTTTTTAAAGAAAAAACCACCAAACCAAAAAAAGAAAACATTGGAAAGAGAAGCGGCAACGGAAAAAAAAGGCGAAGAAATTAATGACATCATTCAAAATTAACGGTGGCAACCGGCTAGGGGGAGAAATTGAACCACAAGGTGCCAAAAATGAAGCCCTGCAAATTTTAAGTGCCACGCTTTTAACCGAAGAACCTGTTACCATCCACAAGGTACCGAACATCAGGGATGTTAATAAACTGATAGACCTTTTAAAACTTATGGGGGTTGAAGTTGAAAAACTTGGATCGGAATCGTACCGGTTCATGGCAAAAAATGTGGATCTGTCTATCCTTGAAACTGAAGAATACAAGGCCATGGCCTCCTCATTAAGAGGATCCATCATGGTGCTGGGACCTTTACTGGCAAGATTTGGAAAAGGCAAAATCCCCAAACCCGGAGGTGATAAAATCGGAAGGAGGAGATTGGACACCCACTTTATAGGTTTTCAAAAACTCGGCGCCAAATTTGTATACCATGCCAGTGACAAATTCTACCATATAGATGCCTCCAACCTCAACGGTACCTATATTTTGATGGATGAAGCCTCGGTTACAGGTACAGCCAACATCATCATGGCCGCAGTACTGGCCAAGGGAAGTACAACGATATACAATGCTGCCTGCGAGCCTTACGTACAACAGTTATGTAGTATGTTAAATGATATGGGCGCTGATATTCATGGCATTGGCTCCAACCTTCTTAAAATTAACGGTGTCAAGGAGCTGCATGGTACTGAACACCGTCTTTTGCCGGATATGATTGAAATAGGGAGTTTTATCGGCATGGCTGCCATGACGCAATCGGCGTTGAAAATCAAAAATGCAAGCGTAGATCAACTGGGGCTAATCCCTGATGTATTCAGAAAGTTAGGCATTCAACTGGAGATTACCAACAATGATATCCTCATTCCGGCACAATCCAATTACGAAATTGAAACTTTTATCGACGGGTCAATCATGACAGTAGCCGATGCCATTTGGCCGGGTTTTACACCGGATTTGCTGAGCATCGTGGTAGTCGTGGCCACACAGGCTAAAGGCACAGTGCTGGTGCATCAAAAAATGTTTGAAAGCCGTCTGTTCTTTGTCGATAAACTGATTGATATGGGGGCTCAGATTATTTTATGCGATCCGCACCGCGCCACTGTAATAGGGCTGGACAGGAAGCAGCCACTACGGGGTATCCGCATGAGCTCTCCGGATATCAGGGCAGGGGTCTCACTTTTAATCGCCGCACTTTCGGCAGAAGGAACCAGTATTATAGACCATGTGGAACAAATCGACAGGGGATATCAAAATATCGACGGGCGTTTAAAGGCATTGGGCGCTGACATTACCAGGATCGATTAGCTGATTTTTAGAGGATAAGTCATGTTTTTGCAAAAGTAAAATAGATGTCAGGTCCAGGACAGTAGTAGAAAAGGTAAGCTACAAATACACCAGCAATATGCCGGCAGGAAAGCTTTATGAACCTACCAAGTACGGGATGGCTAAGGCATTGTTATTAACCGGCGATGAAATATGGATTGGCATCGACAACAACGGTCTCAAAGCATCCAAAGGCGCTGAAGACCGGTTTGGGCTGAAAGGTAACCAACCTTCGATCCTGAGATTCAAAAGACCTGCCGGTTTTTAATCAGCCACGGAAGTTTCATACTTAATGACTCCCTCCAGAAACCAATTGGCCAGGGCCTGTCTGTTCGACTCCAATACCAGTCTTTTCTGATCCTTTTCGTTTCTGATATTGCCTAATTCAACATACACGGAAGTAGGCAATGTTTTTTTCAACATATAAAGATTCCTTGCGGCAACGGTACCGTTGTAGCCCCGGTTTTTTTGGTGTAAACCATACTTTTCATCAATATGCTGCCTTAGGCTATTGGCAAATCTTTTTCCTGACCTGCTATTGCCGGCATGGTAAAAAAACAAATCCACACGTTCTTCGGTACTTCTGGAGTCTACGTGAAATATTAATACCCGTTGAATTTTTTCCCCTTCTTTTTTGTGTTTTCTATATAAGCGGTTAATAGCATCGGCCCTTTGCTTCAACCTTGCCAGTTGGTTATAAGGTATTTTACTGCCGCCGTGAACCACCTCGTCCGAATCACAAGGCAAAACTACCTCATTCCGTATCCCGTCATTCTCATCCTGAACAATCAGATATATGGTGGCTCCGTGCCTGACAAGGTGATTGGCCAGTCTGAGGGTTACGTCATAGGCATATTCATCTTCACACAGATTATGCCCCCCGTACCTTCCTATAGCCCCGGGGTCCGGCCCCCCATGCCCGCTGACAAGATAATAAATATGATTTTTTAATTTGTCGCTCCTGATATCGACGACTTCATCCTCTTTACCCAACAAGGGAAAAATGATGGTCTCAACCGGTTCATCAATGGTTTTTCCATTATTTAAAGCCAGTGAATCACTTCCTTCTGCCACCAGCAGCCTATCACAGTCAAAAAACCGGTGTGGTACCCAAAGTTGGTCATTAGTCCTGTAATCCCCTGATTTTACACCCTTTGCCAGGAGCCTGTCATTATAGGTTTCAATTGTTTTTGCCCGTTGATAATCGTTTATTCCTATAGTGGTCCGGATACTCTTACCGTTATAATCGTAAACTTTGATTGGTAATTGGTATAAGCGCTCCAGATTTAGTCCCTCTTGTTCATCGATATCGTTAATTTCATAAAAGTGCCTGCGGTCACAGGAATCGAGTAATTCGTAGCGGTTCAAAAATGACAAGATACCATCTCCCGGCAGGGGCCGCAGGGTCAGGTAGGTGGAGTCCTGGGCATGTGCCCCGGTGAGGCCAGCAATTAGTAGTAAACAAAAAAGTATGAAGCGAAATTTTATAACAACCACTCTTTTATTCTATCGATGTTGATAACTGCCTTTTAAAACGACAAATTTATAATAAAATGATTGGTTGAAGAAGTAAAAAAATCGTAAATATACATACTGTTGTTATTACACAAAATCTACTTCATGCACCCAGTCTACCAGTTCTGCCGAGTCATTCTATGACTTGGATTCATAGTATGACTATTGATCGGAATTTATCCTATGAAACAAGTAATTCATTCAACACTACAATTAATCAGGCTTGCCGAAAGGTTAAAGTTTGAACTACGTCATAGCTGGCTTTCCAATGGCCGCCGTGAAAGCGTTGCCGAACATACGTGGCAAATGGCTTTAATGGCTGTTTTAATGCATCGGTACCTCTCACAACCCGTAAACCTGGAAAAAACTTTAAAAATGATATTAATCCATGATCTCATTGAAGCAGAAGCCGGAGACATTCCCTTTTTTGAGAAAAGCGCACGGAAAGCAGCCAAACAAAAAATGGAACAACAAGCCATCGAAAACATAAAGCATACCTTAAACAGTGAAACCGGCGATGAAATATATGAGCTTTGGTACGAGTTTGAAGGAGCAGCAACTCCCGAGGCCAGGTTTGCCAAAGCATTGGATAACCTGGAAGTGCAGATTCAGCATAACCTGGCAGCATTCGACACCTGGGAAGAAATCGAATATGAACTGGTTTATAATAAAATGGACAAATATTGCGATCATGACCCCTTTTTGAAGGAATTATGCAACCAAATCAAAGAAGAAGCCGAAAACAAAATGATCGATGGGGGAATAGACGTAAAATCAGCAAAAGCCAGGTCTTTGAGACAAAGTCGATGCCAGGTTTGAGAAGGAAACCCGCTTTTAGTTTTTGATATAGTCCAGTTGTTGATTCACCTGTTTTGGGAATACGACAAATTTCTGATACTGAGTTTTTCCCAGGGTACTGTGTCCAAGGAAATGATAGATATATTGCTTTCAAATCCTTATCTTTGTGAGTGCGGATGGTTGCCAAGGCCTCGCTTCTGGGCTAAAATGACTTTCCATGCACTATCACAGCACAAGAAAGTGGGAGCAATCAGGTCACTAAGCCTATGAGAGGGATTATTTTCTTTGTCTTACTACTGGTTTCGGAAATTGCCTCAGGGCAAAAAGCTACCGGGATTTTCCTGACCGTAGACACGGATCTGTCAAACTGCAAAAACAAATACGTATTGCTGAACGGACTAACCGAACATTGCCTGTCCAATGAACCTGCCATAAAGCTTGAAGAATTTGCCGGGGTGAGTGAAATTTATTACCATCCTACGGAAAAAAAACGGCTATTGGACATACACCTGACACCGAAAGGGTCGAAACTCCTCAAAACCATCACCACCACCCTGGGATACAAGGAAATAGCCATTGTCGTCAATGGCAAATTGGTCAGCGTAATCGGCGTCGACGGCGCTTATCGAACCAGGTCCATCTCTATCTGGGATCAATATGATACAAAAACCCTCGAGTGGATTCATAAAAGCCTTATAAAACACATTCCAAGACCTGGAGAGGATTTGAAATTCGAGCGGTGACCTGCAGATTTTAATTTTTTCAATCATCAAGTAAATGGCTAAAGCTCATCAGACTAATAAATCAGGTGTAGGTAAAATTACCTTTAAACTAAAATGGTCTGCGAGAACCTGTTTTTATGATTAGGTATATTCTTTAGCCGTTTACTATCACTTCGATGGTTTGTGATGATTCAAATAATGACTTAATGCGTAAATCAAGTCCTTTCCGAAGTACCGGGTGTTTTGGGCAGTAATGGGCTGAGGGCCGTTGAGGGCATAGGGAAATTCTATGGTAGTGGTGACCAGCAATCCTTTCCCGAAATACGAAGCGGCCCATTCACTAAAAGGCCAGCCCTTTTGATAGCTGGTGGATTTATTCCACGACTCGCCAAAGGTCAAAAAATTATGGTCCTTTTCAAAGCTTAATGGTCCCCTTCTGGTAACAGCGAGTATATAGGCTAATTTTTTTTGTTCCTTATGAAGCGCGGGCTGACTTTTGCCGACAAAAAAAATCTTTTCATGTCCTTCACCTTTGATTCCGGGATTGTGTAAATCAATGGCAACCCAAGGCGTATTACCGGCCCATTCCGGTATTTTTTTTCTGATAGCCGCTGTGGTAGCATACAGGCTGGCGCCGGAGTAATCCCTGTTATGATCCCTTGGCAAACGGTTTTTTCCCTGGTCGCCTTCTTCCACGCCATCTTTGTCAACGAATGGAATGATCATGATTTCTGCTTTGGCAAGCAAAGTATCCATTTCGGGAGCGCCGCTTAATAAGGCGTCAATAATGCCTTCAATCAGGTAGTTGGCCATCATTTCACAGGCGTGATTCCGGGCTACAAATAGGATCTTGTAATCAGGCTCATTTTCAAAATCGCTGATTAGGATTTGCTCCACTTCCCTGCCTTTGCCGGAGTGGCAGAAAGTCGATATTTTTAATTGGGAATCACCCTGATATTTTTTAATGAATCTTTCAAAATTTCGTTGGGTGTAGGGCTGTCCAAAACTAAATCGCACGGACTGATCCCCCTTGGTAAAGGTATGGGAAAACAGGTTTGTGCTCAAATGATCATCCGGGTCGATCCTTTGCCAGGTGTATCCCCCATCCCTTGAATAATTAGCTCCTGACGAGGTTAATATATTGGTTTGAGTAGCTTTGAAGTACCAGGTCTGAGGCTCTTCACTGGTAGCCCTGAAATACCAGTAAAACCATTTTCCCTGGGTTCCGGTAAGGTCGGGCCTGAAATATACAGTATCGGAAGATATTTTGTCAATGACTACATTGCCACCCGCAAAATCAGCATCAATCCTGATTTGTGCACAAACCGGGGCGCATGAAATCATCATAAGGGCTGTGATGAATCGCTTCATAAAAATCTACGAATAAACAGGTAAATAATTGTATTAAATCAGATCAAGAACGTAAATCAGGTTAAGACATTAAACAGTAAAGATGTAGTCCGGATCAGGAACAATTAAGAAGGCCTCATTTAATGTTGCAAGGCCTTCTTAAAGAATTGATAAAATATTCAAAAGTCCCGGAAAAAGCCCCAAGTTTAATTAATATACAGGCAATCTATCAAATAGTCCCGGTACCGGGGAAGGTATGTTGGCGTTTGAGTTAAGCTCACTCTGCGGAATTAAAAACCTTGCCGGAAGCTGAGACCCCTGGTTTGGCGTGAGCTTGACGCCCATGGCTTCGTCGCGATTCCTTCTCTCGTCACTCCATCCCAAAATCTGGCCATAAAAAGTAATGTACCGCTCTTCGAGGATTTCCCTTAACAAAGCATCGGATGTTGATTGGTTATCCTGATTTTCAATCCCTCCCACTTCAAAATCAGCCAATATATAAGGGTCATACAGTCTGGTAAAAGCATCATTTACACCCTCACTAAAATAAGTGCCATCATTCAAGAAAGCCCTGTAATCGTTTAAATGCTCCAGGGCCTGGGCAATATCCAGGTTTCGCAGGGCTGCTTCGGCCAGGATTAAAAGGTTTTCCTGATAAGTAACCAATGGAAAATCAGCGGCCATAGCAAAGACCCCATCAAACATTTGCCCCTGACTGGTTGACATGGTATTTGGTTCCAGCTCTGTGGTCTGAAAGTTTTCTACGAAAAAATAATTGAACCTGGCCTCTTCGTTGGTTTTGGCGTTTCCCCGGTAATTAACGGAGGAAGGATCCAGCAATTGGGAGAGGTATTGACCGTCAGCGCCTAAATCCCCCGAGGCGTTAAACACCCAATAAGTGTTGGCCTTACCTGTAATGGCTTCGTGAGGCCCCATCAACGAAGCTTCAGGGTTATCAATCCCAAGCAAGGCTGCCGTGTAAGCAGCTGAATAGTCACCCAAATCCAGGTGATACCTTGCTTTTAACGTATTTACTACTTTCACCCATTTTTCAGGGTCACCATTAAAATGAATATCTGCATCCAAAGGTACTGCCCCGGTTTCTGAAAGCAGATCAGTATTGGCCTCGTCGAGTAAAGCAAGCAGGGCGGCATAAATTTCCTGTTGCTGATCAAAACGTGGTTCTTCAAATGGATCGATGTCAGCTGCTTCCGTATAGGGAATATCGCCAAACAATTGCGTAGCTGTTCCCATCACATTTGCCTTGATCACTTTGGCTACACCGGTCAGTATTCTGTTATTGTTTTGTGTTGCTTTTTCAATTACCAGTTCTGATTGTGCGAGTGTTTGTTGGTAGATTCCGTTCCAGGAAAATGTGCCGGCATCGACCTGGTATTGCCAATAGGCAGAAGGCTGCCTGGCAATTCCTCTGAAATAGCCATTCCATAATCCGGCAATGCGTGAGAATTCTCCTTCATGTACCCCCATATTGCCCAGCTCTGCCATGGTTAACAGCGCACCCTCATCGGCATCGACCTGATTGTTAGGGTCCTGGTTAAGATCATCAGTGAAATCGGTGCAGGAGCAAAAGAACAGGCTGACTGCCATGGTACAAATTGTATGTTTTATTTTCATGATCATGGTCATTTTTTTAGTAATTAATTTTAACGGTGAAAGCTGCAGAGCGTATTCCAGGGCTGTTGAAATAATCAATTCCCCTCGAAAGCGCCGCCCCGTTCAGGTTGGTTTCGGGGTCTATACCTACCACATCTGTCCATAAAAACAGGTTTTTTCCGGTGACATAAAATTCCACTGAACTCAGTTTGGTCAGCTCCCTGAAGCGGGCCGATTTCAGGGTATACCCGAGGGTAATTTCACGCAACCTTGTCCATGACCCATCGGTGATATAGGGCTCTATTAAACCATTGAGCCCCCCACCAATGCCCGTATAATAGGATTCATCCAGTAAAACAGGGCCGCCACCAAAATCTCTAACCTGTCCCCGCACTGTGCTTCCGGCTGGAATTACCTCGCCGGCATAATTGCGCAAATCCCAATCCAGGGTTATTTCCTGCCCTGTATCTTCATGCGTTCCGAACTGGTTCAGCACACTCCTGGTACCTTCAAAAAAATCAGCCCCCTGAAAGGTTTCGAAAAGTACATTGAGTGACCAGTTTTTGTACGACAAACTGGTGCCAAAACCACCTCTCCAATCGGGATTCGGATCACCGATCACCTGGGATTCCGGCGCCAGCAGGGGGAAGCCGTTATCATCCAAAACGAGACTTCCATTATTCTCATCACGCAGATAGCCACCATCGAAGAATACCCCCAATTGCTCACCCGGTATGGCCACAACCCTGGAGATACCACTTCCGCCAATATCAATGGAGGCATTTCCGCCAATATCCAATACTTCATTGCGGTTGGTATTACCATTCAGGTTTACGGTCCATTGCCAGTTTTGATTCCTGATAATATTATACGTCAGCTCAAGTTCAAAACCCCTGTTTTGCATCGATCCGGCGTTGGTATATTGGGTATTGAACCCTGTACTGGCAGGCACCTGCACCAACAAAAGCAGATCTTCGATCTTATTTTGATAGTAGGTCAGGGCAGTAGACAGGCGGTTGTCAAAAAACCTCAGATCTGTCCCGATTTCCCATTCGGTTTTAATTTCAGGAGATAAATCTGCGCTTCCCCGGGTAGAACTTTGAATAAGGGCTCCATTGCCATACAATCCGCCGTTGAGGTTGATCCCAAAAGCCTGTACACTTCCCGAAGAAAAAACCGTATTGGTCCGGTAAGGGTCGGGTTGAACACCGACCGACCCGGCAGAACCTCTCAGCTTTCCGAAAGAAAACCAGTCAAGGTTTTGAAACAATCCAAGACTGTTAAAGATCCAGGCCATTTCAACAGAAGGGTAGAGATAAAGGTCATTGGAAAGACCACCAAAAGTGGAGGAAGTCTCGGCGGCCAAAGAGGCGCTAAAAAATATATGCTCGAATAAGTCCAGGTTCAGGCTTGTATAGCCGCGGCTATTTCTGATCAGTATTTCGGTGTCAAACGGGTTTCTTGTGTCATTGACAGCATTGGAAAAGTCCCGAGGGCCATCGGGTACAATAAAATCTGTCATGACGCCGCCCAGCATCCGGGTTTCTCTTTGGTTTAAATTCATACCTACCAACCAATCGGCCATCACGTTTTCACTAAGCCTCTTGTTAAATTTACCGATGAGGTCAAAGTTGATTTCGGTGTAGTTGGTAATCATTTCCTCATAGGCACCGGTTCTGCCAGGCTCCAATGCACCACCGCTGATCCGGGTATTCACCGGAAAGTAGGTGGTGGTTTCATCGGAATAAGTATCAACACCCGCCCTGGCTATAATATCAAAATTATTTACCGGACTGAGAATAGCTTCGCCGCTCATAATGAACCGGTTGATGGATTGGGTATTTTCCAGTTCATTGACAATCCATAATGGGTTACTGTATACCGGTGTGGCACTTCCCAAAGCATTGCGGTAAGCCCTGTGGGCAAATGGCACACCACCGGCATCGGGTGAGGGAAAGTAAGTGCCTTTGTAATCACGAATGTCGAAATCAGGTGGTGTACGGTATAATGCCAGGCCCAGGCCTGATAAATTACTCCCCCGCTGAATGCGGTTAGAGGTCGTGGTAATATATGATGCATTGGTGGTTAGCTGAAGTAGCTTGCCAAAATTCTTGCTTGAATTAAACCTGACAGAAGTTCTTCTGTAATCGCTGTTTCTGATGACGCCGGTATGGTTGACATCACCCAGGCTAAAGTAATAGGCAGCATCGTCTTTGCCGCCGCTCAAGGTCAGGACATTTTCAAAATAATGGCCGTTACGAAATACAGCATCTATGTTGGATCCGGTAAAGGTTTCCCGGGAGTTTTTGGAGGTAACAGGATAATACACGTCGCCGGATTCGGCAACAAAAAATTCGCCTGTATTGTCCACCACATCAGCACCACCGGCACGATCAGCTATTCGATCTCCCCATGAGTGTATGAAGTTTTCCTGAAACTCACCATTACTTCCCTGACCAAAACGGTTCTGAAGCGGGTGAATCACATTGGCTTCTTCTATCGACAAGGTAGAGCGAAAAGAGATGTTTACTTTTTCTGAAGCTTTTCCACTTTTGGTGGTAATCATGATGACCCCATTGGAAGCCCTTGATCCCCATAAAGCCGCTGCTGAAGCCCCTTTCAGCACCTGAATACTTTCAATATCGTCTACATTGATGTCGTTAAGGCGCGATTGTTGCACCACACCTTTGTCGGTGTCACCACTTCCGGCTCTTTGAAATGGAACCGACCCGTCTACCGGTATACCATTGATGATGATAAGCGGCTGAAAACTTCCGGTGATTGTATTCTGACCCCTGATTTGAATGTATGACCCCGCTCCCGGATCGCCCGCCGACTGGATGATTTGTACACCCGAAGCCTTGCCGGCCAAACTGCCCAACAAACCCGGCTGAGAAGCTTTTACCAGGTCATCGCCGGAAACCTTATCGACCGAAGCGCCCATTTTATCAGATTCCTTTTTAAATCCCAGTGCGGTAATGGTTATATCTTGTAGCTGCAGGATATCGGGCAGCATCACGATATTAATGACAGATTGATTGGTAACCGGCACCTCTTCCGTGACATAGCCCACCGAGCTAAATACCACTGTGGCCCCCTCAGAAACCTCAAGGGAATAATTACCTTCCACATCCGTGACAGTTCCGTTAGTAGTGCCTTTTTCGATCACATTCACCCCCGGCAACCCCTCATCATCTTCATAAGAGGTTACTTTGCCGTTGATTACACGTGTTTGGATGTGCACCTCAATTTTTTCAACGTGGCCTTGTCTTGTATTCTTTTTTACATAAATATTGTTGTTAATCTGTTTAAATGTGAGATCACAGATTTTGGATAAATGTTTTAAAACATCAGATACTGCCGAATTGCCATCACTCAGATTAACTGTGACACTTTTACCAATATCTTCTTTGTCAAATATAAATCTGTAAGACGTTCGGGACTCGATAGCACGAAACGCTGTGATCAGGCTGGCATCTTTTAACCCAATACTGATGCGTGCCTTAAAAACACTTTCAGCCTTTTGGGATCTGACATCCACTGCAAAAAGCAGATTTATCAGAAACACCTGTATGACCAATCCGTAAAATGAATACTTTGACAACATAAGCAATAGCTTAGTCAATTTGTTTTTCATAACTTTACAAGAGTTTAATGGATAAAATCCGTTAACAAACATTCAATGAAGATACCTGCAGTCGCGACCTGCAGGTATCGCTTTTTATTCTTCTTTTTATTGATAGTTTTGCATTATTTATTAAATTCAATTTCTACTACCTTGCCGGATATCCGAAAGGAAATACCTTTCATAAACCTGATACCTTCCAAAACATTTTCCAGGGGTTCGTTATTAAATGATCCGCTGAACCGCCAGTCCTTTTGAGGGGAATTTTTTAAATGGATAGTCACACCATACCACTTTTCCAACTGCCGTACCATGTCTTTGACGTTGGCTTCATCAAAATACAGATTGCCGTCCTTCCATGAAATCCGTGACAGATAACGGAACTTTTTCTTCTCGATTTGCTGATGCTTTACCCGGTAAACCACTTCAAATCCCGGGGTCAACTCAACGGGTTTAAGACCCGGTGAATTATCCACGGGGTTTATCCTCACGGCGCCTGAAACGAGGGAAACCACCGTTTTTTTTTTTTTTTTTTCATGTAGAACGTTAAAGGATGTACCCAACACTTTTGTTTCCAAACCTTGTGTTTTTACAATAAAAGGGGTGTTTTCATCTCTGACCACATCAAAAAAAGCCTCACCAATGAGGGTTACTACCCGGATAGAGTCATTAAAAGGGCTGATGTCCAGCTTACTGCCGGCATTTAATATGACCTTGGTACCGTCGGGCAATTCGGTGGTGAGCTTTTCTCCATTTTTAGTTTTTTTGATAATAGACATCTCCGTTTGGGCCAAAGGGGCATTGTCTTTACCATGAGGGCCGCCTGTGTAATATAATACGACCGACGCGCAACATATCAAAGCAAAAACCGCAGCTATCTTCAATATTCTGTTCCTCTTCTGCTCCTTAAAGCTTATGTGATTAACCTGAATGCCGACTAAAATTTTTTCAAATTGCCGGTCAAAATCGATATCCGGGTCCTCACCCGGTTCCGCCTTCCAATCCTGCTTCATCAGATCGTGAAGCTGACCGGATAACTTATTTTCCTGAATCCATTTGAGCACTTGTTGTGCTTCTTCCGGGCTGGATTGTTTTTGCAGATAACGTTTCAGTAAATCAACATCGATCATATTAGCAAAGATTTCTTTATTTACGATTAAAAGGCTCTTTTACCCCCATTCGTAGAAAATAATATCCGGATATTCTTCCGGCAGGGCCCTGTTCGTGAATTTGAAAGCGCCGGATTGGTTACGGAAGGTTACGGGGTTAAAAGTATGGCGCAAGCGTAATTGAACCGGACTAAAAAACAGCCCGGGAGTTTAAGCGGTTAAAAAAATGATAATCACAACCACCAGAAGCTTGTAACCTGTAAGCTTCTTTTTGACCACCTTTAAGGCTTTTGACATTTGCTTTTCTACGGTGCCGCTTGATATTTGAAGCGCCTCGGTTATTTGTTGATAAGTATATCCTTCCAGACGATTCATTTCAAAAATCCTTCTTCTTTTGGGAGGGAGTTCGATCAGGACTTCAGCCAGCAGTTGCTGTAATTCACTGTATAGAATGTGCTGTTCGGTTTGATCAGTAGCAACAGGTTTGTGATGGACGAAATATTTTGATAAGTTTTCTTTTTCCAGCTTGTAGCTTTTAATTTTATCCAAAACAGTGTTTTTGGTGATGGTAAAAATGAAGTTGTCAAAATTTTGACAGGGGTTGATTTTTTCTTTGTTGTTCCAAAGCTTCATAAACACATCCTGCAACACCTCTTCCGCATCGGCTTTCTCCAAGCAATACCGGTAAGCGAGCCGCGTAACTTTTAATCTGTATAAATCATAAATTTCCTTAAATGCTTTTAAATCCCCCAAGCATAATTTAGTGATCAAAGAATCAGGTATGTTGCTTTTCTTATTCAAGGTATATCTTCCGGTGGATAAATACAATCTTAAGAAATTCTTCTTAAAAAGTCCATTCACCTTTTGAAATTACCGATTTTAAAGTTCTACGCTTACCTTTGGGATTTCGTTTTCCTCAAAATCCGACGTTGAATATACGCTATGTTGAGCGGTTAAAGTTGTCAAGTAATGCTAAGCCCTGTAAAAATCGCCTTTTCTCAACCGGATCAAACTTATTTGGACAGTCCCACTTATCGGCAAATAGCGCAGCATTTCATATAATACCTATTAATTTCCAGCAAGCTAAACATATCTTACCGTTTTTAGGTATTTACAGGAAAAATATCGAAATTTCTTTATCCAAAAAACACATGCCACCATGGTCAAGCAAATAGAAATAATTTTTTTTACCGGCATTTTTCTATGGGCCACCGCCTGCAGTTATCAGCCTGAGGAACCAAAACCTCAATTTCAAAAACAAGTCATCGACGATAAGGTACAGATTGGATATGGTTTGGGAATCGGGGATGTTGACGGTGATGGGAAAAACGATATTTTGCTGGCCGACAAGAAGCAGTTTGTTGGGTACCGCAATCCGGACTGGCAGCGTTTTGTGATGATTGAAAATCTCACTGAAAAGGATAATGTGTGCCTTGCTGTCAGGGATATTGATGGTGACGGCAAGGTGGAGGTGGCTGTAGGGGCGCAGTAGAATCCAGGTGAAACCAGTGATGTGACCCAATCCGGATCGGTTCACTATCTGATTCGCCCTGATGATCCGACCCGGATGTGGGAGGCTATTCCTTTGCACCATGAGCCAACCGTGCACAGGATGAGGTGGGTAAAAGTTGGAGAATCACATCACTTGGTGGTGCTGCCTTTACACGGCCGGGGCAATAAAAACGGCGAAGGGGCAGGTGTGAAAGTATTGGCTTACACAATGCCAGACAACCCCAGGGAAGAATTTCATCAACATCCAGGAGTTAGTACAATATAATTCGGATGGACAGCATGTAACGAAGGTGGTTAATTATACCGCTAACATACAAAAGAAATAATCTATTGTTACCTCACTCCATTTCCCTGTGTAATCCATTTACAAACTTCACAGCTACTTATTTCGTTCATTACATGGGTACGGATGTTTTGTGATTTAACTTAATTCTATTAAATATTACGATTTAATTTTATTGGAAATATAGAATTGTGAAACAAACGATAATTAACAATTCAGTAGTAATTTTGGCCAGTTCACATAATCCAACCTTAATATCCGACGTATTCTTAATTGAGTCGGGAATGATTTCAGATATTAAGGAAATAGTGCCACAGAACAAGTTTATAACGCCGGGATATACTCAACTTACTTTTACCTCAGGTGTTAATTTTACTCTTGATCCAAACAGGTTGGTAATATTAGGACCATCAGGAGATGAGCCGTTTGTAAAAGCGCAAAAGTATACGGAATCATTAGGATTTATTAAGTGTAAAGCAATTGGTATAAATTTTGAATATAAAATAAGTGATTTCGATTTTAAGAACTGGTTTTCAAAAATACCTTCTAAAAATGGGTATCGAAGCAAAGATGTTAATTTAATAAAGGAAGTAAAAGAAAATCAAACCATAGTGGTTACAGTCAGTTATCTAAACGATAATGAAGCAAATATTAAATTTAACCATCATTTTGTTTTGGGTGAGAAAATGTTCCAAGAAGTAAAATTTAATTTTGTGAGCAAAAAGAATATTGCAATTGAGAATAATACTAATTTTAAGAACCAGAAATGATACGTTCCGGATTTGACTTGTCAAGCATCTTTGCTTTACTTAACAAAAAAAATTAGTATTCATAACAAAAATCAGTCATTCGTAAATGGTAGTATGATCATATAAGGGATCGCCTTAAAGCTCACCTATATCCTCATTCCACAACTCCGGCTTGTCGGCAATAAACTCTTCCATCATTTGGATACATTCGGACAGGCTGAGGTCTATCACCTCCACACCATGTGATTCCATGAAGTGCCGGGCACCGGAAAAGGTGACGGACTCCCCTACTATCACTTTGGGTATTTTAAATTGAACAATAGTTCCTGCACACATATAGCAAGGCATCAGGGTAGAATACATGACAGTATCTTTGTAGCTCCCAACCCTTCCGGCGTTATTCAAACAGTCCATCTCGCCATGAAGGATGGGGTTTTGTTCCTGCACCCGTTTGTTATGCCCTCTCGATATGATTCGATGGTCCTGAACAAGGACAGCACCGATCGGAATCCCTCCTTCCGATAAGCTTTTTTGCGCCTGTTCAATGGCTGCTTTCATGAATTCGTCCATTTTATAACAAAATCTAATGATCCTTATTGGTTTTTAACAAAAATTCATCTGTCGAATCTAACAATCACTCAACTTTTCTACTGTAATTTTTGTGCTTAACTTTGAGGAGGCACTCCCCCGGAAATTTCCACTAACAGGTAATGTATTTTGGGGAAAAGCACTACAGGCAACAGGTACATAGCGACTGTCTACCGCCAGGCCCGTACTGGGATCGAAGCCAATCCAGCCTGCTCCGGGTAGAAATACTTCCACCCAGGCATGTAGTTCGAAATCTTTTTCAATGGTCTCGTCCAGAACATATCCGCTTACAAACCTGCATGCCAACCCACTGTTTCTTCCCAATGCCATTTGCAAATAGGCCAGATCCCTGCAAGATCCTTTCTTGGCCTTTTCCAGGACTTCAGGCATTAAAGGGGGGCCATCATGCCTGTGAATCTTTTGATATTGCTCATGAATCGTATTGGTCAACAAAATAAGATATTGTATGGTATCATAGTGGCATTCCTTCAGCAGTGATTTATTAAGTGCTGCCAATGCGTTGGAAACCTGAATCTCTCTTAAAGCAGCATACAACACCGCCTCATGCGCCTCATCATACTGAAAACCGACCTTCAAATACTGATCCGGGAAAATAATAAAACCAAAAGGATTGAAATCGGCAATTAATAGCTCAGAGGTGCTGATAATTTCCATCCGGTTGTATTTATTTTCAAAGCTCACCGATAAAACGTGGTTGTCTTCAGCGTCGATCATTTCCGTACTCACCGCCGGGTTGGGTTGGATCTTTATAGCATGTGCTTTTGATCGAATATGTGGATTCTTTCTGACCGCAAACCTGAGCAGATGCGGCTCAAAAAAAATAGGTGCGTCATATTCATAAAACGTATGGTGTGTAATAATAAACCCTTTGTCAAAATGCTTCATTTATTTCAGGGTGGTTACTGTTGCCAAAAACCGTATCAAGGGACTCCGAAGGTAAGGTATTGATGGCCTCTGCCAACCTGCCACTCCAAAACTCTGAAATATAGTTGAGCTCGTTTTGGGTGAACCTTTTTTCCGTAAAACAATAGCTGTCCTTTTTGTATAAAGCAATATCCACCGGGTAGCCGACATCATTCGCACTAATCCTGGTAGCATCAAAAGAAAGGAAGGCACACTTAAGGGCAAACTCTAACGAGGAGCTGTATTTCAGTGCCCGGTTTAATATGGGCTTGCCATAACCTGAATTACCGATAATCACAAAAGGGGTACAGACACCCACTTCGATCCAGTTGCCCTGTGGGTACAGCAGATACAATTTGTGTGTGTCATCATGTTCCATAGGTTTTAACATTGGGTATGATCACTTCCTGGTCCAGGTAGTATTTGATTATCTTCGGAATGTAAGCATATACGGCTTTGTCATCGGCCACTCCGGTACCGGGCGCGTTGGCCAGTGCGATATTTCCTTTTTTATATACATCGAATAATCCCGGTACCCCCAGCACCGAATCAGGGTTAAAATGCAATGGATCGATAAACGTATCGTCTATCCGCCGGTACAACACATCTATCCTTTGTAATCCGTTTGTGGTGTACATGTAAAGGTAATCGTCCTTTACAACGAGGTCATTGCCCTCAACCAACTCAATGCCCATCTGCTGGGCCAGATAGGAATGTTCAAAATAGGCAGAATTAAATATCCCCGGGGTCAACAATGCTACCGTCGCGGGCTGGTGGTTGCTAATGAACTGCAACATCTCCAACAGCTTAATGGGGTAATCATAAACCGGCCTGACATTCAGCTTTTCAAACACCTCCGGGAAAGTACCTTTAAGGATCTCCCTATTTTCCAACAGGTAAGAGACGCCCGAAGGACAACGCAGGTTATCTTCCAGCACATAAAAGCTTCCATCCTCGCCGCGGATCAAATCGGTTCCGATGATATGGCACCACCTGTCTTTGGGCGGATTAAGTCCCTGGCATTGCTTCAGGTAACAGGTCGACGAGGCAATCACCTCCTGAGGAACAACGCCATCTTTACAGATTTTTTGATCATGATAGATATCGTCGATAAACAAGTTAAGTGCTTCAATCCTCTGTTGCAGCCCCCGCTCGATCTGATCCCACTCCTTGCCACTGATAATTCTTGGTATTATATCCAGTTGAAGGATTCTCTCGATGCCCTGATCATCACCGTAAACGTTAAATGTCATTCCCATCAGCAGTTGTGCCTTGTCGGTGGCCATCTGTAGTTGTTTAAGTCTTTTGGGGCTGATTCTATCCAATTTTTCCTTAAAAGTCCGGTAGTACGGCCTGATTTTCTCAGCATCCATAAACATTTCATCAAAAAAACCACCGGTTTCGTAATTCTTAATAATCATAAATTTTTATTAGAAGAAATGCAATGATTCTTTTTTAGCTTTAAAAATTTAGTAAATATTATCCTAATTTACTAGTAAATGTGTTTTTATCTGTGAAGAAAATTTTCTTTACAGACAATTTAAACGCTGTGCCTCTTCGTGTCTTGGTGCCTCTGTGGTGAAAAATGGTGAACCACAGAGGCACCAAGACACAAAGAGTTGTGAAGACGATCAAAGTTGTATTGATGTTCCGGGGTATACTATGGCTTGAACAGGACTATGGGTTTATGGAGCCGGAATGTTAATTATGGTTAAAAATTTGCAAAAATAAGTGATGTATGCGTAAAAATTATTCTAATCGATTAACTTTGCATCACAAAGTACTTTTAAAATGGAAAACAAAACGCAGTATCTCGAAGACATTTCGCAAATCAGATCGATGATGGAGCGGTCTTCCAGGTTTATTTCCCTCAGTGGTTTGTCCGGTGTATTCGCAGGGATTTACGCGCTGGGTGGGGCCTTTGTGGCCCATCAAATCATTAACAATGAAATGGGCACCAGCTATCAGATCAAATTTTTAAACCTGTCTTCCGGCCGCCTTGAACAGTTGGTGATCATCGCACTGGCTGTGCTGACAATGGCTTTGGGAACAGGCATTATTTTTACCACCAGAAAAGCCAGGAAAGACGGCCTGAAAATCTGGGATAAAACAGCCAAACTGCTCATTATCAACTTGCTGATCCCATTGATAACCGGAGGCCTGCTCTGCCTGATATTTTTACATCACGGGCTGTTGGGCATTGTGGCCCCTTCTACTTTAATATTTTATGGTCTGGCCTTGATTAACGCCAGCAAATACACTTTTACCGATATCAGGTACCTGGGTTTTGCAGAAATCATTCTGGGGTTAATATCAGCCTATTATGCAGGCTTCGGGCTGTATTTCTGGGCAGTAGGGTTCGGCATTTTACATATTTTATATGGTACACTTATGTACTTTAAGTATGAAAGGTGAAAGATTTGTTAAACAATTTCAATAAGGCTTTTGAAAACCGGGTCAGGTTAGGAATAATGTCCGTCCTGGTGGTGAATGACCAGGTAGACTTCAACCGGTTAAAGGCACTGCTCAACGTCACCGATGGCAATCTGGCCAGTCACTTAAAGGCACTCGAAAAAGAAAAATATATTCTCATGAGCAAAGAATTTATTGGCAGAAAACCCAATACAAAATACAGGGTTTCCGGCAGCGGTAAAAAAGCATTTGAAGCACATATCAATGCGCTTGAAAATCTGATTAAAGGGACACAATAGTTTTTTTTTGCTTATGTACTTTGTAACACAAAGTACTTTCAAAATTTAAAAGTTAATTACTATGAAAAAAGCCGATGTTATTCTTATCATTTCCACGCTGATATTCAGCCTCCTGTTTTATCAGCAAACCCCAGGTATCAACTACCTGATTTTCAACATGGCCTTAATGCTTTTATTATGGATACGCCTTCCTTCCATGAGCATGCCCCGAAATATTGTTCCGGTGATGCTGGGCGCCATTATTTCGGCTGGCAACATTCTTTGGAATAACACAACAATGGCAATTATTATGAATTGTTTATCGCTGGTAGTCCTTGCAGGGCTCTCTTTGAATCCGCAAAGCTCATTTCTGGTTGCGGCTATCAATTCATTGTTTTCCTTTTTATCTGCTGTTTTGATCAGGGCGGCCGAAAAAATTGATCGCAGTATAAACGGTGATTCACCCAAACCCCATAAAGGAAGACTATCATGGCTTAAATTCGCCTCATTTTTTGTTCCGGCTGCCATTGCTACCGTGTTTTTCATGCTTTATGCTTCCGCTAACCCTGCCATCACCGAAATGCTGGCCAATATCAAAATCGACTTTATTTCCTGGGATTGGATAAAATTCACTTTTCTCGGTTTTTTAATCTCTTTCGGTTTTTTTCACCAGTCACAAATCGACTCCTTAACCCTCGCTGACAACCGGGCGACTAATATTCTGATACGAAAAAAGTCCCTTAGAAAATCTCTGAATACCCTGGCCCTGAAATATGAACTTAAATCAGGGTGGTTGCTTTTACTGCTGCTTAACCTGCTGCTGTTCGGATTTCACATGGTCGACGGTTATTTCATACTGATGAAAAAGTTCGAAGGAACCCTCCGGTATGCCACCTATCTTCACCAGGGTGTCAATACCCTGATCGCTTCGATCGTACTGGCCATTCTGGTGATTCTTTACTATTTCAGGGCTAACATCAATTTTTACAAACATAATGGAAGAATAAAAAACCTGGCTTACCTGTGGGTGATTCAAAATACACTGCTGGTGGGTACCACCGTTTTCAAAAACTTTCAATATATCGAGCAATATGGCCTCACCTACAAAAGAATAGGGGTATACATCTATTTGCTTTTAACACTGATCGGGTTGGTTACCACCCTGGTCAAAATCAATAAACTTAAAAGCAACTGGTATCTGGTCAGGATCAATAGCTGGATATTTTATGGGGTATTTATTGTGGCATCATTTATTAACTGGGATAAGTTGATCACCCATTACAACCTGAGCAAAACCACTAACATCGACACCGCCTATCTCATTGGCCTGACCAGTAAAAACCTGCCCGAACTGATGGCTTTGAAAAACGAAGGCAGGGTTTTCCTGCCCCAACATGAAAAAAACCTGATTGAAAATAAAAAACGCAGGTTTCTGGAAAAAATGAAAAGCAGGCAATGGCCTTCCTGGAATTACCAGGACCAAATTACTTATGAGCAAATCAAATAAACCATGAATAATCATTTAAAGTTACACGACTTCACCGGTAGAATATTGACCAACGCAGTGCTCTTGGGCCCCATAGCTATGCTTTTCTTTTTTATTTTTTGGTTAGTACTTGAGAAATGGCATTCGCTTTCCTTTTCTGATGTGTTAGGGATATTCCTGTTCGGATGTATCATTTGCATTGTAATAAGCATTTTCGCTTCCATTGTCGTTTATGGGTTCCTCATTCCATTGGCCCTGAAAAAACAAGGTTCTGCCATTGATCATTTTAAACGCTTTTTACCAGTATTGGTAGCCCTGTTTCCTGTTGGTGGCTCACTGCTCTTGCTATTAACGGGCACCTTTGAGATTATTCTTTACAACGTATTGATCAGTGCTTATTTAACATCAGCATTGGGGTGGTACTGGCTTTCAAGAACCCTGGCAAAAAAACAACAACATTCAAATACATAATATAACAATCATGAATTCAACAACTAATTTCATATCCAAACCTATTAAAGCGCTGGCATTAAGTGCTTTGTTAAGTGTAATTTTGATGTTTTCAAGGATATTCCTGACCGGAAATACCGCTTATATATTTTTATCCTGGAACTTATTTCTGGCCTGGGTGCCTTTATTACTGGCCTTCATTCTGAGAAAAATACACCGGAAACCTGGCCGCCCATTTTTCAAGATAATGCTGTGGCCACTTTTCTCCTTATGGCTACTTTTCTTCCCCAATGCTCCCTACCTGGTTACTGACCTTATCCATGTAAATTATCAATATGGGGCAAAATATTGGTTTGACCTGGTGTTGATTTATCTTTTTGCCTTTTCAGGGCTTAGTGCCGGCATGATGTCCCTGTATTGGGTTCATCAGGTGATCAAAGAGGTTTTTAATTCTTTTTGGGGCTGGTTGATGGTAGCCTGCTGCAGCCTTCTGGCAGGATACGGCGTATATCTTGGAAGAATTTTGCGTTGGAATAGCTGGGATTTGTTTGCCAATCCATGGCAGTTATTAGAGGACAGTACCACACAAATTTATGATCAGACTGCCCAAGCCATTACTTTGGTATTTGGTTTGCTGTTGTTTTGTTCGTATTTTCTTTTTATAAGCCTTTTACATTACAAATATGAAACTTATGGCAGCATTCAGAATTAGTATCAGAAAGAGTCTTCGCAGCTTCACGTATGCTTTTAACGGGCTCCGTGAAGTAACCAGGAACGAAAATAATTTTCGTTTCCATCTTCTGGCGGCGGCACTGACACTTAGTCTGGCATTTCATTTCCCTATAACCACCACTGAGTGGTTGTTTATCATACTTTTTATCGGTCTGGTGACAATGGCGGAGGTTTTTAACACAGCCCTGGAAAAATTAGTCGATTGGCAATCACCCGAGCGCAATCCCCGCGCCGGCCAAATCAAAGATATGGCTGCCGGCGCCGTTATGCTGGCTTCTGTGACAGCACTGGCAGGCGGGATGATCATATTTTATAAATATTTTGTGGCACTTATCCTTTAGGAAAGGAAAAAATTTCAGCATTGAAATGATTATTTTTTTGCCATCCCAATCATTTAAACCACCTTAATGCTGATAGAAAAATGATAACCGGAAAGTTATTACCCATTAAAAATCAAAAGAATACCCTCCTTGACTATTTGGTTCGACAATCACAAACCGTCCGTGCCCCGTAACACCCGGGATAAATAAACTGTTTGCTTCAATACACTTTTTCCTGCTTGCTATCAGGATCCTAAGTAAGACGTATCAGTGTTTTTAAGCATATTTATTACATCCAAACCAAAATCGCCCGGAATTAAGGCATAGGATTTTAAAATTTCACCGTTATTTAGAGCGGGGAAGTGTTAAATTTACTTATGGTGAAAAAAATCTTGTTCTGGTGTCTTTTAACCGGGGTTCTTGGAAGCATAGCATGGGGCATTTACAATTTTCTTTTTACTGCACAG
>JAKSDQ010000099.1 GCA_022360015.1 Cytophagales bacterium
CACCGCGCTGCGCACCGCCGAGGATGCCAGCGCCTCGGTAACCGAGGTCAGGCGCGTGCCCGTGGCTTCGAAAAACTGTGGCTCGGAGGGTACGAAAGTCGGGTTGACGAAGGTCAGCCCGCGAATCTCCACCCGCTCGGACGCGCTGATGGAGAACGGCGCCACCGGTGTGCCGACGGCGCCAAATATGGCGCTCAGCAGCACTTCGTCGGCATCGATATTGACACCGCCACCGCTGCCCGACGGCGTCGGCTGCAGCGGCGACAGGGCGATCAAATCGCCCTCGGCGCTGATCAGCGACACGGCGCCGCCGAGGCCCGAAGTGCTGATAACATTGACGCTGATATCACCCGGTGCGGTGACACTGATATCACCGCCGCGGGTGATCAGCGAGTTAATCAATACCTCATCGGTATCGCTGTAGGCAATCTACCCGCCGGCTGCCAGGTTGATGGCGATAACATCCACATCGCCGCTCAGGGACACGCTGTCGGTAATATCCAGCAGGGTCAGCGACGGTGTCACCACCTCGCCGCTGACGCCGCTGGCGCCGCGGATGGTCAGCGGCGCGCCGGCGTAGGTCAGCCCGACGCCGCCGAGCTGCAGTTGCCCGCCGGCCCGGCCCTGCACGGAGAAATCTGTGGTGATATCCACGGCACCACTGAGATCCTCGAGCTGTTCGAATCCGCTGATGGCATTGCCGCCCAGTGACGAGCCGCCGCTGGACAGGGTCCAGGGCCGCGACTCTCCGCTGGCGATCAGGGTGTCGCGGCCGGCGCCGCCGGCGAAGGCCAGCATACCGTCGAAGCTGAGGCCCATGGCGCCGGCAGCCGCAGTGCTGAGCGTCCCCTCGCTGGCGGCGCTCACCCGCCAGATCAGATCCTGGTCGGCACCGGTCAGCACCGCGCCGGCACTGCCGTCGCCGCTCAGCGATTCCATAGCGGCGAAGCGATAACTGTTGACGCTGCCGCTGGCGTCGCCGGCATCGCTGAGCGCCTGCAGCACCCAGGCACCCGGCCCGCTGAGGGCGTCGCTGCCGGCGCCGCCGTC
>JAKSDQ010000080.1 GCA_022360015.1 Cytophagales bacterium
GATTGAGGCGTGTGATCAGAACGACGTCGCGGATCGAAAGAGCGACCAGCATGGCACGCCGGTTACAGCATCCAGTCGAACCAGCCGCCGTCCTCGTCCGTTGGGTTGGCGTACTCGAACTGCTCGCCGGTCAACAGAGCGTAGCTGTCTGCGTACCAGTCGCTGCCGGGGAAGTTGTAGCCCAACACGGCGGCGGTGGCCTGTGCCTCGCTGTAGACGCCCAGGGCAAGATAGCATTCCACCAGCCGGTGCAGCGCTTCGGGGGTATGCGTGGTGGTGTCGAAGTCCCGCACGACCCGCTGGAAACGATTGATTGCCGCCAGATACTCGCCCTGCCCTTGATAATAGCGGGCGATCTCCATCTCCTTGCCCGCCAGGTGGTCGCGCGCAAGATCGATCTTCAGGCGGGAGTCTCGGGCGTACTCCGATTGCGGGAAGCGCCGCACGACCTCCTCAAGCGACTCCAGGGCCAGCCTGGTCATGCTCTGGTCTCGGCCGACGTCGGAGATCTGTTCGTAGTAGCTGATCGCCCTGAGATAATAGGCGTAGGCGATATCGCGGTGCCCCGGCTTGAGCTGAATGAAGCGATTCAGGGTGTTGATCGCATCGTCGTAGCGGTTGTCCTGATAGTCGGCAAACGCGGCCATGATCTGTGCCTGGGGCGCCCAGACCGAATAGGGATGCTGCCGCTCGACTTCGTCGAAAAGCTGCTTGGCCGTCTCGTTGTTGCCGTTGAGCAGGGTGTCGTAGGCTTCGTTGTAGATCTGCTCGGGCGGGCGCTCGACGTAGGGAATCCGATCGTCCGACGAGTCGCAGGCGGCCAGCGCCAGACCGGCGGCCAGGCAGACCAGGACGAGCTTGATGCGGCGATAGCCAGACAGATCGCAGAGCATGGGGACAGTCGCGGCTCCCTTTGGAACGCCGGAACTATAGGGTGAGGCCGGGGTGTCGACAAGCCGCTGCCGCAGCCGGCCCGGGGGATGTTTCGGGCAAAGAAAAACTCCCCTCGGAGGGGAGTGCTTAGAGCCTGCTCTGCTTTCCGGAGTCGTTCGCCGGAAAGCGCGGTGGCCCGCCGCTTGGCGGGCCACCGGGACAGGATGGAAGCGAGCTAACCTGTCTCTTTTCGGCCTGGCCTAGTTGGCTTGGCGGCGCAGAAAGGCGGGGATGTCCAACAAGTCTTCCTCGTCC
>JAKSDQ010000079.1 GCA_022360015.1 Cytophagales bacterium
GGATTACAATCAAGGTGAGGCATTTGAATGGTTAAGGGAGGAATTGATAGGGAAATTGAAATAGCTCAAGTTATCATTAGCCAGAAATATAGTCATAATATGTATGAAAAAATTAGTTATTGTATTTGAAAAACTTAACAGTTTAAGTATTTAAGTTTTGGTTGATTAAGTTTAGAATTACATCTGATAAGTTAATCGGCTTTATGTTGACAAAATTTTTTACAAACAACCAGGAAAATGGTGAATGCTTGGCTAAAATGTAAATCTGTTCCAAAAATATAACTAGATAATACTTGCCGGAGATTAGGAATTCGCGAATAGCAAATTAAAGTTCCTAGATCTGCTATTGCAATTTGTAGGCCGGCACATACTTGGTACTTAACCTTAGTTCATCTATGAAGCCAATATCTCCAAAACTAAGATAGCTTTTTTCGGAAATAACGGGATGATCGAGTACTTCTGTAGGTCACTATGAAACCCACCTGGATTAGCTGAGCGGTGATGTCTTTATCTGCTTTAGAAGGATTGAGTTCTCCACTTGGATGATTTTGTATTAACATGACCTTCCCTGCTCTCTTTATGTAAGGCAAAACTGAATACCTCCATAGGGGCTACCAGGATTTTATTGATGGTGCCTTTAATGATGAACTTAATGAAATGCATAGTGCTATTGTCAACTAATCCAATAATCTAGAAATACTCCCCCTCTCTGTCAATTTTATAGCATTAACACAAGTGAATGATCCCGAATAGGTCATTAGAGTTGAGGATCTTGAATTTTTTGGCTTCTATCATCTTGACATTCACGTTTCAATTATAGTTGTATTAGGTTGAAAGCAATTACGATTATCTCAAAAAATAAGATATTTTTACAAAAAACTTTTTCACGACCCCCGGATCAAAGAAATGCTCTAAGGATAAGGAATCAAGTAAACATGATTGGCTGAAAGGCTGGGTGAGAGCTTCAATATGGTGAATGACTGTGTTCGGGATAGGGAGTAACCGAAATTGGAAGTACTATTTAAAATAGCTGATATACTTAATGTTCTAGTAACTGACTTGTTAGTAAATGTTAAGAATAAACGGAAACAAAAAGCATCATCATGAATGATAATATAACAAAACCAGCAATTCGGGAAATTATAGATGATTATGCAAAAGATATAGAGCGGAATAAACAGAGAGGAGCCAAGCCATCTAAAGAGGTCATTTACTTCCGTAATTGGGCCGTCAATAATGAGGAGCAAGAAGTTTGGGAAGTCCCAACAGAGTTCCTCAGGTTTAGAAAAGAAAATGGAAGGATTAAATCCGATGTGCTTAGTTATGAGAAAAACCATGGCACCTTGTCGGAGGTAAGTGAAGATGCACAGCACGTTATAAGGAAGTTCCTGCAAGAGAAGGACCCAGAGAAAAACAAGGAGTTAGTAAACTCCATCAAACATACAGGACAAAGGAACGCAGCAATCATTACGACTGATGGGTTCCTTATAAATGGCAATAGGAGGAAGATGGCTTTAGAAAGGCTCCTGGAAGAAACAGAAGATGAAAAATATCGATGGATGAAAGTGGTCATTTTGCCTGGAAAGGGCGACCCAAGAGGAGCACCTCCTACTAGGAAAGAAATTCAACAGATTGAAAATCGCTATCAACTTCAGAGTTTGGGGATTTCTGAATACTACAAGTTTGACAAGGCAATAACCATGCGGGATAATGCAAGGGTTGGAATGAGTTTGAAGGAACAGTTAAAGGATGACCCAAATTATGCGAATCTATCAGAAAAGGAACTCAATAGGGAAGTAAAGAAGCACGAGGAAGAATACATTGCACCACTTAATTGCATAGAGCGTTACTTGAGCGAGCTAGGCAGAGAAGGATTATACGAAACAATCTCAACAGGAATTTCAGACCGAGAGGGTAGATGGCAAGCATTCCTTGATTACAGTAAGCATGTTCGAAAGAAACTTGATGATGCATATCAACGAGAGAAAATTGGTGTAGATGAAGATGAGACAGGTGAAATTGAGGAAATAGCATTTAAAATAATTCGGAAAAGGGATTTTCCTAACATGCCAAAGGTTCATAAAATCATGCGGGATTTGCCAAAGTGGGTCGCTTATCCTGAAGCTAAGAAAGAACTGAAAAAGTTGTTAGATATTGATTTGAGCTTACCTGAAGATGAATGTTTTGGTGAGGATGGTAACGAGTATGATGAAAGGAAAAAGGACAATTTATGGGGAGCAAAATATGCCTCCACTCTCATAAAGCATGTGAAGAATGCCCAAAGGATTGTAGAGCATGAAAAGGAGAAGGAAACGCCTATCACTTTGATGGAAGCGGCTATTAAGAAGCTGGAACATGACAATATGGATTTGACAACAATTGACATCTTTAAGCACTATAAGGAGGTAAGGGAAAAATTGGTAAAGATTCAGAATTTGGCTGGCGATTTAGAATCCGAATGGTATGAACTGAAGAAAAACGTGAATAAACCAAAAAACAAGTTCGGCAAAGCATAACTAAATGATTTTAGATATTTCGGATGATAAACTTTATATCAAGGAGCTAAGTGCAAACTTGAAACCAAGGCATCGCAGCCAACTAAATGATTGGGGGTTTAAAAAAAAGGGTGATGATGAAGGCTTATATCTTGATGACGAGGTAGAAAGTACTTTTCCTAAGGTTATCCGATATTTTGAGAAAGTGAAATTAGATTTCGATTTATCGGAAACTAGTCAAGAACTACTTGAAAAGCTTACTGAAACTGGAGGTAGATTCCAGGAGTTAAGAGAAAAAGGAAGAAAATTAAAGGATGGACAGTTTGACCAAACAGATTTTGCAGAGCATCTGGCGTTTCTTGAATCCAATGTTCCAAGAAGACTAAAAGGGCATCAGCTAAAAGCTTCTTATCACCTTTGGCTAACAGAGAATGGAGCAAATTTTTCTGTGCCAGGAGCGGGAAAAACTACGGTGATACTTAGTGTGTATGAGCGGCTTAGGATGGAAGGGAAAGTTAATGCGCTTTTCGTTGTTGGCCCTCCTGCCTGCTTTGGGCCTTGGAAGCATGAGTTTGAAACAGTTCTCGGAAGAGAGGTTAATTACAAGATTTTGGCTGGTGGTGATAGAGGACAAAGAAAAGGTGAGTATTTCAAACAAGAGAACATAGCTGAACTCTACTTAACTACTTTCCAAACCCTCCTTAAAGACCATAAAGAAGCAGCTACTTTCTTAAATGGCAAGAAGACAAATGCAATGCTTGTGATTGACGAAGCTCATTACATAAAGCAAGTTAATGGTAATTGGGCGAATGCTGTACTGAACATTGCAAGACATGCCAAATACAGAAGTGTGCTAACAGGAACTCCTATTCCTAAAAGTTATACAGACTTGTATAATTTGTTCGACTTCTTGTGGCTTGATAACAGCCCGATTGGTTCAAGTGAAAAAGCTAAGTTACGTATTATGGAAGAAAAACAGGATTATCAAGGGGCCGGTGAGATATTGGAGCCAACAATTGGCCCTTTGTTTTATCGTGTAAGAAAAGTTGAGCTTGGCTTGGCAAAGCAGGTGTTCAATGACCCTGAGCTAATTCAGATGAACACCTATGAAAGGAAGATATACGATGCAATTGTGAAGAAGATAAGGGAATATGCCACAGAGGACTACTTGAAGAACATAGATTTGGTTGAACGGTTGAGAAGAGGAAGAATGATTCGGCTTCGACAATGCCTGTCGTATGTGAAACTTTTGGCTACCGCCATTGAAGAATATGATGAAGATTTAATTAAAGATGATTCGGACCTTCGCTATGTAATTACGTATTATGATGAAAATGAAGTGCCGGGCAAGCTAACACGTCTTTTTAAATTGATAGAAAGGTTTCAAAAACTAGGAGAAAAGGTTGTTATTTGGGCTCATTTTATTGGAACAATTAAACTCATTGAGCAACACTTAAAGAAGACAGGATACTACTGCAAAAAGATAATAGGGCAAACACCTGTTGAACGCACTGCCATTGATGACGAAGAAACAAGGGAGAAGATACGGAATGAGTTTGTTGACCCAAATAGTGGGCTTGATATACTTATAGCAAACCCTGCCGCTTGCGCTGAATCAATCTCATTGCACAAAACCTGCTTTAATGCGGTCTATTATGACCTGTCTTACAACTGTGCCCAATTTTTGCAGTCGTTGGATAGAATACACAGGGTAGGAGGTTCGGAAGAACAGGAGGCATACTATCATTTCTTACAATACGAAAACACGTTGGAACCCGAGATACTTGCAAACTTAGAGAGTAAGGCACAAAGAATGTACGACATCATTGAAGGAGACTATAACATATACTCGCTTGATATGTTTGAAGGCAACGATGAATTAGATGTATATAAACAACTATTTTTACATTGCAAATGAAGGAATTTGAGAACTTGAAATACAAGCAACTAAAGACCCTACTTGATGTAGTAAATGATGTCAAAGAAAATAGTATTGAGGTTATTAGGAGGCGGTATAACAGTTCAGCAGACAATTTTAAAGGTGCTAGTAACTTTTTGAAGGAGCTTAAAATACTTACAGAGTGTAAGGATAAACTGGTAGTTAAAAGTACTTTTCGTACTTCCGTAAATGGAGTTCTTGGAGATGAGACGTTGAAAGGGCTACTGCTCAAGGAGTTACTTTCTACAAAAAGTAAGCTAGCTGACGATGTGAGGAGCTATCTTGAAAAGTATGGTGCTGGAAAAGGAAATTTTGAATACAAACCTTTAACTTCTGTTAGAGTGCAGGAAAGCCCTTTGAGAAACTTCCTTATGGACCTTGGATTAATAGAATACAATAGGATGACAGGTACATATAAAATAAGGGAAGAACACTTCGAATCCTTTGAGTTGTTTCTTCAGCAAAAAAAATTAACAATTAAAGAACTTACTATCATTCTTAAGAGGAAGGAGGATTTAGGGAAAGCTGCCGAATTGAAGATATTGGAATATGAGAAGAGAAGATTGGCAGATTGTCCTGAACTTATTGAGAAGCTTGAACATATATCGGTAGATAACGTTAAGGCAGGTTATGACATTTTGAGTTGGGAAAAAGAGAGTAAAAATGGAAGGCCAGTGGAAAGATATGTTGAGGTAAAAGCAGTCTCTAGGATTGATTATGGATTCTATTGGACACGCAATGAAGTGGAAAAAGCGAAAAAGTATTCGAATCAGTATTGTTTATACCTGTTGCCAGTGATTGGAAAAAAAAAGTTTGATATCGGGGGATTAGAGATAATACCTAACCCGATAGACAACGTATTTGATAATATCAGGCTTTGGAACAAAGAAGTGGAGACATATACGTTTTACAAAGCATCCTTTAAGTAAATAAATGGAAAATATAACAACAGCATCACAGCAAGAATTAGAACAAGCTGAGATTTATACGCAACAAGAAATAGTTTATGGTAAGGTTAATGCGCCTTTTGGATATTTTGGTTCAAAGAACAAAATTGCATTAAAGCTTTGTGAGGAGCTTCCTCCTCACAATTGTTGGATAGAGGCTTTTTGCGGTTCTGCTGCACTCACATTAGCAAAGTCTCCAGCGCCTATTGAGGTCATAAACGATATCGATAGTGAAATTGTTAATGTATTTAGACAATTGAGAAATAACTACGATGAACTCTTTAGAGTAATCGAACTTACCCCTTATGCTAAAGAAGAACTTATCAATGCTCGAATAAAGGATTATAGCGATAGTGAGCTAGAACGAGCACGAAAGTTCTTAGTTCAGGCAATGTTTGCTGTGAACGGAGTGTTTGGCAAGGAAAAAGGTGGATTTTCGTACTCACAATCATATTCTCGAAATGGGAAAGATGCGCGAGTTAATAGGTGGTATAATTTGAAGGAGCGACTGGAGCAAGTAGTAGAGCGTTTGAGATGGATACGTATAGAGAACAAGGACGCTATCGAGTTATTGGGGATGTTCGTGAACCGACCTGCTACATTGGTCTATCTAGACCCGCCTTATTTAGGAGATAGAGCTGAGGGGTATGATAATGATGCTAATGACGAGGAATATCATTTGAAAATGCTAAAGTTGTCGCACAGGGCCAAATGCATGATTTTTATTAGTGGTTATGAAAATGATCTTTATAATAATTTTCTGACTGAGAAGAAGGGTTGGAAGCGGAAAACCATTGGTACAATTACTAAAGATACCAAAGGGCACAGCCATGAGCGTAGTGAGGTTGTTTGGATGAATAAACACTATCAAAAAGCAATCAGAACAGGTAGGGTGCCGGTTAGATTAACTAAAAAAGAAAAAAAGGAAAATAAAGTAAATCCGGAAAGACTATAATGGATGTTTCGGAAAAATAATCTCACCTACCTGGGTGCTGATATTGTAGTTTCATGGATAAAACAACTCAAAATATCTTTCCACCCTCTCCAAATCCTCCCCCAAAAAGTTCGATCCGGATCCCCCTATCCCTGCAAGAGCAGTGAACAGCAACAGCATACGGCAACAGAATTTTTACTGTTGTCGTATGCTGTTTTTTGTTGAGGGAGGTGGAATTGGTGCAGGGCTGAACACTCCTGACCAAATAAAAAGATCATATTCCAGAACGAAAGCAATTTCTCTTATAAAAATCCAACTTAGAAACTGAAAAAAATAGTGTAATTTTTAGCATATTTATTAATCATTTCCAAGCAACATGGACTCGATTGAAATTTTAGTTAGTATCCGTAAGATTGTTCGCTCGTTAAATCTCGAATCGAAGGGTATTCAGAAAGATTTTGGATTAAGTATCACTCAATTGCTTTGCCTTGGGCATTTAGAGAATAGCCCTGGTTACAAATCCACTCACAAAGAATTGATGAATTTGTTAAGTCTTAATTCAAGTACCGTTACAGGAATTATTAACCGTCTGGAAAAAAGGGGTTATGTAGCAAGATTACCAAAGAAAGCCGGTGACAAGAGAGTAACTTATGTAATCTTGACTGCCTCGGGAATCAAGTTATTGGAAGAAACGCCCAATGTTCTCCACGACAGATTGGCCAAGAGATTAGCTAGCCTTTCTGAACAGGATAGAAACTTAGTGAAGAAGGCCCTGGAGATTATCATATCTGCGATGCAAATTAAACAAATTGAAGCATCACCTTTGCTGACAACGGAGGAACCAATAGA
>JAKSDQ010000078.1 GCA_022360015.1 Cytophagales bacterium
CCATTGCACCGGCTTACGGGCAAATTTCATGGGCCTGGAGACATACCAGTTACTACGGTTTACAATTGATCCCTTCGGATGAGGCCATATTGCCGTATCGCGGTGGAACAGACTGGTATGATGGAGGTAAATTCATCGAGGCCCATGCCCATGACATTTCGGCAGGCAACGATTTGGTAGGCAGTTCCTGGAACGAGATCACCAAGAATATCTCCAGGACCCTTTCCGCCATCGAGGTGTTGAAACCACTTGCCGAGGGAGGAGATACCGAAGCGGAAGGAGCCCTGCACGAAATGATAGCCCTGAGAGCCTATTTGAACATGTTGATGTTGGATAGTTGGGGACTGGTGTTCAAAAAAGAGACGTCGGGGGAACTTTCTGAAATTCTTAGAAAACAGGACGCTATTGACTACATAGAAAGTGAGCTTTTATCAGTGGTGGATGTAATCAATACGGATAAAGGTCCAGGTAGAATGACGCAAGCTGCGGTTTGGGGCTTTTTGGCAAGATTGAATCTCAACGCCGCGGTATACCGTGACCCTTACGGAATACCAAACTTCACTACCGAAGATATGGACAAGGTGATTGGGTATACGGATAACATTATCAACTCGGGCTCATTCTCTTTGTCCCAGGAATATTTTGACCTGTTCAATGATGACAACCACGACAATCCCGAATTGATCTTTGCATTGGACCAACGCGGTGTTCTTAGAAGGGAGCATAGCCGTTGGGCCTATTGGTCGCTTGCAGGATCATGGTTTCCAAGACCGGAATTTCCGAGTGCGGATGGCACTGACGGCCCTGCGATTACCCCGGATTTTTACCAAACCTGGGTAGACGCCTATGGCAATGTGGATCCTGCCGAAGCCGATGCAAGGTTCTACCAGAAGAACCAACTGATTCCCGAAGCGCTTCAAGACCTTACAGGGCTTTCACCGGTAAATGATGAAGATCATTACTATTGTACGGCTGCCGAAGAATTTGAAATTGACAGAGGTATTATGCGTGGGGTTATATGGGGCCCAAGAAAAGATGAAAATGGTTCTTTCTATACCTGCGACGGGGGCTACAGAATATACCCGGTAAAGCAAATCAAAGGCAACGGTCCGGATAGGGATGTAGGTTACGTAAGCCACGAAATGCAAGTTGACTTCACAAATGAGGGCAGGTTGCATGCAAAAGGTTACCGTGTTTCAAAATACCAGTTCAGCCATACCTCACCCAATGGTAATAATTACAGTAGTGTGGACCTTGTATTGATGCGTTATGCCGAAATACTCCTGATGCGCGCAGAGGCAAAATTGAGAAAAGGGGATAACGCTGGTGCTTTGATTGATGTTAACACAGTAAGGACGTCCAGAACGGCACGTGAACCAATTCCGCCAGCACTTCCATCCATCGATTTGGAAATTCTTTACCGCGAACGTGGTTTTGAGCTCTATTGGGAAGGTTTCAGGCGTGGAGACCAAATTCGTTTTGGCCACTATGAAGATCCCTGGACGGAAAAGACTGACAGTGACGTACACCATAGATTGTTCCCCATTCCACAGAATGCCATTGACGGTGCATCAAATGTGGAAGGTTACCTGGAACAAAATATGGGTTACTAAACGAGCATGCGGCAAGATAACTCTCCTCTTGCCGTCCCCTTCCTGACCTCCCTCAAGGGAGGATTTGTTGCTTCTTTTACTTCCCAGATCGTCTCAATTGCCCATCATTCTTATACTTAGATCGAATTCAGGTTAGTTAAGCTTTTAAAAGCTGTACGGACAAAAAACCATTGCCAATCCTTATAACCTTCAGTCTGTGTTCAATATCCGGAAGGATATGTTTTGGTACCTGAAATACACAATACCTTATACTAATGTACATCAAAACAGGCTTCAACTGCTTGATAAGCCTTTACTTTATCTAAGCTCCTATATCATCAAAAAAAAGAAAGATTACTATGACCTGCTATCAAAGGTTCGCCACGATAAAAATTGGGAAGAATGGATGAAATTTATTTTGACAGGGGTGGAAGAAACTACTAAAGAAACCGCAGTGCTCATATACAATATCAAAGCGCTTCTGGACAAAACCGTTAAGGATATAAAGGAAGAAGCCCCGGAAGTCTATTCAAAAGAGCTGGTGGAAATCTTGTTTGAGCATCCTTACTGCAAAGTTTCCTTCATTGTGGATAAGGGATTGTATGAAAGAAGAACTGCCATGAAGTATCTAAGAGTACTGGAACAAAAGGGATTTTTAACAAGTAAGAAGCGGGGCAAGCAGGTGTTATTCATCAATACGGCATTATATGATTTATTGAAACAATGAACCACTATCAGGAAGAAAAAACCGCTTAAAATCTAGACGATTAAGCGGTTTAATCCGAACTATTTTTAGTCAGCAGGGACAAAGGGATCCGGATCGAACTTTTTGGTGGTGGATTTGGAGAGTTTGGAGAAGTATTTTGAGTCACTTAATTGATAATCTTCTTAAGGAAGAGAACATCGAGAGGATAAATATCCAACTTAAAAATCCCAGATTCACAAATAATGTGTAATAGCTCCGACCTGATCTGACAATTTAGGGTGTTAGTTATGAGTTTTCGAAGGCATACTACTCTCAAAATGATTAGAAACGAGAGGCTGTATTTGCCTCTCGCCATTTCGGTCGGCAAGGTTATTCCTGACAAGTTGGTCTCCACCAGAGCTTGTTTCCGCTTCACCTTGCGTCATTAAAGATACTAAATTTTCACCTTGCCTATCTAACAGTTTTTCTTTTGCTAAATGTAAAGACTCCTCCCAGGTTTGTATTGGTGTTTTTCCAAGGCAGTATTTTCCTGAGTGAGTCCGCTCATTGTTATAGTGATCCATCCATAAATCCAGATCCTGCTGAAGTTCTTCTATACTGTTATAAATTTTCTTTCGAAAAGCTACAGCATAAAATTCTTCTTGAATAGTGCGATGGAAACGTTCACATATACCATTGGTTTGAGGGCTTTTCGCCTTGGTTCTGGTATGGTCAATATCCTCAACAGCCAAATAAAGCTGGTACTCATGATGCTCTCTGGCACCACAATATTCAGTACCTCGATCAGTTAAAATACGAAGTAGCGGGATATCGTATTTTTCATAAAAAGGGATAACGCTATCGTTGAGTAAATCGGCAGCTACCAAGGCATTTTTTCTGTCATAGAGCTTGACATGGGCTGTTTTGGCATAGGTATCAATGAAAGTTTGTTGATAGATCCTACCAACACCTTTGATGGTACCCACATAGTAAGTATCCTGAGCGCCAAGGTAACCGGGATGATGTGTTTCAATTTCACCGGCAGCTTTTTTCTCTTCTTTTGCTTTCTCTAGGGCTACTACCTGGGCTTCTGTCAATATCAGTCCTTCCTGTGCTACTTTGGTTTCTAAAGCCTTCAATCTTTTTTTGAAGGTCTCCAGATCGTGGCGTAGCCAAATACAACGAACACCACCAGGGGATACAAACACACCCTCTTTTTTAAGCTCATTAGAGGCTCTTAATTGACCGTAAGCAGGGTATTCAAAGGAGAAAGAAATCACTCGTTCTTCAATGGCCGGTTCAATACGATTTTTCCGATTGGGCTTTTTTCGACTTAATTCAACCAGCGCCATTTCGCCGCCTTGATCATACAACTCTTTGTAACGATAAAAGCTATCTCGACTGTATCCGAACATTTTACAAGCTTGCGATACATTACCTAATTGCTCGGCTAAATTGAGCAATCCTAACTTGGTTTTAATTACTTTTGTTTCAGTTTTCATTCTGACAGTTTTAGGGGTTAAAGATTAAATTCAACACTTTAATTTAATCCCTAACTGTCAGATTAAGTCGAAACTAGTTCAAATTACATCTTAGCGATCATTTTAATAAACTGATCTTTTGTAGTGTTCAATTGGCGTAAGTGAATTTTGATGATGATTTCC
>JAKSDQ010000076.1 GCA_022360015.1 Cytophagales bacterium
TCTAAAACGTGCCATTGCCAGGTTCTATTGGCCACACTGTTTTCTAAAACTATAGATGAAGCCCCAGGAGCATTGTACGCCCCACTTCCGGAAATTGTAAGTTTATGAGACGGTGTAATAGAACCAATACCGACATTGCCGTTGGCATCGATTAAAAACCTGGTTGCCGGTGTATTGATATCTCCAAATTGCATGCCACCGTCATCCAAAACGTGCCACTGCCAGGTTCTATTGGCTATGCTGTTTTCCAGAATTACGCTAGATGCAGCAGCGCTATTGTAACTTCCTGATCCAGTGATCTTTACTGTTCCGGTAGTGGGATAGCTATTTTGACTATAACTCCCAAATAAGACTGTAGTAAGTACCAGGAAAACGCAAGATGCGATTATATTTTTCATGATAAGTTAAGTTTAATGACGATTTATCTTTAGACGAATATTAATTATGTTTTAACTTTTTCGTTGTTATTTATTGAATTTTCAGGGCCCCTATTTAGCTTATTTGCCCACGCTGAGATATCATCACTTACAATACATTTACATGAATATCCGGATGCTAGGATTAAAATGAGTATCTCGGATAAAGCTACTGTAATTGGGTGACATGTGATGTCACTCTATAAAATATTTTAAGATATCGTTGTTACTTCCTTTAACCCTGAATTATGCATTAGAAGGATATGAGAAGGTTGAAAAATGGATAACTTCACGAAATAGAGTTATTTTCGGTTATGAAACTTATCTCCCAAAAGGTTAACGGCCCGCTTGAATATTCTGACAAAAAAATAACGCCGTATGCACGCATGAGCCTGATGAAGCGATATGTAGATCAAACAGGGATCAGAGATTTTATGTCGCCCTTAGATCTGCTTGAATAATTCCAGGAATTAAATAAAAGGGCCTTTTCATATGATTGTTTGTTTAGCTTGTATTATAACCCAAAGGCCGGAGAAAGTCACAAAAGCTTTCCCGCTTCAGGTTATTTTTTATGCAAAAAAAGAGTTATCTTACATGGAAGGATTTTAAAGCATAAAATATAAATGCTTTAAAGCCAGAAGATTATGGATTATTTAGCTAAAAAACAGTAAATTTTCTGCTAAAATCTTGCATATGAAAATTTTTTGCCTTATTATTGTATTATTCTCATAAAAGATTGAACTAATAAAATACAATTTAGGCATCTTTAGTTAAGGGACGGAAATAAAGAGATGGCCTTGTCTTTTACTGTAGAATTTATTTGAAACGCTAAAATTTGACCGAAATGAGTTATAGAAATCCGTCCTTCAACATTTTAAAAAATGTTCCCTTCATCAATCTGATACTGATCTTTGTACTGTCCGCAGGATTGATAAGCCCTGATGTTATCGCTCAGGATGCCTCTGAAGAATTGAACTGGACCACTTTCAGCAACAAACAAAAGGCCCGGAATTCAGAAGGAGAGGTGAGGGAAAATACTGATTATGTGCTGGTGACCTACGATAAGGAGTCTATCCAGTTTATTTACCCTGAGCGCAACGATCTGGTAATTAAATTTCCGGTCTCGTCGAGTTATAAAGGCATTGACGATATCATTCTGTACACCAGTGAAGAAGGGATCTCTAACATTCGTGTAGATGAGGAAAGAAATGTTACGGTCTATTATGAAGACAAAACCATTATTTCTTTCGAAACAGACCTCTATTTTTACTGGACCGACCAATCTAAAAATGATTCCACGACAGTAGTTGATCTAAACAGGAGGGAAGGCAGATAATACTATTCGATTTTCTCTTTCACCTCGCTCAGGTAGTAACTGTCAGATTCTTCATTGTATTTGTATTCATAAACAAGCTTGTTTTCTGCTCTGAACAAAGACCTCGAGCCCTTAGCAAAGGCCTTCATCTTGTTGAATGAATAGCTGTTAAAAAAAGAGGGCAGGGCCTCGAATTTGGCAATCGGCAGTACGTAAAACTTTTTGCGATTGTAAACTTTGGGAGGATAGACCCAAGTTAAATAGTAACCGGCATCCTTGATTTGGCTGATACTGTCCTTTTTGATTAAGTTGACCTGCAATATTGCGCCACCATCCCTTGGACTGGTACGTTGGTTAGAGATAAAATTTCCCAGAGAATAGGCCACAAGGTGTGGATTTTCATGTGACTTATGAAATTCCATTTTTTGTACCACATGTGGGTGGGAACCAATAATTAAATCGGCACCATTATTTTTACACAAGTTGTAGAAATCGATTTGATACTTACTTGGATACTGCTTGTATTCCAGGCCCCAATGCATAAAAACAATGATATGGTCCGGTTTCATTGCCTTTGCCCTGGTCAAATCCGCGATGATGGTTTTTTTTGAAATCAGGTTTACAATATTCGGAAAAGTGGCCGGTATACCGTTCGTAGCATAAGTATAATTGAGTAAGGCAATCCTGAAGCCGTTTTTTTCAATGATCATTGGGTATTCCCTAGCCCTGCTTGCGGAATCGATAAATGTGCCTGTATGCCCGATTTCCAGGCTATCCAGCACCCTGATGGTGCGTTCCAAGCCTTGTTTTCTCCGGTCACACGAATGGTTGTTGGCAGTGACCATGATGTCAACACCCGCATTTTTCAAGGCCACAGCCAGTTCATCAGGTGAGCTGAACTGCGGATATCCGGCATAAGGCCACCCTGCCAGTGTAACCTCCAGGTTCGCGATGGTTACATCTGCTTTCGACAGCACCGGAGCGATGTATTTAAAGCAGCTATCGTAATTATACTTGCCCGTATTATCGTTAAAAGCTGCATTGATCTGCGACTGATGACCCATGATGTCGCCCACAAACAACAGGGACAACTCCTGCTCATGATGTTTTATGGACAACGAATCCTGGCTATGAACATGGAAAATAAACAGGAAGGTGCATATATATATGATTGATTTTAGCATGGGTGCTTTTATTAAAATCTGTAAATAGGACGAAGCAAATATTGTGCTTGAAATATAGCCATTTATTTACCGTTAGCCGGAACAAAAGGCCCTTATTCATTACGCCATACAGAAATCCGGCCTTTACCCCGTAAGCCTTGCCACCGCTGCCGTAGCTAAAGCTGTGATGAAAATAAGAGCCCGATATTTTGATACCATGACTGTAAGACATGGTCACGTGCGAAAAGTTACAACGGTCGCTTTCTATTCCCTGCACCTGGCAACCGGCGGCGTATCTGAAATGGATATTACTGGTTTGGCTTGCGGTAGCGTCGTTTCTTTCTATCTTCAAACAGCTTATGGCCACTTCAGTATCCGGAAAATCGCCGGCAATGCCGGCGTGCTCCCAGTTAGCCCTGCGGTCAGGCAGCAGAATTTGGCTCAGGACACTGCTATCACGGAGTAACAGGGAAATGTATAATGTGATATGTATGAAGATTTTGCTCAACGGCTTTTTTGTAAAAAACACTACGTGTCAGGTAGTAGAACCTAAATACAAATCTAAAAAACATGAATTCTTCTTTGTGAAGTTGGTCAATTTAAATTCTATCCCTTTATCTTTGCACTGCCATGAGAAGAAATCATGTATTGTTAATACTAGCCATCGTGTTTTCCGGGTGCGGGGATCGGGAATTGAGCCGTAAGGCTAAGTTTTTTTATAAGGCTAATGATCATTTATATGCGAGGGAATATAAGGAAGCCATAGAATTCTACACAGAAGCCATCAATGTCGATCAAAATTTCAAAGACGCCTACAATAACCGGGGCATTGCGTACTTCGAGCAGGGAAAATATTTTGAAGCCATCGAGGATTACTCCAGGGCTATCCTGATCGATTCGGCTTATATCGATGCCTATTTTAACAGGGCTAATGCCTACATTCAGAATGGAAAATGGGAAAGGGCGTTGAAAGATATGAAACAGGTGAGCCGTGTTTATGTGGATTCGGCAGAGGTTCATTTTAATTTCGGGATTATTTATAACAACCTGAGACAATACAAAAAGGCGTTGGATGCCTTTGGGAAGGCCATGGAAACCAATCCGGGCAATCCCGAGAATTTTATCAACCGGGCGGCGGTATATTATCAAATGAAAGACTGGGAAAAAGCCAGAGCGGACATAGATGCCGCTTTGCAAATAGATGCGGAGCATGGCTACGCTTACAATGTACAGGGGCTTATTTTTGTGGAAGAAAAAAAATATCAGGAGGCATTGTCCAGTTTAAACAGGGCTTTGGAACGGGAGCCCAACAATCCGTTTTTTCTCAACAACCGAGGTTTTGCCTATCTCGGTTTAAATCAGTTGGATGAGGCCGAGGAAGATATTAACAAGAGCATTATCCTGGATTCGGATAATCCCTGGGCCTACCGTAATAAGGGGATATTTTACCAAATGAAAGGCGATCATGAAAGCGCGATCAGGCTTTTGAGCCAGGCTTTGGAAATGGATGAAAATGTGGACCGGGTTCATTTTTATCTGGGAATTTCTCACGAGCAACGTCAGGAAAAAGACAAAGCATGTCAACATTTCCAATCCGCCCTTGACGCAGGCGATAAAGAAGCGGCTGAACGTTACCGTAAGGAGTGTCTTTAAGACGTCCCCGCCTCTTTCCGTCGGAGTCAATTACAGGTTTACGAGAAACCATACCCCCTGAAATCATCATCAGCATTTTACAACCAGGATTGCAACTGTTATAGATAGGCGTTTTAAAGTAAATCCTTTGTGTCTTGGTGCCTTTGTGTTTCCCTTTTTACCACCAAGACACAGAGACACGAAGAAAGACACCAAGAAGATCCGACCTGTTACCCGTCCCCTCTCCCCTGACTCCTCTCTCCTGACCCCTCAACTAGGTATCATGATCCTGAACGTAGCCCCCTTGTTGTTTCCCGCGCTCTCAGCACTGATGGTTCCCTCGTGTTTTTCTATGATCTTTTTTGTCAGGTACAGCCCCAGGCCATTAGTAGGTTCCCCTTGTGTACCTCTTTTTCTTTCGGGCGTAAACCGTTCGAAAAGAACAGCGGGGTTATCCAGGCAAAATCCAATACCCTCATCTTCGATACTGATTTTCACTGAATCTCCTCCGTTACTGGCGTTCAGGTATATTTGATCGCCTTTTTTGGAGAATTTTATGGCATTGTGCAGTAAATTGGTAATTACCTGTGAAAAAGAATAGGGCTCTACCTTTACTTCTAGCTGAGGCGGAATGTTTTGATTGATGGCTAACTGTTTGTTTTTCAAAGAAAGTTCAAACTGGGCCAGTGACTCAGCGAGAAATTTTGAAAGATTTACGATCACCTTTTTGGGAGATTTATGGCTTTGATTTTCTTCATTAAGCAACGATAATATGGATTCCATCAGTTTCAACTGGTGATAGCCAAACTCCTCTGCTTTATCGCAATAATACCTGGCCTGTACACTTTCGGGTTGTGATTTGATTAGCTTTAACAAACCTATGATAGAAATCATTGGACTCCTCAGGTCATGAGAAAGCATTGCTGTGAAATCATTTTTTTCCGTAATCAGTCTGTTGGTAGATTTTGCCGTTTTTTTAATGTCCCTCATGATCAATCCCACCTCATCCGGGTAGTGGGTAGGCAGGTCCGGAATTTCATCGGTTTGATTATACCTGGTCAGCTCTTTCTGTGCCATATCAATTGGAAAGGTTAGCTGGTTTAACAGCCATACAATGATGATAATGCCAACGAGTGTAAACCCCAGGATGAGAAAAAAAGTGTCGACAACAGCAATGTGACTATGACGAAGGAAAATTAAATAAATGCTTATCCCAGTTAATGGAGTAACCACTCCGATGAGGCTGGCAAAAATGATTTTGTGAACATATTTATTGAGAAAATTGCTTTTGGATAAAAAATTGTAAACCCACATTGGAGATTGTATTAATTTAAACAAAGTACATTCCAACCGTAAGCCCCTGTTATCACAATTTATCAAAAGTACAAAGTAACCAGTGTAAAATGTGTCAGAAAATATACTAAAAAGTACTTCGGTGTTTAATGTTTCCTTATTGAAGTAAATGCATATTTCCTGGTTCAAACAGGGTACCTGAAAGTGTCATTGTAAGAATGTAAGCCGACATTGTCCATTCAAAATGTTCGAATATATCGATAACCCGCAAGTTTTTAATCAGTTATAAAATAGAAATTGAATGAAACGATTAGGACTGAAATTCTATTTTCAATTTTATTATTTTCAACAAATTGTTAAATTATTGCGGATTTTTAATCTGAACCAAACCGATAAAACTTATGAAAGCCTTAAAAATTATTGGAATAATTCTTTTGGTGTTTGTCGTGCTTATTGCAATAGCCATTGCAGTTTTGCCTTCAAAAGCACACGTAGAGCGATCTATAGTGATCAATTCTAAACCTTCTCTGGTTTATTCACAGTTAAACAGTATGAAAAAGTTTAATCAATGGTCACCCTGGGCTCAGATTGATCCGAAGACGGAATATGAGTACGAAGGCCCGAATGCCGGTGTCGGTTCTAAAATGAACTGGAAAAGTGATCATAAAGATGTAGGGAGTGGCAGTCAATGGATTGTCGAGTCCATTCCGGATCAACTGGTAAAATCAAAAATCCTGTTTGGAGAATTTGAAGATACCTCTGAAGCTACATTTACCTTATCGACCGAGGGTGAAAATACGCAGGTCACCTGGACCTTCGATGCGAATTTTCAAGGCATCCTGAAGATATTCACAGTTATGGTCGATGGCCAGTTAGGTCCTTATTATGAAAGGGGATTGGCGAAGTTGAAAGAGGTGGTGGAAACTATGCCTGAATATAACATAGAGATTACCCAAGAAGAAACCGAGCCCATCTATTACATAGGCATAAAATCGGAAGTGGCACCAAATGATCTTTCTGCCATCCGGCAGCAGATGGCAGAGGCCTATGGCGAATTAATGAACTACGTTTCGACTGCCGGCACACCGGCTGCGGGCATGCCCATATGCGTATACCATGATCTGAATAGTGATATGGTTGTTATGGAGCCGGCTATTCCTATGGCAGAGGCAGTTGCTGTTAGTCATGACAAAATTGAGTCGCACGAAATTGCTGCCTCCAGGGTAGTCAAGGGAATACATTTTGGGGATTACAAAAACCTTTCCGCATCACATGAGGAAATGCGGGCCTACATGGAAGCCAACAATCTGTCACTCAATGGGAGTCCATGGGAGCAATATGTTAACGACCCCGGTACAGTCGACACAGTAAAATGGGAGACCCATATATACTATCCGGTTAATTAATGACTTCTTAAGAGAAAAAGGGTCTTTAAACTTTTTTCAGAAAGGTAAGGCCCTTTTTTATTTTTCGAAGTATCCGGGTCTTTTCACTCATCAGCCTGACGAGCTTTTTCAGATCCTGGATATCATTATACATAAAATCTTATATCGGTATTGCTGATTGAATCGTTTAGCGCTTTATTTTCCAGGGCAAATTCCATCGCAAAATCAATATTCTTTATATACGTATCTTCACAGTCCTCAAATGGATACATCCCAGCCATCCGGTCGATTTTTATGTTTACTTTTCTAAGTCTTTTTTGCCATTTTTTATTTTTCTTCATGATTATATTGTATTATTTAATTATATGATAGCTTTGTTTTTTTATATAAATGTATCATCAAATCGAGTTTCAGATAAATCATTTGTTATGAAAAATATATACGTTTGTGTGAAAAATGATAAATATGTATAATTTTATAATATGAATCGTTTAAACAGGATAAAAGAAATCTTAGTGATTCAGGGTAAGACACAAACATGGCTTGCCGATCAACTGGGTAAAACTAAGATCCATAGTATCCAATTATCTCAATAACAACACACAACGCTCTATTGAGACTTTAAGAGATATGGCTAGAATTCTTGACGTTGACATCCGCGAATTGCTGGTTCCTGCCAAAACATAAAAAATTAACCGCGGCTTTAAAAAGTTTATCGAATTTGTGTTGTATTATATCACAAATGTTATAAAAAATACCGTATATCAAAATAAGATGTTAGGTTTTTTATCACACTTGAGTAAAATAGTAGCATAGATTTTATATTTGACCATGGAAAGGCTAAACCGAATAAAAGAAATATTGGTAATTTAGGGAAAAACCCAGACCTGGCTGGCTGAGCAATTAGGAAAAAGCCGGGAGGTTGTATCCAATTATGCCAACAATAATACACAACCTTCGATCAAAACACTAAAAGCTATGGCGGTGATTCTTGACGTTGACATCCGCGAATTGCTGGTTCCTACCAAGTCTTAAGAAGTTTGACTTCAGCCGGAAACATCTTACTGTAAAATTTTTCAAATAAAATTAATGCCCTTTTAAACCTTTTGGTAAAGCGGTGGTCAAAGGGTCGTATCAAAAAAATGATACCGGTGTGAAACCAGCAGGTTGTATGTGTGATAAAGAGTAGTAGTAAGAAGGTATTAATTGAGGACGATCTTCCACCCACTTTTATATTTGTTTAGAAAGCGACATGATTGATTGTGTCGCTTTCTTTCGTTTAGCTTTCAATAGAACTACTTTAATTGACAATTGAAATTTGACAATTGATAATTGATAATGGACAATTATGTTATGGTACTACCCTTGGTTCCACAATTATGAAATCATCGCATCCTCTCATCATTAAGGCCCTTAACCCAGTATCTGGAACAACTGCAATCCGGAACCCGCAACTCTTTCACTTGAAATATATCCCCTGAAAGCCCTGACCCCTCTCTCCTCTCCGATGATCTTTGTCATTTTTTCAATTGACAGAAGTCATCTAAAGAATACCGGAAAATCAGGTCCTTTGCAAGCGACATAAGTTTTGACAAAACCCGGGTCATACGTGGGCACGGGATACTAAAAGATAGATTGGATGGCTACCGAGGATCTCATTCAAAAATACGACGTACCGGTTCCCAGGTACACCAGTTACCCGACGGTTCCCTACTGGGATCAGGGGGAATTTGATAACCGAAAATGGATGCAGGTGGTGCAAAGGACATTTGAGGAGTCAAATAGCGGAAAAGGAATCAGTTTGTATATTCATCTTCCATTTTGTGAGCGTCTTTGTACATATTGTGGCTGTAATAAGCGTATTACTAAAAATCATGCGGTAGAAGAGGGATATTTGAATTCCATTTTAGACGAATGGAGGCTTTACAGGGAGCATTTTAAGGAAAAGCCCGTGATCAGGGAGCTGCATCTTGGCGGAGGGACGCCTACGTTTTTCAGTCCGGAGAATTTAGACAAGCTGATAACCCAACTACTCGAAGGATGTGAACTTCATCCGCAACGGGAATTGGGTTTTGAAGGCCATCCTAACAATACGACTTTTGCGCACCTGAAAACCTTGTTCGATTTGGGATTTGAAAGAATGAGTCTGGGTATTCAGGACTTTGATGAGCGGGTACAAAAAACCATCAACAGGATTCAACCCGTTTCAAAAGTTATTGAGGCGACCGAATCGGCCCGAAAAATCGGCTATAAGTCCATCAATTTTGACCTTATTTATGGTTTGCCATTTCAAACAAAGGCAAGTATTGAAAATACCATGGACCTGATCCGGCCACTCAGACCTGACCGGATTGCTTTCTACAGCTATGCCCATGTTCCCTGGAAGTCGCCCGGGCAAAGAGGCTATTCGGAAAATGATTTGCCGGGAAACATAGAAAAAAGGGCACTCTACGAGCTGGGCAAAAAAAAGCTTACTGAATTTGGTTATTATGACATCGGCATGGACCATTTTGCCCTTCCGGATGACGACCTGTTCAAAGCTGCAAAAAATAAATCCCTACACCGGAATTTTATGGGTTACACAGTCTGCAATACTGATCTCCTGATTGGACTAGGGGCTTCATCTATCAGCGATGCCAAATATGCCTACGCACAGAACCTGAAAAAGGTGGAAGACTATCAGCAGACCATATCAGATGACAAATTGGCCACCGTAAAAGGACATTTTCTCACGGCTCTTGATCTCACCATCAAGAGTTTTTTACTTGAAGTATTATGCAGGGATGAAGCTGACTGGACGCCGTTAATGGTAACTTCCTTTAATGAAAATACCTTAGAGGTATTGGAAATAATGGAGCGGGAAGGATTGCTGACAAAATCATACGCCGGCATAAAAGTAACACGTCCGGGCAAAGCTTTTGTCAGAAATATATGTGCTGTTTTTGATGAAAGGTTACATAGTAAAAAAAGTAACTCATCGCAGGTATTCAGCAAAGCAATTTAGCCAATTTTAGCTAAGGATATCCATCAATAATAAAAATCCTACTATTTTATTTTCACTTTTATTGCTGCAATAAAGTGAATTAAAACAATTATCTGACAGTAAGGTTTTATTTATTTTACATGCTTTCCGAAGATCTTGTATCTGGATTTTATTCCCGAACCCTCATTAGAGATATTCACATTCCCCTTGGTGTGGGTATTTTCAGGTGTTAAAACTTTTTTTGTTACCTTGTGATTGTAATTTGAATAGATTATTAATACTGCCATAATAAAAAACTTTTACTCCTCATTTTCCAACATTACCAGTTTTTCTTTGTACGCATTGGATTTTTCATACTCCCTCAAACTAAAGTATATGCCAGCTAACCCTTCCAACGTATTGCGGTCTTTGGGGTTTTGCTTGTACGCTACTTCCATAAAGGGAAGAGACTGCTTAAAAAGCCCGATAGATTGATCTTCAATTTGGCTGATAGCCATTAAATCCACCTCGTCGTAGTCCATTCCATCAATCAGATTAACAGCTTCGTTATCATATAAAACGCCCGGATTGTAATTAGCTTTCATGTGGTTTGAGTCAATTTTTAATATTTTTTCATAAGCTGCCTTGGCCCCTTCCGGGTTTACCCTGGCCCTGGTGCTATCTTTTTTATACAACTCCATGCAGTTACTGCCCAAAGCCAGTTGGAATGCTATTTCCCGTTCCTTTAAATCAATGCTTTTATCGCGGGACAGTATTAAAGCATTTTTAAAATGCTCGAAGTATTTCTTCGCCGGGTCAAAATTCTTCTTTTCAACATGATCGACGGCATCGTTGTAAAAAGTAGACGACAAATACTTAATAGTCTTTAAGGCATCTGGCAGGTATTTGGACGTGTTTTCCATTTCTAATTGACTACTTATTTTAAGATTATACTTTTCCAGATTGTTGCGATTCACTTCCATGCTCTGCTTATTCCGGGCCACATAAAAACTTATGCCGGCTCCTTGTGCTGCCAGGTCGTCACCTTCGCCTACAATCAAGGTATTTTGGCCGGAAGTTATTTGAATGACCTTATATAATTGATCGCTCAGCCCGGGATCGATGTATAAAATATGGCATTTGCCGACCTCATTCACATCTTTGTAGTTGGCAATTTTAAAGTTTTGCTGTCCCCTCGTTTTGGTTTGTACCAATCTCCGTCATCTGCTGTCGTAAATGTAGCTGCTGGCGTGCCGGAGTGATTGAGTAGCACAACAACAACAAAAATAAATAATGGCCTGATTACACACTTTTTCACCAATGCGGAGTTTTACACATTCATGTCTAGCAACCAGGCAATATTAGCGACATCGATACCAAAGAGAAAGCCGGTTGGGTGATCTAAATTACAAAAGTAATTTTTGCTCAAAATATGTCAGGAAACACGCATTACAAATCGGGACTCACTCATATGTTGAAGGTGTGTTTGTTAGATTAAATAATTATTAATATCTAATAATCAATTATTTATTTTAATTCTTCTTTGGTTTTAATTTAGGCCTCGGAGCTACGAATAAGATATAATCGTAAACAAAGGCTACTCATAACCTGATTGTCTTTATGTAAAAGAGCCGAATGATATCCTGCGAAAAAACAAGATCGATGTACCCCTGGTCATTTAATCAATTAAATGAGTACTGAAATGTGGGTTAAAGTACTGAAAAGCAATCTCTATCAGAAGAAAATTCATCTCCCGGACTAATCCGGTTTTAGAATTACTTTGCCATTTCTTCCTGGCGACTCCATATGAGCGACCGCTTTTTTTATATCTTCCAGGGAATAGGCAGCTTCTATATCGGCTTTTACTTGTTGTGTGGCCAGTGCAGACAATATATGCCGGGAAACGGTGGCCATTTCTTCTCCCGAAAGACTTCCAAACCAGTTGGTCAGCCAAAAGCCTTTGATAGTGATGTTTTTAAAAATCAGCAAACCCGCGTTGAGTTCCATATGCTGAAGGCTAAGCATCCCATACGTGGTAAGCATGCCGTCGCGGCCCACACAATCAAGGGCTTTTGTACCCAACTCTCCACCTACGGCCTCAAAAACGTTTTTTACCCCCTTTTTATCTGTAATTTCCATCACCCTGGTTTTCAGGTCATCGACCTCTGTGTTGATTACTGCTGTAGCCCCCATACTTTTTAACAGGTCAATTTGCTGATCATTCCTGACTGTGCAAACGGTATTTATCTTTCTTTCCTGGCACATCTGAATAACAAATTTAGCACAGGCCGATGCACCGGCTGTCAACAATAACCAATCACCGGCACCCAACCCGGAAGTTTCAAGCATACCGTAGGCTGTAAAAGGGTTAATAAATGCCTGACAGGCGGCTTCGTCGTTAATCTGATCTGGTATAGGAATCACTGTTTTGGCGGGCAGACAAGTGTATTCCTGCCAGGCCCCTATCGTGGTAAAGACTACCCTGGTACCCGGGGCTATTTGTACACCTTCCCCACAGGCATGTATCCGCCCGGCGCCTTCAAATCCCGCCGGAGATGGCAGCTTGGGTTTTAATCCATACAACCCCCGGATAAACATGATGTCTGCCGGATTAATGTTGCAGGTACTGACTTTTACTACCACTTCACCCGGCCCTGGTTCAGGCATATTTATATCTACCAGGTTCAATACATCACCGGGCAGGCCGGTCTTTTCAAATTGGACACTTTTCATTTCAGTCAGGATATTTGTTATTCATGCATACTAAATTTAAATATAAGCATAAAAGATGATTCGGGTGGTTGCCCGGTTACATTTTTTGATTTGAAAGTATGTATAAATACAATTTCTTTCTTCTCATAACACATTACTGATTTAAAAGTAAGCCGCCTGAAATTACTCTTGGCGGTTTCTTTTTTAATTGCAAGATTTTCACGATTATATCTAATTCTATCAAAATATCCCTTAAATTTGGAGCACAGGGAATATTAGGCGTATTTCCTGCTTCCACCTGATTAAAAACATAGATTGTTTATCTGTAAAAAATGAAAAGGTTAGCCTGGCTTATAATTATTGTGACGCTTCCCATTATAGCTTTCTTTCAATACAAAAAGTATACAAAGTTTAATCCGCCCTCTATCTACGAATATCCTGTAAGTGACAGTATCGACATCCACTATTACGATCCTTTGATGGTGGAAAAGTATTACGAAAATGTCTATCGCCTTGAAAGTTTAGCCAGAGAGTTGTGGTATGACAAAGGGCTCGATATCAAATTTCCGGATCCTGCAATTGCAGGAAGTGCAGTAGAATTGAAGTTTTACGGGCAATTGTGGGCCACCACCCGGGTTTTACAGGAAAAACTGTTATAATCTACCCGGCTAAAGACAATGGGTTTTAATAACCTCGATATCAAACATATTGTCGAAGCAGGTATTGATCCGGACTTTCTGCGTTATGCTAACAAACAACAATTACTGGGTTTGAAAATGGGAGACGAGGGGCAGGGGGTTTGGGAAATTCAGGATTTATTGTTGAAAAAATCCTACGATATTCCTTTCGATGGTGTATTTGGCATAGAAACACAAGAAAGTTTAGTAGATTTTCAGAAGAAAAATAATTTGATACCTTCCGGTATTGTCAATAAAAAAACATTAAAAGTATTAATAGAATAAAAGTATAGCAATGGCCAAGCAATCTAAAACCACACAGGAAAACAACACCGGCACGGAAGATCCGAAATTAGCTGCCATCAAGGAAATAATTTTTGGTGAAAACATCAAGGAATATGATAAGGAGTTTCGCAGCCTGCATCATCAGATGGATGAACAACGAAAAGATCTCCAGGCTAAAATTGATCGCTTGAAGGAAGATTTGAATAACCTCATTACAGAGACCAAAGATGATTTTTCAAATCAGCTCGGTACCTTAAGGCAGGAAGCCTTTGACCGGCTCACCCGGTTAACAGAAGAGAAAAACCAGGAGAAGCAGTCGTTGGACGAAATGCTCATTGAGGTTGGTAAAAAGTTGAAATCCTCGTAAGATGTTGGTCATATCTACCTAATTTGCGCCTTAAGATGGATAAAGAAAAATTTGAGGTTTTAAAAGATATCCTGTTTGAAGATGCAAGGAAGCGGAATGAGGAACTGGCCAGTAAAGTGAATGCTATTGACGAGATTATCAGTGATCGGGAAAAACTCGAGCCCAGAATTGCGCTTATATTGGAAGATCAGGTAGAATTCCTGGAAAAGAATTTTCCGCAACTATTTGGAAACGCCATTACTGCTTCAATCAGGAAACAAATCAAAGAATCACAGGAAGAGGTTGTTGACGCCCTTTATCCTATCATGGGTAAAATGGTAAAAAAATATATATACCGGGAACTGGCTTTGCTATCCGAAAGAATTGACAGGCAACTGGAGAAAGCTTTTTCGTGGGAGGGCTGGGTGACAAGAATAAAGGCGTGGTGTGGGGGCGTTAGTGAAAAGGAGATAATTATGAAGGGGTTGGCCAGGCCACATTTGGAAGAGGTTTTTATCATACAACAGCATACCGGCCTGTTAATCGGAAGCTATTCGAAAAACAACACGCTGGATAAAGATATGATTGCCGGAATGCTAACAGCCATTAAATCTTTTGTCAAAGACGCCTTTAGGGGTGGGGGCCAGGAGCTTGAAACCATTGAGTATGAAAACTACAAGTTGGTAATCAGTAATTTAAGGTCATTTTACGTGGTACTGGTATTTACAGGTTTTATGAATGCTGGTTTCAGGTCTGAACTGGATGATATGCTGGTGGATTTCCAAAAAGAAGTGTTGGAAAAATATCTGGCAAATAAAGAAATCTTTTCTAAAGACCAGTTGACACAATTGATAAAAGCGCAATTCGATAAACTTAACGATGGGGAAAAGTAAAAAAGTAATTCTCTTAGGCAATTTTGGGGTAGGAAAGACTTCACTGGTGAGACAATATGTTTTTCATCAATTTTCAGAAGAATACATGACCACGATTGGCGTGAGAATTGATAAGAAAGTGGTTACCATCAACAGGGATGAGGTGTCAATGATCATCTGGGATATTGCAGGGGAGTCAACCCATCAGAAAATCCCGGACTCATATAAGCTGGGTGCCCACGGCATTATTTACGTAATAGATGTCCTGAGACCCTCCACCTACAAGTCCATTGAAGATGAAATGATTTCTCTACAGGAACTCTTGCCCAACGCGCCAATTGTCAAGGTGGCCAACAAAATTGACCTTTTAACCGAAAAAGAACGCGTCGAAATCGTAAATAACCTACCTTTGAACGATTATGTTTTATGCAGCGCGAAAAATGGAGAAAATGTGGAAAAGGCATTTTATAAACTCGCCGGGAAGTTAATCTGATAAAGTATCCTGGCGACTTTTAATAAATAGTAATTTTATTCGGATGAAACTGCAGGATTTCAAATCTAAATTTCTGAGGAGTTGGGTTCAATTTGTTTTGATCAATGAAAAAGGCCATCTTTTGGAAACCTGCAATACATTGTTCAGTTTCCCGGATTCCCCCGGAAATTTGTTTGATGAAATCCCGTTTCTGGAAAGTATCAGTGAACTGCTTGCTGACCTTAAGCCAGGGGAGGAGATAAGCTTTCCGTGTATTAATGTGGATCTTTCGGATTTCAGTGGGTTTTGTGATTATGTTTTTTACAAAATCAATTACGATGGAAAAACGGCCACGCTATGGATACTGATGAATTTCACGGATCATTATAAAAATTTAATGGGTCTTCAGCAGCAGAGAAACGAATCTGTCATCCAAAAAGAGCTGCTCGAAGTTGAAAAAAAAATGCTATTCTGGCAGGAGCGTTGCTCAGGTATAAAAACGAAGGGTTAAAAAGGGTACAAAAGCTTAAAACCGATTTTTTTTCTAAGATAAGTCATGAGGTAAGGACGCCCATCAATAGTATACTGGGCCTATCGAAATTACTCCGGGAACAGGACGATCCCCAGGTGATTCGTGAATATGCAGGAATTATTTATGAAACATCCAAACACTTATCGAGCATTGTTAATGATGTACTGGATTTGTCCAAAATCGAATCGAACAAAATGGCATTCGCGAAGACAAACTTTAATGTCAGACCCATAGTTGATGCGGCGATATCTGCCTTTGTATACCTCGGCAGGGAAAAAGGTATCGAGGTCATCTCCGCTGTTGCAAAAAGTGTTCCCGGCATTTTGACAGGTGATCCGGTAAGACTTTCCCAGGTATTATATAATTTATTAAATAACAGTTTCAAGTTTACAGACCAGGGGCAGATATCCCTCGATGTCTCTGTGCATGCGGAAAAGGGCAAAACAGTTGCCATTCAGTTCGAGGTGAAAGATACCGGGATTGGCATATCCGAAAAAAACATTAAAAAGATTTTTGAACCCTACCGACAGGCTCCTTCAGGTACCGGCAGAGATTATGGCGGCACAGGCCTGGGGTTACACATTGTACAACAATTAATTGAACAACAAAACGGATCCATCCGGGTTTCAAGCCAACCTGGCATCGGGACAACCATAACATTTATTTTGCCTTTTGCTTTTCCGGACCCTACCCCGGTTGCCAGTGAGAAAAAACATGTGATAGTTACTAAAAAACTGAACATACTTGTTGGTGAAGACAATCCCTTAAACCAGAGAATGTTGAAAGAGTTTATAAAAAAATGGGATTTTGATTCTGAAATAGTAGAAAATGGACATAAAATAATTAAGAGACTCGGTGATGCTCACTATGATCTGATTATCCTCGATTACAAAATGCCGGAGATGGATGGGCTTCAGACTTTACAATACATTAGGTCAGCATTTGGTCAGAAGATTAACACCATACCCGTGATCTTGTTTACTGGTGAACTTCAGGAAGCTATATTGAATGAATTCAGCCATCTCGGTGTGAAATCGGTGCTCCATAAACCTATTGAGCCGGAATCTTTGCTTGAAGCAATAAAAAACATTTTCGGAGAACCGGATTTAGCCTGTGGCTTTAATCTGGCCTATGCCGTTGAAATGACCGGTGGAAACCGAAAGCTGATCTATGATATGATTGACATATTCATTCATACAATGCCGGAAGAGCTGGAAAAAATGAGAAACCTGGCAGTGGCGATGGACTGTGAAACCTTAAAAAAGACCGACCATAAAATAAAACCCAATTTTCACTATATGGGGATTGGAGAAGCGGAAGGCGCCATTCAAAAATTGAAGGTTGAGCAGCGGAACCGGGTGAATTAAAGGTTTAAAAAAGGACTTGAATTTGATAGATAATAGATATTTACTGATTAAATTAAGGTGATCATAAATCATCGAACCCTGTAATGAAACAAAATAATACATCGAAAGAAACCAATTGCATACATAGCAAATTTCGGGACAAAGACGCTTCAGGAAGCATCAATACCCCCATACACGCCTCTTCATCTTATGACTACCGGACACCTGCGGAAACAGTGTATCCGAGGTATTATAACACGGTCAACCAAAAGGAAATTGTGCAGAAACTCTGCGCGCTGGAGGAAGGGGAAGACGGGTTGCTTTTTGCTTCCGGTATGGCAGCCATCAGTTGCACCTTGTTTGCTTTACTGAAGGCAGGGGATCATGTTGTTTTTGCTTCTCAGTTGTATGGTGGTACGTTTAATTTGATTAAATCCGAGTTCCCAAAATTTGACTTGGGTTTTTCCTTTGTAAGCGGAAATAATGCCAGAGATTTTGAGACTGCGATACAACCTAATACAAGGATTATCTACATAGAAACGCCTTCTAACCCCTTACTAGATATAATTGATATACAGGTTGTCGCGGCGGTGGCAAAGAGGCATAACTTATTGACTGTCATTGACAATACATTTGCATCACCGGTAAATCAGAATCCTTTGGCACTGGGTATGGATGTGGTAATTCACAGTGGCACCAAGTATCTCGGAGGCCATAGTGATCTTTGCTTTGGTGCTGTAATTACTTCGGCTGAAATCGCAGAAGTATTGTACAAAAGTGCTGTTAACTTCGGAGGCAGCATTAATGCCATGGATAGTTATCTCATTGAACGCAGTCTGAAGACCCTCGCGGTAAGAGTGCAACGCCAAAATGAAAATGCCGGATTACTGGCGGAGTTTTTGTCCGCGCATGAGATGATCGGTAAGGTTTACTATCCCGGACTGAAAGCCCATCCGGGGCATGAAATCGCTAGCCGGCAAATGCGGGGTTTTGGCGGAATGCTGGCTTTTGAGCTGAAAATTACTGATGTTCAGGCTGTGGACTGTTTTTTAAATGGACTTTCTCTCATTCAACCGGCAATAAGCCTGGGGGGTGTAGAAACAATCATCTGCTCTCCGGCCCGTACCTCACACATAAAAATGAGCCGGGAACAGCGAATGGAGATGGGGGTGACAGATAGTCTGTTGCGGCTATCGACCGGGATTGAAAAGGCAGAAGACCTGACCGGCGACCTGGACTTTGCCCTTAACCTGGTGAAGCAACAAGCAGGAAACAATATGCCGGCCTGACCAGGATTAACCGGATGTTCTGCAACAGCATAAATTTTTCACTAACCATACATTTATGATGAAAAAGGTAATGAACTGCATCGCCGTAGATGACGATCTGCTGTCACTAAAAATTCTCGAAGGTCTGATCGCCAAAACGGATCTGTTGCATTTTATGGGCTCCTTTGGTAACGCTGTCGAAGTGGCCAATTTGACAAAGAAAGAAGACATCGACCTTATATTCCTTGACGTGGAAATGCCCGAGATGACGGGTCTGGAGCTCATTAAAATTCTGGACAAAAAACCACAAATTATCATCGTAAGCAGCAAAAAAAAATATGCCCTGGATTCTTACAATTATGATGTAGTTGACTATCTGCTCAAACCCGTGAAGAATTATGCCAGGTTTCTGCAAGCTGTTCAGAAAGCATACAAAAACTTTCAGCAATTGATCACTAAAGGGGCTGATGACTATATCTTTATCAAGGTAGACTCCCTCTTATTGAATTTTAATTTTAACAATATTCTTTGGGTGGAGGCTTACGGTGATTACGTAAAAATACACACTGATGCAAAAATATATACCGTATATTCTACCCTGAAAACGATGGAAAAAAAATTGCCGAAAGATGAGTTCTTCCGTGTTCACCGTTCTTATATTGTACGTGTAGATAAAATTAAGAACGTAGATCAAAGCAATTCGCAAATTAAAAACAAAGTCATCCCCATCAGCAATACATACCGTCAATCCTTTTTTGAAAGGATTAATACCTTATGATCATTGCCGGATACCGTTGAATTGCATCCATCGACACACGCTAAATGCCAAAAAATGCAGAGATATTTTATCCGTCCGGCATTTCCCCCGAAACAACGAGGAAGGCTTCCAGCTCATCTATAATCTCAAGATCATTCCCTCTTTTATAATAATTTAAAGTATGTTTTAATCTTAAGTGCAGGTGCTATGCCAGGAAATGATGATGCTATGTTAAGAAATAATGATGCTATGTTAAGAAATGGTGATCCGTCAAAAAAAGCGGCGATTCTAATCGTTGAAGATAACGAAATTGATTTCCGGATTGCGGAGATTATGCTCAAAAAGGTTCTCGGCAACATAATCATCGATTGGTGCCAAAATGGTGAGGAAGCTTTTTCCTATTTGTATGATTTGAAATCTGGCTTGCCTGATCTTATTTTACTGGATATCGACATGCCGATTATGAATGGAAAAGAGTTTCTCAAACTTAGATCCCGGAACAATTCTTTCAGAAACATCCCGGTCATCGTGTTAAGCTCTTCCGTTTGGGACAATGAAAAGGAAGAATGCTTGAAACTGGGTGCTATTGACTTTATCGAAAAACCACTCGGCGTTGATGCCATCACCAACACCCTGAAACTATACACCTTTATACGTACAAACACAGATGTTAATTGACAGTTGACAATTATCTACCATGAATCACCTACGTCCATTCCCTTCTTGCAACCATCCCCTACTAATTATCAATTATCAATCACCTCAAACACATGCTCCAAAACTTCCCCATACTGATCTACCAGAGTGAGCTTATGCATGCCAGGATCGGGTTGTAGAGAAATTTGGTGAGACCTTACTGTCTGCGCCAGAAACTTTTCATTGAGATGCCAGAATATTTTGGTATTTGAGCGTTCATGCGCCACTTCAAACACCACCGAACCGGGATTACCGTCCAGTTCACGCGGTATGAAAAATCTGGCCTTTTTCCCCGGGTATATAATTTTCATAGAGCCCTGGCTCATTGTCAGGCCTTTGCAGTCTTTGCGGAAAGGGGGAAGGCTTTTGTAGCGGGCACTTTTAGACCGGTAATAATAAGCCTGAACAGGTGGCAGGATCAGCCAGGGTTCACTTACAATGTTTTGGATCTTTTCACATTGGCTGTTAACACGAAATTTTTTCGTAGCATCCAAATGTACCAGTCGGTGATAGGGACAGGTGCTAGTGAGCAGGCCTTTTTTGGGGCTGTAAATCGTATCTACGACCGGACAAAATTTGTTATTCCGGTACCCTGATTCGCGGCAAACGGGAATTTTTAACAGATCACTTTTTGGAACCGGAAACCATTTGGAACCAGGTAGCTGGTCAAAAACATCAAATAAGATTGGCCCGGCCGTATTGATTCCGGTTAATCCGGGACGCCCTTCCCCGTCAGCGTTACCCACCCAAATGCCAACCACATACGCCGGTGTAATTCCTATGGCCCACCCATCACGTAATCCAAAGCTGGTGCCGGTTTTCCAGGCTATTTTTTGTGATGAGTCATAGTACCGCCAGGACGCATCTTCGGCAGGGCGGTAGACATCGAGCATTGCCTGGAAAGTCAGCCAAATGGCTGCAGCACTAAATTGACTATGTGACTGATTACCTGTTTTACGGCTTTCCCGGAGGGCTTGCAGATCATATACAGGCATATGGAGGTCCTGATCATTATACCGTTGGGGTTCAGGATATTTAAAAAAATTGTTTAAAGTACGCGCCATGTTGGCATACAAACCACAAATTTCCCAAAGGCTGCCTTCAGCACCTCCCAAAATCAGGGATAAGCCGTAATGGCTGGACGGAAAAGTCAGGCTGGACATACCATAGTTTTTTAGCAAATAATGGAACTTTTCTACCCCATAATCCTTTAACATGTGAACAGCAGGTATATTAAGCGATCTGGAGAGCGCCTTATCGGCATGCACAGCACCATCGTAGGTTTTGGAAAAATTTTTTGGTGCAAACCCTTGAATGAAGGTGGGAATATCGGGCAACAGGGTTTTGGGAAGTATCAAACCCTCTTCAAGCATCGATGCATAAAGAAAAGGTTTAAGAATACTTCCCGTGCTGCGGGGTGCGCTGATTATGTCGACTTGTTCAGCATGCCCATCATCGTTTCCGTCACCAACATTTCCAAGGTAGGCCAGCACCTCTCCGGTGCTTACCGAGAGTGCTATTAAAGCGGCGTTGTGTATTTCATTGCCCTTCAGGCTTTGATGGTGGAAGTTCAGTATTTTAAAAGATTTATTCTGAAGGTTACTATCGATGGTGGTTTTGATTTTTTGTCCTTTCTTACCGTCTTTGATGACCTTATCCATCAGGTGATAACTTAGTCGCGGTACAGGAAAAGGCTTGCCTGGCAACGGTTCATCCACGGCCAGGGCCAGGGTCATTGAGTCTATAACACGATTTCGATAAAGTTTGGTTAACAAAAAATCTCTCTTTTTTTTAAGCTGTACCTGATTTTTTCCGGGAAAGATTAAACCGGGTTGATTAGGCAAGACTGCCAGCGTCGCATGCTCAGCCCATGACAATTCATAAGGGTTTCTTCCGTAATAGCGCCAGGCGGCAGTTTCAAGACCCACGGTGTTACCGCCAAAAGGGGCATAGGTAGCGTAGAATTTCAGGATTTCATCTTTTGTGCAGGCTAGCTCCAGCCTGGTTGCCAGCAATATTTCTTTGATTTTCTCCCAAACCGTGCGCTGTTTGTTTTTTCTGCTTAACCTGATTACCTGCATGGAAATAGTACTGCCACCGCTTACAATTTCCCCGGCAGAGAGGTTTTGAGCCAGCGCACGAACAAGAGAGACCGGATTAAATCCAACGTGCTGATAAAAATATTGATCTTCAAAATATAGCAGGCACTTTTTAAAATTTTCCGGTATGGAATCCGGTGAAGGGAAGCGCCATTGGCCATCTTCTGCAATCCTGGCACTTAGTAAATGTCCGTTTCTATCTTCTATTACCGTGCACGTAGGAGCGTCAAACAGGTTTTCAGGCAATGAAAAATAATAAATCACCGCCATCATCACCAGCAATGAGGTAAGGCCCGCTCTGATTACTTTTTTTCGGGCAAAAGTCTTTCTAAAGCGATTCACACTTTAAAGATAAACAAATACCGAAATGAGGCAGGGTAAAATTAAGTATTTAACCTTTTCTAACGCAATAGTTCGTCGATAAGCGTAATATAATCACGCATGGCCTCATCCGGTGACTTTCCTTTGAGCGACTCCCAGGCATTATATTTTGCGGCGGCTTTGAAATCAAAACCCCCGGGCTTTTCACCTTGTACATCACCCTCCGTAGCTTGTTTGTAAAGGGCATAAATTTTTAATAATACCTCGTTTGACGGCTTTTGGGCCAATTCTTTTGATTGTTCTACAGCTTGCTTAAACTTTTCTTCGAGACTCATAAAAGTGTGTATTGTTAATGTATATAAGTTTTTCCGCAGATTACAGCAATCAATTTAACATAACGGTCGCTACTAGGTTGTTCATGATGAAAACACCTGATCCTTTGGCCAACAGTTCCCAATTTAGTTGTCTTTGCTAATAAACCCCGGCTGCATGCCTGGGGTTGTTCCGCTTGATTGTATAAATGATCGTAGCTATGGTCAGTTAACAACCTACTTGCCCATATTTATCCGTAAATCTGTGAATCAGACCGGCACCTTTGAAGGGTGTTATCCTGTCCTTATTATAAATCAACCCCTGATTTTTAGCCAGCATATAGACGATAAAACAGGTCATCGATATATTTCATTTTCCTGCCCGACCGAGAATTTTTGGGTGCCATATGTACAAGAGCAAAGCAAGTGACCTATGCAGAATCCAAGCTACTGTATAGCTGGTGTTGATTGATTATGTTTATGCTACCTTTGGTCTAAAGGAACGTAATCACGTTCATTTTCCCCTGTATATATTTGCCTGGGTCTTCCAATAGGTTCGCGGTTTTCCCGCATTTCTTTCCATTGGGCAATCCAGCCGGGTAATCTGCCTAAGGCAAACATAACCGTAAACATATCGGTGGGTATACCCATGGCCCGATATATAATACCGGAGTAGAAATCCACGTTAGGATAAAGCTTGCGCTCAATAAAATATTCATCATGAAGCGCCGCTTCCTCAAGACCTTTTGCTATCTCCAGTACCGGATCATCCACACCTAACTTTTCGAGCACCTGGTCTGCGGCCTTCTTAATAATCCGTGCTCTGGGGTCGAAGTTTTTGTAAACCCTATGCCCAAAACCCATTAACCGGAAGGGATCTTCTTTGTCTTTGGCCTTATTCAGATATTTTTTGGTATCACCCCCGTCGGCCCTGATATTTTCCAGCATTTCGATAACTGCCTGGTTGGCACCACCGTGCAGTGGTCCCCACAGGGCATTGATGCCTGCTGAAATGGAGGCATACAAACTGGCTTGTGCAGATCCGACAATCCTCACGGTTGAGGTGGAGCAGTTTTGTTCGTGATCAGCATGTAATATCAATAACTTGTTCAAGGCATCGCTCACTATGGGATCGACTTCATATTTTGCTGCAGGAACGGCAAACATCATTTTAATGAAATTCGAACAATAACTTAATGAATTATCCGGATAGTTGAAAGGGTGGCCTAACTCGTTTTTATGGGCCCAGGCTGCCATGGTAGGCAGCTTTGCCAATATCCTGATAATACTTAGGTATACGCCCTGACTGGACCGGTTAGGGTCCAATGATTCGGGATAAAAAGCCGTGAGTGAACAAACCAATGATGACAATACACCCATAGGATGTGCGTTGGAAGGAAAGCCTTCCAGGATCCCTTTGATGTCCTCATGCAACATGGTATGTATTTTGACGTCATTCACAAACTTATCATAAGCCTCCCTGGTAGGTAATTCTCCGTAAATTAATAAATAAGTGACTTCCAGAAAATCCGATTTTTCAGCCAATTCTTCGATACTATATCCTCGATATCTCAGTATTCCTTTTTCACCATCCAAAAATGTAACCGCGCTGGTTGTCGAACCGGTATTTTTATAGCCCGGATCAAGCGTAATAACACCACTTTGTCCTCTTAATTTGCTTATATCCACTGCTATTTCATGTTCGGACCCTTCAATAACTGGAAGTTGGTAAGACTTATCATCAATCTTTATTTCGGCTGAATTAGGCATATTCTATTTTATTATTTTTAGCGAATTATTTTCAAGTTTGGCGGTGAAGACACCGGCGAAATTAATTAAAAAAAGCAAGATTTTAAAACCATTGAACAAGATAAAAAGGGCATCAATTGTTGCCCAGGATCAACGGGAGCCCCCCCTCTCCACTACCTATCACGATCACTTTTGAATTGGGCGAATTGGCCAGACTGGTGGTAGCCTCGATACCCCTCATTTTTAGCAGGTTATTGGTCAGACTGTTATTGATAATATCATTGGCTTTGGCTTCTCCCTCTGCTGCAATTCTTTTTCTTTCTGCCTCACTTCTTTCTTTTTCCAGCCTGAACTGGTAAGCCAGGGCTTCCTGTTCTTGTTTTAACTTGCTCTCAATAGCCAGTTTTATTGGCTCCGGCAATATAATGGATCTGATTAATAAGGCCCTCATTGAGATATTATTGTCTTCCAGTGTTTTCTGCGTCTCACTCACGATGGTGGTCTCAACCTCGGCCCTTTTCGTGGAATAGATTTCTTCTGCAGTGTATCTGCCCATGACCTGTCTCACCGCCGAACGCACTTCGGGTACCACCAATCTTTCTACGTAAGCCTTGCCAAATACCTCGTGCAGGTATCCGATCCTTTCATATATCGGATGGAAGCGAACGGTTACGTCAACATTGATCGATAATCCGCTTTTATCCAAAACATCCATCTTTTCTTCCGCAGTGTTTTCTTTTACGTCATACCGGATCAAGTCATTCCATGGCGCCTTGTATTTGAACCCAGGCGTAATTACATTATCCCTGTCTAACCCCCCGCCGAATTTTTTGAAGATCACAGCGCGTTCACCAGGATGTATGGTATAAAAAATACTGGAAGAGAATCCTATGATAACAACCAGGGCTACGACAATTATTATTATAAACGGCAAAAATTTTCGATTATCCATATAACATTAAATTTTGTTGTTTTTGCGAATATACTACAAAAATTTTGTCTCTTTTTGTGATATCCCCAATTCACTCGCAAATCTTGTAGGAAAACAAAGAATTGGGCTTGTATGTTTCGGCTATTTGTAATTTAGTACGGGATTGATCCTTAGCGCTGATGCTTTGTTCCTGGGCATCAGGTTGTTTGTGGGGTGTTATTGGATTGCCAATATTTTAATTCCTGTGGGATTCGTGTTGCGGGTTCCGGGTCGCGAGTTCCGGGCTTCGGGTTTTCAGGTTTCAGGGTGAAAAGTATGGCACAAGCGTCTCGTGGCTATTGCACAACGTTTTCGGCAAAGTTCTTTGTGCCTTGGTGCCTCTCATATAACTAAAGTTCTGTTATTTTCTGCGGATGGGAGCAACGCTGTTGGGAAACTACTATATAACTAATTCATAAATTGTTGAATATCATATATTTATGAATTAGTTATTTTTGCTAGATGTTTGGTCAATTGTTTGACCTTGGGGAACTTTGTAGTGTCCCTTTTTTAACCACAGAGGCACCAAGACACAAAGAGACACAGCGGTTTTCGCCGATAAAATAAAAAGACAGGCACATGTTTGCGTTGTGCAACACCCACGTTCCGCTTGTCCCTTCCGACGCCGAAGGAGCAAAAGGACACTTGCCCTATCCGATAAACTTAATAATAATAGAATGAGATGATTTCATAACTGCCGAACCAAAGGTGGCATCATAAAATAATTGTCCATTTTAAATTGTCAATTAAAACAGTTGTTAAAAAAATTGCACTTATTTGTTTGCATCTGTATTAGAATACGAGTTCCGGGGTCGCTAATACCCACACCCCGTAACCCCTCAACCTGCAACCCGCACTCCGCAACTTAAGCACCCGAAGGAAACCCTTTGGTTCATGCCACTGATTTTTTCATAACTCCTTACCGGGGTTGCTCAAAACCTGAGATAAAAAAACTGTTTTTTTTAAATTAAAACTTGGGAAAATACCAAAAAAGATAGTATATTTAGGTGTTACAACAATCTTTCAATATTTATTGAAATAAAATAGCGTGGTAGCGTGGTAGCGTGGTAGCGTGGTAGCGTGGTAGCGTGTATAAGAGAAGATTGTATAGGTCAAAGCAGAGGTAATGCGCTCTTTAGCCCGGTGATTAGGGGTTATAATTTTTTTGAGTTGATGAGATGGAGATTACCCGGATTACATCATGAAGGTGTTTACTTTACAAGGAGTTAGGTGATCCGTCAACATTCGTTTTAAGGTAAATAGGATATGCAATTAGTTTAGTTTTCGAATAAAAATACATGGTTGTGGACAACAATCCATGATTAGTTAGTGTTCAAAGTGAAAAGCCCTGATACCACTGGTAATTGTCATCAGGGCTTTACTTTTTTACCTTAAGTCAGCACAGCGCATCAGCAGGTGGAATTTTCTGCAAAAACCGGGATAGAGCGGTAACAACAAAATAAACAACTGTTGACGCTTGCCGTTACCCGCTTCATATCAAAGCTACTTGAAAAAGCTGGCAGCCCTTTCAAATTTTTCTTTTATCTGCCGGGTACACAGGTTGCCAATACTTCCTTCATGTGTATGATTGAGCTGTTTTTGAGGCTGGTATCGATCATTGGCGATTTCATTGGCCACTGCTACATAAGCGTCCCTGAATGACAATCCATTGACTACTTTTTCGTTGACGGCCTCTACACTGTACAGGTATTTGTACCGCTCCTCCTCCATGAACCCGTCTTTAATGATTATCTGATCCAGCATAAACGTAGTGATATGTAAACATGATTTGAGGGTCTCTATCGATGGGATCAATGATTCTTTCAATAGCTGGAGATCCCTGTGATAGCCGCTGCTTAGGTTGTTAGTAATAAACCCGATTTCGGTTGGCAGCATTTGAATTTTGTTGCATTTGGCCCGCACCAACTCAAATACATCGGGATTCTTTTTATGAGGCATGATGCTGCTGCCGGTGGTTAACTGGTCGGGAAAGGTTAAAAAGCCATAATTCTGTCCCATGTATAAGCAAATGTCCATCGCTAATTTACTTAGTGTACCGGCGATGGCAGCCATGCCGGCAGCCATAGACCTTTCCACCTTTCCACGGCTCATCTGGGCGGCAACTACATTGTACTTCAGGTCTTCAAATCCTAACGCCTGCGTAGTAAAGGTACGATTCAGTGGAAAGGATGAGCCATAACCTGCTGCTGACCCCAAAGGATTTTGGTCCGCGATCCGGTAAGCCGCCTCAAGTACATACAGATCGTCTACCAAAGTTTCGGCGTAGGCTCCAAACCACAAACCAAAAGATGAAGGCATTGCTATTTGCATATGCGTATACCCAGGTATAACATGTTCTCGGTATTGCTCACTTAATTCAGTGAGCACCCCGAATAATGATTGTGTCCGGGCCACCATGTTTTTGATTTCGTCTTTGATATACAAATGCAGGGCGACCAGGACCTGGTCATTTCTTGACCTGCCCGTATGTATTTTTTTTCCGGTTTCTCCCAGTCGTTCGGTCAGCAGGTACTCCAGCTTGGAATGAACATCCTCAAAGCCCGATTCTATGGTAAATCTTTCTGCTTCTATTTCCCGCAAAATGTCATTAAAAACCTCAAGCACCCGATTTAATTCTGTTTGATCCAAAATCTTTATTTTTTCCAACATTTTTGCATGTGCCATCGAAGCCAGCACGTCATATTTTGCGATGTATTTATCCAGTTCATAGTCTTTGCCGACAGTAAACTGTTCGATTAACTTCTCGGTGGAAAATCCTTTTTGCCAAAGTTTTGTCATAGTCTTTTTAATGGAGTTTATCAATATTACCCAATAGCGCATTATAAATATCGATACCGTCAGTTATTTCCCGGATAAGGACAAATTCATCTGCTGTGTGGGATCTGGCCGATTCACCGGGCCCCAGCTTGATGGATGGAATATGCAGCAGGGCCTGATCTGAAAGTGTAGGCGATCCGTAGGTTTTTAAGCCTAATTTTTTGCCAACCTTAACCACGGGATGATTTTGACTGACACCCGAGGGATTTAACCGGGTGGAACGGGGTGTTACCTGAGCACTAATATGGCTCCTGATGATTTCAAGTGTTTCGAGATTGGAGTAGGCATCGGTGGTTCTCACGTCCACTACAAACTGGCAGCTATCCGGGATTACATTGTGCTGCGACCCGGCTTCAATCACGGTCACATTCATTTTAACAGGCCCCAGAACTTCTGAAATTTCCTCAAATTGATAGTTGCTAAACCATGCTATGTCTTTTATGGCTTTGTAAATAGCGTTTTCTCCTTCCTCCCTTGCTGCGTGGCCGGCGATGCCGTCGGTGAGGCAATCTAAAACCATCAGGCCTTTTTCTGCCACGGCTATTTCCATAGAAGTTGGTTCGCCCACTATGGCAAATGCTAAGGGTGGCAGGGTAGGGATGAGGGATTCGATGCCGTCTTTACCTGAGATTTCTTCTTCGGCAGTTGCTGCAAATACCAGGTTGTAAGGTAGATCCTGCTCATCATAAAAGTTCAGAAAGGCGGCCAAGAGCGCTACCAGACAGCCACCCGCGTCATTGCTCCCCAAACCATACAGTTTACCGGCTTCAATTACCGGCAGGAACGGATTGCGTGCATAACCGGGGTTGGGTTTCACGGTATCATGATGGGAGTTCAATAGCAATGTCGGCTTCCGGTTGTCAAAGTACTTGTTTTGTGCCCAGACATTATTTTTTTGCCGCAGGGCCCTGACACCTGATGTCTCCAGGAACCGGAAAATAATCTCTGCTGTCTGATCTTCTTCCCGGGAAATGGAGGGGGAAGCAATTAATTGTTGTAACAGGTCGATGATTATCTCGTGATCAATTTTCATGATGGATATAATACTGTTCCTCTCTCGTTGTTTAAATTCGTTGCATGTTTAATAGTGATGGATGCCACGCCGGCTCTGATGGCTTCAAAGGCGTTGTCAAGCTTGGGGATCATTCCGTCTTTAATAATCTGATCAGATTTGTATTGCTGATAGTCCTCCCAGTTGATTTCAGGTATCAGGCTTTTTTCATCATCCGGATCCAACAACACCCCGTGCTTTTCAAAACAAAAGATAAGTGATGTCTGATACAGGTTTTGCATGGCAATGGCAATGTTGGTGGCAATGGTATCTGCATTGGTATTTAGAAGCTGTCCGTTTTTATCATGGGTGATGGCACAGATGACCGGGCAGATGTCGTTTTGCAACAATGTCGCCAGGAAGTTACGGTTTACTGACTGCTCATTGAGATCTCCTGCAAAACCATAATCCACCTGTTTCACTGGCCTTTTCACGGCCTGAATAGTATTTCCATCAGCACCGGTAAGTCCAAGTGCGTTACAGCGGTCGCCTTGCAACCGGGCCACCAGGTTTTTATTGATCAGGCCTGCATATACCATGGTCACAATATCCAGTGTTGGCCCGTCGGTGATTCTCCTTCCATGCCACATTTTCGGCTCCACACCCATTGCCTCTGCCGTGGAAGAGGCTTTTTTGCCACCACCATGAACCAGTATTTTTGGACCTTTAACCTGGACAAAGTTTTTTACAAAGCTGTTCAGGCTTTGCGGGTCGTCAATGACATTTCCGCCGATTTTAATGACTTGCAGCGACTTCATGTTGTAACTCCAAAAGTTTTTTCAGCACAATTTGTGCAGCGTAAATACGATTTTCAGCTTGCTTGATCACCAGGGAATTATCAATTACCTCATCAGTGGCAATGACATTTCTTCTGACAGGCAGGCAATGCATGAACCGGCCATGGTTCGTTAATTTCATTTTATCCATCGTGATTGTCCATGCCGGATCTTCTGAAATTTTTTGCCCATAGGATTCATAGGCGGACCAGTTTTTAGCATAAACAAAATCTGCTCCGGCCAGGGCCTCCTCCTGGTTGTAATTGATGGTGACGCCACGGGTGAACTTTTCACTTAATTCATAGCGATGAGGATGCGTTAATACTACCTCAGCATCGGTTTTCATGATCCATTCGAGGAATGAATTAACCACTGCCTGTGGTAAAGGCCTGGGGTGGGGGGCCCAGCTAACAGCCACCTTTGGCCATACAATGCCCTGCTCTTTTATGGTGATCAAATCGGCCAATGATTGCAGCGGATGTAAAGTAGCCGACTCCAGGCTGATAACAGGAATGGTAGCATGGGCAATGAAGCTGGACAATACCTTTTCCTGATAATCGTCTTTCCGGTTTTTCAGCCCGGCAAAAGTACGAACCCCGAGGATATCACAATATTGACTAATCACCTGCACGGCATCTTTGATATGCTCCTGGCTTCCCTGGTCCATCACCGCGCCGTCTTCAAATTCTATTTTCCATCCATCTTCATCGATATTAAGTGTCATGACATTCATGCCCAGGTTGTAAGCCGCTTTCTGACTACTGAGCCTGGTCCGCAAGCTGGGATTAAAAAACAGTAAACCCAAAGTTTTACCACTTCCAATGGACAGGTTAACCGGATCCTTTTTAAGGGCTATGGCCTCATTAACAAGGCTTTCGACATCATTGATGTCGCTGACAGATGTGAAGTTTTTCATAATTTCTCAGATTTCTATGGCCGCAACACGATCCATACGATTCAGCACGTTTTGTAAAACAGTATCAAAGTGTATCAACTCTTCTTTTTGAATATTTAAGGCCGGTAGAAGACGCAGCACGTTGGGATCGGAAGATGAGCCTGTGATAATATGCTCTTCTGTTAACAGGATCTTTCGCAACTCCCTGACAGGAAAATCAAATTCCAAAGCAATCATTAAGCCTTTACCCCTGATACTTTTTATGCCTTCGATGCTGGCCAGGTCCTGCAGCCACCAGCTACCCAGTGATTTTGCATGCGCAATTAGCTTTTCATTTTTGATAATATCCAGTACGGCAATACCCGCAGCGCAGGCCAGATGGTTTCCCCCAAAAGTGGTACCTAACATCCCAAATGATGGTTTAATGTCCGGACTAATCAACACACCTGCCATGGGAAACCCATTGCCCATACCTTTGGCTACGGTGATAACAGAAGGCTGAATGCCAGCGTATTGATGGGCAAAAAACTTTCCTGTTCTGCCATAGCCCGACTGAATTTCGTCCAATATGAGCAAGGCCCCATGTTTTTTACACAATTCTTCTGCCGCCTCCAGAAAAGATGCCGAAGGTTCGATAATGCCTCCTATGCCCTGCACACCTTCTATCACGACAGCGCAGCAGTCTTCCGCTTCCAGGTTTTTTTCCAATGACGTCCGATCATTCAAATCAATCAATGTTACTTCATGACCCCGGTTGAGTGGGGCCTGTATTTTAGGGTTATCGGTAATGGCTACCGCCGCAGAGGTACGCCCATGAAATCCTTTATTGAAGGCAATTACCTTGCTCTTCCCGGTAAAAAATGAGGCCAGCTTTAAAGCGTTTTCAATGGCTTCCGCTCCTGAATTACAAAGGAATAACCGGTAATCTTCGTAACCGGAGAGCTTTCCCAGTTTGTAGGCCAATTCGGTCTGCAGGTTATTGATGACAGCATTAGAATAAAACCCTATCTGTTTTAGTTGTTTTTGTATCATATTGACATAGTAATGATGACTGTGCCCTACCGAAATTACTGCGTGCCCCCCATACAAATCCAGATAAGCCTCGCCTTTTTTGTCAAAAACATAGGAGCCTGCCGCCTTCACAGGTTCAATGTCAAATAATGGATATACTTCAAATAAATTCATCGTTCAAAAATCAGAAGGTACTTGGTTTAAGCTGAAGCCCGGCCTTTTCATCCATGTCAAACATTAAATTCATGTTTTGAACGGCCTGACCTGAAGCTCCTTTTAGTAAGTTATCAATGATGCTGGTAATCAGTACTTTGTCGCCATGCTTTGCCACGTTTATCAGGCATTTATTGGTATTCACAACCTGCTTCAGACTGATCGTATCTTGTGAAATAAAGGTAAAGGGTGCATTTTCATAATAGGCTTCATACATTTGTTTTATTTCGGCTAATGACAGGTCAGAATAGGTATAGGATGAAGCGAAAATTCCCCGGGTAAAATTACCGCGCATAGGTATAAAGTTAATCTCGTAATTAAAGCTGTTTTGCAATGTGCCAAAAGTCTCGGATATTTCGGCGAGGTGCTGGTGGTTAAAAGCCTTGTAAATCGAAATGTTGTTGTTTCTCCAGGTGTAATGAGTGGTATCTGACAACGATTGTCCCGCCCCTGTCGAACCGGTGATGGCGTTTACATGGATGGCATTGCTCACCTGGTTTTCAGCCAACAAAGGCAAAAGGGCCAATTGAATAGCGGTAGCAAAACAGCCGGGATTGGCAATGTTATTCGCATCCCGGATGGCTTTTTTATTGAACTCGGGTAAACCGTAAACAAAGTGCCGGTTACCAAAACCGGCATTAGCCGTTAACCGGAAGTCCTGGCTCAGGTCGATGAGTTTTGTGCTATCGCTGATGTGATATTCTTTTAAAATCTGCCTGGATTTTCCATGTCCACTGCAGACAAAAAGGACATCGGTATGGGCATTAGGTTCAGCGCTGAACTTTAGTGGGGTTTCCCCCAGAAGATCCTGATGGATGGATACCACAGGCTTACCCTGCTGGCTTTGGCTGTTCACAAAGGCTATTTCCACCCCAGGATGGTGCAGTAAGATGCGTAATAACTCACCTGCGGTATATCCTGCCCCGCCAATGATTCCTGCCTTAATCATGGTTCAGGCTTTTTAAGTGTTGATAAATTTTTGTTTGGTTGGCCAGGATTTTGGTGAAACCTTTGACATCGTCTGCGGTCCAGGCGTTATTCATTTCCCCATATTGTCCAAAATCACTTTGCATCAGATCATATTTAGATTCAACACCTGCAATACCAAACCGGTAAGGCGCGAGGTCAACGTACACGGTTCCTTCTACATTGGTCTGGCTGTCCTGAAGAAACGCTTCGATATTTCGCATGACAGGATCCAGAAATTGCCCTTCATGCACCATCATGCCATACCAGTTGGCCAGTTGTTCCTTCCAGTATTGCTGCCATTTGCCGAGTACGTGCTTTTCCAGGGTGTGATGGGCCTTTATAATAATTAAGGAGGCCGCAGCTTCAAACCCAACCCTGCCTTTGATCCCCAGAATGGTATCCCCAACATGGATATCACGACCAATGGCATAGGGCTGTGCGATATTTTCCAGTTCCCGGATTACTTCGACGGGTGAAAGGGTTTGATCATTTAAACCGTATAATTCGCCTTGTTTGAAATGAATTTCGACCTGCCGGGGTTCAGTATTTTTAAGTGGGGTAGGGAAGGCATTTTCCGGAAGCGCCAGATGCGAAGTCAAGGTTTCATCTCCGCCCACACTGGTTCCCCATAGCCCTTTATTGATGGAGTATTTGGCTTTTTGCCAATCCTGGTCTAGCCCATGCGCTCGCAGGTAGTCTATTTCTGCCTTCCTGGAAAGCTTTTGATCCCTTATGGGGGTAAGGATCTCTATCTCCGGAGCCATGATCCGGAAGATCAGGTCAAAACGTATCTGGTCATTTCCCGCGCCGGTACTGCCATGGGCCACATAAGAGGCATTTATTTTTTTTGCATAATTTACCAGTGCCAACGCCTGGAACACCCTTTCAGCACTTACTGAAAGTGGATAGGTGTTGTTTCGTAATATATTGCCAAAGATCAGGTATTTCAGGCATTGGTGATAAAAGTTTTTAGTTTCCTCCAAAACCACAAATTCATCTGCCCCGAGTTGGCTGGCCCGTTCTTCTATTTCCTTCAACTCATCCTTGCTAAAACCACCCGTATTCACTATTGCCGCGTAGATCGATAACCCCTTCTCCAATTTTAGGTATTTGACGCAGTATGATGTGTCCAAACCTCCGCTAAATGCCAGTACTACCTTATTATTTTTTTGCATAACTCTGATTTTATTTCTTTTTAAGAAACATACTTTGTTTAATGTTTTTCAGACGTTTTAGGATTTTGCCTTTATTGCCGAAGTTGAATTTCTGCCCATTTTTTTTGGGGTTGTACAACATACCCGTACACAAACACATTTTTTTCTGATTTCTTTGCAGAATATCGTAGTTCTGGCAACTTTGGCAACCATTCCAAAAACTTTCATCGTCGGTTAGCGTGGAAAATGTGACCGGCTTGTACCCCAGCTCCGAGTTGATTTTCATCACTGCCATGCTGGTGGTGATACCAAATATTTTGGCCTCGGGATATTTTTTCCTCGAAAGCTGAAAAATTTTGTTTTTGATCTTTTTTCCGAGGCCCTGATCGCGGTACCGGTCTTTAACAATCAACCCTGAATTGGCAAGAAATTTTCCACCGCCCCAGATTTCGATATAACAAAAACCGGCGACCTCGTTGCCATCCAGCGCGATGACTGCATTACTTTCTTCCATTTTTTTGGCAATGTAGTCAATGGTTCGTTTGGCAATGCCCGTTCCTCGTTCTTTGGCCGACCGGGCTAACAAATCGCAGATTTCACCGGCAAAAGGTGTATGTTGATGTCCTGCGACAGTGATTTTTATTTTCATGTTTTTGATGAATTAACCGTAAAAAGGGTATGCTGCTTTTGGAAAATATAAATAAATGAAATCGGGTGAAATGCGCAGGGTACGTAACCCCGCATAGAATTGTTTAGCCCCTAACGGGCCTATTCCTCCTTATCCTAAGTGTAGTGTAAGAACAACTTAGTTGACTGTCTTGTGCAATATGTGAATTTAAGGAGTTCATCAATGAGGATACAAAGAAAAGACTTTTTATTAAAATGCAAAAATGTTTTGCAATTTTTTGTTGACCTTCCGACATCCCATTCCTCCGTCTTTCCATTCCCCAACATTTCATTTTTTCGACCCGTCTCCCTGTCTTACCAAGAAATTTGGAATGAATCCAAATTACAAAATGACTTTGGTCATTTTTTCACACAACCCCTTGATTTAGCTTTGCACCCAAATCCGGTACTAATGTGAATTTCGCTTTATGATTGAAATTTCTGGATCAGAGACAGGGCAGGTATTAAAATGTTACCATTGCGGAGATGAATGCGACGATGATTTCATCGAGATTGACAACCAGTACTTTTGTTGCCATGGCTGTAAAACCGTCTATGAGATTTTACACGAAAACGGACTGACACAATATTACCGACTGGAAAAAAATCCGGGGATTAGCCAGAAAGAAAAACCTCAAAATACTAATTTTGATTTCCTGGATAATCCTGAAATCCGGCAAAACCTGCTATCCTTTTCTTCAGAAAACTTTCAAAACATTTCACTCAAACTACCGGCCATCCATTGCAGTTCATGCATCTGGTTACTTGAAAACCTGCGATCGCTGAAACAGGGCATTTTGGATGTGAAAGTGAATTTTTCAAAAAAGGAGGCCCTGGTAAGTTTTAACCCCAAAACAATATCCTTAAAGGAGGTAGCCCTATTGCTGGAAAGCATCGGCTATCCCCCTGAAATCAATCTGAGCACCAAAGAGGAGACCGCTAAAAACACCAACCGGAACAGTTTGACCATCAAGATGGGCGTGGCAGGATTTTGTTTTGGCAACATTATGTTGTTGGCTTTTCCTGAATATCTTGGATTTACGGGTGAATTTACCAGGGAGTTAAAATTTGTATTTTCATACCTGTCCTTATTACTGGCCCTTCCTGTAGTCTTTTATTGCAGCAGTGATTACTATTATTCCGCTTACCGTAGCCTGAAAAGTGGTTTTGTAAATATCGATGTTCCGATTGCCCTGGGCATTACAGTCCTGTTTCTGAGAAGCGCCTATGAAATCACCTTTGACGCAGGCATCGGTTACCTGGATTCGCTTGGGGGATTGCTGTTTTTTTTGCTTATTGGCAAGTGGTTGCAGAGCAAGACTTACGAGGGTTTGTCTTTCGAACGGGATTACAAATCCTACTTTCCTATTTCCGTAACGAGGATCGACTCGGGTAAACCTAAACATGTTGGTTTGAAAGAAATTGAGACCGGTGACCGGCTGCACATTCGTCACAGTGAGATCATACCCTCTGATGCCAGGTTATTGAGCGACAAGGCGGTTATTGACTACAGTTTTGTCAACGGAGAGTCTGCACCGGTTTCTTTCCGGAAGGGCGATTATATATTTGCAGGCGGACGTGAAGTGGGAAAAGGGATTGAAATCGAGGTGATAAAAAAGGTATCACAGAGTTACCTTACCCAATTGTGGAACAATGAGGTGTTCAAGAAGGCAAAAGAGGACTTCAAAACTTTGTTGATCAACCGTATCAGTCAGTATTTCACTGTCATTGTCTTAGGTATTGCCCTAGTGGCTGCGATAAGCTGGTATTTTATCGATATTTCACAGGTCTGGCTTGTGTTTACCGCCGTATTGATTGTGGCCTGTCCCTGCGCCCTGGTATTATCGTCGCCATTTACTAACGGGAACGTGATGCAGGTTTTTGGGCGGATGTCTCTGTACCTGAAAAACGCTGATATTGTTGAGAAATTGAATGAAATCGACACCATCGTTTTTGATAAGACCGGCACTATTACCCACAATGACAAGCAGGGGCTGGTCTATGAGGGGGAAAGGCTCGATAGCCGGCAATTAGCGATGGTGAAAAAAATAGCGGGCAATTCCATGCACCCTTTGAGCCGTGCCGTGTATGCCGGACTGTCGTCAGTACAGGATGAGGCTGAAATGGAGGAATACACGGAGATCCCGGGGAGAGGAATTTGTGCCAAGTCGGGTGGACATGAAATCAGAATCGGATCGGCGGAATTTACTGGTCTGAACGGACGGCCCTCCCAACAGGCTTCCGGCGAGGTACATATAATGATTGACAGCATGTATTACGGTCATTTCAATGTCGGTACGAAGTACCGCCCCGGGTTAAAGACCTTATTTAAAAAGCTGAAAGACCATTATACAATCCTGTTGCTTTCGGGCGACGGTGAGCGCGATCTCGAGACCGTTGCAGCAGATTATGTAGACAAAAATAATGTACATTTTAATAAGTCACCGCAAGATAAGCTCGACTTCATACAACAACTTCAGCGTCGTGGCCAAAAGGTGCTGATGATAGGCGACGGGTTGAACGATGCCGGTGCTTTAAAACAAAGTGATATCGGCATAGCGGTTACCGATAATGTGGCCAACTTTACCCCCGCCAGTGATGCCATTTTGTTGGGAAATAATTTGAAATTCCTGGATAAATTCCTGGACTTCGGTCATTATGCCAAGAAAATAATCATTGCCAGTTTTGTGCTTTCCTTTTTGTACAACATTGTGGGAATAAGTCTGGCAGTGATGGGATATCTGGAACCGATTGCCGCAGCCATACTCATGCCGCTAAGCAGTATTTCGGTTGTATTATTTACCACCCTTAGTATTCAGTTGACAGCAAAAAGACGAAAAATGTTTACGCCATGATCATTAAAATGTTTATATCATGATCATTATTGTGTTTTTGATATGTATCAGTCTTTGTATTGCCTTATTTTTTCTGGCTACTTATATATGGGCCGTTAAATCGGGGCAATATGATGACACTTATTCTCCGGGAATAAGAATTCTGTTTGACGATCAGTCAAAAAAGGTTGAAAAAAGTACTTCTGATAAAAAAAATGATATCAAAAAATCAGAATAGTGTTCATGCGGGAAACAATGACATAAATCAGTTTTTTTTATAACAAAGATCATCAAAATATGTTGTTTCCGGCTCTAGCTTAGCATTGAATTTAATCATTTGACCATTTCTATTTATGGAACTTGAAAAGTTTAGTTACGACAACAAAATAGTTAAATACTTTGCCGTTGCCACGGTAATTTTTGGCCTTGTCGGGATGTTGGTCGGCTTGACCGTCGCTATCCAGTTATTTTACCCTGTGTTTAATTTTGATCTGCAATACACGACTTTTGGCCGGCTCAGGCCATTGCATACCAATGCTGTCATATTTGCTTTTGTTGGTAATGCCATGTTTGCAGGAACCTATTATTCGTTGCAGCGGTTGCTTAAAACCAGAATGTTCAGTGACCTGCTGTCCTGGGTACATTTTTGGGGTTGGCAATTGATCATTGTCGCTGCGGCTGTTTCACTGCCCTTGGGGTATACAACCTCTAAAGAGTATGCTGAGCTGGAATGGCCCATTGACATTGCCATCACGCTGATCTGGGTGGTATTCGGTATCAATATGATAGGTACCATTCTTAAACGCAGGGAGAGACATATGTATGTCGCAATATGGTTTTACATTGCCACTTTTGTGACGGTAGCGGTATTGCATGTGGTCAATTCTTTTGAAATACCGGTGAGCTTTATGAAAAGTTATTCCTGGTTTTCAGGCGTACAGGATGCCCTGGTGCAATGGTGGTATGGCCACAACGCGGTGGCTTTCTTTCTCACCACTCCATTCTTAGGGTTAATGTATTACTATTTACCTAAAGCCGCCAACCGGCCGGTTTACTCTTACAAACTATCGATCATTCACTTTTGGGCGCTCATCTTTATTTACATTTGGGCAGGCCCTCATCACTTGCTTTATACTTCACTTCCTGATTGGGCGCAGTCTCTTGGTGTAGTCTTCTCAGTCATGCTTATAGCTCCTTCATGGGGTGGTATGTTAAACGGACTGCTGACCTTGCGTGGTGCCTGGGACAGGGTCCGGGAAGACCCGGTGCTTAAGTTTATGGTAGTAGCTGTCACAGCTTATGGCATGGCGACCTTTGAAGGGCCGATGTTGTCCTTGAAGAATGTCAACGCTATCGCGCACTTTACCGACTGGATCATTGCCCACGTCCATGTAGGGGGATTAGGGTGGAATGGCTTCCTGACCTTCGGTATGCTTTATTGGATGATCCCCAGAATGTGGCAGACAAAGCTTTACTCCGTTAAACTGGCCAATGCCCATTTCTGGATCGGTACCCTGGGAATCATATTTTATGCATTGCCTATGTACTGGGCCGGTTTCACCCAAAGTCTGATGTGGAAACAATTTGGTCCGGACGGCTTTCTGGTATACAAAAACTTCCTTGAAACGGTTGTACAGATTATTCCTATGTACATGTTGAGGGCCTTCGGTGGGTTGCTTTATTTGATTGGGGCCTTTATGATGTCTTACAACCTTGTGCAAACTGCCAAGAGAGGAACATTTATGGCCAATGAGCCGGCGGAAGCTTTACCCTTGGAGAAAAAACGAATTACCGGTGGATACTGGCACAAGGCGCTGGAAAGAAAACCGGTCTTGTTTACAGTTTTAACGCTTATCGCCATCCTGGTAGGGGGAGTGATCGAATTTATTCCTACTTTCCTTATCAAATCCAACGTACCTACGATTGCGGCGGTCAAACCTTATACGCCCCTTGAACTTCATGGCAGGGACATTTATATCAGGGAAGGCTGTGTTACCTGCCATACGCAAATGATCAGGCCATTCAGGTCAGAGGTACTACGCTATGACCCTAATAACATGGAATATTCAAAAGCCGGCGAATTTGTGTATGACCATCCATTCCTATGGGGATCCAAACGGACTGGTCCGGATTTGCACCGGGTAGGTAAAAAATACGGCGACTCATGGCATTACAACCATATGTATGATCCACAGTCCATGTCACCCGGTTCCATTATGCCAAGGTACCCATGGCTTTTTACCCAGCAGGTAGATATGGACCAAACCAAATCCATGATCAATGCCCTCAGAACGATAGGTGTTCCCTATCAGGAAGGCTACGAGCAAATCGCTAATGAAGATCTTGTCAAACAAGCTGAGATAATCGTAAACAATCTGGCCAAAGAGGGAATTGAAACCCGGAAAGAGGCAGAAATTGTGGCCTTGATTGCCTATCTGCAACGTTTGGGTACTGATATTAAAACAGATGATAACCTGGCGAAAGGAGGACAGTAATCATGTTTAAACATTATTTCGAACAAATTCATAACGTGGAGATCTGGCCGATCATATCGTTATCCATATTCTTCATTTTCTTTGTGGTATTGCTCATTTGGGTATTTACAACTGACAAAAACTTTATAAACGACATGAGTCGGCTTCCTTTGGAAGGAAATAACTCAGATGATACTTCATTAAACGGATCAAAGCATGAACAAGACAATTAACACTTTTCAAGCCGCTTTACAAGCAATCGCTCCGGGCCGGAGATTTAAATTACTGATTTTATCGCTGCTCTTGTTATGCGCACCGGCTAAAACATTTGCACAGAATGTGGGTTCAACGGCATCCGGCAATGAGAGTTTTATCTTCTACCTGGTCATTTCGCTTGTGTTTTTTGTCATGATACTGGTTTTGGTGGTAGCCATTTACACTTTGTCGATCTTAAAGATGATTATTAAAAGTGAACGTGGACAAACCGAGGAGGAGGTTGAAACCGAGACATGGTGGGATAAACTGAAATTAAAAATGACAGATGCTGTGCCTGTTGAACAGGAAGAAACAGTACTATTAACACACGAATATGATGGTATCAAGGAATTGGATAACCATCTGCCACCATGGTGGAAGTGGTTGTTTTACGCCACCATCATTTTTGCGGTTTTCTATCTGGCTGTACATCATGTATGGAAAACGGCTCCCTTACAAATCCAGGAATACCAAAATGAATTACTGGCAGCCGCCCAACTCGAGGAAGAAAGAGGAGGCGATGATGAGGATGCCATTAATGAGGATAACGTCACCTTTAGTAATGAAGTGGCTGTGATTGAAAAAGGAAAGCAATTGTACGATGTAAACTGTGTGGCATGCCACAGGAATGATGCGGGAGGTTTGCCAGGACTAGGGCCTAATCTTACCGACGAATACTGGCTGCACGGTGGGGGTATTAAAAATATATTCAAAACCATTCAGAACGGCGTACAGGGAACCAGTATGATTTCCTGGAAAACACAAATGAGTCCTGAGGATATGCGGTCTGTTGCCAGCTACGTCATGACCGTAGAAGGCACAAATCCTCCCAATGCCAGGGAGCCGCAGGGCGAGCGATATGTCCCTGAAGCAGAAGTTGCTCCGGAGGAAGCAACCCCTGAAAGTGATAGTTTGCCGGCAGAATAAAATGTAGATGCGGAGATGCTTTAAATGGAAGAGTTATATCAGTTTGACGAGGAATTCAGAGATACCATCGCTACAGTCGATGAGAAGGGTAAAAGGATTTGGGTTTATCCCAAAAAGCCAAAGGGCAGATTTCATACCTGGCGGGCCATCGTTGCGGTAATATTGCTGGTAGCATTATTTGCCGGACCATTTATCAGTATTAATGGCCATCCACTGATTTTACTGAATATTTTTGAACGAAAATTTGTCCTGTTTGGCCAGGCTTTCTGGCCACAGGATTTTTTTCTTTTCGTACTGGCCATGATTACCCTGTTTGTGTTCATAATTCTCTTTACGGTGATTTATGGCAGGGTATGGTGCGGATGGGCTTGTCCGCAAACCATATTTATGGAAATGGTTTTCCGTAAATTGGAATACCTTATTGAGGGAGATGCCAACCAACAGCGAAGACTGGATAAATCTCCCTGGAATTTCAATAAAATCTGGCGGAAAACGGTCAAGCAACTACTGTTTGTATTCATTGCTGTTTTAATAGGTCATTTGGTAATGGCCTATTTAATTGGCATTGACCAGGTCAGGGAAATTGTAACCAAGCCACCTGCTGAAAACCTGGCTGGTTTTTTGGGACTGGTGGCTTTTTCCGGGGTGTTTTATGGCGTTTTTGCCCGTTTCAGAGAGCAGGCCTGCATTGCTGTTTGCCCTTATGGCCGGTTACAGGGTGTTTTATTGAGTAAGGAGTCGGTTGTGGTTGCCTATGACTGGATAAGGGGTGAACCCAGAAAGAAACTCAAAAAGAACCAGCCCGAAACTGATGCCGGTGATTGCATTGATTGTAAGCTATGTGTTCACGCATGCCCTACCGGTATAGATATCAGAAACGGCACCCAGTTGGAATGTGTTAACTGTACTGCCTGCATCGATGCCTGCGATGAGGTAATGACTAAAATTAATAAACCTACAGGGTTGATCAGGTATGATTCTTATGAGGGTATTAAAACGGGGAAAAAGTTTAGATTTAATGCCAGGGTAGCCGGTTATTCGATTGTGTTGACTCTGTTGTTGGGTGTATTCGGGTTTTTGCTGGTAAGCAGAACCGATGTGGAAACCACCGTATTGAGAGTCCCGGGTATGTTGTACCAAAACCAGCCGGATAACCGGATCAGTAATCTTTACAACATTCAGTTTGTTAACAAAACATTTGACCCCATTAATCTGCAGGTAACCTTGAAAGATCAGGCAGACGGCACCATAAAAAAAGTAGGTGAACGCGCACTGATGGTACCTCCGAATGAAAAAACAGAGGGCGTCTTCTTTGTTGAACTGCCTAAAGAAGTTCTAACAGGGGCCAAAACAAAAATTATCCTGGGGATTTATCAGGATGATCAACTGATCGATGAGATTAAAACCAATTTTCTTGGACCAATAAACGTAAAAGGGCCATGATTACATTTGAAAGAAAAATATTGATTGGGGCAATTGGCTTCATGTTGTTTATTATAGCCCTGGTTGTGGGCTGTCTGAGGCAGGATTACTTCCTTGTGGCCAAGGATTATTACAAGCAGGAAATCAACTATCAGAAACATATAGATAAGGTCCATAACACCTACGCCCGTCAAAGGGAAGTCAGTTTTGAAAACAAGGCAACTGCCGGTTATGTAAAGTTTCATTTTCCTCAAACGGTCAAAAAAAGTAGCAGGGTGGAAGGTAAAATTACCTTTTTCAGACCTTCTGATGCGAGAAAAGATGTTACCATTCCAATCAAGCTGAATGGGTCCAGTCAGCAGGCTATTGATATCCGGTCCCTGGAGAAAGGTTTGTGGAAGGTCAAAGTGGACTGGCAAGAGGAAGGTGAGGCCTTTTACAACGATTTTACCCTGATTATGCCATGAGCTTGTACTGGATAGCATTTTTAATTGGCATGGGAGGAAGTGTACATTGTGTAGGTATGTGTGGTCCTATTGCGCTGGCCCTACCGGTTAAAAATTTGCATTTCAATGCGGTGTTGATTAATCGCCTGGTATATAACCTTGGCCGTGTAGCCACTTATGCAACCATGGGATTCGTTATTGGTGCAGTTGGACTGGGAGCACAATTGATTGGTATACAAAAGTACCTTTCGGTGTTGCTGGGTGTCTGTTTGATAATTTACATCATATTTTTTGCCAGCCGGTTTCCCCTGCTCTCGCGACTGAAGGTATTTAATGGTTTGCTTGTCAAAATTAAACTTCTTTTTTCCAGAAAAATGTCCATGACCGGCAAAAGGAATAATTTTTTCATAGGTATGTTAAATGGTCTACTGCCATGTGGGCTCGTATATGTAGCGCTGGTGAATTCCCTGCTGGTCTCCAGTCCCTGGGAAGGGTTTATTTTTATGGCGGTTTTTGGTTTAGGAACATTGCCGGCTTTGTTTATCCTACCCTTTGCCAACCGCATTTTCAGTTTCCGCCCATGGGTCAATGTCAAAAAAATCGTCCCCTTCCTGATTTTTGGTCTGGGTGTATTCCTGATTATCCGCGGAATAAATTTTGACAACCCGTTTTTTACGGCCCCCGGCGAAATAATCAGCAACTGTCTTCCTTAAAGATTTGTCTTTCAGGGACATATTCTTTTAGATTTATCGTTTGGCTACCCTGTCCCTACAGGACAAGGGTCATTTGCCTGATTAGGTCTATGCCACCAGTCTTTCCCATCTTCTCAATAGCCAATCATATCCATCATCAGCCCTCTTTACCCCTCATTAATTATCAATTGTCAATTGTCAATTTATAACCCCCAACCCACTTTCATTTCCTACTACCTTCCTTTTCCTTATTGGCTGTTTCCCTGTAAGCAAAAATCGGCTGATGCAATTGCTCGCACAGGTGGTTTGTTACCTTATGGGTAAATAAATCTATGATAATATGCCGTTTTCTGGGGAAAATCATCAGCACATCGGCTTCCACCTCCTTCATATGATCGATAAGCCCCCTTTCCACGGAATGACTTGCTACTGCGTGAAAATGAAAAGGGATTTCTTCAAATAGCTGTTTTAGGACATCCTGTTGCTGTTCCGGATAGTTTGTATCTGCCGGGGTTTCATTGATATGGATCACGTAGAAGTTGCAGTCAAAAATCTGTCTGAGATAAGATAACCAGGATTTTAGTGCACCGGTATCCATTTCAATTTTATCAAGCGCTACAGCCACATTAGACCAATGAAGCGATCTGGCTTCTTTAGGAATAGCAATGACCGGGCATCTGGCATTATTTATGATGTCTGTGGTGGTACTTCCCACAACCTTGCTTAAAATATCAGTTTCCCCTTTAGTACCCATAACAACCAAGTCAATACCGGCAGCATCCAAATAATTGAGCAAGGCAGAGCTTGTGAGGCCAAACTCTACCGCGAAAGCATGTGGAATATTTTCCAGGGAAGGTACATCCGATGCCAGCTCCTTTAGTTTTTTCTCAGAAACCAGTTGTTGATTTTTAATCATTGACTCGTTCACAAAAAATGAGGTGTCACCACCGGCGGTTATATGGTAAACATGTACGATTTCTAACCGGGCATTCATTTTACCGGCTAATTCCGTGGCATATTTCAGCGCATTGACCGATGTATCGGAAAAGTCAACAGGAACCAGTATTTTTTTAATATCCAACGCCTTTAATTAATAGTTAATAATGGAATTTTTGCGTGAAGCAGCATCGTTCTGGTGACACTTCGTTTAAACAGTTTTTCAAAAAAAGGATGCTTTTTAGGCAGCAAAACCAACATGTCGATGTCATTATGGTCCAGATAATCGTTGATTCCCTCCTCGATATTTTTGTTTTCGATAAAATGAAAATAGTTTTCAATATCCGAGAACTCCTTTTTATAGGCCAGTACTTCCCAGGCTTGTTCGTAGGGTATTTCACTGGGTTTATCACTGACATGAAGAAAGTGCACCGCGGCATTGTATTGTTCCGCAATCTTTATCAGCATTCTCAACGGAAGGTCTTTGTTTTCGTGATTGAGGTCTACTGCAATAGCGATATTATTGATTTTTCTGGATTTTATGTTTTCCGGAATGGCCAGTACAGGGCAGGTGGCTCTTTTTGCTACATGAAAGGTATTACTACCAATAACAACCTCAGCCAGATTGCTGGCCCCTTTGGTTCCCATAACCACCAAATCGATTCGTTTTTCACTAATCTCCTGTTCTACAGCCTCCACAGGAAAAGCCATTTCCACCTTGTATTCTACCTCCACCATATTCAACTCGGGAATTTTACCGGGCAGCAGTGAAAACTTTTCCTTCATTTCCTTTTCATAATCATCATATATGGAAGGATCGAAAGTATAGTTTATATCAGCCGCAGGAATGGGAATCTTGTAGCCATTGATTACGGTGATCTTAGCTTTAAAGTCTTTGGCCATCGTCAGTGCATAGCGTAAAGCATTGAGGGAGCACTCTGAGAAGTCTATTGGAACTAAAATATTATTAATCTGCATGGAATTAGTGTTTATATATGAATAGTCAATAACGGAATTTTTGAATGCAAAACTATTTTACGGGTGTGGTTTCCCCTTAATATCCTGTCCAGTAAAGTATGTTCCCTCGGAAGCATGACAATCATATCGACCGGATGCTCATCCATAAAGTCATTTAAGCCGTCTTCGAATTTATCGTGGGTTTCAAAATGGTAAGACCGCTTTATGCCTTTCAGGTTGTTTTCAAGCTTTTTTGCCTCAGATACAGATTCGTTGCTGATGTAATCCCGCGGACTGATATGCAATACGTGCAACTCGGCGTTGAAAAGGTCTATGATCATTTTCAGGGGATCCAGCTTATTGTAATCATCGATTTCCCTGTAATCACTGGCGAGTAGTATGTTGTTTGTTTTTTGCAGGCCTGCATTTTCCGGTATTGCCAAAACCGGGACTTTTGCCCGTTTAATCACACTGTTTGTATTGCTGCCCAGTAAGATTTCTTCAACGCCACTGGCGCCATGAGTTCCCATTACCACCAAATCGATGTCATATTCAGCTACAGCCGATAAGATTTCGTCTACCGCAAAACCATGCCTTATCACGCATTTGTAATTAATATCATCGAGTTGTGGCAGGGATTCTTCCAAAGCCTGAAAATCCTCTTTTACATTTTCCTCGACTTCACTTGCCAGGGAGTGAACAATGGCAGTAGAGCCCACCCTCGCATGGGGTACCGGCACATGAAACGCACTCATCAATATAATCCTTGCTTCGGCAATTTCTGCAAGGTGAATGGCATTGACCAATGCATTTTTAGCGCAGGTGGAAAAATCTGTCGGTACCAGAATATTCTCAATTTTCATTATTCTTTTTATTTGTTTGAATTTAATCCTTGTTTTCAATTCAGACCATAATTTCCATCCAAACCAGTCATTTTTCAATGATGGAAATCAAAGCTGCCGGTGACAAAAGTCATAACCTGAAAAATTGAATAAATATAACTTTAAAAAAACAAAATAAGCAATGGGTAAAATCTAATATGTTATGTAATAGTGACAACCCGGTTTTTAATTCAAATAACAAACTTTTTATGAATACAATTTTACAGTGGTTTGGTCAGGAAAATTTGAATAATTGTGGCCCCCAAGATGTTTTGTATAATGAAGGTGATAAAGCAGAAAATGTATATTTGTTACAAACGGGCGCTATCAACCTGTATAAAAAAAACAGCAAGCAACAACCTCAACTGATCCACAAGATTTATCCCGGCGAAATATTCGGGATCTCCTCCCTGTTATGCCAGCCAAGCTATCATGTCACTGCCCAATCGGAGGATAAGGCCACCTATATGCAAGTGTCGAGCCATGATTTATTCGGTTTCTTAAGAAAACATCCCGAACAGCAAATTTACCTCGCACAAAAACTGGCCTGGAGAATAGAACTGATTGAAAACGGTATAGCCGACTAACAAATCCACCTGATTCTACCTGGCGGAAGACAATCGGCCACTAAACAGTTAGTTTTTTTACAACAATTAGAAAGAATTAAATTAGTATGTACTAAATTCGCTGTTGTACGACTAACCTTTAGGTGATAGTAAATGACCGATATTCAAATTCAGGACCAAATGTTCACAGCACTGTTTGATTCCCTCGCTGAGGGCATTGTGGTGATCGATGAAAATGGTAAAATAATCATGGCCAATCGAAGATCTTTGAAGCTATTTGGTTATGAAAAGGGCGAGTTGATGGGGGCTGACCTTGAGATGCTGGTTCCTGATCGCTTTAAAAAAAAGCATGAGAAGCATCGCGAATCCTACAGCGAAGATCCACGGATGCGGGCTATGGGCAAGGGTTTGGATTTATACGCCAGGCGAAAGGATGGTACAGAATTCCCGGTCGAAATCAGTTTAAGCTATACGAGATCCTTCGATAAAATGAGGATTATTGCCTTCATTATCGATATTACTGAGCGGAAAAAGGTGGAATTAACCTTGCGCAGGGAAAAGGAAAAGGCACAACTGTACCTGGACATCGCTACGTCTATTTTTGTGGTAGTGGATATGACAGGAAATGTTACTTTAATCAATCAAAAAGGCTGTGAGATATTGGGTTATAAGGAAAAAGATATTCTGGGAAAGAACTGGTTTGATAATTTTGTGCCGGCTGATGTCAGAGAAAAAGTTCAGCATGTTTTTAACCAAATGATAAGCGGCGAGCTTGAAAAGATAGAATTTTTTAATAATGAAGTATTACGCCGGAATGGATCGAGGCGTTTAATTGAGTGGCACAATACCATTGTGAGGGACGAGCATAACCAAATTGCAGGAACACTGAGTTCGGGTATTGATATCACCAAAGTGAGCCAGATCGAAAAGCTTCAGATGGAAGCCCTGCATCACGGCCAGGAAAATGAGCGTAGAAGATTGGCCAGGGAACTGCATGACGGCCTCGTACAAACCTTGTCGGCGGTAAACATCAATTTAAATGTTTTAGAGGAAGGGATTGAAAAACTGGACAAGGATGAAAGGAACGCATATAAAAAAGCCTTACATTTTCTGAAAGAAGCCATTAAGGATACCAGGAACATTTCCCACGATTTGATGCCCTATGGCCTGGAACTTTCCGGATTGGTGAAGGCCATACAAAACCTTTGTAAAAAAGTACCCGAAAATATTACGGTGGATTTTTCTTACAGTGACAATATAGGAAGGCTAAATCAACACCTGGAACTGGGAATTTACCGGATTTTGCAGGAGTTAATTAACAATATCCTCAAACATGCCGACGCGGATGCCATTAAAATTGCCTTATTCAGGTATGACGAGATAATAAATCTTAAGGTCGAAGATAATGGATCAGGGTTTTCAGGGACCCTGGATGAGGTAAAGTTAAACGGAATAGGTTTAAGAAACATTACTACCAGGGTTATTTCCCTGAACGGTAAACTGGATTTTGAATCCAGACAGCGGAAAGGGGTGCGTGTTCACGCAGTTTTTCCTATTTAATTAGGAGAGATAGTTAAGTTGCACTATTTTTAGCTAAAATTAACGGACTGTTTACTGACCTAATTGATAACATCCCCGGTGCAACCCATAAAAGTAATATTAGTCGACGATCATGAAATAATCAGGGATGGTATTAGAGCCTTGTTAAAAGGAGCTATTGGCATCGAAATAGCCGGGGAGGCGGAAAATGGGCAGGAAGCCATAGATATTCTGGAGCAAGGAGAGGTTGATCTTGTTTTAATGGACATTTCGATGCCGGTGATGGATGGAATTGATGCGACAAATTATATATCCCAAAATTATCCTGCGGTGAAAGTAATAGTTTTGTCCATGCATGATGATGAGTCTCATATCATCAACATGCTTAAAGCCGGGGCAGTGGGCTATATTTTTAAAAATACCGGTAAAATCAAACTGATTGAAGCCATAAAAACCGTTTCTTCGGGTGAAAGCTTCTTTGCCAAGGAAGCCTCACAAAGAATCATGGAACACTTCATGCAGCATAAAGCCACTGAAAAAAGAAACGGCAGTGTTGAAGATGTCAAACGGTTAACCGAAAGGGAAAAGGAGGTATTGAGGTTAATTGCTGAGGAATATACCAACCAGGAAATTGCTGATAAACTTTTTTTAAGTCCCCGGACCATTGACACCCATCGTCGTAACCTGCTTCAAAAACTTAATGTCAAAAATACTGCAGGACTTGTTAAGGTGGCCATCAAATGCGGGCTACTCGATTAGTGCCCGAAACCATCCGGTTTTTACACTAGGTAAAAAAGCGTAGGTATTTAGGTATTTCATCGTATTTTTCCAATTACGTTTTTTGCGTCTAACATAATAGCGAAAGTAAACTTAACTTCGGATGTTGTTTTTTTTACATCATAACTTGAACGCTATGAGACATTTAACGCAAAACCTGACCCTTACTCCTATATCCGGAACGCTTACATTTGATAACACCTTCTCCAACAAAATGAACCAGATCAAGGAGAATTTTGAAAGCATTTTTTACAAAAAAGGACAGATACTTTTCAACGAAGGTAACCTGGCCCGAGGCCTGCATTACATTGAGTCGGGAATCGTTAAAATATACAAATACGGAAGCGACGGAAAGGAGCAGATTCTACGCATTGCCAAAAAAGGCGATATCGTTGGCTATAAAAGCTTATTAAGCGATACAAACTACAATGTATCTGCTTCTATTCTTGAAGACGCGAGATTGACCTATATTCCCAAGGAGGATTTTTTGGACCTGTTCAAAAACGACCAGGAAATTTCCAGTAATGTGATGAGACTGTTGTGTAACGACCTGGTGAACATCGAATCCAAAATGGTGTCTATGGCTTACAAGCCTGTAAGAGGCCGGCTGGCGGAAACCCTTTTGGAACTCGACGGGATGTTTCACGAACATAAAGAAGATCAAAAATCTAAAAAAGGTAGCTTTATCCAGTTGAGCAGAGAAGATCTGGCCAACCTGATAGGAACTGCCAAGGAAACTGTTATCAGGCTACTTTCAGAGTTCAAAACCGAAAAGCTCATAAAAACTGAGGGCAAGAAAATAGCCATTCTGGACTACCAGGGACTTATGAGAATCGATAACTTATATCACTAGTAATTATATTAATTCCTTATATTTAATTCCTGATCTTTTCAACTAGTGCGCGCTCGGGGGAAACGGAGCGCGTGCTATGCTTTTTTCATGCTTTCCTAAATAATCCTCTGTAAATATTCCCCTCTACACATTCTCCATTTTGGCCAACCCGTATTCTAAGGAAAATGTAAATAGTTAGGTATATTTTTTTAACAACTAAGTGCAATTAGTAATTGATAATTGACAATTATTTTATGGTGTACACTCTTGGGCCTGGTATTATGAAATCATCGCATCCTCTGATCATTAAGGTTAACGGATAGGGCAAGTGGCTCGGTTGTGCTCCTCCGATGTCGAAAGGCACAAGCGTCCCGTGGCTGTTGCACAACTCAAACATGTGCCTGTATTTTATCGGTGAAAACCTCTGTGTCTCTTTGTGTCTTGGTGCCTCCGTGGTGAACAATGGTTAACGCCTACCATTTGATCTGGCTTAGAATTGTCTGATCAGTGATTTTATCATCGTCGGCGAGTAGCAGGGCTTTGCTGATAATGATAGAAAGCGTATTGTCGCCTTCAAAAGGCAGGAACAATTTGTCACTACCTTTTCTCTTGTCTGGTACGATGCAGAGGTACTGATCATTAGGTTTCATTAGGATATTGCCACTGCCAATGTGTATTTTGTAGGTTCTGACAGTCCCTTTAACTATCAGGTATTTCCCTTCAAATCCACATTTATCTGCTATCTTTAACCTGGGAATTAATCTTTCCAATGCCTCTTTCCTCACCTTTGCAGTTTCGGTTAAATCTCCGAAGGAGTAATCATGCCAATAGGTGTCCATCCTTCTGTTTCCACCATCGACCCAGTTCGGATCATTACCGATACTGGTTACCCCGACAAACAGATCGACATCCCTCATTACCTCAGAGAATACCATGGATGGCACTTCATCCATATTGAGTTGTCGTTCCTGAGCATAAAACCGTACCTGATCCGTAGATATGTAATTGAAAACTCCCATTTGATTCGCCATCGAATCAGCGTCATCCCAATCTGAGTCTACCCAATATTCTGCCCGTATGTCCCATGCCGGAATTATTCTGGTTGGGATATTGTGCGAGTCCCATTGTCCCATAAGGGTATAAAGCCAGCCTCTTACCTGGCATAGCGCATTAAATTGGTGTTGTCTTAGAATATGGGCTGCAAACCTGTTGGAATAGCTTTCGGTTTGTAATTCGGCTTCAGTTACCAGGTAGATTTCCCGGAAAGCCTGTTTAAAAGGTTGCTGGATTTGCTTCTCATACAAAAAATCCCGCCAACTTTCAATTTCCTTTACAGGGCTGTTTATGGGATGCCAAAGTTTTACCTTGGTGGTGGGGTCAAAATTTTCATCAACCTTTCCCGCAGGATTAACAAATGCATTGTTGTAGTAGATGGCGTTGCTTATTACACCGTCTGTTTCAAACTCCCAGATCAGCTTTTTTGAGAGATAAGAAATCAATGGGTGGTTGTGATAGTACTTAAGCCAGTCGTTGTATGACCATTCGCGTTTTTTCAGGTAGTAAGACTCGATCCTGTCTTTTTGAATGGGGAGTGCGTTGCGAATTTCTTTTGCCTTCGCTTTTAGTGCCTTAATTTCTCCGGCTGATTTTTCTTTTATCTCAGCGGGAATGGATTTTTGCGTTTTTTCTCCCTTTTGCCAACTTATATCCACGTTGTTGATGGCACTGATCTGAATAATTCCCTTATAATCTCCGAAATTCCGGATGAACTGATGGGTATCACTCAGCCCGTAATCCGAAATGGCCATTTCTTCTATCTCATCGAGCGATTTACCTTCCTTTTTGGCCACCTTGTTTATGAGCTTTTCGACATGTGTTTTTACTGAAGGATACTTAATTTTTAGTCTGAATGTGGTCAATCGTGATATGCCTTCCTGATAGGGCAGTGCGGAAAAGGCATAAAGACATGCATTGCCTATTTTCACCGATAACGCGCCATGACCAGGAAGTTTCTTAAAACACCACAACCCTAGTTCCTCCAGTTTGTTATTTAGCAGTTCGTTATTTATAACACCGGAAAACCACACCGCCCCTCGTAGTATTTGTAGGTTATTTTCATTTAAAAAAGCTTCGTAACGGCCTTTTTTATGAATAGCATCAAGAGCTGCAATGGTCATGCTGAACCAGTTCAGAAATTGGTCGACGATTTCATTGGCGTCAAAAGATTGCTGCAATTTCTCAGCATCAGTTGACCATTTTTTCGTTGGAACGGACTTATCTTTTCCCTGAAGAAAAAAATCAAGCAATCTGTTCCATTCCGGATTGGTTTGAAGCTGCCTGTCAATGTCCTTTCCCAAAAAATCTGACCTGTCTATTTTAGGGATTTTTTCCTCCCGTAACAATAAATCTATTTTTTCATTGAGCTTTCTTTCGTCTGCATATGGCCATTTACTTGTTTTGAACTTTAAGCATTTTAAAGCGTGTTTCAGGGCAGGAGTAAGGCCAACCAACTGAACTTTCTGCTCAATCTTTTTGAATAGCAGCAGATAAGGCCACTCCATGGCGTGTCTGAATTGGTTTGATTTTATGATTTTAACCAAAAGGAAGAGCTCATCTTCGGAAAAAGAAAGCTCAGATCGCAGTAGCAGGCTAAGGAGGATTTTTCTTACCTGTTCGGACTGCCGGTATGAGGTATAAGTTCGAAGGCTACCGGAGTCTTTGCGATCCTGATTATTTTTATGCTTTACAATGAAAAAGATCAGGCTTTTTTTCAGCTCCGGTGATTCACTTTTTATCCTTTCATAACTTTTCAAAGGCCCGATTTTTATATTTTCCCACCGGGTACTACCGGATGGCACAGCTTCTTTCATTAACGCGTCTAATAGTGACTTTGCCCTGGATTCAAGCTCGGGATAAGGCTGGGAAACTTCCGGATCAGAACCAAGCAAACGGCTGATGAGGTTTTTATGCGCCATTTGATTACCCTCCGACCAAAGGTGTTAGTTTAATAAAGCTGACGGTTGTGTCATTTTCCAGCAATACCTCGTCGTCCAGGCTTTCATATTGTTTGTCATCGACTAATACAAAAAAACCGTTTTGATTGAATGATTGCCATGCCGCGTAGATTTGCTTTTCGGGATCAATTTTTTTTCTTTTAAGCATTCTGAAACCATTCAAAGTTTGCTCAGCCTCAGTGGGCTGAACCAGGCCCCTGAAGAGATCCGGTAAGTTTTTATTGTATTGCTCGACTTCGTGATGCACCCTGGCTTCTATGATTTTTCTAACGGTGGTGACTTCATCTTCCAGTTTGAGCATGATTTTGTGTAAAATCTTGCCACTGGTCGACTCATCATGAATAGTGACTGTGTGGGACATAATCTGTAAAAATATTGTCAATCAAAATTGAAATCAGTTTTATCCCGGTAACGGGAGGAAGTTAAAGATAATAAAAACTGCGATACGATGCTATACAAATAAGGCCTCGGAAGATAGAGAGGGTAGAATAGGAGCACTATTTATGCATTGACTTCCTTTCTATCCATGACACCCAGATCCACGGTGACAAATCCGGGTCTTGGGAAGTAACTTACCGCATACTTTTTGTCCGGGGAAAGGGCGGTGGTGACATAATCGTCATCACCATAACGGCCGGAACCAGCGACACTTAGCACGTGCCTTTGGTCAGGCACTAATGTCCACCACGGGATTTTCTGAAAAAATTCTATCATATATTTCATGGAATTTACCCCGGGGAGATCAAGTTTATCCTGCCAGTCATCCGGAAAACTCCAAAGTAAGGTACCAATGCAATGACCCGCTCCACCTGAGGTCATAGTCCAGTAAGCTTGTCTTCGCAAAATCTCAAAGGCACAAAGGGTAACAGCGTTTTTGGTCTACTAAGGAAAACTTATCGATATTTCCAGCTTGTGAAGCCTTCCCTGATTCCTGTGCCATGAGAGGCCAGGTGGCTGACATCTAATCCTTCGGTTTTTGCCACGGAACCCGGCCCCCTTTTTGTATGTGCGTCATCAGGAGTTTATTGAGCTCCCGGTACTTTTCTTTTTTTTCTTCGATCAGGTTGTTTTGCTCTTTTGGGTCATTCTTCAGGTTATATAATTCATAGGCTTCGTAGGGGCTATTTTGTAAAAGTTTCCAATCTCCTGACCGGACAGCATAAATGCTTTGTCCACCATATCGGGTGCCCCCTTCTCTTCTCGTAAAGTAGAGCGGGCGGCTGGCCAAGGCCTGACCACTGCCCAATAGTTCCTGTAAAAAACTACGGCCTTCTATCAAATTACCTGACTCAATGCCGGCAAGTTCCAGTAAGGTGGGATATAAGTCCATAGAAAGATGTGCCTGTTTCGAGACGCTTCCGGCCTTTATCCGGTCCGGCCAACTGATGCAGGTGGGTACTTTCAGTCCGCCTTCGTACATGCTTTGCTTACCATCGCGCAAAGGACCATTGTTGGCTTTGCTGGGAAGATGCCCCCCGTTATCGCTTGAAAAAATAATCATGGTGTTATTCAATTGACCACTCTTTTTCAATGCATTGATCACCTGTCCGATACCGTCATCCATATGTTCAATGAAAGCCACCAAATTTGCCCTGGTATCATCTATGCCTTTTTCCCGTTGTTTAACTTTGTTCAACCATTCCTGCGGTGGTTGTACCGGAAAATGAGGGGCATTGTAAGCCAGGTAAAGAAAAAAAGGACGGGCATCGCCAGCCTGCTTGTGAATATAGTCCACCGACCAGCTTGTGAAGAGATCGGTGGCGTGGCCTTCAGGGTCGATCTGCTGTTCATTAAGACGCATATAATTGATGTCATGCCGTCGATGCGTCCGGTAATCATCCATCATATCACCCAACCATCCGTGAAAGTAGTCAAACCCTCTTTCCGTTGGCGTGTTAGGAGATTCGAGCCCCAGATGCCACTTACCGATCAAAGCGGTGTGGTAACCGGCTGTTTTGAGTTTTTCCGGCAATAATGTCGCATTTGGATCGAGATATCCCCAGCTATTCCCGGCATGGGTACGGATCACACCAGGTACTCCTACATAATCCTGGTAACGCCCCGTCAGCAGGGCTGCCCTGGTTGGGGAGCAGACGGGGCAGTTAGCATAAAAGTTATCGAAGCGCCTACCTTTGGCGGCGATTTCGTCGATGTTGGGCGTCCGGATATCTTTCGTCCCGTAGTATGACACATCGTGATAACCCTGGTCATCGGTGAGGATCAGAACGATGTTTGGCAGGGCTGCTACTGATGATGAATCTGTACGAGTGGAAGAGGGAAAGAACAGCAGACTCATGTAACAAACAAAGGGGATAATATAAGTGTAAAGCATGTATTTATATGGTTTCTATTCCCTATCGGCCAGTTGGTCTTTGCCCTTCACCAGCTTGGATTGATGTTCCCTGACCAACGTATTGATTTCCCGGATGATTTCCGGATGATCTGCGGCAATATCGTATTGTTCCGAAGGGTCATGGCTTAGGTTATACAACAATGGGGTTTCGTGCACCACTTTTTCACCATGCATCCCGTAGGCTCCCTCTGTTGTGTAATGCGCTTTGTAATCTCCAAGCCGGGCGGCATACAGGGAGGTTCCCCGGTAATAAAGCATGCTTTGCCGGGGAGCTGGTTTATCTTCCAGCAACCTGGCGCTCAAATCAACACCATCGATAATCCGGTCGTCGGGCAGTGACAGACCGGCCATTTTACTGAATGTAACAAAAAGATCCATAGTAGAACCTAAGTCGGATACCACAGCGGGTTTGACCTGCCCCGGTCCCCAGAAAATACAGGGCTCTCTCATACCACCTTCCCAGGTGGAGCCCTTGCCGGCCCGTAATAACCCGGCACTTCCCCCCTGGGTTTTAAATGGAAGCCAGGGACCATTGTCGGAGGTGAAGACTATAATGGTATTATCATCGAGCCCTTCAGTTTTCAAAGTGGCAATAATCTGGCCCACCCCATGGTCAATTTCTTGCACTACATCTCCGTACAGGCCGCGTTCGCTTTGTCCTAAAAATTGCTCAGAGGCAAATAATGGAATGTGGGGAAGGTTATGGGCCAGGTAAATAAAGAATGGCTGGTCTTTGTTTTCCCTGATAAAGGAAACAGCTTCTTCGGTGTACCGCTTGGTGATGGTATGTTGATCAGCCGGCCTTTCAATGATTTCAGTATTCCGGATGAGCGGTACGTTGAAATCTTCTGTTTTTATTGTGTCTTTATCCTGCCAGTATTTTATATAGCCTTTATCAGAAACCAGGTCCATGTCATTGGAGTAGGGAATCCCATAATAATAATCAAAGCCGTGATTAGTAGGAAGATATTGTTCCTTATGACCTAAATGCCATTTTCCAATGCAGGCGGTTTTGTATCCGCCTTTTTTCATTTGTTCGGCCAGGGTGATTTCATCGGTTGGCAAGCCATGAAGCGAATTAGGGAACAGCACCCTGATTTTGTCGCTGCACATCCCGTTTCTCACCGGTAAACGACCGGTGAGCAAAGCGGCCCTGCTGGGTGTGCAAACACTGGCGGCAGCATAAAAGTTGGTCCATTTTTGCCCCTCCTGAGCCATCTGGTCGAGATGGGGTGTTTTAATGGTGGGATGTCCGTAAACGCCAAGATCGCCATATCCCAGATCATCGGCAAATATTATAATAAAGTTAGGCTTGCTCAGTGTTTCCTCAGGGACGCGCTGTTTCTGATTACTACAGCTTTGCATGGCTACGAGGAAGGCGGTCATTAAAAAAATCGCAGAGCGCCTGTTTTTTCCGGTTTTTATCATAAAGCAAAATATTAATTTTTACAACTATATTAACTATTAATAACCATCATTTTGCTCAATAGCAGGATTTGCATCAATGTCTATTTGCGGGATGGCAAAACGAACATGGTGTGGCCCGGCATTTTTACTCCTGGCTATGGCCCCTGAAACAAAAGTGTTTTGCCTGATTTGATCCTGCCGTCGTTTCCCTTCCATGTAAAACTCCCATTCCCTCTCTTTGCCAATATGCGCACGAAGTGATTCTTTGGTAAAACCACCCAAAGACAATAAGGAAGCCTGTGCACGGCCCCTCACCTGATTGATCAAATCCAAGGCTTCCTGCGTAGGGCCATTCAGTTCGTTCAGCGCTTCGGCCCTGGCCAGTAAAATGTCAGCATACCGGATAACCGGTATATCATTTCCCATCCCTGAACCGGCAGCATCCGGATCAAACTCATATTTCAAAGATAAGGATTGATCATTGCCAAGCAAGGTAATGAGTTCACCCGATGTATTAATATATTCGGTAACTATCAAATCTTTCCTGGTATCAGTACTTTCAAAAGAATTGACAAACGCGTCGAAAAGATAGGTTCTGGCAGCAAATACATTTTGGTTGGGCAGTGGCAATGGAAAATCTGTGGGAAACGTAAGGGCATTGACGCTTTGGGGAGCTTCCGGAGCAGTGCGGGGCAGTACCCACAGCATCTCGGTATTCCCTTCGTTCTCCAGGCTAAAAACCTCTGTGTAATCAGCTACAAGGCTATATACACCCAAATCCATGATTTGCTTTGAGACATCAATGCATGCCTGCCATTGTCTCGTATTCAAATAATATTTACACAACACTCCCAAAGCAGCACCCCTTGAAGATTTCCCAAATTCAGATGGGTTGACCGGGAGGTCCTGTGCTACGGCGTTAAGTTCCTGCTCAATAAATGATTTCATCTGATCTTCAGTGGCACGGGACAGCAGCAGCGAGTCGGTAGATGACGAAGTATACAATGGCACCGGACCAAATAAATCATACAATAATGTATAACTCCAGGCGCGAAGAAATCTCGCTTCGGCCATTGTTAAGGTCTGGAAATCTGTGCTGAAATTTTCATTTGAAATATTATCCAGAACAATATTGGCATCCCTGATGGCTTCGTAGGCATCTATCCAGATACCGAGCACATACTGGTGATTGCTGTCCCAGGCAAAATCAGACAATGCCGTAAGCCAAACTTCAATGCTGCCGCCCCTGTTCCAGGCTTCGCCTGAGGTCATGGCCGGTAAATAATGGTAGGCTATATGTCCGACAAAGCTGTGTAATTGCGCATTGGCATATACCGAATTTAGCAGGGCAGTCATGCCGCTTTCTGTATTCAGGAAGGTATCGGGGGTCAATTCTGAAAAAATCTCCTCTTCCAAAGGTTCATTGCAAGCCTGAAGGGCAAGGATCGACAGTATACAAAATATTTTAGTTAAGTATTTTTTCATGATATTCAAAAATTTCGTTGCAAATTTTTTATTATAAACCGATGTTTACACCAAAAATCAGGGTTCTGGCCAGGGGATAACTGCTATAATCTATGCGCAAATTACTCGCTCCAAAGGCATTGGCCTCTGGGTCGAATCCGGTATAATCGGTAATCGTCAACAGGTTCTGGCCAGTGACATAAACCCGTAATGACCTTAAAAAATCGATGTTTTCCAGGGGAACATTGTAACTTAATTGTACATTTCTCAGCCGGATGTAAGAAGCATCCTGAAGGACCAAAGAATTTACTTTTCCACCTCCATAGGCAAAAGGATTTACGCCGGAAGGCCATCTGGTATCCGTATTTTGTGGTGTCCACCGGTCAAGAACCTGTTCGGACAGGCGGTTTCTTCTGAAATTGGCGGGGTACATGCTTTCAATGACATTGATGTTGAGCAAGTCGGCGCCTTGTTGACCCTGGATGAAAAAATCCAGTTGAAACCCTTTATAGGAAAAACTGTTTTGTATGCCGAAGGTAAAGTCGGGAAAAGGATTGCCGATAATGGTCTGATCAGCCGGCGTAATGGCATTATCACCATTGACATCCCTGAAGATGGGATACCCTGGCAGGGCATTGGGTTGGGCTGATTCGCCGATGTTGTCGTCCGTCTGAAAAATCCCTACTACTTCAAAACCGAAATAGGAAGCCAATGGTTCTCCTTCCCTGATAATGGAGGTATTGCCCACATCCTGAATGTATCCGGTAACAATATCTTCAATATCTCCGAGGTCTTTGACTTTATTTTTTATTGTTGAAAAGTTGAAAGAGGTATTCCAGGTAAAATTTGAGGTAATTATATTGGTGGAGTTTATGAGAAACTCAAAGCCTTTGTTTTCCATTTTTCCGATATTGGATAAAATAGAATTATACCCGGTAGCTCTGGGAAGTGGTATGTTGAACAGCATGTCTTTGGTATTTTTGATAAAGTAGTCGATAGTGGCGCTGATTCTGCCATCAAAAATACTGGCGTCTATTCCAACATTAAACTGTTCGGTAGTTTCCCATTTTATATCAGGGTTGGCAATGCGGGAAGGATCTGTACTACTGACCACCTGATTATTAAATACGGCCAGTGGCCCTGTGCCAAAGGTCAGCAGCGAGGCGTTGTTGCCAATTTCCTGGTTGCCGGTTTGCCCCCAACTTGCCCTGAGCTTTAAATCGTCAAATAAATCGGGAATAAATGCTTCTTCAGCAAGCTTCCACCCAAAAGCAAAGGAAGGAAAATAACCGAATTTATTATTTTCGCCAAAGCGGCTGGAACCATCGGCACGCATAGATGCCGTAAATAAATACTTGTTAAACAGATTGTAATTCACTCTTCCCAGATAGGACAACAGGCTGTTTTGTCCTTTATTGCTGTTCAGGTCGTCATTGCCTGTATCTCCCAGCGACAGATTATCCGTGTTAAGGGCATCTGACGGAAAGGTACTGATGGTGCCTGAAAACGATCTGTTTACGAAGTCCTGATAGGTCACACCACCCAACACATTGATCACATGATTTTCATTCAGGGTTTTATTATACGTCATGGTATATTCCAGCAGCACATTAGAACGTTCCAATACCGCAATATTGGCAATGCCATTAGCGGCTTCACCGGCAAAAGTAAGGATGGAGTTGTAAATGTCCCTCCGGGCAGTCTGGCGGTCGGAGCCAAAGTTCAATTTGGCGTTGAGATCACTGGTAATATCATACTGAACATAGATATTCCCCATGGTACGGTTTGTTTCGTTTTTACTGGAAATGCCCTCTATGAGACTCACCGGATTATTAATGGTAAGGTTGGGTGATTGGTTAAAGCTACCGTCGCTGCGAAAGATCGGTTCAGTCGGATCATAAAGCAGGGCCGAATAAATCGGGCCGGCTTCTTCATTGATGTTGAGGCCGTCTACGTTATTGTTATCTTTCACCAGACTGCTGTTGATATTGATGCCCATTGTCACTTTTTCACCAAAACCTCTCTCCAGATTGATTCTGGCAATGTATTTTTCTATGCCCGAGTTTTTAATGACACCTTCCTGATCAAAATAATTCAACGAGGCGAAGAAAGTCGTTTTATCGTCTCCCCCTGAAGCAGAAAGGTTATGGTTCCAAACCGGTGCGGATCGGTATATTTCTTCCTGCCAGTCGGTACCTGTACCTATTCGGCTGATGTCATCGTCCAGAAAAATTGGTCCGTTGCCCAAATCTTCCGATATAGCGTTCATTCCCTCAATGTATTCACGGGTTGACAACAAATCCATATTTTCATAGACAGATTGCGTGCCACCATATACGTCATAGTTCACAGAAACCCTCCCTTTGGCTCCCTTTTTTGTGGTGACCAGGATTACCCCATTCGCTCCCCTGGAACCATAAATAGCTGTGGCTGAAGCATCCTTCAGCACCTCTATGGACTCAATATCATTTGGGTTTAAGGCATTCAAGGGGTTCCTGGGGTTTTGGTTACTTCCGAGGCCTGCTGCCCCGGCTCCTGAAAGCAACGCACTGTTATCTATTGGAAATCCATCAATTACATACAGCGGTTCATTCCCCGCATTGACAGAACTTGCCCCTCTTACCCTGATAGACAAGCCTCCGCCCGGCTCTGAACTGGTCTGATTGATTTGAACACCCGCTACCCTGCCCACCATCAACTGATCTACCGATACATTGGCACCGGGATTAAAGTCTTCTGTCTTTAGTGATGAAACGGCACCGGTAAGGTCACTTTTATCCACTGCCCCATATCCAATGACAACTATTTCAGATAAAGCCGCAATATCTGAGACAAGGCTTACATCAATCACAACCCTATTGCCAATCTCTACCCGTTCACTGACATACCCGACATAAGAAAACACAAGGACAGTAGCATCATCCGGTGCGGTGATTTGATAAGCACCATTTACATCCGTAATTGTGCCAATGTTAGTGCCTTCCACCAGGATATTTACTCCGGGAAGTGACTCTCCATCTTGCGAAACTACTTTTCCGGAGATAATTTTGTCAGAAGCATTTGCGGATTCCCCGATTTTTGAAAAATTTAATATTTCTGACCGCATTTCTTTGGCCAGCTCTTGCTCATCGACTGTAACTTTTGCCTGTTTCTGCTTTAAATATTTGATGGGCTGTTCTTTTTCCGCATAGATCAGGTAATCTCCGTTGTCTAATTTTTCAAATTTTAACTTAAAGGGCTTCAGGATGCTGAGCAAAACACTGTCTAATTTTTCTTTTTTGCGGATACGGTAATCCTGAATAATAAAAAGGTCCTGGACAATATCGTGGTTATAGTTAAAACTCACTTTGTACCGCCTTTCCAAATCAAGTAAGATTTCTTGCAGGGATTGTTGAACTTTTTGTTGGCTATACACAGGTACTGCTGTGGTGAGATGATCCAGAGAAGCCGCTTGACTGGTACTGGCCAGGTCCTGTCCATAGGCCTGGGATTGCCACGGGTAAATGACTGCCAGGAGCAATAACTTGTAAATAGCTTGTAAAACGTTTTTCATAGCATTAAATTTATGTTTAGAAATATGAGGAAATCCTGGATACAGGTGTGGCTTTCAATTCTATCTGCTATTCAGGGTTTTTCCTATTTGTTTTAAAAATGACCTGATTGTTTTTTTTGACAATTGTCAAGTCAAAAAGCAATGTTAGTTTTTCAAAGAGCTCATCGGGATTATCAGCGGCTGATGAACCGGTAAATTTTTTATGTTTCAACCCGGGATTCCGGAATACTACTTTCAGTCCGTAATTATCTTCCAATAATTGTCCTATTTCTGAAAAAGTTGTAGCTGTAAATGTCAGTTTGTTGTTACGCCATGAAATATAATCTTTTGGGTTGACAACCTCTTTTGTAAAGCTTTTGCTATTTTCCGAGTACACCACGAGGTCACCGGGGGTCATATCCATCTTTACAGGCTGCCGCGCTTCATCCGTTAGTTTTAATCTCACTTTCCCTTCATCCAACACCACCTTTGTATTGCCACGGCGGCTATTGACGTTAAACTGGGTTCCCAACACCTCAACCTGTAATTCATCGGTATGCACAAGAAACTTTTGATGGTCGGAGCGATGAACAACCGAAAAGAATGCCTCTCCGCTAAGCCAGACTTCACGGATCTCATGGCTATACCAATCTGTCGCGTATGTCAGCTTTGAGTTATAATTTAAAGTAACCTTGGTGCTGTCAGGAAGGAAAAACGTACTTGATTCCCCATAGGCTGTCTGTATTTTGGTCATACCATAATCAGTCAGATGCAGATAAACCAGATAAGTGGACAGGAGAAAAAAGGCGATGGCTGCCGCCCATTTCCACAGTTGCCATTTTCTGAAACCTTTTTGGTGTTTTGCCTTTTCGTGGGTTGGCAGATGTTTCTCATGTGATGTATGTCGCTGTGGGTGTTTGGGCAATTGGTGTGAGTCATCAGCACGGATCACGCCTTCCCAGACTTCCAAAAATTTTCCTTCAGGCGGATGTTTTTCTTCAATATCCAAAAGAAGAACCATTTCTTTCGCCTTTTCAATTACCGGTCTTTTATCAGGGTTATTGGAAAGCCAGGATAACCAAAACCCATTACTTTCTTCGGTCGGCGCTTTTACCCACTTAATAAAGTATTCATCAGACACAAAATCTTCCACCTTGAATAAAGTATAATCCATACTGTTATTGTTTTGAGGATACTATCGACTTTATAGCAAGAGTGATTTTTTTTGAAATTTTACCGGGTGTTTTTCTATTATTTTATGAAAGATTTAATTAAGTGTAGAAAAATCGCCTTTATTTTATCATTTTATCAGAAAGCTTCCGGGTTATACAACGCTTGGCCTACTCCCAACACTCCCGTGAACCTTCCGGGGCTATAAGCTCAAAAACAGGAGTGGCTATGGGTTTTTTAGCTGTCAACACCCTATTTTTTCCATGCTATCGAGCACATCTGCCGTGCAACTATGAAACACAAGCAAACAATTTTTTGTATACTTGCATCAATACTATTAGGGGTGCCTTGAATATTTTGGGCTGAGATTATACCCTTGAACCTGAAATGTGTAATTACATCGTAGGGAAATGGTTATTGAATTTTAAACATAATTTATTTTCACATAAGCCATTTCGCAAAGAACGAAATGGCTTTTTTAATTTTTATTAAATATGGATAATACTAGTTTTGACAAATATGCAGATGCCTATGATTCCTGGTTTTTCGACAATACCCATTTGTTGCAATCCGAGGTAAATTTAGTGGCACACTTTTTAGAAAATCCGGGTGAAGTTTTTTCTGTTGGATGTGGTAGCGGCTTGTTTGAATCGATATTGAAAAAAAATTTCAATATCGCAATTAAAAACGGCATAGAACCATCTGTTGGAATGGCTGAAATTGCCCGTAAACGAGGGATGAGTGTAGAAGTAGTAACCGCCGAGGAGGCTGATTTTGGGATTGAGAAGTACGATACCGTTTTGTTTAACGGAACGCCCAGTTATATAACAGATTTAGAAAGCGTTGTACATAAAGCTTTTGCCTCCTTAAAAAAAGCGGGAAAGGTAGTAATGGTCGATGTTCCTAAAGAAAGCTCCTATGCTATCATGTACAACCTGGCCAAAGCCGTCGATACCTGGGATCACCCGTCGTTAGCAGGTATGCATCCCGAAAATCCGTACCCAATAGAATTTGTAAAAACAGCAAACTGGCGAACAACAGAAGAAAAAATTAAGCTTTTGGAAAAAGCAGGGTTTAAAGGGTTCAAATTTGCCCAAACCTTAACAAAACATCCGAAATACTCCAACCTTGAAGTTGAACAACCCATTGAAGGCTATGATTGCGGAGATTACGTAGCCATTTGTGCATTTAAAAAATAAATATCAGTATGATAAAAGAAACCCAAATCATTGAAGCATTACAAAAAGTACATAAAAAATCACCTTTAGTTCATAATATTACCAATTATGTGGTAATGAACAACACCGCCAATGCTCTTCTCGCAATAGGTGCTTCACCGGTAATGGCCCATGCGGTTGACGAAGTTGAAGCTATGGCAGGCATTGCATCATCATTGGTAATAAATATGGGAACCTTGAGTGAAAAATGGGTAGATGCCATGCTATTGGCAGGAAAAAAAGCGACAGCAGACGCAACAGACATAGTTTTCGACCCTGTAGGTGTGGGGGCAACCCCCTACAGAACACAGGTTGCCCGGCAAATCATTGAAGCATGCAGGCCAACCATCATAAGGGGGAACGCTTCGGAAATAATGGCCCTGTACGATTCAAATGTTGCCACAAAAGGTGTCGATAGTACGGTTTCGGGCAATATTGCGCTCGAATCTGCCAAATTATTGGCCCAATCTACCCAGGCAGTTGTCGTAATCAGTGGAGAATCAGATTATATTATCGATGGCGAAAAGGTGGTAATCATTCACAATGGAACGCCGATCATGGCAAAAGTTACAGGCATGGGATGTACTGCCAGTGCCATAATCGGGGCATTTGCAGGTGCTGAAGAAGATAGGCTTGTCGCATCGACAAGTGCCATGGCCGTTATGGGCATTGCAGGTGAAATGGCTACCGAAAAATCAGCAGGGCCGGGTTCTATGCAGATGAACTTTATTGATGCGCTTTATGCTATCTCAGATAAAGAAATAGAAAACAGATTAAAAGCTTCATTATAAAAAATGAGTGATTTAGACCTGAGTTTATACCTGGTAACAGACCCGGGGTTGTCCCGGGGCCGTTCATATGAATTTATGGTCGAAGAAGCGGTGAAGGGAGGGGTAACCGTTGTTCAGTTACGCGAAAAAAACCTTTCATCACGTAAGTTTTACGAATTGGCAAAATCGCTTATGTCGCTTCTGAAACCAATGAATATTCCCTTGATAATAAACGACCGGCTGGATATTGCTTTAGCTGTCGATGCAGATGGCCTTCATATTGGGCAAAGCGACTTACCCTACCACATTGCCCGAAAATTACTGGGTAAAGATACCATTATAGGATTGTCAGTAGAAACCATTGAGCAAGCACGTGAGGCCAATCGTTTAGATGTCGATTATATCGGCTTATCACCAGTATTTTCTACAAATACCAAGCGCGACATCAATAGGCCACTGGGTTTGTCAGGTGTGAAAGAAATCGCAAGTTTTACAAAACACAAAACGGTTGGTATCGGTGGAATCAATAATGCAAATGCCAAAAGTGTTATTGCCAGCGGAGCCCATGGCGTTGCTGTAGTATCGGCTATTGTTTCGCACGATAACCCCCGGAAAGCAGCATCGGAGCTTAAAACAATTATTGATAGCGCAAAATAGTTGATATGGCATTAAAAAACGGTTATGAATTTTCAATAAAAAAAGGTGGATTTCACCATTTTGCAAATAGTTAGAGATTATGGAGCAATATAAAAGAGTTCTTGCCATAGCAGGCAGCGATTCAGGGGGAGGGGCGGGTATTCAGGCAGATATAAAAGCCATTTCGGCCTGTGGTTGTTATGCCACAACAGCCATTACAGCCATCACAGCACAAAATACCTTAGAGGTTACCGATATTCACGCTATACCGGTGACCAATTTAAAAAAACAAATTCAAGCAGTACTCGAAGATATAGGTACCGATAGCATTAAGGTAGGCATGCTTCATAACTCAGAAACTATTCTGGCTGTTAATGAAATGCTTCAACAGTTTAAGATAACAAACACAGTTTTAGACCCTGTCATGGTGGCTAATTCGGGGAGCAAACTTTTGCAAACAGATGCTATCGAAACCTTGCAGGACGCATTGATTCCCAATACCAGAGTCATTACACCCAATATACCCGAGGCGGAGATATTACTCGGAAAACAACTCGTTCACCAAACCGACCTTCCCGAATATGCCCGGGCACTTGGAGAAAATTATCATGTGTCGGTATTATTAAAGGCAGGCCATTTACATGGTCATGATTTGATGGACGTATTTTTTAACATCGAAACAAATGACATCATTGCGCTTCCATCAAAAAGGATAGCTACCAAAAACACTCACGGAACGGGTTGTACACTTTCATCGGCATTGGCCGCCTATTTAGCGAGAGGATTTGCATTGAATGATGCTGTTCAAAAGGCGAAAGATTATATCAATGGTGCAATTATTGCCGGAACCGGTTATTCGACAGGAAAGGGACATGGGCCGGTTAATCACTTCTACAAACTATGGAAACGATGAATCCGGAAGGACCATTTACCAGTAGTTTGTGGGAAGCCATACAAGCTATTTATGATGATTTAATCAACCATCCCTTTGTCAATCAATTGGCAAAAGGAACGCTGGCTCACAGTAGTTTTGCCCATTATCTGTCGCAGGATATTTTGTACATCAGAGATGATTCGGTTGCACTTGAAAAATTGTCTGAAAAAGCTGTTTTAGCTTCTGAAAAACAATTTTTCAAGGTTTTGGCAAGCTATGGAATATCCATTGAACGGGAACTCCATAACTTTTATTTGAAACATTTCATGGTGGCTGAAGCAAAAGAGAAATCACCGGTAATTAAAAATTACACAGATTTTTTGCTCAATCATTCAGCAAAGTCTTCTTATGGCATTGCGGCGGCAGCGCTGTTGCCATGTTATTGGATTTATTATGTTATTGGAAAGCATATGGTGGCCAATACAGCCGCAAATAATAGCTATCAAAAATGGATTGACACCTATAAAGGCGATGAATTTGGAAATTACACAAAAACTTTTATTCAAATAGTGGAGCGTTTAGCGAAAAATGCCACAGATACTGAAAAAAAGCAAATGTGCGAAGCTTTCGTGACGGCAACCGATTTGGAATTATGCTTTTTTGAAGAATCTATTGCGAAATGAGCATTATAAATGGCATGATTACCGTGATGATACATTAATAGCACCGATGAGTCCGATTGGCTGGAATAATTTCGTGTTGCACCGGGCGTGCATTATTGATCCGTATCGGATCAAACAATGATAAAGTGGTCAGAGGCAGTTTTTTCTTAGCGTAGAAACATACGAATATGGGAATTACCTGCTGATACGCCAAAAGTTTTGCCTGGTGTAACAGCCACAGCCGTTTGTGCCGGCTCCCATAGTTTGATTTGCGCAGGAAATTTAATGGCTTTCGTCAGATTAGATAAGCCAAGGAAGAATGGAAAATGTGGATAAGCTGCTTTTGTTTTCCCTGAGTTTTACCATAGCCTGATGCACGAGGTTGTACACAGTTCGTACTTCTACCGACATAATTGAGGCCACCTCCTTGAAAGAGAGTTCATCATAATAGATCAGGAAAATCGCTTCTTTTTGTTTAGGGGTCAGCGATTCTATCAGGTGCATCAGTTTTTTTCTGATTTCCTTGGTCACTTCCCGGTTGATGTAGTGCGATCTGTGGGATAGTTTCATTTCAAATGAACTAATGTCCACAGTATGACAAAGGGACTTCGAATCGGTAAGTCTTAAAATGATCTTCCTTCGCAAAGCTTTGAAAAGGTAATATTTTACATTTCTCACCTCGCGCAGTTTTTCCCTTTTATTCCATAACTCAATAAACAAATCCTGAATACTGTCTTCCACCATTTTCACATCGGTGGTAATCCTGCTGCCGTAGTTGTATAGTTTGTTGAAGTATTGTGTATAAATCTGTGCCAGCGCTTTTCTATCCCCACCTCTCAAATTGTTCCAAAGCCCCGCGTACTTTTCATTTTCCGGGCTTGATGAGGCATTATGTATTTTTTCCGGGTGCAATGCAATGGCAACAATTAATTTATATCAATAAATGAAAATTAAGCCATTTATCAAACGGATCTGACAATTATTATCAATTTTCAGGAAATACCCGCAATCGGCCTTCTGTCAGGCTTTCAGCATTGCGTCCAGCCTGTACTCAAAGTTTGTCAAGGTATTCATATAGTTAGTAAATGCCTGATGGGGAGACTTGTAGGGGCTAAAATAAGCATGAACTGTGCCGTCGTTCAACATTTTGGTGGACATGTAGTAAAAATGGTCTGAAGCCTGAAGGTAATCCCAGGTCAGGGAGATTTCATGGTCATCGATTTTGTTTACTTTTTCGGCCAGACTATATAAAAAATCGAAGGCCTCGAGTTGCATATGGTTTCCGAGCCAGGCACTTAAATCCCTTTGTTCATCTGCCCAGGAAATGGGGGCCATGGTACGAAAGATCTCTTTTGCGCGCAATTTGCCGATGGCCTCGGAAGGTGTAACAAAGTAACCCTCCTGGTTTTTCAGGATATGGGCCGGCAATGCTTCAATGAATTTAAAAATACCGGTACTTTTCCATTGATGTTCTCCCAAGGTTTCATAGTCCATAAAAAGATTGATAAGGTTTTCGCTCCCGGACATTTTTTTTATCCAACCTGCAAATTTTTCGGCGGTTAGGGGCCAACCTGACCAGGATCGGTTAGAAAACCGGAAAGCGATATCATCGCTTAACCGGTAATTTCTAAGCAGAAGTTTAAATTTCCGGGCTTCCGGATAATGATACAGTTTATTGGGACTTCGGCCTTTCAGCACTTTGTCGGCACCTTCGGTCAGCATGGCTTTGTAGCCGAGGGATTTTATCCAGCCCCCGATTTTATGTGAGTATATTAATTCGGTATTTCTGAAGACCCTGGGCTTGTAATTGAAAGTTTCCATCATTTTTTTTTGATGGACTCGAACCTGCTCTGTAAACAGGTCTTTGCTTTTGATGAAAGCCAGTGAATGACTATTGGTTTCGGACAAAAACTCCACAGATCCAGTGGCCAGTAATTGCTGAAAGCTTTCAATAAGTTGCGGGGCATATTTTTTCAGTTGGTCGAGCATGATCCCGGAGATACAGAAAGTGATTTTAAAATCGGAATACTCACCTAGCAAATTGAGAAGCAGTTGGTTGGCCGGTTGATAGCAGTTGGTGGCAACTTTGGTGAGTATCTTTTTGTTTAAGTCTTCATCGAAGTAGGAGACATCACTGGTAATATCGAAAAAAGACATTTGTTTTAAGCGAAAGGGCTGGTGCACCTGAAAATAAAGACAAATGTTTTTCATTGTATGGAATTGGGTGAAAGCGTAGTATAAAGGTCGGCTACCTGCCCGGCTGCTGTTGTCCAGGACAACCCCGCCAGCCTGTTCCGGTTTTCCTGTTTTTGCCGTAATGTCAATTTCGTATTAGTGATTACATCAAATATCAGATCAGCCAGGGCGTCAGTTTCCCAATAGTCCACCTGCAGAATATGCGGAAACAATTCCGGAAGTCCCGATTGTCTGCTGACAATAACGGGCAAATCTGCGCTCATTGCTTCAATGCCCGTTAAACCAAAAGGTTCAGACACAGAAGGCATGACCAGAACATCGCTGATTTTCCATAGGCGTTTCAGCTCTTCTTTATTTAAAAAACCCGGAAAATGGAAACGTTTGCTGATACCCAATCCTGCGGTCAATTCTATCATTTCATCCCTTAAATCACCATCACCGGCCATTATGAAGCGAATTTGATCACTCCTTTCGGCGAGCTTACTGGCTGCATGGATAAAATGTGAAGGACCTTTCTGACGCGTAATCCGGCCACAAAATGTGATAACTTTTTCGCGGAATCCCGGAAGGTTGTCTGTTGTCTCCGGATGATCAAATCCAGGAGGAACACCATGGTAAACCACTTCAATTTTTTCGGGGTTAACTTCATAATGGCTGACGAGTACATTTTTTGTATAGTGGCTTACGGCGATGATTTTGTCGGCCTTTTTAAATCCCTTTTTTTCCAGTTTAAAAATAAATTGGTTACCGGATTCCCCATTTCTGTCGATTTCAGTAGAATGAACATGTAAAATCAGCGGTTTGTTACTGGCGCTGCGCATCATCAACGCCGCCCCGTAGGTGGGCCAATCGTGTGCATGTATGAGATCATAATTGCGTCCTTTCAAGGCCTTCACAGTCGCTTTGTCGAACCTGGCCAGTTCTTTACGGAGCGCATCGTCTATCGCATGTTCCGATTGTTTTTCCGGTTGTGATGAAACAGGGTTGCCCGGATAGGGGGAAAGGAGAGAAGGAATGCTGATCTTATGCAGGAATTTACTCAGCACCTCACCGAGATTTTCCATTTCGTTTTTCAATGATGCAGCCTGTTTTGCATCACTACAACTTCCAACCGGATTTTTTACATCATCCTGGTGTGGGGTCAAAAAGTCAATCTTAATACCCTTTTCAGTCAGTGCATTAGCAAGCCAATAACAGGCCGTTCCCAACCCTCCGGTTATATGAGGTGGGTATTCCCAGCCAAACATCAGTATTCGCATCATCTGTCCCTTCAACAAAGAAACACGTTAAGTCATTTACTTATAAAAAATCGCCCGCCTTCTTAAAAATTAATTGGGGACTAATTCCGCTACCTCTTTCTCGAATTTGCCTGCAATCTTAGTTGGCCTGATACGGAAGATGATAGCCTGATTGTTTGGATGGGTCGATTGTGAGATTTCAGAGACTTTCGACACCTTAAGGTTATCAAGTTTACTGATGGTCTTTTTTAAGTTTTCGACAAAAGTATGCAAAGCATTTCGGGCAGTTCCTCCTTTGAGTTCTTCCACTTTCCCATAAACCACAACGCTTTTCCAATTTCGTAAATTTTCAAATTCTTCTACCTCTAGGCATACACTGGGATTGTTCCTGAATATTTTGCTTTTCATACCCTCCCGGGTGTGGCTGATAATGCTTTGGGTTTCCTTGTCGTAGTAATAGGTAATGGGGATGACGTGTGGCGTATTGTTTTCGCAGCACCCCATTCGACCCAAATAGTGATTGCTGAGCACCTTCTCAATTTCGGTTTTACTTAAGTTTTGGATCATGCTGTTTGATATTTTGGTTAAAAATCAGGTTAGAAAATATATAGAACTCCTAGCTTACAAAACTACAACTAAACTATTCATTATCAAAGGAAAGCGATAACTATCACCGGTCGTATGTGTGATGTTTTTGTTAAGAAATCATGAAAAACCGAATTTGCTTTTCAGACCTCAACAAAAAGGCGGGAAAGAAAGTTCTAAAATGATCGATACTGTCTTTAATCAATGTTTAACATGATTCATATCATCAATTTTTTCTTTTCAAAGGGTTAATATTTACCCAAAAAGAAGAATTATGAAGCTAGTGGCTGTTTTAAGTACCGAAAACCACAAAAATACCTTACGTCAACTTTTTATCAGAAAGAAAATATCCGTTTTCAGCGAATTGAATGTCAACGGATTCCGGCCTGTTTATCATGAAGGATTCGAAGCGCCGGAGAAGCCTGAAGATGTGAATCTGCATCCTGTTTTCTCAATACTTAGTTTTGCTTTTGTCACAGATTCCCAGGCCAAGGAATTAATACGGGATATTGACCTTTTTAATAACAAACAAACGCTACCAAAACCCGTCCATGCCTTTCAACTGGACGTAGACAGATTTGTGGGATAATTTTCCGAAAGGCTCACCGGAAGTCAAGCCATTCTTAACAGACCAGTGATTTGCCAATAGCAAATAAAAGCCTATTTTTGTCCTTTTTGAAGCATGAAGCCGCTACCTGGCTTTATATGAAAAAGTTCAAAACATATGAAAATTGTATCCTGGAATGTAAATGGGATAAGGGCTATTGCCAAAAAAGGATTTGCGGAATCAAGGTTGGCTTTAAACAGTGATATGCTGTGCCTGCAAGAAACCAAGGCCCAGACAGCGGAGGTAGAAAAGGCACTGGCTTTATCAGATCATCAACCGTTGTATATCAACCATGCCGAGAGGAAAGGCTACTCAGGCACGGCCATCATTTCGGAAAAGATGCCATTGAAAGTTACCTATGACATGGGTGTTGCAGCACATGACTCAGAGGGCAGGATCATTACGGCCGAATATGACCGGTTTTACCTGGTTAATGTATATGTGCCAAATTCCGGAAGGGAATTGGTGCGTTTGGACTACCGCTCTGGGTGGGACCGGGATTTTTTGAGGTATTTACAACAATTGGACCATCAAAAACCTGTGGTGGCTTGTGGTGATTTTAATGTGGCCCATCAGGCCATGGATTTGAAAAACCCGAAGTCAAACTACAACAAAACCGCAGGTTATACGCAGGTTGAAATAGACGGATTTTCTAATATCCTGGCGGGAGGTTTTATCGATACTTTCAGGTATCAGCACCCTGATGAAATCGCCTATAGCTACTGGAGTTTCCGCATGAATGCCCGCGCTAACAATGTCGGGTGGCGTATAGATTACTTTTTAATCAGCGAAAGACTGGAAAAGCATTTGGTTGATTCTTTTATTTTACCGCATTATATGGGTTCTGATCATTGTCCGGTGGGCATTCGTTTAGATTTTTAATTGACAGTTGACAATTAATAGGGGGGTGATTTTGATTGAGGGTTTTTTTAAGGCTGGGGGCAGGGTGGATAGAGGAGAACTTTTGAAGGAAGTGCGGAGTTTGAGGCTGGGATAAAAGGGATAATTTGAATGGATCGGGGGATGAATTTTTTGATGTGAAAACAAAAAAATACTTTTGTGAAAAATTTACGACATAAACCATATGAAATCCAAACATACTAAGGCACCTTTCAGCTATGGGGAAGACTATTTAACAGCAGGCAAAGCCCTTGAAATCTGCAGGGGGCATAGCAGGGGCTATATCAGTGATTCTACCGCCGGCAAGGTAAGGAAAAGTGAAAATATTGTTGCGACGATTGCCGGGGGGGATGAAGTGGTGTATGGTATCAATTCCGGTTTTGGCCCCTTGTGCACTACTAAAATTTCACCAGAAAACACCAGAAAATTACAGGAGAATATATTGAAAAGCCATAGTGTAGGGGTAGGTGAATTCATTTCCGACGAAGTTGCAAAATTAATGTTGATACTGAAAGTGCATGCGCTGGCCAAAGGTTATTCGGGCATCAGCGGATCAACATTGAATCGCATCGTTTGGCATATTGAAAATGACGCCCTCCCCAAGGTCCCGGCCCAGGGCTCAGTTGGTGCTTCAGGAGACCTTGCACCCCTTGCGCATCTTTTTTTGCCTTTAATAGGTCTGGGTATGCTTAGCTACAATGGTAAGGATATAGCCACAAAGCATGTACTGGAAAAAGTTGGCTTAAAACCACTGAAACTCGCACCAAAGGAAGGACTGGCTTTAATCAATGGTACCCAATTCATTGCGGCCTTTGCGGTAAAAGTGGTAGAGAAATTACATCATTGCATGAGTCAGGCCGACATTATCGCGGCTATGATGATAGAGGGGCTTTTGGGATCATCACGACCATTTTTGGATAAATTACATCAGCTAAGACCTTACCAGGGTACACAGCATGTGGCTACACGCATTAACCGGTTGCTGGCCAACTCAGCGATTGTTGCCTCACACAAAGACTGTGAAAGGGTGCAGGATCCGTATTCCCTGAGATGTATTCCACAGGTTCACGGGGCTTCGCGAAACGCCTGGTTGCATTTGAAAGAATTGTTGGAGATAGAACTCAATGCTGTTACGGATAATCCTGTGATCATTCATGAAGATCTGGCCATAAGCGGAGGCAATTTTCACGGGCAACCGCTGGCACTGCCTTTGGATTATATTTGTGTGGCTGCGTCGGAGTTGGGTAATATAGCCGACCGCCGCATATATTTGTCTATGGAAGGCAACGTGGAAGGGTTACCAAAATTACTGGTACAAGACACAGGATTACATTCCGGATTTATGATATTGCAATACACCACAGCCGCCCTGGTCAGTGAAAACAAAGGCCTGTGTTTTCCTGCCAGCGCAGATAGTATTCCGACCTCACTGGGACAGGAAGATCATGTGAGCATGGGTTCGATCGGAGGGAGAAAGGCTTTACAAGTGGTTGAAAATCTGGAGAAAATACTGGCCATTGAACTGCTGTGTGCCTGCCAGGCCCTGGACTTCAGGCGCCCACTTAAATCTACGCCGGTTATTGAAGCGGTACATGCCATGGTAAGGACCGAAATCTCACATACCAAAAATGATCGCATTTTTGCCGATGACATCCGAACTGTGCTTGGTATGATCCGGACCGGTGCTGTTCTGGAAGAAGGAAGGCGTTTTGATGACGGTGAGATTCAAAATCTGAAGTCGAAATATGATCAGCTTTTTGAGGTTTATTGATAAGTAAGTGACATGAACTTGTTTAAAACCAAATTGGTCGGCCCTTTTAAACAATTACTGACCTTTGCCGGTATTCCCCCAAAAGGGCCCGTGGCCGACGAAAAATTGTCTGTTATTGAAGATGCCGGTATTTTGCTGAAAGGTCGGTTTATAGAGGCAGTCGGGGGGTTCGATGAGCTTATCAGGGACTGGAAGGTCAGGGATGCAGCCATTGAGCGGCTGCGCGAAGATGTGGTGGGGTTACCGGGATTTGTCGATGCGCATACCCATATTTGTTATGCAGGTTCCAGAGCCCTGGATTACGCTATGCGGAATGCCGGGAAGTCTTATCTTGAAATAGCCAGATCCGGTGGTGGCATCTGGAACAGCGTACAACATACGCGTAATGCGAGTGATGAGGTACTCGCGGAGGGGTTAACCGGCAGGATAAACCGGCATGTAAAAGCAGGGGTAACCACCATGGAAGTCAAAAGCGGTTATGGGCTTAACTTAGAGACAGAAATCAAAATGTTAAAGACCATTCAAAAGGTAAATCAGCAGCAATCTGTTGATCTGATCCCTACCTGTTTAGCGGCCCATATCCTGCCACCGGATTTCGACGGTAACGCCGGGTCTTACCTTCGCCATCTGGTAAGGGATCTGTTCCCGATCCTTCTTAGCGAAAAGCTGGCCAGTCGCATCGATATCTTTGTGGAAGAAACGGCCTTTGCTTATGAAGTTGCCAAATCCTATCTCATTGCCGCCGGAAGGCAAGGTTTTGATCTAACCATCCATGCCGATCAGTTTACTACCGGGGGAAGTAAACTGGCAGTTGAAGTCAAAGCAGTTTCTGCCGATCATCTGGAGGCCAGTAGTGAAAAGGAAATAGCTTATCTGGCAAAAAGTGATACAACAGCCACGGTACTGCCTGGTGCCAGTCTTGGGTTAGGTATGAAATTTGCGCCGGCCAGAAGCCTATTAGATGCAGGAGGTAGTCTGGCCATTGCTTCGGACTGGAATCCGGGCTCTGCCCCGATGGGCGATTTGCTGACACAGGCGGCGTTGCTGGGCGCTTATGAGAAACTAACTAATGCGGAGGTGTTAGCTGGGTTAACGGTGCGTGCGGCCAGAGCACTTAAACTTACTGACCGGGGTAGCCTCAAACCGGGATTACTTGCTGATTTTATTGCGTTCCCTTGTGCGGATTACCGCGAAATTCTCTACAACCAGGGTGCATTGAGACCATGCCGGGTGTGGAAAAAAGGAGTAAGGTGACCACGGAAAAACCAAAAGTTTAAGCCTGCCTAATAATCGATGGAGGCATATATAATCGCATATAACCGGTCCCAAAACTCTTGATTTGGAAAAGGCACAATCTGGGTCATGCCCACAAAAATAAGATCCTCATTTGGGTCGATAAAGAATTTGGTGTTAAAGTAACCACCCCATTCATATGTTCCCGGTGATTTTGGACTATAGCCATTGCCTTCCAGGGTGGTCAGGGCGAAGCCCAATCCATACGTCACACCTGGAATTTTAGAGAAGCCTTTGTTCTTTCGGTTGAGGTAAATCAACTGGTCCGATGTCATCATTTCGATGGTTTTCCTGCCTAAAATCCTATGTTCTTTATATTTGCCACCATTTGACAGCATGAAGATGAATCTTGCATAGTCCATAGCAGTTGAAGACAGCCCGCCACCACCTGCAAAAAAGTTTCTCCCATCAGCACTTGGATACTCTAAAGCGCCGTTGTCTTCAATATCTTTCATCATGATCAGTTCATCGTCATCATCATAGGTGTAGACAGGGCATAGTCTTTTTCTCTTTTTTTTGGGTAGATAGAAATGGGTGTCATTCATTTCCAGCGGGGTAAAAATGTGCTCACGAAAATATTCGTTCAGTGATTGCCCCGAAATAACCTCAATGACCCTTCCTAAAACGTCCATATTCAGCCCATACATATATTTCTCCCCCGGTTGGAATACCAGCGGAACCCTGGCCAGCTTGTCAATAAATTCTTCAGTGCTCCAGCTTTCGTGCGATAACCCAACGTCCAGCATATCGTTTTTAGCATAGACTGCCTTGACTTTTCCCGAATGAAAATCACCATAAGCAATACCTGAAGTGTGTGTGAGCAGGTGTCTGATAGTAACAGGCCTTTGCAATGGTACGGTGGTATAGCTGGAATCATCCATGTTGAATGTATTCAGAGCCCGTGTTTCTTTAAATGCTGGCAGAAAAAGGTGGACAGGGTCATCTAACCCCAGCTTTCCCTGTTCGAACAGTTGCAAAATTGATACGGAAGTGATAGCCTTCGTCATGGAGGCAATTCGAAAGATATCGTCCGGTTCATAGGCTTTTCTCTTTTTCAGGGTTCTGTAGCCAAAATTGTTAAAATAAACAATTCTACCTTTCCTGGCTATCAGGAATACCCCACCAGGCATCTGTCTTTTTTCAATGTAGCTTTCAACAAAAGGGTCAATTCGGGCTAAAACATCAGACAACATCCCCACTTCTTCAGGCAAACCTTCAGACAGCTCGTGGTACCGTGATTGTCCGTAGTTGTGTGTGATGAAGAAAATTAACAGAATCGATAATAGTACTCTCATAGATACATAAATTTTTATCTAATATAACTAAATCCGTGACTTAAACAAGTCCATGACCGTTTCTTGCTAAATAGATACCGGCACGATTCATATAACAGTTTTGCCTGTCCGGATTTACAAAAAAATAAATAGGTTTCTGCGAATTTGATTAATATTGTATTATAAACTATTATTTTTTGTTTAAGGAACCAGAGGAGGATCCAAATGAACAATATATTAGTAACCATCGATTTTGATGAAAATACCGGTTTGTTGGTTAACCAGGGCTTTGAGATGGGGCAGAAGTTTGAAGCTAAAGTCTGGTTGCTGCACATAGCCGCGCCGGAGCCTGACTTTATCGGTTACAAGATCGGCCCCCAATATATAAGAGACAGCCGTGCAGGGGAATTGAGAAAGGAGCACAAAGCACTGCAGGAACTGGCAGACCAACTCAAGGCCAAAGGGGTAGATGCCGAAGGTCTGCTTATCTACGGTGCTACCATCGATATGATTGTTGAGGAGTCAGGGAAACTAAAATGTGACCTCGTTATTGTTGGATACCACGAACATGGCCTGCTCTACAGGGCTTTCAACGCCAACAAAACCTTTGAAATCATCAAAAAATCCAAAGTACCGGTAATGATCATTCCGCTTGATCAGGGGAGAGTAATTGACAATGTATAATTGACAATTATGGAAGTTTGTTACTTCACCATTTCCATATAACAAAATACCCAATTGTCAATTATTCAAAACAAATAGCCTAGTCTCAAATAAAATCCTGTTTCTTCTTCCGTTCTGGCGACCTCGATGGCCATGACGGTGGCGTTGATGGGGGCAAACCAGAGTCCGGCGCCGTAGCCATGGTGCAGCTTACCGGAGTTTTCACCATCCAGCCAAACCCTGCCGATGTCATTAAAGAGGTTAAAACCAAAGTTTATGGGCAAGAGCGGGTTTTTGATGGTGGTAATTCTCATTCTCAGCTCGGTATTGTTGTAAAGCCGTGTGTCGCCAAAAAACGTGTTTTGCGATAACCTCTCAAGGTTTGTAAGCCCCCCAATTGCTGTGCCTGGTAAAATTCGTAATTACCCAAGGTATGGCCGGCACCCGTACGGATAGCCATGGTAACAGTAGCCGGGAGCCTGAAACTGAAAAACAATGAAAAATCTGCCATTGCGCTGGCATAGTTGTTGGAATTGTCGTTGAGACCGGCATAAGCTCTCAGGTCCATATTAAGGTCGATACCCCTGGAGGGGAGTTTTTTATCATCTCTCATATCGAGATCGAATTTTAACACACCTCCCTCATAACTTTTCCAGTTGAAAAAATTTTCATCGAGATCAAGACCCGAACCGTCTAAAAATATTCTGTCCTCACCATCATACTCTGATTCCACCTTAAACAGTTGCCAATGGTGCCCAAAGCTAAGTGATCCAAACTCACCTATGCGTTTGCTTAGCAGGATTTCATTATTGATAAGATTATATTGTATCCGGTAGAAATCTATCGGATTGTCTACATTGAAGGATTCGTCTGCTTGCTTGTTAAAAACAGTTTCATTGCCGAATCCAAAGAAATTGGAGATGTAACTAGGCGAGAAAAGGTCAAAATTGATGTTCAGGCTCCACTTATCAAAGACATTCATAAAAGTGCTGTGATATTTCAGGTCGAAGGAGTTGGTGGCAAACGCGTAGCTTCCCTGTACGAAATGACGACTTTTATAAGGATCTTTACGAAAACCGTGTTGGATAAAAACGAAGCCTCCTCCCATAAACAGGCCATCGTCACGGTTAACATTAACATAAACCAGGGGGCTCAGCCTATCATACCTGAAATCCCTTCTGTCATACGTGTTTACTTCGGGTTCGCTGCTCGTGAAATCCCTGCTTTCCTTTCCAAAATTTATGATGTTGCCCTCCCTGTTATCGTAAATTTTGTTTTTTCTGGAAAGTCCTCTCACCTGTGATAAATCTATTATTTTGTCCTGACCTTCTCCACCTATAATCCGGATTACAGGCCCCTTATTTACTTTGCCTTCAATTTTAAAAAGGTCATTTCCTCCCAGCCCATAGACGCTGATTTCTTTAGTTTCATCTGTTTTAAAAGTACGCTCATACAACTTTTGGGAGGTAGTGTCATCCTTGGCTTTTTTGAATATCCGAACCTTGGTTTCAAGGTCGTTCATCCGCTCTATTTTAAAGAACTCATTCTTGCGACTTCCTTTGATATTAACGGTGCGGGCGAGAAACAGGTATTGTTGCCTGGCGTAATCTTTCAGGTTATTTCTGTGGGACTTCAATTTCTCGATGACCTCTTCACCATTCAGGGCGTAAATAGTGTCAGGCCAGGTGCTGATGGCTTGTTCTATGGTACTGTCTGTCAGGTTTTTTTGCAAGGTATCTGCCACCTGAAGCCAGTCTTGCAAAGAGGGCTCTGTAAGGAAGTCCCTGTCAAAATAACGCGCATTAGCGTTAAAACCTGGCACATACCTGTACTTGTAACCAAACCCCTGTAAACTGGGCAGTGCCCACTTTCTTTTAGCAATATTCATCAGCAAACCCTGACTAACAAAGAATGCCTGGTCGCGATCCCTTGGAATGGGTCTGAAAATGGTTTTTTTACCCTGTTCAAAACTCGCCCATCTCCATTGATCGTCGTGCCGGTCCCAATCTCCGATCACCATGTCAAATAGCCTGGACTTTAGGGTCCATAACTGATCTACCTGATTGTTATTGTTTTTATAAAGTTGTTGCAACATTTTGGCGGTGCTGTAAATCCTTTTGGCGTTGCCGAAGTTGGGCCTGTCCGAATGATCACCGTCAGGATGGGCTTCAAAAAGAAAAAGTCCGTTGGCAAACAGTTCACTATATTTTCCCAGACGTGGGTCATTCGGCATAAATACGATTTTGGGATTGGTATGGTAGATTTTGGCAGCCCTGGCAAGGGTTGGGATTACAAAAGCCCCATAGGGATGGGAGGCTGAAATTTCATCCTGGACAATATCGGCGGCGATGGTTCCACGCAGGGGTTCGGGCACCACTTTCTCAGTATATTTTTCTATTGATCTCAGCACATATTGCCTGCCGTCGCCTGCCTGTAGCCTCAGGGATTTGGTTTGCTGCCCGCCTCCTCGTCTTACCGGGACCAATCCGCCCATTTCCCGGCCCATATCAAATACCGGAACAGTTATTTTTGCTTTCCAGGCCTCTCTGTAGTTTTTACCCAACAACCAGCGCCTTTTCTTGTCATATTGATTGCTGGCATTGGTTGTAACCACACTATCGGAAAAATCAATATCCTTAAAATTCGGAACGAGGTCAGGACGGTATTTTTTGGTGAATAAATGTTTTTCATAAGTTCTTTTTGCCGCTCCTTTTTCATCGGTCTGCCAAATTTCCAGGTTGACTCTACCGTCTTTGTAAAACAACAACCTTGCGTACCCCAGCCCACCATCGGCAAACTTTGCATATCCCTTTTTCTTCACATGATTGGATTTGGAACCCGCCCCGCTGACGATATAATGTACGCTGTCTTTTAATATGTATTGCATGGAATGCTCGTGGCCGGAGATATAAATAAGATTGGGATGCCTGGCAAAGAGTTGAGTAAGTACCTCTCGCATGGCTTTGTATTTAGGATGCCGGATATCCTGTATATTGCCTATCCACTTCCGGTAAAGAGGAAAAATAGAACCAATCACCGGCAAAGGCATATAAAGTGATCTGTCGATAGCAGTTAAAGGAAACAGATGATCATGAAGATGACTTACCCCACCATGAATCCCATAACTGTAAAGCGGATGATGCGCGGAGAAAATGATTTTTTTGCCTTTGTTTCTCCTGATGATGTCATCAATTTGTACCATAATATCTGCGTTGGAGGCGATATCGCAGCCCTCATCTTTCTCCGGTTTTTCCCAGGGGTGCAAAATCCATTGGGTGTCCAGTATAATCATGGTGATTTCATCATTCAGGTTTATTTCCACCGGGCCCGGGCAACCATCATCCGGAAGAAATATATTGGTGCTGTCCATCAGGGCTTCCGCAAATTGCTCCTGGTTGTTAATGTATTCCCAGCCCGACCTTTTACCCTTCTTCCAATCGTGATTGCCAGGGATGATAAATACTTTGCCCGCGTAGGATTTTACTACTTCCAACTGGCTGATTAATATATCTTCGGCCTGTTTCCTGGAAGGATGCCCTTTTTCCGGGAGCCCTTTTGGATATATATTGTCTCCTAAAAATACAACGGCGCTTTGTTCATTTTCAGCCTCCAGTTGTTTTGAAAGCATGGTAAGCACGGGATTGCTGCCATTTTTGAAGTGCTTTCCCGCGTCGCCAATAAAATATAGCGTGTAGACAGGTAAGTCTTGGGCGGTGTATGACGGCTGGTTTCCGGAGGCAAGGCAGGTTGGTGTACTGTTTAAAAGACAAAAGAAGAGGCTTGTTATGAGCCCGATAAAACCTCTGAAACCGGTCATATTGACGATAGCATTTAACTTGTCAAAAATATAAATAAATCCATATTAATAGTCATTTGGAGACCTAAAAGAAAACGATAACATAAGCCACGTTGCTATGGCAATAAGGTCTGTACATTTACTTGTTTTTGTTTAATGTAATACAAAATGTCGTACCACCACCCCCTTTCTGGCTTTCTACCGAAATATCTTCACCCAGTTTTTCGGCTGCTTTTTTGACAATATACAGACCTAAACCGTTACCGTTAGATTTAACTGTACCAATGAAATACATGTTAAATATTTTGTCGATTATTTCCTTTTTAATTCCGTCCCCGTTATCTGAAAAAATCAGACTCAGGAGTGGGCCGTTTTCTTTAAATGTAATACTGATTTTTAATTTTTCACTCCCCGGCGATGACGCGAACATGAAAGAGTTTTCAATGAGGTAAGTAGTAATTTTGTTGATAATAAACAGGTCGGAAAATATAGAATCAGCACCATAAATATCCAATTGATAGTCTTCAATATTATTTATTTTTCCGTAATAAGCAGCCTGGTTGGTTATAACACTTTTAAGGGTGTTCATATCGATCTCGGTGAATTGTATTTTATGGTTGTAAATTTCACTGATGCTGATGAACTTTTTTAACATCATATCCATGGCTTGTACCACGTTTTGAACCTTTTTGAACAGATCAAGGGCTTCTTTCTCTTTGACTGTCATTCTGGCTATTTGATCGATACCCATAATGCTGCTGATCGGTCTTCTCAAATCATGAGAGGCCCGGTACAAAAACATATCCAATTCCTTGTTGGTTCTCCTCAGACTGGAAGTTCTCTCACTAATGGTATGCTCCAGGTATTTGTTGATCGATTTGATTTCCTCGTTTTTTTCCTGCAGCATTTCTTTTTGATGAACCATTTGATCATTTACCACCTTCAACATATCGGCCTGGGTTTTGAGCTCTTCCTTTTGTTCAAAGGTCTGCCCCTGCAACATTTCCAACTTAAAAAAAGCACGGGAAAACCTTACGCCCAACAGTGTGGCGCTGAGAAAGAAGAAGCCCAGATAGCCGATGTTAATATACGAAATGAGGCTGTCCCGCTGGGCGTAAAATATAAACATGTGAGAAGTAAACACGATCACGCCTAGTAAAATACCAGCCACTGCGTACCAGGACGCGGGATTTTTGTCTATCATCGATTTTATCACGATGGTGGTTATATAAACGAAATTCACCAACATTACCACAAAGAAAGGTAACAGGTAGTAGGTGAACCATGTATCCGGTGAAAGTAATGTGACGATGGCAAAAGATAAAATCGCCCAAAAGACAAGGGCATTATACCGGGGATATGCGTTTTTTTTAAATATTTTATTGAAATATAAACAGCCTGCAAGAGAACCGAAAAACAGCGAAATGTATTCCAGTTTTGTATTAAACTCCCAACTCAAAAATGGCATGATATCCACTAAAGGTGCGTAGTGGTCACTGATGGCCCTGTACGCCCAGAAAAGGCAAAACAAGGCGAAATATAATACAGCTTTATCTTTTCTCCATAAGCTGTATAAAAACAAAAATGCTAATCCCATTAATACCAAACTGGTTAATAACATGGTCTCAGCGATAACCGAAGACTCTTCTCTTTTTACAAAGGCCCTGAAACATCCGATTGATGGGGCTTTACTTATTCCTCCGTTTTTGTGATAAAAATTGGCAACTTGAATGATGATTTCCGTTTTTCCACTTTCCTGCAGTTTGAAGGGGAGGGTATGGCTTTTCCTCCGGTGGACAGTGGTTGCCCGGTCTGTTCCTACTTTACCACAGGCTACCTTTAGCCGACCGTTGATCCAGATTTTATAACTGGCATATAACTTGGGAACCTTTATAGCCAATAAATCGCCATAGGGTGAAGCGATCACCTGAAGCCTGTAAGTTGCATATCCCATGTTATCCGGTTTTTCACCATTGACTAATTTACCCTTCCACAAGCCGGGCAGGTTTACCAGGGATTTACCTGGCAGGTCTTCTTTCTGTTGGAAATCTTTTGGTGTCAGTAACTGTTTCCAGTAAAACTCCCAGGGCCCGTTTAACACCAAAATATTGCTTTTGTTGAATTCAAAAGATGTCAAATCAACAATTTCCTCTTGCCCCTTCATATCCTGATTCATCAATCCCAGTGTTATGGAAGACTTTAAAATCAAAAATAAGCTTGGTGCGATGCGTATGAATAGTCTGTAACTCCTTTTCATTTTAAGGCCTCTCCAATCATTAGCAGCCAATAAATCAGATTTTTTTTTGTGGATTTTTTTACTGGTTTTTACACCCTGAGCGGAAAATAAGGCGAAACCAATAAAAATTGGTAATTTATCGTTGGAATGGTCTGCTTACTCTTTAAATTATCATCCAGCCGGGTTTTGAGCATTTTCTGGCCGACCGTTCACTGATGTGAGTGGTTAGTGTTTTCCGACCGTATAGCCTTTTTTTGCAAAATCTTTGAGGGCAGACAAGGAGCTTTTTACCTTATTTTGCCATTCTTTCTGCTTTTTAGGTAAACTACCGTGGAGTGTCTCGATATCATAGAGCCGGTCAAATTCGTTACTTTCTTTCAGCAATTTACGGATTTCATTGTTGTAGATTTTCAAATCACTTTTCTTACCCGGTTCTCTTGAAAGCTGTAATATCCTTTTTCTGATTTTTCTGGCATACAGTTCTGCTATGTCAAAGTGCAATTGCTCATGCGCCAGCAATTGTGGCGATTGCGCCAGGGCCCACGATTTAGTCTTGTTAAAAAGCGTATAAACGTCATATTTTATTTTTTTCTTAACAAAATAGGGGACCGCTTTTATTTTTACCATAGAACCAGCGTCACCATGGTAGTGATCAGGCCTCGATCCTTTAAAATCTTCCCATTTAAGGGGATTAAACGGCTGCCACTCCTTGTAGATCTGAAAATCCACAGGCTCCTGCACCTTTTGGGCGATCAGTTGATTGGTGATCAAAACCTGAACGGCAGTGAAGAGAAGAATGCTTAACTTATCCATATGCGTGACAGCGCTGTTGATTTTTGCTAATCAAAATTCATGCCTTTTGCAGCATGATCTGAAAAATAATCCAAATTCTGCCAGTAATAATAACTTTTTGAGGCATTTCTTTGAAAAATAAATTATTGATGCTTTTTTAGGCAAATTTATTTTTCTCTGTGACCTATATTGTATGCCGCTGATAATTGTACTCCTGGGTATAGTGCTCCTCCTGGTATTAATCATTGTATTTAAACTGAACGCTTTCATTTCATTTATCATCGTTTCGCTTTTGGTGGGTGTTTTTGAAGGACTTCCTGTAATATCTACTGTCGAGGCGATAAAAACCGGCATAGGCAGCATTATGAGTTCTCTGATCATTATTTTGGGATTTGGGGCGATGCTTGGCAAATTAGTGGCCGATAGTGGTGCTGCCTATAAGATCACCACCGGCCTTGTCGCTGCCTTTGGATTAAAGAGAATTCAGTTGGCCCTGATGGTGACGGGCTTTATTGTGGGTATACCCATGTTTTATTCAGTGGGATTTGTGATTCTGGTGCCCCTGGTTTTTACCATGGCAGCCAGTACAGGGTTACCCCTGCTGTATGTGGGCATACCTATGCTGGCTTCACTTTCTGTAACACATGGTTATTTGCCTCCACATCCGGCACCTACTGCCATAGTGGGGATGTTTCAGGCCGATATCGGTACCACATTGATTTATGGAATTATCATTGCGATTCCTGCCATTCTTGTGGCCGGCCCACTGTTATCAGGTTATTTTAGCAGGTTTGATGCAAAACCGTTAAAGGCATTTACCGGTACGGAAAATGCTGCCGGCACCTCAGTTCCTTCCCTGGGAAGTAGCCTGGCAGTTGCCTTGTCACCTGTAATTTTAATAGGTTTCGCGGCCCTGGCCAGGCTATGGGTAGCTGAAGGAAGCTTTGCGTGGAAACTCGCCGATATTCTGGGGAATCCATCCATCGCTATGCTGATTGCGGTATTGGCGGCTATTTACTTTTTGGGCATAAGAAATGGTCAAAAAATGACTGAATTGATGGAATCCATATCTTCAGGGGTTTCGGGAATCACGATGGTATTGCTGATCATCGCTGGCGCAGGGGCATTTAAACAAGTGTTAATAGAAAGCGGGGTCAGTGACTACATTGCCGGACTCATGCAGGCATCAGGCTTTTCACCCTTGTTTTTGGCCTGGTTCATTGCAGCGGTAGTGCGGGTGTGTGTGGGTTCTGCAACGGTCGCCGGCCTTACCTCAGCGGGTATTGTAGTCCCCCTGGTTGGAGATCCCGATGTTTCACCTGAGCTGATGGTTTTGGCTATTGGTTCGGGAAGCCTGATGTTGTCACATGTTAATGATGGTGGGTTCTGGCTCTTTAAGGAGTATTTTAATCTTAGTATTAAGGAAACATTATCCACATGGACTGTGATGGAAACGACGGTTTCGGCGATGGGGTTGGTAGGGGTGATGGTTTTGGATTGGGTTGTTTGAAATTGACAATTGATAATTGACAGTTGACAATGATTGATGGGGTATATTGGGATGGTTTAGGGGGTGAGGTCTGGGTTGATGGTGGGCGGTTGACGATGGTTAGTGGGGATTTTTTTGGGGGGGAATAATTTGTTGTGTGTGGATAGGCTGGTGTTGTGGAGGGATGAAGGATGGGGGCATGGTAACAGGTAGATTAAAGTTGATAATTGATTGATAGATAAATAATAATAATTACATGGAAAATTATAAAGCTGATTCAAAGAGATATGATTCAATGTTGTACCGCCGCTGTGGGGCAAGCGGGATATTGTTGCCGGCCATATCGTTAGGGTTATGGCATAATTTTGGTTCGGTTGACAGTTTTGAAAAGGGCAGGAGTATTGTCAGAAAAGCATTTGACCTTGGCATTACTCATTTTGATTTGGCTAATAATTATGGGCCGGTATACGGATCAGCCGAGGAGAATTTTGGGCGTATGTTGGAAAAGGATTTAAAACCTTATCGTGATGAATTGATCATTTCTTCCAAAGCCGGTTGGGACATGTGGCCGGGTCCTTACGGCAATTATGGTTCGAAAAAATACCTGGTCGCGAGCCTGGATCAAAGCTTGAAACGCATGGGTTTAGAGTATGTAGATATATTTTACCACCATCGTCCCGACCCTGAGACACCTCTGGAAGAAACAATGGGTGCCCTTGACCTGATTGTGAGACAGGGTAAAGCGTTGTATGTGGGCATCTCGATGTACGACAAAGAACAAACCGGGGAAGCCATCGATATGCTGGGTGAACTGGGTACTCACTGCTTCATTCATCAGCCTAACTACAGCATGTTTGATCGCTGGATTGAAGGAGGGCTGTTGGAAGAATTAAAACAAAAAGGTACCGGTTGTATTGTATTTTCGCCGTTGCAACAGGGATTGTTAACCAACAAATATCTTCATGGCATTCCTGAAGACTCGCGGGCGGCCAAGGAGTCAGGATATCTTCAAAAGGATAGCATCACAGAGGAAAAGCTGGAAAAAGTCAGGTTGCTGGACCAACTGGCAAGCGCCCGGGGACAAAGCCTTGCACAAATGGCTATAGCCTGGCTGTTGAGAGATCCCGGTGTAACTTCGGTTTTAATGGGTGTAAGCAGCGAAAAGCAACTTCTCGATAATCTTAGCTCACTGGATAATTTAGAGTTTTCCACAGAGGAATTTGAGAAGATTGAAAATATATTGGGCGGAGATTAGCTGTAGATTCTTTGTTTCGGAGTTTCCCCGGATGCCAGGTGCCTGCATTAAAAATCCATAATCAATCGCTTTCAATTTCCAGGCCGCCTGTAATTTTTTCGTCCCTTCCGGACGTTCGTTTATTTGCGAATAGTACATGATGTGTATTAATTGACAACTGTCAATTATGAACCGAGTCATACCCAAACCTATTGAGCATCTTTTCAAGCCAATGTTTGGTTTACAGGAGAACTTTCCATGCTTATAGGTTTAGAGGTTACCTCTATGTTGCTCATCAAGTGACTTTTGTCAATAGATTATCTAATTCATATCATTGAAATGCAATACGATATCTGTTTTATTAGACAAATAATAAGTTTCATTAATGAAAACCGACCTATCTCCTGCAAAGCCTTCCTTACTCACTTTTTTACAATACTTCCTAATCATTGTCTTAATTCTGTATTTTGGTCAGTCGCTGTTGATTCCGGTTAGTTTTGGTTTACTGATAAGTTTTGTGTTGTATCCAATTTGTCGATGGCTGGAGCAGCATAAATTTTCAAGGGTTATGGCTATTCTCACCAGCCTCGTTCTCTTTCTGACCCTGACATTACTACTTGTTGCGCTGATGGTCAGGCAGTTTTCCCTGTTTACGAGGCAATGGCCGGATCTTTACGATAAGGTCATACTTCTACTGAACGATGCCTTTAAAAATGTCGGCGATTTTTTTAATGTCGCCCCTGAAGAAAGAAGAAACTGGCTACAGACCTTGCTTACCGACGCTTCACAAAAAATCCTGCAGATTTTGCCCAGGACCGTTTACAACACATCAATTTCAACAGTTTTGTTTTTATTGGTGCCATTTTATACCGCCCTGATACTGTATTACCGCAAACTGCTAATGACCTTTTTGTTTCAGATATTTCCGGGTGCGAAACGTCAGGAAGCAATTCTGAGCATTTTGCAGGAGTCCATTATTGCCTATTATAATTTTATTAAAGGAATGGCATTGGTATATCTGATCGTGGGCATATTAAATAGTATAGGCTTAGCCATTTTAGGTATCCCCAATGCGATATTTTTCGGCTTCATTGCTTCTATTCTTACGTTTATACCGTATATCGGCATCACGCTTGGGGCTCTTTTGCCCATGAGCATAGCCTGGCTGACTTACGACTCGATATGGTACCCCCTGGGCATTGTTGGAATATTTGTGGTGGTGCAGGTGCTGGAGGCCAATATTATATTCCCGCTGGCGGTGAGTTTCAAATTAAGGATAAACGCCCTGGCTACTATTACAGTCATTATGCTGGGGGCTATTATCTGGGGTGCCTCCGGTATGATTCTTTTCATGCCTTTTACCGCCATTTTTAAGCTGATTGCCGATAGGGTAGAGGTGCTGAAACCCATTTCTATTCTTCTGGGAACACCTGAGGAAATCGAAAAGGATCATGATGGCGGTTGATCAAGATCATTGAAAAACTGGCTTTTGATTTGGTAATTTTAAACAAAAAGTCATGGAAGAAAAGAATCTGATGAAAGAAATACTGTACCTCGGGACTGGTTTAACGGCACAGGGTTTGAACAAAATGAAATCAATCGTCGAACATTTTTCAGAGGCAATGCAGATGCCAGGTGTACTTACCGTACTTTTACCCCGTGTAGACTACAATGAAATAAAACGCCTGAAACGAGAGATTATGGTCACCTGAGCCTTTCAGGTGACTATAACGTAGTCAGCAGTGGTTACTTGAGCGCTAATATCGGCACCTTACTGTGAAAAGCCAGCTTTTTAGAAATACGTTTTTGGGACAGGTTATCCAAAAACTTGTGTTTTCTGGGAATCAAAGCGATTAAATCGATGTCATTGTTTTGTGCATAATCCTCCAGGCCGGCTTCTATGTTTTGGGTATGAATGAAGTGATATGTATGTCTGACGTGCTTGAAATACTGTTCAAACTTTTTGGCCTCATTAATTTCCGAATCAGATAATCCTGCTTCTTCATCCGGGTCGATATGAACAATATTAATTTCCGCATTAAAAGCTTTTGTAAGCTGGATCAATGTTTGGAGAACGTTTTTATCCTCGATACTTTTATAATCGCCTGCAAAGGCAATTCGTTTTATGTCGCTCATCCGTGCGCTTTCCGGTATGGCCAACACAGGAATCACCGACTCTTTCATCACTGAATATGTGTTACTGCCAATCAAAATTTCATCCAGGCCCCGTGCTCCGTGCGTACCCATTACAATGAGCTTGCATCCGGTTGACTCACAAGCACTGAGAATCGCGTTTTTAGTGAGGTCGTGTTTGATTAATATGTCGTGTTCTACTTCCTTTAACTCCTCGGGGGTTTCTTTGAATATATCAAATTCCTTTTTGATGTTGTCTTTGATGTTAGTAATTGACTCTGAAAAATAAGCCTCTGCTCCCGCATCCATCGATGAAACCGGCACCTGAAACGCATGCATCAGAATCAATTTTGCATCCATTTTTTTTGCCATCTTTATGGCAAAGGTTAGTGCATTTTTGGAACAAAGTGAAAAGTCTGTTGGAACTAATATTTTGGTATTATGCATTTTTAAAAAGTGTTTAAAAGGCGGCTGTAATACCGCCTTTTATTAATAGTTAATTAATCTTACACTAAATAAACTAATCTTATACTCATTTCAAGATATGGAGATTTGTTTTTTGGGAAGTTTTTTCGCTTCCTCTTTTTTCGGCAATCCCAACTTCAGCACCCCGTCCTGATAATTTGCCTTTATTTTATCCTGATCTACAGAACCAGGAAGCATAAATGAGCGATAGAATGAACTATAATTGAATTCTTTCCGCGTGTAATCTTTTTCCTTTACCTCAGATTCTTCTTTTTTCTCACAGCTAATTGTCAGATTTCCATTTTCAATGTTGATGTGGAAATCCCTTTTATCCAAACCTGGGGCGGCCAGTTCTACTGTAAACTCATTATCATCTTCTCTGATGTTGGCTGCCGGAACCCTTGACAGCCAGCCGTTACCAACTTCCAGGTCATCATCAAAAAAGTCAGTAAACATTTTTGGAAAATTGGGGAATAGCCTTGAACTTCTGATTAGGTTTGTCATTTTAGTTTCCTCCTATATTTTGGTTTTAAAAATATATTTCAGACAAACTTAACCACCTTTCTATCCAGTATCAATGATGGTAATCAGAAGGAAAAATGATTAAAATCAATAGTGATGTCATGTATATTTTGGAAAGAAAAGGCCTGATTATTATCAATCCCGGTATTGATGAATATCATGGATCGGAGCCATGCGACGTGATATATTTGAACACCGATTAAATGGACCTATGAGAATTCACATCATACTGCTGTTGCTGATATCAGCTTCTTTCTCACATTGTTCGCCAAGGGTTACCATCACCAGGGATCGCGATGATCAGGCCAATTTTTCCCAATACAAGACCTTTTATTGGGGGCCCATGGAAGAAGACAGGCATGAGGAATTTCCTATGTATGATAACAGTCTCAACCGGAAACGGATAAAACAGGCCGTAGCCGGCGAACTGGCTAAAATAGGTTATGTGATGAATGACAGGGCCCCTGATTTACTGGTGGATTTTCACATTGTGGTGGAGTCCAAACAGGATTACACAACGCATCCTGACAGCCCCTACCGCTATTGGCGTGATTATCAATTAAGCACATACAATTATAAAGTGGGTACCCTGATTATTCACATTGTGGATGCTAATCTAGAGCAGTTAGTCTGGCAGGGCACGGCCTCGGCTGTATTGGATGAAAGACCGACAGAGGTGGAGCAGCGCATTCATGCTACCATAGCAAAAATATTTGAAAAATTTCCATAGCCAGCGGATTCCGGAGGGGTATTTCATGCCAGCCACTGGTTTTCTCAAGGGCTCATAAGCGCGATCTTTTGAAATCTTCCCAACCTGCCATTTTCCACAAAAATTACTTCCCCATGGCCTCCTATGGTCAATTCTATGATATCATCAACCACATCGTGTATCTTTTGCCAATCCTGTCCTTTGCCTTTCTTTAATGATAAAGTCTTTATTTTTCGATCGACATATGCCGATTGACTGAAATCCTTTTCTACCACCAGGGTTTTACCAGTCATGTTACCGGCTTCCTTCCAAATCTGCTCTACGCCGGTGATGGTTTTGCCGACTGATGATAATCTTTCCAGTTTACTGATAACTTCATCATCTTTTTTCTCCAGTAGCCTGGTTACCTCGGGCCAGATTTTCCGGAAAACTTCCGGACCGCTCAAATGATCGAAATTGCCGTTAAGGCCAGCGGCTATGTTGTTACTGTACCGGGATGTTTTTTTGAAAACAGCCTGTTGGTCACCGACTCCCAACAGGATAACAGGCCTCGATTCCCGTTTAAAGTATGGTGCCAGCAGTTTATCCAAATGACGGTAAAATCCCTTTTGTCTTTCTTCCTGAATCGTGGATTCCTCAGACCCGTAATTGCCGCTTACCTTTGGTTTTTGCCGGGCCGGGTATTGAAATTGCTCCTCATAGGACAAGGGGAATGATTCATTGATAACCTCTTCAATGCCCAACTGTTGGGATATAAAAAAACGGGTTTTATTGTTGCTCAATGCCAGCACATAATACCTGGGCATCCGGTTTTTGGTAAAAATCACATCCCGCACTTCAAAACTGTTATCCACCACCACTTTCTTTTTTACCTCAAAAGGGAACAGTATTGTCTTACCCACCTCTTCACCCACGAAAAATCCCACCCCTGCAGCAGCACCGGCAAATGTTTCCGGAGTTTGAAGTTCATCCAGCTTCCTGATTAATCCGCTGATGTTACCATCACTGAAACCGGCCTGTAAAATATTTTTGGCTTCATTGACAGCATTTTTGATCGCCAGCTTATTCTGATTTCTTTCCGGCAGTTGTTTATATAACGGAACGATCACTGAAATACAAATACGATTGTCTGCCCCTGGCTTTATTCCCAACAGTTCTTCAACGTATCTTTCGTTTTTCATGGTATTAAAATTTAGATTTGAAGGCCTTCATTCATAGTGTGATTATAAACGTTATGGACAGGCAATTCAATGAGGTTGATTAGGAATGAAAATGATCCTGGTCATTTTCGTTGGCGTACAATAGTATTAAGTTCAGCACCTGGTAAATGATTGTGATAGCTGTTACTTATTTGCTTCGAGGCTTCCGGTGATATGCTTTTTCCCGGTAAAAAACTTTACGAAAAAACGCCTCTGAGGACCTCGTATTTATAATCTATTCATTGTGTATAAATTTGAATGGTCAATAAACCCGGTTAAACTATAAGCGCATGGTCAAGCCTGAAGTCTTAGAAACATGATAGTTGTGGTATTTGGATTGCCTGGTACAGGCAAAAGCTATTTTGCCGGCAGGTTGGCTGAAATCATAAAGGCGGAATATATAAGCAGCGACCGGGTTCGCTTCAAGATGATTAAAGACCGTGCCTATACCGAGGAAGAGAAAATGAAAGTATATGATCAAATGCTTGTGCTCACCAGGCAGTTGATCAGACAACAAAAACGCGTGGTTCTGGATGCTACGTTCTATCGGAAGGAGATAAGGCAAATGTTTGTAGCATTGGCAGCGTCGTTGAACGTAAAAATTTATTTTATTGAGGTGACGGCCAGGGAATTATTGGTCAAAAAGCGGGTGAGTAAAAAAAGAAAAGAAAGTGAAGCTGATTACGAGGTGTACCGGAAGGTAAAGGCGCTGTTTCAACCAATGGTTGAGCAACACCTGACACTAGAATCCCAGGAGAATAATATTAGAGAAATGTTGGAAAAGGCGGCTAAGTATCTGGGCTGATTTCCTATAAAAGAAAATCAGCCTTTTGATCCGGTGATCTTTTAAGATGATGTCTTCTCTTTGCTTTTGCCTTTGTCCAGGAATTTTTCGAGAAAATCCGGAACCTTTTCGAAAGCGGCAGATAACCCTTTGCTTTTGCTGGCAGACAGAAAAGATATTTCATCGCCCTTTGTAACCAGAAATCCTATTGGCTCAATACCTATTCCGGCCCCGGCACCAACGCCTTCACCTTTTCCTGTTTTAGGCGCATCTCCGCCTCCACCACCACTGCCAAATCCTATGCCAACTCGTATCACAGGAACACATTCAAATTCCCCCAGCTTGAACGGATCCCCGATAACGGTTTCCGTTTTTGCTTCTGACTGTAAAAATGAGGTTATTTTTTCCAGCATGTCTTCAAATTTCATGTCCATCTTTTTCAGTTTTTGGTTTTTAATATATTATTTAAGTAGAAAATATCTTATGAGTACCGGTGCCATTCTTACCAGGCGGTTATTGATTAGCATGTACAAACTGGCATTTCCTTCAAAATTCACCGATAACCGGATTCTATCTTGACTGATCCACATAAAAACCGGTATCAACTGTGCGTTTAAGACATAATTGTCGGTATCGATATCGACCTTTAATACTTCAAGTTCAAAAGTTTTTATCACCGGCCAAACCAGCTTTCGGATTAACCGTGGCAACCTGACTTCAGCCTTCTTTTTTTGCGTTTTCCGGCCAGTTTTTTTTTACGGTCAACCGGACCGACTTTCCTTTCAAACAAATCCTTTTCTGATGAAAAAAAGAAAATGCGGTATTGAAAAAATACACTTTCATCCCGTAAGCAGATGCTGTATTTCATGATTCCTTTTAACTCAATCTGTAATATATTTTCCGGTTGGTTTGTATCAATACAAAGTGTCACAGGTGCTGTCAATACCCATGTAAGGCCTAACAGAAAAACGCCCAGAAAAGCAATAAGGATTATCATACGGCTAATTGCAGGTAATGTCTCTTTTCTTTAAAGGTAGTTGGCTACCGGAATTTGTGCTATGATTACAATCATAGGCACCATTGATCTTTATCAACAGAATGCCGGTAATACGATGCTAGATTCCGGTAACAACTTCAACCGATACCGGGTAAAAAGATGACTAAAGAGGAAATTAAAGCACTTATCGGCACGATGAAAAAGCAAACCAGTCAGGATGTTTCTTTGATAGAAACACATATATCCTGGGTTATTCTGGAGGGCTCATCGGTTTACAAGATAAAAAAACCGATGCAATATTCTTTTTTGGATTTTTCAACGCCGGAAAAACGCAGGTATTGTTGTTATAAAGAATTGATTTTAAACAGAAGAATTGCCAGGGAAGTCTATCTGGAAGTTGTGCCGGTTTGTGTCAAAAATGATTCCTATTATATTCAAGCAAAAGAGGGTGTCATTATCGATTATGCGGTAAAGATGAAAAGGCTGGATCAGGATAAGCTGATGAATCATTTGCTGAGAAAAAATGAAGTGGCCCATCACCAGATCATTACCCTGGCCGAAAAAATTGCCCGGTTTCATCATAACGCCGATATCATTGTGGATGCCTTTGCCTGGCGGAGCTTTGATGAGAAGTTTGCCGATTTAGGAGGAATACGGGAATTTGTGACTAAGCATCTTGACGGACATTGCCAGGCTGTTGTTGAGAAAGCCATTAAAAAATCCACCGAATTTCTGCAATCCCATGCAAATTTATTAAACATGCGTGTGAGGGAAGGATTTCAACGGGATGTACACGGAGATTTGCATGCCAAAAACATATTTTTATATGATGATCCGGTCATATTTGACTGTATTGAATTCAGCGACGACCACAGACAGATGGATCTGTTAAATGAACTTGCCTTTTGTTGCATGGATTTGGAGGCTAATGAAAGGCATGATTTTAGTAAGCTATTGCTGGAAACATACCTCAAACACCTGCCTGCCATACGCGATGAAGAGGAAATGAAGCTATTTATTTATTTTAAGGCCTATCGCGCCAACGTAAGGGCCAAGGTCAATGCCCTTCGCGCCAAACAGGAAAAGCAACCCGGGCCATTAAAAAAGATTACCGAGGCGGTAGATAAATACCTTCGACTGATGGACTATTATTTGAATCAGGTCTGATTCATATCATTTGAGTTGTTAACCAAGATCATTGGGTTAGGGGGTTCGGTCGGATATCTTTAGGGCAGGATTCTGAATGGCGGAGTGATAGCCGTGTGTGAATTGTTTGAACTTATGAAACTGAATAAAAGGAAACTCACAATCGTATTGTTTTTGTTGCTGGCGATGCTCATTTTGTTTAGTGTCATTAATGGCTTATCATGATCAGGTAATAGTTTGGGTTCGTATTGCCGAAAGTTCTTTGCGCCTTGGTGTCTTTTTGGTTCACCTTTTTTAACCGCAGAGGCACAAAAAACACAGAGCTTTTACCTAATAAGAAGTAATGGGACATTTTTAAAATTGTACAATAACTTCGTCTCGCTTGTGTCAGCAAAGTGTTGAAAAGTGCAGGGTAACCCAGCGCCAGTAAAGCGTTTGCATGAAAACGCGACCGGTTTAGATTCCAGTAATTTTTTATTGATTATCAAAAATTAAAATCCAATTGCATGAAAGTTGCCATTTATGATGCTCATGATTTTGAAAAACCCTTTATTGAAAAGGAAAACCAGGGTAAGCACGAATTAATTTATCTGAATACGTATTTACAGGAGGGTACTGCCATATTGGCCAAATCCTGCGATGCCGTGGCGGTGTTTGTTAACGATACACTTTCAGCCAAGGTTTTGGATGACCTGAAGGCTATAAACATCAATTTTATTGTTACAAGGTCTGCCGGTTATAACCACATCGATGTTGAGCATGCCCGCAAGTTAGGCATGTCGGTGGGACATGTTCCTGACTACTCCCCCTATGCCGTTGCTGAACATACCGTTGCCCTGATGCTGGCGCTGAACCGGAAATTAATCAGAGCGCATCACCGTATTATGGATTTAAACTTTTCACTAAATGGTCTTGTGGGTTTTGATATGCATGGCAAAACCGTGGGGATCGTTGGAACCGGAAAGATCGGTGCGTTAGTCGGGCGTATTCTGCACAGCTTTGGTTGCCGGATTCTCTATGCGGACAAGGCAGTCAATCAGGAGATCGAAGACAACTATGGCGGTGAATTGGTGGATGTAGATGAGTTATGCTCAAATTCAGATATTATTACCCTGCATGTGCCCCTTACAGACGAAACCCGTTATCTGATCAACAAGCGCCGCATTAACCTCATGAAAGACGGCGCAATGCTGATTAACACCAGCAGGGGAGGCCTGGTGGACACCAAAGCAGTAATCAAGGGGCTTAAAACCAGAAAAATCGGATTTCTCGGTATAGATGTTTACGAGGAAGAAGGTGGGTTATTTTTTGAAGATCTCTCTGAGGATATATTGGAAGATGACGTAATAGCCCGGTTGATGACTTTTAAAAACGTACTGATCACCAGTCACCAGGGGTTTTTAACAAAAAATGCGCTCGAAAACATCGCGACCACCACTATACAAATCCTGAACTGTTTTGAACAGGGTATCCCTACTAAATTTGACCTGACTCAATCAGCTACTACTGAAAATATAAATTGATTATGAAGCACTATATAAGAAACTTTGGAGAGGTATCTATGAGCGATATTCACCTTGCGGGGGGCAAAAATGCTTCTTTGGGTGAGATGTTTCAGCATTTGACAAAACAGGGTATCAAAGTACCGGATGGTTACGTTGTAACTGCCCAGGCTTATCACGAGTTTATCGACCAAAACCAGATTCGCCAATCTTTGGAGCGTTTGATTAAACAACTGGATACCGTAGCGTTTGAGAACCTGGCTGAAACAGGAAAACAAATCAGGCAACTATTTCTTAATGGTGCTCTGCCTGCCGCAGTGTTGGAAGATGTGTTGGTGGGTTTTGAGGAATTAAAACAGCGATATGGGAATGACGCTATACAGGTAGCTGTGAGAAGCAGTGCTACTGCGGAAGATTTGCCCGAGGCCAGTTTTGCCGGGCAACAGGAAAGCTTTTTGAATGTCCAATCCGAGGAAGAATTGATCGATGCCTGTGTGGCGTGTTACGCTTCCCTTTTTTCAAACCGGGCGATAAAATACAGGGAAGACCACGGTTTTGATCATTTGTCCGTCGCCTTGTCAATAGGAATTCAGGCAATGGTGAGATCAGATCTGGCCTCTGCCGGGGTTTGTTTTACGTTGGAACCGGAAACCGGATTCAGGGATATGATTGTGATAAACGGCAGTTGGGGGCTGGGCGAAAATGTCGTAAAAGGTTCGGTGACTCCCGATGAGTATTATGTTTTTAAACCCAACTTAAATACCGGCAAAAAATCAGTGATCAGTAAAAAGCTTGGGTTAAAAGAACAAACCATGGTTTATGCAGGAAATACAGGGACCTCAGGGATCAATACCAGGAAAGGTACTGAAAATATTGACACACCATTGCAAAAAAGGTGGCAATTTGCGCTCACTGATGCTGAAATTGCAAAACTGGCCAGATGGTCCCTGATGATCGAGGAGTACTACCAGCGTCCTATGGATATCGAGTGGGCGAAAGACGGACTTACCCAGGAAATTTTCATTGTACAGGCCAGGCCTGAGACGGTACATGCGCGCCGCAGGGAAAGTTTCAGGTTTTACCAGTATGAACTAAAAGAGGAAGGCAGGATTTTGGTTTCCGGAAAAAATGTCGGTAGTAAAATTGTCACCGGTAAAGCCAGGGTTTTGTATCATCCCAGGGATATCGATTTGCTAAAACAGGGGGAGATACTGGTGACAGAAATTACTAACCCGGATTGGGATCCTATTCTCAAGAAAGCTTCAGCTATTGTAACAGATAAAGGCGGCAGAACCAGTCATGCTGCCATTGTGGCCAGAGAGCTGGGTGCTGTGGCTGTTGTTGGCACTGAAAATGCCACCAGCGTGATACAAGACGGGCAAACGATCACTGTTTCTTGTGTCCAGGGACAGACAGGCTATGTTTACGACGGGGCACTGTCCTGGGAGTCTGTTGAAATCGATACCGATAAGATTGAAATGCCTGCGACGGCCATACAATTGATTTTAGCCGACCCTGATCAGGCTTATAAATGTTCATTTTTACCTAACAATGGTGTTGGCTTGATGCGGTTAGAATTTGTAATTAATAATTCTATTCAGATCCACCCGATGGCCTTAGCGAGGTTTGATACGTTGAAAGATGAAATGATCAGGCAGGAAATTGAAGCACTGACTCGTGGGTACCCTGATAAAAAGCGGTATTTTATCGATAAATTGTCAGAGGCGGTGGCGACGATAGCGGCTGCTTTTTATCCAAAGAAGGTACTGGTCCGTATGAGTGATTTTAAAACCAATGAATATGCCAACCTGATCGGAGGCGAATTCTTTGAACCTAAAGAGGAAAATCCAATGATAGGATGGAGAGGTGCTTCACGTTATTATCATGAGAAGTACAGAGCGGGCTTTGCTATGGAATGTGAGGCTATGAGAATAGCACGGCAGGAAATGGGCCTGGAAAATATTCAGTTGATGATCCCTTTTTGCCGGACAGTCGACGAAGGCAGAAAGGTTATACAACTAATGCGGGATTTTGGGCTCAAACAGGGTGAAGACAATCTTGAAGTTTACGTGATGACCGAAGTGCCCAGCAACGTATTGCAGGCAAGGGAATTTAGTGAGGTTTTTGACGGATTTTCCATTGGCTCCAATGACCTTACCCAGTTAACACTTGGCATCGACCGTGATTCGGCGTTATTGTCTGACATATTTGATGCTACCAACGAGGCGGTGAAGTCTTTGGTAAAAAACGCTATAGAGGTGGCGCAGGAGCGCGGTAAGAAAATCGGGTTTTGCGGCCAGGCTGCCAGTGACCAGCCGGCTTTTACCCGGTTTTTGGTTGAAACCGGCATCGACAGTATTTCTTTTAATATAGACGCTATTATCAAGGGTATGCAAACGGTGGTGGCTGCTGAAAAAAGCATTGGCAAAAAAATTCAGGAAACCTTATAAGCCTGGAGTGGCTCCGGGATAATGGCTTTCATCGACTTTCGCTATGATGTTAGTCATTTTTAAACCGGTTTGGCCACTTTATATTGGACGTAAAAAAACATGTAATCATGGCAGACATTTTTTATAAATACGCACAGAAAGGTAATGAAATGGTTAATGAACTGGCTGAGGAGCTCGGGATACCGGAAGACAAAGAAACCGCCTTTCGTATCATGCGGGCGGTGCTGAGAGCTCTGAGGAATCAAATCTCGGTGGAAGAATCATTTCAACTACTGGCGCAGCTTCCAATGGTTATGAAAGGATTGTATGTGGAGCAATGGAAAATATCCAGGAAGCCGGAACATGTCCGTAATGTTTACGATTTTGTGAAGTTGGTGCGGCATGAGGACCATCCCGTAGGAACACACGACCTGTTCACATTCAAAGACGGCGTAAATGCTGTGATGGCGGTTTTTAAAGTACTCAGGGCGCACATATCGGAAGGGGAGGTTGAAGATATCATTAGCGTTTTGCCTGGTCCTTTGAAAGAACTCTGGAAGGTTAAATCTTAAAAAATGTTTAATTTTATTCCAGTTCGGGGCCTTTAAAATCATGTTTTCTTTTGATGAAAATAATATGGCCTTTTTTCAATATTTTTCTCCGGAAGCCTAGTAAGTGAAAAATCTCAATGACATACCAACGGGCAATTTTTCTGTTGACTTCCAAAGCGTAATCCAGGTCATTGTGTTTCCTGATACCTGGTAGATATGGGAGTATTTTATGAATTGAGCCTTTTCTTAAAACCGTAGAAATCTGCAACCAGCACCACTTAATGCGCTTAATGATAAAAAAACCGTCATCACCTTGTTTCTGGTACAAGGGCATAAAGACTTTCCCTTTTTCCAAAGCATAAATATTTTCATGTTGATTACTGGCAAGCAACTCATTTTTTCTAACACTTTGGAAATTGACATAGTGGGGTTTCATAGTAAATTCCTCCCCCTCGCTGATTGTATATTTGTACCTTACTTCAAAGATTTTTTTTCCTTCTGTGGTGGTTTTTGCCAATCGTTCCGGATAAACATGTCCATCCAGAATGTCATATTCGGAAATACAGCCAATATTGATTAAAGTGGTCCAGATAAAGGCTTCCTGATTTTCAATGGAAGATGGGGCATCATGTTGCCCTGCTTCAAATCCTACGGAAATATGCCCCAGATGATTAATATAATTGAGGATGGTTCCTTCAAGGTGTTCCTCCACTCCCAAAATGATAGGAAGCGGATACTTTAAAGCTTCCTCTCTGTTTCTTAGGGTATCATTTATGGAAATAAAAGGCTGGCTTTCGGCCGACGTAGTATGCAGGTCAATAAAATACAAGGGACCCGAAGCTTCCTTGATAATATCCTGTACCGCATGATATATTTCAAACTGCTCATATTGTTCCGGGTGACTTAAATTCGAATTAGAACGGTCAGAAACTTTACAGATGTTTTCGGGGGTCCATATTCTGTTCAGATCAGATTTTATGAATCGCTTTTTGGCAGACAATGCGCCAAGGTTGCAGGCTATTCCAAAAAACTTCCCATTAAAGTTGGGTTGGTAGCTATGAATTTCCTGAAATACTTTTCTGAGTGCTATAACGCCTGATGGTTCATTACCATGCATGCCACCGAAGGCAATTAAGTTGGGCCCTGGTTTATTCCCGGTATAAGTGCCGAGTATTCTCTCTAATTGTGTAGTTTCCGATATATTTTCAAGTTTGGTCGATGTAATCATAGAGTATTTTTAAGTGGATCAAATAATTTTTGACTTATTTTTACAAAGTCATTTTCTGTAACGATTCCAACCAGTTTTTTCTTATGGACAACGGGTAAACACCCAACTTTGTTTTTTAGCATGATTTCAATGGCTTTTGCTGTAGGTGTTTCGGGTGTCGTGGTTATCGGGTCTTTGATCATTATCTCATTAATGGGGATCATTTTTTGTTTTTTCCCATATGAACGTGCCAGGAACCGTAAAAACATACCGGAAGTAACCAGGCCAACGAGATTTCCTTTATCATCCTCTACAGGGATATGTCTTATGTTTTTCCAGTCCATGATATTAGCAGCGAGATCAATGATATCGTCCGTTTTTACAGCAAACACATCTTTTGACATAAACTGTCCTACCTCGCGATAACGCGTGGTCCATCCTCCTGCTTCCGAAATGTCGGCTACAGGCCAGGCATGCACCGGCATGGCCATTTTTTGATATTTTATCATCGAGGCAGTTACGGCAAGCGTAACTTCATCGCTGTTTACACTTTTTTTCATGTGGTTATACGATTCCAATAACCACTGTGATCCGGTTTTTCTGTTCTTGACCCTGTTTTTCACAATTCCAAGGTACCGGCTCATGTCGTCTTTTTCAATACCCGCTCTTTTTAATCCTTTTGAAGCCATGGGTAACAATTCATCGAGAATGAGCTCCTGCGCCGAGATTTTTTCCGTGCCCATCCAGGTAAAGCGGGCATCCAGACCAAGTCGCGCAGCATTGATGAAATTCGTTCTCACTTCATCGAAGTCCATGGACTCTTCTACGTTTTTATAATGCTCAGGGATTTCGTTCATTAACCCAAGCCAAAAAGCCGAATTGGCGATCTCATCCACTATGGTAGGACCAGCCGGAAGGTACCGGTTCTCTATTCGCAGGTGCGGCTGGCCATCGGTGATACCGTAACATGCCCTGTTCCAACGATAAACTGTGCTATTGTGGACGACCAGTGCACTTAAATCCGGAACTTCGCCACGTTCAAATTTTTCCAGAGATGAGTCGATAATATCACTTTGTAATATAACCCGGTGTCTGGCAACATCATCATGGAAAAGTTCAGTAACTGAATTCTTCAACCATTCATTACCGAAATAGACCCTTGGTAAATTCTCACTGGGCTCATAAGAAGGTCTTCTGGTATCTACCGATTGCTCGAAAAGGGCAATTCTGGTTTCGCGCCACAGCCTTTTGCCAAACAGCAAAGGTGAATTGGTGGCTGCTGCTAAAACCGGCCCTGATATTGCCTGTGCGCAGTTGTAGTAATTGACAAACCCGCTGGCCGGTAATTGCAAATGAATCTGAAAACTGTTGTTGCAGCTTTCAATCATGTTGCTGCCATGTTTTGTGATCAACTGATCTGTGCCTTCGATACGAATTTGATAAGGTTCACCGCGCAACGCCGTTAGTGATTGATTTAATGATTGATAACGACCTTCCGGGCTCAGGTTTTTTTCTGATAAATCACTTTTCCGGATGGAGGGTAATATACCCGTGATAACCAAATCCGAACCAAACTCCCTGCTCGCCTTTCTGATCTCATTGAGGTCGTCGTTAAGTAATGTTTCGTATTTGGAAAGGCAATTATCCGTAAACAATAGCGGCGGCAGATTTATTTCTATGTTAAAGCCGGCCAATTCTGCTTTAAAACGTGGATTATCCAATTTGTTCAAAATCTGCGGAGCTTTTGCAGACGTTCTGTAAAACTGATCCACGAGCGACAACTCCTGTTCTGCACCAATTCGTTTTACGTCCGATTCGATCAATCCCTTTTCGATCATTCTTTCCAGCACCTTGATATCTTCGAGTAAGGCATTCAGAAACTGATGCAGCTCTTTTTTATTGAGGCCTTTCACCAGGTAATCTCCCATTTTTCTATTGATTTATGGTAATAAACCTAAATCAGAAGCCGAATTCAATGACAAAAATCAGCATCTGAAATGACATATATTTCCGGATTAGAGTACACCTGAACAGGTGAAAAACACATCAATTTGAGCCACTTAGTTCAGTGAAATTGGCATGGGAATCTTTGCTTCCGTATTTTCCGGATTGTTTCAGGATATGAATGCGATAAATGATCGCATTTCCATCCTCGGCATCTGCATATGACATATCATCAATAAACTGGGCGGCATCTATTCCCTGTCGATGCAGGAGTTCTCGGACATGATGAACAAAGTTATGCAAAGCAAATCGGGCAGTTGAACCGGTGAGTTCTTCATATTTGCCCCAAAGCAATACACTTTTCCACCTCGACAGGTTATCGACTTCCTCTATTTCAAAGCAGATTTCTTTGTCTTTTCTCATCTCTTCAATTTTCATCCCTTCCCTGCTATGGCTAATTATACCTGAGGTGGATTCATCAAAATAATAGGTAGTAGGTATGATGTATGGCCTACCCTTCAGGCAAAAACCCAGGCGTCCGACGTAATTGTTTTTCAGTATTTCCCGTATCTCTTTTTTTTTCAGGTTTCCAACCATGATTTCTAATTTTAAGTGTTCTACAGTGTTAAATCCATTTTACCAGGGGCATATCTCTCTTGTAAAGCAGCAGCTCATTTTTTGGTGAAATTCTAAATCCATATTTGTAAGTTCCTGAAAAACTGGCGGTAACCAGGGTTTTGTAAGTCACTTGTTTATTTCTCTTGTTTAAGATTTCCAATTCATGAATGCTTTTAATATGGACTTGCTCATTAATGATTTTTGCAATTACAAGTTCTACGCCGATATCATGTTCAGATAAACTGCCAATATCCAGCGTAACCTCCGCTCCAAGCTTCTCGCCCAATTCCATTGGAGGTGTATTTGTATCATAAATTTTCATTTCTATCACATATATATAATTCCACCCTTTTCTCAGACGTTTTTTCCAGGTTACCAGTTTTTTTGTTTCCGCAAAGTTTTGCCCGGTTAATTGCTGATGTCTTTCATCGAGCGGGTGATAAAACTTGCTTTGGTATTCGTTTAACATCCTGGCTGTAGAAAAATAGGGGGCAACTGTCATGATGCAGTTTTTCATTCTTTCGACCCAATTGCTGGCTATACTATTTTTGTCCCGATCAAAGAATTCCGGTATAATTTCATTTTCCAGCAAGTTATAAATAGTTTCTGCGTCAGCACTATTCTGATCATTTTCGTTTTCATAAGTTTTGGTTTCTGGAAGCGCCCAACCGGCATTTTCATTATAGGCTTCCGCCCACCATCCATCCGGAACACTCAAGTTGATGACGCCATTCATGGCTGCCTTCATGCCACTGGTTCCCGAGGCCTCATGAAGCCTTTTCGGCGTATTGATCCAAAGATCAGCACCCTGTACTAAAAATCTGGCCAAATCCATGTCGTAATTTTGTATAAAAACAATTTTTCCCAGAAACTCCGGCTGCATAGACACCTGAATTATTTTCCTGATGATTTGCTTACCACTATCATCCCTGGGATGGGCCTTTCCACAAATAATAATTCGGGCCGGTCTTTCGGGGTTATTAACAATTTTTGATAATCTTGCCGGATTGTCAAACAACAAATACGCTCTCTTGTAACTTGCAAATCTCCGGGCAAATACCATAATGAATTCCTCTGTTGAAAACCCATTCAATATTTCCGACATTTTAGCCTTGTAAGGATCATGATCAGCACCGCTAAACCTTTTTTGCAATGCACGAATTAACCGATGTTTGTCATGGCCCTTGATTTCACTGATGGATTTGTCGGGGATTTCCCTTATTTTGTCCCAGTTGGTTTTCTGGTATTTTCCATCAATATAGTGGTTTTTAACCAGTTTATTAAATAATTGCTTCCATTTTTTTGATACCCAGGTACCATAGTGTATTCCGTTAGTAACGTAGTCAATATTCAGTTCTTCTTCTGTCAAACCTTCCCATAAGGGGTTGAAGATTTTGTTAGAGGCGAGGCGGTGCAACTTGCTTACCCCGTTGATCTTCTGCGCAAGTCTTGCGGCAAAAAAGCTCATACAGAATTTTTCTTCATTGGCTGATGAGATCGTTTTGCCTACTTTCAAAAACCGCTCCCAACTGACGTTAAACAGCCCATGATAGCCAGACAGGTAGGTCCTAACCAGTTCTTCACTAAAAAAATCATGCCCCGCCGGCACCGGTGTATGGGTGGTAAATACAGTAGAGGATTTTACCACTTCCGCAGCCTCCAAAAATGTTAAATTTTTCTTTTGAACATAATTCCTGACCCGTTCCAGCATTGAGAAAGCCGCATGTCCTTCGTTACAATGGTATAGGGTTGCCGAAATCCCCAGCTTTTCGATAAGCAATATTCCGCCTACTCCAATGAGAATTTCCTGTTTTATTCTCATCTCTTCGTCACCACCATAGAGGTGATAAGTAATAGTGCGGTCTTCTTTGCTATTACTGTCAATATCGGTATCCAACAGGTAAAGTGGTATTCTTCCCACATCAATCCGCCATGCCTGTGCCCAAACCGTACGGCCGGGAAAGGAGATGCCGATCGTCAACCGTTCGTTATCCTGGTCATAGACCGGATGGATCGGTAACTTGGTGAAATGCTCTTTTTTATAGCTTTCGATCTGCTCCCCTTTTAAATTAACTGACTGATCAAAGTATCCGTACCTGTATAACAGGCCTATGCCTGTTCGTTTCAGATTGGCATCGCTGGCCTCTTTAAGATAATCACCGGCTAAAATGCCCAGACCACCTGAGTATAGTTTTAAACTTGTATGCAGCCCATACTCCATGCTGAAATAGGCAATGCCAGGTCCCTGTTTCTTGTGGCTGGGATTCATATAAGCTTCAAATTCCTGATGAACCAGCTCCAGGTTTTTTAAAAATGCCGGGTCATTTTCCAATTCCTGCCAGCGGTCATAAGACAGGCCATTCTGCAATGCGATGGGATTGCAACCCGAACTTTCCCATCCTTCGTGATCCAGCGATTCAAAAAGTTCACAGGCCGCATCGTTCCATGTCCACCACAGGTTTCTGGAGAGCACATCCAGTGCGTTCAGTTTTTCAGGGATTTTGAATTCAATAAATATGTTACGCCAGATAGGTTTGTTGGGTGCAGGAGGTTCTATGAATGCTTCTATAGGTGTTTGAATGACCCTTTGATTTCTAAATACTGCCTCCCTCTTTTCAACTTTTTGCAATGCCAGGTTATAGGCATCTTTATAATAGGCTATCAGATTGGACCAAAGCGCAATTCTTGAGATGGTATGGGCCGATTCGCGCTGCGCTTCCCTTTCTTTTTCTGTCAAAAAGCTGAATTCTAACAAATGATTGGCAATTTTATCCACTACCTCATCATAATTCTCATCGGTTCTTTCAACGACGAAAATGCCGTCGGAAGTTTTTTTTAATTTTGAAGTAACTGTTATGCCAAACCCTGTAAGTGATGTTGTAATGGTAGGGATATGAAAGGCAAGGCTTTCCAGAGGTGTGTATCCGAATGGTTCATAATAGGAGGGGAAAACGGTGAGGTCAAATCCAATCAGCAACTCGTAGTATTTCATGTTGAACAAACCGTCATTGCCGTCCAGGTAGGTGGGGACATAAATTATCTTTACCGGGCTTTGTGTGCCATTTTTTAGATTTTTTTCGACAATTCGTTGATAGATTTGATCGTGATCTTTGTCCTGGAGGTGATGGGTAAAAGGTTCCGGTTGGGCTGTCCGGTGAAATTCTTTTTCCGACAAAGAAAACAAAATTTCCTCCCTGGGTTGGGTATGGGCGGCCGGCACTAGCATAAAAGCGATTATTTCACGATCCAGCTTCTCATTATCTGCCAATTTACGCATTGTGTCAACAAATACATCGAGACCTTTATTTTCAAACTCATAGCGCCCGCTGGTGGCGACCAGCAGGCAGTCATCCTGCACCTGATAACCAAGGGTAGCCGAGGCTACTTTGGTTAACTTATCCCTTGCTTTGGTTCTTTTGTCTTCGAAAGTGTCAACATCCGGTACAATCTGTTCCTCGAACCCATTGGCGGTTATCAGATCCACTTCCTTTCCAAGAAATTGTTTACATTCCCGTGCTGTAAGTTTGCTTACGGTAGTGAAACAATCTGCCCTTTCAGCGGCTGTTTTTTCCAGTGAAAACTTGGCAATAAGGTCATTGGCTTTGATTATTTTGTCGACTTCAAGCGTTTCAAACTGACTATAAAAAGGTAGGCCCTGTCCTGCAATAGCCCTGCCTGCCACAGTAGCGTGAGTAGTAAACACAGTGCCAATCTCCGGCATTCTTTCTTTCAAATATAAGATGCCGGCACCAGTCAACCATTCATGAAAATGTGCAATGGTCCGGTCATTTTGTGAAAGGTGGTAAAGATGAAAGTTTTCTATTATCATGCCCACTGCATAGCCGAAAAGGGCCGGTTCAATATAATCCCATTTACCACTTAATGAATCCAAATGGTATTTGATCCAAAGATTCGCCAGGATTTCATCCTTTTTAGCGAACAACGGGGTATAGTCCACCAATATTGTTATCGGTTTCCCTGGAATGTTCCATCGGCCAACCCTGATCTTTAACCCCTGCTTTTTGGCCACTTCCTTCCATGATCTGAAAAGACTGTCTTCTTCTGTGAATTCCGTGTAATTGGTTGCTTCTCTCCAAACGTCGGGCCCTATCATGATCACATTGTCATGAAAGGTCTCTGATAAAGTTCGGGCTTTAGTTGAGATTACCGTATAAATTCCTCCTACCTTGTTACATATCTCCCAGCTTACTTCGAAGATATAATCGGGTTTTTTTACCTGATTTTTCTGCATTTAAACTTGTATATCGTTTAGTGGTATTATTTTTCCTTAAGTTAATGATGGTCCGATTGATGAATAGCCTCTTTTTTGGTTATTTTTTTACTTATTCTTATGGTTAAATCGTTGACTACATTCATATAATTTATAAAAGCTTCGTAAGGCGACCGGTAAGGGTTGAAATAGTTGTGAACTTCTCCATCACTATGCAATTTGGTACTCATATAATAGAAGTGATCACTGGTTTGCAGGTATCGCCAGTCATTTATTATGGAGGCGTCGTCGATCTGTGTGATCGAGGCTTCCAATGCGTATAAATTTTCAAAGGCCTCCTTTTGCATGTCATTGCCGAGCCACGCAGAAAGATCCTTTTCTGAGTCTGCCCAGGAAGCAGGTTCGGGGACGTCAATTTGGCCGGCCGGGGCTATTTCTTCCATGGCCTTTGCGGGGGTGCAGAATTCATGAACTCCCGATTTAAAAACATGCTCGGGTAGATTCCTGATAAAGTCGAAAATTCCACTTTCCTTTTTCTGATGTTCACCAAGTGTTTCATAGTCCATAAACAGGTTGATGATTTCATGCGACGGATCCATGTTGTCTATGCGGTTGAGAAACTTATCAACAGTCAATGGCCAATGATCCCATGCCCGGTCTGAAAACCTGAAAGAAATGTCATCACTCAACGGAAAATTTCTTAGCAATAGTTTAAATGGTTTACGATCCGCGCTGGTATAAACATGGTTAGGGCTTCTGTTTTCCAAAAGCTGACTTACCCCCTCAGCCACGGTCCCTCTAAAACCCATTCCAGCCAGCATTTTGCCGATGTGGTTAGCATAAATCAACTCTGTATTTCTAAACACCGCGGGGCTCTGATGAAAGTAGTAGCCGATCTTTTCCATATGTTGATTCACCTGTGCTTTAAAAGTCTGAGGGCTAACCAATGAGGCCAGTGAATGCATATCGGTTTCAGCCAGCAACTCCACCGAGCCGGTTGATACTAATTCCTGAAAGCTGCCAATAACTTCAGGAGCATAAAGTTCAAATTGATCCAGGGCCGTACCGGAAATGGATAAGGCTATTTTAAACCTGCCATGGTACCGTTTGAACAGATTCAGGAATAGTTTATTGGCAGGTAAATAGCAATTTTCAGCTACTTTTTTAAGTAATCTTTTGTTGAGGGGATCATCAAAATAATCATGATGCCTGGCGATATTAAAAAAATGGTAGCCCCTCAATCTGAAAGGCTGATGAACCTGGAAGTAAAGGCAGAACTTTTTCATATCTTTTCATGGATCAATTCCTGATAAATTGTCTTTACCTTGGCCGCTGATTCGTTCCATTTAAGGCGTTTAACCTCCTTTTTTCCATCTATTGCCATGAGTTTTGCAGTCGGTGGATATTTTAAGATGCCGTAAATAGCATTGGCCATGGCATCGGTATTCCAAAAGTCTACCTTTATAGCATGTTTTAGTACTTCAGCCACACCCGACTGGCGAGATATAATGGCAGGCACATTTGCATTCATCGCTTCCAGCGGTGAAATACCGAAAGGTTCCGAGACCGAAGGCATCACATAAACGGCACTTTGGGCAAACATGGTGTTGACACTTTCTCCCTGTAAAAAGCCAGTAAAATGAAAATTGCTGCTCATTTTCAATGCTGCTACCCTTTCTATGGCCCGCTTTAACAGATCTCCGCTTCCAGCCATAACAAATCTTACATTTTGAAATTTTTGCAGTACCTTATAGGCCGCTTCCACAAAGTACAACGGCCCTTTTTGACTGGTAACCCTTCCAAGAAAAGTGACGATTTTTTCGTCAAGAGATTTTACATTTTGCTTCGGCTTCAGGGCTTTACCAGGTAAGACCGCGTTATGTACTGTCTGAATTTTATTGGGATTGATGCCATATTTGCTCACTAAAGTTTTTTTTGTGTAATCACTTACCGTAATGATCTTGTCAGCGGCTTTTAACCCTGATTTTTCGATTTCAAACACCGCTTTATTAACGGTGTTTCCCGACCGGTCGAATTCAGTAGCGTGAACATGGGCCACCAATGGTCTGTTACTGGCCTTTTTTGCCGCTATTCCTGCCGGAAAGGTCAGCCAATCGTGTACATGAATTACATCAAACTGGCTGGTCTCAACTACCTCAGCGGCAACCATAGCATATTGATAAACCTCTTGCATCAGGTTGCCTTTGTATCCTCCTGAAAATTGAAACTTTCTGCCCTTAACTCCGGACTTTTGCCGTGTGGTTTCTTTCTCCAGCTCTATCATTCTTTTTTCCACAGCTTCATCGAATGTTTCAGGTGATACATAAGGCAGGATTTCCGAGCGGATTTTAAGATACCTTAGTTCTTTTGGGAGATTTATCAGCAGCTCTTCGCTTGTGTCAATGCTGATATCGCTGCCATCGATGAGATTTTTGTGTAACGAATGTTCCTCGCCAAATGCTTTAGGGACCACAAAAATAACCTCGATGCCATTTTGTACAAGCCCCTGTGTTAATCCGTAGCAGGCAGTACCCAAACCACCGGAAATATGAGGTGGAAATTCCCACCCGAACATCAAAACTCTCATACGTGCTTTTTAGGGTTAAAAGTTTATAAAGCTACCTTTCAAAAATGTGGTTATGAATGATTTAGGTTCAGATTAATTATGATTTGAATCAATGTTTGGAATCCATACATGATGAAAGTCATTTTATTTAATGAATTATTTTGAAAGTTTTGTTAAAACCAACATTGAAGTAGCAACATGTTTTTTGGACTTTGGCTTATTAAAAAAGTTTGTAACTTGCCCGATTTTCTGCAAAAACCAACGCATGAGAACAAATATTAACATCTTAATTCTAGTCTGGCCACTTTTTATTATGGCGCAATGCGTGCAGGAAAAGCCGGTTCAGATTATCAAAACAGGCACCTGGAGAGGGAGTCATGTGAATATCGATGTTTCTCTGGATTGGTACGGGCTATTTAGTTATGACGACGGGTTAAGGCTGGAAAAGGTGCAGGTAAAAGTTGAAGAGGTTAGTGATCCGTTTGTAGAAGCTTTGGGTGAAAAAGTTGCCAAAAAGGTATCAATTCAAAGATCCGAAAAACCAATTTTTCTGGTTGCCGGGAACAGGTTCTTGAAGGCTGGTCCGGTTACCGGTAAGTACTATTCCTACAATGTGCTTGTACCAGAGCAAAATGTCGATATTTTATTTAAGGATAAGGAGAAGTATCAGTTATCGCCTTATGGCTCCGAATTTCCCAATCTGAGTGATGATGAGCATGCGGCAGATCAATATGGAATTTGGCTAAGGGGAGGGGGAAAAGAGCAACTTATTGTAGAGGATAAGTATTTTTTTGGTACCGGGCCAAGGCTGGTATGGAGTGGTGATTTGGATGGCGATGATCGATTGGATCTGTTACTGGATTGCATTTGTGAAGACGAAGCAAGTAATATGGCTTTGTATCTCTCGTCAAGGGCGGGAGAAAATGAATTGCTGAGTATGGTGGCAGTTTGGGATTCCGGTGAGGAGTTTTAAGGGTTGACTTTCTTTGTATTGTTTTGTGATAAAAGACGATTGGAAAGCCCGTCAATACCCAACCATGCTTCAACTTTTCAGATAAAAGTCAGGGTTGGGCGTATTCCTTCACAATGCCACTACTCTTGAAAAACAGATCACCTAAAATGCCAAATGGTATTTTTCTTTTGAAACAATCAAAAAAATTATTAGCTTTGACATTCCCCCCTTTGATTGATATAAGATTTCAATTTTATTAGCAAACCTACTTTTTTATTTATTCATATGTGATACTGTCAAAGCTTTAAAAAATCAAAATGGCTATGATTCCGGAAGAAACAATAATCCCGAAAATATATTTTATCAGAGGTAAAAAGGTTATGTTGGACAGGGATTTAGCTGAACTATATGGTGTTGAAAATAAAAGGCTTGGCGAACAAGTAAAAAGAAACATCAATAAATTTCCCGGAGACTTTATGTTTCAATTAACCAAGAAAGAGATAGGTGATTTGCGGTCGCAATTTGCGACCGCAAATTTATCGATGAAGAGCAGGGTTCTGCCTACCGTTTTTACAGAACATGGAGTGTTGATGCTTGCCAATGTATTAAATAGTGAAAGAGCAAATACTGTGAGCATTCAGATTATCAGGATATTTACAAAAATGAGGGAGATGATTGTTACACAAAAGGATATTTTATTGAAAATCGAACAGATTGAAAGAAAAGGCCTAAGCCACGATCAAAGCATTAAGCAAATTTTTACAGTATTAAAACAATTAATTGGCGAAAAACCCAAACCAAGGGTTGAAATCGGTTTTAAGACCAGGTGGCCTGGTTAAGGTTTTGTTAAACCACGATCTGAAACTGACCTCAAGATAATTATTTAATCGGGAAAAAATATTAGTAAAATTTGATAGTGTCGAAAAAAGATACTATCTTTGTTAAACATTATGAGATGATATTAAATTTTTCTTGTAAAGACACCGAAAAGGTGTGGAATGGAGAGAGAACGAGAACGAGGAAGTGGAGTGACGTCGTAGTTAAAATGATACTACGAAAATTATTTATGTTACATGCGGCCCATCGTTTAATAGATTTACGCGCTCCTCCTTCCAATAGACTTCACCCTTTAAGAAAAGATCTAGAGGGTTATTATTCAATAAGTGTGAATATGCAATGGCGTATTATCTTTATGTGGGCCGATGGTAAAGCTACAAATGTAAGTGTTAAAGATTATCATTAAACAAAAAGATCATGACCGATATAACAAATGTACACCCAGGAGAAATACTCCAAAAGGAGTTTCTTGAGCCTTTAGGTATCACTGCCTACAAGTTAGCCAAAGCAATTGGCGTTCAGCAGACGAGGGTCAGTTTGATACTTAAAGAAGAACGTGGAATCACAGCGGATACTGCCATACGATTTGCCAAGTATTTTGGTACAACCCCTGAATTTTGGATGAATTTACAGCGGGAGTATGACCTTCGTAAAACGAGGTATGAAAAGGAGGATATCTTTAATAAAATAGTGCCTTTGTCAGCATAGGAAAATTCTTATAATTCCCTGTGCTTTAATCTGTTTAGCAATACGTAAAAGCTAGCAAGGCACCAGTTATTTTTAATTGAATTTAATACAATTTGGAAAAATTTAAGGCAGCTATAAAAGACTGTGAGATTTGTGCCGATCATTTACCTCTGGGTGCCAATCCTGTATTTCAATTTGGCGAGGGAGCCAGGGTGGTAATTATTGGACAAGCTCCCGGGAGGAAAGTACATCAATCGGGTATTCCATGGGATGATGCCAGTGGAAACCGTTTAAGGGAGTGGTTGGACATCAGCACTAGTACCTTTTATGACCCGGATAAACTGGCGCTTGTTCCGATGGGTTTTTGCTACCCCGGTAAAGGCAAATCGGGTGACTTACCGCCTCGTCCGGAATGTGCACCGAAATGGCATGACAGGATTTTAGCCAGACTCGAAAACGTTGGACTGAGAATCCTGATCGGGCAATATGCGCAACAATACTATTTACATGGCAGGGTTAAGCGTACATTAACGGAAACTGTAAAGGCGTATGGGGAGTACCTTCCCAGTGAGATTCCTTTACCACACCCTTCTCCCAGAAACAATATCTGGCTGAGAAAAAATCCCTGGTTTGAGAAAGAACTATTGCCTGTATTGCAAGGAAGGATTGCATTGTTAATGGCCGGTATTTGACATCACTTTTGTCCTGTGCTACTCAACTAATCCTCCGCTAAAGAAAAATAGGCTTACCTCCGAAATTTTGGTCTGAATACGTTGAAGGCTTAAGTCATATTTTGCGTTGATGAGATTAAGCTGCGCTTCACGTAGCTCTAAGCCTGTAATCTGGCCTGAAATCTTTTTTTGATAACACTTTTAAAAAAATCTAACAACGTTAGAAATTTAAATTGTTATAAGAGCATTTTTGTTTGAAGGGCTCAGGAAATTTTTGAAAAGAATCAAACCAACTTCAGATGATGATTTACATGGAAGCCTTTTTGTCTTTAAATTCAATTGAACGTCACGGGTGTAAGTTTTCAACAGACAAGCGTTGGCGAATCGACATGTATATGAATACCTTAACATTATTTTACCAGAATTATTAAAAGTGAATACTGAAATGAAAAAGCGTTATTGCATTTACTTTTTACAGCTTTTGACCATTCATCTGATTTTTTCCACTGGCTTTGCAAAAAACTCCAATGGCGATCTGATTATTGAATCTAACGGGCTTTCACTCAATGACGCCTATCTGTCATCCTACGGACAACGGTTTAGTTCCAATCAACTTCAATTTCAAACCAAAGTCAAGCTTAATCTGGATGGGATCAGGGGGTACGCTATAAAAGATGATAAAGTATTCATTGGCTGCTCTATGCAGGTCATTGATAAATATGGGAAAGCTCTATTGAATGAGACTGATCTGTTTCCGGGTGACGGCGGTCTTGAACGGAATACCGCTGGTAATTTATACCTTACCCTTGTAGTAGGTACACCGATGAGACTTGGGGCTTCTTATACCTGGATAGTAAAAGTGTGGGACAAAGTTGGCCATGGTGAAGTGAGAACCGAACTTAAGTTTAAAGTGATTGAAACCAGTGACAAAGTTGGGATCGAAGTAAACGCCAGGGGCCTGAAAGCCCGTAGTGTATTTATGACCAACCAGAATGGGGCAATACAGAGCAACAAGGTGAGTTATTTGGAAAGAATCAAGCTGAATTTCTATGACCTTAAAGGCTTTACAAAAAAGGAAGGCAAGGTTTTCGTTGGCGGTTCGATGATCGTGAGCGATTCTCAGGGCAACACTGTTCTGGAATATTCTGATTTATTTGCCGACTACGATCAAACCGGTGTTGAGCCTGCCGCAGCCGAAAAACTGCATCTATTACTTGCAGTTGGTGATCCTTTGAAAAAAGGCGAGATTTACACATGGAAGTCCAGGGTCTGGGATAAAGCCGGAAAAGGTGAGATTACTTCCGAGGTAAAGATTGAAGTGGTGAATTAGCTTGGAGTTTTCTCCGCCGGGTATCCTTCTTTCATCTGTAGTCACCAATTTACAGTATGACAATTTCCGCTATCTGATTGCCTACAAAAATTGATTTTACCTGCCCCAACAAATTAAATTTCTTGCTTTCATATGACTTAACTCTTAACCTGGCGGCAGCATCCGTAGGTGTTGTATAACGTTTTCGGGAAAATTCTTTGTGGTTTGGTGTCTTTATGGTTCACCATTTTTTACCACGGAGGCACAAAGAGACGCAAAGGTTTTCGCTGATACAATAAAGATACAGGCATATTAATAAGTTGTGCCACGCCCACGAGACACTTGCGCCAGGTAAGTTTTCGTCAAAGTTCTTGGAGTATTTGTGGTTCACCATTTTTCACCACGGAGGCACAAAGACACCAAGGTATTGGTCAAAAAACTTTGAGTTTAGCAACTACCACAGGACGGAGGCGTCGTTTGATACCTATATCCGTATATCTACAGAAAAAACGTGAATTGAATCAGCTCCAACCTGATTTATAAGGAATACATGAAAAATAATTCATATTTTTTTGTATTTTAGTTGCTATGGTAACAAAAGTAGGTAAAATAAGCGCTGAAAAATTAGAGGCAGTGGCTTTTATTTTAAAAACAATTGCCCATCCTGCCCGGATAGCTATCATCGATATGCTTAAGAACGGAGAGGAACTCCCGGTAGGAGAGATTTGCATTAAATTAGGTCTGGAGCAGTCCCTTACCTCACATCATCTTTCTAATATGAAGCTGAAAGGTATTCTGGCCAGCAGAAGGGAAGGACGGAATATTTTTTATTTTTTGAAGATGAAAGAGGTTACAGGGGTTATCCAATGTATGGAGTCCTGTGAAAGTATTAATCTATGAACATGGTATTCGATTAATGGGCAATATTGGCTCACTATCTTTTTAAAAACATCCAAAATTACCATGTCGTAAATATTTTCACCGGCTTGATCGCCTTGTGCCTGACCCAATGTTAAAACCTCTTCAAGAAACATTTTACATCAAAGAAAAAGTCTACATCAAAGATTACATCTGATAAATGCACAAGTTTTTCCCATTCCTTTTATGGACAGGAGCAATAAATGCCCAATCACTAAGAGCGGATTTCCTTGCCGGGTTGACAGGAGCAGTTATCGTTTTACCACAGGGTGTTGCCTTTGCCATGATTGCCGGTATGCCGCCCATCAATGGCTTATACACGGCCATGATATTGCCAATTGTAGCGGCCTTATTCGGTTCAAGCCGGCACCTGATCAGTGGCCCGACTACGCCCATTTCCCTGGTTGTATACTCAACAGTAAGTCAGTATGCGGCGCCTGCCACACCCGACTTTATCATGATTGCCATCACCATCACCTTGGTTACGGGGGTTATTCAACTGGTGTTGGGATTGGCAAAAATGGGGGCAGTGGTCAATTTCATTTCGCATAGTGTGGTTATTGGTTTTACCGCAGGAGCAGCAATTCTTATAGCCACAAGCCAGGTCAAGCACTTTCTGGGATTAGACCTGGAGAGAAGTAGCTCCTTCCCAGAAGCCTGGACCCTGATTTTGCAAAGTCTTAACCAGACAAATTTCTATGCCTTTGCGATTGCAGTAGTTACCCTTGCATCGGCTATTTTAGTCAGACGGTTGCACCCGCTGGTACCTCATATGCTTATTGCCATGATTATTGGTAGTATTTTGTCATTCTACATGGCTGGGCCCGGCAATGGGGTAGCCGTAATAGGAGAGCTTCCTAAAGGACTTCCCCCTTTTTCTTTACCAAATTTCGAGGTAAAACTGCTTCAAAACCTGACACCCAACGCTTTTGCCATCGCTTTGTTGGGCCTCATTGAGGCAGTGGCCATTGCCAGGGCTATTGCTACCAAAACGGGACAACGCATTGATGCTAATCAGGAATTTATCGGGCAGGGCTTATCCAATATTGCAGGTAGTTTTTTTTCTTGTTATGCCGGTTCAGGCTCTTTTACCCGGTCGGGAGTTAACCATTCGGCAGGGGCGGTGACACCTATGTCAGCCGTTTTTGCGGCTGTCTTATTGATGTTTCTGATTGTATTCATCGGTCACCTGACTGTGTTTTTGCCTATGCCGGCAATGGCAGGTATTATTGTGCTGGTTGCTTATAATCTCATTGATTTTCATCATATTAAAAAAATTTTAAAAACAAGCAGGCGTGAATCATTGGTAATGGTCATTACATTTGGGGCCACCCTGTTTCTGGAGTTGGAATATGCCATATACCTGGGCGTTTTTTTCTCTTTGGTGTTTTACCTGCGAAAGACCTCCACGCCCCGGATGGTAAAGTTGGCCCCTGACCCTAAAGATTCAAAGCGGATGTTCAAAAATGCCGTTAAATATGATTTGGACATCTGTCCGCAATTGATGGTATATCGTATTGAAGGGTCTTTGTTTTTTGGCGCGGTCGAGCATGTAGGGGAGAAACTGGATATTTTATTGGATAGCTCGGAAAAGAATTTACTGATAGTGGGTAACAATATTAACCTGATCGATACTTCAGGAGCGGAGTTCCTGACCACTATTGTTAGAAAATGGGATGAAAGAGGGAAAAAAATATACTTATCCGGATTAAAGCTGCGGGCAAGAACGTTTTTAAAGAAAGGTGGATATTGGGATGAAATCGGTGAAGACAGGTTTTTTGTCAATAAAGAAGAGGCCATTGCAAAGATTTATTCGCAGCTTGATCAGCATATCTGTGAAAAATGCCCTTTTCAAATATTTCGTGAATGCCCGCGGGCTGGTTCGGAATACAAGTATTCAGCCTGAGATTTAAAGAATGGTTTACTTAAATGGGAAATAATGTTCTAACATTAGAGAAGTCATAGTATGACGCCATACTATAACTAGTTCGGGAATGACTAGCCCGGGAATGATCGTCCGAATAACCGTACATTTTCAGCCCTTCACACCCTGGAAAGTACCACCTACCTGCTGTTTGATGAGCTGGGGAAGGAACATGCTATATTTAGCGGTGACACACTTTTTATAGGAGATGTAGGCAGGCCTGACCTGGCCCAGAGGGGAACACTCACCAAGAATGCCCTGGCAGGTATGTTATATAACAGCCTGCGCAGTAAAATCATGACTTTACCTGACCATGTGATTGTGTACCCTGCCCATGGTGCAGGTTCTGCCTGTGGAAAGAACATGAGCCATGAAACCACAGACCTGTTGGGAAATCAGAAGAAAACCAATTATGCACTCAGGTCAGGTATGACCAGGGAAGCGTTTATCAGAGAGGTGACAGAAGGATTATTGCCGCCATCACAGTATTTTGCCATGAATGTGGCCATGAACAAAGGAGGTGCAAAAAGCTTGGATGATATTCTGAAAAAAGGCAACATACCCCTTGATACAGCGACATTCATGGCTTTGGCAGATCATGAAGGCGCCCTGGTGCTTGATACCAGAACCCCCGGGAGTTTGCAGCAGCACATATCCCTAATGCCATTTTCATAGGCTTGGATGGCAGTTTCGCGCCATGGGTGGGGGCTTTGATTCCGGATTTACAACAGCCTGTTATTTTCATAGCTGAACCCGGGAGAGAAGAGGAGGTAATAGTCCGGCTTTCAAGAGTTGGATATGATAACACCCTGGGCTACCTGAAGGATGGTATCCATGCCTGGCGGAAAGCAGGGAATGCATTTGATACAGTGATGTCTGTCTCTGCCGGTGAATTTGCCGTGCACTATAAAAAACACAAGTTGCCTGTGCTGGATGTCAGAAAACCCGCTGAGTATGAGGCAGAACATGTCGAAGATGCCCTGAATTTACCTTTGGACTCTATCAACGATCACTTCAATCAACTTGACCGGCATAAAGCGTATTACCTTTATTGTGCAGGTGGTTATCGCTCCATGATCTATGCATCAATCCTAAAGTCCAGGGGCTATGACCAATTAGTGGATATAGCCGGTGGGTTTAAGGCTATAGCAGAAACCGACGTACCTAAAACTGAATATGTATGTCCGTCATCCTCAAGCTGACCTTGTGAACCGGCCCTCGTTGACAGCGTAACAATTGTTACGTTGGCCAGTCATATCTTCTCATAAATTTGTATCATACTTCTTTAAAATGTGATAAATTTAAATTAAATGACTGGCATTAAGAGATATATTCCTATCCTGGGCTGGTTGCCGCATTACAACAACAGGGATCTAAGGGGAGACTTTTCAGCGGGTTTAACTGTCGGGGTAATGCTCATTCCTCAGGGAATGGCTTATGCCATGCTGGCCGGGCTGCCTCCCATTTATGGATTATATGCTTCCACCGTTCCCCTGGTATTTTATGCCATTTTTGGCACCTCCAGGCAATTGGCGGTTGGGCCGGTCGCTATGGTTGCTTTGTTGATTGCAACAGGTGTAGGCCATTTGACGGCTCAGGGTACTGATGAATTTATCCTCCTGGCCATTTCTCTGGCATTGATGGTGGGTGCATTACAATTCCTGCTCGGACTTTTCCGGCTGGGGTTTTTGGTGAATTTTCTTTCACACCCGGTCATAAGTGGATTCACCTCAGCGGCTGCGCTGATTATTGGATTGAGTCAGCTAAAGCACTTGCTTGGATTTGATATTCCCAGAAGCAACTTTGTTCATGAAATCGTCATCAACGCATTTCGTGGTTTTGATCAAATTCATCTACCCACATTGTTGCTGGGTACCGGCGGTATTTTTATCATTTTATTGACGAGAAGGATAAACAAATCAATACCAGGCCCGTTAGTTGCCGTAATTTTAGGAATACTATTGGTATCATTGCTTGGTCTGGATGAAAATGGTATGAAAATAGTCCGTGAGGTTCCCGAAGGCCTACCTGCCTTTGCCATACCGGCATTGGATATGATCCACTTGGAAAGCCTGTTACCCATTGCTTTGACCATAGCCCTGGTTGGATTTATGGAGTCTGTCGCTGTTGCTAAGGCTATTCAGGCCAAGCACAAAGACTATACTGTTGATCCCAATCAGGAATTAATAGCATTAGGTTTGGCCAATATCGGAGGAGCTTTCTTTAGCGCTTTTCCTACTACCGGGGGCTTCTCCAGAACGGCCGTAAACGACCAGGCGGGCGCCAGAACCGGCATGGCATCCATCATTAGCGCACTTTTAATCCTGTTAACACTCTTATTTCTGACCCCGCTTTTTTATGATCTGCCAAAAGCGATACTGGCTTCCGTAATTATGGTCGCAGTGTTTGGGTTGATCGACTTTAAAGAGGCCAAATACCTTTGGAAAACAGACAGGAGAGATTTTCTGATGTTGATAGTCACGTTTTTAGCTACCCTCACGCTTGGCATTGAGCAGGGGATAGGCGTGGGAGTGATTCTCTCACTGGCCATGGTCATTTACAGGAGCGCCTACCCACACATGGCCATTCTGGGCAAGATGCCTGGCACCCCGGTCTACAGAAATATTAACAGGTTTCCACAGGCCGAGGTACGGGAAGATATACTGGTTATCAGATTCGACGCTCAATTGTTTTTTGCAAACACCGGAAATCTCAAGGATAAACTGCGGGAATTTGTTAATTCGAAGGAAAACCTTAAGCTTGTCATATTAAATGCAGATGCCATTAACAGCCTTGATTCGAGTGCTGCCCATGTTTTAGGTGAAATAGTCAATGAACTCAGATCTGGCGGTATGGATTTTTATCTGTCGGGCGTTAAAGGACCAGTGCGGGATATTATGCATCGATGTGGCCTGATGGAACACATAGGAAAAGACCACTTCTTTTTGTATGTGGATGAAGCTGTAACACATTTTGACGCCCTTGGCAACCAGCAGCAGGTGTATCCTTCCACACATGCTACACAAACCAATCTTGCCTGAATTCGACTGCCTTTTTTTCTGAAAACCAAGCTTTTACATTCATTTTGTCCCTCTTTGAGGTTTTTAGCCGGATAGCTTATGTAACAATTGTTACGCAAAAAGATCCTGTACCAGGGTACTTTTAAAGGATATTCAAGCAATACAAAAAATTATGTATAAGAATATAAGTAATCAGGAATTCAAACAAAAGGTGAGCCAGGATCCCAAAGCGGCGATTCTGGATGTCAGGACGGAGCGTGAATGCCGCGATGGTATCATTCGGGGAGCAAGGTGCCTCGACATTATGGCTAGTGATTTTGAAGCGTCAGTCAGGAGGTTGGATAAAACCAGGTCTTACTACATCTATTGTCGTAGTGGTAATCGCAGCAGTGTCGCATGCCGGATGATGCAGGATATGGGATTCAAAAATCTTTATAATTTGGAAGGGGGCACTTTGGGTTGGGATGGTGAACTGGTCGGCCGTAGTGAAGTGAAAGCATCTTAGTGATTAAGTGAGGAACAATTTTGATTAAAACAGGATTGAGATAACGAAGGTATCAATACCAACGAATTTTTCCATTTTGCAGGGAATAGGCATTTGACCGGGTAAAAGACAGCAGAAAAGGCTGGCGCTGAACGATACACTTTAAGAGAAGTAATATTGTCCGACCGGGGAACAGAAGTAATTTGTCTGACCGGGGCGCATTTTGAAGATCATGGAGAAGCGGTCGAATGTAGGAATTTCAGCACCATAACTTCGAGATAAGAAGCAAATTTCTTCATCTTGTTTTGACCTACTGATTTAAGTTAGATGATTAGATAAAATTGAAATGATAGAGTTTATAAGCCAACCGTGGCCATGGTACGTGGGTGGACCGTTGATTGCCCTGGTGATGTTTTTGTTATGGTACTTTGGTAAAAGCTTTGGGATATCTTCCAACTTGCGCACCATTTGTAGCATTGGAGGAGCCGGAAAATTATCGGACTTCTTTGATTTTGATTGGCATGGACAAATATGGAACCTGACCTTTTTGGTGGGTGCTGTGATAGGAGGTTTTATTGCCCACACATTTTTGACGGTTGACCAGGGAGTTCAAATTTCTGAAGGCGTTGTCAATGAACTTAGGTCATTGGGCATAGAGGAACCGGGAAAGGCGTACATACCGGGAGATTTGTTTAGCTGGGAAAACCTGTTTTCGGTTCAAGGCATGCTGATGCTTGTCGGCGGTGGATTTCTTGTTGGATTTGGCTCAAGGTACGCCGGGGGTTGTACCTCGGGTCATGCGATAACTGGTTTGAGTGAGCTTCAAATGCCTTCCCTGATCGCAGTGGTGGGATTCTTTATTGGCGGCTTAATCATGACTCACCTGATTTTGCCCTGGATTTTGCCATTGTAAAAATGAAAATAGCCATCGTCACAGGACTGTTACTGTTAGTATTGAAGGGTTATACGCAGGTAATAGACAGTGTCGGGCACCGTGAATCCACCACCATGAGAAAAAATGAAAAATCTGATCAAAATGGTGAGCAAACTGTCAATAACTTAAAGGATTGGTTTGTAAAAGGGCACTTTGGCGGTTTGATACGCAACAGTTTTATGGCAACAATCAATCAACGTGATTTGAAGGATTATTGGGCAAATGGCACCGGTGGAAGGCTTTATTACCATACTTCCGAGTTTAAAGGGTTTCAGATGGGCTTGGGTGGTCTCTTTGTGTTCAATACCGGATCTTCCGACCTTACCGAAGCAGACCCGGTGGTTGGAAAAGGCAGCCGGTGGGAAGCTCAACTTTTCGACATCACCGACCCGTCAAACAAAGACGATATGGATCGGCTGGAAGAACTTTTTTTAAAGTACCGGTATAAAAAATCGTGGATTAAGTTAGGGAAAATGGGTATCAGCACACCTCTGGTCAATAAGCAGGACACCAGGCTGAAACCTACCGTGTTGAGCGGGGTCTGGGCGGAAATAAACGAATGGAAGAATGTATCTGTCAGTGCCGGATGGTTCACAAAATCTTCACCCAGATCCACCACAGCCTGGTATGATCTGGAAGCTACCATTGGTTTATATGGCAAAGGTTGCAACCCCGATGGAACCAAGTCAGGTTACGCGGGAAACATTACCACCAATGGCCTGGGGATTCTGGGGATAGATTATAACTTCAATGATCGTCTGGAAATTCAGATCTGGGATTATTATATCGAAAACATTCTTAATGCCGGTTTTTTTCAGACAGATTATCACATCGGCCAGTATGAATTAGGCTTTCAGTATTTGCGGGAAGACCAGGTAAACGCCGGTGGCAACCCCGATCCGGCAAGGACTTACTTTCCATCCGGGCATACCACCAACCTGTTTTCACTGAAAGCCGGGATTAAAAAAAGTAAGTGGAGCACGTCATTCAATTATACACAAGGATTGAATACCGGTAGGTTCTTGTTTCCACGGGAACTTGGAACGGCGCGGTTGTACACGTATATATCGAGGCACCGGGTCGAAGGGTTAGGAGATTTTCAGACTTTTATGATGAAATTTAACTACTTTCCACTGGATGATAGCAGTCTGAACGTAGGGGTTTATGTGGGCAGGACCAATAGCAATGACATGAGGGATTTTGAATTAAACAAATATGGGTTTATGAGTTACAACCAATTGAATATCGACCTCAATTATGAGTTAAAGGGCTGGTTAGCGGGTTTGGATGTCAGAGCTTTGTATGTACTGGATACAAGTTTTGATAAGTCTATTGAAAACCCCGACTATGTTTTTAATAAGACTAATCTTAGCCATGTTAACATCATGGCTACTTTAAACTTTTAATATGATTGAAAAATGAAATACATTAAATTTTTAATATTGGGTACTTTTTTTGGCATTGTACTAAGTAAAGCCGAGATTATTTCCTGGTACCGTATCTACGAAATGTTCAAATTCCAGTCTTTTCATATGTATGGTATTATCGGATCTGCCGTGGTTTCAGGCATAATGGCCAAACAAATTATTAAAAAAACTAAAATGAGATCCATAGAAGGGACTGATATCAAATTTACCCCTAAAAACAAAAGTATACCCAGATATCTGATCGGTGGCACTATATTCGGCCTTGGCTGGGCTATGACCGGTGCGTGCCCCGGACCTATGTTTATCCTGGTTGGCTATGGCGTGGGAGTTTTCCTGGTGGTTATTGCCAGTGCGGTGATAGGTACACTGGTATACGGTTTGATAAGAAAAAACCTGCCGCACTGATCGGTTTTTGAGGATACGGCCTATTTTTTATGGGGAAGTTTGTGTTTTTGTGGTGGTTTGTTGTTTTTCACCACTAAGGTACAAAGACACGGAGGGTTTATACTTTAGTGGTGCTGTAATTACCGAAATCTTTATGTACCTTGAAAAGTCAATTAAACGTACTCCAAGTGGCGATTATCAGCTATCTTGCAGAAGGGGAAATACAGCATTGCATCCACTGACCCGGAGCATCGTTTTAAGTAACAATTGTTACCAAACCTGAAGGAGATAACAATTATATTTGATTAAAAAATTTAATAAAAAGGATATAGCCATGAAAGTAGAACAAATTTATACGGGATGTCTGGCAGAGGCTGCTTATTACATTGAATCTGACGGCGAAGCTGCCATTATCGATCCCTTAAGGGAAACACAACCTTACATAGAAAGAGCAGAAGAAGACGGTGCGAAGATCAAATATGTGCTGGAGACACACTTCCACGCCGATTTTGTTTCCGGACACCTGGATTTAGCGAAAAAGACCGGCGCAAAGATTGTTTACGGCCCTACCGCCCAGCCGAATTTTGAGGCCCATATTGCCAAAGACGGGGAAATACTGGAGTTGGGAAAAGCGAAAATTAAAGTTTTGCATACGCCGGGACATACTATGGAGTCTTCCACATTTCTGTTAATTGATGAAAAAGGTCATAACCATGCGATCTTTACCGGCGACACGCTGTTTATCGGTGATGTTGGCAGACCCGATCTGGCAGTTAAGACAGACTTGTCTCGTGAAGATCTGGCCGTTCATCTTTATAACTCTCTGAGGAACAAAATCATGCTGTTGGAAGATGAGGTCATCGTCTACCCCGGCCATGGTGCCGGTTCGGCTTGTGGAAAAATGATGAGTAAAGAGACCACTGATACATTAGGGAATCAGAAAAAATACAATTATGCACTAAGGGAAGATATGAGTCAGGAGGAATTTGTGAAAGAAGTTACCGAGGGATTGGTGGAACCACCCCAGTATTTCCCTAAAAATGCGGTGTTAAACAAGATGGGTTATGAGAGCCTGGATGAAATATTAGAACAAGGTGTCGTGGCTTTGAGTGTGGAAGACTTTGAAGATATGGCGAACAGGAACAATGCGTTGATTCTTGACACCAGGAGCAAAGAGGGATTTCCTAAGGGTTTTATACCGGGATCAATTTTCATAGGTATTGATGACAATTTTGCTCCTTGGGTAGGTGCACTGATTATTGATTTGAAACAACCGATTCTGTTTTTGGCCGACGAAGGAAAAGAGGAAGAGGTAGTCACAAGATTGGCTCGTGTAGGCTACGATAATACCATGGGCTATCTCAAAGGGGGTTTTGATGCGTGGAAAAAAGCCGGCAGGGATGTAGATACTATCGAACAGCTATCGGCAGCGGATTTTGCTGAATTGTACAAAAGTGACAAGAAGATCAGTGTGCTGGATGTGAGAAGGAACAGTGAATATGATTCCGAGCACATAGAAGGCATTGGTAATTTCCCATTGGATTTTATCAATAAGAACATGGCGAAGTTGGACAATGAAAAGAAATACTTCCTTCATTGTGCCGGAGGATACCGGTCGATGATTACTGCATCGATTCTGAGAGCCAGGGGATTCGATCAATTGGTAGATATTCAGGGAGGATTCGAGGCGCTTTCTAAAACCGACCTTCCCAGAACTGAATACCACGAACCGACTACAATGCTTTAAAAGAGCAAGATAATGAACGAATTGGTTCCAAGGGAAGCTTACGAGCAAATCGCAAAAATAATTGCCAGTGATAACAGTGTCGTTGGCATCGATGCCAAAGAAACACATATTATCATTATCCATAAACTCCTGGAAATCGAAAAAAGGCTCGATAGCCTGGAAAAAAGACTTAAACAGGTATAAAATTTTTTTGAGGCTAAAATGTCAAGCCCTTCACACATTACCGAAATAAGATGTGAAGGGCTTTTTGTTTTCCCTGTTGACAGATTGCTCTTGGTTTATGGTGTTGTTACAAATGGGATGTCGATATCAGGTCTCTTGTCCACGGGCTGTGATTTATCTTTGGTACCAATAAAAATTACGTTCATCCCCGAATCCGGATTCGGGTTCACAAGCTTTTCATTTGTATTTATTTTAATTTATTGATGCAAACGTTGGCGTTTTGCTACCAATGTTTTGCCCCTTCCGGGGCATATTCATCACATCCACACCTATACTCACGCTCCATATCCTTTTAGCATTCTGTTCCAATAGAACCAGGGGAGCAGGTATTTTTTCAAAATCCACATGGTCCATCTTTCTTTTGAGGTATCAAAAGGAAAGGTGGGAGTAGGGTTGTTTTCGTAATCAAATTCTGCCAGTACCATTTTTCCGTAGGCAGTGACCAGTGGGCAGGAGCCGTAACCATTGTACACGGGGTTGCTCTGCAAGGTTTGTTGCCGCATGACCGACAATAGGTTTTGTACCAGCACCGGCGCCTGTTTGCGTACGGCCGCGGCGGTTTTGGCGTTGGGCGTACTGCTTACATCGCCCAGTGAAAAAACATTCCGGTATTTGACGTGTTGCAGGGTATGCTTATCGACATCTACCCAACCCAGTGGATTACCCGGGACTGCCAGGGGACTGTTTTTTATGAAGTCAGGGGCACTTTGAGGTGGTGCCAGGTGAAGGATCTCATACGGTATTACCACTTTTTGTTCACCGTGTATCTCCATTCCCGGTATGATTTCCTTTTGTTCAATTAGTTTACAGCCGGTCTCCTCGTTAGTAATTTCAAAAACTGCCTCTTTACGGTCCGGGCGAATTTCAGTCAGTTTATGAAAATATACAGCTTTAATATCCCGGTCCTGAACGATCCTGTTGAGCGTTTTGGCAAACTTTTTTACCCCAAAAAGCACCGACCCGGGGGTAGCAAAAATAATGTGTGCCTTGTCTCTGATCCCCTTTTTCCTGAAATAATCTTCAGCCAGGTACATAATTTTTTGGGGGGCGCCCCCACATTTAATAGGGGTTGAAGGCTGGGTAAAAAGCACATTTCCACCTTTAAAATTCTGCAGCAATTCCCAGGTATACCCTGTGAACCGCCTGTCATAGTTGGAGGTCACTCCGTTTTTACCAATTGATTCTTTCAACCCGGGTATGTCATCCCAGTCATACTGGATGCCGGCTGCTACCACCAGGTAGTCATAGACAATCTCTGTACCGTCACTGATCGTGACAGTCTGATTATCCGGGTCTATCGCCTTAGCTGAGGATTTGATCCATTTAGCTCCCTGAGGAATGAGATCCCTTTCATCCCTGATAGTTTTTCTCATCTTATAGGTACCTGCACCTACGAGGGTAAACGCCGGCTGATAATAATGTTTTTCGGAAGGCTCGATGATTGCGATGTCCAATGACTTGTTTTTTCTTAGCAATTGCGCTGCAGTAGTGATGCCAGCAGAGCCGCCACCGATAATAACAATCTGGTGTTTGGTAAACTCATTTGTATTTCTCATAGTTTTATAGTTTAAAGTCAGCTTTATACCAAACCTAAATATAATCAAGTCGATTTCACATGATTTGTGTCAGTACCGATCTTGATCGTCGTCAATAGTTTATAATAGTTTACGGACTAAAATTTTTAGCATTTTTCTTTTTTGAAATGAAGGAAACTTAGTTTAAATGCGTAATTTAGCTGAAAAAAAAGCATGAAATTTGGCCGTGTAGATAATCCCCAGAATATAGACTTTAGCTTTCCACCGGATCATCCTGATTCAAAGAAGGTTTTGACTAAAGGTGACGATAAAAATCCGTTTGAAGTATACGTTGGTTGTGCTAAGTGGAACCGGCAGGATTTGAAGAATTTTTATCCAAGGGGAACTAAAGATGAATTGACCTATTATTCTTCTCAGTTCAATTGCATAGAGTTGAATGCTACATTTTACAACCTGCCTACCCGGGTACAGGTGGAGAAATGGAAGAACAAAACACCTGGAGGTTTCAGGTTTTTTCCAAAAATTACCAACACGATCAGCCATTTTAAGCGATTGCTGGACACTCAAATGCTGGTAGAAGAATATTGTGATGCTGTCAGTGCCTTCGAAGAAAAACTGGGCATGGCTTTTCTTCAAATGCATGATAATTTCAAACCGAAGGACTTCGCCAGGTTAGAGCGGTTCCTGATTGATTTTCCGGCGGAGATACCATTGGCGGTGGAGGTGAGAAATGAGACGTGGTTCAATAATCCCGTTGAAGCTGAAAGGTTTTATCAATTATTGGAGCACCATAAGAAGGCTAATATTATTGTAGATACGGCTGGAAGAAGAGATATGCTGCATATGCGGCTCACAACACCCAGCGCGTTTATCCGGTATGTAGGGGCAAATCATGAGAGCGATTACAGCAGGCTCGATGCTTGGCTTACAAGGATAAAGACATGGAGGGATGAAGGGCTGAACCAACTGTATTTTTTTGTACACCAAAACCTTGAAAAAGAGTCTCCGCTATTATCTGCCTACTTCATTCGAAAGCTCAATACCGAATTCGGGTTGGATTTGAAAATTCCAACCACCTTGGAAAACAGGCAGTTGAGTTTTTGAGGTTAGGCTGAGGTGGCATTCCGGAAAGTCATTTTAACAGGTATTGACGCCTTTAGCAATTAAAACTAACTACAACCATCACTATAACTAGCGATGGTAAAATAGCTAGTGCTGGGGATTGATCAAGAGCATCCTGATTTCCATTTTTGTATTGTTTAGAATTGGTCTAAATTAATATGGATTCGGAAATACTACTCATTGAAATGAAGCAGGAGACAGACGCTCCTTTCTCAAAGGATGGCCCGGTGTCATTTGATGTTTGTGTCTTTAAAAAATGTTGCAAGAAATATAAAAGAAAAGGCAGGCATTGTAAAAATTGTCCGAAACTGTAAGTTAGAGCTAGTTTGACGCTTTGGCCGGTTCGTGATAAATTACCAAAGTTATCAATTTCACCGCTTATTGCCCTTCAGACCGTTAGTTTTCTTTGTCTGCTCCCTGATTTGTTTTAATACCACCACAGATCTTGCTTGGACTCGATACTTTGGCCGCCGGATTTCCTGCATTTCATCCAAATCCGGAAAGTCATCAGGGTAAGCTAACGATGTATCCAATACCCTATACCATTTTTTTCCTTCAAATCCGTCGATAGATGGAATTTCAAAATCCATTGCCTCCCAGTACGCATTCATTATCACGTGCAGGCACTCTGAATAATAACGATTGAACAGGGTATAGGCAAGCGCATGAGAGTGATCAGACCAATCCGGTTCAAAAGCCTTTACGCCATGCCAGAATACCTTGGAGGACTGGTGGTCCTCGCGTCCGTTCCAGTGGTAATGCTCCTGAAAAAACTTATGGGACAGGTTAAAATGGATAAGTTTTCTGGTAAAGGAGAGTAACTCCTTTTCCTTTTCGACCAAATCCCAGTCAAACCAACTGGTGGTGTTGTCCTGACAATAAGCATTGTTGTTGCCATGCTGGGTTCTTCTGACTTCGTCACCCATTAGCAACATAGGCGTTCCCTGCGAAAACATAAGAATGGTCAGAAGGTTTTTAACCTGGCGGGTTCTGAGCTTTTCAATTTCCTTATCTTTGCCGGGCCCCTCCGCACCACAATTCCAGCTAAAGTTGTAATCGTGGCCGTCGCGGTTTTTTTCCCCATTTTTGAGATTATGTTTGTGATTATAAGAAACTACGTCATTCAGGGTAAATCCATCGTGACAGGTAACAAAGTTGATACTCCGGTTAGGGTCCCTTATTATTTGTCTGAACAGGTCGGGGCTGCCTAATAATCTTTGTGAAAGGTTTTGGGATACATGTAAATCCCCTTTGACAAACCGCCGTACATCATCGCGATACCGGCCATTCCATTCGGCCCACTTATGTCCAACAAAAGTCCCTAGTTGGTACAGGCCGCTGGCGTCCCAGGCTTCGGCAATAATCTTGGCAGAAGCCAACACAGGGTCCGATTCAATGGACCATAAAATGGGTGGGTTGGCCAGAGGTTCACCATCTTCCGATCTTGAAAGTGCAGAGGCGAGATCAAACCTGAAACCATCGACATGCATTTCGGAAACCCAATATCTTAAGCAATCCATTATCATACGCCGCATGATCGAATGATTGGCATTCAACGTATTACCTGTCCCGCTAAAATTTGCATACTTACTTTTATCCCTTTCCTGCAGCATGTAGTATGCCCGGTTTTCCAACCCTTTGAAAGAGAGCGTCGGGCCATTTTCATCCCCTTCAGCCGTATGATTGAAAACTACGTCGAGGATGACCTCTATGCCGGCTTTGTGTAAGGCTTTCACCAAATCCCTGAATTCATTGACAATGGCAACCGGATCATTGGCGTGGGCATAGTAGCAATGCGGCGCAAACAGGGCTATTGGGCTATATCCCCAATAATTGGTGAGGGCAGGGTTGTACACATCCTGTGGGTCAAACTGCTGTACCGGCATCATTTCCACAGACGTGATTCCCAAAGCTTTCAGGTACGGAATTTTCTCTATGAGACCTGCAAAAGTGCCTTCTTTGCCCGGTGTGATACCAGCGTTAGGATGTTTGGTAAAACCACCCACATGAAGCTCATAAATGACTGATTTGGCGAAGGGATAATTGAGCGGCTGGTCACCCTCCCAATCATATTCAGAGGGGTCGATTACCGCGCTTTTCATAGCCTTCCGAAGGTTTTTTCCCGGACCCCTTGCTGCCTGACGGTCATAGTGTTTACCGGCTATGACAGCCTTTGCATAGGGGTCGAGCAAGAGTTTTTGTCCGTCGAAGCGAAGGCCTTTTTCAGGTATGTATGGACCATGGACCCTGTAACCATACAACTGCCCCGGCTTAATACCGGTCACAAAGACATGCCAGTAGTAAAAAGTCTGGTTGACTTTTGGGTCCAGCTCAATAATGTGTGTGTGGCGACCGTCGGGATCATCAAAAAACAATAATTCGACCTTATCACAATTCCTGGAAAAAATACTGAAATTCACCCCATCGGGATATACAGTGGCTCCCAAGGGATAACTTTTCCCGGGCAATACTATCAGGTTGTTTTTCTTCATTTCGGATTTAATATTCGTTCCTTCTAAGTCCGAACGTTGTACCTGTGGCTTAACTTGCAACATTCCTTATGTTTTTCCCGGTTCAAAAAATCGAACCAATATAAAACCGCGAGGCAGGTTTGCAAAGGAATAAATGTTATGTAATCATTAATTTCCAGTCTTTTTGACATATTTATTATAAAATAATGGCCTTTTTGTACAAATGTATAACGCAGTGATCTAACTGTATGCCATATATCTCAAAAATTTAACCCGATCCTGATTTCCCAAGCTGTTTCCTCGAGATGAGTGTTAATCCGGACGGTTGTTTATTTTTCATTGTCGGTACTATCCGGGACGGTTAATCGTTTTACAAAGCAACTGTCCCCGGGATAATCATGAAAAAAAACATTTGTTTGGCGGTTTGTCTTTGTTTGACCGGTATTTATCAGGCCATTGGTCAGAGCTATGGTACCACGCTGGGGTTACGGCTTGGAAATGACCGGGTTAAAAGGACCGTTGGGGTCAGCATGCAGCACCGGGTCATGAAGCATATGACAGTTGAAGGAATTGTGCAAACCGACTTTAACCGTAACAGCACAGTTCATGCCCTGTTAGAAATGCACAGGGAGATACTTACCAAACGTTTCAACTTTTATACAGGGGCTGGAATTTCCTTCGGTTCTGAAGAAAGTATAAGAAAGAATCAGCATGAGAAAGAAATCGTAACTACCTATGGCCATGCAACATTAGGCATTGACCTTATTTTAGGAATGGAATTTACGCTGTTAAAGCATCATTTCTCCATTGATTACAAACCCAATTTTAACCTGGTAGGCAGGGAGCCGTGGTACCGCGGGCAGATAGGTCTTTCTGCGAGGGGCGTGTTGGTGAAAGGGGCCACCCAAAATAAGCGTAAAAGACAAAGGATCAGGCAGCGCAAAAAGAAGCTGAAGGCCAAAGAAAGAATAGAAAAGCAGGCAAAAACGCCTTCAGGCAACTTTTTTCATAAGCTATTTAAGAGATCTGATGCTACTCTTTCAAATTAGCCAGGAATTCCACCATGTCCCTGATTTCCCTTTTTGACATCAGGGTACCCATAGCAGGCATCCCTGAAGGGAGATTCCTGCGGGTTTCTATGCGGGAAAGCGAGATTTCCAGAGGTTCGGCATCGGATGTTTTCAGGATTAGTTCTTTTTCTGTTTCCTCGCTGAGCATGCCGGTCACAGTTTGCCCGTCTTTGAGGGTAAGGGACACGTTGCCATAACCGGGAGATAGCCTGGCACTGGGCTCTACCAGGGCCTGCAGCAGTTGTTCCCGGCTGAGTATGTTACCTATGTTTCCAAGAGGAGGCCCTACCGCACCACCATATCCTTCTACCGCATGACATCTGGCACATTGGCCGGTAGTATTGCGGAAGAAATAGTTCCTGCCACTTCGCCAGTTTCCCCCAAACAGTGTTTCGGAATAGTCTTCTTCAGGATGGCCCGCTTGAAATTCTGACAGTTTGGCAACCAGCTTTTCCGAACCGGAAGCATCAACCGCTTCAATCAGTTCCAGGGCGAGGCCCTGTGAAAGGTTTTGATCAATCATTTGATCCAGCAACCCATCCAGAATGCCTTCACTTTTGTCTATTGGCATTTTGCCCAATACCCTTAAGGTTTCCTGTTGCTCTCTGAGGGTTCCTTTATCAAAAACCGGTTGTACAATGGCTGGTAAAGCCTCTTTAGCGATGTCGAGTTCATTCAGCAATCCCAAAGCAGTGGTCCTTACGGTCTCTTCGGCATCCTCCATGCCAAGCTTAATTATACTTTCAATGTTATCATAGGTTAGCTGATGCAAAGCCAGCAGTATAGCTGATCTTACCGTCGGATCAGGATGTTTCTGCATCATCCCCGCCATTTTTGCATTAAAAGCCTTTATTTCCAGGTGACTTAACATTTGCGCTGTGGCGATGGAAACCTCAGCCGCTTCGTCCTGCAAAAAAGCAACGACGTGATCCTGGATTTTTGACTTTACAGGATCAGGACTCCTTTCTATTTTTCCCCGGTAACGGCCGTCCACCCTGTCCAGTACGGAAGGGTTGGCCCAGGTGCCCAGCGTTGCCAAAGCTTCGGCCTTCATTTCGCTGGCTATGTCATTCCGGGCAGCAAAGGAAATCAACAAATCCAATTCCTTTTCCCCTCCGACTCTCAAACAGGCATTGATGGCCCTTCTCAGCAAGGGTTCGGATGAAAATCTTCTGTCTTCCAGTACAGCGGCCAGTTCCGGTAATGCGGCTTCAATTGACCAATCATCGTTGATGGCCCTTGCTGCTTCTGTAACAATGTATTCGTCTTTGTCCTTCAGGAAAAGGGACACCTTTTCACTGCCAAGTCTACGCAGCACCAGTACAGCGACTATTCTAAGCTCCTTTTGAGCGTGATTTGCCAGCGCCACCACTGGTTCTATGACACCGATGCGCGACAAAGCCAGTACACCGGCATGCCTGATATACAAATCTTCTCCGTTGTTTTCCTCAAGCATATTCAGAATTGGGGTTACGGCATCCTTGCTGGCTATACGCCCAAGCGCCTGGGCAGCGTAAAACCTCACCCTTGGGTTTTGGTGTGCAAGTAGCGGAAGAAGTGAGGCCCCGGCTTCCTCATAGTTTAAGTCCCCGATTATTTTTGCCGCCTGGGCTACTATTTCGGCGTCATTGTCGTTTAGTAATGCTACCAGCGTACCGGCATGTGCCTTATTTTTTGCCGCTACCTGACCGATGCCCCAAATGCCATGTATTCTGGCCAATTGGTTATCTTCCTGCGCTGTGGCTTCTTTCAGCTTGGCCAGGCCTTCATTTCCTTTTTTCGCGAGTGCAAATTGAGATTTTTGCCTGATTCGCCTGTCAGGATAAGCGAGTAAACCTGAAAGGGTCTCAGGAGATTGATTGTCATAATCCAGTTGCATGAGTCGCTTGGTCTCCATTCTTTCCTCTTTCAGGTCGTCTTTATCCTCGCTGACATCCAGTTTCCAGACCCTCCCGTAATTTTTAGTACCCCAGCCGTTGATCCAATCGGCTATGTACAAGGCACCATCGGGCCCGAACCGGATTCCGGTCGGTAAAATACCGCTGAGCACATCCACTTCTTCTCCAAGTTCAAAGGAGGCCCCTTTCGGCTTTAAATCAAAAGACCAGATATGGGATCGCGAAGGACTCCCGACAAACTCCACCAGGAAAAATTTATTTTTCCATTCAGTTCCCAAAGCGGTTCCGGGATTGTATGCCATGCCAGTGGGGCCGTTGTGATAATTGACAATAGGAGGAATGATATAGGCCGCCTGCCCTTCCCATCGCGGTTTGAAAAGCGCCTCATCCATCCATACTTTGTATTTGTTGTTTTTGGGATCGGTATATTTGCCATATTGCCAGTTTGCCCTCCAGCCGGCATCGGACCCTTCCACAATGTGTACCAACCTTTCACTTTCCCCGGGATGATCCCCATCATTGTCTGAACTGATCAGGTTGCCGAATTCATCAAAGACAAATTCGTGCGTGTTACGTAAACCCGCCGCAAAGACTTCAAAATTGCTTCCATCCGGATTGCTTCTTACGATGATTCCTTGATTCGGGTACCTGTGTACCTTCCCGTCGGGGGCTTCTATATGGGCCCCGATGTCACCTATTGCCCAGTAAATTTTCCCATCCGGCCCTTCAATCGCTCCTGACATACCATGGCCACTAAAACCGATATGGACAGCGTAACCATGGCTGATAGATGTTTTTTGGTCAGGTATACCATCGCCGTCACGATCCTGTAGGCGCCACATATCGGGGCCAATTCCCAGAAATATATCATTTTCCCGTACCAGCAAAGCACCGGCTACATCGGTGATCTCTTCATGAAAATCCCTGAATATTCTGGTAGAAATGTCGGCCAGCCCATTGCCTGATTGATCTTCCAGCCGCCATATTTCGTCTTGCTCCACCGCCAGGTCACGCCAGTCGTGGATACTGTCACCGTTCAGGTCTTCCAGCCAGTTATTTTGATCACTGAGTTCGGTGGCAAAGGTCTTGCGCAGGAAAGCCCGCCGGTCTTCGGGCGTTTGGAGTCCAATTGACGCCGTCATCCAATCCTTATGTCCTCGTATGTCGAATTCTGAATTTTTCTGCCGGTTTGTTCTGGTGAGATAAACGCGCCCATGGTTATCAATTGACATGGCGACAGGATCAGGAGCCAGTGAGTCAGATGCCCACAAATCTAACTTTAACCCATCGGCAAGTATTGCTGTGGTGCTCTCCCGTATTTCTTTGGCTTTGGCAAGGCCCTCAACCGGATCCTCCCTGACAATGAGGAGCGGTTCTTCCGGTACAGGTTGGTCGCAGGAAAAAAGGAGCATAATTAATAACAGGCAAAGTGTGCTTTGCGGAAGGCAGGTGAATTTCATTGGTACTGTCGTGATTAAACTGAAAAAATGCTTACAAACCTGAAATATAGTAATTTGTCTGCATAAATGCTTCTGATTAGGACGGCAGAAAGGAAATAATTTTTTTTTGTTCCGGCTTGAATTGAATATATTGTAAATTGAGTGGGCTGATTACCAGACCGCTAAACGCATGTGTTTTTTATAAGATGGTTGAATAAACTCTTATTTATATATATGGCACAATCAAGAAGAAAGTTCATTAAACAGTCGATCGCTTCACTTGCGACGGTAACCATCGTTCCAAGATATGTTTTGGGGGGCCAGGGTTATATCGCACCAAATGATAAAATTAACATCGGATTCATTGGTACCGGAAAACAGGGTTTAGCCTTGGGCAAGCGTTTTACGAAGCTGGAAGATATCCAACTGATGGCGGGTAGTGATGTGGATCGGCTAAAACTGGCCCGGTTTCAAAAAACAGTAGAAGCTTTTTATGCCGAAAAATCAGGTAAGTCTACTTACAAGGGATGTGCCGTATATGAAGATTACGGGGATTTATTAGTAGCACAGGGTCTGGATGCTGTGGTAGTGGCCACTCCGGACCACTGGCATGCAAAGCCGGTGATTGAGGCGGCTAAGGAAGGAAAGGATATTTTCTGCGAAAAACCGCTCTCACATACGATTAAAGAGGGGCGTGCCATGGTAAAGGCTGTTAGAAAGTATAACCGGATACTTCAGACCGGCAGTATACAACGTTCCCGGGAAGATTTCCGCAAAGCCTGTGAATTGGTAAGAAACGGTTACATTGGCGAAATTAAAAATATTAAAGTCAGTGTTGGCGATCCTGCTGTAGACTGTGACCTTCCGGCCGTATCCACACCGCAGGAGATAAATTGGGACAAATGGCTTGGGCCGGCTCCCTCCAGATCCTATCATCCGATAATTTGCCCGCCTATTACTGATGATAGCTGGGCCATGTGGAGGAAATACAAAGATTACGGCGGAGGAATTTTTTCAGACTGGGGGGCACATATGTTTGACATTGCCCAGTGGGCTATAGGCATGGATCATAGTGGACCTGTTGAGATAACTCCCCCGGATGGAAAAGAATTCCCCTATCTTACTTATCGTTATGCCAATGGAATTACGATGATGCACGAGGATTTTGGCAGGGGCCATGCGGTGATGTTTGAAGGTTCGGAGGGCACGATAGCAGTAAGCCGGGGTTTTTTTGAAAGCAAGCCAAAGAATTTGGTAAACAAAAAGCTGAAATCGGGTGAGGTGCACCTTTATAAAAGTGAAAATCATTACCTGGATTGGACTCAGGCTATTCGCTCCGGAAAGATGCCTGTTTGTGATGTGGAAACCGGCCACCGGACTGCTACGATATGCCATTTGGGCAACATCGCCTATCAGTTGAAAAGACCCCTGCGTTGGGACCCGGAAAAGGAAAAATTTCCTGACGACAAAGAGGCCAATGCCATGAGAACCAAAAAAATGAGAAAACCCTATAAAATAGCAGTTTAACCCGGCGGCTTTTAGCCAAATCATTATTTAGTGAGGATCACTCCATACTAAAACCAATGGTGCCTAGGCTGCTAAACTCAAGTTTCACGGTACAGGTACTATCGATAACCGGGTTTTGGTAAAGAGAACCTGTAACCACTATGTCCCCTCTGTTCAGATATTTCCCCTGCTCCGGCAGCATATGCTGGTGCCCATCCCTCAGCGGAAACTTGACACTAATCCAAATCCGGAGCAGAACCCGGGTTATTAAATTGAATCTCTTCTCTTCCAAAAAGAGGCTGTCTCAAAAGTGAGATGGCCTTTTTTAACACCAAATATCCTTTTGTTGGATACAGTTTGAATGGTTATTTATCTCAAGATATGAGTAAAACACCCCTTGTTTTCTATCAATTCTCAGTGATATTTTAATCAAGCAAAATAATATTTGGCAAAAAAATAGAGGCTACCCTTTTTAGACAGCCTCTTTTTGGTTTCTTTTTGGGCCTTACCTTTTGAGCGTGGCCATTTACAAACCGCCAAACTTGTAGCACTGCCCTGGTTATTTTTCTGAGGACAACAGGACCTTCAGGGTACCTTTCCTGTCGGGGAAAATATAAGCTGGCATACGAATTTCCAGCCGCTTAAGGTTTTCGATAGTCCTGTCAAGCCTCAGCGGAGGTGGATCGAGTGAAATAATTGAAACCGCAAGTTCCGGATGTGAAAGGTTTTCCACTTTCAGTTGTTTGCCTTCCTGGTGTAATATAGCACCTCCTTTTATGATTTCCACCTCCGCTGTGGTCATCAATTGCCAGGTAATATTTTCAGTGGAGTCAGTGATTTCAAATTTATCTTCAACCACGAGCGAACGGTTACTTTCCTTGAGGAACCGGCGGGTGACATTTTTGAGTTTTTCTCCAAAAACCTGGCTCATGTCCAGGGTGGCTTCCGGTTGTTCACCGGCTTTAAAATCAACAATTGCCGCGAAACCGTCCACTTCATGCAGTGCGTTGTTGACACTTATGGTACTATGGCCAAAATTATTCTTGGTGAGCAATGTCCATCTTTGACAATCCTGACAGCGTCCCCAGAGGTTAAAACCGGTTTTTTCGAGGTCATGATATCCCTGATTGCCCGGATCAACCACCCAGCGCACACCGTCCAATTCAAAGATGAACGAACCCGCATCCATATTGCCATGGTTGACGGAACCGCGGCCTCCCTTTCCGCCAAAATAATATTGTGCGTCGTCGTTTTGGTCACTTGTGAAAAAAATCACCGGATTGTCACCTTCCCCTTTCCAGGCCAGCGGCGGTTGATTTTTTCCGCTTGCATCAAATTGCGACAGCCAAACCAACCCTGCCCCCGCATGCCTGGATAGTTTTCCCATAGCCTCAGGGTCTTTTAAAAACCTGTCTTTTTCAAAATAGGCAGGATTTCCGGTTTTAGTGGCAAACCATGCAAGGATCATGTCGCCATTTTTACCCCGTTTATCGCCACAGTCGGCAAAGTTGTAGTACCAGCCCGAAGGTGCAATACTCAATAATCTGAAATCGGCACTTTCGAGAAAGGCAGGATAATCGGACAGCCCAAAATCCGTTCCAAAAGCACTTTCAAGCATCGAGGAGGTCACTACTGAGAAACCGGTGCCATAGCCCCAGTAGGTCGAGCCCTCAGGATACACACCATCCGGGCCGTATGAGGCCAATGCATGAGGCATTCCATCCAGGGCCCTGCTGATTGTTTTAGCGGCAAGTTCAGGATCCATCTCAGCCACTACAATGGAGGCGGCGATCATGCCACCGTGGCAAACCTGGTTCCAGTTGTTGTCACCGTTGATCCAGCCAACATTGCCTTTTTTATTGTAACTGGGTTTTATCCCTTTCTCTATCAATGTTTTTTTGGCCAGGTTTACCGTGGCAGGAGGCAGATCCTCGCCGGCCCAATCAATGGCTAGCGCTACTGCCAGTGACATTTCGGCTACATCCAGGTAGTGGGAGGGGTTCCAGTCCTGAAAGTTGCATACCGCGGTTACCTCATCATCTAGGCGTTGCAATACTTTGCTGTCTTTATCTATACGATATACCATACCCAGTATATTCATCCGGTAAAGCATTTCCCTTGAGACAGATAGTAGTCTTCGGCCAGTCTTTTTCCTTTCCAGCAGGGGTTTTTTATGAATTTCAGCAGCATTTAACCGTATGGCCTTGTACATATTTTTAACCACCGGATCATTGGTGAGTTTTTTTTTGAGCTTTTTTTCAATGGTGGGCGTAAGCATGAGCCGTGGGCTGCCTTTTCTAAGGTTTTTTTTAAGGTACTGTGTGGTAACCGGGTTTTCAAGTTTTAGCGGATCATTGTCATCGAATTTTGGGTTTGCCGTTTTAAAGTCGGGACAGGCCATCGAAACGGGATGGAAAAACAATACTAAAAGCAAAATAACGGTAATGAGAAGACGATTTAGTTTCATGACTATTGGGTATAGATAAATGAAAAAATTAGTGAGTGAAATCCCCGGACTTATTGGTTTCCGGAAATGAAATATAAACAATTAGCGTTTATAATACCTGACATTCGGTGATAATTCGACACAGGTTAAACAATAAGGAAAAGATGCACAGCCGGTACATTGAGCGGCTGTGCATCCCGGCCCAAAAGGATTGATGGCAAACAGCTTTTAAGCATGTTTAGCCCCTACCAGCCGGGATTTTGCTTAATATCCGGATTCTGGGCTATTACGCTCAATGGAATTGGCCACAAGTAGTGTTTTCCTTCATCGAATACCGGGTTGGCCCAATCCGTTCCCTGATAAACATCAATGTACGTATTACCGGATTCCGGATCAACCGTTGTATTAATTTCCGCGCCTTCATAACGGGCCATGGCAGCGTCATTCCACCGTATGCCTAAATCAGGCTGTTCCAGTTTCTTGCCTTGCTTCCAACGTTTCAGATCATTGTAGCGGTGTGCTTCCAGAAAGAGCTCAATTCTACGCTCACGCCGGATTTCTACGATCAATGGAGGAACTCCGTCGCCGGTGTATCGCGGATCAACCGGAATGTTACCTATATCCATAGGAGGCATGGCAACACGATCACGTAAAAGGTTGATGCTGATATCCAAATCCCCTTGTCCAAGCTCACCAAGCTCTGCTTTGGCTTCGGCATAATTGAGCAGCACCTCGCCATATCGCAGAATGATCGCGGGTGATTCGGCGGTATTAAAGGCTTTTCCTATTTGGTCTGCGGCGTTGTATTGCTTAATTATGTGGTAGCCGGTGGTTGAGATCCGACCTCCCGGCATTCCTGTAATTCGCGGATAATCACGGCCATCATCCCTATGATATTGGTATTTTGGAGCATCTTCAGGATGCAGGATGGTTTGTCTCAGCCGCGGGTCTCTGTTTTCGAAAACATCTTCTATCTGTTCATCTCCCTGATACAGGGGTGATAAGGTGATCGGTAATCCATCAGTACACAGATAATCTTCCACCAGGCTTTTTGTTGCGCCTCCTGTATATTGGAAATAACTTTGCACGTGGTTGGTAAATATGCCTAACTGGTATTTTCTCCAATACAATACCTCAGGGTTGCCGGTAAGATCCAATACCCGGTGGTATGCATTATAATCATTCTCCGGATCACCGGTGTTGTACAGCGAATAAGGTCCATTGTCTATGATTTCTTTGGCGGCATCTGCGGCCTCCCGAATCCATATTTCGGCGTCAGCCCCACCATGGTATTTTCGCCAGGTTCCTTCAAACAAACAAACCCTGGATTTTACCAGTAAGGCACACCATCTGTTCAATCTGCCAGGCGCATTGCCATCGCCCCAGTCATCAGGAAGTTTCTCGGTGGCAAAGTTCAGGTCATCAAGCACATGGGCCATCGCCTCTTCCCTGGGTGTCCTTGTGGCATACAGCTCCTCGGCGTCAATGTTCAATGGTTTATCCAGCCATGGCACATCGCCGAACTTTTGTACTTTATCGGCATAAAACCATCCTCTGAAAAGCCTGGCTTCAGCCGCATACTTGTCGATGGTTTCCTGTGGCAGGTTAGCGTTGTTGTAATTTTCAAGCCCAACGTTAATAGATCTGATGAAATTCCATCCTTTGTAGCCAAACCATTGCGGATTGGAGGGAACATTGTGTTTGCCGGCACGCACCTGCTGATAACGGGTGTGCCTGGAATGTCGCGGGGCGATGTTATCAGTAAATTCATCCTGATACCATAGGCTATACCGGTGGCTGTCAAACCCATCGTCATGGGCCATTAAAACAGGCACATTATCATCGTTTCTTGCCATGTTATACAGACTGTTATTGTATACCGACAGATCATTTTCGGTATTCCAGAATGTATCACTGCTGATTTCATCCAAAGGGGTTCTTTCCAGAAAATCGTCGTTACAACCATTGATCAGAAAGAGTGTGAAAAAGAGCCAACCGAATTTTATACTATTACACTTCATGTCTTTGTCTTTTAAAATTTGTTAAAATGATACCCTTGCCCCCAGGGTGAATATGCGTTGCATTGGGTATTCTATGGCCCCTTCATAAATAGTTTCCGGATCCAGGGGCGCGCGGATGGGAGAGTATTCCCACAGGTTCATGCCTGTAAAATAGATTTGCCCCTGTCCCAGGCCGATGCTGCTAACGAGATCGCGCGGAAGATCATAGCTAAATGTGATGTTTTTGAGCCTGATATAACCTGCATTTTGTAAAAAACGCGACTGGGTTCGGATGTTCTTTTTATCACTGGTTGAAATGTGGGGGGCGGCAAAATAAGCATCGCGGTTATCTTCACTCCATGAGTCTTCAATGAAGTATTTTTCTACATGGCCTGCATTGAAGGGAAAGAACCAGGTCCAGTTGCCTGAGGTAGGCCAGTGATCCCTTTGCATGATACCCTGAAAGAAAGCAGACAGCCTGAAACCTTTAAAGCTTATGCCAGTGTTGATCCCAAAACTACCACGGGGGGTACTGTTGCCAATCACCCTTCTGTCTCCGGGGTCATCCAGGGTATTACTGCCCGGGCTGATAATTCCGTCACCGTTAAGGTCGGCATACCGTATATCTCCCGGTCGCCAGTTAGCGCCGATGTTGGATTGATCGGGCGCGTTGTCGATCTCATTCTGCGTCTGAAAGATGCCTAATGTTTCATAGCCCCAGATTTCATCAAGTTTTTGTCCCTCATAGTACTCCGACAGGGCGCCCGAAGGATTGTCGTATTTGGTAATTTCACTGGTCCAGTCTGATAGTGCCAGTGTGACATCATAATTCCAATGGTCGTTTATATTATCCCGCCAGGTTAAGGCCAATTCCCACCCGGAGGTTTTTAAGTCTGCGGCATTTTGCCTCGGGGCGTCGGTTCCCAAAACAGAAGGGAACTCCACTTCCATCAACATGTCTTTGGTTTCCCTTGTATACACATCAAAAGAGGCATCCAGTTTTCCCCTGAAAAGTGTAAAGTCAATGCCGAGGTTTTTGCTCACCACAGTTTCCCAGGTCAATGTCGGGCTTACCAGCCCCGGTGCTGATACAAAGGGTATCCTGCCATCCCCCATGATGTAAGGAGAGTTGCCTATGCCCATGGTGGCAATGTAGGGATAGTAGATGGGGTTATCATTTTCATCTACCAGCAATTGGTTGCCCAACGTTCCGTATGATGCCCTGATTTTCAGGTTGTCCAGCCATCCGCTGGCGGCTGACATGAAGTTTTCGTTGGAGATCCGCCATCCTACTGATATGGAAGGGAAAAATCCGAAACGGTCGTCTTTGGGAAACCTCGAGGTTCCGTCATACCGCCCGTTGGCCTCTATCAGGTATCTCTCTTTGAATATGTAGTTTACCCGGTAAAATACCCCGCGCAAAGCTAAATGGGAACCGGAACCATAGGTTTCCTGGGTGCCGACCGTAGCATTCAGATCGGTTATCGAGGGGGTGATGAGTGACCTTGCCCGGGCCCTTACGAACTTGTTTTGTCCCCATTCCCGGTTAAAACCAACCATGGCTTGTAAGTAATGGCCTTCCAATTTGTCAAAGGTATATTCGGCAAAGGCGTTGAACACATAATACTGGTTGTAATTGTTCCGGTTGTCAATCCAGTCGTCTCCGCTAAAACCATTATTGATCGGGTTGGGATCGGTCAGGTCGGTAGAAACGATTTCAACCTTACTTTGAACATCCTGGAAATTGCGGTGGAAGAAGTTATAGGAAAAATTGGATCTTATGGTCAGGCCTTCCAGAGGGGTAATGGTCGCACCGGCAGTTAACCAGGTATCATTTTTGGCAAAGGTCGTGCGCCCGCCATCCAGCAGGTAGGGAAAGAAATTGGTGCCACCGAAATACATACCGATGTATTGCTCGTATTGCTCGCGGTCTCCGGGTGTTATGTAATACGCAAGATCCGGAAATTGAATCGGCATAATAGGGTTTACCCTGGCCAGAGAATTGATATTCACATCCCAATTGTAGAAGTGCGGTTTATCACTGTGTTGTGAGTTGAATACCACCTTTTGATCCAGGCTCAGCCATTTGTTTAGTTTGAAGTCACTTTTTACCAAAATATTGTATCTTTCAAACGCTTCGTTGTTGGCGGGCTTCAGGTATCCGTCCTTACTCAAATATCCAAAAGAGACAAAATAAGTAGCATTTTCCGACCCTCCGGAGATGGTAAGATCGTGCTGATGCGTGGGGGCGAAGTCTGTCATGATTTGATTCTGATAATCATTGAAGCCATAAAACCGCAGTTGCCCGTCAACCACACCCCAGGCAGGGGCCGTATCAGGATTTTCAGACCAGGCCTTTGTACCGGCTACCATATCTGCGTCATATGTAGGTACGCCAAAGGTTCTTTCATTGGCGATATTCCTGGCTAATACAAATTCATGGGGGTCGGTAACCACATCCATATTAAAAATGGGTTTGGCCAACGACCACTGGGTGCTTAACTGCACATTGACTTTGCCGCGTTGCCCTTTTTTAGTTTCTACCAAAATCACTCCATAAGCAGCCCTGGCACCGTAAACTGCTGCGGCAGCAGCGTCTTTTAAAACGCTGATGCTTTCAATATCATTGGGGTTGATACTGTTAAGGTCCATGGGGACATTGTCTACCAGAATAAGTGGTGTTCCACCATTAATCGATTCGAAACCCCGGATGTTGAAGTCCACAGGGGCCGAAGGATCCCCATTTTGCGGGGTAACATTCAAATTTGGGATCACCCCCTGCAAACCTTCCCCGACATTGGCTATGGGCCGGTTTTCCAGCACCTCGCCTTTAGCAGTTCCAACCGCACCGGTTAGGTTTACCTTTTCCTGTGTACCGTATCCAACAACGACGACTTCGCTTAGGGTTTGAACGTCAGCTTGCATGGTCAGATCGATGACTGACCGGCCGTCGATAGGTTCCTCCACCGTCACGAATCCTATGGATGAAAAAATCAGGGTCGTTGCATTGTCAGGGGCATTTAGTACATAATCACCATTGATATCGGTTACGGTTCCTATGGCAGTTCCTTTTACCAAAACATTGACACCGGGAATGGATTCCCCATTTTCAGAGGTCACCCTTCCTTTTATCTCTATCTCAATAATCTCCTCGATAACCGGTTTGTTGAGTCTGTCCGGAGATATTCTTTTTACAAAAATGACATTGTTAACACGCTTAAATCCAAGTTTTGATTGCAGTGACACCTGTCTCAAAAGGTTAGCCAATGTGCCATCGTAAGCATCCATATCGAATGCTTTTTGAAGGTTAATGGCTTTTCGGTTAAAAGCGAAAGTAAATGCTGTTTTTTCCTTGATTTCATCAAAAAGACCGGCGAGTGTTCTTGTGTCACCGCTTAAACTGATTTGCAGCTTTTCGATGCTCATTTTTTGAGCTTCTACACTTTTAGCAGTCAACAATGAAAATGTTACAAATTGTATAATTGCGCTATATAAGCAATATTTTGATAAAGTAATTATTTGTCGAAGTATGCATATTTTCATAGTTTCGTTTGTTTTTTAATTAATTAACACTTGATTAAAAAGCTTGATATAAGCCAGCGCCCGCCAAGTTGCTGGCTTATTCCTCTTTAGCTGGTGTCAAAAAAATTTGCAAGGCTCATTTTATGTCTTGTTTAGAAGTTAGTCGAACATATTTTCCATTGATATCATAATCCAGTGAGAAAGAATAAGACATTCCTTCCAGAACTGCTTCCAGACTTTGATTTTTAAACTTCCCGGTAAATATTCCTTTCAATTCACCCTCAATGATAAATTCCACCCCATACCATCTCTCAAGGGTCTTTAACACATCCCCGATAGGTTCATCTTCAAAGTAAAGCATACCATTTTTCCAGGCTATCAGCTTTTCCGAATCCACATGGATTTTTACCATTTTCTCCTGACGTCCAGGATAATAGATTACCCCTTCACCCGGATTTAATGAAATCGGTTCACTACCCGTACTACGGTTTTTTACTTCTATCCGGCCTTTGACCAATCCAATTCTTATTTCCTTTTCCTCAGCAAATGATCTTACATTAAAGGAGGTTCCCAGGGCAGTTACTTCAGCGTTATTTGCTATTACCTTGAAAGGCCGGCCGGCATCATGTGCTACCACAAAAAAAGCTTCTCCATGTAATGCTATCACCCGCTCATGAGAGGGAAACCGGGCCGGGTATTTTATTCTGCTGGAAGAATTCAAAACTATTTGCGTACCATCTTTTAAAAAAATTGTGGATTTTTGACCGGCTGGATTTGATTTGTAAACATATTCCTGAGAAAGCGAAGTGCCGGAGAGTCTGTTTTTTGAAATGATTTGATGGATAACAATCCCAAGCCCTAATATAACGATGGCCAGAAGAGAGGCCACTATGTACCGCCATTTTTGAGATCCACGTGGCAGATTCCCCACTTTTTTCCCCTCAGCCGGAGCAGATCCCTGCCGGGCTACTTCGTCTGTTTTGTGCGAAACAAACAGGCTTGATTCGTTTTTAGCCACTTGTATTTTTTCAAAAACACCTGTTGGATCCCATTTCCTTCGGCGTTTCCTTTTTATAGACAAGCGGAAAATATCAATTTTTTGTTTAATCTTTTCCTCACCCTGACCGGAAAAATACCATTTTAAAAAGGCTTCTGCCTCCTCTTGCGAACATAAGCCCTTAAAATATTTTTCTGCCAGTCTATAAGGATCCTTCATTCATCCGGGTCAATTAGTAAACCTAATAGCCACAACAGGTGGCTAACACTCAGTCGAAGGAAAAATTTTAATACTTATTTAGTCAAACTAGGTGGCTGCAATTTTGCTTCTTAAGCTTTTGCATGCGCGGTACAGATGGTTTTCCACCGTCCTTTTAGAAACCTGCAGTGTTTTGGCAATTTCGTCGAGTGTGCGGTTTTCCTGGACTTTCATCATGAATACCTGTTTTTGTTTTTTGGGTAGTTGTTCCAGGTATTTCCTGGAGATTGCTTCGAGGTCAGAAAAAATCAGATAATCTTCAGTTTGATTGGTAGAAGACGGAAAATGGTTCAAAGCGTATTTTTCGTAAGCCGTTTGATAAACTTTTGCCCTGATTTTTTTAATAATGATCGATTTACTAACCTTTTGAATATAGCCCTTAAAAGACCGGTTGGCATTGAGGTTAGCCCGGTTCTTCCATATTTGTAAAAAAACCTCCTGCACCACCTCTTCGGCTTCGGCATGATCCAGATTCAGCTCACAGGAGTTGAGGTAAACTTTATAGGAATATTTTCTAAAAAGATAATCAAAGGCTTTTTCGCTTCCTTTTTTAAGGTGTATGACCTGACTGTAATCACCATGCCGAAATAAGTTTGCCATACTGATTCAAGTTAATGGTATGTCAATTTTCATTGACTTCCACCTTTGTCATCGGGTGCGTTCCGGACAAATAGGGTTAATTCACGAATAAAGAAATCAAATGCTATTCAAATTAGGTAAATCATATTAAAACTACAAGTCAATTTGAAAATTGGCAAAAAAATGATAATTTGACAAGTGTTTTTAGGATAATTGAAACCGGAAAATCGATAATTGGCAATCAGGCATTTATGGTGTTTTGTGTTCATTCATCACCGGTCCGTATTATTTCTTTACCTTATTAGATTCATACCGGTAGACAGGATTCAGTTTTTTTGCCGAGTTGGTGGTTAATTCCAAATTATGGATAACGCCGTCGTCGATATGGTAAACCCATCCATGAATATAGGGAAACTCGCCGTTTTCCCATTCTTCCTGAATAAATGATACCTTAGCCAGGTTATTCACTTGTTCTAATACATTAAGCTCCACAAACCTTTCCCCTCTTGTCTTTTCATCTTTAATGGCATCAAGTTCTTTGCAATGTATTCTGTAAACATCTTTTATATTCAACAGCCAGTTGTCGAGAAAACCAAAGTTGTTGTTGGTCATTGCCGCCAGCACGCCGCCGCAGCCATAATGTCCACAGACGATGATATGTTTCACCTTCAAGACCTTAACGGCATAATATACCACACTCAGCAGGTTGGTATCGGTGTGAACCACCATATTGGCGATATTTCTTTGAACAAATATAGAGCCGGGCAGTGTGTTTGTAATTTCTTCCGCAGGAACCCTGCTGTCAGAGCATCCTATCCATAAAAACTCCGGGTGTTGACCTTCAGCTAGTTTTTTGAAAAAATCCGGGCTAAACTTCATGGTATTTTCCACCCATTTCATATTCCCGTCCAAAAGATTTTGATACTTATCAGGCATATCGGTTTATCGTTTTGTTAGTGTATTCTAATCTACAAAAATATTTTTAATCAGGGTAGGGATCATATTCATTTTCAAAATATTCGTATGCTTTATGATGACTTATTTTGTTTTTTATATATGATCAGGTCATTTGTTGCCACTTCATCCACCTCTGACCCGGACAACCTTAGCGGTATTTTATTGCCATTGAACCGTAATTTCATTTTATTTACATATTGCTTATAAAAGCCGAAGAACTTTTTATTCATCACCAAATACGGAAATTTTTGTCATCCATTAACGGGTTAATTATGGCAGGGGGCAGGAGTTCGAGGTTGGGAAGGGATAAAGCTTTTATCGAATACCATGGAAAACCCCAGGTGTTGCATTTGTATGAAATGTTGGCGTCCCTGCAAGTGCCGGCATATATTTCCTGTCAACGAAGTCAGGCAGATCAATTTCAGGGTATATGCCCGCTGATTTTTGATGGAGATCTATCGATTGGTCCATTAGGGGGAATTTTTGCCGCAATGGGAGCCTATCCGGTTCATGATTGGCTGGTGATAGCGAGTGATATGCCTATGGTTACGGAGCGAACCCTGGTGAGACTTATGCAAAAGTATGGGAAAAAATCAGTGACTACCTACAAGAGTCAAAAAAAAGCTTTTCCCGAAGTGTTATTGACGATTTATAAGAAGGAATTGTTACCGACCTTTCGAAAAGCGATCCACCGCAGGAATTACAGTTTACAAACTTTATTAAAAAGTATGGAAAAGCATTTTGTAATACCTGAAAACGAATTGGAATTGCTCAATGTTAATACCGTGGAGGACTTAAACGCAGTTCTCCATTTGATCAGAGATCAACAGTTACCTAACAGGCCTAACTCAGATTAACTTGAATTTTTTGCCGGGTAAAGCCTTTATGACCCCCTTAAATTCCAATTGTAAAAGTAAGTTAGCCACCTGGTTAACAGGCAACTGGGTCTTAAAGCTGATTTCATCGATTAGTATTCCGGATTTTTCATGATTAAAAACCTGTACAATTTTTAGCTCTTCCTCTGAGCAACGAAGATCGTATTGGAGAGACTTTTCCGGCACAGCCGTGGCAGCTTCTGTAAGATCCCAGTTCATATGCCTTTCCAGACTGGCCACATCTGTGAATATGTTCGCTCTGTGATTACTGACTAATAGGTTACAGCCTTCCGAATATTTGTTGGTAATGTTGCCTGGCACCGCGAATATATCTTTGTTGTAGCTGTCAGCGATGTTGGCGGTAATCAGGGCTCCACCTTTTTTTGCCGCTTCTACAATAATCAGAACATCAGCAATTCCCGCTATAATCCTGTTTCTTGCCGGGAAGTTGTGCGATTCGGGTTTCACACCCAATGGATATTCTGAAAGCAATCCGCCTTCACTGGCGATCATGTCATTGACTATGGCCTTATGGAATCGCGGATAAATAATATCCAGACCGCTTGCCAATACACCCACTGTAGGTATATTTACTTTTAAAGCGGCCTTGTGTGCTTGTATATCGATGCCATAGGCCAGTCCGCTGACAATCAAAGGCTTATGTTTGCTTAAATCCGAAACGATCTTTTCAACCACTTCTTTTCCATACCAGGTCGCTCTTCGGGTGCCCACGATAGCAATGGTCCTGGCGTTGTTCAGCTTAGCATGGCCTTTGTAATAAATCACAGCAGGTGCGTCATAGATCGGCTTCAAATTTTTGGGGTAGGATTCTTCGGTGTAAAAATGAACGGAAATTCCCTGATCTTCCGCATTTTTGAGTATGTCTTCAGCGATATTAAAGGTGTTGGCCTTCAATATAGCACTGGCATTCACAGTGCCTATGCCCGGAATTTTACTTAATTGTTTTTTTCGGCTCTTAAACACTGCCTCAGCTGAGCCACAATAGCTGATTAATTGTTTGACGAGAATATTCCCTACGCCAGGAATGAGCGCTAAGGCTACCTGACAGGTTTTTTCATTAAACATAGATATTCACCCAGCATTTAAATTTAAAAAATACCAATAATCGGGGGAATGTTACGCATTACGCGTTAGCAAAATGGAAAATATTTTCGAAAAGTGGAAACTCCGGGGGGTAATTTATCTTAATTCTTCCTTGATTTCCACCAGAAAGGCCCTTACTCTTCTCAGGGATTCAATCATTTGCATTTTGTCTTTAACCGCCTCATTGCTGTTTTTGAGTATTTCCTTGGCGCCCTGAAGCGTGTAGCCCTTTTCCTTGACAAGATGATAAATCAGTTTGACATTGTTGATGTCATCTATGGTAAATTGCCTGTTGCCTTTTCTGTTTTTCTTTGGTTTTATAATGTCAAATTCACCTTCCCAAAATCTAATCAGTGAAGTGGCTACGTTCAACATGTCAGCAACCTCTCCAATGGCATAGTATTTTTTTTCTATTACTTTCTCTTTATAAGGCACTTTCTAAAGATGGTATTTGATGGCCAATGATTACATTAAACTTTTAGCAAAAAACCTAAAAAATTTAAATAAAAAAAGACAAACAATGGGACTATCATACATTTCACCGATAGTTCCATTTTATTAAAATTATTGTCCTAAAAATGGTGAGATTAAGCAATTTAATCAATAATTTTTCTATCGATGCTTTATATTCTTCGATGAAACATTTAAGGTATAAACGGGTATGTTTTTTTTTATTGTGTTACATATCGAATGAAACCCTGATCGTCCAAAACAATACGGTTTTCGGGAAAATCGGCCGTCATCAGTTCCCTGAGCTTACTGATTGCTTTTTTGTTTTTATCGATTTGCGGTCCTCCGGGGCTTAGTTGGATAAAAGGAAAAATGCGGGCATGTAAAAACTGCCCATCGGCTTTGGTGAAGACTTTCACTATGGGTGCCAGACTATTGGGTCCTTTTAGGTTGAACCGGGCATAGGTGCAGAAATTACCCAGGCTGTAAGCGATAAACCGGTTATTATAGACTTCGACTGCACGCAGGACGTGAGGTCCGTGGCCAAATATCACGTCAGCGCCGGCATCTACCAGATCATGGGAGAATTGATAAACATTTCCCCGGTTTTCACCGTAAAAAGTCTCGGTTTTCCGGGTAACATGCTGATATTTTTTCCCCTCCGCCCCTCCATGAAAGGAAACAATTACGACATCACTGATGGAATCGAGGTGTGAGACAATTTCAATGGCGGCTTCATGGTCGTGAATGCTCATAGTTCCCGAATTAGGTGCAAAAGCTGCAAATCCGTATTTCATGCCATCAATAATGAAGGTTTCGTACGGTTTGGCTTGCAAGCCTGCGTGGTAGATCTCCAGGCTATCCAGCACCCTCATGGTATTTTGCCTGCCGATATCCCCGAAATCGCCGGCATGGTTGTTAGCAGTGCTGAGTACATCAAACCCTGCCTGTTTCAAATGCACGGCAAGATATTCAGGTGATCGGAATAAATAACACAGATCCGGGTTTTTACAGTTTTTAGGAGTTCCGCCATCATTTAAAATGACTCCCTCGAGGTTACCAAAGGTGACATCGGCATCTACCAGGAATGGCCGGGCCCCAGATAACAAAAACCGGCCGCTGTCGGGAGGCAGATAATCGGGTTTGGGAAAATTGGTCCCTAACATAATATCACCCACACCGATAATGCTTAATGTATCTTTCATGAGCCTGTGGATCCCAATGGCTATCTCTTCATCCAGGCTGGTTAGGGTATCTCCCCGGGAGGTGATGAATAGGGTATCCTGCGGCTTTATAAGGTCTGCCTGTGGCCGGGTGTCTGCCGGATGGGTGGTTCCCGTTGATTTTGTCTGCAACCGGCTCACTTTACATCCTGTAATGATAACAGTACTGGTCAGGAAGATAAACAGATATTTATTTAGATGCATGAATTAGAAATGATACTTCCCATAATCAATTTAATGCCGGATTTTTAAGATAAGTACCTTTATTCCATAAAAAAGGCAGACGCGGGTAAGAGCGCTGCCTTTTTGCCATATTTTTATATAATGCTTTATCCTAAAGACTGATTTTCCCTGGCTGCCAGTTCCAGTAATTTCTCATATTCTTCAGCGGTCACATCCATAAACAAATAGGGAGCCGGGTCTATTTTTTTGCCATCCTTTATTATTTCGTAATGAACATGGGGTGCTGTGGAGGTTCCCGTACTACCTACGTAGCCGATACATTCCCCTCTTTTCACTACTTGTCCTTTTTTGACATTAAACGCGCTCATATGGGCATATTTGGTGACAAAACCATACCCGTGGTCAATTTCCACCTCTTTGCCATATCCACTGAAATTATTCCGGACTTTGATAACCTTACCATTGCCTACGGCATAAATGGGCGTACCTTGTGGAGCGGTAAAATCAATGCCTGTATGCATTTTCCGGATTTTATGGATAGGATGGATCCGCATGCCAAACCCTGAAGCCAACCTGGTCAGTTCTTTGTTGGAAATCGGTTGAATCGCCGGCATACTTGCCAACAGATCGGCTTTATTTTTTGCCATATCGACAATCTCATCATAAGATTTGGATTGGATGAACATCCTTTTCTTCAGCATATCCAGTTTTTGCAGGGCACCGATCAACAATTCTTCCTGATTTAGTCCTTTCTCAAGGAGTTCCTTGTAACGTTGGGTGCCGCCTATTCCTGCACTTCTAACCGTAGAAGGGATAGGTTCCGCTTCAAAAATTACACGGTAGATGTCGTCATCCCGTTGTTCCAGGGCCGATAATACAGAGGAAACTGTCTCCATTTCCTTGTTCATCAGATCTATGTGAAGCTTCAATTCAGAGTTTTCCTTCTTTAAAGCGGCCTCTTTGGGTGAATCGAAATAGGCATCCCGTCCGAACAGGATGATGATGGCGATTATCAGAGATACCGCAAAAAACCCTAATAAATTAAGGGTAATGTCCCATTTTGAGACCTTCACTCTTTCGTATTTACACGTTTCCGTGTCATAATAATATTTTATTCTGGCCATTAGCTACTAGTATTGTAAAATCTTCTATTTTTGCAGTCGATTTAAGCGGCAAAACTAATAAATTTAACCTTGCCTATCACCACATTATCTAAAAATAACACAAATTAAAGAAGATTTTTTAGCTATAAAAACATCAAAAAACACAAAATAGCATCTAAGTAAGATTTAAATGGATTCTAAATCAATACGAGCCAGTTTCATCAAATTTTTTAAAGACAGAAATCATCAGTACGTTCCGTCAGCGCCCCTTGTGGTAAAAGACGACCCTACCCTGATGTTTACCAATGCAGGTATGAATCAGTTTAAAGATTTATTTCTGGGTAACAAAGAAGCTGACTACAACCGGGCAGCCAACAGCCAAAAGTGCCTGCGGGTGTCAGGAAAACATAATGATCTGGAAGAGGTTGGGTTGGATACGTATCATCATACGATGTTTGAAATGCTTGGAAACTGGTCCTTTGGTGATTATTTCAAAAAAGAGGCCATTGTATGGGCGTGGGAATTGTTGGTGGATGTTTTTAAGTTGCCCAAAGACCGGCTTTATGTGACGGTTTTCGGGGGAGATGAAGAGGAAGGACTGGAAGTTGACCAGGAGGCTTATGATCATTGGAAAGCAATTACGGGTGAGGATCGCATTATTTATGGCGCTAAAAAAGACAATTTCTGGGAAATGGGGGATACCGGTCCCTGCGGACCCTGCTCGGAGATTCATATTGATTTAAGGACAGATCAAGAAATAAGCCAAAAGTCTGGCTATGAACTGGTTAACCAGGATCACCCCCAGGTGGTGGAAGTCTGGAACCTGGTATTTATGCAATTCAACCGGTTGGCTTCCGGAGCGTTGGTAAACCTCCCCGCCAAACATGTAGATACCGGCATGGGCTTTGAAAGGCTGACAATGGCCATTCAGCAGAAGGAATCAACCTACGAAACCGATATTTTTATGCCTTTAATCGATTTTATTGGCCAAAAGGCAGGGTTGGAATATGGGGAAAAGGAAGAAACCGACGTGGCTATCCGGGTTATTGCCGATCATATCCGCGCCATTTCATTTGCGATAGCCGACGGCCAACTGCCATCCAATAACAAGGCAGGCTATGTCATCCGCCGTATTTTAAGACGGGCTGTCAGATACGGATATACGTTTTTAGGGTTTAATGAACCTTTTTTATATCAGTTATTGCCTATCCTGGCAGAACAATTCGGCGATTTTTATCCTGAAATCGGTTCTCAACAAGCCTTTATAAGCAAGGTAATTCAGGAAGAGGAGCTATCTTTTTTAAGAACATTGGAAAATGGCTTAAAAAAGCTGGAGCAAATAAAACAAGCGCTGCGCGGAAAAGATAAAACAATTGACGGGAAAACTGTTTTTGAGTTGTATGATACGTATGGATTTCCAGTCGATCTTACCTCTTTGATTGCCAGGGAAAATGGATTAAAAATCGATGAATCAGGGTTTAAACAAGAAATGCAGCAGCAGAAAGACCGTTCCAAGAAGGCCGCTGCCCAGGAAACGGGGGATTGGACGGTGCTTTCAGACGACGAAACCGTAATATTTGTGGGGTATGAGCAATTGGAATCGGAGGCACAAATTATTAAATACAGGGAACTGAAGGAAAAGCATAAAACCTTATATCAGATTGTATTAAGCAATACCCCTTTTTATGCCGAGAGTGGGGGGCAGGTAGGCGATACAGGCTTCATAGAAGCCGGTGGTCAAAAGGTCAAAATCATAGATACCAAAAAGGAAAATGAATTGATTGTTCACTTCACGAAGGAATTGCCTCGTGATGTCAATGCGATGTTCCATTGCGTGGTAGACAAGAAAAAGCGGTTGCTCACTATGGACAATCACAGTGCCACACATCTGCTGCATGCGGCTTTAAGGGAGGTGTTGGGAGATCACGTACAACAAAAAGGCTCCTATGTTTCTGACCAGATTCTGCGGTTTGATTTCAGCCACTTTGCAAAAATGACAGCCGGTGAAATACTCCGGGTAGAAAAACGGGTTAACGAGAAAATCCGTGAGAATATACCGCTGGGCGAACGTAGAAATGTACCTGTTGAAGAGGCAAAAGCCATGGGGGCTATCGCCTTATTTGGGGAAAAATATGGCGATTTTGTACGTGTCATTACCTTTGATAAAAACTACTCCGTAGAGCTCTGCGGAGGAACCCATGTAGCTGCCACCGGACAAATTGGCCTCTTTAAAATTATCTCAGAAAGCTCCATTGCGGCAGGTGTCAGAAGAATTGAAGCACTTACTGCCGAGGCCGCCGAAGATTTTGTGATTCATAACCTGCAGATGGTCTCGGCCCTGACCGAGGTATTAAAAAATCCTAAAGATTTGCAACAGGCCGTTGCGTCATTAATCACAGAAAGACAAAAGTTACAAAAAGACCTTGAAAAGCTACATGCCCAGCAAGCCAACACCCTGAAAGATGACCTGATCGCCAAGGTAGCAGCCAGGAAAGGGGCGAATGTATTGATAGAAAAGGTGAGCCTTCCTTCTGCCGATACACTGAAAAATATGGCTTTCGGGCTAAAAGCCAAGGTAGATAACCTGTTCCTGGTATTGGCTGCAGACATTCAAAATAAGCCGCAAATTGCGGTAATGATTGCCGATAACCTGGTGGCCGATAAGGATTTAAATGCTGGCAACCTGGTCAAGGAATTAGCCCGGGAAATTAAAGGAGGAGGGGGAGGACAACCCTTTTTTGCCACCGCCGGAGGCAAAGATGTTTCGGGGCTCGACAAGGTGGTAGAGGTCGCCAGAAAAAAAACAAATGAGTTATTTGCTTAATTTTTAAAAAATAGAACATATATTTGTGAATTATATAGCAAAAGTAGCTCGTTGTTGTGAATTTGAAAAAGAGTATCAGGGATAAGTATGAGACGGTGATCGGACTTGAGGTTCACGCCCAACTCCGTACCGAAAGTAAAATATTTGCCGCTGATGCTACTACTTATGGTGATGTCCCCAATACAAATATCAGTGTTATTACCTTGGCCCACCCCGGTACATTGCCTAAATTCAACCGGAAGGCTTTGGGTTATGCCATCAAGATGGGTTTAGCCTGTAACTGTGAAATTACCCGTGAAAATATTTTTGACAGGAAAAACTATTTTTACCCCGATCTCCCTAAAGGTTATCAGTTAACACAGGATAAAACACCTATTTGCCAGGGTGGATATGTAAAGATAAAAAATGGTGAGGGAGTTGAAAAAAAACTCACTTTGCACAAAATCCATCTGGAAGAAGATGCCGGTAAATCCATACATCTTTCCGGAGAAGAGGACACCCTGATCGATTTTAACAGGGCCGGTGTGCCATTGATTGAAATAGTTACCGAGCCGGTCCTTAGATCGGCAGAGGAGGCGGGGCTGTTGCTTTCGGAAATAAGAAAACTGGTGCGATACCTGGAAATATGTGACGGTAACATGGAGCAAGGATCACTGCGCTGCGACGCTAATGTTTCTATCATGTTGAAAGGTGCCAGTGCTTATGGTGAAAAGGTGGAGGTCAAAAACATGAATTCGATCAGAAATGTTCAACGGGCTATAGAGTACGAGATTAAAAGGCAAATAAATCTTATAGAAGCCCGGGAGGAGGTTGTCTCTGAAACCAGAACTTTCAATGCCGACACTTACACGACAGCCAGTATGCGTACCAAGGAAACATTAAATGACTATCGCTATTTCCCTGATCCCGATCTTAGTCCGGTTGTAGTGAGTGAGTCTTGGCTGGAAAAATTGAAACGCGAAATGCCGGTACTGCCCGACCAATTAATGGAAAAATTCACTTCCCACTACAAACTGCCTGAGTATGATGCACTTTTTCTTACCGAAACCAGGGAAATAGCGGCCTACTTTGAAGAAATATGCCTTAAAGACGGACACCCAAAGTCGGTTTCCAACTGGATGATGGGCCCTGTCAAGTCTGTATTAAATGATAATAACTGGCAAATCACTGATTTCCCTATTGATGCTAACACCATGGCTGCGCTCATACAGATGGTATTGGATGATGTGCTTAGCTTTACGGTGGCTTCGCGGCAGGTTTTTCCGGAATTGCTTAAAAACCCTGACCAAGATCCGTTGTCCATTGCTAAAGAACACCACCTTATACAACAAAATGATACTGATTCCATTCAGCCTATTATCGATGAGGTAATCGCGCGGTTCCCCGATAAAGTCAAAGCCTACCGGCACGGAAAGAAAGGACTGATTGGGATGTTTATGGGTGAGGTGATGAAAAAAAGCAAAGTAAAGGTAGATCCAAAGCTGGCCAATGAACTCTTACGCAAGACTTTGGGTTAAATTAATGCTGTAAATTACCAACTAACCATTACCTTTGTCGTTACATATATTTAAGTTTGAAATAGCTTTGAATTTGCTGTTTCAGTGCTATCGACCATTGAAAAAAGATTTTTAGAGATATGAAAGTTATTGTAAGAATTCTTGTACTGTCGCTCATTATTTCCGCATGCAATAGTCAACCAAGCGATTCAAACCCCACATCTGATGTTACAATTTCAGGCAAAGTCAACAACAGGGCTGACGGGGAGGTTATTATCGAAGTCATTAAGGACCAAAAGTTTGTTAAACTAAAAACTGTTCCGTTAAATGAAGACAACTCCTTTTCAATCAAGCTTCCCATCGATGAACCTGACTTGTACCGTATTAACTTTTTCAATAAACAATGGGCCTTTCTCGTACTGAATCAGCACCAACCCGAAGTGTTCATCACGGCTGATGGCACCAAGCCTGATGGACTTTTTGATATCAAGGGATCGAAAGATACGGAATACCTGATGGAAGTTCAGAAAATGAGGGCAGAAATACATCTGTTTGCAGAGCGAATTAACATGGCTTTCACGAAAGCGAATCAAGCGGGTGACCAGAAACACATAGAGGAGTTACAAATGCAATACATGGACAAACAAAAAGAAATAAATAATCTTGTCAAAGAGAAAGTCCGCTCCATGGGTAATTCCTTGACGGCCGTTTTAGTAGCATTGGAACTCGACCCCAATGAAGATTTTGCTTTTATGGATGAAATTGCCCAAAAATTTCATAAATCCTTACCAAATTCCTATTTTACAAAGCAATTGGTAGATAAAGTCAATACCCTGCGAAAATTGGCCATAGGTGCGGTAGCACCGGAGATTACCATGGAGGATCCTGATGGTAATATGATTTCGTTATCTTCATTAAGAGGCAATTATGTGATGATAGATTTTTGGGCAGCCTGGTGCAGACCATGCAGGGCCGAAAACCCAAATGTGGTGGCTTTGTATAAAAAATATAATTCTAAAGGATTTGAGGTTTTTGGCGTTTCATTGGACAGAAAAAAAGAAGACTGGTTGAAAGCCATTGAAAAGGATGGGCTTTCATGGACACATGTTTCGGACCTGCAGTATTTTAATTCTGCTGCTGCCCAATTATATAACATCCAGGCCATTCCGGCTACCTATCTTTTGGATAAGGAGGGAAAAATTATTGCGAAAAACTTAAGAGGAATTGCCCTGAGAAAAAAACTGGAAGAATTATTTGACGGGGCATGAGTCGATCAGGCGTCAGGCAAATATTGAATAAGTATTTTTCAATTTTTCATGTAGTTTTCCGGGATTGGTAAAATGAATGGTATGCAGGCCTAATTCGCAGGCCGCTTTAACGTTTCGTGCATTATCATCAATAAATAAAGTTGAGTTGGGTGATAAACGATGCCTGTCCAGCAACAGGTTATAAAACTTATGGGAAGGTTTTTTCATTTTTTCCTCACCTGATACAACGATATCCCTGAACAATTGAAGAAAATCGAACTTTTTCAAGGCTATGGGAAATGTCTCATCCGACCAGTTGGTTAAGGCATAAAGCGGATAGCGATTACCGTGGTATAGCGACGTCAGCATATCTACCGTTTCCTGGATCGGCCCGCCCAGCATTTCCTCCCACCGGCCATAAAAGGCTTCGATTTCAGCTTTATAATGAGGGTATTTTTCCACAAGTACCTGAGTGCCTTCTGCCAGGGACCTGCCTGCATCCTGACACTCATTCCACTCCTGTGTACAAATGTTGTCGAAGAAATACGTGCGCTGATCTGCATCCGGGATGATTTTTTTATACAGGTACTCAGGATTCCAGTCTATCAGCACCCCACCAAGGTCAAATATGATATTTTTAATCATAGATCGGTATACCTATTTATGAAAAAGCAATTTGAGTTCTTGCCAAAGCTCGATCTTCAATTCCTTATTCCGGGATATGGAACCCAAGGTACCGCACCATAGGATCCGCCTCCCTTCACACAGCATATTCTGATAGCGCATTAAGCCAGGCTCCTGTAAAGCATCCGGTATTTTTTCCATAAAACAAAACCTTAGCCCATGTGGCACCTTCCTCACATCTTTCATCTGCGCCTCGTTCATGCCAGCTATATTGACCAGGGCGATATCATTCAGATCGACATCAACGGCCATCAATACCTTCTCCAAAAATGCTTCATCTGCCGGATTTAATAATTTTTGATCCGGCTCATCAATCAACACCAGGATTTCTTTCAGATTCTGTCCGGCCACATGTATTTGTGCCGGTTCAATTGTATCTGTTGAACCGGTCTCATCGTCCTCCGCAATGGTCAAAGGATTTTGGGGGTTCAAAAGTTCATTCGTACCAGACTGATTGTCAGGCTCGGATTTGATACAATAAATATCTTCATTAATCAGGCCGGCGAGGAAAGAATAGTCTTTGGACATGGCTAAACTTGTTATGATTCTGTTTTAAAAATGGACTTGAGCTCCAATGCCTCTTCCGGTGCCATTCTTTTAGCTAGTACCAGCCTCATTTGCCTCCTTCTGAGGGCCCCCTCATAAAGCAATTGTTCCTCATTTGTTTCAGGTATCAGTTCGGGAACATCAATAGGACGGCCGCTTTGATCCACCGCGACAAAGGTAAAGAAGGCTTCGTTGCTTTCAAATCCCTTACCGGAAGGTACGTCTTCGGCAGATACCTTAATGTGTACCTCCATCGAGGAATTGAAAGCCCTGGTGACCTTGGCCCGGAGTGTCACCACATTGCCCAGACTGATCGGTTGGCGGAAGGAAACATTATCTACTGAAGCTGTGACAACTATACGGTTGGAATGCTTTTGGGCAGCAATTGCCGAAACAACATCCATCCAATGCATTAAACGTCCGCCCATCAGGTTATCCAGCGTATTGGTATCATTAGGTAACACCAGTTCAGTTTTGATAACCAACGACTCTTTTGCAAACTTTTTCTTTTTTGGCATTTATTTGTGTTAATAATTCATTTTCAATTAAATGGCAGCACTGTCATTTCCAACCATACTCACCCAGCAACGGGACAAACTTAAAATTCTGAAATGACTCTTCTTCAAATCCGGTTTCTGAGATCCTGGTTATTTTAAGCATTTTTTGCAATTTATGGTCTCCGACAGGGATCACCAAACACCCACCAATGGCCAACTGATCTTTAAGCGCCTGGGGCACTACCGGGGCACCGGCAGTAACCAATATTTTATCGTAAGGGGCAAAAGCCGGCAATCCCTTGGAACCATCCCCGCAGAAGAATTTAGCCTGGTATCCCATTTTACCCAATAAGATCCTGGCATTTTTACTTAATCGTTCATTATATTCTATAGTAAACACCCTGGCGCCCAATTCAAGCAATACGCAGCACTGATAACCCGACCCCGTACCAATTTCAAGTATTTTATCCCCCTTTTTTACATCGAGCAGTTGGGTCTGGAATGCCACGGTAAAGGGTTGTGAGATTGTTTGCCCTTCCTCTATGGGAAAAGCGATGTCTTCATAGGATTTTTCAAGAAAGGCAGTGTCTAAAAAAAAATGGCGGGGTACCTGGTTAATAGCCTCAAGAACCTTTTCGTCATGAATACCCTTTTCTTTTATCTTTTTAACCAAAGCCCTGCGCAAACCTTTGTGTCTGTAAGAATCAACCAATATGTTCTGATTTTATGTATAAGATGATGAGACAAATTTAAATGATTATATTCGATTAGTTGATTATTTTGTGAAATCCTTTAAATAAACTATCCGCCTGCCTCTAAAAATTTGCATTTCTATATTATATTAAGGCGCAGAAAGGAATTTCTATATTGACAAGATCCAAAACCTTAATTAACAACTGCAAAAAATGTTTACAGGTATTATTGAAAGCATTGGAGAGATAACAAATAAGGTAGCCGAAGGAACTAATGTCCATCTGACGATCGAAAGTGACCTTGCCGGTGAATTAAAGGTGGACCAAAGCATCGCCCACAACGGCGTATGTTTAACTGTCACCAAACTTCACAATGATAGCTTTGAAGTAACTGCGGTTGCGGAAACTTTGCTAAAAAGTAATCTGGGAAAAGTGAATGTGGGTGATAAACTGAATCTGGAAAGATGTATGAAAGCAGGAGGAAGGTTCGACGGACATATTGTGCAGGGGCACGTTGACCAGACCGGCACATGTACAGGCGTATCAGATCAGGATGGGAGCTGGATTTTTGATTTTGAATTTGATCCGAAAAATGGGAATATTGTCGTAGAAAAAGGCTCTATTTGTGTAAATGGGGTCAGCCTGACTTGTTTTAATACAACAGAAAACAGTTTTTCAGTAGCTATTATACCTTACACCTACGAACATACAAATTTTCATCAGTTGAAGACAGGGGATCAGGTCAACCTGGAGTTTGACGTAATAGGCAAATACGTGAAAAAAATATTGAGTAAAACCTGAAGTTGAATAAAGATTTGTTGATATGAGTATCAGTTGTATGATCGTCGATGATGACGAGATTTCAAGAAAAATTGCACGGCAGTTCATCGAAATGACTAATTTTCTTGAATTACAACATGAGTGTTCGAATGCGATAGATGCAGCCAATATCCTTAACGATGATGAGGTTGATGTTGTGTTTTTGGACTTTTTCATGCCGGGAATGAATGGTATGGACCTTGTGAAAGGCCTTAATAGCTCTCCGGAAATCATTATGATGACTGCAGCACAGCAATTTGCTGTTGAAGCTTATGAACACAGTGTCACTGATTATTTGATAAAGCCCCTGGAGTATGGCAGATTTCTGAACGCGGTTAATAAGGCCAAAAGAAACATTGACTCGTTTAAGCTGCGGGTCGAGAAACAAAATGACATTTATGTGAAAGCAGATTCCAAGTTGGTAAGAGTCGGTTTTAATGACTTGTATTATGTGGAAGCGATGGCAGATTATGTTATTATGCATACTAAAACCAAAAATCACATTGTGCATTCAACGATGAAAGGAATTATGAAAAGGCTGCCTTCCTCCATATTTGCCCGGGTGCACCGCTCGTTTATCATCAATATCAACCAGATCAACTTCATCGAGGACTATGCGGTGAAAATGCCGGATAAAGTGATTCCCATTGGTGCGTCTTATAAGGAAAGTTTTATGGAAATACTCAACACGCTATAGAGTGTGAGTTTGGGTTTGAGTGTGGGTGTGGATTTAGTTTTTTTTGGGGGGAGGTGTATGTGTGTGGGTTTTGGGTGTTGGGGGAAGGATGTGGGGAGAAGCTAAGTATGGTGGGGAGCTTTATTTAGGTTTTTAATTCCGGGGAGGTGATATTTGTGTAAGGTTTTTTTGTATAGGATAAATACCAGATTAGCAGTTAAAACACCCACTAAAGCACCTGTAACCACATCTCCGGGAAAATGGACTCCCAGGTAAATGCGGCTGTATGATACCACTGCCGCCCAAGTGAAAAGATAACCTGCCCATCGTTCTTTTTTTCGAAGTAACAACCATAAGAAAGTAGACAGGGCAAAGGAATTAGAAGCATGGGAGGAGGCAAAACTATATAATCCGCCACGGTATCCATTGATAATATGGACGATGTCTTTGAGATCAGGATCATGTGATGGCCTTAACCTTTCAAAAAACGGTTTCATAAAACCCGAGGTGATCTGATCAGTAACGATAATCGTGATGATTAAAGCTAAAAGGGCGAAAAGGCCCGCTTTTTTATACTTATAGATCAACCATGAAACAATGAAAACATACAAAGGGATCCATTCCAGCTTTCCCGATATGGTAAACATGATCGGGTCAAGCCAGTCCTGGTGCAGGCCGTTTAGCAACAAAAATATGGCCTCATCAAGTGCCATTAAGTATTCAATCATAGACCTTCAGTAGTGATTTGTTTTCAATATTAGGCATATTGAGTGAGATTTTTGCCATGACCGGTGATTTAATGTTTGATCTGTAGATTTTCCAACATCGGCAAACCTCTGGCTAAAGGGTACCGATCCAGTTAATACCCTTTTTGAGCCTGGCCAGTGTTTCTGCTTCACGTGTTCCATTTTGAGGTTGGTAATTATAAACCCAGTTAGCCTGGGGCGGCAGACTCATAAGGATGGATTCGGTTCGACCGTCGGTATCCAGGCCAAATTTGGTGCCTTTATCCCAAACCAGGTTAAATTCAACATATCTACCCCTTCTCAAACGCTGCCACTCCAGTTCACGTTCCCCATAGGACAAGTGGTGATTGGCCTGCATAAACCGGGTGTAAATTGGCACAAAGGCCTCGCCTATATCCTTAACAAAGTTGAATCTTTGCGATTTGTCAAAAGGAGGGTCTCCGGCAAGCCGGTCGAAAAAGATGCCTCCCACTCCCCTGGTTTCCTGCCTGTGTTTGAGATAAAAGTAGTCATCAGCCCATTTTTTAAATTCCGGGTAGTAGTCCGGATGGTGGCGGTCACATACATCTTTCAAGACTTTGTGAAAATACCTGGCATCCTCTTCAACGACGTAATGAGGCGTCAGGTCGATGCCCCCACCCAACCACCAGGTGCCATTACTCATTTCAAAATAGCGGACATTCATATGAATTATAGGCACCATGGGATTAAAGGGATGTAGCACAATGGATACACCTGTGGCATAAAAGTCAGACTCCGGAAGTTGTAGCGCTCTTAGAATGTTTTCCGGGGTTTTGCCAAATACAGCCGAAAAGTTAACCCCGCCTTTTTCTATAATGCGGCCATTGCCGAAAGCCCGGGTAAGACCACCACCTCCACCTGCTCTTTCCCAGGCATCCATCATAAACTTTCCCTTTCCGTCGGCTTTCTCCAGGGCCTGGCAAATATCACTTTGCAGCGATTTGAACCATTGGCTGATTTCCGTTTTATTAATGCTCACGATTGATCCATTGTTTTGTGATAAACTAAATTTTGGCAAAATTAACCTTTATATTTTATAAATAAATGACACCTATGGTTCTGAAATAATAATTTTTATTTATCTTCGTAGTACTTTCAAGAAATTGGGTTTTACCTATAATTTAGGTGATCCTTATTTTCACCCTTAGGAAGGGAAAAGAAGAAGCGCATTGCGAGTCCCATAACAGATTGACAAAGAACAGTGGACTTGCAGTAAGGGAAACAAGGGAAACGGGATTTTGCAAAAGTCGTAAATCCATTGAATGATGTCAGTACTATCATCAAATTAACGCTACTTAACATCATTTCAGCTCGTTTACTTTGCTTTGACACTAGGATCGCCTTAGGTCAGAAGCGCCCTAAACCCGGAAGGCTGTTCTTTTGCCCTCTATGATAACCAAATCATTTCCAGGGGGTTGGAAAATAAATTCTTGAAAGATGGTGAAAATGGATGAAAGGGGGCAACTCCGTGCCTTTATTTACGTAAGGTATGGGAGTATGCCAGGCGGAAAATATAGATAAATCATTGTGGAAAAAAGCCACTTTGAATTTATGATATGTTTAAACCTTGGATTGGGAGACGATAACTATTGGAATCAGTTTTAAATGCTGATTTTAATCTAACGACTCTTTCTAAATTCATTTGGTGAGTCCCTTACTGGAAGAATTTCCGGGGAATGTTTTGAATTTTTAGATGCGCCGATGCGAGTTATTTGGTACCTGACGTTTGCGTCGCATCAAATTTAAATTGCGATTGGAGATTGTAATTATTTCTGGTACAGATAAGATGGTAAATGCGCTTCGTAGGCTATTTGCTTATGAAGACAATTTTTTTAACTGACAAAACAAGAAATAAGTTAAAAGAACAGGCAGCTTACAGTTCGGGAATTGCTAAGTGATTTCTAATCCTTTACGTGGTTGTATAAAAGTACGTTTGAGCATTTTTTATTAGCAATATACAAGCTATTGTAGTGACTATAATGCAATTTTTTATGTTTTTTTTTCAGAAATAAAAGAGACTTTTTGTCATGGAACAAAGTGAATTCAAAAATGAACGCTGGAAAGAGATAGACTTCAAAACTAACTTACAACATGCTAAATATGAAATTTCTAACCACGGCAGGGTTAAAAGTTATGCTTTGAATAAGGAGAAAGGGAAGATTATTAACGGTGGAAATGTAAATGGGTATCGCTCAATTTCAGTAAAATTCGACCAATCATTAACCAGACAGTTTTATGTCCATCGCTTGGTTGCAGAAACATTTTTACCGAAACAAGATCAGGATCAGTACTTTGTGGTACATCTTGATTACAACAAGGAAAACAACAGCGTATATAATCTCAAATGGTCGACTGAAAAGGAGCTTGCGGATCACAACAATAAAAATCCCCAGGTCCTGAAACGAAGAGTGACCGGCTACAAATTGACTGAAAGTGACGTCAGGATCATCAAAAGACTGCTTAAATCGGATAAAACGAGACTGAGCATGATTGCCAAACGATTTGGCATTACCCATACCCAGCTCAACCGTATCCGTTCAGGCGAAAACTGGGGCCACGTCAAAATCTAACCCATTTTATTGCAATTTTCATTTTCATTGTAATTTTAATTAAAATGGGTATCCGATACCGATATTGATGACAAATAAATCTTGTGTATCGAACATTTTATTGCTGAAATTCTGGCTGAAGATAAACCTTGACCCCTCCTGACGGGCGGGGTCATATATTTTAAATGCACCATCAAATCTAAGCACCAAAAAAGAGAAATCCAACCTGAGACCCACTCCACTACCTATCGCTATTTCTTTGTAGAATCTATCAAACTCAAACTTACCTCCTTCACGGTCTTCCTCCTCTTCAAAAGTCCAGATGTTGCCGGCATCGACAAAAAAAGCACCGTCTACAAACCCAAACAGGTGCCGCCGTATTTCCCAACTGGCTTCAATTATGATTTCCCCAAACTGTTCAAACCGGTCATCATATTGATTCAAGGAATCTAAGGGGGTATAAGATCCAGGGCCCAATCGCCGGGGGCGCCAGGCCCTGATGCCATTACTCCCACCTGCAAAAAAATATTTTTCGTAGGGCAAGATCTTGTTTCTGGCGTAGGGTTTGGCCATTCCGAGATTTACCCGGTAAGCCATGGTACTTTGCCTGGAAACCGGCAGTGTCTTTCGAAAGTCAATGTTTAGTTTAACAAATTTGTAATATTCCAGATCATTGAAAACATCATCCAGCCTATCCTCGCTCAAAAGGTTCAGGGTAGTTCCTCCGCTTTCTATAAATATTTTAAGCAGAGAAGCATCATTATTGTTTAAACCATAGCTGTTGAAATTAATATTAGTGAGCAGCGACATACTGCTGACAAAGGATGGCTCAAAAGAACGGAACAGATTACTTCCCATATCGCCCCTACTGTCTAGTTCTATTCTGAATTCGTCGCTGATCGAACTGTTGATAAGTCCCAGTTCAGCCAATGTAAAAATAAAACTTTTGTTGTTTTTCAACCAACTATAGCCAATAGAGCCATTCAAATTGTTTCTTCGGTAATCGGGCCTGTCTATATAGTTGTTACCCAGGGTAATCCTTGTTTTGGGATTCAGGGTTCCGACATTTGATCGAATCCTGTCACCGTATGGAACGATAAATTGCGGAAAGGTTAAAGAAAAGTTACCACTTATTTCCTGACTGCTGTAAATCTCCCGCTGTCTTTGTTCCCCGCCAATAACAGGGAGGCCCTCGATACCTACCCTTCCGTTGAATTCCAATATCTCAAGGCCTCCGAACAAATTGCGGTTTTTGAAAACGACATTATAAAATGGTCCCGGGAACCCTTCGGTTACATTGATACCCACACCGATTTCATTGGAGGTCTGAAACTTTTTCAGTGGGCTTGCAAAAATATTAGCTACCATTTTACCACCGGTTGTATCATAGTTGATATTTACAAACCTGAACATATCCAGATTAGCCAGTTGTCGCTGTGTGTTAAAGGTATTGTTGCGACTATAGGTTTGTCCGGGATAGATAAACAACCGGCTGTCCAATATTTTTTTTGAAAACCTGTCCCTGAAATACTCATAAGTAACGTTATTGAAGTTTTCTTGTGTTCTTTTATTGTTCAGCAAAACAATGTTGGCATCGGTACGGAATTTTACAGAATCCACATAGTAAACTTTATGTCTATTCTGACCGAAAGGTATGTTTATGATTATTTTAATATCCAACTGATGATTGCCTTTCAGGCTGTCTACTTCAAAAAAGATGTATTGTTTAGTAAAATCGAAGTATCCGTTGTTTTTAAGCAGTATGTCAATCCTGTCCCTTTCCTTAGAGATGTTGGACTGTTCGTAGTTTTTACCGGTTTTTAGGGTGCTTGCCTCAACATTTTCTTTCAGTAATCTGGCAACTGTCGTGTCTTTGGTTTGATAACTTATCTCGTTAACCTGAAAAGGCCGGCCCTCATCGATGTTGTAAACCACGTTCACCTTTCTGCGCTTGCGATGGATGGTGTAATCTGTGTTGGCATGAAAGTAACCTTTTGCGTGCAAGTATCGGTTAATCTGCTCTCTGGCCTCGCTGGTTTTCAGACTGTCAAAGACTGCCAAAGGCTCTCCCCATCTCATTGGCAGGTTTCCCTGCTCCAATACCTTTTCCTGCGCTTCAATCTTGGCTGCCCGCTTTGCGTTTAAATTGCTGAACCGGCGGGGGTTATCGCTGTTTTCGGCAATTTTCTTGTCGTATTTAATTTTGATGTCCTCAATTTTTTGTAAAACCTTGGCTGAGTCGTAAGCCTTTAAACCTTGCTGATGCAACCAGACAAAGGGAATCGGAAACCGGTGGTTGGGCTTTTGTCTGTAAAGTGAAGCTATTTCTTCTTTGGACAAACCTTCTGCCCCCTCTATTTCTTGCTTATAAAGCAGGGATTCGCCATCTTTCAGGTATCGGATTCCCAAACAATTGGTGAACAGCAACCCTAACAATACAAAACAGTACCTGATGATAAATCTCAAACTGCAGACGTTTAAATGATCTCGAAGAACACCGCAAAATTCATTAAATCTCTTCAAATAAAGAAGTATCGCCAAAAAGAAAATGCATTCCCGGTAGAAGGCGCAAAAAACGTGCTTGAATTGTTGAAATCAGATTTTGTTATTCATAAACTTTTTCTTACCAGGCAATTTATCGAAAGGTTTGATAAAGAGGTGGCCGTAGGTGACTTTCCACATACGGTGGTGACGGAAACCGAATTGTCTAAAGTAAGTGCTCACAAAACCAACAACGCCGCATTGGCCATAGCGGAAATGAAACGAAACGAAGGGATTGATTTTGATGCTGGTGAATATGGCATTGTCCTGGACGATATTCGCGACCCGGGCAATTTGGGCACCATTATCCGTATAGCGGATTGGTATGGGATCGGAAAAATTATCTGTTCGGAATCCTCGGCCGACCAGTACAACCCCAAGGCCATCTCTGCCACCATGGGTTCCTTTACACGGGTAAAGGTTTCTTATCAGCCCCTCGCCACCTATTTGCCAGGGCTGTCTATGCCTATTTTAGGCACCTACCTCGAAGGTGAGAATGTCCATCGATTTGATTTTCCTGAAACTGGTCTGATACTGGTTGGCAATGAGTCTGTAGGCATCAGCCCATCATTGGAGGTGCTGGTAAGTCATAAACTTCATATACCCCGGTTCGGAGGGGCCGAATCGCTCAATGCGGGTATGGCAACTGCAGTCATATGTGATAATCTTCGCCGCAGATGACGGGGTGTTTTATGTTCATATTCGATAGGTATTCTAAGACTAATATAAATAAGAAAGTATGGTTTTTTTAGCAAATAAGGGGGGGATAATTGAAAATTTACAATTGACAATTTAAAATGGATATTTGACAATTGGATAGGGTAGGTTACGGGTTTTTTTTATGGTTTGAAGATAGATGGGGAAGCGGAATCAATTGCTAATCTTTGGGGTTATTATTTCACTACTAGTGTACAGCTTTTGTGTTTCTTGGTGTCTTGGTGCCTTTGTGGTTAACCATTTTTTACCACGGAGGTACAAAGACACAAAGAGAAACCAAGAATTTTGTCGAAGACGTTGTGCAACAGCCACGGAGGCTCGCTGGAGTAAATAAAATTTGGTTGCTGTTTGTAGTGAGGTTTTATATTGGGCTATATAGGCTTTAGCGGGATAATTACTGCGATGACTTATCAAATGATTGCATGAAACACGGCAGTAATACGGAGTTACGGTGAAGTTATAAAAATCCCTGAACAATCATTTATCAGATTGATTTGTTTCGACAAATCCTCAGGGACTGACCGGCTTTCAGACAGGCTTCATATGATCGCTGGGAGCAGCGGTAATTTCATCTTTGTAAATGGCGCCATCTACCAGGGTCACAACGCGGTGGGCCCTGTCGATCACCCGTTGATCATGCGTAGAAAAAATGAAAGTTATTCCCTCTTCGTGGTTTAATTTACCCATGATATCCAGGAGGTTAGCTGCGGTTTTTGAATCCAGGTTGGCAGTTGGTTCATCTGCTAATACAAATTTAGGCTTCGAGGCCAGTGCCCTTGCCACAGCTACACGCTGTTGCTGACCGCCTGACAATTCATCCGGTCTGTTGTTCATCTTGTCTTCCAGACCCACCTCTTTGAGTAATTCCAGCACTCGCTGGCTACGTTCTTTTTTCGATGCCTTTTGCAACAACATCACAAACTCAATATTCTCCCGGGCAGTAAGTACCGGAATTAAGTTGTAGGCTTGAAAAACAAAACCGATGTTATGCAGCCTGAAATCTATCAATTGATTTTTTTTTAGCGTGTTCAGGTTTTTTCCATCAACCCAAACGTTTCCGCTTGTGGGTTTATCCAATCCACCTATGAGATTAAGCAATGTGGTTTTACCGGAACCTGAAGGCCCTACCAGTGCCGTAAACTCGCCTTGGTCAACTTTCAGGTTTACATTATTCACCGCTTTCACGGGAATGGCGCCCTCATCGTAGATTTTGGTCAGGTTTTCAGTAACAATCACATGGGATAAATCGTTCATGGTCGAGCTAGTTATCAGGTTTAATCAGATTTTTCTAATGGCTTTTAAAGGGTCTAATCTAATGGCAGTAATGGCCGGATAAATGGAAGCCAGCAAAGCAGTAACAATAACCATTATTGTAATCCTTATGTAGTAAATATCTTCCAGTTTTGGATATATGAAGGATTTAAATCCGTAAGCTGCATACCCTTCATCATATACGGCTGACAGATCCATTCCAGTCTCTCCCAGGTATTGTACTGTGAAATAGCCGAGCAGCATACCAATGGGTGCTGCTGCAATTACCAGGCAGATTGTCTCCAGTGAAATCATAACAAATAGTTTTATTTTGTTCATACCAATGGCCATTAACATGCCAATTTCCCTGACCCTTTCCAGTACCGCCATCAGCATGGTGTTAATAATGCCAAAGGAAAGTGCCAGTAAAATAATGATTAGAAAAATGACCATATATTGATCAAATGACTCTATCATCAGGCTTATTTCGGGAGCAATTTCTTTCCAGTCCTCGGTTTTGGCTTGCGGATACTTTGTATTCAACTCATGGACTATTGTATCCAGCGTTTCAGGCTCATGGACAAGGGCAGCAATTTCGTGGAATTCACCAGGAAGATTGACAAGCCTGCCGATATCGGCACCGCGAACGAAAATGTTGGTTTCATCGTAGAGGGAATTGTACGTTTTATAGAGTCCTATGATGCGGAATGCACCGGCCAGGATATTACCGGTGCTATCCTGAAAGGTCAGGACAATTTTAGATCTCAATCTTACCTTTAGTTTGTCGGCCAGCTTTTCTCCAATTATTACTTTGTTTCTTGTTTCATTATCCAGATAATTACCCTGAGTGAGTTTGTCCTTTAATCCTGTAACAGCATCCTCTGACTCGGGCATAATCCCGATGAATTTACCCCCTGTGCTGGAATTGGCTGAGGAAACCATGCCATTGATAACCACCCTGCCGGTGGCCGCCTGCACCCTGTCATCGGCCTGGATTTCACGGAGCATCTGTGAACCTTCCTGCAGAAAATATTTGACCTCGTTATCCCTTTCAAATTCAGGGTGGTGCATTTGGAAATGAGAGATTTCATTTTTTACGGCATCCTGTAACCGCTGGTCAATCATACCAAAAGCATAGGCCATCATAAAAGCGCCCACCCATAACCCGATTGCTACCGAACCCATCACCAGCAAACTTCTGGTCTTGTTTCTCCAAATGTTTTTCCATGCGATTTGAAATAACATACATCTTATCTTTTTTATTATACTTAACCGGCCATAGCTAAGCATGCATGGCACTGACCGGATTTAGTTTGCTGATTTTCACAAATGGGTAAAGCGATAAAAATAAGGCCAGGAAAAAAACTACCAGACCTTGTGAATAAAAGACTTTTGGAGCAATAGAAAAATAGAAAATAGGTTCTATTCCGAATTTTTCATAGGCTTCAGCCAGTTTGCCATCTAGCTGGATTGGATAAGCAAATAAATAAAGGACGATAGGAATACTTAACAAGATTCCACCGGTGGCACCCAATATGGATATCAATACGTTTTCCAGAATAACCATGGTGGAAAGCCGGAAGTTTTTCATGCCAATAGCCACCATGACACCAAACTCATATTGTCTTTCCAATGTCATCATCAAAATGGTACCGAAAATACCAAACGCTATCAACATGTAAAGCACGATCTGAAAAATTACATTTTCACGTCTCTCCCCTTCAATGACCTGATCAAGTTCCGGCATCATCGTTTGCCAGTTCATTACCTCATATTCAGGTTCAAGCTTTAAAGCGAGGGCCTGGGCAATTTCTTGGGACTTTTCCGGGTCGGCAGGGGAAAGTACCAGGGCCGTCAGTTTGTTTTTAGCCGCAAACAGGTGCTGGCTTTCTTTCAGTGGCAGATAAACCAGACCTTTGTTCAGCTCGGGTGAGCCGAATTTTATCAAGCCTTTTATCGGATATTTTCCGGCTGCACTTACCCCTCTGTATCCCTGTCCTATCAGCACCAGGGTATCATTCACATCCAGTTTCAGATAATTGGCCAGCCCTTCCGTGACCAATACTGCCTTGTCTGAGGGCGAAAGGTAGCTTCCTTTGTCCAGTTTTTCATCCAGTGCCGTTACCCTGGATTCTTTTTCAGGATCGATGCCGACTACCATGCAACCTTTTGAATAGCTTTCAGAAGCAGCCAGGGTGAAGGATTCCAGGCGCGGAATTACGTACCGCAGGTCCTTGTTTTCTTCTGTGCTTTGCACCAGGGCAGGTTGCCATTCAAAACTGTTATCGAGGGTCCGGTCATCCCAATAACCATTTTTGTGAATCTGGATATAACCCGTGTAGATACTGACTACATTTTCCTTCATTTTGTCCAAAAGGCCTTTTTTTATAGAATCCAGCAATATTGAAAGTATCACAGCGAATACAATAGAGCACATAGTGATATAAGTCCTTTTTTTATTCCTCCAGATATTACGCCAGGCCAGTTTTAAAAGCATTGCAAAGGATTAAATGTGGTTTTACAATGTAGCATCGGATCATCTTACTCTTTTCATGTTTTGCAAGGAAAAAAAACTTTCATTGATATCTATGTCATAATCCACCTCATGATATTGAATAACCGTTTTTTGCCCTTTCTTTTCGGCTGGAATGTACGCCATTTTGGCTGGAAGAAGCCGGCCGTCAAGCATTTTTATATCGGAAAACAAAACCTGGTTGACCAGGTATCCATCTTCGTCATACAATTCGGTTTTAAGCTCCATGAAGTCCTTTTTATCGATCCAGCAATAGATCTTCCCCCAGACTACCGGGGCTTCCGGTTTGGGCAGCAGCGCTATTTTATAACATTCCCTTCCCAACACTACCGAGTCTTGTAATAGTTTATGATCGTAATCTTCAACGATGGATGATTCTTTGATCAGATCATCATTGGTAAAATCAGAACCCATCCATGATTGCATCATCATAGAGGGAGGAAGTTTAATGTTCCTGTCGATGGATGGTATCCAGTTCCAGATTTCTTTTTTACGCTTTAAAAATACTGTTCCCCTGTCCCTGGCAGGTGCCGTAATAAGTATCAGCGAAAACTCAGTATCCTTCGACCATGCTTTGATTCTCATCTCACGTGACCAGGTAGGCCTGACAATGGTAATGCTCATCTCGGCCTGCGACGTGTCGCCTCTTCTTTTTTTGTCAGCTTTTTCCACAATCTCTTTGGCGTTAAGGTTTATCTTTTTATCTGTCCGGTCTGCATTACCTACCACCAACAAAAAGATCAGCATTATGTCTAAAAGGAGTAAAGGCATGATGAAAAAGCATTTTTGCAGCTAAGATAAGCAGTTGAAAAACCTCCTTAAATGACTGATATCAAGACCCTGAATGATTAAAATCATGATGGAGGTTAGGGCGTTTGAGGTAGGGCGGTATCTCCTGGAAACTTTCAGGCCAGACAACCTTTTTTTTACTGCGGGCATTTCTTTGTTAAAACTTCATGTGCTACCTCTATCAAAACCGGCTAATGTTAAAATACCTTGTTTTTATCTGGATCATAGGCTTTTACATTTCAACATGCCATTCACAAACCCCTTCTTCCGATAGTGATAATCCTGACCCCCCTGTTGCCAAGAAGGAGCCCAAGCTGAAGGTTTTTCATGGAGATACGCTGATTGACAACTATTACTGGATGCGTCATAAAAATGATCGGGAGCTAATTAACTATCTCTCTGCAGAGAATGGTTATACCGGGAAAATGATGAAGGACTCAAGAGAATTTCAAAAACAATTATATCAGGAAATGAAAGAACGCCTGGAACCGGATAATAGCGGCATCCCGCAAAAACTTGGCAATTACCTTTACTTTACTCGTATGGAGACCGGAAAAAACTACCCGGTCTACTTTCGTAAAAAGGATAACAGGTCATCAGAGGAAGAAGTTTTACTGGATATGAATCAGGTGTCCGAAAAAAGCCCGTTTACCCGTTTGCTTCAATTTGCTGTGAGCCCTGATCAAAACTTTTTGGCTTATTCCGTTGATTTTACCGGGTCTGGTAAAGGAAGCATTTACATTAAAAATCTCAAAACAGGGGATGAGATTTCTGATGAAATCCATCATACAGGCCAGGTCCTATGGGGACATGACAATCAGACTATTTATTACACTTTTATCGACAGCACAAACCGTGGCCATAAGGTACTTCGTCATAAGATCGGTGCTTCTCCCAATACAGATCTGTTGGTATATGAAGAACGGGATTCAACCTACAGCGTATCACTCTATACTTCAGTATCAAAAGAATACCTTTTTATGATATCTGCTTCTACCATTGCCACGGAGTGCCGGTATCTGAAGTTAAGTGATCGTCAGGCGCAATGGGTCTTGATCAAGCCCAGGGTAGAGGGGATTCGCTACATACCTCAACACTACGAGTCGCAGGATGTGTTTATGGTTTATTACAACGATACCCACCAGGCGCCGTTTTACAATGGTTCGGTAAAAACACTGCTGATCAAAGAAAAAAATGCCTTATGGCAGGGTTACCTACCCGCCAACCATAACTATCAGGTTGAAAATTATGCTTTTTTTAAAGATTATATCGTAGTCCTTATCAGGGAAATGGGCCTGCAGAAATTCAAGGTTATCCCCAAGGTAAACAATCTTCCCGATACAACCCGGGCCTACCTGATAAACTTTCAGGACGAAACATACAGTCTCGCTATTGGGTCAAATACCACCTATAACAGTCAGAAATTTCGTTATCGTTTCACTTCTTTTACGGAACCAAATACTACCTATGAATATGATTTGGCGACCCGCGAGCATAAAGTGTTAGCGCGACAGAAGGTGGTTGGCTACAAGGCTTCCGACTATATGAGCGAGCGAATCCGGGCTACTGCCACTGATGGTACATTGATACCGGTTTCCCTAGTCTACAGGAAAGGATTAGTCAAGGACGGTACCAATCCGCTTTATCTCAATGGTTATGGGGCCTTTGGTATTTCGTCAGATCCTTTTTTTAATCCGGAACGGTTGAGCCTGTTGGACAGGGGGGTGATTTACGCAATTGCGCACGTTCGTGGTGGTGGTGAAATGGGGTATCAGTGGCATGTGAAGGGGCGCCGTCTCAATAAAATGAATACATTCACAGATTTTTTCTCAGTGGCAGAATATTTGATAAAGGAAGGTTACACCTCGCAAAACAGGCTGATTTGTCAGGGGGCCAGTTCCGGCGGATTGCTGGCCGGCGCTGCTGCTGTTATGCGTCCCGACCTTTTTAAAGGCATAATTATCAACGTGCCGTTTCTGGATGTGATTAACACGCAGTCCGACCCAACCATCCCGTTATCTGCCATAGAGTCATACGAATGGGGCGACCCTCACCTTCCCGAAGTATACAAATACATGAAAAGCTATTCTCCCTATGACAATATCAAGGCAAGGGACTATCCCAATATATTGGTTCAGGGAGGATTCAACGATGAGAATGTGGCTTTTTGGGAGGCGCCAAAATTTGTGGCTAAAATGCGAAGCCTTAAAACAGACCATAATCTCTTGTTGTTGAAAATGAGTATGAACGGCGGACACGGTCTCACTTCAGGACGTTATGGGGGGCTGCGGCAAAAAGCTTTTGAATATGCTTTTATTTTCAAGACACTTGGCATTAAATCCTCATATTCGCGGATCAGCGGCAAAGTAACGGATGAAAATGGAGAATTTATGCCTTATGTCAACATTGTACTCAAGAATACTACAAAAGGCACCACCACAAATTCCAAGGGTGAATATGCGTTGGAGTTAAAGAATGGTTCTTATACTTTCGTGTTTCGACACGTGGGTTTTGAACAGGAAGAGAGAACCATTCAGCTATCAGGGGATGTATCATTGGATGTCAGCTTAAAAACCGAAAGTATGCTTTTGAAGGCCGTTGAGATAACCGGAAGTCATGAAGATCCTGCTTATGCTATCATAAAATCAGCGATCGAGACAAGGAAAACCTATTTAAATCAGGTGGAGGGCTACTCCGCGCGCGTTTATATTCGGACCGATAACCGGTTTGACGAAATACCGGAAAAGCGCCCATTCTTCATTCCTAAGAATGATATGCCGGATTCATCGGATCTTGGGTTGGTGTATTTGTCAGAATCCGAAGCGCTTTTGTACAAGAAAAAACCCGGTTTAGTCAAAGAACTGATGGTATCTTCCAGGGTGGCGGGAAATAGCCAGGGCTATAGTTGGAACAGGGCGGGTGATTTGGAATTTAACTTTTACAAAAACCGGGTTCGTATTGGTGGATTGAATGAGCGAGGTTTTGTCTCACCAATTGCGGATAATGCCTTATTTTTTTACAGATATGAATACATAGGCTTGAAGGAGCAAACGGATGATCTTGGGAACAAAGTATTGATAAATAAAATTAAAGTGATACCCCGCAGAAAAAATGATCCGGTTTTTGGAGGATACATTTACATTGCGGAGGATTCCTGGCGCATTGCCGCTTTGGACCTAAGCCTTAAAAACCACCAAATCGAGATATTTGACGATTTTAAGCTTGAACAGAATTATATTGCTGTAACTGATTCGGTATGGATGCCACTTTCTGTCAAGTTCTATGCGCACCTTTCGATATTTGGCTTTGGGATATCGGGCTCTAACATCATTTCTTATAGCAGTTATCAGTTAAATCTGGATTTTCCCAAAAAATTTTTCAACAATGAGATTTTTAAAATTGAAAAAGATGCCAATTTACGGGATACCACGTATTGGTTTACCAACAGACCCATTGCACTATCGGATGATGAAATCAGTTACTACAGGAAGAAAGACAAGATAGAAATGAAGAAAAAATCCAGGGTCTACCTTGATTCACTGGATCGCGCTCGGAATAAAACTTCCTGGCAAGATATCTTTAATGGGTTTTGGTATTACAAACGATATACCAAAGAGCGATTTTCTACTAATGCTTTGCCAGATATGGTCAATTTTAACACTGTAGAAGGCCTGAGTCTTAATTTTCAGTTTCGTTATCAAAAGGGTGAAAGCAGAAAGAGGCATTTTAAATGGGTGAATACCTTCAGGTATGGATTCTCCAATAAACGGTTCAATACAAAAACTTCTCTTTTCTGGACATTAGATCCTCAAAAACACCAAAGTATTCAGTTTGAAGGCGGGCGTTTTGTTAACCAGTTCAATAACAATAATCCTATCTACCCCGTTGTCAATACTTTTTATTCCCTGGTTTTGAGGGAAAATTATATGAAGCTTTATGGGACTAACTTTGGCCGTTTTAGCTATAAACATGAATTTTCCAATGGTATATACCTGAGTGGTAAGTTGACATACGAAGACCGGATGCCACTTACGAACACAAACAATTATTCTTTTCGGAGAGAGAACACCGAGACCGGGGTAGTATACACTTCAAACGATCCGTTGGAGCCAGATAATACCGGCCCCTCATTTACCCGTCATCAAGCGTTGGTTTTTGATGCAGAGTTGAAGATCCTGATTAATCAACGCTTCATAACCCGTCCGGACAGGAAGATACCCATGGGTTCAAAATACCCCAAATTTACAATCCATTACAGGTATGGATCACCGGTTTTGTTTAGTGATGTAAATTACCATTTTGCCGCTGTTAATGTTGGGGATAATATAGACCTGGGTCTTTTGGGAAAATTATCCTACGATGTAAAAGTAGGTAACTTTTTTGGAGTGAGATCTATGAAATTTATTGATTATCAGCATTTTAATGGAAATCAGACCCTATTTATCAATTACACAGCACCATTTGGTATGAATAGGACGCCATTGGACCGGTTTCAGTTGTTGGATTATTACGCTTTTAGTACTAACGCTGGTTTTTTGGAGGGTCACCTGGAGTTTCATGGTAATGGCTTTATCATGAATAAAATCCCTTTGTTACGTAAAACGAAATTTCAAGCCGTAGGGGGAATCAATGTTTTGTTAACAGAAGGCAAAAATGAACATGTAGAGTTATCTGCCGGTCTCGAAAACATCCTAAAGGCCTTCCGTGTGGATTTTGTGACTGGCTATAACCAGGAAGAAAGGCTTAAGAGCGCCATCCGTTTCAGGTTGGGACTAAATGGATTGTAGTCTGCCTGGATAGGATAGTGCTCCCGTACTTACCCTCAAACCTTAGCCTGTTTCCACCCGCCCTTTTTAAAAAGCCATAACGTAAACAAGCCTACCGAGGTCTCAGAAACGAATACACTCCAAAATACGCCGGAATGCTGCCATCCGAGTTTAATGGCGAACCAATAAGCCAGTGGTATTTGGATCAGCCAGAAAAAGACAAGGTTGATCTTCGTAGGTGTTCTAGTATCTCCGGCACCATTGAACGCCTGTACGGACACCATCCACCAGCCGTATACAAAATATGAATATGACAGTATTTTTAGCCATTCACCACCAATTGCTATTACCACAGGGTCTGAAGAAAAAATCGCTATTAAAGGTTGATTATAAACAAAAAACACTATCGATACGCCAATCAAAAATAACATGTTATAAAAACCGATTCTCCAGACGGCCGACTCAGCACGTTCGGGATACCCGGCGCCCAGATTTTGTCCCACCAGGGTTGCCGCTGCATTCGAAAACCCCCAGGCAGGCATCAGGGTAAACATCATGATGCGTATTGCTACCGTTGAGCCGGCGACTGCCTCACTACCTACGTCGGAAAGTATCCTCATCAGAAAGATCCAGGAAGTCATGGATATCAGCATTTGCCCCACACCACCCAATGAGGTCTGTAAGATGTTAAGAAGTATCTTCGCCTCCCAATAGATTTGGGAGCATGTTACCTTAATATGTTTTCCACCTTTCCAAAGTGCCCATAACTGAATAAGGACACCAATACCCCGGCCTATGTTGGTAGCCATAGCAGCACCCTGTATGCCCATAGCAGGAATAGGCCCCCATCCGAATATGAGAATCGGGTCCAGGACAATGTTGATTCCGTTGGCGATCCACAGCACACGCATGGCAATGGCAGCATCTCCTGCCCCACGAAAAATGGCGTTAATCACAAAGATCAGCATGATGATGCCATTACCACCCAACATCCATTGCGTATAGTGATATCCTTGCCGGATACTCCATTGATCCCCACCCATAAGGGCAAGTAATTCTTTAGCAAAAAAAATACCTGCCAAAGCAAACGGAACCGAAGCTAACAGGGCAATAAATATTGACTGCACAGCCGATAACCCCGCGACTTCCTTCTTTTTTTCGCCGATTCTTCTGGAGATGGTAGCAGTGACAGCCATTGACAATCCAATGGCAACAGAATAGAGCAAAAACAAATAAGTCTCGGTAAGTCCAACGGTTGCAATGGCTGAGGGACCCAATTTTCCCACAAAATATATATCCACCACAGCAAAGGTTGATTCCATCACTAATTCCAATATCATAGGTATGGCCAGAAGAAAAATAGCCTTTTTGATATCAATTTTTGTGTAGTCTGCTTCCGTCCCCCTGATGGCAGCCATAAGTTCCTTCCGGATAGAAGGTTTGGGAGGAAGGGTAGGGGGTACTGATACCAGATGTTTGTTTTCGTTTTCGATCATTCGCTTACTTCCAGGGGAATATCTTCGAGGTTAAGTAAATTTCAGGCTTTTGTGGCAGAAGCATCGATCGTTAAGCCAATGGCTTTCTGCCGTTTTCCCTGACTTAAAAGCAACGGTTTTTTGAAAGTACGGGTTACAATTAAAACATCACAATTTTGAAAAGTTTTTAATTTTCATGGGAAGGGTTTGCATCAGGATTCCGAAGCGGCCGTTAACTCTCTTTTGTTAAGATCGCCAGACTGGTCACATAAGAATTTAATTTTGTGATCCATGGCAGCTTTCCCAGAGGAATAACTTTAATATTTTTGTGCTTGCCGATAATTTTTTCAGTCGCAAGGTATGGCCCCGGAATAACAGAATTGTTTTTCCATAACGGCCTGTTATGGGGAAAATAATCATGTAAAAGGATGATCCCATCCCGATCTAATACCTCAAGGGCCAGGGGTATTTCCCGGAAGACATTGGTGGCCTCATGCGAGCCGTCCAGGAATACGAAATCAAATTTTTTGTTGCAACCTGATAGATAGTCGATAGAGTTGTCAACCACAAATTGAACTTTAGCGTCGATGCCCAGTTTTTGCATCATTTCCAATGGAGAATATTTACTTTTGAACTTTTCCCATCGTTTGCCGGATTGATTATTGACATCAACGATATCCACTGTCACAAAGCTATTCATGCCGTTTTTTTTCAATGCCAAACCGATCATGACAGTAGAACATCCGATATGGGTACCAATTTCCAAAACGTTTTTTGGCTTGAAGTGATTAACCAAATAGAAAATCACTCTTTGATCTCCCGGGTTTACACCGCCAGACATCTTAGGAAGGGCCCATTCCCTAAGCAGACTTAAATGCTCCCTCCAGTGCGCCGTGTTTCTCCTGGAAGAAAAAACCTCATTTAAATCCCGGGCTGTCAAAACCCTGAGATGGGATAAGTTGTAAGCCGGATGGGGCAACCGGTTTAAATCCACTTTTTTTATTAAAGTGGTAATTTCGCGTTCTACTGTAGGAGGGATTAGTTTCCTCAGGTTGATTTTAATAGATTTCTGCAGGCTGGTCATAGGTATGAATTTTTACTTACAATTTACGATGCTATTGTTAATTTAATGATACCGGTAAAGCATTAAATGGTTAAATATTTCGATTTTATCGAATCTCTAACCCGTAAGGGTTGAAACGCACGAAAAGCGCTTTCAACCTGCCTGTTAATCATGCCTTTTGTATGTCCTGATTCCCATGCCCTGAGATGAGTTTGAAGGCGAAGTGTTTTTTGTTAATGGTTAAAGCCCTGTAAGGTAAACCAATTGACCTTTTAATCATTGAAAAAATCTTTTCTGGCTCGAAGCGCCGGATTGATGATGGTGGGGTGTCAATACTATTCATTCAAAAAATAGCCAGTTACCTGCAGGATATTACCAATGTTGTCCAGGGGCGAAAAAGGTTTCGAAAAAACTATATAAAAGATCGTGGAAATTGTGTAACATATCCCATTCACATTTAAAGTAATTTTGACATGTAATTTAAATGAGTGGAATAATGGGAAAAGTTATAGATAAGCCAATTGACAGTGCCATTATCAAAGAAAACTATGGCGTATCGGGTATGACTTGTGCCGCTTGTGCAGTTAGTTTGGCGTCTTATCTCAAACACCGGAAAGGTATCGAAGAGGTGAGCGTCAATTACCCAAACCAATCAGTGACACTACATTTTGATCCGGTTGTTATTTCCCTGGACGAAGTGAAACAGGCGGCTCGTGAGATAGGATATGAAATTATTACTGGCCGGTCGGAAGAAAAACAGAAGGAAATGGAGGCAGCCGCGGACCGGCGGCTGCAAACATTGAAACTAAAAGTGATTTTTTCGGCAGTTTTTGCGCTTCCGGTATTTCTTATGGCCATGTTTTTTATGGGGCTGATACCTTATGAAAACTGGATTATGTTGGTATTGACAACTCCGGTGATTTTCTGGAGTGGTTCCGGGTTTTTTGTGAATGCCTGGAAAAAAGCCCTCCACTTTTCCACTAACATGGATACACTGGTAGCCTTAAGTACGGGTATGGCTTATTTGTTTAGCGTTTTCAATACAATTTATCCGGCCTTTTTAATGAACCATGGAATACCTCCCCATGTGTACTATGAATCAGCGGTTATCATTATTACACTGATTCTTTTAGGAAGGTACCTGGAGGAAAAAGCCAAAAGCAAGACATCTTCCGCGATCAAAAAACTGATGGGGCTGCAACCAAGGGAAGTCACAGCACTAAGAAACGGTGCGGAAGAAGTAATTTTACAGGAAGAGGTGATCAAGGGAGATATACTTATTGTTAAACCCGGAGAAAGAATTCCTGTGGATGGGGTAGTCAAAAGAGGGGAGTCGTACATTGATGAAAGCATGATTACAGGGGAGGCCATACCTGTTATTAAAACAAAAGGTGATAAAGTATTTACCGGGACCATCAATCAGAAAGGAAGCCTGAGGGTTTTGGCAAAGAAGGTGGGGCAAGACACCTTACTTTCCCAGATCATCGGATTGGTACAGCAGGCACAGGCCAGCAAACCACCCATTCAAAAACTGGTCGATAAAATAGCCGGTATTTTTGTTCCGATAGTAATGCTGGTGGCCCTTGTGGCCTTTGCTGTCTGGTACTTTACCGGGCCAGAGCCGACTTTTACTTATGCTTTTCTGGTGTTAATCACAGTCCTGATCATAGCTTGTCCCTGTGCTTTGGGTCTGGCTACGCCTACTGCCCTTATGGTTGGCATTGGCAAAGGGGCTGAAAAAGGTATCCTGATCAAAGATGCCCGGACGCTTGAGGTTGCCTGCAAAACTGATGCAGTGGTGTTGGATAAAACCGGTACCATCACAGAGGGGCGCCCGGAGGTTACCGATATGGTTTGGTTTGATGGAGGCGAATTGTATGGCAGCATATTGATGGCCATTGAGTCACAATCCGAACACCCTATTGCAGAGGCGATTGTCAGAAAACTAAAAGCCAATGGAACCAAACCGGCCCCGGTCGACATGTTCGAAAGCATTACCGGGCATGGTGCCCAATCAAAATATCAGGATCAGTGGTTTTACGCAGGAAATGAGAAACTCATGACTGACAACGGCATTCATCCGGACAGCGATATCATCGTTAAAGCAGATGCCATGCGCCGTGAGGCAAAAACGGTTGTTTTCTTTGCTGATGAAAAAGAGATAAAGGCGCTGGTAGCGGTGGCTGACAGGGTTAAAGCGTCTTCGGTGAGGGCCATAGAAAGTCTGAAAGACCTGGGCATTGCGGTACATATGCTTACAGGCGACAACCATGAAACTGCAGAAGCCATTGCAAAACAGGTACACATCGATCATTTCAGGGCCCATGTACTGCCGGCCGATAAGGGTAATTTTGTGAAGGAGCTTCAGTCCCTGGGCCAGGTGGTGGCCATGGTAGGAGACGGGATCAACGACTCGCATGCCCTGGCCCAGGCTGATGTGGGGATTGCCATGGGTAGTGGTACGGACATAGCCATGGAAAGTGCCGGTATTACATTGATGCATTCTGATCTTCCACAAATCGCCCGGGCGATTCAACTTTCCAGGGCCACCGTTGTAACGATCCGCCAAAACCTTTTCTGGGCATTTATTTACAATGTTATTGCTATTCCTATTGCTGCCGGGGTGCTGTATCCCGCTTTTGGTTTTCTCCTAAACCCAATGATTGCAGGTGCTGCCATGGCTGTGAGCTCTGTTTCGGTGGTGACCAACAGCCTGATACTGAAAAGAAAGCGGTTGGACTGAGACCTTTTGTTGTTTCCGGTAAAAGATAGATTTGAAAACAATTTTTAACTAACAAAAGTACAATCATGAAGAAAATGCAATTCAAAACAAATATCAACTGCAACGCCTGTATTAAATCGGTAACCCCATTTCTAAACGAACTGGATACCGTGGATACGTGGCAGGTTGATATCGATAACCCGGATAAAATCCTGACGGTTGAGTCCGGGGACAACAACCGAAATGAGGTGATGGATGCAGTCAACAAAGCGGGATTTGAAATAGAGCCGTTAGCGGACGATTAGGTTCGGGAGCGCTCACCACGCTTATAGCACAAGCTGACGTGGGGTTTACACAACATTTTGGATAAAATTCTTTGTGTCTCTTTGTGTCTTTGTGGCTCACCATTTTTCACCACGGAGGCACCAAGACACAAAGAGACACAGCCGTTTTCGCTGATAAAATAAAAATACGGGCGCATTCTTGAGTTGTGTAACCCCCGCGGTATCAACTTTGATTTTAGTTACCTTTTTCGTAAACTGTCAAAAAGGATTTTTCACTCCCAAAGAATCGCACTATGAGTATAAAGAAAAACATGAAAAGGCGGGCTTTTCTCAGTTCAACTGCCGCCGCTGCAGCCACCTTTTCTATAGTTCCACGACATGTTTTGGGCGGTGAGGGTCATGTAGCTCCCTCAGATAAAATCACAATTGCTAACATCGGTTGTGGCACCCAGGGTCTCCGTGAAATGCCTGGCTTATTGCAACACCCTGATTTGCAGGTGGTGGCGGTATGTGATCCCGTAAAGGTGTCTACCGATTACCTGGACTGGTCTGCTCATGGTATCCGCAATGGCATCCGCAATACCCTGGGGGCTCCTGAATGGGGTAGGGGATACCGGGAGGCCGTGATATCGGACAAGAGTATGTTGAAAAATACTATGGCAAAAATAAACCTTCCGGGACTTACAAAGGGTGTACTGCCTACGAGGATTACCGGGAGTTACTTGAAAATGAAAGGGATCTAAACCTCGTATTAACCCTAAAAAATGCAGCGATGAGCGTTATGTCAAATAATAATTCAAGAAGAAAATTTTTTAAAAAAACAGCCATGTTGAGTGCGGCCGGACTGGCAACAGCGGTAGGGATGTCATCAAAAAGGGCAGGGATTTGTTGAAAAAGTACCTGGCATAATCCTGAACCAAGTCTCAGTACAGGCGGAAATGAGAGCGTGATTATACCAAACTGAACGGCCTTAAATGTAAAGAATGGGAGAAAAAGACTATCTGAAGGAAATATTCAAACCTCAGAACTTTTCAGATGAAGAGTTAACATTAGTATTAGAACAGTTTAACAAACATGAGTTTTCCAAAAATGAATACCTGATACGGGAAGGTAAAACGGCTAATTACTATTTTTTTGTCGAAAGTGGTTACATCCGCTCCTATGCTGTTGACCCGGAGGGAAATGATATCACTACAAAATTTTTCGGTAAAAACGACATTGTCATCGACTGGCATTCCTTTTTTTTGAAACAACCTTGCAAAGAAGCAATCCAGGCCATGACAGATTGTGTGGTATGGAAAGTTTTTTTTGATGATTTTATGAAATTGTTTCATATAGAATCATTCAGGGAGGTGGGCAGGACGCGGCTTGTAAACAACTATTTTGAGTTAAAACGGCATACGGTTTCGATGATAACCGATCAGGCCAAAGACCGCTATCTGAGTTTGTTGGAACAAAAACCCGCCATTGTTCAAAATGTACCATTGAAACATATAGCCACTTATCTCGGGGTTACTGATACATCGCTGAGCAGAATAAGAAAAAATATATTAGATAACAGGTGAAAAAAGATGAATATATTTATAAATGAGGTACCATTATGGGTTTCGATACTGTTTTTAATGGTTATACCCATTCCCGTTTTTTTAATAGCCAGCCTTGGCAGAAAAGGTGCGACAGACGATAGGCGTCCTGTTGTATTTTATGGGATACTGGCCTTCTACCTGTTGTATCTGTCTTATGTCACGATCGCCTGCCTCAACGGGGCCTTTGAAAAAGTCAGTTTGCCGCCACGTATCATGGTGTTAACGGCTGTTCCTTTGCTGGCTTTTCTGGTGGTTATCGTATTTAATTGGCCCTTTTACAGGAAGGTTTTAAGCCGGATCGCATTAGCTGATCTGGTCAGGATCCATATATTCAGGTTGATAGGTAGCTTTTTCCTGATATTGGCCTTTTATGAAACCCTACCGCCGGCATTTGCAGTGATTGCGGGCTTTGGTGATGTCCTGACGGCCCTAACCAGCCTTTTCGTTGCTGCCGCTATCCATCAAAAAAAATCCTATGCTGTACCGCTGACATTTGCTTGGAATACATTTGGGCTCCTGGATATCCTTGCAACAGCTACTATGGCATTTTTTCTCACAAAAATATCCATTGAGACCGGTGCCCGGGGTGTAGATACCCTGGCAGCATTTCCTTTTTGCTATATTCCTGCCTTTGCCCCGGCCACCATCATTTTTCTGCACCTTTCCGTTTACCGTAAGCTGATTCAGGCAAAAAAGTAATGGTCCGGTAAGTTTTATATGCCAGCCCTGTTTCTTGTCATATGGCAAGATTTTTTCAATTTCTTCGCCTGACCTTTGTCATATATTTTTCAACAATTAGATTTTATACAAATGACAGATTCAAGAAACTTTATGATGATTTTCAGGTTTGAGCCTGATTTTGAGTACCAACCCACACAAGAAGAACGCGATACCCAACATCGGCAATGGGGTAAGTTTATCGGCGATATAGCCATTCAGGAAAAGTTGGTCAGTACCCATCGACTGGGTTTTGAAGGCCGGCAAATTGCCCCTGACCAGGCTGTTACCACTGGTATTCATCTTTCCGGGGGATTGACAATTGGCGGCAATATGATTGTACGGGCTAAATCCCTTGATGAAGCCGTTGAAATGGCAAAAGCCTGTCCCATACTTTCTGTTGGCGGAAGGGTAGAAGTCAGGGATATCAATCAGGAGTAATTAAAATGAAAGTAAAAATTAAAATTAAAATGAAAATGGTTTTAATGATAATTGGGGGGCTGCTGTTGGTGGTTATGGGGTTTGGGTTGTTCAGGGCAAGTCAGTTAAGAACAATTCAGATTACAAAAAGTGTTATTGTCAATGGGAGCAGGCAAGAGGTTTTTGATATGGTAAAGTACCTGAGAAACTTTCCGCAGTGGTCGCCATTTTTGGCTGCTGATCCTACTCAAAAATACCAAATTAAAGGAAATGATGGGCATGTAGGGGCCCGGTATCACTGGGAGGGTAATAAAGGGAAAGACCTGGGCTATCAGGAAATTGTAGAAATCGAGGCGTTGGATTTCATCGGGATGAAGTGTGATATCCAAAAACCTTTCAAAGCTGCGCCGACGTTTGAATACTCGTTTTCTGAAGCCGGAGGGGGAATTAAAGTTACGCAGGACTTCAAACTGGAATCCGGATTGGTGGATGCTTTCTTTATGTGGGTATTTGGGGCCAAAAAGGAAATGGAGGCGACGAATGAAAAAGGGTTAAAACTACTGAAAGCAGCGGTTGAGGGCTGATTAATAGTGGCTGTTGCACAACGTTTTCGCCAAAATTCTTTGTGTCTTCGTGGTTAACCATTTTTCACCACAAAGACACAAAGAGACACGGAGGTTTTCGCCTGCAAAATAAAGCCATAGTCTCAAGTTCTGCACATCCACAGCAAGCAAGATAAATTCGATTCGAATTTCATGAGGCCAGGGGATGGTCAGACATGTATCCGGAACGGCAGTTTTTCTACGATTTTCCGGAAGGCCCAAGAAAGGAAGCCACATTTTATACGGAAATACCACAACGGAGAGTCGTTGAAGGACAGATTGTTGAAAGTGAAGGGCTTTGAAATTCAGACTGTAATGACGAAAAAACAATCGATATGACCGTCAGCATACTGGATTTGAATCAAAAAGAAGTCTTTTCTAAAACCTATAAAAGTGTTAACTTGGAAGGAGGCAGAACAGTGAAAGCACTTCAGCCTTTCCGCCCGGATCACCTCGGTCAGGGATATTATTATATTGTTTATGAGATTAAATAGGAGAGATTTCGTAAAAAACACAGCCAAAGCAGCATGCATACTGGCTGCCCCGGAGGTGTTGTCTATCCTGACAGCTAATAATATTCAAGTCCGGGCCATTACAAAAGGCCCACGTTATCATTGGTTTGGTTACTATGATAAGCTCCAGTTTAGCAGGGACAATTCACTGGTACTTGGCATGCAGGTAGACTTTCAAAAGCGGTCGCCCACCAGCGACGATGTTATTAAAATGGGGTACTTTGACCTGAAAAACAATGATCAATGGGTGGAAATCGGAGAAAGCCGGTCTTGGGGTTGGCAACAAGGTTGTATGTTACAATGGATCCTAAGAATATATCGGCCGGGAATGGCGGTGTGACACGTACCCCAGGGTCAGCAACGACGGCAGGCTGATTTGTATCGACTCAATGCACGGGGGAAACGGCAGGCAAATGTATTTAATTGATATCAGTGGTCTAAAGTTGTAACCTCCGAAACTTCTTTTTTCACCATTTTGAAGAAACCTGGCAAAGCTAGTTATAACTAATTGAAAATGTGTTGCTTGGAATCACTTTTCCGAATGATATTCATCATCCTGACTTTTGCAGAGAATATTATTTTTGCATTCCGTTGTTAAGACATTAATATAAAACTGATTGAATGTCCGGATACTGTTAATTCCGGTATTAAAAAAAGCTGTTGAACTCAACTTGCAGGTCTATGGGTAATGGAATAGAAAATAGACAACTGTTTCAGGCAATTTTTGAGTCGTCTGTAGAGGGTATCCTTGTAATGGATGATGAAGGAAATCTCATCAAAGTGAATCCTGCGCTTGAAAAAATTTTTGGGTATGACACTGATGAGTTGTTAAATCTAAAAGTGGAAGCACTCATTCCAGTTAAATTCAGGGAAGCGCATGGCAGGTTGAGGGAGAAGTATGTCAAAAGGCCTGAAGCCAGAAGTATGGGTAAGGGAATGCATATCCTGGGATTAAGAAAGGATGGGTCACAGATTCCGGTGGAAGTAAGCCTGAGCCCGACAGCCATCGATGGGAGGCAATTGGTTATTGCATTTGTTGTGGATATTACTGAGCGAAGTAATGTGATGCATGCCCTGGTATCAAGTGAGCGTAGAATGGCTGAAGTACAACGCATAGCCCATGTAGGCAGTTGGTACCGGGATTTACAAACCGGTGAGAGGGATTTTTCAGATGAATTCTACAGAATATGCGGTCTGGACCCTGGCGATAAGCGACTCAATGCAAAGACTGTTATGCAGTTTATCCATCCCGATGACCGGGATAAAGCACTAAGAGCGGTCGATAACGCTATAAAAAGCGGGAATCCTTATAGCTATGAGAAGAGAATTGTCAGAGCCGATGGCTGCATCAGGTATGTGATCACTAAGGGTAGGGTTACTTATGACCGGAATGGGGAGCCTAAACACATAATGGGGACCATGCAGGATGTTACCGATCTGAAAAAAGCGATGCATGAGGTTTATGAGAGCGACCGAAAGTTCAGCACCCTGATTGGCAACCTTCCTGGTATTGTTTACCGCTGCAAAAATGACAAAAACTGGACAATGGAATTTATCAGTGATGGTTGTTACAGTGTAACCGGGTACCAGGCCGCGGAGTTTTACGATAGCGGTCATGTCAATTGGGGGAAGATTGTCCATCCCAAGGACCGGGACCTGGTATTGGATGAAATACGGAAAGCCACGTTAAAAAAAACGACCTATGAAATTTCGTACCGCATAATAACAGCAGATAAAGAGATAAAATGGATTTGGGAACAAGGTGTCGGTATACCTGATGTCAACAGTCAGATCACTATGCTGGAAGGATTCATGCAAGATATCACCAAACAAAAACAGACAATAAAGGAGCTCAAAAAGGAAAAAGAAACGACACAGCGATATCTTGACACAGCCGCTTCTATGTTCCTGGTTATCAATAAAAAGGGTGAGGTCATATCGATTAATCGTAAAGGATGTGAAATACTCGGTTATCCCCTTGACGAAATATTGGGTAAAAACTGGTTTGACCACTTCATTCCCGAAAGGAGAAAAAAACAAGTGTCTGACATATTCGATGTACTGATGCAGGATGATATGAAACCGGTTGAATTCATTGAAGAACCGGTGGTTACAAAAGAAAAAAAGGAGAAGTTGATTCAATGGCACAATGCTGTTTTAAAAGATGCCCGGGGCCAGCCGGTAGCCACACTTAGCTCTGGTTCAGATGTAACCCAACAGAAGGAAATAGAAAATGCCCTTCATATCAGAAACAGGGCCCTGGAGTCGGCGATTAACGGAATCCTTATCGCTGACGCTCAACAGAAAGACCAACCGATTATTTACGCCAATACGGCATTTACAAAAATGACCGGATATGAAAAAGATGAGGTCATAGGAAGGAACTGTCGTTTTCTACAAAGTGATGACCGGGATCAGGAAGAAATTAAAAAAATGCGTTCGGCTATTAATAAAGGTTTGGCGTGTCATGTAGTGCTGCGAAATTACCGCAAGGATGGCTCATTGTTTTGGAATGAAGTAGCGATTACACCGGTCCATAATGAGGAAGGACAGTTGACCCACTTCATTGGACTGCTGAACGATGTAACTGACCGTAAGAAAGAAGAGGTACAAAAAGATCAGGTAAGAAAGGGACTGGAAATGATTGCCAACCAGCAACCACTTAATCTTATAGCAGAACACATTCTGAAAACCGTGGAAGAACAGATAGAAAACTGCAAGGCTTCCATCTTAATCCCGGATCAGAAAGAAGGTGCACTCTACAAACTTGCGGTTCCTGGCCTCATGGATGAATTCAGCCAGGGTATCAGGGGTATCCATACCGGTGTAGCGGTAGATTCCGGCGAAGCTACAACTTTTCTTAAAAAAGAAGTCATTGTTACGGACATTGACAATGATCCGCTTTGCGAAGATTATAAACAACTGGCTTTGCAGTATGGTATAAAGGCCTGCTGGTCAATTCCTATTTTTTCTTCGGAAGACCGGGCAATAGGTACATTTGCTATCTACTGTGCACAGCCAAGAGGGCCTGAGGAAAATGAAAAAGAATTACTGGCAGATGTCAGCAAATTGGCAAGTATAGCCATTGAAAAACACCAGCTTTACGAACACTTAAAGACGACACAACAACAACTGGAAGACTACGCCCTTCACCTGGAGGTTAAAGTGGAAAAACGTACTTTGGAATTGAATGGCATGGTACAAAAACTGGTAGATGCCAATGCAAGCCTGGAAGACCAGATATATGAGACCAAGGCAGCCGAGGCAAAAGCCAGAGAAAACCAGGCACTATTTGTAGCCATTGGGCGGCATTTTCCTAATGGTATCATCCTGGTAATTAATCAGGAATATGAAATAGTATTCCTCGAGGGCACAGAAATCGAAAAGCTTCATATCAGTAAGGAAGACTTTTATGGCAAAAAGATATTTAACGGAGCCACAGGGGTTATGCCTGAATTACAAAATGAGCGTTTTAAAAGTTTCATTCAGAAAACATTCAAAGGGGCACATGAATCTTTCGAATTGGAAATTCAGGATAACACGTATCTGGCCAACACGGTACCTTTGTTTGGTGACAAAAACCAGGTAAATCATGTGCTTTTTGTGCTTCACAACATTACCAAACAAAAAAAGGTTGAACACAGGATCACCAAGGCCCTTGAAAAGGAAAGGGAATTGAGCGAATTGAAATCACGTTTTATTTCAATGGCATCTCATGAATTCCGTACTCCGTTAAGCGCTATCCTTACCTCGGCAAACCTGATATCCCGGCAAAATGAACCCGGGAAAGAAGAAAAGCGGATCAGGAATATCGACCGGATCAGATCTAATGTCAGAACGCTTGTGGGCATCCTGGATGACTTCCTTTCTTTGGGTAAACTGGAAGAAGGCAAGGTGACCCTGCGGCCTGAGAAATTTGATTTGCTCGATTTTGCCAGATCGACATTCGCGGAACTTGAAGCCTACAAGAAAGAAGGGCAACAAATCGAGCTGAAAGCCAACAGAAGCAGTATTACTGTTACGCTGGATAGGCAAATAATCAAAAATATACTATTGAATTTACTATCCAATGCCTTAAAATATTCTCCAAAAAGCAAGACAGTTACCCTGGAGATACACTTTGATTCGTCAGGCCTGGCATTGTGTGTTATAGATGAGGGTATTGGCATACCAGAGGAAGAACAGCAAAATCTTTTTAAAAGATTCTACAGGGCCCGCAATGTTACTAATATTCAAGGTACAGGACTGGGCTTGAACATCGTAAAAAAGTATGTGGAGCTTATGGATGGCACCATTACTTTTAGCAGCAAACTGTCCAAGGGCACTACATTTAAAATTTATTTACCCCAAAACCTCCAAAACCATGAAAAAGATATTACTTATTGAAGACACCGAAGATGTACGACAATCCACCGCTGAAATACTGGAGCTGGCCAACTATGAAATTGAGACTGCTGAAAATGGTATCACCGGTGTTGAGAAAGTCCATGAATTCAAACCCGACCTTATTATTTGCGACATTATGATGCCGGATCTGGATGGATATGGGGTATTGCATATATTGAGCAAAAAACCTGAAACTGCCAGCATTCCTTTTATTTTTCTCACAGCTAAATCCGAGAGAAGAGATATACGCAAAGGAATGATCCAGGGTGCTGATGATTACCTGACTAAACCTTTTGAAGAAGTAGAGCTCCTGGATGCCGTAGAAAGCCGTTTTAAGAAAAAGGCATTGCTGAAAGAGGTTTTTACAAAGGATCTGGACGGACTGCATAAATTTTTTGAGGATGTCAGTACCTTCGAGGATTTAAAGGACATCTCAAAAGACAGAAGCCTGAAAACTTACAGGTATAAATCCTATGTCTATACAGAAGGCACACCTGCTTATATGGCATTCTTTATTCAAACTGGCAAGGTTAAAACTTATAAAACCAATGAAAACGGCAAAGAATTTGTCACCGGTATATATGGTCAGGGTGAATTTATCGGTTATATGAGCCTTATCGGTGGGTCGGAGGAGTATTCGGAGTCGGCGGTTGTTTTGGAAGATGCTGAGATTTGTGCTATACCTAAAGAAGATTTTAACAAGTTACTTTATGCCAACAAAAGTGTTTCTGAAAAGTTTATAAGTATGCTGTCCAGCAATTTGCAGGAAAGGGAATTGCAACTGATGGAGATTGCCTATAATTCGGTCAGGCAAAGGGTTGCCCGGAAACTGGTGGAATTACATGATAAATACACCGCTCAAAGTAACCGGGAGGATGCTGCCACCAACATTCAAATTACACGTGAAGATTTGGCCGGAATGGTGGGAACCGCCAAGGAGACATTAATCAGAACCATGTCAGACTTCAGGGAAGAGGGATTGATCGGTTCGGACAAAAAAGGGATAACGATACTTAACAAAGACCAACTGTCCCTCATATCGGCCTGGGGTAATTTATAAAAACGCAAGCTTCCCTAACCTCACCCAAGCGTCCCGTGGCCGCTGCACAACGTTTTCGACAAAATTCTTTGTATCTCTTTGTGCCTTGGTGGTTCACCATTTTTCACCACGGAGACACAAAGGCACAAAGAGACACAGAGGTTTTCACTGATAAAAAAAATACAGCCACTAGATAAAAATCATCCCCACATGATGACTGTCGTCATCTAACACCTATCTAATTTAGGCTACTTTGCAATACAGCGAAGATAAACCATGTCGGGCAGTTGCTTCAACTGGTAATTCATAGTGGCATGTAGAATAAAATGGCTTTTTTTAACGACAAATTTATTATACCGGATACGAACGGGGCAATGTTTAACATTAACACTGAAAACCGAGAGCAAATGAAAAAAGTCGTTACTACCTTAATTCAGATGCCGGAAATTAAGAAAGTAATATTTAACTGCGATGTCCATCCACATTTGATGACAGTTCATTCCCGGAAGCTGCTGCGGGTGAGTATTGTGCTGGATGAGATAAAGAAAGCCGGTTTTCGAGCCTACCAGCGGGTTTGACAGCAGGCCGCCATGTAGATTGGCACTCCATTGAAAGCTAATTATAATCATAATCCCGGTGTAACCCAGGTCATCTGATACTTTTCATTTTTACTACAACTTTGATACATAATTCATGCAGCCGCAGAATTATAGTTTTGAGAAAGAAAAAAGTTTGTAAAACCAAAATTAAGAAAAATGAAAACGATGAAACAAATGTTAGTGGCCGTCGCGCTGATTTTGATTAGTTTCAATGCGCAGGCACAGGATTTTAATTATGGGGTGAAAGCAGGATTAAACTTATCTGATTTACGGGGAGATTTAGATACTGATTTGCGGGCTTTTTTCCATGGAGGCGTTTATGGAAATTACATGTTTTCGGATCAGTGGGGTGTGCAGGCAGAATTATTGTATTCAGGTCAGGGTGCCAAGGATGAAAATGATAGTGATATTAAATATAAATTGAGCTATCTCAACCTTCCTATTCTGGCAAAGTATTACGTCACAGAGGCCTTCAGCATTGAATTGGGGCCTCAATTGGGTTTCTTGCTGGATTCGGAAACCGATGTGTCCGGTGATGGCCTTGAAATTGATGTCGATGAGATATACAAGGATTTTGATTTGAGTGTGGCAGCCGGCCTGGGCTACGAACTGGAAATGGGTTTAAACTTTGGAGTTCGCTATAATTTTGGTGTTACCGATATCGCAGATTCAGATGTCTTTTTTGGCGATGATGCGGCAAGGAACAGTGTTATTCAGGTGTCTGTTGGTTACACTTTTATCAGATAAGCTTTACTCCTATGGCGTAAGCCATTAATCCCCTGGCAGCCAGAGGGCCGTGCAAAATTGCGGGCCCTCTGCACCATTAGCACAACTAACGACCCCTCCCGCAAAAAAAGCAAAAATACTTCAGATTTTACAAGCCATCCGGCCGGGTAACACGTACTACCACTTACGGGGCTTTGAGCCCACCTGAATCAAAGTAACACCAAATATTAACCGCTTAATTATTCATCACATGGAAAAAAGAAAATTAGGAAAAACAGGTGCAGAAGTATCTGCCCTGGGCCTTGGATGCATGGGCATGTCTGAATTTTATGAAGGAAGGGACGAAAAAGAATCGATAAGGACCCTTCACCGGGCATTGGAACTGGGGATCAATTTTCTGGATACCGCCGATGTGTACGGCCCTCACACTAACGAGGAACTGGTTGGCAAAGCCATCGAGGGTAAAAGGGACCAGGTGATCCTTGCTACCAAATTTGGCATCGTGCGCAGCGAGGACCCTAACCAACGAGGCATTAACGGCAGCCCGGAATACGTAAAATCCAGTTGCGAAGGCAGTCTGAAACGGCTCGGGGTAGATACCATAGACCTTTATTATCAGCACCGTGTAGACCCTCATGTGCCGATAGAAGAGACCGTCGGTGCGATGGCTGCGTTGGTGCAGGAAGGCAAGGTTCGCTTTCTGGGGCTTTCCGAAGCAGGTGCTGAGACGATTAAACGGGCGTATGCTGTACATCCCATCACAGCTTTACAGACAGAATACTCCCTGTGGTCCCGCGATCCTGAGGATGGAATATTACAAACCTGCAGTGCGTTGGGTATTAGCTTTGTCGCCTACAGCCCCTTAGGCAGGGGGTTCTTGTCGGGCAGTTTTCAAAAATTTGAAGATTTGCCGGAAGGGGATTACCGCAGGCTTTCACCGAGGTTTCAGGGAGAAAACTTTCAAAAAAACCTGGAGCTGGTGGATAAGGTGAAGGAGCTGGCATCGAAAAAAGATTGCACACCTGCCCAGTTGGCCCTGGCTTGGGTGCTTGCCAGGGGTGAAGATATCATCCCTATCCCCGGCACAAAAAGAGTCAGGTACCTGGAAGAAAATATGGCGGCCCCGGATGTCGAATTGACCCCTGATGACATGGCACGAATCGACGAAATCATGCCTCCTGGCATCGCTTCCGGACTACGCTATCCGGAAGAATTTATGAGGGTAGTGAATATCTAGTGTCCTGGTTAATGCCCGGGACTTAACAATTCTGTCATCTTCCGGGCATTGACTTTTTGCGCTTTCTTCCCCGGCTCGATATCAGCTATACCTATTTTTATGATTCATTACCCCGTAATATTTACCCTATACAATCGAGACAAGGGACTTTCTACGAGGCCCGTTGCCAGGCATTTCAGGGGTTTTATCTATCCGGCTTTCCATTGGTTCGCTTACCAAGGATTTCCCGTCATACGGTTACCCAATAGTACCATCGAAAAGACACCAAGACACAAAGAGACACAGCCGTTTTCGCCTGTAAAATAAAAATACAGGCACAACATCTTTTACATAAGTTTTTCGTGCCCTGGTGACTTTGTGTTACCGCCTTTTATCCCCTTCTTTAACAATATGGGTGGTGTCCCTCTGAAACTCCCATTTATCGGCATATATCCCATATATATAATCCATTTCGTAGTTTAATACATACTTTTCATCTTTTCCCTTTTCAAAATTTATATGAAATACCCAGGCTTTTATACCCTGTTCCTTTAAATCCTTAAAGAATTCATAGTCTTCCGGAATATCACTACGAGAGACTGCTACATCGGTCACACCGAGTTTTTTTAACGCAATTACTTTGTCGCCTCTCAGGTCCTTTATTACATTTTGTGATGGCATGGCAGCTTTTATTCCAGCTTTGAGCCCCTCTTTTACTGCTTTAAGAGTAAACAATTCCATCATCAACCGCTTTTTGTCAATAAAGGCGTCAGAGAACTGTTTGGGCTCATTTATTTTGTCGGTAACCAATATAGCGTCATTATGCGCCTTAAACCAACGGTTGATCCTTGCCATATCCATAGGGCTGTAAGTTTCATAAATTTTGTGTTTTAAAAACGCTTCTCTGGTTGCAGGCAGGTCCCCCTTATATCCTGTTATTCTTGCCCAGCCCTCCCAATCATGGGCAGCAACATACTCCCCGTCTTTTGTTTTAATAATATCCAGTTCAAATAACCGGAATCCCTTAGCATAATTATGATTCAAAGCTTCCAGGGAGTTGGTATAATTTTTCCGGTCGATCATTCCCCCGGCATGTGCAATATACCGGCTTGTGTCATTGGCATACCTTGCATAGTGTTTGGTTTTTACCGGTATCACATAGTTTCTTTTATAGTTAATTCTATTGACACCTGCGATATTCAGGGCCGTAATATTAAATTTGTTTTCCTTGATAAATTTTATCTTGTCCTCCGGTGCGTAGTCTGTTAAAAAATGCGCATTATGTTGGATAGAAGCACCATCAAGGATTATTTTGGGCATGTCTATTTGATACAACCTGCCGGAATCAGGAAGACGAAAATTTTCACGGGGGGCATTGGTTATAATGTATAGCGAACGCTTCCCTGTACCTTCAAAAATCGACCCACTCCCCATTTTCAGATGATCCGGAATAATATAAAGTACGGTATTGGAAAGCACGTTTTCTCTTTGTAAAAAGCTGACAAAATCACCTACCATGTGGTCTACCGCCGCCACCATAAACTCCAGGTCTGAGTTTTGAGGTGTAATATAAGCCTCCATTCTTTCGTCGTAGTTGCCATTTGGAAAATGTGTGTCTATAGTGGATAAAAATAAGGCAAATGGCACATCCTGTTTGGTTTTCTGCCTGATCTCCTCTTTGGCCTTTTCAAACAGATCCTTGTCACGGACCCTTTCTCCCAGCACCGATTGATCTATGATATTGTTGAATTGAAAAGTATGCAACATATCCTGGGTGCCTGTAAACCGGGCGTCTTTTATGATATAGGTCAGGTCATAACCAGCCTTTTTGAAGATATGGCCGATACCTGTGATATAGCTATGATAGGTAGACTGGAAAGTGGCATTAACACCCGAGTCGAAAAAAGATGGAAATCCCGTCAGACAGGTATAAAGGGACCCGTTTGACCATGAGCTTCCAGGTGTTGGTTGCATATCATAATAGGTCCATCTATTCATCAATGATCGCATGTTGGGGGTAAGGTGCGCCATTTTATTACTCAAATAACCTCTTTCATAGGACTCCAAAAAAATCACAATGATATTCTTCCCCTGCCTGGCCTCCAGGGTATTGGAGCTAACATAGTTGTACATACCAATGTTTTCCAGCCCTTTTTCAAAGCCGGTGCCTTTCACATTTGTCATTGAGAATAAATCCAGCATTTTGTTCACAACTCCACCATGCTGACTCATGATGTAAAGGCCAACAGCAATGATTGAAAATCTGGATATCATGGTTATGCCATTTGGAATCTTCTGAAGCCAATGATGAATTTTAGGAAAATATGACCCTATTTTCCGCCATATCTTATCCCAATAAAAAATAAGACCTGAAAAAAAAATAAATAGTATTGCCAGTAAAACGATTTGACTGACAAATATATCAGCCATGGATACGATATCCCTCAAGTTGAAGTGTATGTAGAACGAATAGCTGATGAAAGTATGGCTGATATATACTGAGCTTAATTGCAATACCAGAAATAAGCCGGTGAGTAGTGAAAGAATCCATTTTAAGTTTTTATTCCTTACAAATGATACGATTGTAATAGAAATTGCCAGTAAAATGAATATGTTTAGTGTAACAAACCTTCCGTGGGGAAATATGAAATAGTACAACGTATTCATGTTGATAGTTTGGTCAAACAGGGTATTGCCGATGTATAATTCTGTGAATAAATGTAGCTGTGATCATAAAAATCTGTCAGCTTAAATCTAAATGATTTGAAGAAGTTTTCAAAGGACTACCAATGTAGCAGGCATCGGGCAAGTCAAATTTGTGGTTTGCGTAACCAGCATTCCCAATTATTACATTTGCAAATAGGAAATAAATGACTATATTTATTTTGCTTTTAGGAATGTAATAAATATACCGAAGAAAAAAAGTAATAAATCCATTTATGAAAATAGGAGCATTTGAAGAATTGGTATTACTGGCTGTGGGTGCATTGACGGATAATGCCTATGGAGTATCCATCAAGGAATTATTAAGAGAAAAGACAGGCAAAAACCCCAGCATTGGCGCATTACATTCGGCACTTTACCGGCTGGAGGAAAAGGGATGCCTGATTTCTTCTGAAGGTGGGGCTACAGCAGAAAGAGGAGGGAGGCGAAAGAAATATTATACATTGACCACCAGGGGACGGAATGTTTTAATAGAAACCAGCAAGCTGCGCCTCGAGTTTTCAAAAAACATTCAGGGCTTAAATCTGCGTTGGGATGGATTGTAAACCAAATTTCCGGCCGCCAGGGTTGGCAGACCGTTTCCTCACATGGTTTTGTGATGAGAGGGTTCTGGAAACACTTCAGGGGGACTTGCACGAACTCTATGGGCAAAGGAGGAACAAATCCGGAAAACTCATAGCCGATTTCAACTTCCTGCTTGATGTGATCGATGTTTGCAGGCCCTTTGCACTGAAACGAAAATCGAGGTCAATTTACTTAAATAACAACATCATGCTTAAAAATTATGTAAAAATTGCCTGGAGAAACCTGAAAAGTCAGCCCTTCTTCACATTGCTGAACACTGCCGGACTAGCCATCGGCATGACCGGGGGCCTGCTTATCGCTATGTTTATTTACGATGAGCTGAGTTTCGATAAAATGTTCGCGGACTCGAACCGTATTTACCGGGTGAATATTGACATGAGGACCGGTGGAGAGACCAATTATTACGCATCTGTTTCAGGCCCGCTGGCGGCCACTATAAAACAGGATTGTCCCCATGTTGAAATGGTTACGAGATTCCGGACCATGCGCAGCGCATTACTCAGAAAAAGTGAAAATGATGATAACGTCAAAGAAACTCATGTCGCGGCGGTCGATTCCACTTTCTTCGATATGTTTGGAATCGAGCTGCTGGCTGGCGATACCAGAACCGCACTCAAAGCGCCCAATACTTTAATATTAACCAAAACAGCGGCCGAAAAGCACTTTGACATGAGCGATGCCCTGGGCCAACGCCTGTTGCTGAACAACACCGAAACCTTTAAAGTGACAGGAGTGATAGACGATTTTCCGAAAAACTCTTTTCTGAGAGATCATCATGTCTTTGTTTCATTAGAAAGCTTTGACGACGCCTACAGCAAAGCATGGAACAACTTTAGATTTCCCACGTTCGTCAAACTTAATCCCCTGGCCGATATCGATGATTTTCAGGGTTTTCTAAATACTGTCAAAGAAAGTTATGTAATTCCCTGGGCGATGACCTTTGTGCCCGGCTTAACGCTGGAAAGGTCAAGAGCTGATGATAAGAAGACCGGAAACTTCATGAAATTCGGCCATATTGCTTTACAGGATATTCATCTTCACTCAGGGGATAGACAAGGTGAATTCAGTCCCAACGGCGATGTTAAAAATATCTATATCCTGGCTTTAATAGGTTGCTTTTTAATCCTGTTAGCCTGCGTTAATTTCATGAACTTATCTACTGCCTATGCGCTCAGAAGGGCCAGGGAAGTGGGTATCCGTAAAACACTGGGAGCTAACAAATATGGGCTGATCAGGCAATTCCTGACCGAATCAGGCCTGATTTCAGTTGTATCTCTTGCTATGGCCATCCTGATGGCTTATTCGGTCATGCCTTTTTTCAATGAGCTTTCCGGAAAAGCTATGGTCATACCACTTTCCGATCCTGCTTTCTGGCTGGTGATAGTAGCTGCTACAGTGCTTCTAAGCCTTTTTTCAGGCAGCTATCCCGCTTTTTTCATGTCAAAGTTTATACCTGTTAAAGTATTAAAAGGCAGCCAAAGCAGTGCCGGAGGCGCAAATATCAGAAGCGTCCTGGTAGTTTTTCAGTTTGCGGTTTCGGTATTTTTGATGGTAGGTACTTTGGTGATTTTTCAACAATTGCGATACATTCAGACCAAAGACCTGGGCTTTCAAAAGGATCAGGTATTGGTGGTTGATGATGTCTCTGCCGCCGGAAACCAAATGGCGTCTTTTAAACAGCAGGTGTTGCAGCTAGGAGGAGTAGAGCGGGCATCTTTGAGCAGTTATCTGCCTACACCGTCTACCAGGAGTGGTATTACTTATTTTGTCCAGGGATCATTCGATGCCGCTAATGCCGCCATATTCGGCCACTGGAAAATTGATCATGATTACCTATCGACCCTGGATTTGGAAATAGTCGCCGGCCGTGATTTTGATGAAAGAATTTACACGGATTCCAGTGGGCTGATTTTAAATGAGTCTGCTGTTAACATGCTGGGATTACAACCTGAAGCTGCCATTGGCCTGAAGCTGACCAGTGATTTTCATCGCCAGGATAAAGAGAATATGAAATTTATGACTGTTATTGGGGTGGTCAAAAATTTTCATTTTGAATCCCTCAGAAACAATATTGGCACTTTGAGTTTGGCATTGGGCAGCGGGGCTAACAGGATGATTGTGAAACTCAATCCCGGTGATTTTTCAAATGTGATCCGGCAAATAGAGAAAAAATGGAAAGCAGTGGCTCCTCACCAGCCGTTTAACTACTACTTTATGGATGCGTCTTTTAACAGCACTTACGAGGCAGAACAGAAACTGGGCCGGATATTTGTCATATTTACCATTTTATCTCTTTTCATTGCCTGTTTAGGTTTGTTTGGCCTCACGGCATTCAATGCCGGAAAACGAATCAAGGAAATTGGCATCAGGAAAGTAATGGGAGCTACCGCGGGTCAGATAACAGTCAGGCTTTCCATAGAATTTTTGAAGCTTGTTGGCATCGCTGTTTTTATTTCGTTGCCCTTGGGCTGGTATGTTATGAACAAATGGTTGGAAGATTTTTCTTACCGTATTGAAATTAGTTGGTGGGTGTTAGCCTCTGCTGCTGTTTTGGCCATTGTTATTTCAATCATAACGGTTAGTTACCAGGGCATCAAAGCAGCCATGACCAGCCCGGTCAAAAGCCTGAGGTCTGAGTAGCCGGGCAAGCAAGGTAGCTGCTTTGACCACATCTGCCCGGGTGAATATGTGGTTTATCCGGGATGAGCCTTTTTTCAAATAAACAAAACATATATCGCAGTAAGTCGCGGTAATCGGAAAATGTGTAGTAAATTTATCCCAAACCTGTTTTGGTCTAAAAACGATAAAGGTGAGAGATAAACGTTACAAAGAAGCATTACTGTCTACCATCAACAAAGCCGAAGAAGGCAATAGAATAAGCCGCTGGTTTGATGTTTTTATCATGACATTGATAGTACTCAATGTAGTGGCGGTGATCATAGAAACTGTTGAGGGTATATACCTAAAATACCAGTTTTATTTTGATGTCTTTGAATATTTTTCCGTAATTATTTTTACGATTGAATACTTCATGAGACTTTGGGCCTGCACGGCCAAAGAAAAATATGCCCATCCGGTATGGGGAAGAATCCGATACATTTTTTCCATTGAAGCCCTTATCGACTTGATGGCTATTCTGCCATTTTATCTACCTTTGTTCTTTGACATGGATATGCGGGTAATTCGCCTGCTTCGCCTGTTTAGATTATTGCGGATATTTAAGTTGGGCAGGTATTCGATTGCTTTTATCATGATTGTAAAGGTGATAGAAAGAAGAAAGGAGGAGTTGATGATTACCCTTACGCTTGTATTAGTGCTCATGATTTTGTCTTCGAGCCTGATGTATTACATAGAACATGAGGTTCAACCCGAAGCATTTACAAGCATACCTGCCACAATGTGGTGGTCGGTGGCCACACTCACTACGGTGGGATATGGGGATGTATATCCGGTAACTCCCCTTGGGAAAGTGCTCGCTGCATTCATTGCCATATTAGGCATAGGCATTTTTGCACTTCCGGCAGGCATACTGGCAGCCGGCTTTGAAAGTGAGATTTCCAAAAGAGAGAAAAACAGGTCAAAAAATAAAAGGAAGGAATGAGCTTGTATCATAAAACGGCGGCTTATGGGTTTCTCTGTCTGCTGGCATTTTTAGGCGGCACCATGATCAGTCATCAAATACATTTTTTTATGGTATTTGAAGGAGCACTTTTTTTGGACTGGGTGATTCTGATCGGCATCATGGGCATGGCTGCGGGCGTTGGGCATTTGTATCTGCACACAAAACCGTTAACCGTGACAGCCCTTCAGATGGCAGTATTATGTCTGTCAACCATCGCTTTCGAACTATCTTTCCTAACATACGGTAAAAGTCAGGTTGCTTCCTTTGTTCCTTACCTAATTCTGTTTGCCACAGGTTTCGTACTAGGATTATCTTTAAATACTATTGAAATAAGTTATAAATGGTATTTCATCATTAGTATCCTGTTGATAGCAGGCATATTGTACCAATACTACCAAAGCGACAGATTTTTGAACAGCTATCTTGTGATAACAGGCCTTTTACTCTTGCTTTTACGAAATTACCTGGCTATAAAACGCAAGCATAGCTTATTATTGATAATGTCTGTTCCTGTGGTTGTCGTTGCTGTTATTTACAATAATACCGCTGTGCCCGATGCACGTCAGTCCCGTTACTATGATAAGGTCGTTTACTCAAGAACCGGTTCGTTTCAACAGATTGATGTGACTGAATGGAAGGGAAATTACTGGTTTTATTATAACAATGTCAACCAGTTCAGTTCAATCGACGAATGGTTATATGCCGAGCCTATGGTGCATCCGGTGATGGAGTTATCTGATTCTGACAGGGATGTGCTGGTCATAGGTGGTGAAAATGGTATCATAGCCCGGGAGATATTGAAGCATGACGTACACATGCTTGACATTGTTCCACTTGATTTTGAATTAATAGCGGAGGGCGCCGGTAATCGTTTTTTTACCCGTATAAATAAAAATGCGCTAATGGACAGTAGAGTGGAAATTCATCACACTAATGCCTTCAGATTTCTTCACAGCCGCAAAGACCGCTACGATGTGATTTTAATTGATGTACCGGACCCCTTGGATCTGGAGCTTAACGAATATTATACCAAAGAATTTTATCAACTTTGTTATGATGCACTTCGGACCGATGGTATCATGATAACACAGGCCGGCAGCCCATACTTTGCCACCAAAGCTTTCATGGCCATCGAAAAAACCATTATTGCTGCCAATTTTGCGACTTTGCCATTACATAATCAGATACTGACATTGGGAGAGTGGGGATGGGTTATCGGATCAAAAAAAATGAATCGGGCAATGCTCCGGAACACTGCCAAAAAGTTAAAATTCAACCACCTGGATACGCGCTGGATTAACAATGAAGCGATGCAATTGTTGATTTCTTTTGGAAAACCTTATCAGCCTATTGATTCTGTTGCTGTTAACAGCCTTAAAAATCCGGTCATTCATTCCTATTACAAATCCGGAACATGGAAGTTTTAATCTGGTATTAAAATGGAAAGAAGAGATTTTATAAAAACCTCATCATTACTGGCCTTACCTTCGATCCTGTCATCCTGTCGTCTACCGACCCGCAAACCCGGCTACGAGGTTGAGGTGCAATCGGATGTAGCTACCGGCCACCTTTTGATGCAGAGCAAGTCCTTTGAAACAGGAAAGACTGTTTCAATCGAAACGTTGATTGTGGGAGGGGGGATAGCTGGCATGAGTGCTGCGTACCATCTTAAAAACCGGGAGTTTGTCCTGTGTGAGTTGTCTGACCAACTGGGCGGTTCCTCCTCAGCGTTCACTTATGAAGGAAGCAGGTTTTCTCAGGGTGCCCTTTATGATTTTTCTTATCCGGAAGGTTATGGCCGGGAGGTACTGGGCATGTTGGAAGCATTGAAGATCATTGATTATCAACCATGGAAAAACAACTGGAATTTTACCGATCAGGAACACATTATCCTTAACAGAAGGAAGAACAGGGTTTATGCCAGCGGGGCGTATAGAAACGAGGTGATTTCAGATGGTGCTTTGAAAGATAGCTTTTTTAAACACATTGCCTCATTCCAGGGTAAAATGCCTCTCCCTGCACGGTTGATTAACAGTAATTTACACACACTCAATCAGGTGTCCTTTTTGGATTATCTGACCGAAAAATTTAACCTGACAGATCGCTTTATTGCAGAGGTAGACTATCACATGCGCGATGATTACGGAGCAGGCTGTTCGGCAGTTTCCGCCCTGGCCGGGATACATTATTATGCCTGCAGGCCTTACAACATGGAAGTGGTCGAGCTTTTCTCTCCAAAAGAAGGTAATTTTTATTTTATCCGTAAAATGGCCGATACGCTTCCTAAGGCGCAATTGTTGACACGACATTTGGTTAAAAAAATCACCGGGAATCAGGATGGATTTACCGTGGAAGTACTTGATATACACAACAGGCTTATCCATACATTCAAAACAAAAAAAATAATCTATGCCGGACAAAAACATGCGTTGAAATATGTCTATCCACAAGGCTATGCACATTTTAAAAACAATATATATGCACCCTGGATGGTGTTAAACATAGTCACTAAAGGCGCTTTGCCTACGCCGGCCTATTGGCAAAATGAAATACTGGGTGCAGATGCCACTTTTTTAGGTTTTGTGGATTCAGCCGCTCAGGATAGGGAATTAAAGGATGGTAACAGGGTTTTCACGGCATTCTACTGCCTGCCGCCAGGTGCGCGAAATGACCTCGTGATGGTAAATAGCCGTCGAGATCAAATCGCTGCTACCACGATTGATTACATCAGCGATTATTTTGGCATGGATATCGGGGACGCAGTACAAAAGGTATTCATTAAAGTTAGGGGGCATGCTATGCCTATCCCCGGGCCCGGCTATTTGTTTAATGACAGAAACTTTTACAGCAAAAATAAAAACCTGGTTTATGCCGGCGTAGATAACGGCCGTTTACCATTACTGTTCGAAGCGCTCGATAGTGGTATACAGGCTTCCAAACTTGTTCTATCTAGCTAAAGTAAATTACATCAATATCGATTGTCTCAGTATAAATCCCACCTTCCATCCAGATAATATTGGTACAATACCGGATGATGTATTCTATTCACCTCGACCTGCATGGAGTCCTGCATAAAAGCCTTCTTGCCAAAAGAAGATATCAGTGTCATGGCTTCTTTGTTGATCCAGGTTGTGGGTATGCCCTTTAAGTCCAAATTTTGCAAAGCTTTTTTCAGTTGCTCCTTGTCAACATTTTTTGCGCCCATTACCCAGCCCCATTCACCAAGCGTGACCACTTGGTTATGCAAAGGTAATGTGGTAAATCCGGCCTCCTGCATCGTCAGGTCGATGCAATTAAATGCCCTTGCTGCATAATAGGGACTTCCTGCCTGCGTGATCATCAGGCCATGTGTCCTTAACCTTTTGCTGCAGAGACTATAAAACTCAAACGAATACAGTCTACCCAGTTCTATGGACTTGGGGTCGGGTAAGTCGATAATGATTACATCAAAATACCGTTTATTGTTTTCAAGATAATTAAAACCGTCGGTGTTGATGATAGCCACTTTATCGTGGTTCATCGAATTTTGATTCATTTCCACCAATAAGCTGTGCTCCTGTCCCAGCTTTGTCATAGCCGGGTCCAGGTCTACAACGGTGATGCTTTCAACAGTGTTATATTTCAATACTTCGCGTGCTGCACCGCCATCACCCCCACCAATGATTAGCACATCTTTTGGAAATCCGGATAAACCCATGACCGGATGCACCAGCGGTTCGTGATACATCACCTCATCGATGGAGCTCAGTTGCTGATTGCCATTGATGAACAACCAAAAATCATTGTGGGATTGTGTAATAATAATTTTCTGGTATTTGCTTTGTTTCTCAAAAATAACCTCGTCTTTATAACGTAACTCCTCTCCATATTTTATGATGTTATCGGCCATGAGACTGCCCATAGAGATGAACAGGAATACCATAAAAGTGGTAACCATCAACCGCCTTCTTTGTGGCAGGGTGACTGATTTCCTGAGCATGGCAAACAAGCTGCAGGCCACAATAAAATTAATGCTCCCCAGAATAAAGGGGGTGTAGGTGAGCCCCAGGAAGGGCAACCCGATAAAAGCGAAAAACACGCCTCCCAACAAGCTGCCGTAATAGTCATTTTCCATGACAGACGAAACATTTACATGAAGCGCTTCATATTCATTGTTAAGCCTGATGACCAGCGGTACCTCCATACCGATTAATAATCCAATAATGATACTCAGTAAATAGATGATAAACCCTGTACTTCCGTAAAGGGCCGAGACCGAATAGGTAATTACCGAAACAAAAGCCACCAGAATAGATAGGGTGAATTCTATCCGGATAAAATTTTGGAGCAGGTTAGTTTGTATGAATCTGCTGAATCGGCTGCCTAATCCCATGGAGAAAAGCATGATGGATACGATCATGGTCCATTGAAATACCGAATTTCCTAAAAAATAAGTAGCCAGGGTACTCAGGATGTATTCTGCTACTATGCCGGATAATCCGGTAGCAAACAACGCTAACTTGAGGATGTTTGATCTACTCATGCACCTAAAAATACTTACCGGGGTTGCAGGCAGTCCGATCTCATGATGAGAGCGCCCAGGTAATCAAAACCGAACCTCCAATGTAGGCAAAGGCTTCTATCACCGCCACGCCCTGGTTGGGTTTTTCCTGGTGTACAAGTTCATGGGTCAGGTCATGTCCCGGCAGTAAGATTTTGTCGGTCAGAAACCTGGCCAGGGGTAAAAACACCAAACCCATGATGACATCTACCGCCACATCCTCAAGCGTTACCAACCAGCTTTCAAAATCGTGCATCAAGGCAAACCGGATGAGGTTGGCGATAGCGATGAGTGCACCGGCAAACCCGATTCCCACGGCTACGTTTTTCTTGTTGATCTGCTCGTGAATGTCGTATGGCGTAATAAAGTTGTATACCCTGGAAGTAACAAACAGTATAGCCATGCCCAACAACCAATACAAAATGGCCGTTACAACAGGACCTCCCACGCCATAACCTTCTCCGTGTATCGCCCCTAAAATGATCAGGCCGGTGCTGATGTTGACAGCACCTTCGGCAAAGCCCGTGGCAACATTGTGTTCATCGATTATTTCTTTTTTCAGGCTGAATTTGTTGAGAATGACCTTATCATTGATGATGACTGACAGGTTCAGCAGCAGTATTGATAAAATACCATAGACCCCAATATCCATCAAATCCAATAATAAGCCGTTGCTTTCGCCCATTAGTGCGCTCCCAATGGACAGGAGCAACCCGATATAATAGCCAATGTAGGCCACCGAAAAGGCGAAGTTATCATCCTTCGCCAGTTCGTGTACTACTTTGATATCACGATGAAAGAGTTGATAAGCAACTTTCCCGACGTAAAACAAAACAAAGGAAGCTGCCAGGTAAACCAATGATGTCAAAACACCATCTAAAAGAGCTATCATAGGAGCTAATTTATGAGATTGATATTGTTAAAAAAAGATTATTTGCCAAACCCGCCTCCTCTTGACCGGGAACTCGATCCACCGTACCGGGAACCCGATCTGGACGTCCGGTTTGATACTCTTTGCTTAAAGCCGGATCTGTTTCTGTTCCATGCCGTGTTAGTCCTTCTGCTATTATAGGCACTTCTTGTCCCGTAATAAGGTTTTCCTCCCACTGTAGGCCCATAATACGGACGGCCCCGGCCAGAAAAATTTCTCCTGTAATCATCGTAATAAGATCTTCGCGCGGGGTAAGTCAATGTGCCAAGCATGTTGCTTAGCAATGCATATTGGCCATAAAAAACCCAAAAGCTGTTTCCTCCTCTGTTATCCCAAAACCCATATTTTTCATTGCCGACATAGTTGTTAAACCCTGGTGGCGCGGCGCCTTTCTGCAATTTACCATCTTCACCTCTCGATGCAAGCTCCATGCCCATGTCATTGACGTGTCGTTTAAATACCTTTTCTTCGACTTTATACCATTCAGTGATACGTTCTTCGGGTTTTCCCTCAGTCACTTCCTCAATAATTCTGTATTGATGGAAATAATCCCTGAAGAAAGACCCCCTGACATCCATATCATGTAATACAATGGAGAAGATGCGGTCACCGGGCATATTTTTGATGATGTCATCAATAGGGTTTCTTACATATTTTTTACTGCCACATCCGCTGAACCCAAAAATCAATATAATTATCAGCGTACTTTTAAAAAGCTTCATTTAATTTGAGTTGATTCATTTTGCCAATATAGACATATTTACCGTATTATGGTTGCCCCGATGCGGGAATAATGTTGGAGATTTCAAAAGGCTTAATCGATTTTCCGGCTGCAGCTTCAAATTCACGTTCACCCCATTGCGTTATGCTAATGACTTTGTCGGTATCGTCATAATAGGTCCAGGAGATTAACTCTTCCCATTCGCCGGCACCTTTGGTTATATTGTTAAAATAACCGGCACTATCGGTATCGAGATGATATTCCGTGCCATCCAGTATCAGCCTTTTAGGCGGACGGTTTTTTTTGATGGTTTTATCGATGATGTCATTGCCGAGTGTTTGAATTTTAATTGATTTCATCACATTTAAACTTAACTCGGCACCCTCTTCTATTTCCAAAAACATGACCTCGTCGCCGGCGTCTATTTTATATTCCTTTGAAAAGTTGTGATTTCCCCAGTCATATTGGTATACCTCTTTCACCTGCCATGATTTCATGTTGTAATCAAAAATAAAGCCCTGATCCAGATCAGTTACCTTCAAATTTGTTACATCATATTTCGGTGCTTTTGCCTTTTTTCTGAATAAATCAAATATACCCATGTTGTCAGATGCCAGTTAATCACTCTTTTTCACCATCATCCTTGTCGAGACCAAGCCGGGCTTTCATTTTAGCGAGGTCGTCAGCAGCTTTGACTTGTGCCGTTGAACCGGATAATGCCTTGTCTATCTCCTCATCCACACTTTTGCTTTCATTGGCGATTTCCCCATACGATTGCGCCAGGGCTTCATCCTGGGCTACTTTGTCCTTCATGCGTTCCAACAAGGCCACTGTACCCGAATTATCAATTTGTGACAAGTGCTTGTTAATACTTTTAGCGGCTGCGCTTACTTTCACCCTGGCTTTCAGCGTTTTTAACTCGTTTTCATACTCGCTGATGGATTTGCGGATCATTTTGACCTTACTATCGAGTTGTGTTACATTACCCTCAAACTGCTCATATTCTTTTTGAGACCGGGCCATATGCTCCGTAGTCTCTTCTTTTTTAACCAGCGCTTCACTAGCCAATCTGTCAGCCTCATTGGGGTCAATATCACCTGACTGTCCTTTTTTGAGGAGCAGCATGGCCTTGTTTTCGTAGTCCTTGGCTTTGCTTTTATAGGTTTCGACATCGTTTTTAGATCGTATCGCCATGGCCTTTACCTCTGCCAGACCATGAAGTGCCTGATCCAAATCCTTCTTTAAATCCCTTAAGCCCTGCTCGGTCATTTTAATAGGGTCTTCCAATTTATCAATGGCCGAGTTCGCCTCTGCCTGTCCGATCTTAAATAATCTTTTAAATATTCCCATTTTTTAATTTTAACTTTTAGATAATTCAATAATTTCTTCAGAATACTCGCTTAATAGTAATTCCAGTGAGTTAAGCGTTGCCTGTAATTCATTCAGATCAAGATTTTCCAGCTCATGGGTGTTTCTGAAGATCACCCGGTGGCCTGATTCATCCACCACAAATGCGCCATGGATGATATCACGGTTTTTTTGAAGAAGTTTTCTATAAATATCCGGATGTGTATCCTCCAATTCAAAGATAAACTGCTCCACAATAAGCAGTGGGTCGGCAAGCGCTAATACCAGATTTTTGATACCTTCAGATTCATTTTCAATAACTATTACTCCATTTTCCTCATCCTCATGGGTAATGGTAAAACTTAGGTCGAGTATGAAGTCTTTTACCTTTGAAAAATAGTCATTCATTATAAATTATGGTTTTAATTAAAGATGGTTTTGTGTATATGAACCTAAATGTAATGATTTAATTTCATTTTAGATGATTTTCAGATATGTTTACGCGATAAATATGCAAATAGTTTTGGCAGCGCCAATATAATTAGCAGATTTTTTCATTTATAAAATAAAAATACAGGCACATGCTTAAGTTGTGCAACACCCACGGACGCTGTCGCTAGGTTTAAGAAGGGTACCAGCCGTACAACCATTGATGGTGAAAAGCGGTTATATGACCACTTCTGTCGATTGCCTGCCAGGTTTATCCGCCAGAACAGGGTAGGTGATTTAAAAAATGCCAGGGGTTTGGAATGCCGTTATTTCTTGCATAATTCCCATTTTCTTACAAAGCTAATATTGCAGGAATTACATGCCGGCATGAGTCACAAAACGGCCACCTGGTAAAACAGATTTTACCGAACCAATGAAAAGAGAAAGATGCTTTAAAAGCTTCCCAGATGTATGAAATAGCCTGTTTTCCCGGTTTTTAGCTCATCAAAAATCTTTGTGTCGTGATTACTCTTTCTTTACGTTGGTCTGTTTTTACCTTTTTGATAAAATAGCAGCTTTTGTTTCATTAAATAACTGGTTTATCATCAAAATATGACAGGGATAGTAAATCCTCACAAAACGAAAGAAAAGTTATCAGCCTGATAGTTACGTTTGGGATTTGGGCGGATTTTTTGTTATCCCCTATTAGGTGAGTTTATATTTTTATTAGAGTTTAATCTCTAACACAAACCCCAAATCTAATGAATAAAAAAGTACGATTTGGTCTGACCCTGGCCATGTTATGTAACCTTTCAACTATTCCTTTGGTCGTTGTTGCCAACTTTAACAACCATAATAGTAATTCCAATTGCGCTCCTGATTTATGGGTGGAAAACTTCAATGATCTTAAAAAAGGAACCACCAAGGACAATGGTGCCACCGGCTGGAGCAGGAATATCTCCGGTACCATTTTAAATAATGATGATCATGTAGAAGTACGCAACAGGGAGTTTTCTTTTAACGACACAGACGGGGAAGCTGTTTGGCTGTCAGAACTTATTGACATATCGAATTATACCGATCTGTTTGTTTCTGTTGATCTGAAAGCCACCGGCTCCCTGGAAGATAATGACTACATCAGGGTTTATTATAAGCTGAATGGAGGGGCGGAAACTCTTTTGCAAAATGGAGCACAGGTTAATTTTTTTGATCCGGTTGTGGCTATCAATGCACTACCACTAAGTGGAAATACCCTTCAAATTATTGTCAGGGCAAAAAATTCGGCAAATAATGAATTCTATACTTTTGATAATGTCAGGGTATTTTCCGAGGCGCTGATCCCACCGGATGTAAGTGCCGGTGGTGGCAACCTGAGTTGTGATGCTACGACCATCAACCTGACGGCGAGTTCGTCTACTCCCGGAGTGACCTATAGCTGGACCGGCCCGGGAGGCTTTGTATCTACTGAACAGAATCCTGGGGTAAGTGTTGCGGGCCAATATGTTGTGACAGTGACTAACCCGGTCAATGGTTGCTTTTCAAAGAAAACAGTAGCGGTGACCAATAATGATGGTCAGCCTATCTGGGTTGAGGCATTTGACCTGTCTGATGGTACTTCCCTGGATACCGGCTCTACAGCCTGGTCTACACAGATTACCCCTATCGAAAATGTAGGGGCTGCTGGTCCTACTTTTTTTGAAGTGCGTTCAGGTGAATTTTATGTATTCAACCTGGATGGCGAA
>JAKSDQ010000074.1 GCA_022360015.1 Cytophagales bacterium
GCGATCAGGCCGCCGAGCAGGAAACCGATCAAGGTGACCGTAGGGATCGCCGCATTCGGCAGGATGTGACCTGCCACGACCAGAACCTCTCTCAGCCCACGTGCCCGCGCCGCTCTGACATGCGGCTTCGAGAGAACTTCGAGCACGGCTGCCCTGACAAAACGCGCAATGATCGCCGATCCGGTCGTGCCGATGGTGATGACGGGCATGACCAGGGCGCCGAGACTGTCGTTGCCCGTGCTCGGCAGCCAACGGAGCTGCACGGCAAAGACCAGAATGAGCAGCACACCGAGAAAGAAGTTCGGCACGCTGTAACCGATGACGCTCGCCACCATGACGGAACGGTCGATCCAGGTGCCGTGCCGGAAGGCGGCGAGCACGCCGAGCGGCACGCCCAGCAGGATCATCAGTGCAAAGGACAGTCCCAGGAGCAGCAGGGTGGCGGGTATCCGCTCCCCGATCACCTCGGTGACCGGGCGTCCGTCCTGGAACGAGCGGCCGAGGTCGCCTTGCAGCGCATTGGCAAGATAGGTCGCGTACTGCACGTACAACGGACGATCCAGGCCCCAGTTCCGCTTGAAGTCCTGCACCTCGCGTTCCGTGGCGTTGGGCGGAAGAAAGGTGCTGGTCGGATCGCCCGCCGAGCGCAGCGCGACGAAGGTGAGAGTGACCAGAATCAGAAGCGCCAAGACAGCCCGCAAGACCTTGCCGACGACAAAGCCAGTCATGCGCCGCTGCTCGTCGCTTCGGCGGATCCGAACGCGGACTGTTCCCGGCCGGCGAAATGGCACGCCATAAGATGATCGCTGCCCACGGACTCGAAACCGGGGCTAGTCCGACTGCAGACCTCGGCGGCCAGCGCGCAGCGGGGGTGGAACACGCAACCGGATGGCCGGTCGACCGGGCTTGGAACTTCGCCGGTCAAGGTTGCGCGCCGGGCCTTGCGCGGATGGCGGCCGAGCCGGGGCGCCGCGCCGACGAGTGCTCGCGTGTAAGGGTGCGAAAGGACGCCGCCCAGGCCCCCTGCCGGCATGATCTCCACGATCTCTCCGAGATACATGATCGCGATCCGATGGCTGAGCCGGCTGACCAGCTGGAGATCGTGACTGATGAATACGAGGGCGGTTCCTTCGCTGGATTGTATCTCCAGCAACAGACGGACGATGTCGGCCTGCACGGCTGCGTCGAGCGCCGAGACCGGCTCGTCGCAGACCAGAACCCTTGGCGAGACGAGCAGCGCGCGTGCGATCGTCACCCGTTGCGCTTCGCCTCCGGACAACTCTCTCGGAAAGCGAGACGCGATCTCGGGGGCGAGCCCGACGCGCAACAACGCTTGCTCGATGGCCGCTTTGCGCTCTTTGGGTGGAACGAGCCGGTGCAGTTCGAGCGGTTCGCCAAGACTTCTGGCGACCGTCCAACGCGGATTCAGCGCGGCCTTCGGATCCTGAGCGATCGGCTGTATGATGCGCGCCTTTTCGAGACGTGTCAGAGCGTGCACGGCCCGGCCCTCGATCCGTACCTGTCCGGTGTCCGGCGCGACGTCACCGGTCATCAGACGACCGAGCGTTGACTTCCCGCAACCGCTTTCGCCGATGATGGCGACCGTTTTGCCGGGGGCAACGGTCAGGCTGATGCGGTTGACGGCAACCAGGTGCTGTCTCGGGCCGAACGGCCGGTCGCGAAACCGAAACGCTTTCGTCACCCCGTCGACGGCGAGCAGCGGCACGGCTTCGGCCGAATTGCTCTGCGTCCTGACGGCAGCCCGACGCGGAGTCACCGCCCCTGCTCCACGAGTACGCCGGCGCTCGACGCTAGGGACACAAGCCGTCGCGTATAGTCGTCTCGCGCGTTTTCGAAGATCGCCTGTGTGCTGCCGGTCTCCAAGATCCGGCCGCGGCGCATGACGGCAACGCGGTCGGCAAGTTCGGAGACCACGGCCAGATCGTGGCTGATCAGAATGACCGACATGCCACCCTTGGTCCGCAACTTGTCGATCAGATCGAGTATCTGGGCCTGGACCGTGGTGTCGAGAGCCGTCGTCGGTTCGTCGGCGATCAAGAGGTCGGGTGCGGTTGCGAGCGCGAGAGCGATCATCACGCGCTGGCATAGGCCGCCCGAGAGTTCGTGCGCGTACTGCTTCAGGCGTTTGGCCGGATCGGGCACGCCAACCGACGTCAGAAGCCCGATCGTATCGTCCCGCGACAGGCTCGGGGCGCTCGGCCGGGCATCCGGGCGCAGCTCACGGAAATGGCTGCCGATCGATCGGACCGGGTTGAGCGACAGCCTCGGATCTTGAAAGATCATACCGATTCGTGGACCGCGCAGCGGCTTCAGGCTTTGCGGACTCGACAGGTCGTAGCCCTCGCCATCGAAGAGGAGCTGTCCGGAGACCCTCAGGTTGGCGCTGGCCAAGCCCAAGAGCGCAAGCGCCGTCAGTGACTTCCCGCTGCCCGACTCGCCGACGATGCCGAGGACTTCGCCACGGCGGAGCGTGAAGCTCGCCCGCTCCACGACGCCGGTGTCGCCGCCGGCCCCGGGTGCGCGCACCGACACGTCGGTTGCCGAGAGGATCAAAGGTGAGTCGGACAAGGCCGCAACTCCACACGCCGTCCCGCCGTCAAGCTAGTTCCGCAGCGAGACATTCCGGGCGCGGAAGTCCATGTAGGGCAGGGGATAGGGCTCCCACTCCAGACCGTCGCGCTTGCCGTAGAAGATGCCGAGAGAATGCAGCACGATGGAGGGCGGATCGACATCGTGGAAGATCTCGAGCGTTTCCCGATGCAGGGCGAGGCGTTTCTTCGGATCGAGCTCGGTTTCCAGGGCCTGCCCGATCTCCGCGTATCGCGCGTTCGACCACGACTTGGCCCGGGTCTGAATGAAGCCCGTCGGTCCGTAGAGCGGCCAGAGCGAGCCGAGCATATCCGGATAGTTCATGTTGATCGAACCGTTGAACGCGGCATCGAGGGGTTGCTCGAAGATCTGGCCCCACCCGTCCTTGATCTGCAGGTCGACGTCGATCCCGACATCGCGCCACATGTCCGCGATCGCTTGGGCGGTCAGCAGCTCGGCGGTGTAGTAGCCGGCCTGGGAACGGTAAGCGATCGGGCTGCCGTCGTAGCCGGCCTCCTCCAGAAGGGTCTTTGCCGCCTCCGGATCGTAGACGGCACCGGGATAGTCGGCGATGAAGGTCTCGCCGTAGGCGTCCCACTGGAAGCCGTTGGGAATCTCGACCAATCCGGCCCAAAGTGCATCGACGACAAGCTGACGGTCGATTGCCAGCGACATCGCCTTGCGAACTCTCGGGTCGGCGAGCCAGCCGGAGTTGGTCCCGAGGTTGATCACCCGGTGATTGACGGTGGACCCGCCGACCACGTCGAATCCGTCCAGGCTCCTGATCGCCTCGACCTGGTCCGGCGTCACCTCGGTGATCATGTCGAAGTCGCCAGCGCGCAGGCCCGCTATGCGAGCCGAGAGCTCCGGCACCACCTTGAAGCGGATCGATTTGAAGGGCGGTTTGCCGCCCCAGTAGTCATCGTGTGATTCGAGAAGGATGTAGTCGTCGGTGGCGACGTCCACGACCTTGTAGGGACCGGTGCCGATCGGCGACTGCGCCCATGCGTCCCAGTCGTTGAGCCGCTCGAACGCGGCTTTGGAGACGATCTGGGCCGACCAGCCGGCGAGGCGGCGCTCCAGCAGCGGATCAGGTGCGTGCGTCGTGATGCGGACCCGGTACCTGTCGATGGCCTCCACTGACTTGATCGTCCCCATGTAGGGGCGCGTCAACGCGTAGCCCGGCGAGTCCTCCGCAGACATATGGACGGGCCCGTAGCTGAAGGCCACGTCTTCGGCCGTCATTTCCGAGCCGTCGTGGAACGTGACGCCTTCGCGCAGCTTGAGTTCCAGCGTCGTGTCGTCGACCCGCGTCCATTCGGTTGCCAAGCCGGGCTTGAGTGCCCAACCGGCGTTGAAGTCCGTGTCGATGGGGTAGTCGAAGACGTTGTAGAGAACGCGCAGTGAGACGTTGCGGCTGAAGAGCACGGGGTCGAGCTTCGGCGGGTTCTGCTGTACGGCGATCACGAGGTCAGGCCGCTCTTCGGCCGCGCGCGCGAAGTCGCCGAAAAGGGCAGGGACGAGAACCGCCAAGCCCGTTGTCAGGAACGTCAGAAAGCTACGCATTTCCGATTGCCTCTCTGTCTTTTCGGGTTTGCGTTTCGGACCGAGTCAGGGAGCCGACGAGCCCTTTGGGCGATGCGGAGATACCGGTGAGCGTTCGGTCGGCGTTTCGCATGCGCCAGTCGAGCATCCTGTGCCTGCAGTCCGA
>JAKSDQ010000073.1 GCA_022360015.1 Cytophagales bacterium
GTGCGATATCGTCCTGATACATGAGCAGCACGCCGAGCGAATCGGAGATCGTCGCCGCATCGAGCGAGACGGCGTCGAGCTCGATGAGCGCGGTCGCCAAGTCGAGCGTCTCGGCGACGCCGGGCGCCTTGAACAGCTCCTCCTTGCGGATCGACTGGACGAAGGCGACCACCTCGCGCGACAGCCGCTCGGGCGCGCCGGGAACCTTGGCCTTGAGGATCGCAAGTTCCCGCTCGGCATCGGGATAGTCGACCCAGTGATAGAGACAGCGCCGCTTCAGCGCGTCATGAATCTCGCGGGTCCGGTTCGACGTCAGGATGACGATCGGAGGGTGCTCGGCATGGACCGTGCCGATCTCCGGGATCGTCACCTGATAGTCCGACAGAACCTCCAGCAGGAACGCCTCGAAGGCCTCGTCGGTGCGGTCCAACTCGTCGATCAGCAAGACCGGCGGTCCGGCCGTATCGGGTTCCAGCGCCTCCAGGAGCGGCCGCTTGACCAGGAAGCGCTCGGAGAACACGTCGTCGGCGAGCCGATCCCGGTCGGACACGCCCTCGGCTTCGGCCAGGCGGATCTCGATCATCTGGGCGGCGTAGTTCCACTCATAAACCGCCGAGGCGACATCGAGGCCCTCGTAGCATTGCAGCCGGATCAGCCGCCCGCCCGTCGCGGTAGCCAGCACTTTGGCCACTTCCGTCTTGCCAACGCCCGCTTCTCCTTCCAAGAGCAGCGGCTTGGGCAGCCGCATCGCCAGGAAGATCGCGGTGGCGAGGGCGCGGTCGGTCACGTACCGCTGGCCGGCGAGCGTGTCCTGCACCTGCTCGATGGACTCGGGCATCGGGGGGAGCTGGGCGGTAGCGGGGGCTTGGGGAGACGAAGAGTCGTTCTCATTCACATTCATGGCTGCCACTGTACCAAATCTACCCCTGCCCGCCAGAGCCGCACCACCGGGTATCCCCGTCCCCCCGTTGCGACGGGGGGACCATAGGGGGGCACATCCCCGTCCCCCCGCCGCCCGCGTAGCCTACTTGCGCTCTTCGTAGGTAAGCGCCCACACCAAGGCGACTACCCA
>JAKSDQ010000072.1 GCA_022360015.1 Cytophagales bacterium
CTGCAAAATTAATGCTACACCACGACCACGTCTATCGCTGCAAAAACGCGGGTAGCCGACAGCCACACGTTGACCTCACCGCACGCCACACACCACACACCGCACAGCTCTAAGCGCTGTTTTTACCTATTTTTACCCCGTTTTTACCCCCGTATTACCCCAACGGTGCAGTTTTTACCCCATTTTTACCCTTATTCGAAGGGTAAAATCCCACGTTTACCCCAAATTTACCCCAATCCCTCGCTTTTTACCCCGCCAAGCGTTTTACCCCAATTTTAGTACTTTCGCACCTTTTTTACCCCAATTTTACCCCAGGGGTAAAACGGGCCTATTTTTACTAGTGGAAGTGCTTGGATTTTTTTGGTTTTTAGGTCAATTTTGAAAAGAACTTGGGACCCCTCGATCCCACAACGTTCCAAATGATTATAATACTCTAATCTAACCTTGGGAATATGAACAATAGATCCCCAAATTCCCAGCTAGTGGCTACAGAACAGAATGTATTGAGTATATTAAATCCTCTTTCCTTATTTATTGATGGAAGATATATAGAAGTATGAGATAGTGTCAAAATCTATTGGTCATCCAAATATCTCTCCCTGTTAGCCTCAGCATTAGCAATGTCTGAAACCCCGCTGCTTGAATATAACAAGGTGATTGGACGTCATTATAAGTGGATAAAAATCCCCCTGTGGAAACTCTTCACTTCTTTGTACTTGAGTTTGTAGTTCTAGGGAACACTACTCAATTATTGAGAATTTTGAGGTTGTGAGTGTGAACTACGATGTAGTCAGACCCAGATTTGGTCGCTTTCACTCTGATGCCACTATCGTCTGTCAGTTCGCGCTTCAAGCTGCGAGTTTCAGCAGATACAAATACGTCTCGTGGCTGCCACAGCGCAGTCCCACCAGATCAATGGAGATGACGAAAATGGAAACCCAAACACAACAGGAACTCTCAGATATGGAGGCACAAAAATCCAAAACTCAAAGTAGTCATTACAGACGACGAGCAACAACCAAACATAGCTAATGAGGAACACTATCTATTCAGAGAATCCAAGGGGCCCATCAAATCCCTACAATCTCGCAGGACCAAACTTTTCAGATCTGTCCCTGCCTTTAACTGGTGTCCAAACAGGTGTCTGATGCAAAGGTCCTCGCCTGAAGGCTCATTGATACATGGATCATATCTTACCTTAACTACGGCACATTCCACGGATGTGGTGCAAGATGTCGGTCGCTTCTTACAGGATATTTCCACTGTCTGAGAATGCAAATGTTGCTAATGCTGTGTGCAAAAAGATGTACACGGCACATTGGCATGTGCCCAAGACAAGTGCAATGATTGGGAAGATCAAAATAGTTGAGAATAGCCCTTGGCGTAAGAAAACGCTCAAGTGCCCTGGTCAGTGAGTATTACAGTTGACACCATTGCATTTTCGTTCTTACAGTCGCCTGTGCCAGAAAGTGACGGTGGTAATCAGACCCCATAGGGGAA
>JAKSDQ010000222.1 GCA_022360015.1 Cytophagales bacterium
CTCAAACACCGATCCTTTTCCAATTTCGCTTTTTACCTGTACCTGGCCTCCATGCATTTCCATGAATTCTTTTACAATAGACAAACCAAGTCCGGTTCCGCCGGCAGAACTATCAGGATCTACCTGGTAGTAGCGGTCAAATATCTTATCGATGTCGCTCCGGGAGATCCCAATTCCTGAGTCCTCTACAGCAATGATAACGGTCTGCTCATAATCCTTTACTTTTACCCGAATGTCCTTTTGAGGCTGGCTATATTTTATGGCATTTGACAACAGGTTGATAATGATCTTTTCAAACATTACCTGGTCTATGTGTACGGATACTTTATCAGGGGGATACTCGAAAGAGATGGTCTGCTCCTTTTCATCGGCATATTTTTTAAAAGATTCAATAATGCCTGACAAAATAGGAACAACTTCCCGTTTTTCCTTCAAGACACGCATCGTGCCATGATTAAGTTTGGATAGATCCAGTATTTCATTGACCAGTTGTAGCAGATATGTGCCATTTCTCATAGACATACTCAGTTCCTGTTTCAGATTCCCGGGAAGTTTTTCATGAGTGAGTATATCTTTCAAGGGCCCCAAAAGCAGGGTAAGTGGTGTTCTAAGTTCATGGGAGATATTGTTGAAAAAAGTAGTTTTAGACCTTTCAATTGCTTTCAGTTCTTCTTTTTCCTTTTGAAGTCGGGCCACCTCCGCTTCCTTTATTATCATCCTGGTTTTATTATTAAAAAAATCCTTCACCAGGTCAATGACAAAAATCACATCGCGCAAAACAAAACTGAGATACATGATGCTAACCGTGAAAAACTTATGCGGAATGACATCTTTTAAGGCCAGGATTGTCACAATGGCCATCAAAAAATTATTCCCATGCGCAAGCAGAAATATGCGTACTCTGTGAGCATACTTTTTATAAGACTTAATTAAACCGATCGCAATGCTTATGGTTACTATGAAAAAATAGATCTGGACAATACGGCCAAGGTAGAAATAGTCGGTATAGATATAGAGAGGAATGACTATAAGAATATAGGGGAAAACCATCATCTTATGCCAAAAATTAGCATGTGTCCACAACTTCAGGTAATATGCGCCGAAAGCCGAAAAGCTATAAATCATGACTACCATGGAGGAAAATTCCAAAATGGAAAGGGTTAATGCACTTAAGCCCAGCAATTCATCAAAAACCTGAAAGTGAATAATCGAAACAGATGTGCTTGCCAGGATTAGCAATGTGTAAAAAATATATTCCCCGGATCTGTTGAGATAGGTCATGTACAAAAAGATCAGGCACAGAAGTATTTCCATCCCGGTAATCAGCACAAACAAAAACCGGATCCGGGTATAGCGTTTTTCAAACCTTGCCCGGGAGAGGTACTCCAGGTCGGTCAAAGAGCGGCTAACCAGGGAATTAGGTCGATAACAGGTCAATTTTATGTAGCGTATTGCACTATCATCAAAATGGAGTGGAAGGGCGTTTTTGTAAAAGCCTTTGGCAATGGATCTGTCCTGGAATTCAACCATTTTACCGGTTATGGAAACGGGCTTGTTGTCTTTCAGGCTTTTGAAAGATTCTACCTTGTCGAAGAAAAGAGATAATAACAATACACCCTGCCGCATGGAATCACCCATTTCATGGCTTGGTTCCTGGTAAGTCAACCTCAGCCAATGCACAGGAGTTGTATTATCCATAATACCAAATTCCTCCAGCGTCTCCCACTTCACGCTTTCCGGAGGGTCTTCCAATGAAATGTCTCCCTTATGAATATCAATAGAAAGGACACTGACAGATGCGTTATGCTGTGCAAGCAGGAGGGTACTTATGAAAAGAAATGAGACGGTTAAAACCTGCGTCATTGAGAACTATTCTTTTTCCCGCACAAGGTATAATGAACTGTGCAAAATGCAAAGTCGGGTGTGCAATTGGTTGGTTTTCGATAAAAATCGACAGGAATTCAACAGCATAGATGCTGCACCTTTGCAGCCGGTTACACCATTTTATCATCAGGCAGGGCCGCGTCGAGCATCAACGGGATGATTGCGCTTCTTACCAAAAAATGATGAGAACTGCTTGCACAAACTGGAATTAGACTGGCTCGAATGATCAGTTTGACCTCATTGTTAACAAAATAGTAATTTAAAATGTTAAAAAACACTATTCAACGAGCATTTCAGCACACAATTATACTTGCTTTTTTAGGGATAAGTACTCATATCCCCTTAAATGCTCAATGGAGACAACTAGGGGGAGATATCGATGGGGAAGCAGCGAATAATTTATCGGGCTCTTCTGTAAGTTTTAGTTCAGATGGTTCTACCCTTGCTATTGGAGCAGAAGGGAATAGCGACAATGGCAACAGTGCCGGTCATGTACGGGTGTATCAATGGGGCGGCAGTGGATGGGTACAAA
>JAKSDQ010000070.1 GCA_022360015.1 Cytophagales bacterium
AATGGCGCCACTATCTAGAAGGTCGTCTTGGGGGTGTCACGGTGGTTACAGATCATAAACAGTCGACAGTACTCATGGATCAACAGGCACTTTCCCGGTCACAAACATGCTGGATTCGACTTGGACTATTCCAGTCGATTCAGCCAAAGATTAAATATTTGTTGGGTAAAGCAAATGTGGTCGCCGATGCCCTGAGCAGGAGTCGACCACCAAGAGAACAAGATCAAGAACTCAAGCAAATCAAGATTTAAGCAGCTAGGACAGTGGAAGGGGAGACATCACAAGCTCAAGACCAAGACTAGTTATTCTTTAATTTGATTCAGGCATCAACGATTTCATTGTCCAAGACTCAAGTACAGTAGTTCCTCAAAGCCCAGTTTGCTAGCCTAGACATCACAAAAATGTTGGCACAATCAGAGAGAGATCTCAAATGGCAGCACCTACAGAAATCCCCTCAAGGGATTCTGTACCGTCTGGAGGATGGTCATGAATGGATGTTGGTTCCACAATCCCTCAGGCAAGAGATTATGAAAGAGGACCACGATGTTCCCCTCATTGGACACATGGGAGTGCATTGGACTGTGGGCCACATCAAGTGAGCTTTTTGGTGGAAAGGCCTGTGGGGTGATGTCGGACAATATGTGCAATCCTGCCCAATTTGTCAACTCATGAAGTCAGACCACAGGAAAAAGGCGGATTTATTGCAGCCAATCCCTGCCATATTGGAAATAGTTGTAGATAACGACCGGCCTAGTCACAAATTTTCCAAAGTCGGAGGGGATAACCGTCATCCCGTATCTGTCAATCGACTTACCAAAATGGTGCACTTTGTCACCCGCAAGAAAGATATTACAACACAACACTATGCTCGTTTGTTCATTGGCCATGTCTTTAAGCTTCACAAGCTCCCGAAAGTGATCATTTCTGACTGTATCCCAAGTTCTTAAGCAAATTTTGGGATGAAGCTTTTCGCCCAGTTTGGAACGGATTTGCGGTTCAGTATGGCTTTCCACCCTCAAACGGATGGTCAGTCAGAGGTC
>JAKSDQ010000206.1 GCA_022360015.1 Cytophagales bacterium
CACGTGGTCACGCTGGCGACGGAGCACAAATGCGTCATCGAGTCCGTCGCCCGGCTAGAGCGGGAGGGTCATGAGGTAACCGTGCTCGGCGTCGACCGCGACGGGTTCGTCGATCTGGCGGCGCTGGATCAGGCTGTGACAGAGCGGACCGCGGTCGTCTCCATCATGGCCGCCAACAACGAGATTGGCGTCATTCAGCCTTTGGCGGAGATCGGCGCGCTGTGCCGCGCGCGGGGTGGCTATTTCCACAGCGATGCGGCACAGGCGCTCGGCAAGATTCCGCTCGACGTCAACGCCATGCAGATCGATCTCCCGTCGATCCCCGGCCACAAGCTCTATGGCCCGAAAGGCGTCGGCGCACTCTATGTTCGGCGCCGTCCGCGCGTTCGGCTGGAGCCGATGATGGACGGCGGCGGACAGGAGCGCGGCCTGCGTTCCGGTACGCTTGCGCCGGCGCTTTGCGTCGGTCTCGGTATGGCCTGCCGCATTGCCGCTGAGGATATGACGGAAGAGGCGAGGCGCATCACCGCGCTGCGCGACCGCCTGGTCGAACGACTGCGTGAAGGTGCCGGGCCGCTGACCATAAACGGGGCGATGGACCACCGCCTTGAGGGAAACCTCAATGTCGCTTTCGACGGCGTCCCGGCCCATGCGCTCATCGAGGCCCTTCCTCAGCTCGCGCTTTCGACGGGCAGTGCCTGCACCTCCGCCTCGGTGGAGCCCTCTTACGTCCTGCGGGCGCTGGGGGTCGAGGAAGCCACGGCCGCGCGCAGCCTGCGCATCTCCATCGGCCGCTTCAACACGGCCGAGGAGATCGATGCGGCGGGCCGTTTGCTCGTCGCCGCAGTCATCAGACTTCGGCAGGCTCAGACCGCTGCCGCGCAGTAAGCCGATAAGCTCTGATTCTCTCTGGCATTTTGGGCTGCTAGGCCCTAAGTGACGCCTTCGAAGCCAGACCAGCACCAACGAAGCAAAGCATGCCACGCATCGTCTTTATCGAGGCCGACGGAAACCGCAAGGAAGTGGACGCGCCGCTCGGCCTTTCCATCATGGAGGTTGCGCACAAGTTCGATATCGATCTCGAGGGGGCTTGCGAGGGCTCGCTGGCCTGCGCCACCTGCCATGTGATCGTCGAACCGAGCTGGTACGCGCGCCTCGAAGAGCCCTCCGAAGACGAGGAAGATATGCTCGATCTGGCGTTTGACCTGCAGCAGACCTCGCGCCTGGGCTGCCAGATCGTCGTGACGGAAGAGATGGAGGGGATGACCGTCGCCCTCCCCGGCAACGGGCATAAGTTCTAAGGCATGCTGGCCGATACGCTGTTTCGCGCGCTCAAAGTCAGCTGCCAAGCCGATTGGGACGCCTTCGTCGGACACCGCTTCGTACGCCAGCTGGCCAATGGCAGCCTGCCCGAGGACTGCTTTCGTCATTATCTGACCCAGGACTACATCTTCCTCATTCATTTCAGCCGGGCCTGGGCGCTCGCCGTCTACAAGTCCGAGCATCTCGACGACCTGCGTCAGGCGGCCAAGGTGGTCGACGGACTGCTTAACCAAGAGATGGCCTTGCACGTCAGCTTTTGTGCCGAGTGGGGGCTGAGCGAAGCCGAAATGGCGGCCACGCCGGAGGCGCCGGGCAACCACGCCTACACCCGTTTCGTCCTCGACAAGGGGATGAGCGGCGATCTGCTCGACCTGCTGGTGGCCCTGAGCCCCTGTGTGATGGGCTATGGCGAGATCGGCCAAACGCTGGCCGAAGACCCGGCAACGGTGAAGAACGGCAACCCCTACCTTCCCTGGATCGAGACCTACGCCGGCCAGGACTACCAGGAGGTCGCGCAGGCAGCCTCCGATCAGCTTGAGCGGGTCGCGGGGCGTCGCATCGGCGAAGACGTCATGGGCTCCGGCCGTTGGCCGGCGCTGG
>JAKSDQ010000069.1 GCA_022360015.1 Cytophagales bacterium
ACAAGTGGATTTAGAGGCAATTCTAGTCCAATCTACACGGCCAACACACCCTGTGCAATTGCTTGATGGCTCGGAGATCTTTGTGCATGGCACCAGTACCATTGGCATGCTACAATAGCTGAGAGGGTTAGTACAATATACTAAGAGGCAAGAGTGTATATTGTCTGAATTGCTGACTTGCTTGGCCGCTTTGACTGTTGAACTGAACAATGGAAAGAAGAATTGTGGTCTTGTGCTAAGCGTACAACTGAGGCATCGCAGGTGGTTCGTTGGGTGGAGCCCTTGGACGAGTGTATGACTGAGTTGGAATGACGGATGGTTGCATTGGAAGCTCGACTGACAGCCACTAGAACAAGAGTGCACAATGAACGGGCATACATGGATAAACATTTTAATGGCATCAAACAAACTCTGATGTACCTTTCTCACCTAATGAATGTGGTGGAAGAAATTACTGAAAACTAGAGCCATTTTCATGGTGAATTGAAGACCATATGTGAAGATATAGCAGCGGTTCAGTAGTTACAGTCGATGCTCTAGGGTCTCCTAGAAATGGCATGCAGTCTATTGAAGATTTAGCATTAAAAGAGACAGCTCGAGCTACTGATGAAGCAACCAGCACTATGCCCAAGGTGGATAGTGGTCGCCAATTGGAGGACAACCATCATTGTCAATGCAAAGAGAAACGGGGACCACAAGAAGCAATGTACCATCGGGATTTGGTATTGGGTTTGCACCAATGCAGCAAGCTATCCCTCCTATTTAAATGAGTGTAACCCCCTTTCTGTCAATCAACTGGTACTATCTACCCCTGTAGTGCCCCAAATCACATCTATTGCACAAAGCTGCCCTATGGTACAGCCCACAGTTCCACTGGCAGTTCAATCCGGAGGGGGCAGTACCACATTTAAGGAGTATGTGGAGCAAACTGTCATGAGGGTACGTGCTTCTCCCCAAGAGCCACCATTGGAGAGATCTTGTACCACAATGCTAGGCATCCTCATCTAGACTTACTCTTTTGGGACATTGGGTGGT
>JAKSDQ010000067.1 GCA_022360015.1 Cytophagales bacterium
GGGCCCGCTAAACCACATGTGAAATTGTAAAACACAACGCACTTTTTTCTTACACCTAATTGCATAAATCATGATAGAATACAATCAAAAAGAAAATCAATGAAATATCACGATCCCTTTATCGGAAATCGAAGAATTACAAAGCTGCCAAAACGCAGTTTTAGGGGTTATAAGGCAGTTTGAAATTGAAGATTGCGATCCGGAATTAATGGGTTACAAAACACACCATGAGTCAACCTGCCTCCAAAGGTCGAGCTCATTTTGTTCCTGATCCAAGCTGAATTGAAAAACGTGAAATGCGCCAATGACCTGGCCGCGAAAGGAATTGACGCCTACGCTGGCTTCCTGGATTTTAGCCCAATAATTTCAGCCATATATGGCTCTCTTTCTCGATCTCCTGCAGGCTTTCGAGATCATCCTCCATGGTGTGGATGGACCCGTCCGTTTTCCTTGCAATGGTTAAGTAATCAGGCTGGTAAACTCCACTGAGTTGCCGGGTGGTACCCGGATTTTTTCCAACTACATCATCAACCATTCATTCTATTAATTAAATTGGAAAAAATATTATTATTCATTGCTAAATATTTTATTATCTTTGTTATATTAAAGGAACAATCCAACTATGTTAGGGGCTTGGAGTTCTGTTTTAGTTTTTGTGATCGATAGATCGCAAAAAATCTTTGTTACTTTATTGTTTAGGAGATTTAGGTTAATTTATTAAAATTAATTAAAACGTGAAATGACGCACGTTTTAAGCAACCGATAATTATTCATAAACGTCTAGTAAACACACTGTACAAAACTAATCGTAAAATGACATCCAAAGCCCTGATTGTAATCGCAATTCTACTACTATCACTGAGTTTTGGAGTGTATGCTCAAATACCTGCCGCTCCGGGCAACCTGAAAGCAGTCGCTGAATCGGATACAGAGATCGTTCTCACCTGGAATGACAATTCATCCAATGAAGACCTTTTTGTAGTTGAAAGATCGGTTATCAACCAAAATGACTTTAGCATAGTTGCCACCGTTGCCAGGAATAATACTACTTTTACCGATGAATTCGCAGCGCCAAAAACAAAATATTTTTACAGGGTTAAAGCAAGGGATATAACTTTTTTTGGTAACAGGGACTCCGGGTATTCAAATATTGCCAATGCTACCACACCCGGGCCCCCATCTCCACCATCAGGTTTGAATGCCTCCACCTTGTCTAAAACCGCCATCGAGGTAACCTGGAATGAAGGTTCCGATGACACTGAAGCATACAGCATCGAGCGATCCGAAAACAGCGACGACAACTTCACTTTTATAACCAATATCGGTGCGGATAAAAAGAAGTATGTTGATGATGGGCTAAATTCAAATACCCGTTATCATTACCGGGTAAGAGGCTTAAATGAATACGGTAACAGTGATTTTTCCAATAAAGATTCCGACGTCACTTTCCAGTTCCCCCCCACCCTCGATACCATCGCAGATCCTAATCCGATATTGGAAAACTCAGGCAAACAAACCATTGATCTCAGCGGAATTACTGCAGGGGGTAACGAATCACAATCCTTGACAGTGACGGCGACTTCTGATAATAAAGGCCTTATTCCTAATCCTTCAATTAATTACAACTCACCGGATAAAACCGGTTCCTTAAGTTATACCCCTGTGGGTGGAACTTTCGGTTTGGCAACAATTACCGTAACTGTTGAAGACAGTGGGCCTCACAACCCACCTAACAACATCAACATAATAAAGAGGGACTTTAAGGTGATTGTGGATAGGGCTCTTCCTGATTTTGTTATTCAAAACCAGGTAGTCCCTGAATTGGTTTGCTTAGGTGAGCCATTTCAGGTTACCTGCGATGTAAAAAACCAGGGATCAAAACAGGCTCCCGGATCAACATTATCTATTTTTTTCTCGGTTGGTGACAAAGAAATTAACGATGCAGACATATTGCTTGCCGATGCCCCAGTGCCCGTACTTGACAAAGATGAGACCGTCCCCGTTGCCGTTGATGTAACTTTAGAGCAGGAGCAGGGGATTGGACCATATTACATCATTTTTAAAATAGATCATAACAATGAGATCGAAGAGGCAAAAGAAAACAATAACGCCAAAAATCAGGCGTTCAACATCTGTCTTCCGGACCTGGGCATTGAAAACCAGAATGCCGTTCAAACAGTGCTTTCAAAGGGACAAAATTTTAATGTATCCTTTGACCTTATCAACTCCGGAGAGATTGAAGCAAAAACCCATCAAATAAAGTATTATCTGGCCAGGGATCAGCAGACTTTCGGCGAAGAGCAGGTCATTGGAGCAACCACCATAGCCGCTGTCGGTGCCGGTGAAACGCGTAGTATTCAAGAAAATCTGACGATACCAACCGTCACTGAAGATGGTAATTATTTTTTGGTTTTCAGAGCAGATAGTGAAAATGACCTTATCGAAAAAAATGAGGACAACAACATTGCCACCATCAACATCACTATCCAAAATCTGCCTGATTTAAACATTACAGACGTGGGGATAGATCCTAGCCTTGTTGCTTTTGGTCAAACCGTATCAATCACCGCTACAATCATCAACATGGGTGTGGAAAGTGCCGATCCAAGTGTTATGAAATTCTATCTTTCTTCAGACAGCCTGGTTAGTGAAGGCGATCTGATTTTTGAACCGGTAGCGGAAATACCCGGACTGGCGGTGGGTGAACAGGTCAACGCTGAACATTTTCTGGACATTCCCGAAGCGTTTGAAGAGGGTATATACTACATTATCGCCTGGGCCGACGCCGAAGATGTGGTATGGGAGAACAATGAACGCAACAATGCCGCTGCACATGAGATAACTATCTTATCCGATCTTCCACCAGTTATAACAGGCACAGACTTTCCTGAATACAGGGTTGAAGGCCTGGATAATACCATTATTAAAGTGCAGGCCGAGGATGATGTTGAAATAGCCACTGTTATTTTTAAGTACAAAGGGATAAGAAGTACCATCTGGGATTCCACGACTGTTAATCTGAAAGATGGCTACTACCAGGTATCAATTCCCGGAGCCATTTTTGACGAACTGGGCCTGGAGTATTATTTTGAGGTTTTTGATGATGTTGGCCTCAAAGCCGTAAGTGAAACCGGATTTACCCATATAGAATATTCCGGCGATGGACTTCCTTTCCCCGGTCTGAGTTACGGAAAGAATCAAAGTGACTATCAAATGGTTGCGATTCCTCTCGATCTGAGCAAAAATGATATCAAAGATATTTTTGAAGATGACCTCGGCCCTTATGACAAAACAAGATGGCGGCTTTTTACCTATGAAAATGGTGCGTTCAGCGAGTACGGAGAAGGTGTGGAAAGCCCGAAGCAAATGGAAATAGGCCGAGGTTACTGGCTGATCGTGAGAGACGAACAGAAAATATTTACCGGCGAAGGGAGAACGGTCCAGGCAAATCAGTACCAATTATTTGAAATAACACTGAACGAGGGTTGGAATCAAATTGGTAATCCATATAATTTTGACTTTCAATGGTCTGATGTGCTATCCAAAAACGGCTTTCCTTCAGGCGTTAGTGGCGACATAAAAGTTTTTGAAGGAGGATTTAAATCTTCAGATGTGCTCAAAAGCTTTCAAGGGGGATTTGTACAGGCCAATAACAGTATAACCCTCAAAATACCAATTGCCAAAGAAGAAATTCCTAATGGAAGAATGGCAGGCCGTACTGAAAAAAATTCAAATGGTTGGTACGTGGGGTTGGCCATAGGCAATGGGCTTTATGAACATGAAATTAACGGTTTTGGCATGAATGAGCTTGCCAACGATGGTATAGACCCACTGGATGAAACCCATTTACCCGATTTTGGCTTCCTCTCTAACCTGGCTATCCGGTTTAATAGTACACGATTTGAAGACCGGTTGATAGCCAAAGACATTGTTTCCCTTAAAAACGAGCATATCTGGAATTTGGAAATAGAAAATGAATCGGCAGACCAATATGTATACCTTTCATGGGAAATTCCTGATCTGGACGATCCCGATAAACACCTGGTACTGCACAATGCGAACAATGGCGTACAGGTGGACATGCGGACCAATTCAGGCATTTGGATAGACAGCAGAAATGCCGATGACATTAAAATTATCTATGGCAACACTGAATTTTTAAAGAAATCCAGTATTCCCTCGGCTGTAGTACTGGGCGGTGGTTACCCCAACCCATTCAGCCAAACCACTAAAATACCCTTAGCACTTCCAAATGCCGCGCTACCACACGATGTTTACCTACGTGTCTACAACAATCTTGGTCAAAATGTAAAAACACTGATGAAAGGAAAATACCAAGGCGGTTTGTACGAAGTCGAGTGGGATGGTAGCAATGAGGTCGGAGATAAAGTGAAACCCGGCATTTACTTTTATCAGTTACAAGTAGCCAACAATGACCGGAATCAATCAATCCACGGGCGTTTAGTACTTGAATAATTCATCCGGACCTGTAATTCACGGTAATAAATAAATAGGATCAGATATATAAAGAAGATCCATACGGCTCTTCTTTTTTTATTGGGCAGTCCTGATTTTATCTAACAGGGCATTCAACACCTGGGCTTCTTCCGGGCTTATTACTTCAAAAGTTTTTTCCCATTTATCCATTTTTTTATCCAAAACCGATAATAGTTTCATGCCTTTTTCTGTGATTAATACATCCACTGCCCTCCTGTCATGTTCACAAGGTTTTCTTGTAACCAGCCCCTTGTGCTCGAGCCGGTCCACGATCCTGGAAGCATTGGACATGCGATCGAGCATTCTGTTGATAATAAGATTAATCGTTGCTGCCTTCCCTTTTTGTCCCCGCAATATTCTCAACACATTATATTGCGAAACCGTCAGACCGTAAGGCCGTAATAACTCCATTTCCTTTGCCACTACCCAGTTGTTGGTAAACATCAGGTTGACAATCATCTTGTTATGCTCGCTTTTAAACTTTTCCTGTTTTATATCTTCTTCCAAGGCCATAATTCCCAAATATTGACAAAATTTGTGTTAAGCCATGTAATTTACCCGGTTTCCTCTGATATTCAAGCTTTTCACAAAGATTACATAGATAGAAATGACCTGAAATTACAATAAAGAATAAAAATATTATTAATTATTTTTCCACCGATTAAACCCTCAACCGAATTTCCAGTCTATTTAGAAATTTCTTTTTTAGTGGAAGATAAAGAGATACTGATAAAATTTAAAAATGCAGAAAGTAAGAACTATGCTTTCAATTTGCTGGTGAGAAAGTATCAGGAAAAGGTTTATTGGCTTATCCGTAAAATGGTTGTTGATCATGATGATGCCGATGACCTGACCCAGGATGTGTTCATAAAGGTTTGGAAAAATCTTGATAAATTTAAAGAAGCATCACAACTATATACCTGGATTTACAGAATTGCCACCAATGAATGTCTGACATTTTTGAATAAAAAGAGAAAAATATTCTTTTTATCCGTGGTGGACGTGGAAAAGGAGTTGTCTTCTAAAATAGACAATTCTCCGCACATCGATGGGAGTGAAATCCAGAAAAAACTGCAAAAGGCCTTATTGAAGCTGCCCGATAAGCAGCGCTTGGTATTTAACATGAAGTACTATGATGAAATGAACTATGGTTTTTCTTTCCCATTAAGCCTTGGCATCGGTCCGGTGAACTTTGTTTTTACCTACACCTACAACATTCCTGAGGAGCTTCCCGGCGAACTTTTCGAATTATCTCCCAATGATTATATTTCCTTAAGTTTATCCTATAAATTTAGGCTGTAATCATTTACTTGTTTGCAAGTGGAGCCACTTTCATTATTTGAACTCAATAAGCTTATCAGGCAAACCCTGGATCTGAACATGGAACCAAGTTACTGGGTCGTGGCGGAGATTGGAGAGCTGAGGCTAAATCAAAAAGGTCATTGTTATATGGAATTGGTGGAAAAGGAGGAAGATACAATCAGAGCCAAAATCAGGGCCAACATCTGGTCCTATACCTACCGGAATCTGAGCGGCTGGTTCGAATCGATAACCCATCAAACCCTGCACCCGGGTATCAAAATTCTGGCCAATGTCACTGTCAATTTTCACGAATTATATGGCTTAAGCCTTACCGTGAAAGATATCGACCCAAATTTCACATTGGGTGAAAGAGCGCGGAAAAAGCAGGAAGTAATCAGGCAGTTGCAATCAGAGGGGGTATTTACCATGAACAAGGAATTGCTTTTGCCTGTGGCCCCGCAACACATTGCTGTAATTAGTTCGCCGACCGCAGCAGGTTTGGGTGATTTTATGGATCAGTTGGAAAACAACAAAGAAAACTTCCGGTTTGAAGTAAAGCTGTTTCAGGCTATGATGCAAGGCGACGAGGCGATGAATTCCATTATCGAGGCCATGCACCGGGTTCATAACGAAATTGAAGATTTCGATGTATTGGTAATTATCCGGGGAGGTGGTGCGAAAGTCGACCTGGATTGCTTCGATACCTACGACCTTGCCGCTCATGTGGCCCAGTTTCCTTTACCGGTTATTACCGGTATTGGCCACGAAAGGGATGAAACCATAACCGACCTGGTAGCCCATACCAAAATGAAAACACCCACTGCAGTGGCTGCCTTTCTAATAAGCGGTTTGAAACAATTTGAAGAAAAAATAGACGCGCTTTATACAAAAGCCTGGCATCATACCCATAACTTTCTCAATCATCAAAACAGCTTGTTGGATCACCTGCAAAACCAGCTTAAACACCTTTCAAAGTGGTTTTTAGCAGAAAAAGAAAGTGAACTGGATCGCCTTGGGCATAGTCTGAAATTGTTGAGTAAATCGATAGTCAGCCAACATAAAATCCGGCTAACCAACCTTACAAACCAGATTAAATCCAAACCTTTTGTTATATTGCAAAACCATTTAAACAAAATATTTTTTTTAGAAAAGTCGGTACAGTTACTCGACCCTCAGGAAGTTTTAAAACGGGGTTATACGATCACGACAATAGACGGTAAGCCGCCCGACAGCATAGAAAATATCGGCAAAGACATGGTTATGGTTACCAAATCGAGAAAAAAAACAATAAAAAGCAAAATACAACACATAAAAATCAACTAATGGCTGAAAAAAAACTTATCTATAAAAAAGCCCTGGAGCGGCTGGAAGAAATTGTTCACAAAATTGAAAATGATGAACCGGAAGTAGATGAGCTGTCTCAATTGGTCAAAGAAGCATCGACACTTGTAAAAAAGTGCAAAGAAAAGCTAAAAACAACGGAAAAGGAATTGGATGGTGCTTTGGATGATATCTGATGGATGTGAAATCCTAATCGGAAACCAGCCTGCCGTCCCAAAAATAAGCTTCCTGTCTAACCGGTTTTACATTTCTCTTATAGTCCGTATGTCGTGTATTAATTAAATAAATTGTATTCCTGGGTGATTATGGCAGACGATACCTTTAATATTAAAGATTGACCACTTGAATACCAATTACTACCAATTTGTTGAAGAGCAGGGTAGGCGTTAATGGATCTCCAGTTTTCCGGTAATTTTTTTATAGGTATTTGGGTAAAAAGGTCTTCATCATCAGCAATGGAGATAACCATGATTTTATAGGGAAAATTTGGTTGGATAGCAGCCCGGCAACCAACTTGAAATCACTTCATCGCTAAAGTGTGTAAGTGATTTAAGAATTAGCAGAATGGTAGAATTAATATTCCCACTATTAACAAGGTTGAGCACCTGATTTGGTGTTGATCTTAGCCGGAATAAGGGCCAACATTTTTGCTTCATTGGTCATAATTAACAATAATAGGTAAATTTACCTTTTTGTTCAAAATGCCTATGAATAAGGCTAAATTTCATCCATTTCAATCTTCTGGCAAATCCTGCGTATTTTTTTGGCATCCATGTGGCCTAAAAGCTCTGTGAAGATAATCCCCATGATCACCTCCGCCAAACATGACGAGGTCATCTACCACGCCTCTTTTTTCGTTGGCATAAATTTTTTGTTAACCAAAAATGACCACAAAAAAAGAAAAGTAAAAAGTAACTTAAAGGATAAGTTTTTTACAGCTATCATATACTCACTTTATTTTTCTGCATAAGGAAAGGCCGCCATTCTTCTTTAGTGAAACCTGAAAAATCTCTTAAAAAAATAATGTAAGATGGCTTATAGGGTTTATTCTCCAGCAACATCCCCGCCGATTCCGGAGTGTTATCACCTTTTTTAGCGTTACAGTTTTTACATGCCGTAATCAGGTTTTTCCAGTTGGTGGCTCCTCCTTTTGATCTTGGAAGAACATGATCGAGGGTTAAGTTATCGCTGGCACCACAATACTGACACCTGAAATTATCCCTTTTGAATATGTTAATCCTGGAAAGCACCACACTTTTGTAAGGAATATGAATATACCGGTTTAATTTAACAACGGCCGGCATAGGAAATGTACTGGTAACTGTTCTTATGGATTTGTTACCCACCTTTTTGATTAACTCAGCTTTGTTCATATAAACCAGGATGAAGGCACGCTGCACCGTGCAAACAGCCATAGGAGAAAAATCCTGGTTTAAAACTAACACTCTGTCATTCATACTTCATTTTTTAAGATTCTCTTAATAGAAAACAACTTATGTGTATATCGGTTCAAATCATTATTAAATATTCCTTCCCCGTCCAACAGGTCCACCCTTACATACCCTGAGGCATGGATAATCTTATTTTCAGGGAGAATTATACCCACATGGTGTATCCTTTTATCCTTTTTGGCAAAAAACGCCAGGTCACCGGGCAAGGCGCCACCGGCATCACTAACTGCCATACCTTGTCCCGCCTGCTGCCAGGCATCCCTTCTTAAATGATAGCCACAAATTCGGAAAATCTGTTGTGTGAAGCCTGAACAATCAATGCCAAAAGGTGTCTTCCCTCCCCATAAATAAGGTGCATTTAAGTATCGAAAAGCAATTTGCTCCAAATACGCATATCCTCGCTTTTGTCCTGCACTACCCGAGGCACCATTAAAAGCCATTTGCGTTTCAACGTCAAAAAGTTCCTGTGAAGAAAATGGTAAAATACTGCCGATGATTACATTTATTTTTTTCCCCTGAAAAGTTAGGGGTGAGGTCAGATCTACTGCAATTTTATAATCGGAATGATTTAATTCCTGGTAAAAACCCTCGGAAATCTCTACCAATTGCTGGCTGCTAATCCACCCTTCATAGCCATCATAGTGTATCTTAATCTTGTACCAGTTATGGTCATTGCTCTCCTCCAAAACCTCATAGTGATCTCCAAACAAAAGCTGGGTGACCATTTCACTTTTATCAGAGGCTTCAGCTTTCACAGGAATAACACTTAACCTGCAAATACCTTTCAGCTTTGGATTTGACATATACCATCAGTTAATTTCCTTTTCTTCTTCTTAAATATAATTATTGATTAATGATAAAAAAACAATGACATGACACCCGATATAAATATTACTAATTTTTTTTGTAAAAAAAGTGGGTAAGATGGAAATATTTCCGTCATTTGGTCACAAAAAAATTATTTATCCTAGATTTGTAGATGTCTTTGTAATTTCTACTTTAAGACATAAAAAATTGGAGCGATGTTTGTTCGTTACCAAATACTGTTTAATCAATCTATGTTTTGAAAGGTATAAGGTGCATAGCTATAATTATCGTGCTGCTGGCCGCCAGTGATAACCTGTCGGCACAACAGTCATATAAAGCCATAGAACATGTACTGGCAGGCAAAATTATCGATAAAGAAAGTCAGGAGGCATTGCCCGGCGTTCATATCCTGAATAAAAACCAACGCAAAGGCACCGTAAGTGACATCGACGGAAATTTTTTCATCAAACTTTCGGAAACTGATACGCTCACATTTTCCTATGTAGGATACAATCAGCATTTTTTCGTTTTGGATGATAGCATGAAAGAAAATATGCAGGACAAAGTCATTATTCCATTAAGTAAATCCCTCGTGGAACTGGAGTCTGTTAAGGTGTTTGCCTACAAAAACGAACGTGCGTTTAAAAAGGCTATTCTTGCGTTGGAACTGGAAGAGGAAAATCAGGTCAAAACACAGGTGCCCGGATACTATTACGGCCCGAAAAAACCGGTGCAACCCGGTGTGGGTAGCCCTATTTCATTTTTGGCAAACAAATTAGGCAAACGGGCAAAAATCGAAAAGAAATTTAATGAAGCGAAAAGGAAAGACCAGTACAGAAGTTATCTGAATTCAAAATATAATAAGGGGATCGTTAGCAGAATAACCGGACTGAAAGACCAGGAGCTTGATAACTTTATGAAATACTGCAAGTTATCAGACAAGTTTATCGATGATGCCAATGAATATGAAATTATATTCGCTATCAACAAATGTTACAAGGATTATGCAGATAAAAACTAATCACAAATAAAAACACCCAACAATGAAAAGCCCAACCCTGTCAAAAATCACACTCTTATTTTTTTGTTCATTTTTTAGTCTGTGTGTCTTGTCACAATCCGGACGCTGGCAACAAAGAGTGGAGTACAAGATGGATATAGTCATGGATGTCAAATCCCATCAGTATAAAGGCGTTCAGGAACTCTTATACTTCAATAACTCCCCGGATACACTCCAAAATGTCTACTACCATCTTTACTTCAATGCTTTTCAACCGGAAAGCATGATGGATGTCAGATCAAGGAACATTTCAGATCCCGATAGAAGGGTCGGCAGCAGAATCAATGGGTTAAAACCGGATGAAACTGGTTATCAAAAGATATTATCACTAAAACAAAACGGCCAGGCAGTCAATTATGAGGTCGCCGGCACAATCCTCGAGGTGCAGCTCAATGAACCTGTATTACCCGGAAGCAAAGCCATATTTGCGATGGAATTTGAAGCCCAGGTGCCCGTACAAATCAGAAGGTCCGGTAGAAACAATGCAGAAGGCATTGACTATTCCATGTCGCAATGGTATCCTAAAATGGCCGAGTATGATTACATGGGCTGGCATCCCAACCCTTATATCGGGCGGGAGTTTCACGGAGTCTGGGGCGATTTTGACGTAAAAATTACCATCGATCCGGCCTATGTGGTCGGTGGCACGGGGTATCTGCAAAACCCAAATGAAACCGGACATGGTTATGAAACACCCGGTACAAAAGTACCTGAACATAAAAGAGACATCACCTGGCACTTCAAAGCTGAAAATGTCATGGATTTCATGTGGGCGGCCGACCCGGATTATACCCATGATATCGCCCGGGTTCCCGGAGGGCCTACCTTGCATTTTCTTTATGTAAAAAACAAAAATACCGAAGAAAACTGGTCCAGGCTACCTGAACTCACCATAAAGGCATTTCAGTATATGAATGAAAGGTTCGGAAAATATCCTTACGAGCAATATTCAATCATTCAGGGCGGGGATGGTGGAATGGAATATCCTATGGCCACACTCATCACAGGCCACAGGTCGCTGAATGGTTTGGTTGGAGTAACGGTACACGAGCTTATTCATAGCTGGTTTCAGCATCTTTTAGGTACCAATGAGTCACTCTATGCATGGATGGATGAAGGGTTTACAACATTTGCCAGCAATGAGACAATCAAGCACATCAGCAATTCAACCATCCTTAATCCGCACAAAGGTACCTATATGGGATATTTTGATTTGGTAAAAAGAGGAATCGAAGAGCCATCCTCTCTCCATGCAGATCATTTTAACACAAACCGGGCCTATTCGACATCAGCCTATTCAAAAGGGTCAATCTTTCTGAACCAACTGAGCTACATTGTCGGTCAGGAAAACTTTGACAAGGGCATGCTCAGATATTTCAATACCTGGAAGTTCAGGCACCCCAACCCTAATGATTTTATCAGGATCATGGAAAAGGAATCAGGAATGATTCTGGATTGGTACCTTAATTATTGGGTTCATACGACTAAAACCATAGACTATGGCATTGGATCTGTCGTCGACAATGGCCAGTCAACGTCAGTCACACTCGAGCGTATCGGTGAGATTCCTATGCCAATAGATTTGGAAGTTACCTATACTGACGGTAACAAGGAAACTTACTATATCCCCTTACGGATCATGAGAAATGAGAAAAAAAATGACAGGGGCCTAAAATTACTACTGCAGGAAGACTGGCCCTGGACTCACCCCCAATACAGCCTCCGGATACCAAAAAAATTATCGGAAATTTCAGAAATAAAAATTGACTCTTCGGAGCGATTGGCAGATATAAACCATCAGAACAATGCCTTCCGTTCAGACAGCAAGTAAGGCAGATGGTTCATTTTGGTCAACACTTTGATGCGATCATAAAGTTTTTTATGCTTAGTATTAGTAGCATAGCCTATCTTTAATGATAAGTTAGTCATAGTATGACTTTGAGTCATACTATGACTGCAAGAGAATTTTTTATAAATTTGGAAATGTCTTATTGGTAAATATTTTTATCCGGGAAAGACCTTGTATGACACAGGAGCAGGCAAAATCAAGAATTACAGAATTAAAAGAAAAAATCAACTATTACAACTACCTGTATTATCAAAAAGATATTTCCGAGGTTTCAGATTACGAATTCGACCAACTGCTGCAGGAACTAATCGACCTGGAGGAACAGTTTCCAGCACTCAGGCTGTCCGATTCGCCCACACAGCGGGTCGGGGGTATCATCACTAAGGCATTTGAAACGGTATACCATAAATACCCCATGCTGTCACTAAGCAATACCTATTCACAGGATGAATTGCGGGATTATGACAAAAGAGTTGATAAGGGCCTGGATGGGGAATCATATGAATACATTTGTGAATTGAAATTCGATGGTGTAGCCCTTAGCATCACCTATGAAAATAATGTGTTGTCGAAAGCAATCACAAGGGGCGATGGTGAAAAGGGCGATGACATTACCAATAACGCCAAAACCATAAAAACACTACCGCTGAAGATTAACGGTAATTCGGGTGGAAGTATCATCGAGGTCAGAGGAGAGGTTTTCATGTCCCGGAAAGTTTTTGACCGGTTAAACAAGGAGCGGGAAGATATTGGGGAAGCAAAACTAGCCAACCCCAGGAATACGGCCTCGGGCACCTTGAAAATGCAGGATTCGAGCGTGGTAGCCGGCAGAAAGCTGGATTGTTTTTTGTATGCCCTGCTTGGTGAAGGCCTGCAGGTCAAAACCCATGAAGAAGCTTTAAAACAGTTGGAAGAATGGCGGTTTAAAGTTTCCCCTACCTATCGAAAATGTAAAAACATCGAGGAGGTCATTGAATATATCGAACATTGGGAAACAAAACGGTTTGAACTGCCCCTCGAAACGGACGGCATTGTGGTAAAAGTAAACAGTTACGAGCAGCAGGAAGTGTTGGGATTTACAGCAAAAAGTCCGAGGTGGGCTATTGCCTACAAATATAAAGCCGAGAATGCAGCAACGGTACTAAAAGAAATCTCCTATCAGGTAGGCCGTACCGGCGCTATAACTCCTGTAGCTAACCTGGAACCGGTTTTGTTAGCGGGAACGACCGTAAAGAGGGCTTCACTACACAATGCCAATGAAATCGAAAGGCTTGACCTGAGGATAGGCGATACTGTCCTGGTCGAAAAAGGAGGCGAAATTATCCCCAAAATTACCGGTGTGGATGTAATGAAGCGGCCGGAAGGAAGCGAACCTGTTAAATATATAACCACCTGCCCGGAATGTGGTACTCCTTTGATCCGAAAAGAAGGTGAGGCGCTTCATTATTGCCCCAACGAACGGGGATGCCCCCCTCAAATAAAAGGGAGAATTGAGCACTTTATCCAAAGGAAGGCAATGGATATTGACAGTTTGGGAGCCAGAACCATTGCATTGCTTTTTGAACAAAAACTGCTGAATAACCCCGCAGATCTGTACAAGCTATCATACGATGACATCTTTCAATTGGAAGGATTTAAGGATTTATCTACCAGAAACCTGCTTAACGGCATAGAAGCCTCCAAAAATATAGATTTTGCGAGTGTGCTGTTTGCTTTGGGAATACGGTATGTAGGCAGAACAGTAGCGGAAAAACTGGCAGTGTATTTTAAAAGTATAGATCATTTGGCTGCCGCTAATTTTGAGGAACTAATCGATGTTCCTGAAATTGGGGAAAGAATTGCTGAAAGTGTTATTGAATTTTTTAAAGATCCGGAAAATAACAGGTTAATTGAAGAACTAAAAAACGCCGGATTGCAATTTGCCATAGAAGAAAAAGAAGTAGTTGTGGAAAGTAATTTGCTGGATGCCAAATCTTTTGTAATATCGGGTGTTTTTAGTTCATTTAACAGGGATGAAATCAAGGAGAAGATCAAAAATAACGGTGGCAAGGTAGTGTCCGGCATTTCAGGAAAAGTAGACTACCTTGTGGCAGGAGAAAACATGGGGCCTGCAAAACTGGAGAAAGCTCAAAAGCTAGGTGTTAACATCATCTCCGAGCAGGAATTTTTAGCGATGATCAATCAATCATAATGTCAACAATTTCCGATAAGCTTTTAACGAGGAATACCAAAAGAGTTATAAAAAAAGGTAAAGTTAAACGACATAGTGTTAGCTATGAACAGGCTGAAAGTATAGGTATTTTGTTCACAGTGATTGACCGGCCAAAACATACCCTCATCAAAAAGTTTATCAAGTTACTGGAAAAAGATAAAAAGCAGGTAGATGTACTGTGCTGGCTTGGGGAGGGTAAGGAAAACTATGATTTTATATTTGATTATTTCACCACCAGGGATTTTTCCCTTTTTGGAGGAATTGTGTCCAGATCAATTTCCCAATTTGTAGAAAAGAAATTCGACTATTTAATTGTCCTTGACATCGAATCAAATATTTTTACGGACAACATATTGGCAAAAAGCAATGCCAAATGCCGGGTAGGAAAATACTACGACGACAAAAACCCATTTTATGAACTGATGATCAAAATCAATAAAGACAACTCGATTGAAGAGTTGATTGATCAGGTTTATCACTACCTTAAATTTATTAATTAATAAAATGTCAAGTTTATTCAAAGGAACCGGTGTGGCATTGGTTACACCTTTTGAAGACTCATATCAGGTGGATTATAACGGGCTGGCTAAATTATTGGAATACCATACAGAAAATGGTACAGACTATCTCGTAGTGCTGGGCACTACCGGGGAATCGCCAACAATTACCCGGGAGGAAAGGAAGGAGATCCTGCAGTTTATTAAAAGCAACAATCCCCATAAGTTACCTATTCTGTATGGTATTGGCGGTAACGATACATTGGGTGTAATCCATCAAATTAAAAATACGGATTTTGAGGGGGTAGATGGTCTGCTTTCAGTGAGTCCATATTACAATAAACCTTCACAGGCCGGTATTATCAATCATTACGAAATGATCGCCGATGCCTGTCCGGTACCGGTGTTATTATATAATGTACCAGGAAGAACAGCCTCTAACCTCGATGTATCGACAACACTAAAGCTGGCAGAGCATTCAAACATTATAGGTATCAAAGAAGCATCGGGGAACCTGCATCAATGCATTGAAATTGCCAGCAGGAAACCCCAAGATTTTTTATTGATTTCAGGGGACGACATGTTCACCGTCCCGCTCATTGGGCTTGGTGGCATCGGCGTTATTTCGGTAATGGCCAATGCTTTTCCGGCATTATTCAAAAAGCTAACCCATGGTGCACTGAATGGCGATACAAACCTTTACACCGGTGCGTTGCGCCAGTTATCTCTGATGAATTCATTAATGTACAAAGAAAGCAACCCTACAGGTATAAAGCAGGTATTGAATGAAATGAATATTTGCCGCCCGGTAGTACGCCCGCCCCTATTACCCGCTTCCCCTGAGTTAACTGAAGAGATCAGATGGGTATTAAAGCAAATGCACTGGCAATAAAACACCTCTAAACTTCTCAATTCATTTCACCAATCACCAAAGTTTAAAATAAATTGTGTTAACAAGTACTTGTTAATCAGTGCTTTGGTGCCTTCGTGGCAAAAAACCGCCACAAGGCACCATCATCCAAAAAAGCTGGCTAAAATAAGCTATAACAATCCTTATTTGCCATGTTTCTTATAGTAGGGATCGTTTTCTCTAAAGAATTGATTCTTGAAAAACAGAAGGATTAAAAACACAAGGGTGATGTTCTATGGAACATCACCCTTTACAATGAATGATATCTTATCAATTACTCTCTAATTAGCATTTTTCCTGTCTTGAACCTCAACACGGATGTTTTGGGCGAGGTTTTTCAGCTCTTGCATTCCTTTTCTTACTCTGGTACCAGCGGCCTGGTTACCTTTGTCATAAAACTTTTGGAAATCACCTTCTAGAGACAAAACCATATCTCTGATTTCTTCAAATCTATTCATTATTCTATAGTTTTAAAAGTTTAAGATAATTGTTTATAA
>JAKSDQ010000066.1 GCA_022360015.1 Cytophagales bacterium
GAGAACCGCTGCCGCGTCCGCGGCTACCACCGCATTCAGCAGCGCGACGAGATCCCGCTGTCCGAGGTAATCGGCCTGCTCGCCCGCGAGACCCTCAGTCGTCAGGGCCTGCCGCCGGCCGCCAAGCACGTGGCGGATATCTGGCGCAGCGATCTGGACCCGCAGGTGATGCAGGACCTCTCGCGGCTAGCCAAGCTGGTCGACGACCAGGAGTCCTTCGCCCAGGCCGTCCGCGAAATGCTCGGCCACCTGGACCTCGATGCCAGCGTCGAGCCGGACCCGAACCAGGACGGCGAAGAAGAGCAAGGCGACGACAGCGCCGAGGACGCGCCCAGCGACGCCCAGAGCGAAAGCGGGGAAAAGGACGCGGCCGATGCCGCCGCCATGCAGGAAGCCCAGCTCGACGAGTCCGGCGAGGGCGACGGCAGTGAGGAGCAGGGCGTCGAGGCCGAAGGCGAGCTGCGCGACGGCACCGGCGAGGAAGAGCCGGGCAACCCCGGCCAACGCCCCGACTGGGACGCCATGCGCAACGACCGTGGCGACAGCTACCACGTCTTCACCTTGGAGTACGACGAGGTGGTTTCGGCCGAAGAGCTGTGCGACGCCGAGGAGCTGTCGCGTCTGCGCCAGATGCTGGACCAGCAGCTTGCCCATCTGCAGGGCGTGATCGGCCGCTTGGCGGACCGCCTGCAGCGGCGCCTGCTGGCGCAGCAGACCCGCGCCTGGGACTTCAATCTTGAGGAAGGCCTGCTCGATACCGCGCGGCTCGCGCGGGTCATCGTCAACCCGACCCACTCCCTCTCCTACAAGATGGAGAAGGACACGGAGTTCCGCGACACGGTCGTCACCCTGCTGATCGATAACTCGGGCTCCATGCGCGGTCGGCCGATCTCCGTCGCGGCCATGAGCGCCGACATCCTGGCGCGCACGCTGGAGCGCTGCGGCGTCAAGGTCGAGGTCCTGGGCTTCACGACGCGCATGTGGAAGGGCGGGCAGTCGCGGGAGCGCTGGATCGCCGCCGGCAAGCCGGCCATCCCTGGGCGCCTCAACGACTTGCGGCACATCATCTACAAGTCCGCCGACGCCCCCTGGCAGCGCGCCCGCAAGAACCTGGGCCTGATGCTGCGCGAAGGCATCTTGAAAGAGAACATCGACGGCGAGGCCCTGCTTTGGGCCCACAACCGCCTGCTCGGCCGCTCCGAGCAGCGGCGCATCCTCATGGTGATCTCAGACGGCGCGCCGGTCGACGACTCGACCCTGTCGGTCAATTCCGGGAACTACCTGGAGCGCCACCTGCGCGATGTCATCGAGTACATCGAGACGCGCTCGCCCATCCAGCTGGTGGCCATAGGCATCGGCCATGACGTCACCCGCTACTATCGCCGTGCCGTCACCATCGTCGATGCGGAGCAGCTCGGCGGCGCCATGATGGAGAAGCTGGCGGAGCTCTTCGACGAAGAGCCGAAACAGCCGCAGGCCCCCGGCCGCCAGCGAGGCGGCGCACCACGTTCCCGCGTCGCCGCCCGTTAGCGCTACCCTCTGAGATTCCGGTCGAAGAAGGCCAGTGTGCGTTGCCAGGCGAGCTTGGCGTCAGCCTCGTCGTAGCGTGACCGGGTCGGGTTGGCGAAGGCGTGGTGCGCCTCGTACCAGTGCGAGGTAAAGCTCTTGCCGGCTGCCGTCATCGCCGCCTCGAAACCGTCGACCATGGTCTTGTTGATCCAGTTGTCCTGCGTCGCGTAATGGCCCAGCACCGGACCGGCGAGCGATGCAAGCTCCTGTCGGTCGCGCGCGACATTGCCGTAATACACCACCGTCGCGTCGACCGGCGTCTTGATCCCCGTCAGCAGCGACCAGCCGCCGCCGAAGCACCAGCCGACGGTGCCCAACGGCCCCGCAGAGGCC
>JAKSDQ010000065.1 GCA_022360015.1 Cytophagales bacterium
CCGGCGCTACTTGTGCCGTTTCCAGTCGCTTGCAAGGTTGCTCCTATCAATGGGGAGCTGTCAGTTATTGAAAGAACCGTGACCGTAGTTCTTTCCTGACACAACAGTAAGTCTGTACAAAATAACATTAACACAAATAGCCATACATATTTGCTACCGGCATTAATCAATAGATTATTGTAATTCATTTTTCAATGAAAGTGCATTAACATCAGCCAACAGAGAGATGCTTAACCGCTCACAAATTACTTTGGTTATCTATGCTGATTTTCAGTTGTATTGATTTGATATGAACTTATAAGTCAGTGATTCTCCGGTTGACTTATTCATTCTAAATGGCTTGCTCTGCCTACCGATGGAGGAGCTCTCAGGCTTAAGAAGTTCTCAAAAACTAAGTTCAATGACTCTCGATGCGGTGGAACATAATCAATAAAAAGGGTGTATTTCGAATTAGCAATACTCACCTCTAAACAAGAGATCCATTCGTGATATATTTCACAAAGGGAACATTCCGATGCTTCTTGTAAAGAGACTAATTCAACAAAATTCTCTTCACTGCTATTGTGATCATGATCGCAAGAATTATGATGGTTTTGTTGAAATGCATGCCATCCAAAAAGGCCTGGAAGCACAATATAATATGCTGCCAAGCTACTGGCCACTATTTGAGACATACATTTCATCCGCATGAAAATCGGAAAAAGACTTTAAAAACGCAACAATGTTGCATTTAATTTTCTTGTTTTTTCTCAAATATTTGGGGATGGGTTTTAAGAGCAGGTTATGGTTGTAACCCATACGAACCTTTTTTCAGGATTCAATTATCCTGTTTTGATAGTGAAATTATTCCGGAATAACCTTTTTGCCGATCAACTTCAGCGAATCATTGTTAATGGCAAACAGATAAGCTATCTGTCCTCCTTTTCCGAGTTCGATAGACTTGATAGCCCTTACTTCGCCTTTAATCATTAACCCATTTTCACCAGGCGATTGTGCCATAAACCCTCCTGATCCCGAGTTCTCCAATACTAAACCCCAACTCGCATCATTTCTGGGTGTCTCCACCTCAGAACCATACAAATTACCGCCAAACAGCAAGTCAGGAAAACGATCATTATTTACATCGATTATTTCTATAGCATTGACAGATGAAAATTGTGATTTACCCGGAAGTCGGTGCATAACATATTTGCCGGTACCATCATTTTCTATCCAGTAATGGGCAAATGTCTCAGCTTCATAACTCAACGAATTGTTAAGCTGGTATTCCCCATAAATATCCAAAAGGTCAGCATCAGCAAAAGATTCATAAGTTTTAAACCTACGACTAATGGCAGGCACTTGCTGTGAAGAACATTCTTTTCCCCTAACGGGAAGCTGCTTTCCTTTTTTGGTATAACTGAGTACAATGTCGGATTTACCATTTTCATCAAAATCATTGGCATATATTCTGAATGGGTCCTTTTTACTTGCCTGATATTTATAGTTGAGTCCCAAATTTCCGGCTATGATATCCTTATCGCCGTCTCCATTTACATCAACTGACTTGAGTGAATACCACCAGCCACTGGTTTCACCCATCCCAATGTTTTTCACTTCTTCAAAAACATCCGGTTTATTTTCAAAAAAACGTATACCCATCCACTCACCGGCAATGATTAGATCCGGTTTACCATCATTATTAAAATCCTCCCATATAGCACTGGTAACAAGACCTAAATCAATAAAATCGGGGGCAATTGTTTTTGTTACATCCGTGAAACGGAGATCTTCATCCCTTCCTCCGTCATTTCTCAAAATATAACTGGTAGCCGGGTATGGATAACGACCCGGGACTATTCTTCCTCCTATAAACAGGTCTTTATCTCCATCTAAATCAAAATCTGCCGATATTATCACCTGCCCGCTATTTCTTATAGCGGGTAAAACATCAGCGCCTTTTATATACTTTCCTTGTTTATTAATGTATAACCTATCCTGATAATAGGAAGCCGGTTTACTGGCATCATTTCCACCGCTGACAATGTACAAATCCAGGTCGCCGTCATTATCCGGATCGAACAGTAAAGCGCCGGTGTCCTCATACTCACTATCATCCTGCCAGGGGCCGTCTGTTTTCAGAAAGGTCGTGTCCTGCTGCTGTAGGAACATTTCCGCAGCACTCATGGAGGCATTTCCAATAAAAAAATCTTCCAGCCCGTCATTATCGATATCTCCAACTGCTAGTCCCGGTCCCATTTGAGAGTTCTTATGAGGTAACAATGGCTCGTAGGCAAAATCATCATATTGATCCTCATGGTGTTTGAAGTTTATCCCTGCCTTTTGGGTAATATCAAGGAATTGAGGCTTTGCACCGGAGCGGTGTTCTGCAATTTCCTGAGAATGATTATTTTCTTTTTTCTCAATCGTTAAATACTGATTACTCTTGACATTTTTCATGGTTTGAACACTACCGTCCGGCCACCTGATCCTGACCTGTTCTATCACGTTATGTTTGCCCAGTCCAAAATGAATAACAGGTTCCACACTTGATTGAAAGCCTCTTGACAGGGTAAGTTCCTGCATTTGCACGTGATTGCCATCTTGTATGGTAACCCGTGTACCTATTCCAAATGGGTTTTCTTCAGATCCCTTGACTCTCAAGCTTATAAAATTATTCGATCCGTTATTTTTATTTTCAAAAACCTGCGCTTTTGCATCTAAATTGCTCACTACCACATCCAGATCACCATCATTATCCAAATCACCATAGGCAATACCATTAGAATACCCCTCCTTATGAAATCCTGAAAAATCACTTACATCTTTAAATTTGAAATCTCCCAGGTTTTGAAAAATGTAATTATTTAAAGGTTGACTGGGCACCTCTTCCATTTTTATTGGTTGGGGGGTTAATGAATTTTTGTTGGCATTAAGTACGTCGTTGTTGTTGATATCCCTCAGAATACCATTTGTAATTAATAAGTCTTTATGACCGTCATTATCCAGGTCTGCCAATAAAACACCCCAGCTCCAGTCAGTTGTGGCAAGGCCCGATAACCTGGATATCTCACTAAAAACAGGTATACCATTCCTATTCATTCCATTGTTGACTTGCACGCAATTCTGCATATACTGATAATGCCCCCCTAAATCTACCATCTCCCAAAAGCTCTTCGGATCCATGCTGGCCATATTTACTTTGGCTCTTTTATAGTCTTCGGGTGCCATATCTAGCTGGATTAAATCTATCAACCCATCATTTGTGAAATCCGATGCATCTATCCCCATACCGAACATGGAAGTGTGTTGAAAGGACTCCATGAGTACATCAGAGAATGTGCCATCGGTATTGTTCATGTATAAATGGTCAGGCACCTGAAAATCATTTGAAACATAAATATCCTGCCATCCGTCGTTGTTAAAATCAGCGGCTATAACGCCCAGGGTCAATCCAAAATTCTGAACACCCGATTGTTTGGTAACATCGGAAAAGGAACCATCTCCGTTGTTTTTAAACAAATGGCCCGAGGATTCATGTTGATTCATCACCATCTTTTCAAAATAAAACCTGTTTCCCATACTTAAAGGCACAAGGGGGTAGTTGCCGACAAAAAGGTCCAAATCTCCATCTTTATCATAATCCAAAAAAGTGGACTGAATAGAGGGGCTTTCATCATTAATACCGAATGTTTCGGCTTTTTCAGAAAATGTCAGGTCTTTATTATTAATGAATAGTTGATTTTCCGAATTAGTTTTGCCGGAAGCACAAACGTATATATCCAGCCAGCCATCGGCATTTATATCCACCATGGTCACACCGGTGTACCATCGGTTATCTCCCTGAGTACCAGACGCTGTGCTGATGTCTTCAAAAGTCAAATTGCCCTTGTTCAGGTATAATTTATTTTCGACCATGTTTCCGGTAAAAAATATATCTGAAAGCCCATCATTGTTAATATCTCCTATAGCTATGCCCCCACCCATGTAGATGTACGGAAAATTGAAATAATTCAAACTATCGGATTCAATGATGTTATTGGAAAAATGGATTCCCGATGATTGCGGAGATAGTTCAACCAGATAAATTCCGGACTCACGGGTGCCGCAACTTCCCATGATTACCCACACACTAAGTGGGGCCAAAAAGAACCGGCATATGTTAACTGATAGGGATCTCATACAAATTTTGATAGTTATTCAGTTATTCAGTTATTCATATTCATAAAATTGGTTGACTGTTCATACAATCGTGAAAACATAATATCAAAAACACCAACCGGAAGAGACGCTGTAAGTATCTGTTGTCAAACCCGGAAATTATATCGACTAAAGGGTGAAGCAACAAAGACACCGCCGTATGCCATGCCTTTGTTTTCTACTATTTACTATAAAGCTGTTTTCTTTTTAATAGCCAGGGTTCTGCTTCAGACTGGGATTACTTAATATTTCATCTATTGGAATGGGTACCCTTGTATGAATTTCTGCAAACGGAAAGCCATATTCGGGATGTCCTTCTGCCCTTATTTGATCCGTAGAAGGCCCTATATTCCCCACCATATCCGCATTACCATTCATTCGGTCTATGACAACACCCCATCTTTTCAGGTCAAAAAATCTGTCATTTTCAAGAGACAATTCAAGTATTCTCTCTTTTCTGATTTTATCCCTCAGTTCATCTTTGGTGAGCCCGGTGGGGATGTTGGGCATATTCGCCCTCGCCCTTACCCTGTTTATCGAGGCCAGTATATCAGCTTCCGGGCCATCCGCTTCATTGGCCGCCTCGGCATGCATGAGCAGTACATCGGCAAACCTGATCAACTTAAAATTCTGACCTGAGCTAATACCAAGATCACCGTCATCAGGACGATCTTCCGTCAGCATCCCTGTATTCTTTTTCGGATAAACTTTGTTTTGATCCAGAACTGATTCTGAAAACGGTTGATTAAGATAAATTGTTGATTCAGGATGATCCCATGCCAGTGTAGTCAGTGCCCTTTCGTCTACTCCACCGTCAAGATTATTTTCCGAAAGGAATGCGTCCAGAATCCAGGGATTAACCTGATCTACCCATTCCCCGCCAAAAGCCTCCGGAGCCCTGAGTTGAAGAAATACGGACGACCTGCTTGAATTAGGTTCGTCTGAGGACCATCCGATTTCAATCTCGGAGGTATGTTGTACCTCAAACACTGACTCGATATTATTATCACCATTTTCAGTAAAGTTATTGGCAAAATCCGGATCCAGATCATAAATACCGGAATCAATTACTTCCTTGAATTCGGCCGCCGCCAAACTCCATTCCTGGGTATACAAATAGGCTTTCCCGAGCAGGGCTGTGGCAGCTCCCCACGTAGCCCGGCCGCTCTCATCTCCAAAGCTGGTTGGCAACAGTCTTTTAGCCTCCCTGGCATCGCTGATTATCTGCTCATATATGGCGGTTGGGTTACTATTTGGTGCGGCAAATTCTTCCGTATTATCGCCAACTGCTGCTTGGGTTATCAATGGTATGTTATCCCAGGCATTGACAAGATAAAAATAATACAAGGCCCTCAGAAAGTATGCCTGACCCATTGCATGATTTTTTACAGTCTCATCGAGATCCGGCACACGATCAATGTTGTCGAGGATATCATTCGCCCTGAAGATAAGTCTCCATGCTTCCGGCCATTGGTTAGGCAAAAATATGTCATTCGGATCAATTATAATGCCTCGGATCCTTACATTTTCGAATGACGGCGTGTACTCGTCTGCCCTTCTAAACCACGTAAAAGGAAGGTACCTGCCCCACCCGAAAATAGTACTCATAGGACTGTAAGCCCCGACAACTGCCTGTTGCACATCTTCTTCATCCTGCCAAAAACTATCTATAGAAAGCGCATTAGGGTTTTGCTGATCAAGCAAATCCCCACATGAGATAGCAGAGCCCATGAATACCAATGCTAAGAAACTAAATTTTATTTTTATGTTTTTCATGGCATAAATCGTTTTAATTGATGGTGAATTGTACTCCTCCCATGATCATAACACTCTGTGGATAGGCGGAAAGATCCACTCCACGGGTCAGCAGGGCAGGACCGGTTGCACTGGGTCTTCCGGAATTTCCGGGAACCCCTAATTCAGGATCGTATCCGGAATAACCGGTCAATGTCAATAAGTTTTGACCACTTATAAAAGCTTTTGCATTCGTTGACCCTTTAAACAAGTTTTGAAAGTTGTAGGCAATGCGCAATTGTTTCAATCTCATGTAACTTCCGTCTTCAATGTAAAAATCCGAGACATCAAAGCGCGTGGTTCCCAGGACGGGAAAATCGGTATTCCTATTTGTCTCGGTCCATGCATTCAACACATCGGTAGAATAGTTACTTCGGGATTCAAAAGAAAGATTGTATTTATTGGCATTCAGTATCTCGTTGCCAACTTGTCCCTGAATAAATAAGGTAATCTCGAAATTCTTGTAGTTTCCGTTAAAATTCATACCAAATTCAAAGTCGGGATATGGGTTCCCAATATTTACTTTATCGTCATTATTGACTAAGCCATCACCATTTTGATCCACATAGATTAAATCACCCGGTCTTAATAAGGACTTAGCCGCCGGATTGTTGCTCAGGTTCGGATCATTGTCAATTTCGGCCTGGGATTGATACAATCCTGCTGTTTCAAACCCCCAAAATACACCTAACTGTTCTCCTACATCAGCCCTGGTACCTCTTAGCCCTTCGGATGAGAATATCCCTCCTGCAATGGGTGATTGAAGTGCCCCTAATGAAGTTATTTCGTTACTGGCAGAAGTCAGGTTCAGGTTTATATCATAGGTGAATTCACCTTCAATTTCCTTATAATTCAAATTTAATTCAACACCCTTATTTTCAATTGCTGCGGCGTTAGTAACCACCGGCTGCCGGGAGCCTGATGTTTGTGGGATCGCCAGTGACAGCAAAATGTCATCAGTTTTACGGATGTAATAATCCACAGCAAACTGCAATTTACCATCCAGGAATCCTGCATCGATGCCAAAATTGGTTGTCCTGGATTTTTCCCAAACCAGGTTTTGCAACCTGAACTGCGTTCGCGCAACGCCAAAAAACCTTTGATCACCGAAATCATAATTCGAATTCAGGTTAATTACTGGTGTAAAGGCATAATCTTCCACATTCTGAGAACCCAATTCTCCGTAGCTCACACGCAGTTTCAAATCTGTCAAAAAGTCACTGGCTGGAAAAAAATCTTCATTTGTAAGTCTCCAACCTGCTGATACAGATGGGAAATAACCTGTACGAAACTCCTCTGCAAACCTCGAAGATTTATCTTGCCTCAAAGTCGCCGTCAGCAAATATTTGTCATCATAGTCATAAATCACCCTACCATACAGCGATGCAAGTCCGGTAACTATTTCATCTCCTGAAAATAAAACCACCTCCTCTGCGGCAGATACCACCCTGAGATCATTTGAGGGGAATGTACTTGCCGTAAGCGAAGTGCCCCTGGTGACTATCTTTTGAAAAGTACTTCCAAGAACAGCATTAATCGAATGTTTGTTAATTTCGGTGTTAAAACTTAAAATATTGTCAATCAGTCCGTCAAAGCGAGTGGTACGGCTTTCAGTCAGGTCAGCGTCAAGGTTTTGATTGGCCCCCGGATTAGACGCACTCCAAAAGAAAGTCGGCGTAAAAAGATAGTCTACCTCAGACGAATAATTCAGCCCTAAATTTAGTTGGTATTTTAATCCCGGAAGAAATTCAAATTCTCCCCCGATATTTCCAAAAACCTCATCAATCCGGTTCTCATCATCAAGTGTTACGGCCCTGGCATACCTGTTTTGACTGAAGGCCACGCCATGATCAGCATTGCTGGGCGCCACAAAATTACCTGCTTCATCTTTAAAAGGTAGTGTTGGAAAGTTATATCCACTAGCGCCGTAATCATCATTTTGGTTCAGATTTTTCTGAGTTAAACCCAAAGATTGTGACAATCGGAGTTTTTTGTTCGTCGACCAATACTCTGAATTGAGCCTAAGGTTAATCCGGTTATAATCTGAAGAAATCAGGACACCCCGTTCATTGAAATAATTGGCTGAAAAGTAGACAGAAGAATTATTTCCGCCACCGGCAAGACTAAAACCATAATCCTGAATAACCCCGGTCCTCAGGGACAAATCCTGCCAGTCAGTATCTACATTCGGATCAAAGTCTGTTGAATTGACAGGCGCCCTCGGTGAATTGCCCGCATCATCAATGGCATTCCGGACATCAGCATATTGCCTTGCATTTAAAAAGTCAATTTTATTGGTCGGGTTAGATATACCCACCGTTGCATGAGCACTCAGTACAAGTCCGCCGTCACTACCTCGTGAAGTGGTGACAATTACGACGCCATTGGCGGCCCTGGAACCATAAATGGCGGCGGCCGATGCGTCTTTAAGGACTTCTACAGATTCAATATCGTTTGGGTTAACAGAACTCAGTGATTCAAGAAATACACCATCAACAACATAGAGTGGGTCGAGGCTGCCGTTAATGGTTCCTGCTCCTCTAATCACTACGCTCACACCTGCCCCCGGCGCTCCGCCATTTGACTGAACATTCACCCCGGCAACACGCCCCTGAAGCGCCATGGTGGGATTGGATATTGTCAAAGCTTTGACTTCTTCGGAAGTTACAGAGGCAACAGCCCCTGTCAAATCGCTTTTCTTTTGTGTACCATAACCTACAACAACGACTTCATGCAAAGCCAAAAGGTCAGGTAGCAAGGAAATATTAATGACACGCTGGTCGCCCACAACGATTTCTTCCTTAATATAGCCTATTGAGCTAAATACCAGTACAGCACCTTCTCCTGGCACTTCGATTTCATAATTTCCATCCGGATCGGTAACTGCGCCCGTAGTAGTTCCTTTTAATATCACATTCACGCCCGGTATTCCCTCCGCTTTTTCATTCGTCACTTTGCCGCTGATGATAATATCCGGTACTTCCGGAACATGAATGCTTTCCCGGACCGCAGGTTCCCTCCGGTCTTTCAATCGAAGGACATGTATGTTTTGATCAATCCTTTTAAACCCAAGTTTGGTTTGTTTGGAAATGGTCCTTAATACATTGGCCAATGATTGGTTTTGGACATCTAATGTAATTTTTCCGGCTTGCAGATCATCGACATAATATGAGAAATAAAAAGGCGTTTTTGCTTCTATGTGGCGCAGCACCTCTTTTAATGATTTTTCTTTTGTTTCCAAAGAAATGGTTATTTCCTCAAGGCTCTTTGTCTGCCCGCTCGAGTTGTTGGCCACCAACGTACCTGCCAGACAGCAGTTGACAAGGATAAGATTAAAAACCGTCCTTGACATCATAATTAATTGTCTTGTAAATTTTGAATTCATATCTTTATCTAAGATTAAATGTAAATAGGTGGTACCCATGTCATTGCGAATTTCCCAAGTCTTTGACAGGGTACTCCTTTCATTTGTATACACGGAACATGTTCCTTATGTGTGAATTGAGGACATTCATCCCGGGTCGAAGTGTTTCATAAATTTTATTTTTTAAAGTTTAGAAAAACAGATTTGTTCTTTATCTCGTAATCAAAGGCTGAGGAGAAGCCAAGGCCTTCAAGCACCAGCGCCAGGGATTTATTTTCAAACCTGCCGCTGTATTTCCTATCAGCCAGCGGCGCGCCGCTGATCTCAAACTCAACGCCATACCATTGTTCGAGCTTTGCAATGATTTCCCGGAAGGGGATTTCATCAAAAATCAACAGGTTATCCCTCCATCCGGTTATCGTTTCGATATTAAAGTCTCTTTTTGAAAGCTTCTCCACGGAAGACTGCACGGTAGTCATTTCAGCGGAGTCAAGCATTATCTCATCTCTTACATTAGCCACCTTTACTTTTCCTTCCACCAGGGCCACACTTACCCGATCCTCGCCCAATTGCGCCTTTACATTGAACGAAGTACCCATAACTGTAGTGGTAACTTCTCCCGTGATCACCTTAAAAAGTCTTTTTTCAAATTTTGCCACTTCAAAAAATGCCTCTCCCTGCAGATAAACCACTCTTTCACTATTTGTATGATAGTTCGCAGGAATGCTTAGCTTAGTAGAAGCATTCAATTTGATGAAACTTCCATCTGGCAGGGAGATGTTGAGCTTTTCACCTTTTGCTGTTTGCTTTTGAATGTATTCCGTCTCAGCGATCATAGGCTCATTTGAATTGCCATCAGACCATCGCTGAAAAAACAGGGTGCCCAGGATTACAGCTAAAACCACAGAAACAGCAGCCGCTATTTTTTGCCACCGGATTTCAGATGGTTTGCTGTTACCTGACAGGGCTTTTTCAACCTCCGGCCAGGCCGCATTAATATCCAGCGGCAACTCCTTCTTTGCCGGGGTTTTTTGCCACTCCTTAAATAACCATTGTTTTAATGCATCATCTTCATCATTTTGAACCAGCAGATCCCGTACAATAAGGTTTTCTTCCGGAGAGGTATTTCCCTCCAGATACTTTTTTAACAATTTAAAATCCTCTTGCTTCATTAATTTCCGAGAAATAGTGACTACGTTAACTATTAATTCGTAGAAAAACTTGCCTGCCCTTAAAGGGATTAAAAAAAATCAGATGGCTTTGGCTGGGGGTATGACCACTTTTTACCTGGAGCAGGCCGGTAAGGGTATGTGGATGAACTAATTGAAAAAATTGATTACGAGCGCCAGTATCATGGTATTTGAATAATCCCTGAGGTATTTGCGGATTTGTTGAAGGGCAAGCCTTATCTGAGCTTCTACTGTCTTGATCGAAATTTGTAGTTTGGCAGCAATTTCTTTGTGAGAAAGATTTTCGTCCCTGCTCATCTGAAAAATCCGTCTTCTCTTTTCGGGTAATCTGTCAAGGACCTTGAGGTATTCAGCATACAATTCCCGCCCATTTAAGTCGTTGTCAATCGTACAATCTTCAAATAAAGGCGCATCTCCGTAATGAACCGTTCTTACAATGGATTGTTGCTTTCGTATCAAATCGATCGATGTAAATTTCGTTATTTTGTATATCAGGCCGGATATTGATTTATTTGGCTCCAGTTGCTTTCTCATGTGCCAAAGCTTGATAAACACATCCTGGGCTACCTCTCGTGCATCTTCTTCCGAGTGAAGCAGTTTAAACGCATAATTGGCTACTTTATGAAAATAAAGTCCATACAAGCTACGAAAAGCCTTTTCATTTCCTTTCCTTATGGACTTAATTAAATCTTTTTCCTGCATCAGCGATTAATGTGTTCTTTAACATGAGTTGGCATGCCCGATAGTGTTCAAAAAGCTCACAAATAGTCATTGCTATTTAGAAGGGTTTAAATTAGAAATTAAAATACAAAATTAAAATTCCAGCCTTATCAATACCCATTTTATAAACCTGCAGGCAGCAGGTATAATTGATTGATGGTCATCTTTGGATGGTCTCGTAACAACGCCATGATTTTCTCCACAACGTGTATTTTTTATGCGTCTTTTAATGGTCATCGTTGATGATCAAACCTCCAAGGTTTTACCTGCCCGGTGGCGCATTGGAAGACCTTGGAGGTTATGAGTCGATAAGGGATGATTAAAACCTGAGTGTCAGGTTGGCCATGAAATTAGTTGGGGCTTGAGGTACCCCTGTGATTGACCAATATTTTTGATCGGTGATATTATTTACTTTCAATCCTATTCTCCATTTCGGTTGATTGTAGAATACAGAGGTATTCAATATTGTGTATGCCGGAATGGTAAATACGTTATCACTAAACTGAAAATTATCACTCACATAGTTTCCTCCGAAACCTATACCCAACCCTTTTAACTTGTTATGAAAAACATACGACGCCCAAAAGTTAACGACATTTTCCGGTGAACCGGTTGCTTTATTACCTTCTATCGATTCATCAGAGGCCTTTATCATTCTATTATCATTGTAAGCATATCCGGCTATCAGGTTTAACCCTTCGACAGGGTTTGTGATTACTTCTATATCAAAACCCTTACTGACCTGCTTGCCGTCCTGTATGACGAAACCATCCGGATCCCTTCTTATCGCATTATCAATAGTGATGTTATAATAACTTATAGTTGTGCTCAGTTTTTTGTCGAAAGCCTCTATTTTTATCCCTCCTTCTGATTGTACGGCATAGATAGGGTCTAAAATCCGTAGAGAACCATCGGGTTGGGTTGTCGGGGCCTGGTTTTGAAAACCGCTCATATAATTTCCAAATACAGATATTTGATCTTGTATAACCTGATAAACCAAACCTAATTTTGGGGCCAGGGCTGTTTGATGGTATCCTTCCACTGTTCCGGACCTTCCTCTGTTGAAATGATCTATACGTAAGCTTAACATCGTGGATAATCTATCTGTGAATTGAACTACGTCGGTTACATACGCACTTAACGTTTGGTCATCAGCGCTGTGCCAACCGGCCCAATGTCTGGAAACTATATGTGCATCCAATTCATCTTTTCGTAAAACATCGAAGTCTGTTGTAACATCGACAGTATCGATAGCCCGGGCAGTTCCTGCTTCACTTCTTGCCTTGTGGTATCTGAAGTTAGCACCAATAAGAATTTTATGTTTGATACTTCCGGTGGTCAATTCGCCATTGATGTTTTGTTGTATGTTGGTAAAGTTATTGTAAATCGGCCCCCAATTTCCAATACCTCTGGATGCTGTAGTGGGTGATAGCCAGGTTGGGTAATATTGATAGCTGCGATCGACATCTTCTCCTACAAAGGAGAAAAGTGTCGTAGATGTCCAGTTTTTGGAAATTCGATACGTTGCCTGTGTAAACATTTTAGTTGACGAAGATTTTGCGTCGGCATCCTCATGATATAGTACCTTTCTATAATCTAATTTGATGTCCTCAGGACTTGTGATTCCCGAATTGGCATCGTATCTGGAAAATCTGTTTCTGGTGCTGTTGGCATTAAAAACTTCAAAGTCTACCATAAAAGTCAATCTATCTGAAACTTTATAAAGTAAGCTTGGGGCAATCAGAAGCGTATTGTTGAAGCCATAATTTAAAAAGCTTTTTTCTCTGTTCAAGGCAGTGTTTAAACGAAACAATGCCGTTTTTTCTTTGTTCAAAGGTGCATTTATGTCTGTGGTTATACGGTGTAAATCATAACTTCCGGTCGTGTAGGATATTTCTGTTTTGTTATCTTCAAAAGGTCTTTTTGTCACCAGGTTGATGACACCGCCAAATGAAGAAACATTACTGCCGAACAAAGTTCCGGAAGGCCCTTTCAATATTTCAATGCGTTCTACATTGGCGATATCGGAACTCGAACGAAAAGCTGCGGTTTCCATACCATTTCGGGCATTAATTCCTGCGTCAAAGCCCCGGAAGGTAGTACCGAAACCGCCTGAAACATAAACAACCGGTATTGTTCCCGGTGAGTTTCGTAAAGCATCGTCTATATCGGTAATTACTTGTTCTTGCATCAATTCTTTGGGTACTATACTATAAACCTGCGGGTTTTCTAAATTATCCAATGGCATGCGAGCCACGTAGCCTGTTTCTTTTTGGGCAAATTTGTTGGTTTTCTCCGATGCATTGACGACAACCGTCTCTAATTTATTGATGCTTTCTTCCAGTATAATATCAGGAACTGTGGTGGTTTCATTTGCTTTTACCATGATTTGTTTTTGGGTATTTTTGTAACCGACCATCCTGATCAATAGCACTCTATTTCCTTCAGGCACCTTCTTAATTGTGAAGTTTCCCCTTGAATCTGTAATTGCTCCCTGGCCTGTCGTAAAACTAAGCGTGGCATATTCCACAGGCTCTCTTTCCTGGTCCATTAGCCTTCCGGTTACCGTGCCATAGCCTAGTTGTTTTACAACTACCTGATTTCCATTGGGAATGAAATTCAATGCCGTTAAGGTCTCGATCTGTTCGAGTATTTCACTAACAGCAGCGGAAGGATTCTTCAACGTTATCTTTGCTTTCACCGAAACCTGTGAGCTGCTGTACACAAAACTCAGACCGGTTTGTTCCTCGATTTGTACAAGTATATTTTTTACCGTACGTGGCGAAGGAGAGATAGCTACTTTTTTATCAAGGCCTGTCTGTGCGAATGTTTTAGTTGATAACAGCCCTGAGTATATAATCAGGGTTAAGTAAAAGATGCCGTTTCTATATGAAATCGTATGTAAAATTTGCATATTTAAAAATGGTTTTAGTTAATTAATTTGTTGGAAAATTGATTGAATTAAAACTTGTATGCCGGATGTGGTGGGCACATCCGGTTTTATTCTTTTAAGGAGTGGGGCCTCTTACTATGTTCATGTGTTCTTTCTTTTCTGATTTAATGCACTATAATGTGCTCTTTATCTTTTTTGAATTGTAAACCTGTACTTAGCTCGATCAGTTGGAGAATTCTGTCTAAGGATTCGTGCTTAAACTTGGCGGTAAACGGAATGTCTGCTTCTCTTTCAATCTTAAACGGTATTCCATACCGTTGTTCAAGGGCTTTGAATACTTCCGGCATCGGAGTATCCTCAAACCACAAAATCCCTTTGGTCCAAGCCATGACCCTGTTCGTGTTCACATCATTATTCAACTTAATATCCCCGGTTTCTTTGCTATAGATAAGTTGCTGACCGGGTTGCAGTGTATGTTCTTTTTGGTCAGAAGAAAACCTTATTTTTCCTTCTACAAGAATAATTTCTATTTCTGCCCCCTGGAAATCATTTCTGATATTAAACTTCGTGCCCAGTACCTCTACCTCTACCTTATCCATGTATATAATAAATGGATGATCCTCATCTTTGGCGATATCAAAAAAAGCTTCTCCTTTCGTCAGTATGACTTCCCTGGTGTTTCCTGCAAAAAATGAGGGATATTGTAAAGTAGCTCCCGAATTGAGATGTACCGTACTCTTGTCATCTAATATGACCTTCCCATATTCACCATTTGTGTAAGATATCGTTTTTTGTTCTGCAAAGCGTTGCTCAATTTGTCCGTAAAAAACCAAACCTAAAGCCAGGAGAAGGGCTACACTAGCTACAATACCAAGTGGCCATGCATATAATCTTCTCGACTTAGCCTGTCCGCTACCCATATGTGCAGACAGTTCCTGCCAGGCTCCGGCCAGATGCTCATCTTCTTTTTCTACTTTGCCGAAAGTAGTGTTTGCAGTATCGTTTGTCAGCCATTCTTCTACTTCCCGTGTTTCTTTATCTGTACATTCCCCCCGGTGATATCTGTCTAAAAGTTCTCGCGTAATCTTCATTTTGTTAGGACAGAAGGCGTTTTACCATGCCTTCCTATTTAGTAGTTCCACAGGTTAATTGTATCCCTACCCCGGTGGTGAAGATTTTTTAAAAAAGGAATGGAGCAATTTTAAAACTGGTATTCTTTCAGATTATGTCGTAAAAATTTCAGGGCCTTTGAAAGGTGCTTTTCCACTGCCTTTTCGGAAATGAGTAAGGCCGAAGCTATTTGTTTATTGGTCATGCCTTTTTCACGACTAAGCTCATAGACTTGTTTACACCGGCAGGGAAGTTTATTGATCAATCTATTTACACACTCAGAAAGGTTGTTGTAAAAAACCTGGTTCTCTGTACAATTAATTGGCTCAAATGCTTCTTCAAACACACACTCCAGATGTTTAGCATGGTTCACCCGATCCCGGGTATATTGAAATACTTTGAGTTTAGCTGCCCGCATCAGATAGCTTTCTATATCACTTTCAATGATCAATTTATTTCTTCTTTCCCATACGGATTTAAAAATATCCTGGATCATTTCTTTGGAAATCTCTGCATCCCGGGTATAATAATAGCAAAGCCTGTACATGTGTCTCGAATACGCATGGTACAGGGACTCAAAGTCTTTGGGGTCTGCCAGATTAACAGGTGTCTTCTTATTTTTAAGCATTCGCAGCAATTTGGTGGTAAAGCCCTAAGCAGTACCCAGTAAAAATACAAATGATGTCAAATACCACCAATACTTATTTAGAATAAGTTTAAATAAAGGTATGAGGAAAATAGCACACCGGGTGTGTCACAAAATTGTAATGAAGGATTATAGCAAAAGGACTGAAATAATAGTCCCTTTTTACTATCTTCAATGGTTCCGATATTGGGTAAGTCTATGATAATATAAAAAATGAATAAGTTCTTTCAATGAATTTGACGGGATGCGTAGTATTGTAAGTTTCATAATCTTAATACTGGTGTTTTACTAGGTATATTTTTTAAAAATCATTAAAGATCAGGGATAAATGATGCTATCCTTAAACTTCCTTTCCTGGTACCACGGATCATTGGTACTGGCTAATAAGCGGCCGAGTTCTTTTAGCATTTTTCTTGCAACTTCCTGCCGGTCGGCGGGTTTCAGCCGAACCAGTTGATACGGGTCGTGTATATTGTCATATAAAAACACCTCACTTCCACCCTTATCCAAGGCATTGACACCCAGTGTGTATTGGGCATTGACAATACCTCTTGCATCAGAAAGTAACAGCAATGAAGATCGCAGATCTGCGTTCTGCACTATGGGACTTCCAAATAAGTTTTTCGAGAAATCCACCCCATCTACTTCCCCGGGGATCAGATCGCTTAACCCGGCAAGTCCCAGGAGTGTAGGCATGAGGTCAGGCACATTAAAGAAGGTCTCTTCGATTTTGTGTTTCAGCTTTTGTGGCCAATGGATGATCAGTGGTATGGCGATGGCTTCTGTTTCAATCACGTTTTTACCGGATCGCTTATGGCTTCCCAGCATTTCACCATGATCTGAGGAAAATACAACTATGGTATTATCCAGAATACCGGCGTTTTCCAGTTCATCAATCACCTGCCCAATATATTTGTCCACACTAGTGACGTTGGCAAAGTAAGTACGTGCATGAGGGGCTGCGACGGTGTCAGCATTACCCCGTGTCAGCAGATCCTCAACCCTGGGAACCTTTTTCTCTGAGTAATGTCTGTGATATTCTTCCATATCCGTATTGACTTTATCCCATGGTGCATGAGGTGGGTTGGGCGCCCAGATCAAAAGAAATGGTTTATCAAGGTCACGCTGGTTGCGGCTGTTTTTTATATACTTCCGAATATGCCCGGACTCCGTTTTGGGCGAAAACTCTTTTGGCCTGAAAGGCTGCCCGTCTTTATGGCCCCCCACAGTTTGCGGATCGCTGGAATAAGCCAGCGGGTTGACATGGAAATCAACAATCGACTGGTAAAAGTATTCAATACTGTGCCGGTCTGCACCCGGAGGTACATAAGTATCGTAACGGTTGATGAAATGGCCTCCCGGTGCATCGGCCGTAGCCACATAATTTCCTTTATCATCGAAATGAGGTACCGTCTGTATCCAATGGCACTTACCAAAATAGGATATATTATAACCTGCGTCATAGAATACATCCGTGATTGTCCGGACTTCTCTTTTCAATGCGTCCTTTCTATCCTTCCGGCAGTTATTCCA
>JAKSDQ010000063.1 GCA_022360015.1 Cytophagales bacterium
ACAGGGATTTCAGGGAATTTGCAGACCACTATATTTCAATTCCATCATGGTTCGATTAAAGCTTTATTGAGAATTAAGGTGATTTGCCCATCATTATAATTTCAATTCCATCATGGTTCGATTAAAGCAATCGCTCATTTGCAAAACATCGACGATGTTTTTAATTTCAATTCCATCATGGTTCGATTAAAGCAATAAACCCGATCTCGATACAGAAACACAGCAACATTTCAATTCCATCATGGTTCGATTAAAGCACCAGGTAATTTTCGATAACAACAAAATCGACACGGATTTCAATTCCATCATGGTTCGATTAAAGCTTTCCTTTGAATCAGTGCCGAAGCTAGTCAATGTCAAATTTCAATTCCATCATGGTTCGATTAAAGCGACGGGCAAATTCTCCACCAACGCCCTGGATTGATATTTCAATTCCATCATGGTTCGATTAAAGCTCAGAATTTTGTGTTCTGACTCGTAGTGACTGAAATATTTCAATTCCATCATGGTTCGATTAAAGCTTCATTCACAGCATCCACATCGATTCTTCGTATACCATTTCAATTCCATCATGGTTCGATTAAAGCTATCCTCCTCCTCGGTGCGCTTCACATTCACAATCTATTTCAATTCCATCATGGTTCGATTAAAGCCCGTTCCCTCAACCGTTAAAACGTCTAAATACTCGCCATTTAGAGCATTTTCTTTTCTTATAAATCGGCCGAAAGTCATCGATCCGTAATAACCGGATTTTATGGGGGCAACGACAACCGGGGCTACCGGCTCAAAACATGGTTTTTGGAGGTTTTTATGACTTTGCATATGATTGAAACGGTCATAGATATTGACATCAACGACTCACCCCTTTAAATAAAGCTGTCAAGGCTGTTTTTTTCAGTGCCATGTACCTCTTTTTCTAACCAATGGCTTTCGCGGCTTTTAAAGATGATCAAACTATCATTCTCTTTCATAAGGCTATTGGCTTCGGAAATCAGACTTTTAAGCTTTACCTGGGTTATGTCGCCTTCAAATACGGAGTTCTGTATCCAGTGCAGGTACCTGCGGCAAAGCTTCAGCATTTTGCCTACCCGTTTGTGCCCAATGTCATAGACCAGTATTACATACATGTCACCACCACGCTTTAAAAGGTTTGTATGCTTCCATACCTAAAATATGCTTACTTAGCTTATAACACTCAAGTCTTACAAGGTGCCTGTAGCTCACATTTTTTTTCAGGGCGCGGTGTTTGATAGTTTCTGCCAGGCGTTCTTCCCAGACCCTGGCAAACTTTTTCCTGCCGCTTTCTTTCAATACACACCGGTTCACCGCTTGTGAAAAATCCGAAGCTTTGATTTCTCTTTTGTTAAGGGTACGGAATATGATCCTGTCTACCAATACCGGTTTGAATATCTCAGCCAAATCCAACGCCAGGGAATACCTTCTGGTGCCAGGCTCGTGGAGGTAGCTGATGGTGGGATTGAGCTGGGTGTGATACAGTTGGTCCAGGCAAAGGGTGTAGCACATCATATTGCCAAAAGAAATGAGGGTATTTATTTCATTTTGCGGGGGTTGCCTGGTGCGCGTGCCCATCTTAAAATCATGGATGATATCGTCAAACCCCTGGTAATAAAATTGCCGCATATTACCTTCTATGCCCATCAGTTCGCTAATGGTGACAGTAGCCGGCACTTGTTCCTGCAATTCCTCTATACTGGTAATGATATCATCCAACGGTTTGTCACGCCGGACATAGTATTTCAGGTTTTTAAGCAGGTTGAAACCAGCCCCTTCTACAAATTTTCTGGCGATGGGCATTCGTTTTACCGGGTCCTGATAATGGCTAGCCTGTTGTATGAGCACTTTACCGGCCAGCAGGTATTCTTTGGGGTGAAATGAACCGGTGTAGTGCCCATAGTAATCGAAGAAGTGTACTGCGATTTGTTGTTTGCCCAGATAATTGTACAAAGCACTGTTGGCATCCAGGCTGCCAAAGATAAATAGCCCCGAAACACTTTCGACAGGTATGTACTTTGGCTGCCCTTCTTTACCATTTTCATCCACCGGGGTGAACTTCAGGGTATTATCTTTCCGGCTCATACGCCCGGGGTTGAACAGATAGTAGGTTTTCTTCATGACTCCTAAAAAAATACTAATTGGGATACCTCGATTCGGATTGAACAGACAGTGGTTTTTTTTATGCTATAAATCAGTATGTCAAAGAACCTTTTGAAACATTCTCCTTCCATCATGCTTCACCTGCATAACACAAATCGTAATAACTGCATGTTTGACATATTTTGGCATGGATCACCGGCGGACAAGATTCCAAAGTCATGATTCGGGCTACTTCCTTTTCCCATTGCTCAATTAATTCCGCCTCTTCCTGCCCCAGGGTCACCTGAAGCCGTTGCTTTTGTCTGGGATATTCAATGATTCCTGTAACGCCTGCTATCCCTTTTTGAGCCAATTTCCAAATATAGTACTTCACCTGAGCAATGTGAGATTCTTGCATTTTATTGGATTTTTTAATCTCATGTACCACTTTGTTGCGGGGATCGTAGTAATCGATCTTCACCCCATCTGCTTCGATTTCTGTGTATTTGGCGGCCCTGTCGCCATAGCTGGTTTCACCGATCAGCTTGCCCTCAGCCACATAGTCGGAGGTGTGTTCCATTTGTATACCATTGCTGAAAAGCCAAAGTTTCCTGCTGCATATGTGGTAATAGCTGATATGTGTTGCGGTGATCATGTGCATGGCAGACTGGTTTCAAAGAAAAGTATCATTGTTTTCTATTGCTTCGATTTTCAGCCGTTTCCTGTCAAAGGATTTTGACAATGATGACACCAGCTTACAGAGCGCCATTTGCAGCCGGTCCTGCTCCTCCACCCCTTTTCTTACTTTATCATAAATCCTTTCTATGGCTTTTTCAAATACTTCCCCTAACTGATATATTTCACTATATGACAGGTAATTGTTACCCTGCATACCGGCATTCGGAATAGTACTGACGGTATATTGCAGGTCTTTGTCGCGATCTTTGAGGTCACCGACCACATATTTTACAATTTCGTAAGGTTCGGTCTGCTCGGTTTGTATGTCCACCACCACCTTATGCTGTAATATCCAATCCAGTGAATAGGCTAATTCAATACCCTGCTTTTGATCATGGATTTTCACCACCTTACCACCATCGCGAAAGGTAAGAAAAGTGTCAATGTAGTTGTTCCACCACATGGCCCATTGCCAGGAACGAGGCGCCATTTTCTCCAGTGTTGTATAAACTCCCTGCTTTTTCAGTTTTTTTTCACTATACGGCAGTTGCGCTAATCGTAAAGACTTTTTTATGATTTCCCTTATTTTATTATTAATATCCTTCATTAATCTGTAACGTTGATAATATTTACCCATATGAAACGCTTCTTCCTCCATGCGGCGCTTCAAATACCGGTGCACGTCATACGCCTGGTACCTTCTGATATTGTTTTCAATACACCACATGTACTCACCCAAATACATAGGTACGCGTTCTGTGTAAAACTTTCTGCCTTGTAGTTCGGCACGCATCACTTCCAGAAAATCATAATAACTAATGAGGTTGACAGATTTGAAAACATTTTTGAACCTACGGTATTTTTTATCCACACATATCACCACCTTCCCATCCAAATCACCCCTTGACACCCTGCCAAAACGCTGTACGAAATTTTGAAAATACTTGCCAGGCTGCATGATGCAATATTCCACATCATAATTAACACCTACCTCTGCCTTGTTGGTGGCAATAATCAGATGAGCTGCCTTTATTTTGGCTTCCTGCGGTTCATTGGATGACACATAACCTGTACTTTGGTAAATGGTGTATTCCGGAAAAACTTCCCGAAGTTTTTCAGCCAGTATCTGTACATCGCGTAACTGATCCAGGATCAGCAAGGCCTTATGCACAGCCAATACCTCCCTGAGTTCCGGTATTTTTTCCATGACCAGCGATGACATGTCTTTACTATCCACAAATTCCACTGCTATCCGGCCATGGATCGGGCGGGCATGGGAGCTGTCATCGACAATCGCTTCGATGATTTCTTCATACGCCATATTTTCCTCTTCAAAAATCTTTTTTAAACCTTCCTCAGGAGTAGCCGATACAAAAAGGAAACGTACGCCGTGTACACTCCCTTTCTCCGCCCCATGATGCTTCAAAAAAAACTCACGCAACTTTATCAAAGTCAGGATGTTGGCGATCTGTGCTTCATCATACAAATGGTATTCATCAAAAATCACATAATTGAAAGTGCTCAAAAACCTGCTAAAGGTGGTATCACCGGTTTTGTTGTCCCAGGCATATCGATGATAACCTCCATGCATGGCAAAATTGATAATATCAGGATTGGTAATGACAAGATCACTGCTTTCGGCTAGGTCAATGGCTTTCTTCCAACGCCTGTAACCGGTCACCTCATGCCGGTTCAATTCAGGGCCTGTGAGTTGGTTGATGACTAGCTGCCTGTAGGTCTCCCGGAAACTTCCGGTCAACTCATTGATCAAAGCATTGGTAGGCAATACGATAAGGCCTCGCACGTTTCTGCTGCTACCTATCCCTTTCCGTTGTTTTTTGGCATTAATGGCCGGAAAAGGAAAAGCATAACTCTTTCCGGTGCCTGTCGGCGCTGTGATCAAAGTAAACTCCGGTAACCGGTCAAAATCCAGTTTGATACGCTTTTGCACTTCATGCAAAAGGCATGCCCGGCCATTAATGACCTCCTTTTCATTTGTCTGCCTGACATATTGAGGCTTAATGTATATTGAAAAGTTATCCATCTTTGAATACAGGTTTAAAAATAGTTTTGACTTCTTCCGATGATAATTGCTTGATGAGGTTATAGTTTTCAAGCAGGAAGGAAAAGTTGACTTTTTGACTTTTTACCATAATCTCCGTAGCAGTATCGAGGTTATTAAATACTGTTTTTAAAGAAAAAGCATTGAGCCAAAACTCATCGGTAGGCGGTAAAACCATTTCTTCTACCAGTACCAGCGTTTCCAGCGCTCTTCCTACCCTGATGACCGGGGGCAACGGCATCTTTTTTTCAGATAAAAAAAGGGCCTGAAAGCTGGTGCCGATACGCAAACCCTGCACTTGCCTGAAGTTTTTGAAGGGTGATTTCCCGGATTTTTCAATGGCTTTAATATCCACAAAACCGTCCACATCAAATAGTGTATTTTGAATGTAAGCCTCGGTTTTATTACTTCGTTCCAAAGGCCTGGCTACCGTACAATAGAATCCAAAATCACGTATTTCTTCATACACCGGTGTTTCCAGGTGCCTGTAGTAGCCACCTGAGGCTTTCAAAACTTTTTCAAATGAATAAGTCAGCGCCAGGTCACCGATAAAATTTCCAGTGACTGTAGCAGATGTTTTGCCTCCTGAAACCTCGGTGAAATAAAATAAGTGGTTCAGTAAACTCAGACGGATTACTTTTGCCTCCATCATTTGGTAACATTAATATCTTTCAAAAACCGGGCACAGTCTTCCTTCGCTTTTTGATAGATGGTCTGCAATGCTTTTTCATCCTGCCATAAGCCCTCCATAAAATCTGTGAGCACCTTTCCTGGTATATACCCTTCCTCTCCATAGGCTGCTTTCATGGTATCATTCATCGTGCTACTCACCGTTTCAAAGTCGACAGGCGTATTCTCATCCCAGTTTTTGGCAATAGTATAGCTATTAACAGGCTGCTCAAAGCTGGAATACCCGATTCCCAGAATATGGTTTTTTACATTAGCAGAACTATTGGTAGTACTTTGGGCAAAATACCGGGACTCGTACATGATACAGGCCAACAGGTGTATAAACAATTCAGGGGTTACATTTTCCACCATAATAAAATGAGGCAGAAAAACGCCGGGCTTTACATATTGTACCTGAAACAGGGATTGCCGATGATCTCCCTTTTCCTCGTCCCACATAGTACCCCCCTCACTTAGCGCATTGTGCTGCATGGTGGCTGTGATCTCATCGATATCCCTGAGGGAATAAGCCCAGTCGTAAATGACCCTGCTTCTCAGCGCTACCGTATCATTGCTTTCTGTAATACTATCGCCGAACAAAATCGAATTAGGGTTGGCTAGTTGTTCCCTCTTCTTGATAACATTGTACCTGAGCACCGGGTCAACCACCCCAAACCGGCGGCATGTCCGTAAACCCAGTAGTTTTTCACGGCTTTTCAGTTTTCGGGCCGGCACTTCCACGACATCTTTGGTGGGTGAAAGCTTGAAGGTGATGGTTTCATCGGGATAATTGCTGCGTATAATGGCATTGCCGATAGTTTCGCGCAATACCGCGATTTTTATGGTTCCTAAAATGTTTTGCTTCAGATCTTCGACAAAACAGGTTTGCGGAATAATGTCAAATAGTGCGTTCATTATTGATTTTTCTTTAGGTTTTTAATGATTTCAAAATATTGAGCAGCATTTCACTTGTGCTGTTCAGGCAAGCTTAGCGCTATGCTCTCTTCACTGCTTTCCTTCGCTTCCGCTTTCAACGCTTTCAGGATCTTTTTTTGCCTTTAGGGTTCTGATTTTTATCAGGGACTGTTCGCGAAAAAGAAATGCAAATTGGTATATCCAATCTTTTTCAACATTGACCGCAGGGATTTTCCCCTGCCAGTCCTGCATAAATAGCTGATCATAAACGGCCGTGGAAAATGCTTCTATCGCCTCTGTATCAGGTTTATCCATGCGCAGCTTACGGTATATCTCACCATTGGTCTTTTGGATAATGTCTTCCCGGCTGCTGCCTTGTTTATGGTATTTCCTCAAAAAATCCATGGCTGTACGGATCAGCCAGGTTTCTTCGGCGGCAGTCTTGTAACCGATGTCGATTTTGACTGCCAGTTCCGCCAGTTTTTCTGTTACTGTCATGCTTCCAAATTTTTGTTTATATTTTGTATAAAAGTTGATGAATGAATTGTATACCTTTTTTTGGTCATCCGCACCCAACAAATAATAAAGGGTAAAATAGGCACGCCGGCTCCGGGCTATTTTCAATAAATTGCTCTCTATGCCTCCTTTTCCAAAAGTCAGCACCAGCCGTATCTCATCCAATACCTCATTTACATGAATCAACCGTACGCTGTCCCAACCCAGGAGCTTTAAAAATTGCGGGGCATTTTCGAAGTGAAAAACCGCCTTATGAGGCGTGTAGGGAGTCATTATGCCCGAAATGTAGGTGCGGACTCCCAGTTCCCTGGCTATCCTCAGACACTTTCTTACCAGGAAAAATGTCGGTTCTACCTTCGGGTCCAGTTTGATAAATTCCAGGTTATAAAGATTATAATCAAATTTTGAATTTTTATCCAATGCCACCTTTCCATCCTCCAGCAACTTCATTTCGTCTTTGGCTTTTATGCAACCTTTTATGATGTCTTTTTCTATATCGAGGTTGGCTTCAAAAAAATCATAATATAAAACGAAATTGGCTTCAGAAACCCTAAACAGGGAAGCTCTCAATTTATTTTCCTCTGAAAACAAGGAAGAAATATAGCTGGTATGATTATTTAAGTTAGTGACAGTTCGGTTGCTGAAACCCCTGGCTTTCATGGCAAACGCTACTTCAGCCTTGTAGGCTACCTCACCGACACCCCCCGTAAAGGCACACATAGCCTTTTTTGGAGGAACAGAAGGGGCATATTGTTTTAAAAATTGCAAATTCACCTGCCCCGGACATTCAAAATAGCGATCAAAGAGCATCTCTTTCACATTTCCGCCGGTTTCTTCGGGCTCAAAATGATCAATAATATGCTCCTGAAGCATCGCTATGTAGACCTCGATATCTTCTTCCTCTTGCAGCACATAGCAGGTTTTAACAAAATTCAGGTAAGTTTTGTACAAGGCATTGGTCATCTTGACCCTTTCCCTGATAAAGGTCAACAGGTCCTGAGCGGTTTGTAGATCTACATGGCCAGACGCACAGTCAAACTGAATGGGCGCCGGCAATGGGCGTTCACCTTTTTGCCAATCGTCAAAATCCAGTCGCCAGGATTCATTCTCTTTACTGTTGAGCCATTGAATTTTGTGTAAATTGAATAGGGTTTTGAAATATTCATCATATTCTTCGACAATATGCTCATAATACCGAAGGACAAGCCGGCCATTTTTGAGGTCACATTCGACAGGTAAGTCATAAACCTCTATAAGCTGTTCTGTCAATGATACAAAACCGTCAAAATCACTGATCCCTTCACTGCCATTCGGAGACAAAGACAGAAACTTATCGCCCAGCTTGTCAGTAATCTCAGACAATATAGGCTTCGTAAACGGGGTAGAGCCAATAAATCCGAACTTGCATTTTTGGGCATCGATCTTGGTCAATTCCCTGAATTTGATGTCTTCGGCACTACCTTTCAGATAGGCCTTTCTAATGGCCTCATATTCATTTTGTGATACCTCCTCTCCCCAAAACACAAAGCCCTCACGCGTAGCGTAAACGACCTTCTTTCCACTGGTTGCCAACACTTGCCTGGCTACCTGCAGTAAATTCTGACTTAAAAGCGTATAAGGATTAGACCGTATTTTTACATAGGACACACGGAGCGGAGCAATTTTGGCGATACGGCCAACACGGTGGCTTACTGCATCGTGCAAGGCCTCAATGGACTCCAGGCTTTCATTCTGAATAGAGGCAAGGCCATCGGCTAGGTGGCATAATTCGCGCTGTGTCATGCGTATCTCATCCCTGTTGCCAAGTGTAATGGGGTAATCTTCTGCCGTAGCCCAGGTGCCATTTTCAGTAGCCAGGGCGAGGTAATAAATGTTACTTTTGTAATGCTCAAATTCAGAAAAGAAAGCATCGACCTGCCACTGGTCTACATAGCTGTCTAAAGCCGCCACTGCCACTTCGAGGTCGGATTTGTTACTTTCCGCTTGCGTGTTCAGCAACTTATTGGCATCATGAAAAGTAAAACCCAGCATAAATACCTTAAGGTATAACGCCGCTTCCCGGTCATTGACATATCCATGCTCCAGCATATAATGCTCATAGACCAACAAAGCCGGGATCAGGCCATTGAGGATGTGTACATGGTAGGGCATATCATAATAATCCCTCTTTTGTTCCCCGTCTACCATGAACAGACCTTTGGCAGAAACTATGGCATTTTTAGCAATAATATTCCCTAGCACCGTGTCAAAATAGTCTCTTACAGCCCCTTGAAAGAGTGCTGTCTCAAAATAGTTTTCAATCAACTGGTATTTCATATTGTATTATATTGATGTCAATCGGTAATCCGGAATGTCAATATGGTTTCAGGAATGCCTTCCTTCTACACGTTAGATGGCTGCATTCATCCCTGGTTAGCGAGGCCTTGCCTTGTAAACATTTCATACTGTCAGGTTTTATGACAGGGCTTTTACACATCCGAAACCGGTACTGTTTTTTTCCCCAAATCCTGCATAGTATCCGATTTTATGAAGGACGGTTGGCAACGTCATCTCAAAGTTGAAGGAGTAGCCACGGATTTTCACGGCGTCGGAGGTACCTGGCTTCATGGTAATGAGCCTGGATAGCGGCTTGCTAAGCAGCTTAAAGCTAAAACTGTCAAAATTATCCATCGCACCTGCCATGCCCTCGACCATTTGTTTTTTACACAAGTTCCTGAACAGGTACTCACCATAACCTACTGTATAAGGGCTCAGATAGGCGGCATACTTATCCCCATTGACTGCTATACAAACAGGAGAAACACATTGGTAACGCATGGTGGGCATGAATAAAGGACCCGGTTGTAAAGTCATTTCTGCTACCTGAAGCCTTACCTGGCTTTTCCAGTCTCCCAGGGTAAAAAGTTGTGGCATGAAAAGTCCCCGGATAAATTTTTCCATACTTTTGTGTACCAAAAACCGTACGTTTAATGTTATTTCTTCACCCATGATCAGGATGCGGTCCCCTTCAATTTTATAGGGATGAATCATTAAGCGCGAAAAAGTGAATAGCTTAAATTTTTTACTTCCCAACGTATGCCCTTCCTGATGCAGCCAGGTCGCATACTGTCGGTCTGCTTTAGCGATCACCTTGTATATCCAGGAAGAAAGCGCGTATTGATAATTGAGTGGTAAGGTACGGCCCTTGAGCCGTACCATTTTTATTGAAAACTCCATACATATATAATTTAATACTTATAAGACATACGCTCAGGTCACAACCATGCGCTGTTAACGGCTTAGAAACTCATCAATCAGATATCTGGCGTAAGCTTCAGATGCCATTTTTACCCATTTGTTGTGAAACAGATAATAGTAAAGTCCGGCTGCAAAGCACCATGCCATGCAGCCAATCAGCGGCAGGTTACCTTTCCACACCCCGTAAGTGGCACCTGGTATAGCCATCACCATGCCCAAAACCGAAGCCGGAATCAAATTTCTATGAAACCCATATTTAATCTGTGCTGACCTAATGCGTGCTGACTTGATCAAATTCTTTACTTTCATCCCTGCCTGGTGAAGTTTTTGGATAGCTGTTGTCTCGTCGGTTATTTCTTCCTCTTGAGCCGGAAAAAGAATTCCGAAACAGGTTGCTACTTTATCCCTGTACTCCTGTTTTTGTGCTTCGGAATATTTGCTTTTCGTGCTGAATAACATCAGATAAGTGGTTGGAAAGCCTTTGTTTCTATTAAAAAAGAAAATCCTGTTTTCCCATCGTTTTCCCACGATAGCCAGCCAGCCGGAAAGTGCGATAACAAGGCCAAAGCCAATAATTATCCCAAAAATAAAGTGGGTGTCGGCTTCGGGTTTATACTCGGGCATGATAAGTGCCAGCGTTATCAGCAATGGAAAAACCCCCAGGAAGGCCGGCATGATCTGCGCACCGATTGTATATTTATCGAGCCATTCGCGGGTATGGGGTGGATTTCTTTTAAGCAGGAATTCGGAAGGTAATACTTCTGTTGTAAGGAATATACGCTTCCTGGTCTTATCTTTTTCCGGAACCCGATAACCAATTTTTGATAAATATTGGTCAAAGTTTTCACAATCAACTTCTTTGGCCAGTACATCGAGGTTTTCTTTGGGACGTTCAATGGTTATCTCCAAATCCTTGTATTTCAATACTGTATAATCGTTGTAGAAGTAATCTGCTCCCACCTCCAGATTATACTTTTTCATTAAACGCTCGCTAATTTTCCTGGTAAATCCCTCCTCGTTATATCTTTGTGCTACCTCCGTCAAGAGTTTTAATACCACCCCAACGGGATACTTTTCTTTTGCCATGATCTTTTGACTTCAGTTAAGATATGGCCAAGATGTTAAATAATAGAATTTTATGCGAATAGCTTTTCCGAACCTGGATATCTGTCTTCCAAATCAGCTATTTGTGTTTGTTAAATGGTAAAAAACCGTTTGCGCAGATCCGAAATAAAATGTTCGCCAACAGGCAATTCCGTATCATCTAAATACAAAGTCCTGCCCTGAAAGCCGGTAATAAAGGAAGTATTGACAATATAAGAACGATGAATTTGAACAAAACTATGGGCAAGATCCAACTGTTTGAGTATTTCAAAAACCGTTTTCATACTATGGGAAACCAAAACAGGCTCATTACCGGAAATAAATATGTTGCAATAGGCCCCTCCTGCCTCCAAATAACGAATGGATGATAAAGAAATCTTTTCAAAGCGCCCCTCACCTTTAAAGGCAAACAGACCGTCACTTACCAATACCGAAGGCTTTTTATTGGCTACTTTCTCTTTCATCTCAGCTTCATTTTTCTGCTGAAGTGCTATTTTAATGCTCCGTGCTACCTGCACATCGACAAAAGGCTTAGGTAAAAAATCTGCCGGGTATACCGTCAATGACCGTTGAAAGGTCTTTTCATCCACATAATCTGTCAAAAAAATAACCGGTATTTTCTTTTCATTTTTCAACCTCCTTGCCGTCTCTATACCATCGAGTGCACCAGCCAAAGCAATATCCATGACTACCACATCGGGTTGATCCCTGGAAAAATTTTCAATAGCTTCTTCCCCTTTTTCGTAAATGATAATATTGGAAAATCCCAATCTTTTAAGCCGGTCAGAAAGGTCGAAACTCACCAATGCATCGTCTTCAACCAATAAAATCCTGATAAAATTATTATTTTGCATAAGCTATAAACTAAAGTTAAAGTTAAACAACCGGAAATATGAAATTTTCCCGGCATATTATTTTTTACTGTTTCCTTTTTTTTCCCGGTTCATATTCCACCCTCGGTCAAAATACCATAGACAGTTTATCAGCAGTCATCGACAGGGCTGATAAATATGCGTTACCGGAATTGCATAAGAAAGCAGGAATTATCTATTACCGGGAAAGAAATTTCTCAAAGGCCCAAATGGCTTTCCAGGCATGTGTCAATGCGGCACAAAATATAAATGACTGGGTAATGGCGGGAAACTGTTTCAACAATTTAGGTGGGGTGGCTTTTCAGCAAGGGGATTACGTTAATGGCATTTTGTTTTACAGAAAAGCCATCGAAGTATATCGACAAAACCACCAGGACACACTTTTAGGAGATGGATTTCTGAATTTAGGGCTGGCTTTTAAAAGGTTGAATATTTTTGATTCTGCAACCGTCAACTTCTATAAAGGAGTACAAATACTGGAAGATACAGGGTCAAAAACCGGATTGATGCGTGGTTATAACATGTTGGGTAATATTTTGCGTGAAGTAAATAGCCCTGAAAAAGCAAGATTGTACTACATGAAAAGTCTTGACATGGCAAAATCCCTCAATCACGCCCTTCAAATCGCTAAAACATACAACAACCTAGGTACGCTGTTCAGGCAAAGAGGGGCCTTGGATTCTGCTGTGACTTTCTATAGAAAAAGCCTGGTATTAAAAAAAGATAAGGATGTACCCAGATTAACAGGCAACTCTTACTATAACCTGGCGATTACTTTTATCGACTTGCAAAAAAATGACAGTGCTATCCATCATTTAAAAAAATCCAATGAATACCGGCTTTTATCTTACGATTATGTAGGATTAGGTTTCAACCTGGTTACGCTGTCAAAGGTGTATCTGCAAAAAGAAAACATTGCACAAGCCAGTTATTATTTACACCGATCAGACTCTTTAGCGGCGTCTGTAAGCTTCCCTCCCGAACTCATTTATAACCAGTTAGCTATGCAAAGGGATTTATTTGAAAAGCAAAAAAGATTCAGGGAAGCCGCAGACATTTCTCAAAAAATGATCCGGCAAAGGGAAGCCATTTTAAATTCTGAAAAGCAGGAAGTAATTGCCTCTTATGAAGTGCGATTTGGCGTCAATGAGCTGGAACGGGCGCTTGAAATCGAAGCCAGCAACCGGAGAAAAAACAACCTTATCTATACATTGTCTTCCATGCTTGGAGCTTTTATTATCTTTTTCCTTATCTATTATAACTATGTTAAGCAAAAAGACGCCAAAAAAAATGAAATCCGGTATAAAGAAATGCACCATCGCATAAAGAATAACCTTAGCCTGCTAAGTGGTATGATCAATCACAAACGTATTCATCTAAAAGATGGTATGGCAAGAAAGGCCCTTCAGAGCATTGGAAAACAATTGGAAGCTATTAACCTGATCATGCAAGGCCTTTACTTTTCCAAAACTGCCAATAGCGGACAATTAGATTTCGGCAAATACCTCAAAGGGCTCATACAAAATCTTTTTGGCAGCATTGGCACCGGCAATGAACAATACAAAATTGTCAGTAATCTTGATCCGGTCTTGCTGACGGCAGAACAATCGAACCCCTTAGGACTGGTAGCCAATGAAGTCCTTACCAATATTATAAAATATGGACAAAACAAAGACGGCACCTGGACAGTCAAAATCGATCTGCATGAAAAAGATGACTTGGTGGAGCTATGCATCAAAGATTATGGCCCTGGTTTTAAAACACAGGACTTAGTGAAAACGGAAACCCACGGAATGAATTTAATTGATCTTTTGGTGAGGCAATTAAAAGGGGAATACAGTTATGCCGGTGATAATGGTGGGAATTTTACTGTCTGCTTTAAAAAATAAGGCAGATCGGTATCTGCCTTATTACCAGATTTAATCAGGTGTGATTAAATCCCTGATCATGGATATGTAGAAGTACTATCTTCCAGATGGATGATCGGCTCTTCGTCATCACCCCCTCCCCCGCTATTTGAATTACCGTTGGTGATCACCCCTTTATCGTTAAGCGGGGTGGGAGTTCCCTCATCTACCTCACAGGCACTCAGCGCTGTGAACATGACCAGTACGAATGCATAAATTTTAAGTGGATTTTTCATATTATCCTCCTTTTCTTGTGCTTCCGAAGGTTGGTTTCAGGTTGGGGCTTGTCTTAAAACAAGTGTAAACCCAGCCTTTCGGAAGCGGTGAAACATGATGACCATGTTCCTCAAGGCAGAAGGAAGAAGTACCTGAGCCGATGGCTGAAGCCTTCCTGTACTTACAGCCTATCTTTGCAGGTACCCGTGCAGTGCTGATTTTTCCAGGGTATAAATTCCTGCACCTGGGCAAGAATGATCATACCTTATTAGCAACTGCTGCCGGAAAATGGGTTTATTTACCGCGGAAAACCCATCTAAAGGATGCATCCCGTCTGGCTTGTTTGCCGTTCGGAACGATGTAAAGGTGATCATTGAAAAATGGCACACCTAAACATGTGCAACATATGCGCGGCCATGCAGCATTTTTTTAAAAACCATGGGAGTACAGGGACATTGGGGAAGGAAAAAATCAACGTATAGGCTGTTTTTTAGGAGCAGAAGGTGAAAAATTCATTGAAAATTCATCAAAATATGGACTATCGTAAAGCATAGATTTATTTTCAAAAATGTATTATTGACCCTAATTAGCGGGGTTTTGTCCGGATTTCAGTTGATTGTCCAATGATTTGTCCATTGGGGAAAATAGTTTTTTTATAAAGAACTATTTAGAATTGCACCGCTTTTTGAACTTTACGATCCTATAATTTTTTCGCTAACTGCATCGAATCCCGGTGAGGTTTAGCTACGCTAATAAAACTACCCTGCAGGTAAATATAGCCTGAATTCCTTATTACCAAAAAAGTTTAATTCGCCTTGTAAGCTGATTACGAAGTGTTGAAAACCTTTTTAAAAAGGTCAATCAATTTTTTCATATAAAAAAATAAAAGAAATCCACTATTGCATGAATTGTATGGTAGTTTGTCCCGGTTTGAGGCAAACCCTGGTAAAACTCTTTAAGAAAGCTATTGAATTTTGTTGACAAATAAATTTAAGCCAGCCACCCGAAAACTCATCCTTGTCATCCTATTGATGCCAAGCAGTACGGTTATTTTCAGTCAAAACGTAGAGACTATCGTCGGGGACTCCAAAGAACAGGTTAAGGACTTTTGGGAAGGTATAAAGAAAGCCAAGCCACTGGAGATCAAAGGATCCGTAAACCTGTCAGGCCAGCATTACACAGTCAATGGTATTGCGCCGAGATTTGAACCATTCACCTATACATATGGAGGAAATATCGATCTCTTTGTGTATGGTATCCATATCCCTGCGACTTTTTCATTCAGCAATTTGGTAAGCCGCCTGGGCCAGCAATTCAACCGTTTTGGCGCCAGTCCTTATTATCGCTGGATACGGCTGCATGGGGGATATCGCATGATGGATTTTTCCCATTATACATTTTCGGGGATAACATTTCTCGGGGGTGGTGTAGCGCTGACGCCCGGAAAATTTCACTTTTCATCATTTTACGGAAGGCTGAGAAAGGAAGTATCAGGGGATGTAACTTCTGCCGGGGAGGCGTTTTTCTTGCCATCTTTCAGGCGGAATGGTTACGGATTTAAAACAGGGTATGACAATGGCGAGAAATATGCCAACCTGATCTTTTTAAAAGTTATGGATGAAGAACACTCCATTGTCATTCCCGAAGACGGATCATTGCTTCCGCAGGACAACCTCGTGATCAGCCTGCAGGCAGGGGGCACTATTTTTAAAAGGTTGATGGTGCGTGGTGAGCTGGCTAACAGCATCCTTAACAACAATACACAGGCTCCGGAGATCGACCTCGACCACTACAGGTTCTACAACCGCCTAGGCTTTGTATTTCAACCAACCAGTTCCGCTGAAATTAATAATGCTATGAATACTTCCCTAAGCTATTCGCTGGGGAACTACAACATCGGCGCTACCTATGAACGGGTTGATCCCGGCTATCGATCGCTGGGTACTTTTTTCATCAATAATGACCTGGAGCGCTACACCATTGATTTTAGTGGTTCATTGTGGCGGGGAAAGATCAGTTTTTCAGGAAATATCGGCCAGCAAAATAACAACATCGAAGGGAACAACGCAGATAAAATCGAACGCGGAGCCATTTCTGGCAACATCACCTTGAATCCCATTAACTCATTGAATATCATCTCCGGTTATAGCAACTACACCACTTTGCAGGAATTTCTTATCAACCCTGAATTAGACACCTTGGATTTTGTTCAGATAAATAACAGTTACCAGGCTTCGATCGCCTATGGTTACCCCGTGAGTGCATGGCGCCACAATATTTCTTTGAACGGCAATTATCAGACAGATATCACAGAACCGGAAGCGTCAGGTAAGCCGGATGAAAAAAGTTTTATCCAAAACCTTACGGCATCCTATCAATTAAAATATCGACCGGCCAATTTATCGATTATACTGGCTTACAATTTTAATGATGCTGACTTCGGGGATGTTCGTACCCGTAGAACCGGCCCCTCTGTCCGGGTCAGTAAGTTGCTTTTGAAAAAGCGACTTAAAATCCAGGTAAGTCACGCTTTCTTTAATAACCAACGGGAAGGGAGCACGATCAACAGCATTCAAAACGCACAAATAGCGGCAAATTACAGGCCAGACAAAAGACATAGCTTCGGGATCAACTCGACAATGGTGATCAGGAACCACCTCTCCGAGACCATAAGAGGAGACACTTTTATAGAGGTGATTACATCACTGAAGTACAATTTTAGACTTTGACAGACAAATGAAACGATTATTCATAATAAATACGATTTTTTGTTTTGCATGCCTGAATTTATTCTTTGGATCCACACTTTGGGCCCAAAGTGTGAGGTTTCCGGTTGGTGTTACCTTTAACGTACCCCAACCCCACCGGCAAGGGCTGATCGAGTATGTGGCTGTCGAAGAACGGATCAACGCCTCGCTACAATTCAACGGCAATGCCAGTCAATGGGATGTAAGGTTGCGCTTAACGATTGAAGGCATTTCGAACAACGTCAGGATCCAAACCAATCCCAACGTATTCATAGAACCCATAAGGCTTAATCAGTTTGAGTTAACCAGCCTGAGTATCGCCGACCTGACGCCTTATTTCGATTACTCAAATAATGTTTTCAGTGGCATATCGGCAGAAGATCTGGAAAATAGTGGCGGTGGATTGCCGGCGGGAACTTATCGTTTCTGTTTGGAGGCTTTGGATAATCGTACATTAACCCCTTTAAGTAATGCCTCCTGTGCCAATGTGAACGTTATTGTCAGACAACCCCCGCTGCTCAACCAGCCTGCTTGCGGGAACATCACCAGCTTTTCCCAGCAGCAAAATTTTTCATTTAGCTGGAGCTCGGTTCCGGGCATTAGCCAATACCGTTTGACCATTGCGGAGGTGCTCGAAGGGCGCACCCCCCTCGACGCTTTGGAGATCAACAATCCCAATATGCAGGTCTTTGAGGTCACAGGTAATTTTTTTCAAATTCCTCAGGATGCTTTTTTAAGATGGAACCAGGGCCAAACGTATGTTTACAGGGTACAGGCAGTGGACCCAATGGAGCAAACCAATCTTTTCAATGATGGATTTAGCACGATTTGTACCTTTCAGTACGGGTATAGCGCAGGCGGTTCTTTAGCATTATCAGCACCTTCCAACCGGGAAGTCATTCCACCCGTATCCTCTACCATATTTGCCTGGGGAAGCCCCGACAACCTCAGTGCGCAACAGCCACTCAGTTATCATATGCGGGTGGTAGAGTTAGATGAAGGTGAGCAACCTGAAGATGCCATAGCCAACAACGCCGCGGTATTCCAGGACAGTACAAGGATTACCCACAGCGGTTCGGGATGGAGTATGCGGTTGCGTGAGTCTTTAGCCCCGGAAAAAAATTATGCCTGGCAGGTAAAAGCGTATACGCATGGCGTGGAGATTGCCGCCAGTAATGTACAGACATTTGAAACATCCCCGCTGATCTCAGAAATACATGCGGGAAAACACATCATTTCGGTCACCACACTACGGGACGGGGCTACTTTTTCTAACCTTACCGGAGAAGGCACCCTGATGCTGGATGCCGATAGTAACCGGTATGAGGTTTCTTTTGTTAACCTCGAGGTAAAACTCTATTCAGGCAGAATGATCCTCGAAGATGGTATCATCGATTATGAACTTCCCGATGAATTTGAAGACATTCCGCTTTCACCCAAAGAGACAAAAAACGGGGAAGCCACATTCTATCCTGAAAAAATTCAATTAGATAAATACGCACTGCAAATCTACGGCCAGGCGCGGTGGCAAATGCCATTCTTGCTAACCGAAGACTCCAGGCAAGCGGTGATTACGGCTAAAACATGGGTCAATTATGACGCATTACGCCTCAACGGCAAAATCCCGCTGACTGCAGGCAACTATTTCCGTTTCCAGGATCCGTACGATTTCAGGTTATTGCTTAGGGAAGATGAATCTGATTTCCTGGTCAGTAACAACACCTTTCAACAGCGATTTTTCGGCTTTTTCATTTTGCCTGAAGCAGTAGATGGCAATCAAGTGGACAGTGTGAGTTTCTCATTCCGAAACTTTGATCAATTGTTTTACAATCGCATGGAAGCGCATGCCAACAACGGGATCTCACTATCTGCCAATGCCAATTTTCATCTCATTCCCAGGATCACTGTCATTGATCTCGAAGATAGCCGGTCCCCTGGCACCAGGTCTTCCGATCAACTATGGAAAGGTGCTTATTTTGAGGAATATGATATGGTGTTGAAAGATAAATTTGATGATCACCACCTTGTTTTCCCCAATACAATCACCCACAGTGTGGTGCAGGGACAATCCACCGACTATGCTGCCGAGGTTTCCACCAATGGATTACAACTGGAAATGACGCAATCCTATGACGCATCAAACCGGTTGGCTTTCAATACCTTCGGCGGTCACCTGCGGAAGATAGCATTTTCGATTATGGATAACTCCATCGAAAAAGGCCTTTTCGAAGCCTCCATTCATGTTCCTTTCATTCGTGACGAATTGATCGGTTGCGAGATCACATTAACGGACGAAGGGTTCGAAAATAACAGGCTGCAGGAAGACCTGTCATCCTACGAGATCTCCTTTGGGCAAAAGACCACAGACGATAGGTTCCACGCATTCGCTACGCTCATTGAAACGCCCTATTTTGACAGTTTCAATGCTTTAAAGGCAGACCTGGATTTTAGGTGGGCCCACTTTGACATCGTGCTGAACAATGTAACAGACCTTAAGATCTGGGGTAACGGGAAGGTTGGCTTCGGTACGCCCGGGGGCAGGTACAGGCTGGATGAATACGTGGTAGGGCGCCTGGATCAATATGAGATCACCATTTTTGACCTTGGCATTGAGCTGTACAAATCCATTTATGCCGTTTCTACCGGGTACCAGATCTCTTTCGGTGAAGATATTACGGGCAAGGATGGAAAGCCTGTAGCGGCGGAGTTGATCACAGGCCGGGGGTTTGACAGGCCAAGGTATCAAACAAGGGAGGATAACCCGGCTTTTGAAAATGAAGAAAATGAAGAGGACATCGAACAGCCGTCCTTAATCGGTGACAGAACAGCCTTTAGTGAAAGGCAAAAGATACTGGACAATCAAACGTCTCACTGGGGGAATTTCACTGAAGGGAGCGATAGCTTCTCTAATCATCATAAAGCCGGTGAAGGTGCCATGAAAAATTTCACGGTCGAACCTTATTCTTCCTTTTACTTTAAGATGAACCTATTGGTAATTATTGCTGAATTCAGCGGCTTCAGAGTAAAAGATGATCCTGAATGGGGCGATTGTACAACAGGATTCGGCAGTGCTATGATCCGGTTCCCATTTGAGTATAATGGTAGCGCAAAAATTACCCTGGGCAAAACCACAGGGGATGACCCATTCAACTACTGGATGTTTGATGTCTCTTACGGGATGGGAGAATTTGCCAATGTTACCAATCCTTTAGACGCCATGGTCTACGAAAAGATAAATACATCCAAAAAGAATGATCTAAACGGAGGCATAGGCTACGGTATAGACGACAGGGAAGAGGCTGCTAACTTTTTAGAAGATGAAAAAGAAGCCGAAATAGACGACCTGTTAACGGACAAGGAAAGAGATGTCCAGATGTCAGGATTAAGGGAAAAGGAGGGTGAACTGGTAAAGGCACAAGAGGAGCTTGATTTGCTCCGGGACAAATCAACCGATAGGAAATACCGGGAAGCAAAGGAGGCTTATGAAACTGCGAGCCGGGACTTGGAAGAAAAAATGAGAGAAATAGAAGCCCGGCACGCAGACCTTAAGAAAGAAATTGACGACCTGGAAAAGGAAAAAGACACCAAAAAACGAGCTGCTGAAAAAGCCGGAAAATTTAAGCGTGATCAAGATAAAGCAATCGCTAAAAACCCGGTATATAAAAGGCTGCAAAAAGAGATAAAAAGATTCCAGCAAGAAGGGAAAGAAAACACCGAAGAATTTCGCAACCTGGTCAAAGAGAATAATACAGTAGTAGAAGGATTAAGAGATAGTAAGATCGTAAAGGAATACAATGAAACCAAAGATGCCTATGAAGATTTCGAAGCTAAAAAAGGTCCTATACTAGCCGATAAAAAAGAAACTTTAAAAAAGGCGATCAAAAGAAGCAGCGCTCCATATAAACAAGAAATCGACAATTTAAAAAAGGATAAAAAAAAGAAGAGGCAGGCGTTTAATGCCGCTATTGACCGGCGAAATCTCAGAAGGCAACTAAAAAAGAATACTACAATTAAAACTTTGGAAGAAAAAGTCGTCAAGCTTAAAACTAAAGTGAAAAATGAGAGGGGTCGGTTATCCCCGGGAGATTTAAATGACTTGAAAAAGATTAAATCAAAGGAAGCAGAACTCAAAAAAAGTCAACAAAAATACAACGATTTCCTGGAAACCAGCAAACGTTTTATAGCAAAAGAAAGGGAGTTGGAAGAGGAGGCTAAGAAGGCAAAAGACCTGGTAAAAAATGTTGAAGCTGATATTGAGGTAAACGAACGTGTGTTACAAAGAGTTAAAAATGACAAGCATAGTGCAGATGATTTAGAGGCTATTATGAGGATTAGGGAAAAAGGATACGATCTGCTGGTAAAGAAAGAAGAGTTAACCAAAAAAATGAACACAGCAAATGGCTTGCTGGATGAGCACAGGAACAAGAACAAAGCCATATACGACGAACGTGAAAGACTAAGAAAAGAAACTGAAAGCACCCAAGCAGAGATAGATAAGACGACAACAAGAAGGGCCGAGGAATGGCGCAGTAAGGAGCCATTAAAAAGTGCACATCTCGATAAAAAAAAGAAAGAATTGTCTCACATAAAAGCTTTCCTGGATGATAGGACTGCTATAAGAAACCGTGATGATAGCAAATTGGGTACTATTTTCAAAAATATCGGTAAAAGAATGGCCGGCAGCCAGAAAAATGCTCTTGCCGATGAGCTGAAGGGCCGCAAAGAAAAATTCCAAAAAAGACCTAATTCTGCACTCTTTCCTAATAAGATCGTTAGCAAGTCCATGACCGGGATAAGAAAAGCGCTTGTAGATGGGATCAATATGGGGCCAATCACCATGGTCGGAGGAATGTTCCGGGTATTCAAACACATGAACTACGGCCTGGATGATGACACACAACAACTGATCGATACTTTTAATGGAGAGGAAGAGACAACTGAAGATGGTGCTCCCATGGCTTTGACCGACCTGCTCCAGCAAAGTACGATAAAGAACGCAATGGCAGGTTCTTCTTTAGGAACATCTGCTGATAATACCGTCACGTTCAAACCCGACCGGAATGTCATTTGCGGGATCACTTTTGCTACTTCGATCATTGACACCCCCACGTTTGGCGCTACTTTTAGCGGAACCGCCACCCTTGATCTGGCCATCGGTGAGTCAGGGTTCTTTCGCCTGGATGCAAATATGGATCTTTTTAACATGAGAACCATACTACAAGGTGTAGACTATTCCATGTTCCAGGCCCGGGCTACTGCATTTTTTGCCTGGGACAAGAAGGGATTAAAAACGGGCGCATTGACCGCCGATTTCACTACAGGTTCTAATGTTCTATGTGGAGAGGGAGATTTGGCTTTTCTCTATCACCGTGAGCCGGACTTTGATAATGTCATCCTGGAAATAGGCAAGCCGGATAAAAGGATATACCTGCTGCCGGGGTGTTTTGGCATGAGGATGTCGACGTACTTTAAATATGTCCAGGTACGTTCAGGCACGGATATCGAGTTACATTTAGCCAAAGGCCTGGGAGCAGAGTTTAGAACACCCATGATCAATTTTCAAATTGCGCGTGTAAGAGGCAGGGCTAAAGCTTTTGTAGATCTGGGTATCCTCGTAGGTGCGGAAATCAATCCCAAATTCCGGTTTACCAAAGTAGGAGGCTTTTTAGAAGGCCACATCGGTGCATACATCGACTACGAGGTACCGATGTTCAATAAATATGGCACGCTCACTATTGCAGAATTCTATGCTTTAGCCAGAATTATGGGAACCTGGCCTGAAGGTGAACCTATGAATATAGAAGCCGACGTGCTGGTGCGATTTAAAGTAGTAGGAATGAGCCAGGAAATTAAGCTGAAATACAACCAACGAATAGGATAGTAGAAAGAAACAAAAAAGAACCATGAAAAGAAGTTATTGGATAACGGTAGGGCTACTGGGCATAGCCTATTGCGGACTGGCACAGGATAACCGACAGTTACTGGTAAAGTCTGTAAAGCATACAGTGAAGGATCGATCGGTGACACAGCTAAAATGGCTCACCGATGATTTTGACCTTTCAAAAGAATACCACGTGTTTCGCAGGCCTTCCGGTAAAAAGAAATGGAAACTCCTGACGCCGACCCCTGTAAAATACAAAAGTCTTCCGCTCGCTCCTTTTTTAGCAGAGGATCGTAAGGTCCGGGATTATTTAAGCTTACTGGAAGGTGCTGATGGTCCGGTACCCGATATTATCCGGTTTGGCCTGATTGTAAAAGTCCTGGAAGCAAACGAATTCGCCAGGTACCTAGGCATTGCCTTTGATGACAGCACCGCAGTATCCGGCGCCACTTATGATTATAAGATCACGGAAATAGTAACCAAAAAATCAGGAAAGAGAAAAGACATCGATCTATTGGAGGTACGGGATTATGCTTCCAGCCTGGCGGCACGCCAGGAACCGCCCCGGTCTATAGTATTTGAAACATTGGAAAACAAAGTGGAATTCTACTGGATACCGGAGCCGGACAGGTACTTTGGCGTTAACCTGTTCCGGGCTGTTAAAGGTGAAGAGGCCGTTAAGGTAAACCAGGATGTTATTATACCGGTAGAATCGATGAACGAAGAAGGTTTTTTTGATTATCCCGATATCATGTATGCAGACTCTTCTTTGACGCTGGGTGTCACATACGTTTATCACCTCGTAGCTATCGACTTTTTTGGTATTGAATCCACCCCGAGCCAGTCCTTTGAGGTGACCTTAACGGACAAAAAACCACCAAAAGCGCCAAAAATCGAGAAGCTGGTACCTCACCCGGATGGGCGGGTGGAAATTTCCTGGACGACCGGTAATGAACCTGACCTTAAAGGCTTCACGCTTTACCGGTTCAACGGCTTGGAGGATTCTATCCGAAAACCTTTGACACCCGAACCAATCGTGAGTCCTGCCTTCGAAGACCGACTGACCCGGTCAGGAATCTACCGCTACCAGGTGGTGGCAGAAGACTATTCAGGCAACAAAAGTGAATCAGGTATTCAGATGGTACAACTGAAAGATAAAATTCCGCCTGCAGGGGTATCTGATTTTACCGCAACGCTGGACTCGGTCTTTGTAGCCATGCGTTGGGACGCTTCTCCGTCGGAAGACGTTTGGGGATATCGGGTTTACCGCTCTGCTTTTGGTATAGATGAAAATCACTTTTCCCTTATCACCGACGGTATTATCAGGGGGTATACCTATGCAGACACTTTGCCCGGCCATGTAAAAAGTGCCTTTACTTATAAAGTGGTGGCATTGGATACCTCCATGAACACAAGTCAGGGGGCTTACGCCACCCTGGCTTTACAAGACTACCGGGCACCGGGCGCTCCCGCTATGGCCGGCATTACAAATGAAGCAGGAAATAATATCCTTTCGTGGAGAAAGCGAAGGGAAAAAGACATCAGCCATTACACGTTGTACTTCGCAGGTTTCGGATCGGAAGATTGGCAAATCATAGACACCAGCAAAAACAACCGTTTTCGAATAAACGAAGCGATGGATTCCGGACGGTGGCGAATAACCGCCAGTGACGTAACCGGCAACGAATCACCTCCTTCCGAAGAAATTATTTTTAAAAAGGATATGCCATTGGTTGAACCCGCCTATGAAAAATTTGAACTCATCCCCGGCGAAAAAGAGATAAAGTTACAATGGTCTACCACGAACGACGCTGTGGTCAGAGGCCACGCCGTCTACCGGAAATCATCGGAAGGAGCTTACAAAAGAATTTCAGCGCTTATTTCCGGGAACAGCTTTGTGGACCGTCCAAAGGCCGGTGGTAGTTATTTCTACCAGCTCAGGGGGTATACTTTCTCGGGAAAAACGATCAAATCAATCGAAAATAACATCACATTTTAAAGAGGAAGTCATGAAAAAAATCGTTCTATTCATATTTATCTTATCTTCCTGGCGGGTGCATGGTCAGGTATTCATCGGCTCTACACCCGGTACGCCGGAAGACTGGGCTTCACTTCAGTTGGAAAGAAGCCCCGTACTTCGTGGTTTCGTTCCCTCGGGGGGTGATGAGGCCTGGATCCTGCGTCTCAGGGATTCGCACAATCTCACCAATATAACCTCACCTAACCTGGGTGGGTTGCTTTTGTACAACACAGGCGCATCTTACTTTAATTTTTGGGATCAAAATGCCCGCAGGTACCGCATACTGAATCCATGGGTGACGAGCTGGCTCGACCAGTCCGGAGTTGCCACCGGAGACGTTACCTATTTTCACCAAACCAATAACCCCAAAGTGGGGATTGGAACGGCTTCCCCGGAAAACACCCTGGAAATTGCCGGAAAAGTCCTGATAGGCCAAAATTACAGTACCGATAATACCGTTGCGCCTGACAATGGATTAAGGGTCGAAGGAGAGATACAGGGCATCGGTATGACACCTCCCGGCGGGGTGATTATGTTTCATGGAGAGACTTCGGGTGTTTTTGATGGAAGTGGAAAAGGGGTCGCCGGCACGCCTTATGAAGGATGGGCGATATGCAATGGCCAAAATGGCACCCCTGATTTGCGCGGAAGATTTATTGTGGGAGTCGGCAGGAATGAAGACCCTGCTTACGCAGGTAACACCACTTATCTAATGGGTGGTACAGGCGGGGAAGAAAAACATACGCTGACCCAACCGGAAATGCCTGCTCATAATCATAATCATCCGAGTATGGTTAATAACACAGACCCGCGTTCCGAGGGAAGTACACAGGTTATCTCACATTCCCATGGTTTAAACTATGCTGGTGTATCTTTTAATACAACGGGATCTTCCGAAGGCATTTTGGTTTCAGAGGACAGGAGAGAAAATCTCCTGACCACCCGTGGACTTCCCGCTATTCGAGCCACTAGCGCTGCCTTGGCCTTTACTATTACCTCCAATGGAGGCGATCAACCCCATGAAAACAGGCCGCCCTATTATGCATTGGCCTATATCATGCGGTTGAATCCATAACGATACTTCAACCGGACAATTATTTCCCGGATTGACTGAATTCACAAGAATCTAAACACATAGCAATGAAAAAAAACGTACTGAATATACTATTGACACTGTGCTTTTGTCATGCTATGGCCCAGGAATCGGGCTATGTGGTGATAGGAAGTGCCAACGGCCGGGGAGCCATTGGTGTGAAGGAAGGGTACTTCAGCATTCAGGGTAGTCTTGAAGTACAACAGGGAATATTGGATGGAGAAGGAATTATCGAACTCAAAGAAGACCTGATGAACCGTTCATCAGGGGACATTACCAATGGTGGCTTTGTAAGCCTTGCACTGATCGGCCCTGTCCCTCAAACGATCAGACCGGCCGGTAATCCCATTCGGTTTAGAAAGATGATCATCCGAAATGCCGTGGATTCGGTTTATGTCAAAGGGGGCAAGCTTCATGTATTTGACTCCCTGGTGCTGGAAGACGGTCATCTGCTGTTAGACGCCGGCAAGTTGGTCATCGACTCCGAAATGCTTCCAACCGGGAACATGACCGGAAAAATTATTAAAGAACGGGAAGGAAACCGGATCATCCCTTTACAAGGTGATAGCATTCTTTTTATTCATGCACTCACGAACAGTGAACTTACTGACTTAGATCCCGGTAACCTCGGGATAACTTTGACGGCAGACACCCCCCTGGATTCAGTGCTGCGCTTGCATGCGTCTTCCACTCTTGACAATTCCAGTATTTCCCGGTCCTATCAGTTGCATCATAACGCCTCATCATCAGGCGCTTACGAAGTCGCCATGCGTTATGTAGATAAAGTCGAATCCAGTTTTTATCCTAAAAGATCCCTAGCTTTCGGAGGCAATGAGGGGCAACATGTCCAACTTCCTGAAGCAGCTTCCGGTATTCTGGCAGAAAGCTACACAATTGAAGTGCGATTAAAAGCGATAGAGCTTAAAGGCCAACGATCCTTTCTAATACTGAAAAACCAGGTATTTCAAATAGGCATATCGAAAGATAAGCATACCCCGGAGCTTGTACATACCGATGAAAATGAACAGCACTTTTTAGAAGCTGCTTCCATCGATTTGCAGGATGGTCTTTCCCATCTGTTAACAGCCCGTTACGATGCCGGGCTGCAGACGTTGTCATTTTTTGCAGACGGAGCATTGGTGCAGCAAAAAACCGAAGTTTTACCGGCTAAAAACCAGCCTGATGAACCGTTCCTCCTTGGAAGGGGGTTTCACGGGAGCATGTCTGAGGTGCGATTCTGGAAAAGGGCGCTGCCCGATCATGCCATCCGTACCAAGGCCGAAGCATTTTTGCAGGGTGCCGAACCGGGTCTGTATGCCTATTATGATTTTGAAGGAAATGAGAACGTCCTGGAAGACAGGGCGTCTGGCCTGGACGGCACGATTTTGGGTGACCTTCAAAATAATTGGGTCACAGATACGATTGCCGTTCCGAATTCCATGCTTACCGCATGGCAAAAAAATCAAGGCAGCGATACCTTTGTAAATCGCCATGGCGGGTATCGAACCGGAGAAGAAGATCCTCGCATCGCCACCTACGGCGATGGGGATGTTATCGGCACCTGGACGGCCAGCTTTTGTACACCTCCGGTGATTACCCTGCCTGATTATTCCATTTGCCAGGGGGCAACAGTCTTGCTGGAAGTGGCTGAAACAAATTACCGGCAATATGAATGGTATATCGGTGATGAAATGGTAAAATCGGGGACCGATCCCTTCTATCGATTCGCGCCGGAAAGCGACTCGACCGTGGTCAGCGTCAAGGTCCGGGATGAATTCAACTGCGACAATGAAGCGTTCAGCGAGATCACATTTTTTGCCGAGCCTGATTTGAAACTATTTCAGATCATTGGAAGCGATACCCTGGCACTTGCCAACAGGGAAACCAGCTATTGCCCGGGAGCGGCAAGCTCACTATACGGAGGCGCCTGGGCTTCTTACGCTTGGTCATACAGCTCATTTGATTTCATACCCGAGACAGAAGACCTGGGTGTAAGTGCTGAAGTTTCGGCAGATAAGGCTGGGTTCTATATCCTTACAGTGACCAATGCCGAGGGGTGTGAACGGACAGACACGGTCTCCGTTTTCGAACACAGCAGGCCACTATTCGAACTGGAAGATGTCAGGATCTGTGAAGGTGACAGTGTTTTATTAAGTACGGGGCTGAGTGATGAAAACTTTGATTTTTTATGGACACTGGAGGAACAGACGGTGGCCACCACATCGTCTTTCTATGCGTTTGCCGCCGGAGAATACCAACTGACCGTAACCAATGCCACCGGTTGTATCAACACGGATAGAATGGTCATTTTGTTTTTTGAACCCCCGAGGCTGGAATTGGTGAGTGCCCCGGTTACCTTTTGCTCAGGCGACGAAGCAACCCTGGAGGTAGCCAATCCTATACCGGGCTATACCTATGCGTGGTACGACGGCTCCGGCCACTTCCTGCAAAATGGCAACCTCCTGATCGTGGATGAGGAAGGTACTTACGCAGTATCGGCCGAGTCTCCGTTTAATGCCGGTGGCTGTGCAACTACCCGGCAGGTAAAAGTATCTGAAGTGTCAAGGCCTGTGCTTGATGTACCGGATACAGTCGCTTTTTGCGGTGAAACCACGCTTTCCGTAGCAGAAGGTTTTGCTCAATATACCTGGGTAAACAGCCGTAATCTTTTTGTTGCCAGTACAACCCATGCATTGACTACCGAAATTCACGGCCTGTTCGAGCTTAAGGTTTTTAATGCCCCCGGCTGTAGCAGTGCCCATACCATCCGGTTCATTCCCGATGAGACGATTGGCTGTGCTTACAACGATACAGTGTCCGTTTGTCCACCTCCCGCGAATTTCCCTGTACGGGAAGAATACATAAAATGTCCCGGAGAAATATATTCTTTAACGGTCGGATCTGCTTATCAGCCTGTGGCGTGGTTCGATAGCGATTACAACCTCATGGGTCAGGGCAACAGCCAGGAGTTTATTGAGCCCGGCAGATATACGGTTTCGGCGGGTACAGACGCATGTACGGTAATCCGTACCTTTGAAATTAATTCATACGACCCGCCGGTTTCCAATCTGAGCCCCTTTATCTCAACCTGTGACAAAGCGCTGGTACTAGGCGGTGACCTGCGGGCCCTGAACCCAAATGCCATCATCACATGGGGAGCGGAAAATGCCGGCGATGTACTTACCGCAGATACCTCGGGAATCTATTCCGTACAAATCGAAACACCGGAGGGATGTGTACAGACATTTGATACGGAAGTCGTATTCAGGGGAACCGATTTAACAGATTTACCGGAAAGCATCACCATCGATTGTGAAGGGATCAAATTGGATGCCGGCGACCAGGGGATTTCCTACACATGGTCTGATGGAAGTACAGATCAAAGCTTATTTGTGGATAGCTCCGGGGTTTATACCGTGGAGATCATCTCAGAATTTGGCTGTGTTGATTTACAGGAGGTACATGTACAGTTAAACCCTCCTGCTGATTCCGTTTTTTTCCTGGCAGTTACCGAAGCATTTGTTGGTGACACCATCCATTTTGTCGGCTTACCGACCAGTGAGCCAAATTGGTACCGCTGGAATTTTGGCGACGGTAATAGCAGCGACGAAAAATTTCCGGTACACATTTACACCGATACCGGTACTTATCAGGTGGTGTTAACCGGTCAATTTCCGAACGGATGTGTAGCAGGACACACTTCTCCTATTAATATCCTGCCTATGTCGGATGGCGCTATCCAATCACCGATAGGACGCGTCATAGCCAATAATATTTTAAGTTTTATGATAAAACCTAACCCTACCAGGGGCAAGTTCCAGGCCCTGATCGAGTTGAACAAGGCTGAATCAATTTTGTTGGAATTGATCTCCGGAACTGACTACCAGGTATTGGATCAACGTCAACCGGAACCTGATACGAGCTTTTCGGAATTTTTTGACTTAAGCCTCCAGGCTTCCGGGACTTATATATTGAGATTAGTGACAAGAGACAAAACAAGCGTCTTGAAAATCATAAAGGTTTAATTGGCAATGAACAGACCGCCCCTCATACTTCGATTAATACATATTTCATGCCTTACATCTACACATATAGCTTGTCGACATCAACCCCTTGGTCTGGTGCGTCGTTTCTATCTCTTTGAAGGTATCCTCAAATCATCGATAGACCTGGCTGGAAAGACTCTTGTTTCAGTAAAAATTTGACGTCTGAACCTGATGGAATATATCTTTTAGCTATCTATGATCAACATGGAAATTTATTACGCAGAACGAGGTTTATTAAAAACTAAATGATCTAACACTTTGTAAAAGATCACCACCATACAAACCAAAGCCACGATTCGGGAGGGCTACCATCAAACTATGTACCAGATTAGCAAGTTATTTTTCAAATGAGTCGGTACAAAGGCTAATCAGCTCTTTTGAAAACAAAGGGAAGGCCACTACCGGCTTTATTAAAAAAAGCTATCTTTGGTTACTAGTAAAACCAGATATGCTCCCTAAGCTTATCTGCATTGTTGTAGAAAATTAAAAAACCGATGCCGGATAAAAAAGCAAAAAGGATTTTATTCAAATACTTCTGGAAGAACGGTTGGATAGACGCCAAGGACAGAGAAATATCAAAAGAGGATTTTGAATATGCTAAATCCAAAGGTTTAATGTTCGACCCTTTAACAATACACCACGATAAATGTATCGAAGAAATTTTATTGATTAGCAATAATATTAGTTCCGAAAATGTATCAAAAGCTTTTTTGACAAGCTTATCTACAAAAAGACTCGATTTACGTTCTTCGTTGTCAAGTTATTTTCTGGCTAACCAATTTATAAAACATACATATATTCCGATTATTTCGGGCACATCCTACTTAAATGAGGAACCTGTCTCTCATACTTATACCTGCAAAATATGTAAAGAAGTTCTGTATGGGGTTATCGGAGATGAAAATTACGAAAATTCAGATTTGAACATACTAAACTTCGAAAGATTAAAATGGGGAGGAGTTAGACATGGCGAATTATTATATATTCTTTTCGATTTACAAAAATTTATGAGAGAACAGATTCAAGAACCAACAGAAGAAGATATTGATTTATTTAAAAATATGCTAAGAGTTATTGAAACATCCAATGCTAATGATTATCCAAGTAAGCTGGAAGCCCGACTGAAAGATGTTTTGAAATCAAGCAAATCCGAACGACAAGTACTGATTGAAATCTTAGCCGCAATCGGGATATTAAAACCTAAAAGTTATGACAGACCTATCAAGGGAAAAACGGATTGGACTTTTGTTGCATACTGGAGAGGTGAGGATAAATACGATTTAAAAACTGTTAACGAATATTTCGGGAATTATATAAGTTAAAACCGGCAAGAGACGTAACACGCTGTTATTTGAACTAACAGTTTAAATCTGCCCGGATGATTCAAATTGCAACGCTCCCCCCGGCCTGAGGTGCTTCCTATCGTTCCTAGCCTACATTCTCGATCATTCATCGATTTTCAATAACCTTCCGCTGGCTATCCTCGACCCATTCGATAAAATTTTAATGAAATAAACAGCGCCTCCAAGGTGGCTCATGTCTATTTCCGAAACAGTCTGATCCAAACCCTTTTGATAAACTAACCTTCCGAGATTGTCATAGGCAACAAGTTCTACTTTGTTGGTAAAGTCTATCTCGTCCAGGAAGACGATCAATTCATTCTGCAGCCGTAATGGATTAGGATACATCTTTAAAAGCGCTTTTTCCTCCTTGTGGCCAGTTTCAAAATAGTTTTTTAAAGTGCTTATTCGCAAGGATGAACCCCCGCTGTTCCCAGCGTATATCCTTGCTTGAAAGACTGTAGCACCGGTGCGTAAGAGGGAGGCATCGGCGACCAGGCCGGAGGTAGATGCCGAATGGGTATCGGCTATAACATTTCCATTTACCTTATACTTGATCGTATTCGCTACTCTTTCGATCCTTAAGGTATCTCCTTCATTAAATTTACCAAGATATGTTCTTGTCGTATTTTCTCTTTTCCACAGGTTCCCATTGCCCCTGGAAAGTTGGAAACCATAATTAATAGTTTCTAAACTATCATTTATATTGTCGACAGACAAGCCAAATGCCAGATCTGTTTTCATGGAGTCCATTAGCACCATTTCAACCCATCCGTCTGTGTTAGATGGAATACTATCGACAGACTCGGCCCCACTATTTCCCCATCCATATCTTGCTGTTTTGACCAGGTCATCACCTACTTGCACTGCGCCGTTAATATTGGTCCAAGTGATTGGCGCCCCTACTACAGGTGCAGTTGTACTAACCATTAATTCGTTAGAATAGGCCGAATTTCCTATTGTATTGTAAGCCCTGACACGATAGAAATAAGTAGTGGAAGCTGAAAGACCAAGGTCAGTAAACGAGGTAACATTAGCGGCCACAGACGCGATCGAATCGTAGCCACTACCTGCCACGAGAGATCGCTCTATCGTAAAACCGATTTCATTGACAGCATTATCACGCCATTCAAGTTGGATTGTGGAAGCGCCTTCAGAGATGCTCGATAATTGATCCGGGGCATTCGGAATGGTATCGGCTATGACACCGGCTTTAGACTTGGATAGTAACCACTCATACAAGTTAGGACTATAATTCGAGTTGTCTATTTGGTAAACCGGGGTAACAATATTATGCCCTGCTCCTTCAAGAGGCGTAAATTTAAGTTCCACTGATGCGTCACGGGGGCATGCTCCAACGGCATTGAACATATTCAGCCCTGAGCTATACCTTATTCCTTCGTCATTGGTGCCATGAAAGGCCCACACGGGTATTTTTTTATCGGCTATTGTACAAGCCTTCGATAGATTGCCCCAGGCGGCCACAGGTGCAATAGCGGCAAACTTGTTAGGGGTGTTCCTGTCATATGCCGCTTCCCAGGCCCCATTTCCACCCAAAGAATACCCTGTTAAATAAACCCGGTTTGTATCTATTCTATAGTTTGAGTCATTTAAAATATAATTCCAGAAGGGTTCCTGGCTAAATGCTGTCCAATTTCCGGAAGATAACTGTGGGGAAAGAAGTATGAAGCATTCTTCTGCCCCATTCACAGTAAAGCATAAACTACCCTGGACCTCTGCATGGCGTGTGGGGCTGGTTCTGGCTTGATTGGAGATCTTGTACAGGTCTGAAGATCCATTGCCCCTTTGTCTCCGTCCATGGAGATAGACTAACAGGGGATATTTTCTTGTGGTATCGTTGTCATATCCGGGTGGCAGATGCTCCAGGTATCCACCGACCCTGCCCAGGTCTATGGAAATGGGTATATTATGAACCAATTCAGCATTGGAGTTTTGGCTATGAACAGTGAATGTTAAACTGATAAATAGAAGGCAAATTACAGGGACAAAGCAGGTTTTTTTCATTTTAATTGGGAGATTTTCGGTTGTAAAGCTGATAAAAATGGTAAAAAGCCATAATTTAAGATATCGTCCTAATAATAGCTAGCAAAAATGTTCAAATTTTCTTTTTAGGTGGGTCGTAAAACGTCATGGTTTGTACGAAGGCATATTTGCCGGAGTTGGAGTTTCACATGCCCTGGGTATGGTTCATATTGATAATCACATAGCCCTGACTGGCAATTTCTGCCAACAAAGCACAGTACCCTGAAGCCTTTGATCCCTATCCATAATTTTAAATACAGGAAGTGCCATTGGCAGTAGCCAGCCTGCTAAAGCTAAAATAGATAGCCCGGGAAATCCAACCACGGTCAATGCAGGGCTATACTGTCTTTTGACAGTGCAGGCTGTGTAAAAACGAAACGCTGAAAACTTCTTTTAAAATAATATTTTGGAAAAATCCGATAAAATGAGTATGTGTTATTTATTTTTTTCTTCAATTAACTAAAACAGAATTTAATTTGGCCAATATTTGCAACCTTGTTGTTATTTACACAGCCTCAGTGGTAGTTATTCAGCTACAAAATTGTCGTTATCTTTATTCTCAGTCCAGTTATATTCAATTTCTTGAGCGACTTTTCTGGCGAAATCTATGCCGTGCCTATCTGCCAGGAACCCCAATGCCATATCCATTCCTGCACTCACACCTGATGAGGTATAATATTTTCCGTCAATTTTCCATCTCGCTTTTTTGTCCCACTCCACGTTAGTACTTTGAGATGAAACCCAGGAAAAGGCCCTCTTATTGGAAGTAGCTTTTTTGCCGTCCAAAAGTCCGGATTTGGCAAGAAGTGCACTACCCGTACAAACAGTAAGTACATAATTACTTGTTTGAGACAGTTCCTTTATTTTGTCTATAAGCAACAAATTATTTACTTCCTTTCTTGTACCCAAGCCACCGGGTATTAAAATGATTTCGGGATGATTACCGATAGTTTCCAGTTTTTCCGTCATAATAGGAACGCTGTGTCTGTTCGTTATAATTCCACCTTCCAGCGAATAAAACCTGAGTTTGTAAAGATTTACCAGTCGACCAAAAATTTCTGCCGGTCCGAAAACATCCAGCGTTTCATAATCATTGAACATAATAATGGCGATCTCCATAGTATTTTCTTTTCTGGTATGGTTGTCTTTATTCCGGACGTTTACATTACTTACTGCCAACCAACCCTTTTTTTCCATTTTTCAATTTCCTGTTTCCTTTTTTCAAAATCTGCCGGTGGTAAATGATTTTCATCTTTCGCTCGTCTTCTCATAATTGCTGTCTGTTCTTCAAGTGTGTTAAGCCCGATAGATTTTCTCCTTTGATCTACCTGGGTTAAGTCGTCAAAAAAATTTGGGCTTAATTCCCCGTTTTCATCCCAATCAAATTGCGTACCATAAAGTTGCGGCTTATCCTCAAACACAGCTATCCGGTCAGTCAGATAAGCGAAATTTCTCAAGGTTGCTTTATCTTCGCTAACTGCATTTTCTAATAATTTCAAACACTTCTTCATAAAGGCAGGCTTTCCGATTGAATGTTGTATCACCAACCAGGCTGCTTCATTGGCTTCCTGGCCCACTTTGTCAATTGTCGGATAACCGATTGTGTCGATTATTTCATTTAATAGCTCTGCATGGCTGTTGTGCAATTTCTCCATTTCTTCGTTATACCCTTTTCCAAGCTGTCCGCTTTTAACAAGTCTGTCCCGAAGTTCCAGGTCCGCATTTTTCAATCCAATTATTCTTTCAGCAAAGCCTTTGTAATCCATGCTATCATTTGTGTTGTTTTAAATACAGGCTAACGCTTATCAAAGTACGAATTTTCTATTGTAATAATGCCATTTCTTTGTCATTTTCTCTTTCTTCCGGAAGTAACTGACAAATAAGCAAGTTGGCTCATTGAGCTTATTGATTGTTAGCTGCTTTAAATATTCAGGTAATGAAGTCAATAAGTATTCCAAGCAAAACCGTTGTGATAATAGCAGAAAGCAAACCTAAGGTGTAGGATAAAAGTCCTTTAAAGTAGTTGGCTATTTTTCTTCCACCAAAAAATTGTCCTATTGCCCACGATACATAAATGAAACCAATCAAACCACCGATAAACAATAATCCTAAGTCGGTCAATGCTTCTATAACGCCGAAAAGGGAGGGTATCAACATGACCATTCCGAACACGAACAATATTAAAATAAGAATTTCAAAGAAGTTATAGGCGTATTTCCGAAAAATGATTTTAATCCAAAAGGCCACAAAATACTGTGGATAGCTTCTTCTAAATTGGAAACCATTATGCATGTTGGAATTCTTCCCTCATCCATTGCCCAAAGCGTAAGTGCTTTTGTCACCTTTCCAACAACCTTATAAACGCCGTGCTTTCGGCATGGAAAGCAATACCATCAGTGCTGTTGCCAATAATAATGGTAATAGGGTCCATAATGGCTTGGCATCGGTATTTGTTTGATAATAAGTTGGTGTAAATTGTTTCCAATCAATGGATTCGGCTTTGTGTTGCTCAAATATCTTTGGGTAGAAAAACAGCCGCAGTTTTTCATGAAAGGCTTCTGTTGCCCTTAGAAAATCCATGTGTTGCTCTAAGCTTGTACCTGCCAATTGATTAAATGCCAACTGCAAATGCATGTTCGGTACCATCGATGCCATTTTCCTACTTTTTTGTTCCCGTAATTTGATCTTGTTGACCAAGGCCTCGCGTTCGTTTTTTGAATCGTCATCACCCATTTGTTGCATGGCGTAGTACCATAGCCAATTGAACCCGTCTGTCGGATATCCATACGCTTCGAACTGCGGGTAATGGGCATAAAACTTTTGAATGGTGAGCAGCTTATCCGTATCCCATTTGGTGTGATAGCCATCGCGCTGAGCAATGGCAGCACTCAATGCTTCCGGTACGGGGTGTTTTGACGACACATAAGCGTTGATTCCTGCGGGCAACAAAATAAGCATCACCAACCAAATCGAAAGGAGCAGCAGTGCATTGAATCCGGAAGATTTTTTGAAACCGATGACAAAAAAGGAGAGTGCAAACCAAAAAGTGACATACAGCAATGCCAGTATAAACATCAATAGAAAATGTGTATTAAACGGAACGTCAAGTACAACCTTTGCTATTAAAAACAGTAGTACCAAAACACCGAACAACAGCAATAGCCGTATAAATAGTTTGGCAAGTACAAACCGTAATTTTGATTGGGCTTGAATGGCGACCAAACGCCAGGTACCCGTCTCAGTTTCCTCTGATATGGCATTGAACGTAAATACAATGACTAATAATGGAAGCAGATAGATCAACACAAAGGAAAGGTCGAGGTTTCCCGACTGCAAATTCATTGGGTTGACCAAATCAGTATCATATTTTTGTGCTTCAAACGTCTTAATGGTGATGCGTTTTACCACAGGATTCATATCCGCCTGACCTATGGATAATCCTGCCAGCGGGTTTGAAGAATTGATAAAGGCAAACTTTACATAATAAAGCAGTAGTCCCAAATCATCGTTGTGCAACGTAACATGCCGTTCAAAATGTTGTTCCTGATAGGCTTTTACCTCGGCAATTGCTTCTTGTTGTTGAATGAGATGCCGATTTCCGATAAGAATTCCGACCAAACCTAAAACCGTGATCAATACCAAACTGATACGTACTTCTTTTGATCGTATGCACTGGTATAAAAACAAGCGATACTTCATAGTGCCTTTGCTTTTTTTGTGGTGAATACTATCAGCCAAAAAGCGAACAACAACCATAAAATCATGGAAATCACAGCTGGTAGAGCCGCTTTAAATGCGTTGCCAAAAGCCATTGGCTTGTGATGAAAATCGGGAAATTCCTCCCAGTGCTCATGGCCGACCACATGGGTTTTTCCTTCGGAACCACTTTCCTTTTTTGGACTGATATACGCCATTTGCAGCTCGTTCATTTTTTGGGATAACTGGTAGCGATACGTATCAGCCTGCTCTTGAAAATCCACATAACTTGAAAAGTCCGTTCCCGAAAAGGTCATCGAAAGTTGTTTGATGGCCATATACGGGTTGACCAGGGCCATAAATCGAGTAATGTTATTTTGGTTTTGATAAATGTTCAATAGATTGGCGTGGTGCTTTTTATAAAGTGTTGAGCTGATCTTTTCTCCTTCACGCATTACAAAACCGGAATAGTTGAAAGGCAAATCAGTCACTTTGCTAACGTTATGCGCAGATAATACCGAGTCTCGCATTTGATTATAAAATGGATCATCGGGATTGTGGCTATCGCCCTTTTGAATTTCTTCTTGCTCGATAGCCGACTGAAACGCCAATTTTGAAGGAGTCGGATGCCAATAGTTTCCCAGGGCCTGGGCTGATTTAGGCAAAAGAATGACCAACAGCAACCAAATTCCCAATAAACGTAATAGCGCATGCTTTGTAGTATTGCTTCTTGCTGAAACTACTATGGTAGTGGCTGATACAATAAACAGGAAAACCATGTACCCCACTCCTATCGCCAGCAGCCGCAACCAAAGATGATCGCTTTCCACCACACCACCATAGCTGATGAGGGCTGCAACTACCATCAATACTACCGGAGCTAAAAATAAAACGGCAATTCCAAAAAGCCCGAGGGATTTACCAAACAGGATTTCCAACCAGTTGGCACCCTGGGATAAGACTATCTTTAAGGTGCCGTTCTCCTTATCTGCCGCGATGCCGGAAAATCCTATAAAAAATAAGATCAATGGAAGTACCAGTTGCAAGAGCAAGGCCAGGCTTAACTCCCCGAAACGCAAGGTCCCGGTAGAGAAAGTGGCGTCGGAAAAGTTGACGCTATTCTGCCTATGGGCTTCTAAAAAAACCGTATTTCCCGTAAAACTTTCCAATCCGTAATCGAACATACCCAAAGGCGGATTCACCCGAAAAGCAAAGGTGCCGAAATGCGCCATGCGGTGCGGATGCTTATCCGGGTTAGCCTCCCAACTCTGTCGTGCTTTTACCTGATGGGACTTTCGAATATCGTTTTGGGTAATATGGCTTTGAATACCGCTAACGGCAGCATAGGCCGTTAGCAGTATAAAAACGACATAAAGAAAATAAAAGGTTTTCGGCGTAGTCGCATTGCGCCAAAAATGCCATGCAAACAAACGCAAGTTCGCCCATTTCATCACTTAAAATTTATAGGTTGTGGTAAATAGTACATTTCTCGGTGCTCCCGGGAACAACCTAAAGGCGTTCAATGCCCCGGTCCAATAGGTTTCATCGAACAGATTGTTCACCTTGAAGGCTATTTGGATGTTGCTACCGGACGGTCGATAATAGAGTGCTGCATCAAAAACGGTATATTCAGGTAGCAATAAACGGTCATGATACCATGAGAATCGGTCGCCGCGATACTCAACGCCCAGCCCGGCCCCAATATCTTTCAAAGCCCCGTTCATAAAATCATATCGCGCCCATAAATTGGCGCTGTGTTCAGGGGCACCCCCTACGCGCTCACCAACCAGGCTCGGGTCGTCATCTTCTACAATTTCGGCATCGATGTAGGCATACGAAGCGTTTACCTGTAGATTGGGAAATACATATCCCGAAAGATCCCATTCAAAGCCACGGCTTTGTTGAGCCCCGCGTTCCACCAATAAATCCTCATCGTTGGGGTCTTGTAACAATAGGTTTTTCTGGTTGATTTCATATACGGCCAGATTCATAGCCAATTTTCCACCAAAGAATTCCCCTTTCGCTCCAAATTCAACCAAATCACTCTCCAACGGATCAAACTCAGCAGGAGAGCTCGCCCAAAAGAAATTTTCGGTTGCCGGCGATAAAGTGACCGTATTGGACTGTGGCTGAAACCCCTCAATATACGTTCCGTACACACTGATGTCGTCCGTGGCTTCATAGGTAAGCCCGATTCTTGGAATGAAAGCTTCATTCGTAAACCTTTCTTCGTCGTTCGATTCATTGTCAAAAATATCCTCGAACCACTCATAACGGAGATTTACCAAAGCCAAAAATCTTCCTATTTTAAATTGGTTCTGTACATAAATACCATTTGAGGTGGTAAGATTTGCAGGAATGGCAAATTCCGAGATCACATAGTCCCTTACCACACGTATGGTGTTTTGCGGATCGGTAAGGTCGTAATGCATTACATTGGGTTTTGGTGCGGTGATCCCATTGATTTCAATGGTTTGAAAATCGGCCGCTTCGGCAGGATCAAAATTACTTACACTACCATCATTTCTCAGATAGCGACGGGCCGAATTTTGCCCACCGCCTTTGGTACGTTCCCACCAGCTACCGTCATACCCTACCAATAACTTGTTGGTGACTTTGTCACCTTGGAAATCGAAATTAAAAAAAGCATTAAAGTTGTCGGTGATCCAAAACTGTTGACGCTCCACGTAGCGCATGGCCGCTAAGGTATTGATTGGATTTCCTTCAATATCAACAGCGGCATCGTTCACGGTCCGATGTTCCGCAAGATCTTCCTCCCATGTTTGCTTCATATAGGAAGCATTGAATCCAATATTTTCTTTGATCTGTTTTGTGAAGTTACCCATTACCATAAACTCCCTTGACTTAAAAAAGTCGTTGTTGGCGCCTACGTTTAATGAAATTGGTGTGCTATTTAAGTCAAACTCCCCATTGATCGCACCGAAAATGGGTTGTCCCCGGTCTATGTTTCCTACCCCGTTGCTAAAGATCATTTCCACATTCAATGCCGTGGTGCTATTAGGCGAAAATGTAATGGAGGGTGTAATCAGCAAAGCGTTGTTTTGTACCAAATCCCTGAAAGACTTTGCTTCCTGTACCGCTGCATTAAAACGATACAATAAGGTTTCGGAGTCATTCAACGGTCCGGTAAAATCCATGGTAGACCTCAGGGTTCCAAAACTTCCCACTGTGGCACTCACTTCATTTCTTTTCTCTTTTAAAGGCTTTTTGGTGACCATGTTAATGGTACCCCCCGGGTCAACACTCGAAAAACTGACCGAAGAAGGTCCTTTGATCACTTCTATTCTTTCAATATGTGAGGTGATGGGCTGGAGAAAGTAATATTGTCGCGTGCGTAATCCATTGATTACTTGTCCTTCTTCTGCCTGGGTGGTACCCCGTATATTAAAATGATTATAAAATGCTGTAGAGGTAACACTACTGGCGGCCTTGACCGCATCCGCCAACTGAAAGGCCTGTCGATCATTGATCAGCTCCTTGGTGATTGTCGATACCGCCTGGGGTAACTCTTTGTTCTTGATCGCGACCTTGGTCGATGAAAAAGAATAATCACTGTTATAATCTGTTCGTGCGCGACCAATTACTTCTACGCTTTGTAGTTGTTCGGTTCCCTCTTTCAGTCGGAGCGTACCAATATCAAAAGAAGAACCCTCATTGATCTCATAGTTGTTCTTATAGGGTTGAAATCCCAAATATCGAACCTCGAGCGCATAACTCCCGGATGGCACATTGATTTCGAACTTTCCATCTGCATCGGTCAGTTGGCCGAACATATCATCCGTATTTTTTAAGGAAACCGTAGCCCCTACAATCGGGATATTCTGTTCGTCGACGACAGTACCCGTAACCTTTACCTGGGCAAACGAACTCCAACTGATGATTGTTATAAATGTGCCGGATAGTAATCTAAATATATTCATTGTGTTAAATGGTCTTTAGATATAAATCCTGCAATTCACTTGCACCAATGGTGGTTGTATTTGATGTATAAACCAACCTGCCTTCTTTCATAATGCCGATTTTCGTGCCCACATTCACAGCATTGAAAATGTCGTGAGTGGCCATAAAAATGGTTTTACCATCTCGGCTTAATTCCTTGCAAATCTTAGTGAATTCAAGGGTTGCTTTGGGATCTAAACCAGAGATAGGTTCATCCATAAAAATGTAATCGGCGTTTTTGGAAAGCGCAATGGAAATACCCACTTTTTGCCGCATTCCTTTGGAGTAGGAAGCGAGTTTGTCTTGATGAGCAGCTTCTTGAAGTCCTGCCTTGAGGAGGAAATCAGACAACTCAGTATTCGAATATTTAAAACCCGCCAGCCGGCTAAAAAAATTGAGGTTTTCAATACCTGAAAGATTACCGTACAATTGAACGACTTCAGGAATGTAGGCAATCATTTCGGTTGTGGTATTGTTGTTTGGTTTTACTGCGATACCGTTCAGTAATGCCTCACCACTAGTCGGCTGAATCAGCCCAAGAAATAAGTTTATGGTTGTTGTTTTACCAGCGCCATTTTGACCGAGTAAACAAAAAATTTCGCCCTTTTCAACTGTTAGATTCAGTTGACAAAGCGCCTCATGCTTACCATATTTTTTGGTAAGATCGATAGCTTCCAGCATATTTTGATATGTAAATGTTATTTACTAATTAATGTATTGCGATATAGGAAATAATTCCCTTTTCAGGCCCTTAGGCAGCATAAGAGTTGCCAATGGCCGTCTATGTAAAAAAGGAGTAATCAGACTTGGGGTGGGCCTCGCAGATGAAGCTGTTCCCTAGAAATAGCAAAAAGCATTTCCGTTATGTTTTGATCGGAACAATAGGAAAAACTATCTAAAGGAAGGATAAAGACACTTTGAATGTACAGTTGCTGATCAAAGTAAAAATTACAGATTTGACAGTCTGAGTTGTCTTCGACAGTAATATTAGCCGCGTTGCCGATGTCAATTATCGCAGTATGCTGACCGTGTGTTTGAGCGTGAAAAACCGAAACCAAAGGCAAGCATAGTATATACGCTGCCAACATGCCGGCTACTATTTGGACTTTGTTTTTCACGTTTGCTAAATTACTGTTTTTTCATCCCAGATCCTAAATCGATTTAGGAATATCCGGGTTTCAAGTCACCCGGTATTATGAAAGTCTAACTCCCAAATTTGGAATTGTATTTTTTCTTTAGGCTATAAAGATATTGTAAGAAACTTTACCATTTTTTCGTCTTTGGGTATAAAGTATAGCTAAAATAAGTAAGCGCACTTTTGCCACACAAGATCAAGTTTGATTTTCTTGGATTGTTTTCAAAGTGCAAAGTTCGCAAATTGATTTTTAGCATTTGTTGTGAAGGTGTTTTAATTCAGTTTTGTCATTCCAAATTGATCGATGGTTTGTTTTCTATTTTCAGTTAGCGAAAAACTCAAATCAGTCCAAGCAGTTCCTTCAATTCCTTGAAGAACAATTCCGTTTTCCGTTTTTGTCATAGTGAAAAGAAAATCTGCGAGATTAGCATCTTTTTCAGAAGAAACTTTATCCGTTTTTGTCATTCCGTGTTCATCAATCGCTTGTGGTAAGTCGTTGTCAATACTAAATGCCAAATCAATCCAAGCACTTCCTTCGGTGCTTGTCAGCTTAATTCCATTGTCAGTTTTCTCCACAACAATTTTAAAATCCTTTCTGGTAAGGCTACAATTTCTGGTAAGGCTACACGGGTAGCAGCTTTTACTGCATCTTCCGTGTATGATTTAGGGGCATTTAAAATTCGTTCAAGTTCCGAATTTGTCTTTTTTTGAAATTTCGTATAAAAGTAGTTGTTCTCCATTTTACTTATTTGCCGATAACGTGCAACTATCATCCGTAAGCTAGACTTTTTAAATTTCCATAAAAGTATCGAATAGCACTAGCCTTTGTAAACACCTAGTAAGCTTATGGATGATAGTGTTTGTGAGGTGTATCTTTCAGTTAAATCTTAAGTTTTATTGGAATCGTCATAGTTTGATCAACGGAAACTCCAACGCATTTGGCTGGAGTCCAGCTAGGGGATTGGCTCAACACCTTTAGAATTTCGACATCAATTTCGCTGCTTAAAATTTTTATGGAATTACCGGAAAAAAAGACCTTGCAGCACAATGAACTGATCAAAAGCATTTTTGCAGTCTATAACCCCGAAGATAAAGCAAAATACACGTCACTGTTTTTGTCAGGTTTTAGTACCAACAAACCAGTTTGGCGAAGCGGGCTCGCAACCTTTGCAGTCATGCAGTCGTTCCCCAGACATGATTTCACTCTTCGGTAAGGTCAGGAACTCACCAGAATATCACCCTGTGAGGTTTGTTCATGTTTTATGGAAATGAATAATAGAAAAGACTTTATTATTGATTGTTTCTATGAAGTCGGAGGACTGGTAGGCTTTGGTTTACAAAATTATTATTGTTACCTGTCAGAGACAAATAAATTAGATAGGGTAGCCCCTAAAAAGGAGGATTTTAGGATCTTTTCTGAGATTATCAATATTTTATTGGAAGCACGGCCAGGTGATACTGTAAAGAAAACAATACAATCCGGGATTGGAAAGATCCAAGGTTTTAAATCAAACACAGAGCAACGGCAGGCCCTGCTGGAAACATTAGGCGCCTCTTCAAAGGCTATCGCACCGCTATAATATGGTTTTACTTCATTTTCCAGTAAGGCTAAATTCGGGGTGATAGGACTGAATATTGCCAGTTAAGGTCGGAGACCGGTTTCTATTTTTTTCAATCTTCTTCTTTGAATTAAATAAATTACGATTAATCCAATAATTGTTATAGGATATAAAATGCAAAAGATAAAAGTATTTACCTCATAATAGGACAAATCAAGAATATTTGCAAGATTAATGATAAAATCCGTGCAGTACACATAAACCTTCTTTATCAAATCTTCCATTCTTGAATTATCCTTTTTTTATACTACGAATTGCTAAGTGTATACTTATCGACTTAACTAAAAGGAAATACATTATTAATGGAATTAAAATCACCAAAAAAACAATATTTGCCAATCCGTAATTCCCTGTTGATTTGAGAGAATGAATTATTCCAAAATAGATTGGGTCAATCTTATCGAAATATGGTGCAACGAATTTGACATGGTTTTCCTTACAATATTTTGTGTCGTTATGGCAAATCCATGAACATTTTTCTTTTATTCTTTTTGCTGAGTTTATGGCGGTGACTCTTTGCTTTTTGTAGCCTGGTTCTTTTGTGTTTAGCCGTGCAAATTCATTTATCATTATCATTCCCAAAAAAGGAAGGATCAATATTAACAAGTATAGAATTTGCCTTTTCATTTATTGGGCTCAACGTTCCGCATCAGCATCGTAGTTTGGTCTGAGCGTTAGCCTTAGGCGACCGTGGCTTTTATGCATTAGCTGCTTTTATTTATTAAATCAATTAAAATTCCAATGGCGGTAACAAGAATTATAGAGGTCATCCAACCTAAAAAGTAGGAAAAAAAACCCTTAATGTAACTTGATACTTTGTGCCTGTTGAAAAACCTTCCAATTGTCCAGGTAGAGTAAATAATTCCAATTAATAAGCTTTTAAGTTAATTTGTCCAAAGGAATATATCTTTCTTTTATTATGGTAAAATGATGTATTTGATGGGCAGCAATAGTGAGACCAATGGCAAAAAGAGGCATTTCGTATTCAAAAAATTGACAGTTTTTCTCAAGTATTTTCTTACTGAAAGATTCAAACATCATTATTGTTGATTGGCGGACAATTCGAAGTTCATTTACCAACTGCTCAATTGACAGTTCATCTGCATTTGAATTTTTGCCCATTATTTCTTGGTCATGGGCATCCGGGATGGTGCCTTCTCCACGAGCAAAAATTATAGCTCTAAAACACCAAATCCTTTCCCAATCAATGAGATGCTGTAATATTTTATGAATTGTCCATTTATCTTTTTCATAAGTTTTCAAACCAATTCTGTTTAATTGAGCCATATCAAGGTCATTGATTGCTTTCAAACTAAGCTTAAGAGCCGCTGTGAGTTCAGTACCCTCATTTAGCTTATAAACATATGCTAAAAACTCCGGATTCTCTTTCCTCTCTGATTTTTCCATTATTTATGTTTTTTTTTTGCTAACGAAGCGCTAAACGTAGTGCTGTTCTGAGGGTGATTTTGTCGTATCGAAGATAGCAACAAAAGTAAAACCCGCAGGGACAGTACCGAAAAGTTAAAGTTTATTACGTTTAGCATTGGTGCTCAGCTACTAGCGGCGGCGGCCCCGCCTGAGGCAATGTCTGCTTTTCGGTTTAGCGCTTCCTTCCACATCAACTCGGTATTGGGGCGAGAATGTGAGCTTGTCGAACATAAAGCAACAATTACTTGCCTGTCGGCAAGTTGATGCGGACTATTGGATATGCGGAAATTTCCGCATATCCATACTATTACATCACAAATATAGTACTTTTGGAAAGGAAATTGCTAATTTCCTCCTACTATGAGTATTCTCGATTTTGCGAAAATATTGGAAGTTAAAAGGTATAGCCGGAATACAATCGAAAGGTATGTCTCAGTGGTAAAGATGGCACAGCAACGTTTCAAGAAAGATTTGAATTTGGTAAATGAAACCGAACCGTCTTCCAATATTAACACCAAGTCCATTATTTTTTCGAATCAAAAGTATAAAACATCAGGTTTGACATTTCTTCCCCAAGTTGTTTTCTTTTTAACCTATATCCATAGTCATTCATTTCTTGTAAAACGATAGGTTCCATAAGTTTAGAATACCCACAATCACTATGGATCTCACCCTCTGTTTTGCCTATTCTTTCCATTATGATTAGCAAACCGTCTTCATCGAGCAATTGATGGATTTCCATCATAATCTCATCTCTCGATTCAATTTCATGAAATACGTTGAGCATCAAAATTCGATTAAATATCCCTTGTGGCAAACTTGTGGAGTTTTCAGTTCCTAATACAAGGTTAAAATCTGCACTGATAGATGAACCAATTAGATTTTCACGGTATGCCAAAACTTCTTCGAACTGGTATAACCTTGAAGAATCAATCTCCTGTAAGTACCAGGTAATCTCTTCGATAAAGCATGAAATCTGAATTTCCTTTATTCCATTTCCTGCACCAATGCTTGCTATCGTTTCTCCCGGTTCACAAGCATTCAGGTAATAATAGTTTTCATAATCACGCTGGATTTCAGAAAAATTATCTGGAAACCGTTTGTAGTTATAGGGTTTGTTAACTGACTTACAAGAAAAAATAAGGACTACACAAAAAATTAGCAAGAGTACTTTTAACTGAAAATCCATTTTTTCATCTTAGATTGTTTAAAGTTAACAATTTTCTATTTTTAAACAGTTTGAATTTTTGGACAGGTTACAGGTATTAGTGTTTTTCGCTAACAATATGTTTAGAAATTTTTCATATATTCACAGTATGAATTTACCAGATGATTTTTATCAGATAATTATTTTAGTTATTGTTATAAGTGTAGCTTGGGCTTTTGTAACTTACTATACCAAAAGTGGTAAGAACTTCCGAAGTAGTAGAAACAAAAAGGCAAGAAGACAGTTATAATTAGCTGAACCTCTCTATTTCGTTGTTTTTCGCTCAATTTAAATCAACCATAAATTTCTTTTTTTCAGATTTCGAGTAAGTTCAGTCAGCTCATTGTTCTGCAAAGTTTTTCAATTCCGCCAAAGTGTAAGTCTTTGTGGTTTCTTTAATCAATTTTATTCTACAAACTGGCTAAAAGTCAGAAGCATTTTTTGGTCAAATTCTATTGGGAACGATTGGGTTCCACAATGAATGGCAACAACCGGCTAAACACCACATGTGGTGTTTATATTCATTTTATCAAAACCTTAATTTAAGAAACTTTAATAAAATTCATATCTGTATTTGGCCACATGTGTGCAGATTTCTGTAGTTACAATAGACTTGTAGCCTGTTTAAAGGTTTTTTCATTTTCCAGGCCATATCTATCTAAAGATTTAAAAGCTATCCAGGAATTGAATATTTATTTAAACTACAGAGTTGCTTAACGATTTGTACAGCTAGATAAGCACAGAAAGGTTACTTAGAAACACAAAATTGTTAGAGGTATATCATCATTATCTTTCAAGGATGCTCCACAGTCTTTTGTTAATAAAAATGTTCTCTTTTCCGATTTTCTTTAGCGCCAGTATTCCCAAAGACTCCAGTTCATGCAGGTATCTGCCAGCGGCTTTTCTTTTTGCAATTCCACGATCTTCTAAAAATTCTATTTTACTATAAGGGTGTTCAAAGAGTAGCTCAATAAGTTCTTTTGAATATACTTTTTG
>JAKSDQ010000062.1 GCA_022360015.1 Cytophagales bacterium
TAAAATTTTTAAACTATCCTCCAATGATACTCCTGGCAACATCTTGGGACAAGGGACTCGTTGGGTTCAATAAATCTTAATTAACATGAAAAATTACATATATATCATAGCCATTTTGTGCTGTATCACTCATATGAACTACGCTCAATCTGAGCAAGAAAGCTTGATTGGCAAAAAAGTGCCTGATCTTACCTTTGGGCCAATCATGAACTACTCAAAAGAAGCTGCCAAGCTTTCTGATTATACTGGAAAGATTGTAATTCTGGACTTTTGGGCTACCTGGTGTGCCGGTTGTATCGAAGCATTTCCTCACTTGGAGGCGTTAAAAGAAAAATTCTCAGAAGAGATTGAAATTTTAGCTATTTCTTCCTCTGATAGCAAAGAACGCATAGAGAAGTTTTTAAGCAAAAAGAAAACCTTGCTACCAATCGTTCTTGATACAGCCCTTGTGTTGAAAATGCAATTTCCTCACCGTGTTCTTTCTCATACCGTTATAATTGATGCTGACCGTATCACTCGGGCTATAACCACACCAGAGCACATCACCGAAGAAGTAATTCAAAATGTCCTGGACGGAAAGGAAATTAATTTAAAAGAAAAACGATACGATTTTTCATGGAGCAAGGATGATCACCTTGCTTCAGAAGATGCAATTTTTCAATTTACCCTAACGGCATTTAATGGTGGATCACAGATGCTCAAACCATTTAATAATGGTAGGCTTTTGATGAACGGTCTTTTCCTAAGCACTATCTATGAGTATGCTAACAGTTTTCCAAGTTATACACGTACAGTCTTTGAGGTGCAAAATGCAGATAAATATAAAGCGTATCAATATAGCTTAGAAATTATCGCACCGGATATGACTGAAGGTGAAGTAAAACCCATTATACTTGATTTTCTACATAGAACGGTTACCTTGAAATCCAGGGTTGAGAGGCGAAAAGTACTTGTTAAAGTGTTACAAAGAACAACTGAGCCTTTAAAAATAAAAAAAGCAGATCCAGATTCAAAAGAAGAGTTTTCATTTAGTGGCAGAGGTGTCCATATGCAAAATAGTCCAATAGATGGTAGATTAACACGTTTTTTGGAGAATAGATTAGCTAAAAAAAACCAAATCACAATCGTAATGAATGAAACAGGCCTTTCAGCAAATTATGATGTAGACATACCTTGGTACCCTGAAAATCCGGAAAATATCCATATAGAGCTCGCAAAGCTCGGTTTGAAGCTGGTCGATGCTGAAAGGGAGGTTGATTTGCTTATTTTATACGATGAGTTGGATACCACGGAGATAAATTGATTACTTGCTCACCTAGTAACCATTCAGCTTTCCAATCTTCAAATTAGTGTCGTGTTATACACGGCACTATATATTTTCCATGGGAAGGTGATATTGGTTAATGTCAATAAAATTCAATTATGTATTAAAAAAGTAGTAGTATATTTTACCATTTTGTAAGGGTTTATATGGTTTTTGGGTAGAATAACATTGAGATAATATTTCTGCGGCTTAAATTCACTACCAGTAAACAATTTTCCAACCTAAAACAAATCCAAAATGAAAAAGATGGTATTAAAAGTTGCCGCCGTTGCGCTTTGTATGTCCGGCTTTTTGGCCGTAAATGCTAGGAATGCAAATCCAGCACCTACATGCCAAAATCAAGATCCTATTGCTGTTGGAGCTGTAGAAGCTGGTGATCAAATGCAGATTACAAGATGTAAAACATCAAGTCCGAATGTTTCAGATGAATGTCCAATGCCTTTTGAAGTAATTTATTGTCAGATAACCTCGGGACCTGGTCAAGGAATCTACTTAGGGCCCATATTGTAAAGTAGAAAATCTATAAGATCAAAAACCCATCCCCTGCCAGGGGATGGGTTTTGATTTTGCTGGGGGAAAATAGCCATCCACCCACATACTTCATTACTAAAGCTATACCATTTTTAAGTTTGGGAAAGTTAAGGGGAAGTTATGGGTTAACGGGGAATGACCAGCTATCTGATTATCAATACCTGCATTCGTTTGTTCTTGCCGAAAATTATGGTGGTAACCTGCTGATTCAACCCCTGCCATTGCAGGTGATCTGGCATTCACTCATACATCACCTTATTTGGAATTTGCCGCAACCAATGCAGCGGGGAGTTATACTTTTACCTTTAAAAATGCCGGGGGAGATACACTGGCCTCGTTCGATTTAGATCCGCTGCGAAGGGGGAGAGAAGTGGCTTTCAAAAACATTTCCCTGGCATTGATCGGCCGTGTTGATAATGGCGAAGGCAACAGCACACTCCGGGTGATTCAAATCAACAATTTTTAAGCGACCATGGTGTTAGAATGTGGCTGTTCAACAAGCATTACGTTTCGACTCGTTTCAGGAAACGTTGAGTAAAATAAAAACCTTTATTTCTTAACCGGAGCAAACTTATCGAACAGCCCCACTTCGAATACTAAACCCCGATCCGATTAAATACCCTCACACCCAAACCCCCACTGACACCCAAACTCCATTGACCCCTACTTAGTGACTGCCTAAAAGTTATCACTTTGCCGATAAGCTTCAATCACCGCCAACTCCCCCTCTTTCCCCTGTTTGGAATTGCCGTGCTCCATGCCCATGATGCCTGTGAATCCCTTTTTATAGATATGTTTAAAAATGTTTTTATAATTGATTTCACCGGTTGTAGGTTCCTTGCGGCCAGGGTTGTCTCCCATTTGGAAATAGGCGATTTGTTCCCAGGCGCGGTCGATGTTGGGGATTAGATTGCCTTCAGTGATTTGCTGATGATACAGGTCATTCAAAATTTTGCAGGCGGGGCTGTCGACAGCTTCGCAGATCATGTACGCCTGGGGGATTTTGGTCAGGAATAATCCGGGATGGTTGGTGTAAGCGTTAAGTGGCTCCAGGACCATGGTCAGATTGTGGGGTTCCAAAATTTCACTGCACCGCTTTAGTAGTTCTATACAATTGGCGGTTTGGTAGTCCCAGGGTATTTTGGTGCTGTACATGCCTGGCACGACCGTCATCCATTTGGCATTACAGCGTTTGGCTATTTCTATCGAATTTTTGATATCCTTAAGCACAGCCTCCCTCCGGCCCTTCTCCTCACCGGCAAATGTAACCTCTGAAAACGTAGCCGACGCCACAAATACACCCATTTCCATGTCCAGGGCCTCCAGTTTTCGGCCGATTTTGGTTTGTACGGATATTTCCCGCTTTGGCATGCCGTTGTCTTCCAATGCATTGAATCCTGCTTCTTTCATAAAGGTGAGTTGATTCATCAAATCATCGCCGGCATGATGTTTAAACATGCCAAAGTGGGGGGCATATTTCAATTTGAATTTTGACGCTGTAGTGTTCATTGAGTTACTTTTCTCTGGTTTGGATGTTGTACTTAAAGCAGAAGGCACATATAATACTGAGCCTCCTGCCAAGACAGAATTTCTTACAAATACTCTTCTTTTCATATGTTATTACTACCTGAACATTAGTAGATCTTAAACTGACCTGGCACCGGTACCGGGTAGTTGCCGTTTTCATCAGGCATCACAGGGGGATCGGAGTCCCAGGAAAGGTTATCAGGAACCAGTTGGCTGTCGGAGTTCATCGCCTGATCCCAGGTGATGACCTGTCCTGAATAAGTAGCCATTCTGCCCATGATCGCAGCCAGCGTGCTTTTGGCACCGTTTTCTGCGTCGCTGATAACATCTCCATTGCGGATGGCACTAAATAGCTTGTCGTGCTCGACCTGGTAAGGATTGGGATCTTTGTTGCCGCGGTGATTGTAGATAGTATTTCCCTGATAATCCTTTACCCTTCCTTTGTTGCTGCTGTTGGTGTAAGAAGTGCCTTTGGTGCCCTGAAAAACTTCATCGACCCTGGACATGGTTCCCGGTTGATGCCTGCATTGGCTGCTGATGATCGTACCGGAAGGATAAGTGAATTCCACAAAATGATGATCGAATATATGACCATGGTCTTTACCTTTTCTCACCTGCCTTCCTCCCATACCCTGGGCAGTGGTAGGATAGTCATTGATGAACCAGTTGGCTACGTCGATATTGTGGATATGCTGTTCCAGAATATGGTCACCGCACAGCCAGTTGAAGTAGTACCAGTTTTTCATTTGATATTGCATTTCAGTCTCACCGGCTTCCCTGGGTCTTACCCAAACACCGCCGCCGTTCCAGTACACCTGGCCGGATATGATGTCACCGATGGCACCTGACCTTATGTTTTCAAGCACCTTCAGATAGTTATTTTGATAATGTCTTTGTAACCCAACCACCACATTAAGTTTTTTCTCTTTCGCAATTTTTGCGTTTTCGAGCACTTTTCTTACTCCGGGCGAGTCGGTTGCCACAGGCTTCTCCATGAATACATGTTTGTTGTTGCTAATAGCGTAAGCAAAATGCTGGGGCCTGAAACCCGGAGGGGTGGCAAGTATAACCACATCGGCTAAATCTATTGCCTGCTTGTAGGCATCGAAGCCAATAAATTGTTGATCTTTGGATACCTTTAGCTTTTTCGAATTGCCGAACTTTTCAGTGATATGCTTGAAGCTTTTGTCAAGCCGGTTTTGAAATGCGTCGGCCATCGCTACCAGTTTAACCTTTCCTTCGGTGCTGAGGGCCTGTACTGCTGCGCCCGTGCCTCGTCCGCCACAACCTACTAAAGCGACTTTTATGGTGTCATCACCCAAAACATGGGCTGCCTGGCTCACCGGTAACTGTGAAACCATCAGCCCCCCTGAGACAAGGGCTGTGTTTTTGACAAACGCTCTTCTGGATTTTCCGGAATGATTCAATAATGATTGATTCGTCGTCGTTTTTTTCATGGTTGTTCAATATTAGAATTAGAAACTTATTTACATGTATTTGACCGGAATTACCGGGAATTTTGTTACTTCCTTTGCACAGGGGACTGCATGACCTTACCATGTCAAACGCGCCGGTAATGATTTTCCCATCTCAGAACAAAAATTTAATGTTGCCTTCCCAATTTAATTATTTTTATTTTATTATTAAGATAAATTAAGCCTAACCATTCAGGTTTATCAACTTATGATAAGAAAAAGACTAAAAAAATTAGTACTGTGCCTCGCTGCAGGCTGGGTGCTTTTAAATGCTCCGGCACAAAACCTTTCATCAGACCAGGGTTTACGCTCATTTGACACTGTCGATAAAAAGGCGCAGGAATGGGTGGATTCTGTTTTTAACCAACTGTCGCCACGGCAAAGGATCGGCCAGCTATTTATGGCGGCAGCCTATTCCAACAAAGGCCGGGAGCATCGGCAGGAAATTTTGCATTTGGTCCGTGAATATGGCATAGGCGGGTTGGTGTTTTTCCAGGGAGGCCCGGTCAGGCAGGCAAATCTGACCAATCGATACCAGCAGGCTTCTGCTGTGCCATTGCTCATTGCCATGGATGCGGAGTGGGGATTAGGCATGCGGCTGGATAGCACCATAAATTTTCCTTATCAGATGGCTTTGGGGGCGATTCAGGATGATCAGCTCATTTATGACATGGGCAAAGAACTGGCTTTAAATTTCAAAAGAATCGGTATGCACATGAATTTTGCGCCGGTGGCAGACGTCAATAATAATCCTGCCAACCCTGTGATCAACTACCGTTCTTTTGGAGAGCAAAGGGAGCAGGTAGCCAATAAAAGTATCGCCTTTATGAAAGGTATGCAGGATCATGGTATTTTAGCTACAGCCAAACATTTTCCGGGACACGGTGATACGAATGTAGACTCCCACTATGATTTACCAGTCATTAACCATGGGAAAACCAGGCTGGATAGTTTGGAATTGTTTCCTTTTAAAAGGTTGATTAATGAGGGAATCAGCAGCGTCATGATCGCCCATATGAATATTCCTGCCCTGGATAGCACTGCCAATTTGCCATCGACACTTTCAAAGCCTATCGTGAGTGGATTGCTGAGGGAGAAGTTAAATTTTGAAGGGTTGATAGTCACAGATGCTATGAATATGAAGGGTGTTACCAAACATTTTGCGGTAGGCGAGGCTGATGTCAGGGCCTTGCAGGCAGGTAACGATCTGATAGAATTTACAGAAGATATTCCAAAGGCCATCCAGGCGATCCGGGCGGCTGTTCAGCGGGGCGACCTGAAACAAGCCGATATCGACAGCAAATGTAAAAAGGTATTGCTGGCAAAATATCAGGTGGGTCTCGCTGATTCCAACCCTGTTGAGATCAAAAACCTGGTTGAGGATTTAAATAATCCCCGGATAAAACTGGTCAACCAAAAACTGGTAGAGGCTTCCATTACTTTGTTGAAAAATGAAAATGGCATACTGCCGCTAAAAGATTTAAGTGGCAAAAAATTCGCTTCTCTTTCCATCGGCAGCAAAAATGTTTCGGCTTTTCAAAAAATGCTGGAGAAATACGCCAAAATCGATCATTATAATATAGGCCTTAAAGCAAGTACTGATGAAATCAATCGACTGGAAGGAACGTTGAGTCAATATGATCGGATCCTTGTGGCCTTACATCAGGTGAGAAGGAGACCATCCAATAATAATGCCTATCCATCGGAAGTCAAACGTTTGGTCGGCAGAATGGCTGCAGGAGGAAAAGCGATCGTGACTGTCTTCAGAAACCCTTATACCCTTGCGAGGTTTGAAGGCATTGAACAGTCACCGGCACTCATCATGTGTTACTCGCAAAGCGAAGTTTCACAACGTATGGCTGCCCAGTTGATATTTGGCGGTATCGGTGCGCGTGGCAAGCTACCTGTGACTGTTAATGATCACTTTAAAACCGGAGATGGGTTGAAAATTTCAGAGATCGGCAGGTTTAAATACACTTTGCCTGAGGAGGCAGGTATGGATTCAGGGGTTTTGAACAGGGGTATCGATTCTTTAATGGAACTGGCGATGGTAACCAAAGCTACACCGGGTGGACAGATACTGGTTGCAAAGGAAGGAAAGGTTGTTTTTCATAAGGCTTATGGATATCACAGCTATTTTGATACGGTAAAAGTCCGACTGGACGATTTGTATGATCTTGCATCGATCACCAAAGTTACCACCTCTTTGCCCATCATTATGCAATTGATAGATGAAGGAAAGATTAACCTGGACGATCCATTGAGCCAATATGTGCCGGAACTCAAAAACTCCAACAAGTCAGCACTCACCTTTAGAAGTATTCTTGCCCACCAGGCGAGGCTGGAACCGTGGATACCCTACTGGAAGAGCACTATTAAAAAGAATAACTCCGGCTTTAAGCCAAAAACTTTCAAAACCGATTCCTCCGGTAAGTACCCGTTGAAAATAGCTGACAACCTGTACCTTCACAGGAATTATAAAAAAAAAATATTTCACGCCATCAAAAAATCACCACTGGAACCCGAACCCGGCTACAAGTATTCAGGCCTGGCGTTTTATCTGTTTCCGTCAATGATTGAAAACATGACCGGACAGGATTTCGAAAGCCACCTTTACGCTCACTTTTATCGCCCTCTGGGAGCCACAACACTGACTTATAAACCGTTCCGCGATTTCCCGATATCACAAATAGTACCTACTGAGTTCGACCTGCCTTTCAGACAAGTAGTGATCCATGGCCGGGTGCATGACGAAGGGGCGGCCATGATGGATGGTATATCTTCCAACGCCGGCCTGTTCAGTAATGCCAATGACCTGGCCAAGCTGTTTCAGATGTATATGAATATGGGAGAATATGGTGGTAAACGGTTTGTTTCAGAAACCACCATGAAAGAATTTACCCGTTACCAGTTCCCCGAAAACAATAACCGCCGGGGACTTGGCTTTGACAAACCGGCTTTGACCTGGAAAGCCAATGGCAACGCTGCCAAAGATGCCAGCCCGGAGAGCTTCGGGCATACCGGATTTACCGGTACCAGGGCCTGGGCTGATCCCAAACATCAATTGGTTTATATATTTTTATCCAACCGTGTACATCCTACCCGTTCTAACACCAGACTTTACCGCTTAAACACCCGTACGGAGATCGAGCAGGTGATCTACGATTCGATGAAGTAGTTTCCACCAATATATTATAATGCCTGAATTGTCAGCTATTTGCCAGTTCAAATCAAATGGTTACCCATCCGGAATTTTGATTGTATCTCTCCATGTTGTGAAGGCCATTTTTATGGAACACCTCATTCATCGGTCAGGTGTTTTTTTTGCCGGGTCGACTGAAAGTATTGAAAAGACAGCACCAGGAAACTTAGCAGTAATCCCAGACTTTCCCGCGATTTTTCTATGAAAGGTTTTTCGGCTTTCATGGATTTGGTAAGGTCGCCAATTTCATGATCGGAAAACAGCTCGATCAGGCCGGGAAAGTAGAAGATGCTTCCAGCCATACAAATGATCATCAGCATGATAAGGGCAGGACGGTTGTATTTTTCCCAAATGGCAAAACCTGAGATGATTGCTACTGCGGCATAAATAGCTACCCATAAATAAGGATCAGGATCATTAAACTGAACCATGGCAAATAAAACAAAAATAATAGCCAGTACGATGTTAAGTATTTTCATAGGTACAATGTTTATTTTACCGGACCGGAACCTTTCTTACAATTTTTGAAAAGACTGCCGGAAAAAATCTTTTAAGATATACACCATATTTTTCTATTCCGCCAATATAAACTTCTTCCTTCTCTTTTTTAATTGCCCGGATGATTTTTTGTGCGCAAACTGCTGCCTCCATGCCACTGGCCTGGGCTTTATCCATTTGGTTGAAATTTTCCCCGGTACCTGTGAGGGCATTTACCGACACCTGGGTTTTGATGTATCCCGGGCATATCATGATGACTTTGATATTTTCTTTCCATAACTCAGCCCTTAGCGAGTCATAAAATCCATGTAAAGCATGTTTAGAGGCAGCATAGCCGGAGCGGTAGGGAGTACCGAATTTGCCAACCAGGCTGCTGACATTAACAAAATGTCCTCCCTTGTTTTCAATCATATGTGGTAAGAGATGCTTGGACAAGGCGATGGTTCCGAAAAAATTAATCTCCATGATTTTCCGGTCTACGGAAAGCATGGTCTCTTTTACCAGTGACCGCTGGCTTACACCACCATTGTTGATTAAAATATCCACTTTACCAAAAAACGCCACAGCTTCTTTTACCTTCTCATCCAATTCCGTACTGTTGGCCAGGTCGAGTGGTAGTACCTCAATGAATGACTGGATTTCATGTGGGCAATTTTTCTTTACCCTCATCAATTCATTTTCCCGCCTTGACGAAACAATCATCTTTACCCCTTCCCTGCACAGCGCATAGACCAATGCTTCGCCTATACCTGAAGACGCCCCGGTCACCCAAACTACCTTATTTATTAAATTTTTCATCCGTACCGCCATTTATCACTGTTGAAATCCGTATCCCACTACCAATAGTCTATCCCACTACCAATAGTCTATCCCACTACCAATAGTCATAGTATGGCTCAAAGCCATACTATGACTAGAACGCCATTACCTTCATCGAAACTTAAAATAATAAAATTCTAATGAGAATCCTTGTCCGCTGTTCACCTTCGAGCGAATTGTGTACGCTGGCGATACAAAATTAGTGAGAATTGAAAGAATACATTTTTATAAAACCTTGTAAATCAGGAAATTAAAATATTGGCATGTAGATTGGAGCAGATGAGTTAAAGCTATTTTAAAAGGTCAAATACTCAAATTAAAAAGGTCAGACAACTCAAAACCAAAAACTATGAAGGCTTTATACTATTTTGCGATTGATTATTTTCAGAAGAAAAAGAAAATAAAAAAAATTAAAATTCGAAAGAAATTATTATTTCAGAATCAATCCATTCTTATAGGTTAAATAGTTAAAATGTCGTGGCGCCACAAAGTCTTGTGGCGCTACTGCATTCTTTGGCGCCACAAGATTTTGCAGCCTTGCGTTTAGCAATATTCATCAAATATCTGTGACAGGTGATCGGCAATCATCTCTGCAGACCTTCCTTCAATGTGATGTCTTTCTACAAAATGAATCAACTCGCCATCTTTAAATAAAGCGATTGAGGGAGAAGAAGGAGGGTAGGGGGCAGTATATTCCCTGGCTTTGGCGACCGCTTCCTGATCAACACCTGCAAAAACTGTCAACAATTCATTAGGCTTTTTGGTCGAATTCTCCACTGCCAACTTCACGCCGGGACGGGCTGAACCGGCAGCACAACCGCAAACCGAATTAATCACCACCAGCGATGTGCCCTGGTGATCTTCAAGATGATTCACCACTTCGTTTCCTGTTTTTAACTCCTTAAAACCAGCAGTGGTTAAGTCTGCCCGCATAGGAGCTACTAATTCTTCTGGATACATTTTATTGTTTTTTTTATTTGTTACTTAATTACATAAATCCTAATTCCAGTTTAGCCGCCTCCGACATCATGTCCGGCGAATAGGGAGGGTCGAAGGTCAGCTCGATTTGAACATCGTTTACACCTGCTATCTCTTTTACCTTCATTTCTATCTCAGCAGGTATGGCTTCTGCAGAGGGACATGATGGCGAAGTGAGCGTCATTTGAATGTAAACATTGTTGACCGGATAGACATTAATCTCGTAGATTAATCCAAGCTCATAAACATCTACCGGTATTTCAGGGTCATAAACTTGCTTTATAGCTTCTACTATTTTGTCCTTTATCGAAATTTCCTGTGTTTCTTCTTTCATAATCATAAGAACTTATGAGGCTTTACTTTCTATTTTGCTTTTATAGGCAATGGCATACATTTTCATTTGTTTAATCATAGCAACAAACCCGTTGGACCGTTGTGTACCGATAAAACGGTCCATGCCGATCCGATGAATAAAGTACAAATCCGCATGGATAATATCATCCACCTTTTGATCAGATAAAATGTTGACCAGTAAGCTCACCAGGCCTTTGGTAATTGCTGTATTGCTATCAGCGCTGAACCTGATACGGTCCTGATCTAACTCGGTTTTGAGCCATACTTTCGATTGACAGCCTTTTACAAGATTTTCCTCTACCTTATCGCTTTCCGGCAGGGGTGTTAATTTCTGCCCCAACTCCATCAGGTAAAAACTTGCCATTTCAACGTCTCCGTCCAATAGGGAAAACGCTTCTATGATTTCGTCTTGTCTGGCGTTAATAGATGATTTTTGCATGCTACTTAAACCTTTCCGCAATATTCTTCAACCCCTCTACCATGATATCGATTTCTTCAAAAGTATTGTACAAAGACAGCGATGCCCGTACAGTACCTTCGATATTGAACAGATCCATCAGTGGTTGTGTGCAATGATGTCCTGTTCGCAGAGCCACTCCCCTGGCGTCCATCATCATGCCGATATCAAAATGATGAATGCCTTCCATAATGAAAGAGACTACACTTATTTTATTTTGTGCGGTACCTATTAGTTTCACACTGGGGATAGTTTGTAATCTTTCGTTGGCATACTGCAAGAGCTCATCTTCATATTTGCTGATGTTTTCTTTGCCATATGCTTCTACAAACTCCAGGGCTCTCTTGATAGCTACTACGTCGCCAATGTTGGGGGTACCTGCCTCAAATTTATAAGGAATATCGTTGTAAGTGGTTTTTTCAAAAGTCACTTCCTTGATCATTTCACCACCGCCTCTGAAAGGAGGCATAGCTTCCAGTAATGGCCTTTTACCATATAAAATGCCAGTCCCGGTGGGGCCGAATAGCTTATGCATTGAAAATACATAGAAATCACAGTCCAGATCCTGCATATCGATTTCGATGTGTGCAGAGGCCTGGGCCCCGTCTATCAGAACTTTTGCACCATATTCGTGTGCTTTTTGTATCACCGCTTTGACCGGATTGATGGTACCCAGGGAATTGGAGATATGCACGATCGAAACCAGCCTGGTTCTTTCGGAAAGCATTTTTTCAAACGCCTCAAAAACGATTTCCCCCCGGTCATTGATAGGAATTATTTTAAGTTTGGCTCCTGTCTCTTCGCATAACATCTGCCATGGAACTATGTTTGAATGGTGTTCCATCGAAGAAATAATGATTTCATCCCCTTCCCCGATGTTGGCCCTTCCAAAGGTACTTGCTATTAAATTGATACCATCTGTAGTGCCATAGGTAAAGATGATCTCCTCAGCCTCGGGGGCATTCATGAATTCCTTAACGGCCCTTCTGCTTTCCTCAAAAGCCGAAGTAGCCTTTTCGGCCAGTGTATGAATACCTCTGTGTATGTTGGCATTGTACCCTGAATAATAATCGGTTAATGCCTCGATAACCCTCAATGGTTTCTGGGTAGTAGCAGCATTGTCAAAGTAAACCAACGGTTTTCCGTTTACTTGCTGGTGAAGAATAGGAAACTCCGCCCTGATTTTCCGAATATCGAGGCCGTGCTTGTTTAAAGTTTCGTAGTTGCTACTCATCTTGGTTATTTACCGGTTTAAACGGATACTTATATGGTGATCAATGTATTCTTTTAAAACGTCAATTTTAACATTTTCAAGAGCATCGATGGCAAAAGCGTATAACAAAAGCGACCTGGCTTCCTGTTCACCCAGTCCCCGGGAACGCAAATAAAATAACTGCTCTTTATCCAACTGACCTGTGGTAGCGCCATGGGAACATTTCACATCATCGGCCCATATTTCAAGTTGGGGCTTGGTATTGATACTTGCCTCATCAGAGAGCAGGATGTTTTTATTGGATTGAAAGGCATTTGTTTTTTGCGCATCCTGCCGCACGTAGATCTTGCCGTTAAAGACCCCGGTTGAATTACCTCCCAATATACCTTTGTAAAGTTCGTTGCTGTATGAGTGAGGCTTTCTGTGATCTACCATGGTTTGGTTATCAACATGCTGCCGATCATTCAGCAGGTATAAGCCGTGCATATTGGCTTCGCAGTGCTCATCGTCCAGTACCACATTCAAGTTGTTTCTAATCAGACTACCGGCCAGTGAAATGGTGGTGGTATTGAAGGTGCTTTTACCTGCCTGATATACCTGCGTATTGCCTACATGATAAGCATTGTCTCCGTGAATTTCAAGTTTGTAATAATCTATGTAGGCATTTTCATCGACAATTATTTCGCTTACCGTGTTGGTAAAAGCTGCCTCATTGCCATGGTGAATGTAATTTTCGATGATACTCGCCTGACTGTTTTTACCTGCGATTATCAGGTTTCTTGGCTGAACTGCCCAATTGGCAGCGGTTGATTCGGCTATGGAATAAATAACAATTGGCTTGTCGACAACCAGGTTGTCTTTTACTTTAATAAATGTTCCATCGAGCGAAAATGCAGTGTTCAGCGCAGTAAAGGGGTCTTTGTCAAATTCAGCATATTTGGCAAAGTAGGAGCCTACCAAATCCGGTTGTGACTCATAGGCACTTTTAAAATCGGTGATCTCCAGGCCCTTTAATGTAATATCCAGGTTTGACAACTCCTGAGAGAAACGACCATTGATCAAGACGACATTGTAGGCATCGAGACCTTTGATCAATAATTCGCTGATCGCTGCTTTTGAAATAGCCGGGATGCCCGGTGAAGCATAATCAAAATTGAATTGTTTCTTCAGCAACCTTGTAATCGGGGTATATTTGTAGTTTTCGGTTTTCCGGTCCGGCATGCCTAATTGCTCAAATGACCGGATAGCTTTTTTTCTGGTTTGGTGAAAATCTGTGAGACTTTTGCCATTCAATTCCTTTTCAAAAATCCCGAATTGCTCAACGAAATTTTTATGTAAATCTATACTATTTGATGCGACCGTCATTGTCCTTATTTCATTTTTATAACAGAAAATAAACAAGCTGGATTAATGGATAGGCTCTGCCTCCTTGATCCAGTCATAACCCTTTTCTTCCAGCTCCAGTGCCAATTCTTTAGGGCCGGATTTTACGATTTTTCCATTGTATAAAACATGGACGAAATCAGGAACTATGTAGTCCAGCAGCCGCTGATAGTGGGTTACTACAATCGTTGCATTGTCTTTAGACTTTAAAGTGTTCACCCCATTGGCCACTACTTTTAGCGCATCGATATCCAGCCCGGAGTCTGTTTCATCCAGCACAGCAAGTCTGGGCTCCAGCATGGCCATCTGGAATATTTCATTACGTTTTTTTTCACCTCCTGAAAAGCCTTCATTCAATGACCTGTTTAACAGGGATTTATCAATCTCAACCAGCTTTATTTTCTCTTTCATTAACGACAGAAACGATACTGCGTCCAGGGGGTCCAAACCTCTGTGCTCACGTATCTGATTCAGTGCGGTTTTAAGAAAATTGGTAGAGCTGACACCTGGTATTTCAACGGGATACTGGAACGCAAGAAACAGCCCTTCCCTGGCCCTTTCTTCTGCTTCCAACTCCAGTAAGTCTTTTCCCAGAAATTCAATGCTGCCTTCTGTCACCTCATAGTCCTCCCTGCCTGCGAGTACGGAGGCCAGGGTACTTTTTCCGGAACCGTTAGGTCCCATGATGGCATGTACCTCCCCGGGCTTTACCTCCAGATTGATGCCTTTTAATATTTGTTTATCTTCTATAGAAGCATGCAGATTCTTAATGCTTAACATTTTTGTTCGATTTAGTAATAATTATTTGAAAGCTTTTAACAGATCTTTTAAGCTGCCATCTCGTACCGGATGGCAGGGTAAAAAATCTTCTGTTAGAGTTCAATAAGTTTAACCTACGCTGCCTTCAAGTGTCAGCGCCAGCAACTTTTGAGCCTCGACCGCAAATTCCATCGGTAGTTGATTGAGTACCTCCTTACAGTAACCATTTACGATCAGGGCCACCGCACTTTCTTCATCGATACCTCTTTGCAAACAATAAAAAATCTGATCTTCACCAATTTTAGATGTGGTTGCTTCGTGCTCAATCTGCGCTGAATTGTTGCTGGTTTCAATGTATGGGAAAGTATGAGCCCCACATTTGTCACCCATCAGCAATGAATCACATTGAGAGTGGTTTCTGGCATTTTTGGCGCGTTTGTGGATTTGTACAAGTCCGCGATAACTGTTTTGACTTTGTCCGGCAGAGACCCCTTTGGAAACGATGCGGCTCCTGGTATTTTTACCCAGGTGGATCATTTTGGTGCCTGTATCTGCCTGCTGCCAGTTGTTGGTGACCGCTACAGAGTAAAATTCTCCGACAGAATGATCGCCTTTTAAAATGCAGCTAGGATATTTCCAGGTGATGGCTGAACCGGTTTCCACTTGCGTCCATGAGATCTTGGAATGATCGCCGGCACAAATACCTCTTTTTGTTACAAAATTATATATGCCACCTTTTCCGTCTTTATCACCCGGATACCAGTTTTGTACGGTAGAGTATTTTATCTCTGCATGGTCGCAAGCATATAATTCTACCACTGCCGCGTGCAACTGGTTTTCATCCCGCATCGGCGCTGTGCAACCTTCCAGGTAGCTTACATAAGAGCCCTCGTCAGCTATGATCAAGGTTCTTTCAAATTGCCCGGTATTTGCCGCATTGATCCGGAAATACGTGGATAATTCCATGGGACATCTCACTCCTTTAGGAATATAACAGAAAGAGCCATCAGAAAAAACTGCGGAATTTAACGCTGCAAAATAATTGTCATTTACCGGAACGACAGAACCTATATATTTTTTCACCAGTTCAGGGTGTTCCTGTACAGCTTCACTGAAAGAGCAAAAAATAATTCCTAACTCAGCCAGTTTATCTTTAAAGGTAGTAGCCACTGACACACTGTCTATGACAGCATCGACTGCAACCCCTGTCAATCTTTTTTGCTCATCCAGGGATATACCGAGTTTTTCAAAAGTCTCTCTTAATTCCGGATCCACCTCGTCCAGGCTTTTGGGGGCCACCTTTTGCTTGGGCGCAGAATAGTAGATGATATCCTGATAGTTTATTTCCGGATAGCTAACATTAGGCCATTTCGGTTCCTTGAGTGTGAGCCAGTGCCTGTAAGCTTTCAACCGCCACTCCAACATCCATTCAGGTTCATTTTTTTTGCTGGAAATGAACCGTATAATGTCTTCATTAAGGCCTTTGGGTGCTGAATCTGCTTCTATATTGGACTCAAAACCATATTTATATTCAGAGGAAGTTAGTTCTTCTAATATTTCAGTGTCTTTACTCATTTCTTTGCATATTTAGACTTATTAAAAATAACGAGGTAAAGTTACAACATAAAATCATTTTAAAAGTTTTTTATAGCCAATATTTAGATTCGATTTTGTGATAGATAAAATCGATAATATATGGTGCCATTTGTGCGTATTTGGCTGATAAAAATTATTTAAATTAATTCTAAATAAGAACTTTAGTGGTTAAACGCGCTCACCCCCCTAAAAGTTTTGAGTTTGTAAAAATTTATAGATCTAACTGAATGTGGCGATTAAGTGTTTCTTCCAGGGAGATAAAGGTTTCGGTTCTTTCTATACCTTCGACTTTTTGGATTTTATCGTGCAATACTTCTCTTAAATGCTTGGTATCGCGACAATGAATTTTGATAAATATACTATAGTTACCAGTTGTATAGTGAATTTTCACGATTTCCGGTATAGCTCTCAAATCTGTGGTTACCTGATCATATAAGGAATTCTTCTCCAAGTAAATACCCATAAATGCGGTAATGTCGACACCCATTTTTGAATAATCCATTTTAAGGGTGGTGCCTTTAACTACACCCATTTCTTCCAGCTTCCTCATTCTAACATGAACCGTACCCCCTGACACATATACTTTCTTAGCAATTTCCGTATATGGAATCTTAGCATCATCCATTAAAAGGGATAATATCTTAAGATCTATTTTGTCAATTTCATAATTTTTATCCGCTTTGGAATCCATATTTTGAGATATTTATAATATATTTTATGCAAAAATAAATGAAATGTAAATTTTTAGCAAATTTATTAAAAAAATTTTAATTTTTTTTCTTATCTATTAAATTTGTAATCACAAAATAGTTAAATATATACTGTAGGGTGTTGAAATTGGCAGACAAGCCCTCCTGTCTCGAGGGTGGAGATCACTGGATAAACTACATATAGAGCTTGTGTGTAGCTAACTTCTCCGTGGAGGTTCGAGTCCTTCCCCTACAGCTTTTTTTGGGTTTATGTTGTTTATTTATTAAAGGGGTTGCTTATGTAACCTCTTTTTATTTTGTCCAATCTTGATTATTTTTAGCAACTTTATTTATTTTCGGATAAGCGGTTACTGTTTAATTTTTTTCCGAAAATAGCATGTTGATTTAATTTAAGTTAGTTCATTCATTTTACCCAAAGCGAAAAGTATGGAAAACTATCCATGGTATAAGGCCTACCCAAACGGCGTCCCAAAAGAAATCAATCCCGATCAGTATTTATCTATTTTAGAGCTATTTGAAGAATGTGTGGAAAAATTCGGTGATGCACCTGCCTTCATCAATATGGGAGCAGGTCTTACCTACAGGCAACTGGATGTGGAGAGTAAAAAATTTGCCGCCTACCTGCAAAATGTGGCAGGACTGGAAAAAGGTGACAGGGTAGCTATTCAAATGCCTAATCTTTTGCAGTTTCCGGTGGCCCTGTTTGGGGTTTTAAGGGCCGGAATGGTAGTGGTGAATACCAATCCGCTTTATACATCGAGGGAAATGGCCCACCAGTTTAATGATTCCGGGGCCAAAGCGGTGGTAATATTGACCAATTTTGGCCACAATCTTGAAAAAATATTAAAATATACCCAGATAAAACTGATCATTACCACCGAACTGGGCGATTTGCTGGGCGGGGTCAAAGGGCATTTGGTGAACTTTGTGGTCAAAAGAATAAAGAAAATGGTGCCGGCATTTAATCTGCCTGAGGCTATACCTTTCAAGCAGGCGCTGAGGGAGGGAAAAAGACAGGTATATCACCGTCCGGAAACAGATGCTGAAGACCTTGCTTTTTTGCAGTATACGGGAGGTACAACCGGTGTTTCAAAAGGGGCTATGCTGACCCACAGAAACATGGTCAGCAATATGGAGCAAAATTGTGCATGGATGGGCGTAGACCTGGATGATGGAAAAGAGGTGGTCATTACAGCACTTCCGTTGTATCATATTTTTGCCTTAACTGTCAATTGCCTTACTATGATGAAAAAAGGGGCCAAAAATGTCCTGATCACCAATCCAAGGGATATGCCTGCCTTCATTAAGGAGTTGAAAAGATATCCTTTTTCAGTCATAACCGGTGTAAACACTTTGTTTAACGGCCTGCTAAATCAACCGGCTTTTCAGCAGGTGGATTTTGACAAACTGAAAGTGGCTGTTGGCGGGGGCATGGCTGTGCAGGATGCTGTGGCACAGGAATGGAAAAGGATAACCGGCAGACCGCTGGTCGAAGGATATGGATTGACAGAGACTTCTCCTGTCCTCTCTTGCAATCCCCTGGATGGTTCGGAGAGACTGGGTACTATAGGGTTACCCTTTCCAAGTACAGAGCTTAAGCTGGTGGATGAAAATAATCAGGTGGTACCAGTAGGTGGAGTAGGAGAAATTTGTGCCCGTGGCCCACAGGTCATGAAGGGGTATTGGCAAAAACCTGAGGAAACGTCTAATGTATTTATGGTAGATTGGCTGAAAACCGGGGATATGGGTACAGTGGATGAAGAGGGCTTTTTCAGAATCGTAGACAGGAAAAAGGAGATGATTAATGTTTCAGGGTTTAATGTCTATCCCAACGAAATAGAAAATGTTATCGCCCTGATGGATGGGGTGCTGGAGGTAGGTGTGATTGGTGTTCCGGATGACAAATCTTCTGAGGTAGTAAAAGCCTTTATTGTCAAGAAAAACCCGTCTGTCACTGAAGATGAAATAAAGGAATTTTGTAAGGAAAATCTGACGGCCTACAAGGTGCCTAAATTCATTGAGTTCAGGGATGAGCTGCCGAAATCAAACATTGGCAAGATTATGCGGAGGCTGCTTAAAGAGGGGGAGCCGGCGGAAGGGTAGGGGGGCTGGTGGGTTTTGTGGGATAGATAGTTATTATGGTGGGGTGTGGAAGGGGTTTTGAATTGACAATTGACAATGGAAGATGGGGGGGAGGTAGGTTTGTGGCTGATAATTGGGGTTTTTCTATTTGCTTCTTTACGGAATTCGACCTTTGATTTGCTTTTTTATATAGTCTTTTGCTTTTTCGAAGTCCTCAGGGGTATCGATACCGAGGCTTTCGAGGTGTGTTTCGGCAACTTTGATGGTAAAGCCATTTTCGAGCCACCGCAATTGCTCCAGGGATTCTGCTTTCTCTAGTAAAGACACTGATAAGCTGGCGATTTGGAGCAAGATGTCGGTTCGGTAACCGTAGATGCCCAGGTGTTTATAAAACGGGTGTTCGCCCAGCCAGTCCTCCTGTTTTTTTCCTCTTAAGAATGGAATCGTAGAGCGGCTAAAATAAATGGCTTCGTTTAGGGTGTTTTTTACTACTTTTACTACATTGGGATCAAACAAGGTATCTGCGCTCTCGATGGGTTTAATCAGGGTGGCGATTTGCGTTTGTCTGTCGAGTAAGTCTGCCAGCGTATCTATCGATTCAGGGGAAACAAAAGGTTCATCTCCCTGAATGTTGATCACATAATCAAATTTTTCTTCCAGTTTCCGGACCACTTCTACACAACGGTCGGTGCCGCTGCGGTGTTCGGTACTTGTTAACATGACGTTTCCACCGAAACCTGTTACGTGGTCATAGATTTCGCGGTGGTCCGTGGCTACCATGAGTTTCCGAATAACCTGGGTTTTTGCAGCCTGTTTATAAACCCGTTCAATCACTGATTTTCCGCCAAGATTGGCCAGGGCTTTGGCAGGAAACCGGCTGGAAGCATACCGTGCGGGGATAATTCCTAAAATTTTCATCGCAATTTCAGGCTTTTTTTACCTTTAGGGAAGTACCTTCTTCACCGATCACTATGACCTCTTCATCTTTATTGATAAAGCTTCCCCTTGTATAGGCATCGTATAACTCATTGTCAATCATTATTTTACCACTTGGTCTTAACACGGTATAAGCAATTCCTTTTTTATTGAGCATGGATGTTTCGCTGACATTAGCTGTATAACCCTCACTACTCTGCTGCGTATCTACCAGTGCAATTTTTTTAAAAAACTTTGTTTGTGTGAGTTTTACCCCTCCCATAAACATTAACATAAAACCTCCCAGCAGTCCCACCAAAGCCACCGTTGCGGCCAGAAAAATATCTTTTATTTCTACAAATGAGAAATCAAAATTTTCATTGTTGAGCATGACCAGAATCAGTGATCCAATAGTACAGATGAGACCCATCACGCCAGCAACGCCAAAACCGGGAATCACAAATACCTCTAACGCAAGCAGCGCAACGCCCACAAAAAAAACAGCTATTTCCCAGTTTTCAGCAAGACCATTCAGATAATAAGGCGTAAAATACAAAATCATGGCAGTCACAGAAGCCAGGATTGGAAATCCGACACCCGGTGTTTGCAGTTCGAAATAGATGCCTCCAATGATGATCAGGATCAGCAATCCGCTGATCACAGGATTCAGGAAAAAGGCAATTATTCTTTCTGCCGGATTCAATTTATGCCTTTCCAGCCTGTAATTTTCAATATTGTTTCTTGTCAGAATTTCTTCAATGCTACTCACCTGCGCTTCACAGTACCCATATTCGATAGCTTCTGAAGTAGAGAAAGTGATCACTTCTCCGGCTTTTGAGATCCCTTCCACTTCCAGATCCTCATCAACCATGGCTTCGGCAATCCGGGGATCCCGGCCATTGGCTTCGGCTGTGGATCTCATAATCGATCTCATGTAGGACTGGTATTTATCAGGCGCAGCCTGTCCGTCCTGGAAGACTACCGTAGCAGCCCCGATGCTGGCACCCTTGGCCATGTAAATACTGTCACAGGCAATTGATATCAGGGCCCCGGCCGAAGCGGCGTCTTTATTGATAAAAACAAATACCGGTTTCTCAAATTCCAGAATTTGTGTTCTTATATCGTCTGCATCTGTCAAAACCCCACCGTAGGTATCCATCTCTATTATCAGGTAGTTGGCACCGATCTCCCTCGCCTGTTCCAATCCCAGCCGTACATAACGATTAGATCTTGGATCAATATCGGATTTAATCTCCATCACGAAAACCAATGTTTCATCTTCGGTCGTTGATGTTTGGCTGGAAACCGGGCTGGGGGCCATCAGCCACCCTGTAAACAACATGCTGACAGTGATAATCCCGGAATATACTTTATTTTTTATGAAGCTGTTCATTCTTTGATTTTATTCAGGGAATAAAATTAATGAATTTATAAATATAAATGATTGGGATGAATATATTGGCTTTTATACAGAGTAATGTTCTAAAAGGCCTTTTGTATTGAATAATCATTCTTTGAACGTTAATTTTGTCTTTATTTTCAGTGAACCATCCATTTGCCGGAATAATTAATAAATTTTCAGGATCAATTGTCAATAATTTAATTATTTTGTGCAATAAAAATCTTTTGCTTGCAATACATGGCCCTAATTAACGTAAATCTTAATACATACTTAAATTTATTGCCAAAGGTGAAGTCCGTTATTATTGTTTTTACACTGATATCATTCGCATTCTATGGAGAAGCCACTGCTTTTACATCCGTAAGCGCAGATTCAATAGGCCTGGAGACCAACAAGGATGGTAAAACGTATATCCTGCATAAAGTAGCCCCCGGTGAAACGTTGTATTCGCTGTCCCGAAGGTACAAAGCCCCGGTATCCGGAATACTAAAATCCAACCCGGGAGCTGAATCAGGCATCAAGGTTGAACAAATTTTGAGAATACCTTATGAAAAAAAGCCTGAACTGGCAAAAGGCGCGGTAAGTCATGTGGTGAAGCCCAGCGAAACCCTGTATTCTATCTCCAGAAAGTATAATGTGAAGCTTTCCGATATAAAAAAGTGGAATAATCTTGAAGGCACGGCCTTAAACATAGGCCAAACCCTGGTGCTTTATCCCAAAGGTGGCGGAAAAGACAAAAATCCGGTTGCCAACACCCCGGCAACGCCAAAGGCCGGTGAGGGGGATTTTGTGCACACCGTAGCCTCTGCAGAAACCTTATATTCCATCTCAAGAAAATACAACGTAGCCATGGCAGATATCAAGAGATGGAACAATTTAGATGATGTTAGTTTGAATATTGGTCAGAAATTAATTATAAAACCTTTAAAGCAGCCTGTTGCCCGCAAAGATAAACCAGTTGAAAAGCGTAAGAAGGAAGTCGCCGAAGTTTCCGGCAAACCAACCGGAAGTCAGACCAAGGATTCAGGCTACAAAGAGTATAAAACCTCTATGGAGGAAATAAAACGAGTTAATACCAGCAACCCACAGCCCCGGAAAAGCAGTAATACCGGCGGCTTTAATAAAGTAGTTGAGCTTGGCTTTGCAGAAGTGATCAAGACAGAAAAAGAGTCAAAAAAATGGCTGGCCCTCCACCGAACCGCCCCCATAGGCACCATAGTGAGGGTGAAAAATGAGATGAACAACCTCTGGGTATTTGTCAGGGTGGTGGGTGTGCTGCCCGAAACAAGTGTCAATGACAAGGTTTTGATTAAAATATCCCAAACTGCCTACGATAAGCTCGGGGCCATTAACGATAGATTTCCAGTTGAAATATCGTACGTCCCCTAGCGCTTTCGATGCTCATCTCAAAGACTTTCTCGAGGAGAAAGTCAGCCAGTTTAACAGACCGGCGTTTATTGCAGATGATCCGGTATGCATTCCTCATCTGTTCTCCTTAAAGCAGGACCGCGAAATCGCAGGGTTTTTGGCTGCAACGCTTGCCTGGGGGCAGCGAAAAACGATCATTAATAAGAGCAAGGAGCTTTTGAAGTATATGGATAATGCGCCATATGACTTTGTTCTTAATCATCAGGAAAAAGATCTTTCAAAGCTCTTAAGTTTTAAACACCGTACTTTTAAGGATACTGACACCTTATATTTTATTGCGTTTTTCAAACACTTTTATCGAAACAACCAAACGCTCGAAAATGCCTTTATCAGGGGTATGGAAAAAGATGGTGAAAATCTTGAGGTGGGACTGATTAACTTTCACAGGTTGTTTTTCAGTTTACCTGATTTTCCGCAAAGGACCAAAAAACACGTCGCCACGCCCGAGAGGAATTCTGCCTGCAAGCGAATCAACATGTTTCTGCGTTGGATGGTGAGAAAAGACAATAATGGTGTAGACTTCGGCCTATGGCAAAAAATAAAACCGGCCCAACTCATCTGTCCCTGTGATCTCCACGTAGACAAGGTGGCCAGAAAACTGGGACTGATTACCCGGAAGCAGACCGATTGGAAGACAGCGCTTGAGCTGACCGAAAACCTTAAAAAGCTAGACCCCCGAGATCCTGTTAAATATGATTTTGCCTTGTTTGGGTTGGGAATTCTGGATAAATTCTAAACCACTTTGGACTTTTGCGGATCGTTAGTCCACGCTGCGGGATTTTCCCTCCAGCCTTTAAGTAGCTCAACCTCCTTTTCGGAAATGATGCCCTGCTGTAAAGCTTCTTCAATTAACGTATTATAATCACTTAAACAAACCAATGGAATGTTGGCCTCCCCGAAGTTTTGCCGGGCAGTGTCAAAGCCATAGGTAAATATTGCAACCATACCTAAAATTTTGAATTCGGCTTCCTTTAATGCCTGGGCCGCTTTAAGTGAACTACCCCCTGTTGAGACGAGGTCTTCGATCAGTACAACTTGCTGGTTTTTTGTAATTTTGCCTTCAATCATATTTTCCATCCCATGCCCCTTGGGTTTCGATCGCACATATAAAAATGGCAACCCTAATTGTTCAGCCACCAGTGCCCCTTGCGGTATTCCGGCGGTAGCGACACCTGCTATGGCTTCTACTTCCGGATAATTGAGTTTTATCTGCTCAGCCAACAGGTTTTTTATATAAGATCTTACCTCGGGGAAGGACAGTGACAGCCGGTTATCACAATATATAGGTGAATTCCATCCGGAGCTCCATACAAAAGGTTTTTGAAGGCTCAACTGAATAGCACCGATGTTCAACAGCATTTTTGCTATTTGATGTGATTGATCCTGATTTTCTATGATTTTTATCATAGTGCAAATTTACAATAATATTTACTTGAGACATAAATTTATGTTTGTAACACAATCAGATATTTTTTTCATTTGTACATTGTTTTGATATACCGTTTATATGAAAATATTTATCAATGATATTCCGGTTAATATCGTGCCCAAAAAGAGCCTGAAGGAATGGGATAAATATCACACTATTAAAAAGGGGGACAATAAAATGATATCCCATCTGGACTTAACCGGTGATATACTTTTTGTAGATTTGGCAGGGAATGAATTAAAGGTATTTCTGGTTTTAATGCAGGATAAAAAATTCAAAAAAGCCACATCTATTACCTTTGCGGTAAACGACTACCGTGAGGCAAAAAAACTGGTGAAAGATCAGTTTACCATTGTGAAGGCAGCAGGTGGATTAGTCTTGAAAGGGGACCGGTTTTTACTGATAAACCGGCTGAAAAAATGGGATTTACCAAAGGGAAAATCGGATAAGGGCGAAAAAATGAAAGAAACCGCGGTGAGAGAAGTTGAGGAAGAGTGTTCGATCAAGGTAAATTTGATAAAAAAGATTGGGGTGACCTGGCATACTTATACGCAAAACGATAAACGTATTCTAAAGCGAAACAAATGGTTTCTAATGGAGTGCCTGGATGACCGGGATATGAAGCCTCAGGTTGCGGAAAACATCGAGGAGGTTGGCTGGTTTGATCAGGAAACACTTGCAAAGCTTCTAAAAACCTCCTATCCTTCCATCGTTGAGGTTTTCAGACGCTACAGCACCAAATTTGCCCATAAACTGAAATTACCATAACACCTACCTCTTCTTCATCCCCTCAATGCCTTCCATCCCACCCATCCACCTTCCCCATGAAAGCATTAAATTTACACCCACACTCTTCTTTACAACTTGAAGGGAACAAAAGGTGAAATATCAGCCCCATATTTATGAATTTCACGGATAATGCTGGAATTAACGGCGGCGTATTTTGGCGAAGTAATGAGGAAAACGGTTTCAATTTCCCGGTTTAAGTTTCTGTTCACCTGCGAAATGCTGTTTTCATATTCAAAGTCTGTGGTGTTACGCAGGCCTCTGAGTATATAGTTGGCACCATGTTTTTTGGCCAGATTGGCCGTGAGTTCGTTATAAATGACCACTTTAATGTTAGGGTATTTGACAAAATTATCATTGATCAATTGCGCCATTTTTTCTACTTCAAAATGTCTGACCTTTTTAGTATTATGACCAATACCGATAATAATTTCGTCAAAAATCTTTAAGCCTCTCAACACAATGTCTTCATGGCCTTTGGTAAAAGGGTCGAATGATCCTGGGAATATGGCTTTTTTCAGCATTTATTCACAAAGGAATGTATTGTAGAGATCGAAGTACTGATGATCATCGGCTTCGTCAAACATGTAATTATAGTTCAAAAAATCAGGTTTGGTGCCAAATGAAACATGTCTGAAATGCTTATACAGTTCTTTAAACAGTGCTGAGTCCTTCGTAATGCTTCCCCACACGATGACTTTGGAGCGGTTTTGGTCCATGTCATAAAGCTGGAAGGCATTGGCTACGTATCTGAAATACTCCATGGTCGTATTATAGGCAAACTTGTTGTAAAGCTCCAACTGGCGATTCCTGGTGATAATAATACTTACATGGCTTCGGTCTGTAAATATATACATCGACCGGTTTTCATTATGATCATCATAATTCAGAACACCTTCGATGAGCGCATTTCCCTGATGAATTACATGAACAGTGCTGTTGGGGTAAAGGGAAAACAGCCAATCGGTGAATTTCTTGCTGGCGGAGAACACCGCAACAGCCTCTGTCTTTATGTGCTTATAATAGTGGATTTTTTCCTCATCGACATTTATTTCACAGCTCAGCTTCAGATAAGCTGCCAGATTATCTTTATCAAACAGACTTTCCGGAACCAAAGTGAATTTCACGTTTTTGATAGAGAACTTGACCGAATTCCAAAATCCGGCGTGTAGCACATGATGATTTTCAAACAATTGCGACAACGTAGCGATTAGTGCATCGATAGATTGGCTGTCATTTAAAATATAATCCTCCAGTAACAGACAATTGTTGGTCTTGCTGTCGCTGATGCATAACTGAAAGTCGTTTTCAGCAAGCTGAATGGACAAATTATAGCGATCAAGACTTTCTATATCAAACTTGTCATCTTTGATTTTCTTTACCTGCCGATAGTTTGCGGTTGTATTTTCCAAAATATTTTTTATTCCCCCCAGTTTCCGGACGTTGTAATTTCTGTTCTTGATCCAAACCTGAGAGGTCTTCTGTTTTTTATTTCACTGTCTTCTTTCCTGGTTTTATCAATAGGATCAACATCACGGACTTCAATCACATCTACTGTTACGCCGGATTTGGTGATCTTATCAGCAAAAATCTCAAATTTTTTATTGCTTTCCGGTATCAAAGGAAGATCTTCAATGACCAGATTTGGATATTTTACTCTGGAAAACAAAGAGTCCCTGACATTAACAGTATCCAGGGTGTCGACATGTACCACCAGGGAATCTGCTCCATAGTCTAAAGGAATAATCTCTTCCCGTCTTTCAACTACATAAATCTTGCCATTATTTATAAAAGATATCAACTTGTCCCAATTACTTGTATATTGCCCATGTACCGCCTGGTATGCTATTTGTGCCTCTCTGATCATTTTTAATTTTTCAACTACCCTCGCTTCGACTTCGGCAATGCGCCGTTTTCTTTCGATGTCGCTGTAGATTAAATTAACCAAATAGGCGGCTAACCCGATGGCAATAACTAAAAAGACATAGGTTAAAATCTTCGTAAGGTTCATATTTTTTTTCTTTTTGATGCAAGTATTTGTAGGTTACGAGGTATCTCAATTAATTCAACCGCTATATTATGGAAATATTTTTAATAATTAAAATAACCATTCATTTTTAAAAGCCCGGAAATTGAATGGCAATAACTGAATAAATTATGAAGCTCATTTTCCTTCATAGCCGCTATTTCGGTGAAGGAAAAAAATTTAATTACTTCCAGAATTTGATGATTTTCGTCAAATTCCGGATCACTGCCGAGTCTCAATTGACCACCGGTTCTTTCTACTAAAAAAAACAATTCAATGGCATGAAACGGTGGCTTTACAAATTCATTTACAAACCGCAACTCCGATACCCGGATTTGCAACCCGGTCTCTTCCAGAAATTCCCGTTTGAGATTTTCCTTTAACGAAGACCCGTATTCAACACCTCCTCCCGGCGGGATCCACAAATGCCCATCGCCAAGCCCCCGGTGCTTTATCAGTAAAATTTTTTCTTCCTCTATCAATAAGCCACATACCCTTACCCTTAGTTTATTACCATATTGACGTCCAATTGAGTTTTCCATACAACGATTACAGTATTCTAATAATCAATCATTTATAAACATGACACCCTATACCTCCCTTTAAATCACCCAACCTGTCTGGCGCCAGCGTCTCGTACCTGTTGCACAACATTTTCTACAAAATTCTTTGTGTCTCTTTGTGTCTTGGTGCCTTTGTGGTTCACCATTTTTCACCACGGAGGCACCAAGACACAAAGAGACACAAAGGTTTTCGCCTGTAAGATAAAAATTCAAGCACATTCTTAAGTTATGCAACACCCACGTCCGTTGGCGCGAGGTTAAGAATTCAGTTATATGAAAGGCACCAAGACACAAAGTCTGGACTTGCTCATTTCATTTGCTGTATGCATAATGATCATTTTAACAAAAAGTCACGCAAAAATGTCATAAAAATCGACTTTTGAATAAAAAAATTCAAATTTATGTTCTAACTTGTAGTCAGTCAATGGCCGGGAAAAGGTTTCCGGTGGCCTTGCGTATAATTTTTTGCAGGCGTTAATTTTTTAAATTTTATGATCGAAAATTTCATGTGGATGCCCTATCCATATGTAAGATACACTTTCTGCCTTGTTTCGGGTATATTGATGTCTGGCTATGTAGGCGCACCTGCTGTTTTTGAGATACTGTTTGTTGTTTCGACAGTAGCTTTTACCATCACGTTTTTGTTCAGGCGGTGCCTGCCAGCCGCTTTTTGCCACAACTGTTTTGGGTTCCTGGGTATGCTGATAATTTTCGGCCTGGGTGCAATAAGATTTGAGCAAAATGATCACAGAAATAATCCCGGTCACCTTACCAGGTTAAAGGACGCTATTAGCCATTACACGGCTACAGTGACAGGTGATGCCGTTAATCTTAAACACTATTCAAAAGTCCGGGTTTCTGTAAACACCGTCAAAACTCAAAAAGGTTGGCAAAATTCAAAAGCCAAAGCCCTTCTTTATCTAAAACAAGATACGCCGGTATTTGCGGTTGAGTATGGAGACAGGTTATTGCTTAAGGGAAGTCCCGGTATGATTAAAGGCTCATCCAACCCCGGAGCCTTTGATTACCAAAACCATATGGCCCTGCAAAATGTCTTTCATCAACATTTCGTCAGCAGTGATAAAGTAGTCAAATACGGCCGGGGAAAACCTAATTTCATAATTTACAAAGCAATTCAGGTAAAAAAAGGCGCTAAAAGCATTATTGACGGTGCCGTGCGGAATCAACGGGAAAAGTCAATTGTGATGTCATTGTTGATTGGTGAAAGGTCCACGTTGGATCCTGAAGTGAAAAAAATCTATAGTGAGGTGGGTGCCATGCATGTTCTGGCAGTTTCAGGCCTCCACGTTGGGATCGTTTACCTGTTGTTGTCCATTGTCTTGGGCTTTTTAAAAAAAGACAAAAAGCTCAAATGGCTTTTCCTGGTTATTTGCCTGATGGCACTTTGGTTTTATGCGATGCTGACCGGGTTGTCCACTTCAGTGTTGCGGGCAGTGGTGATGTTTACATTGATATTACTAGGTGACACCCTCGGCCGGAAGTCCAATATATATAATAACATAGCGCTGGCTGCCTTTCTGTTGTTGCTGTTCGACCCGAACTATTTGTTTCAGGTGGGGTTTCAATTGTCGTTTGCCGCTGTGACCGGGATAGTCTACCTGCAACCTAAAATTGCAGCGTGGTTTCGATTCAAAAATATGATATTAGACAAAATCTGGCAGCTAACAGCAGTTTCCCTGGCAGCACAACTGGCTACTTTTCCCATTTCACTTTATTACTTTCACCAATTCCCCACATATTTTTGGTTAACCAACCTCCTGGTGATACCGTCAGCTACAGTGACTGTTATTTTAGGAATTATTGTGTTATTCCTGGGATCACTGGACATAGCGGCTGCTTTCTTTTCGGGCTTATTAGAAAAAGTGGTCTTCTTCACGAATGAAGGCCTGGCGTTAATACACGCCATGCCATTGAGTAGCATTCGTGATCTTTATTTTACCACCAAGGACATGCTTTTGATTTATGCGGTGATAATAGTCCTGATAAGATTTCTTTGCACCTTTAAAATCCACTACCTCGGTTTAAGCCTGTTTTTACTTGGCCTGTTTTCATCAGAAAATGTACTTCATTATTTGCGTACACTTCGGCAACGTCAAATTGTTTTTTATGATATCAATAAAATATGTGCTATTGATTTCATCGATGGTCGTGCGCACCACCTTTTGCTGATGGCAAATCAGCAGGTGCCCCTTCCGGATTTGCACGCGTCTGTAGTCAATCACCGGCTGGCCCTTGGTTTGAACAGCAGGGATCTCGCCAGTCCAAAGGTAGTATACAATGACTTTCAGTCCCCTGATAACAAGGGGTTTGAGTTTTTTTACTGGAAAGGCCTTGTTTTTCTCCTGCTTAATAAAACAATGAGTTTCTATCAGGATTCTCTGAAGAAAATTAACATAGATTATCTTGTGATTAATAATCAGGCGATTCGGGATTTTGACCAAATTGCAAAAAATTTTGAGTTTAAGCGATTAATTATAACCAACCTTAACCCTTCCGGGTACGCATCGGAACTGTATAATTATTGTTTGCAGAATCAAATAAGCGTTCACTCGGTGGTTCGTAACGGGGCTTTGGTAGAGAACATCGGACAAAAGAATAATTTAGATTAAAGAATTATTATTTTAATATTTTTATGAAACAGGTTGACTTTTATGACAAAAACATTGCCGTATAATGAACAAAGCGCAGCAAATATTAAAGAAATACTGGGGGCATGAGGCCTTCAGACCGCTGCAGGAAGATATTATAAACGCGGTGGTGTCGGGCAGGGATACGTTGGCCCTCCTGCCTACCGGTGGTGGGAAATCAATCTGCTTTCAGGTGCCGGCCATGATGCAGGAAGGATTGTGCATTGTGATATCACCATTGATCGCCCTGATGCGCGATCAGGTGGATAATCTTAAAAAAAGGGGCATCCCGGCTGAGGCCATTTATGCTGGCATGAGCAGCAGGGAAGTTGACCTTACCCTGGATAACTGTGTTTATGGCCCTGTGAAGTTCCTGTATGTTTCGCCAGAACGTCTGAAAACCACCATTTTTAAAGAAAGGTTAAAAAAGATGAATTTGTGCCTGTTGGCGGTGGACGAAGCACATTGCATCTCCCAATGGGGCTACGACTTTCGACCTGCCTACCTGGAGATCGCCCTGATAAAAGAGATTATACCTGATGTCAATATTCTAGCACTTACAGCCTCGGCCACCTTAAGGGTTCAGGAGGATATTATTGAGAAACTTGCCTTAAAAAATGCGGTTGTTTTCAAAAAAAGCTTCGCCAGGGAAAACCTGTCATATTCGGTTTTTAATGTGGAAGACAAAGATAGAAAACTGTTGGAAATCTTAAATGGCGTAAACGGAAGTTCGATCGTTTATGTCATGAGCCGGAAAAGTGCCAGGGTGGTGGCTGAGTTTCTAAACAGCAGGCATATCCGGGCTGAATATTATCATGCCGGGCTTAGTGCCGGTCAGCGGGCGTTAAGACAAGACCGGTGGATTAAAAACCAATTCCGGGTGATGGTGGCCACCAATGCATTTGGAATGGGAATAGATAAACCCGATGTGCGTCTGGTGGTTCACTATGAATTGCCTGCAAACATCGAGGCTTATTACCAGGAAGCCGGCAGGGCGGGCAGGGACGGAAAAAGGGCCTACGCAGTGATCGTTTATCATGTTTATGATGTTTCGGTCTTGCGTAAGCGGTTTGAGCAATCCACACCCTCCGTTGATTATTTACGCGAGGTATATCAGGGATTGGCCAATAACTTTAAGCTGGCTATCGGAAGCGGCCTGATGGCCACCTATGATTTTGATCCGGGGCATTTTTCATCTACCTATAATTTTGACCCATTAAAAGCTTACTATGCCATTAAAAAGCTGGAAAATGAAGGATTAATCCAGCTAAATGAAGGGTTCTACAACCCGTCCAAACTATTTTTCTCCATCGACAAACAGCACCTTTATGAATTTCAGGTGGCGAATGCTAAATTTGACCCGATCATTAAGTCCCTGTTGAGAATGTATGGAGGAGAATTGTTTTCAAATTTTTGTGTGATCCATGAGAAAAAACTGGCTGATTTCCTTGGCATGAACATGCAGGAAATCAAAGAGCAATTGCAGGCTTTGCACAGTCAGGAGGTACTGGTTTATCAGCCTCTTAAGGATGAACCTCAGATTACGTTTATGACACCCCGTCTGAATCCGGATAATTTGCCCCTGGACACACTTCGACTGGCGGAAAAAAGACAACTCGATCAAGAGAAAATCGAGGCGGTGATTCACTATGTAGATCTTCCTCACCGATGCCGTTCGCAATACATCCAAAACTATTTCGGTGAAGACTTCGGAGACGATTGCGGAATTTGCGATTTGTGCCTCAGACGTAAGCGATCGGGGTCGGATAATGAAAAAATTCCGGAAGTCAGGGAGTCGATAAGGCAATTACTAAAAAAGAATTCCTTATCCATCGGCCACATTGTGGAGAAATTACCTGATTATCAGGAAAAAACCATCGTTGACACCATCAGATGTATGTTGGATAATAACGAGTTGAAAACCCTGGATTCGGGTGAATTGGGTTTTTAACAGTGAGGAAATTATTTTTTAAATTTCAAGTAATTTTCAGCATTTTTACGAATTAAAGAACTGCTATTATGCTCTCATTATCCGGAATATTTGTGTTGGGAATTTTTGCACAATGGCTGGCTTGGAAGATAAAACTACCGGCCATATTGCCGCTCATTCTTACCGGCTTGTTGTTGGGCCCCATTTCCACCCTGTTTACTCCCGATGGTGAAAAGCTGGTTAGCGGTGATGACATTTTTCATGGCGAGTTATTGTTTTCCTTTGTTTCCATTTCCGTAGGGGTCATACTTTTTGAAGGAGGCCTGACCTTAAACATCAAGGAAATCAGAAAGGTAGCCGGTTCGGTGAGAAATATATTGACAATCGGGGTGCTGATCACATGGATCGGAGGTACTTTAGCTGCTCATTACCTGTTTGGTTTGGGATTTAAAATCTCCTTTCTTTTCGGGGCTTTAATTATCGTATCCGGCCCTACAGTCATCACACCCATACTAAGAAACGTGAGGCCCACAGAAAAGATTAATGCCATATTAAAATGGGAGGCCATATTAATTGATCCGCTGGGGGCTTTGATTGCTGTACTGGCTTATGAGTTTGTCATCACCTCTAAAACCCAGAATGAATATACATTTTATGCTTTAAAGGAATTTATCCTGACCATTTCCACAGGTCTGTTCATAGGGGGTGCGGCGGCCATTTTCCTTTATTATCTGTTAAAAAAGAACCGTATTCCGGAATATCTGATGAATGTGGTAACGCTGGCCATTGTCATCACGGTATTTGCGGTTTCGGATTCGTTAATGAAGGAATCAGGATTACTGTCTGTGACTGTGATGGGCATTATCATGGCCAACCTGAAAATTGAGCAGTTGAAAAACATTTTATCTTTTAAAGAAGATGTCAGCATCATCCTGATTTCGGTGCTTTTCCTGATGTTGTCTACCAGAATTGAGTTACAGGAGATTAACCGGCTCGGCATCAATAGTGTCTGGTTATTTTTAGTAATAATAATGATTATCAGGCCTTTGAGTGTTTTTTTTAGCACCATTAAATCGAATTTGACCTTCAAGGAGAAGCTATTCATCTCATGGATCGGTCCCAAGGGGATTGTGGCAGCGGCGGTGGCCTCGCTTTTTTCTATTGAATTACTGCGAGAGGGTGCCAAAATGAGTGAAAAAACCTATCAGGATGCCAACATGCTGTTGCCCCTGGTATTTATGATGATTGTGGGAACGGTGGTGCTGCAGGGGGCTTCGGCAAAAATTGTGGCCAGGTGGCTTGGGGTAATCAGAAAGGAAAGGCAGGGAGTTTTGTTTATTGGAGCGACCGAAGTTGCCAGAAAAATTGCGGTATATTTAAAAAATCAGGGGCTCGATGTGATATTGTCGGATACTTCCCAGGAAAACCTGTTTGAAGCCAGAAAACTGGGATTAAAAGTGTTTGCAGGTAACATTCTTAAAGATGATATTTTTTATGTTATCGACCTTTCGTCAGTAGGCAGGGTATTGGCTATGACACCTAACAGCGAAATTAATACGTTGGCACTTAAAAAATTTGAACCTGAATTTGGCAAGGACAATGTCTTCAGGGTCATGTCAAAACGTGAATCCGAAATCACAGACCTTGAAAGACCTGTAAACCTGCTGTTTGGAGCAACTGCAGATCCATTGGTACTGGATGAAGTTTTCAAGGAAGAACCTGACTTTTTAAGTAAAGTAAACACCGCAAATTCGGGTTTTCAGGATTGGCTTGAGGTAAACTGGAACAAAATCATTCCATTATTTGTAAAAACCCAGGCTGGTAAGTTAAATTTTGTCAGTAGGGATATACCGCTGCTAGCTCGCGATGAAACACTCATCTATCTGGATCCCGGAAATAAGAGGGTTGATTACTAAAACTTCAATATCCTGCCCTTTGATCACATGATTATTATCAATTTTTTCAACAGTTTTTAAAATAAATTCATAAATAGCCGCTGTCTTCTTCGATGGTTTTCCCGCCATCATGGCTTCTGTTGTCGAATTCAAATGAAGCATACAATCGCCAATCAGAAGGTTTTGGATAGTGAATGGTAAAAAAATAATATTTTATGAAAACCGGAGGCTGAAAACGATTTCATCGGAAAGTTTCACATTGGAAATATAATTATTTCTTTACCAGGGGGATTCTGAAAGAATTGGTTTTCAGGTTTTTTGACCCGAAAATTAGATTTGATACCGTCGCCATTTTTTGCTATTTTTGTTAGCAATGCAATGCTACCTCGGTAAAACTACCGATCATTTTTTTAACAATAAATCCGAATGCCGTGGGTCAGACAAAAATCGTTAAAGATATCAAACTTTCTACCGAAGAAATCCTGGCGGACTATCGCATAGCCTGTGAGAGCCGGAATGCCAGCATACTGGGTAGAAAAGAAGTTTTCATGGGAAAAGCCAAGTTTGGCATCTTTGGGGATGGAAAGGAAGTCGCACAAATTGCCATGGCTAAAGCGTTTCGGGATGGGGATATCAGATCGGGATACTACCGTGATCAAACCTTTATGATGGCCATCGGCGCTTTGTCTGTTCAGGAATATTTTGCGCAATTATATGCACATACTGATGTGTGGTATGAGTCCTCATCGGCAGGCAGGTTAATGAATGGTCATTTCAGCACACGGTTGATCGATGAAGATGGCAATTGGTATGACCAGACAAGCCGGAAAAACTCGAGTGCAGACGTATCGTGTACAGCCGCCCAGATGCCTCGCCTGGTAGGTCTGGCCTATGCTTCCAAACTTTACCGGGAAAATCCTGATCTGGCAAAATTTGAGCAGTTTTCTGTGAATGGAGATGAAGTAGCTTTCGGAACCATCGGTAATGCGGCTACGTCTGAGGGCATGTTTTTTGAAGCCATCAATGCGGCAGGCGTATTGCAAATTCCCATGCTGGTGGCGGTTTGGGATGATGAATACGGGATTTCCGTACCCAAGGAATACCATACCACCAAAGGGGAAATATCCGATGTGCTGGAAGGGTTCCAAAGAACAAAAAAGGAAAATGGAATCGAGATTTTCAGAGTTAATGGCTGGGATTACACCGGCTTATGTGATACCTTTCAAAAGGCTGCTGCCATTAGCAGGGAAGAGCATGTGCCAACCCTGATTCACGTCAGGGAAATGACCCAACCCCAGGGACATTCCACTTCTGGTTCGCATGAGCGCTATAAAACTGAGGAAAGACTGGCGTGGGAACAGGAATTTGACTGTATAAAGAAGATGCGTGAGTGGATCATTGAGCAGGAAATAGCGACTCCGGAAGTATTGGATGAAATTGAACTCAAGGCCAAGGAAGCGGCAAAAAAAGCAAAAAATGAGGCCTGGAAAGCCTTTCGCGCCGCTGTTACACAGGTAATCGAATCTGCATTGGAGCATTTGAGGACATTGTGTGCCCAATCATCTTTTGAGCGTGAGCTGAATGGTGTAGTGAAGGAACTGGAGAATACGTTGAATCCCATCAAACTTGACGCGGTGAAAGCTGTGAAAAAAGCACTCCGAATTGTCAGATCAGAGCATAATATGGCTAAAAGTGGTTTGCTTGAATGGTTGCAGGAAACCGTGCAAAACAGCCATGACGAATATAGCGCCCACCTTTACAGTGAGTCTCGGTCCTCTGCGTTGAGGGTTGACGAGATTAAGCCGGTATTTCATGAACAGTCCAGGATTGTGGATGGCAGAGAGGTGTTGCAGGCGTTTTTTGACCTGGCTTTAGTAAGGGATCCCAGGGTTTTTGCCATAGGCGAGGATGTTGGCAGGATTGGTGATGTCAACCAGGGATTTGCCGGCCTTCAGGCAAAACACGGAGAGCTGAGGGTTACCGATACAGGTATCAGAGAATGCACCATTGTAGGCCAGGGAATAGGTGCGGCATTGCGTGGACTGCGACCTATCGCAGAGATTCAATACCTCGATTACCTCCTGTATGCTATCCAGATTCTTTCAGACGACCTGGCTACCTTACAATACAGGACAAAGGGCGGCCAAAAAGCACCCCTCATCATCAGAACAAGAGGGCATCGTTTGGAAGGCGTCTGGCATTCCGGATCACCTATCAGCATGATATTAGGCAGTTTGAGAGGTATTTATCTGCTGGTACCCAGAAATATGACCAAGGCAGCAGGGTTTTATAATACCATGTTGAAGTCAGATGATGCTGCCCTGATCATTGAGTGTCTGAATGGATACCGGCTAAAAGAACGGATACCTGAAAATCTGGAAGAGTTTACAGTGCCGTTGGGTGTCCCGGAAGTAATCAGGGAAGGAAGTGACGTAACCCTGGTCACCTATGGCTCCATGTGCAGGATTGTTATGGAAGCAGCTACCGAATTGGATAACCATGGTATTTCCTGTGAGGTAATTGACGTGCAAACTTTACTTCCCTTTGATATTCATCACAAAATTGTTGAATCAGTCAAAAAAACCAACCGTGTTGTATTTTTGGATGAAGATGTGCCTGGTGGGGCGTCAGCTTACATGATGCAGGAGGTATTGGAGAAACAAAATGCCTATTATTATCTTGATTCGCGTCCGTTGACTATCAGTGCGAAAGCACACAGGCCGGCTTATGCCTCTGACGGAGATTATTTTTCAAAACCTAATGTAGAAGAAATTTTCGACAAGGTATATGCGATGATGTCTGAGTTTGATCCGGAAGGTTTTTCTCCTATATATCCGGAATAGCGTAGAAATTATTAAGCCAATAAAGCTTGCAGGAAGCCGCTAAAAGCCTTCCTCATATATCCATACATCCATCCCGCCCCGGATAGGATAGAAAACCCCGCCATCACCAGGCCTTTATTGTAATGTGAAATCGTTAGAAGATACAACGTTGCTCTTATTCAAAGCCCTGTCCTGGATTTGAATATCTACTTTCAGAATATTATCCCTGAAAATGGGACTTATGCGGAATGAATTTGTCATTTTATAAGTTAAAGTGCCCCTCAAAGGCCTTTCATTGTCAGAAGTGTTGAGACGAAAGAAACGCCCGTTGAGGTTAAAGCCTGGCTGGCCACCGAAGATATCATTAAAGTCGATCAGTATATAGTCGGTATCATCATCGATGTCACCATCGCCGTTGGTGTCGGCCCTGTAAAAGAAATCTATAAAAATGTTAAAAAAGTTTTCATTGAATTCAACCCTGACGGTATCTTCAACATCATCACCGTCAAAATCAATATCCCTTATCCAATGTTCAAAATCCAATGGTGGCTGGTTTGGTGCGCCAAACCTGACAACCCTGTTGTCAAAGGTTGGAATTAGCTCACCGGTAGTGGTTACAAAAAAGAACTCCTGATACCTGACATCTCCCTCATCCTCCCGGCCCAAACCAAGATCCCCGTCCCCGTCCTCAAAGTCTACCTTTAAAATCAGCGAATCCCTGTTATTCAACCCTTCCTTGAATTCAATGCTGTTGAAACTGATTGTGGGGCCCAAAGGTAACTCAGGAGGTTCGTTACACGATACCACTGAAACTAAAAACAACAGAAATATAAGGGAGTATTTAAAATGAGCATTCACCATAATCGCATAAAATCTGCACAACCAACGCTATATTTACTATCTATTATTACTTAAATATAGCCAAAAGATCAAGAAACCGAAGAAGGCTATTTAAAGAATTACTTCATAAATTTGGATCTTACTATGATAACGAATGAATTTTTTAAAAAGTTTTAAGGAACGTATTTTTTCAACCAGTGAACTGGAATTTGAAAGTTTGGCCCTGGAATTATTTAAATACCAGAGCCGAAACAACCTCATATATCGCGAATATCTGCAACGGTTAGGTAAGGTTCCGGAGACGATCAGCGATTTTGAGGAGATTCCTTTTCTGCCCATTGAGTTTTTCAAATATCACCGGGTCACCACAGGGGAATGGCAGGAACAGGCCATTTTTCAAAGCAGTGGTACCACAGGCCAGGTGAGCAGTAAAAATTATGTGGAGGACCTTCAATTCTATGAAAAAGTAGCTACACGGATTTTTGAAACCTTATATGGCCCACTCGAGGGTTACCATATACTCGCTTTGCTCCCGTCTTACCTGGAAAGGGGAAATTCATCCCTTGTTTACATGGTAAATGGTTTTATAAAAGCCACTGCCTCAAGGCATTCGGGTTTTTACCTTGCCAATTTCAACGAGCTGGCAGATCAGTTAAATCATCTGATACAAGGCACTAAAAAGGTATTGCTGATTGGCGTGACTTATGCGTTACTGGATCTGGTGGAAAACTTTGAGATAGATACGACTCATGCCAACCTGATTGTCATGGAGACCGGCGGAATGAAGGGCAGGAGAAGGGAAATGATTCGTGAGGAGTTACATCAAACCTTATCCGGCGGTTTCAGGCTTGACACGATCCATTCCGAATATGGCATGACTGAATTAACCTCCCAGGCTTACGCCCTTGAAAAAGGAAAGTTTCAGTTACCACCCTGGCTCCGGGTAAAAATCAGGGATATCAATGACCCTTTCAGCACATTGCCACACGGTCGTACCGGGGGTATTAACCTTATAGATCTCGCCAATGTTGCTACCTGCGCTTTTATTGAAACCCGGGATCTGGGCAAACGAAATGCGGACGGCACGTTTGAGGTGTTGGGGAGGTTTGATAATTCGGAGGTGAGGGGGTGTAATCTTTTGGTGGGGTAGGGAGGTGGCGGAATCCGCAACAACATCCCCCCAACTATCTTTGAATTAACAACCGTTCCGTGGTTTTTCCCGATCTCCCCTGCGCCCTTAACAAATAAAGCCCGTTGGGAAGAGCAGACACATCGATGGTCAAAATTTCATTGCCTGCTACTGTACCTAAATGGGTAATTTTTTGTCCCAGAACATTAATGATTGATAATTCAGCCGGTTGATTGCTTTCAATTTTTACAATACTGTTGGCGATGGCTGGGTTAGGGTAAATGATTAAGGTAACACCGGCATCTTCTCCACCGGGAATCTTTTTGGTACTTTTATTGGTAAACATCTGCACACCTCCCTGCACACCACCAACCACCATATCTGCGAGCCGGTCATTATTCAAATCGGCAAAAGTCGTCCATGATGCCCGGCCCAGGCGAGCATTAACGACTGATTCATCCAGGCTGTTGATTATTACATTTTCAAGAGGCGGGGTAGGATTATCAATGTTTCTCCGAAAATCTTCATAAATGCGAATATTGCCGGTGCCGTCTGTTATGACAAGTTCGGGCAGATTGTCACCATTTAAATCGAAAGTGTTGATAGAGGGGTTCCTTTTAAAGATATCATTGTCAATGTTAAAAAAAGTCTCATTTTCCAGTGTGAAATTATTCGTGGTGCTGTTACGATAGTATTCTATCGCTCCGGTCGGTTTACCCAGCAGAATATCCAAAAATCCGTCACCATCTACATCCACAAAATACAAGTTATCATTGATCCCTGACGAAAAAGGAAGCTGCTCTGCCAGGTTCGGATCAAAAGCAAATGCGTTTTGGGAGTTAGCGCCATTTGGCATGAAAAATATATTTTTAGTAGTGTTATTACCTGCCGGGCTGCCTGTAAAAATAAGGTCGGGAATATTATCCTGATTGTAATCTGCGATAAATGGCTGCAGGTTTTTTAATTTCAAAGAGGAAAAATTCAGATAATCTTCATCCACCAACTCAAATGAGGGAGTGGACGCGTCTCCGACATTTTCGAAAAGGAACATCGAGGCATAGAATCCGTCACTACGCAAGAATCCCTTACTGCCGATAAGGAGGTCACTATCTCCATCACTATCAATGTCAATAAACAAGGGAAACGCATTTTCGCCTAAGTCAATGGATTGGTTTTGCATGAAATCATTGCTGCTAAATTCAAATTGAGGCCGGTCATCATTTCCGTTGTTGATGTACAACCAACTGGAATTTCTAAAGTTGATCAGATCTCCCGGATTCAAGGCGGTATTGGGGGCGGCAATCAGGTCTTTAACACCATCGAAGTTAACATCTTCGTAATACCCGGCCGGGAAAAAGGGAAAACTGATACGTGTCTGGTCTGTTGGGTAGTTTTCATCGACATCCAGAATAATAGCTTCCTGCGGTGTGCCCTGATTTTCAAAAAATACTAAATCAGTACATTCCTCATCACCAAATAAAATGTCTTTATCACCATCACCGTCATTGTCAAATGCCAGCAGAGCTTTTCCCCCTGCATGGTTAGTGCGTGCCTGTCTCTGAGACCGGCCGCCGGTTTTTTCGGCGCAAGTCTGGCCAAAAGCGTAGTTCCCACAATTACACTCCTCGAATTTGCCCCAATTACGATCGACACGCTGAAAATCCAGGCTGTCGCAAATTCCATATTTTTCCATGCTACGGTTGAGATGGTAATCAATGAAACCACCGGCAAAAAAATTAAAAACCAATATATCCAGGTCCCCATCTCCATCCAGGTCATTAATTGCCGGTATGTCTGATTGATTCATCTGCAGGTTAATCTGAGAAGAGGTGCCCTGTGTAAATAAAGGATCTGCGACTACACGCCAGGCGGGTTGATCTTCCGAAACATTCCGGTATATTTTAATCCCAAGCCGGGTATTGGTGAAAATATCTTTTTTCCCATCACAGTCGTAATCAGCCAACACCATCCAGCTATTGACATCTGCCGGAAAAAAATGCTCGTAATTACTGTTGTATTCATACCTGTTGTTTTCGACATTCAGGTAGGGCAGCACCTTGCCTGATGTACGGTCAAAAATCACCAGATCATCCAGGTTATCACCGTTGAGATCCATGGTATTGTATTGCCCCGAATTGAGCCCCCCGGCCCAGGCAAAATCCAGCGCATTTTCATCGATAATGACTGGAATACTAAAATCCGGTTCAAACGAAAACTGCGGATATCCTTTTAGGACAAAAAAGGACAGCAACGTTAAAGCAATTGAAAACCTACCCCTGTTTTTTATTACCATATCTTTGTTATCTAACGAATAATTACGTCTGGCTGTTTTAACAATAATTGGTGAAAGATTAGTTTCTCCATTCCCTGAAATTTACGCAGACAGCACAAGCCGTATTAGTCGACATCTCTTATTATAAATTACAGCAAATGCCTGGCAATACCCTAAACTATTTGTAAACAATCAGATAAAAGCCCAGCCACACGAAAAAGAATAATACATAAGTGCTGAAAACGATGCTATAGGCGTAACTTATTTTCTTTTTTGCCGCAAGGTGAATAAGATAAACCAGGATAAACCAATAGATCACCTCAAAAAGGTTGATGGACTTAAGGGGATAGTGCCATCGTGTTTCAATGAACCGATAGTCAAACAGGTTCATGAGAGACAACGGATAGAAAGCCTTGATATCCCAGTACGTCGGATCGGTTTCTATGAACATGAACCATCCTGTTTTTATAAAATCAGGGAGTAGAAAAATTGTTTCACTGATCAAAACAATTTGCCATAGCTTACCATAAGTGATTTTATAACCAAACATAAAACAACCTACCCATAGCACAAAGCCGATCACGGTGAATTTCCAAAGATAAAAGAGCGGAATTGAAAGATATTGCAGCGCGCTGATCATGTGAAAAATGCCCATTTCACCTCTTCCTTCCATAATTTCGAAGGCTGCTATCCGGCTTTCTATGAAACTCTTTTTTATAAACAGCAGTAAGAACGTGGCCAGGCAAAGCAAAAAGAAGTAGGTCCATTTGTTGATATTGATCAAATCGTCTGCCATCAAAAACCACTTGCTTTGGCTGTTATTCATGAATTTGTCTGAAGTTATTACCCCCTCCCCTTTCGCAATTCTTTTAACGCACTATGGGCTCTTTTATAGGAAGGATGGCTGCTTTTGGCTTGTTTTTTGACCAGTTTAAAATATTTTCTGGCTTCCCGCCTGTCACCGTCTTCTTTGGCAATTTCCCCTAAGCTCAGCAGGGAGTAAAGATAGTAACCGGTATTTGTGGCCTCAATTTTTTCTGAGAACTCCACGGCCCTTCTGTAATAGTGTTGGGCTTTGTCTTTTTGGCCGAATGAGTCATAAATTTGGCCCAGGAAAAAACCGGCATATCTGCCGCTGATAGCCTCATAACCCCTTTCACCGTCATCAATTTTTTTCAGGAGGTCCAGTGTTACACTTCTGGCTTTGATGTATTGCCCGGTAGTATATAAAAGCCTTGCGTAGTAGCGGTGGAAATAGGCATTGTCAGGAAATGTCCGGTGCAAGTATTCTGCTATTTGTAATCCGCCGGCAACATCTTTTTCTTCCGTCGCTAAAAGTCTCATTAAAAAATACTGTGCCTCAGTCCGGGTATAAAAAGCGTTTAAAGAAACCTCTCTTAGTTGCTTAAGCCCAAGTTCCTTGTCACCTTTTTTGAAAAAGATTAATATGGGTTTAAGCAGGGGATAGTTTTCCGGAATCCACACCGAATAATAATTGTACAACGCATCCCCAAACAATAGCTCAGGGCTAAAATCAGGTTTCTTTTTGCTGATTTCCAAGTATTTCAGGGCGTTTTTACCATTCACTGCGGCTTTTCTCCAGTTCTTTCTTTCAGAGTGTATGCGTCCTTTAAATCCATAAGCAGCGGCCAGAAAGAATGCTGCTTCGACATTGTCTTCATTTTGATAGTAGAGTTTTTTAGCCCTGTTTATAGCCGAATCCATATAGGCCAATAACTTTTGGTCATAAATGGTCACATTTTCATTAGGGACAATTTTCCACCATTCATTTAAGCCCAGCAGGAAATAGGGCAATGGATGCCAGCCGTAGCGGTATTTAAGGGCATTGAAGGCAACACTTGCTCTTTCATGTTTGAAATTGTACATGTTGTTAACAGCTTCGGTGACTTCTATTTGAAGCCGCATATTATTGAGAAGGAATTCACTTTCTACCGGTTCGGACTCTGACTGGGATTGGGCATAAGCCAACAGTGGTACTAAAAAATATGATAGTACCGACAGCAGAAAAACTGCTGCAACCTCTCCTATTTTTTGTGACGACTTATGCAAATTCTGTTTATAAAACGCTCAATTTAAACGAATATTTTTCATTAAAACAAATGAATAATAAAAGTTCCAACATAAAATTCCAGGACCTATGATTTAAGTGAATAAGCAGACACGATTCTTCTTTAAGCAAACGGTTTCTGCCAGCACAGGTTCCGGATTTCCAAAGCAGTATCCCTTGGGTATAACTGATGTAAAATCACCCTGAAACGTTGCGTTTTATGGAGAATCAGCTCGATGCCCAAAATTATTTACGTCATAATTTTGTTATCGGGAATAGTATTGTAGTTTGGTATAAAAAAATTGAAAACAACCATAAATCGAATCATGGAAATAAACTTAACAGGAAAGCGAGCCATTGTATGCGGCAGTACCCAGGGGATCGGAAAGGCCGCGGCCGTTCAACTTTCAAAAGCGGGTGCGGCCGTTACATTGGTCGCCCGGAATGAGGAGGCATTGCAACGTGTGTGTAAGGAACTTGATGATTCACCGGAACAACAACATGCGTATTTACGCGCTGATTTTTCCGATTTGGCCCAGGTAAAAGATGTGGTTAACAGTTATCTGGAAAACCAGCCGGAAGTTCATATTCTGGTTAATAATACCGGTGGTCCACAGGCAGGAAAAGCTATTGATGCGACAGATGACGCTTATCTCTCCGCCTTTACCTCCCACCTGCTATGTAATCAGTTCTTGGCGCAGTCTTTTGTTCCGTTGATGAAAAAAGAAAGCTATGGAAGAATTATTAATATTATTTCCACCTCTGTAAAAGCCCCTATTCCGGGTTTGGGCGTCTCCAACACAATCAGGGGTGCTGTAGCCAATTGGGCCAAGACCCTTGCCGGGGAGCTGGGAGGCTATGGAATTACTGTTAATAATGTGTTACCGGGGTTCACAAAAACCGCCCGCCTGTTTTCCCTCATAAAAACCAATGCAGTCAAAGCCAATATCACAGAAGAAGAACAAACACAACGGATGATCAATTCCATTCCGGCCGGCCGGCTTGCTGAGGCAGATGAAGTAGCGGCCGCGGTGGTTTTTCTGGCATCACCATGGGCCTCCTACATCAATGGTATCAATCTGCCTGTAGACGGAGGCCGAACTAATAGCTTGTAATGTAGTATTCAAACGGATGATCATGAAAATCAGAACTACTGAGGCAATTATATTCGGATTTGTGTCAATGCTTTTTGCTTCCTGCGGATCTGTCAAGGTTGTGAGTTATCAGACTCCTGATACTGATTTTTCGGCATACAGCTCCTATAGCATTCTTTCCAATGAATATTTTTCTGCAAACAATATACAGGAAAGAGATAAGCTGGAAAGCGCCATTATCAATGAAATGGATAACCGTGGTTTTATGTTCGCTGAAAAGCCAGACCTGATAATTGGTTATCAAATTGTATTAGGCGCTGAAACAAGGGTAAGAAATGATCAGCAATTTTTCCCTTTTTTCGGAAGTTTCTATCGCTTTAATACAATTGATGTTGACCGGTACAATGAAGGAATTTTAATGGTTGAGGTGCGTCAGAAGAAAAAAGTGCTTTGGCAGGGAAGCCTGGATTTGAGATACAACAGCAGAAGCAAAACAAAAAAGGACATCCATGAATTAATCGCCCTGATCTTCCGGGAGTTTCCCTCACCTGTGGACAGTACTGAAAACCTCGACAACTAACGGGCATAAGTGTTCCTTGACTGTTGCACAACATTATATATACTACAAATAGTGCAGGGCTCTAGCAAAGCTTGACATAACTGCCCAGCAAACTAATTTCCTTTTTATGCTTGGTCAGTACTTTTTTAACGTGCTCATCCTGAAAATGACCATCCAGGTCAATGAAAAACCAATATTTAAAGTTTTTCCCGATTTTTGCCGGGTGGCTTTCAATTTTGGTTAAGTTAATATTGGCATTATGAAAATCCTGAAGGAAAGAGGCGAGGCTGCCGGGCTTATCGGAGTCCGACGGTTTGGCCAATAGTGTGGTTTTGTCATTGCCGCTAGGATGGTTTTCAAAGTTTTTACCCATTATAATAAAGCGTGTGTAATTGTCTTTGGAATCTTCGATGTTGTCAAACAAAATGGGTAATTGTGACTCCCTGGCGGCAATATGGGAACAGATTGCCGCACTTTCATCATCCTTGAGTGCAATTTTGACAGCCTTCGATGTTGAGTTTACCGGTATTAGCTCTACCTTTTGCTGACCAAATGAGTCCTGCACAAATTTCCTGCATTGCCGGAAGGCGATATCTTTGGAATATATTTTTTTGATGGAAGTGAGCTTTTCAGCGAAAGAGGCGAAACTGAAGTGGATAGGCATGGGAATTTCAGCCACAATTTTAAGATCAAATTTTGCCAGGTAACTAACAGTTTCACTGACCACCCCTTCCTGATTGTTTTCAATAGGCACTACACCGAAGCTAGCCCTGTCAGTCGATACGGCTTCGAATACAGACCGTATGCTCGCCAATGAAAAGTATTCACTTGCGGCACCAAATCTGCTTTCGGCAGCCTGGTGCGTAAAACTGCCCTCTGGCCCAAGGTAAGCAACTTTTTCAGGCAGTTCAAAGTTTCTGCTTACCGAAAAAATTTCCAGGAAAATCGCATCGATGGCTTTCTGATTTAACGGGCCCTTATTGAACTTTTCGAGCCGATCCAGGATGGATTTCTCTCTTTCGGGCCTGTAAATTTTACTGTTAGCCTTGTTTTTCAGGACTCCCACTTCCTTAACATAACTCATCCTTTGATTAAGCAATGCCAGCAATTGATTGTCAATTTGGTCTATTTTTCGTCTTAATTCTTCTAAGCTCAAAATGTAATTTATTGATAAAACCGCTTGATTTAGTACGAGGATTTCATTTTTTATAGGCCCGAAATAAAAAATTTCTCCAAATTAAACTAATTTTTTGAGATATATGAATTGAAAAATAAAAAAAGCTTTCTCATTGTAAAAGGCTTTTGTTCATAAAAAGATATTTTACTTTCAATCAATATGAACTGACAATACCGGAACTTTCGCCTGTCTTACCAAATCCTCGGAAATACTTCCTTTGAAAAAATGGGCCAGGCCTTTACGGCCGTGAGTAAAAGTGACGATCATATCTGCCTTCATTTCACTAGCAAATCTTTGGATACCCATTTTCAGCTTGTTATGACGGATAACATTACTGGTATAGTTTTCCAACTGATGTTTTTTAGCAAACTGGCTTATCTTTTCATCAGTTTCCTTCACAGAAATACTATTCGATCTGGAGATATGTAAAAGGTGAATTTGAGGCTTTAATTCATTGAAGAGTCCGAGGAGATGGGACATACATTCCGAAGCGTTGGTTTTAAGATCGGTAGCTATGACCACATTTTCCATCTTAAATTTGTCTATTTGATTTCTGATAGCCAGTACCGGCCTGTTGGCTTCCCTCATCACTTGTTCCGTATGATTGCCTATGAAATACTCCTCAAAGGTATTTTCACCGCTGGTTCCCATTACCACCAGGTCAATTTTGTGCTTTTTCATAAAACCCAGCACGCCATCTCCCACCTTGTCGATGGCAATGGTTGGACATATATCAACGTTACCTCTTGCGTATCTTGCGGCAAAAGCAGCTAACTTTTTTTCATTTACTGCGTGCAGTTCGTAAATGTAGCGGTCTTCTTCAGTAATGGTATATTCAAAATCCAGTGATCCCGAAGCACTAAAGCCCGCATCTACCAGGGGTTCTATAACATTCAGTAAATAAATTTCAGCGTTAGATTTTTCAGCTATATCCAGTGCCACATTCAGCGCGTTTGCAGCGATATTTGAAAAATCGGTTGGGACCAATATTCTATTCATAATAACAGTTTTTATGCTCAAACATTTGTAAAATATAATTATTTCTAAATAACGGTTTCGTTGTCATTTTCGTCTCTTTTAACTTTCCCAAGCCCAGACACATTTTTATTGACACTTTTAGGGTTACCCCGGTACTTTATACCACCAATGCCACTGACCCTGGCATCAAGTTTTTCTTTTACATATACCTTTGCCGCTCCAACGCCACTGAGGTTTACGGAACACGCGTCGCTTTTCAGTTCATAGGCATCCAGGCTCCCGGCACCACTTAATTCAAGGAACTGCTCATCAGTCTCACCCGATAACCTGACCATGCCTGCGCCAGACAGATTTAAGTCAAGCATTTGGGTTTCGACATCCATTTCTATCAAACCAGCCCCTGACATAGCTATTTTCAGATCTTCTGTCGTCACGGTGCCATTTGTTTTGATCACAGAGGCACCACTTGAAGATATGGCTTTCAACGCTTTGTAGGTTATAGCTATTTTTATGCCAAAATCACTTTTTAGTGATTCTTCACTCGCTATGATCAATTTGTTGCCCCGTACAAAGACTTCGATAAAATCAAACAGGTTTTCATCCGTTTCGATGGTTACTCCTTCCTTCGTGCCGGGTTGCAGCGTGACTTCATAAAAACCGCGGACGTCAACTTTTTCAAAACCGGAAACCTCGATTGTTTGGAGGATAATATCACCATTCCCTCTTTCAAAGCGAAGGTGGCCACAGGATGTGAGCAGGGCTGCCCCCATGCTGATCAATACGAATGAACAGGTTTTTAACATAGGTATTAGAAGTTAGTTTTTTTAATATAAGATTAAATTGTCTAATTTTCAAGTTTTTCAACAAATGCCTGGTTTTTTGGCATACCGGAGGAAATAATCTCTGATTATCGAGATAAAAATAATCATAAATAAATTTCATGTTCTGGGTGGTTCATGTATTTTTGCCACAAAAATTATTGGTCATAAATCATTAACATGCGCAGGGATACTATTTTATTTGACTTGATCGACAAGGAAAAAAGAAGACAGGAATCCGGCATAGAATTAATTGCCTCGGAGAATTTTGTGTCAGATCAGGTGCTTGAAGCAATGGGAACCGTGTTAACGAATAAATATGCGGAGGGCCTGCCCGGCAAGCGTTACTATGGAGGGTGTGAGGTGGTTGATGAAGTAGAACAAATCGCCATTGACCGGGTTAAGGAATTGTTCGGGGCAAGTTGGGCGAATGTACAACCCCATTCAGGCGCCCAGGCCAACGCAGCGGTTATGCTGGCCGTGCTTAACCCCGGTGACAAGATTCTTGGATTTGATCTTTCCCATGGAGGACATTTAACGCATGGCTCAACGGTCAATTTTTCCGGTAAATTGTACAGTCCTTCTTTCTATGGCGTGGGAAAAGAAAGTGGTGTGATAAACTGGGATGAGGTGGAAGAAATTGCCAAAAGAGAAAAACCCAGGCTCATTATATGCGGAGCATCAGCCTATAGCCGGGATTGGGACTATAAAAGGTTGAGATCGGTCAGCGATGAAATAGGTGCCTTGCTGTTGGCAGATATTTCACATCCGGCGGGGTTAATTGCCAGGGGTTTGTTAAGCGACCCTCTGGAACATTGCCACATAGTTACCACCACCACGCATAAAACATTAAGAGGCCCCAGAGGAGGGCTCATATTGATGGGGGAGGATTTTGAAAACCCCTTTGGCATCAAAACGCCCAAAGGAAAGGTCAGGATGATGTCCTCCTTACTGGATTCGGGTGTTTTTCCCGGGACTCAGGGAGGTCCCCTTGAACATGTAATTGCCTCCAAGGCAGTAGCATTTGGCGAAGCATTGAGTGACGCATATATGGAATACATCATCCAGGTACAGAAAAATGCTAAAGCCATGGCGAGGTGCTTTGTTGACAAGGGCTACGATCTGATTTCCGGTGGTACTGACAACCACCTGATGCTGATTGACCTGCGTTCCAAGGGAATTACCGGCAAAGATGCTGAAAATTCCCTCGTAAAAGCAGACATTACCATTAACAAAAATATGGTGCCATTTGATGACAAGTCGCCGTTTGTTACCTCGGGTATGCGGGTTGGCACGGCAGCGATTACCACGAGGGGACTGGTTGAAAATGATATGGCCAAGATCGTAGAACTGATTGACCGTGTTATTGAAAACCATGAGGATGAAAGAGCGATCGGGGAGGTAAAAAAGGAGGTGAACACATGGATGAGCAGTTATCCGTTATTTAAATAATTTTTGACCATTTAAGGTGTCAACAGGAAAAGAAATGTCTTTTTTAGACCACCTGGAAGAGCTCAGGTGGCATATAGTGAGATCAGTGATTGCAGTGTTTGTATTTGCTGTTACCGCTTTTTTGCTAAAAGATTTTGTCTGGGGCACACTTATACTAGGGCCTACCAAACCCGATTTTTTAACTTTCCGGGTCTTATGTAAAATAGGAGAGATCACCGGGTCGAATGTTTTGTGTATTGAGGAACTGGATTTTGTTATCCAAAGCAGGAAAGTTACAGGGCAATTTACCATGCACCTGACCTCTTCCTTCGTTATCGGGATCATTTGCGCTTTTCCTTACACTTTCTGGGAGTTCTGGCGTTTTATCAGCCCGGGACTTTATGAGCAGGAAAGAAAGGTAAGCCGGGGGGCGGTCTTTTTTGTAAGCGTTTTGTTCATGAGTGGAGTATTGTTTGGATATTACGTAATTACACCGCTTTCATTCAACTTTATGGTCAATTACAAAGTGTCTGACGCGATATCCAATGAATTTGATATTACCTATTTCGTTACTTTTATTACTACCCTGGTACTGGCATGCGGCATCCTTTTCCAGATTCCGGTAGTCACACTTTTTCTTTCCAAAGCGGGCATTGTCACCCCGGAATTTTTGAAGAAATACAGAAGGCATGCCATAGTGATCATATTATTCGTCGCGGCTCTCCTCACTCCTCCCGATATAATCAGTCAGATTTTGATTGCCATTCCCTTGACAATTTTGTATGAATTTAGTATCTCTATATCAGCAAGGGTTGAAAAAAAGAGATTAAAGGAATTAGAATCATAAACAGGAAAAAAATGAGTACGAAAATTGCCATTGGAGGAGACCATGCAGGTTATGAATATAAGCAACGCCTGGTAGAGAAACTAGAAAAAGAAGGCGTCAGTGTAAAGGATTTCGGACCCTTTAGTCCCGACTCGGTAGATTATCCTGATTTTGTACACCCGGTTGCCATGGCGGTCGAGAGCGGCCAGTCCGAATTTGGCCTGTTGATATGCGGCAGTGGCAATGGTGTGGCTATCACTGCCAATAAACATCAGGGCATCAGAGCCGCAGTATGTTGGAAAGAAGAACTTGCCGCCCTGGCCAGGCAACATAATGATGCCAATGTGTTGTGCCTTCCGGCAAGATTCATTGAATTTTCACTGGCTGAGAAAATTGTAGACACGTTTTTTTCGTCTGACTTTGAAGGCGGCAGACACGCCAGAAGGGTCGCCAAAATCGCCTGTTTATAATCTTCTGAATGTGGAGGCGCGATCCTTCGAACCTGCGAATGGTAGGTATCTCCTGCAATTGTCTCTGGTAACACCCGAGTATCTTCGTGCCTGGATGTCTTTGTGGTTCGCCATTTTTCTACCACGGAGGCACCAAGACACAAAGAGAAACAGCCGTTTTGCCTGTAAATAAAATAAAAATACGGGTACATGCTTAAGTGGCAAAACACCCACGGACACTTGCGCCGGTCACTTCATTTGCTTTTGAAATAAAATTTTTTGATTACCGGGACTTGAAATACGGTGATCCGAAAGTTATGGCTTTACGACCGGCCGTTTGACATAAACCTTCCCGTTTTCCCGCGACTGGTAGGCCTTTTTTATGGTAGGCATTTTATTCATGACCTCGACCATCACCCCTTTTTCATCGATAATAACCTCGGGTAGCTCCCTTTGAAAATTTTTGTAGATAGCGGTAAGGTTATCAAAATACTGCGAGTAATTTAAATGCAATTTTGACAAATCCCAGTTAAAATAGGGAGTGGCCAGACTGGCACTTTGGTAAATGCTGTAGTCTTTCCCCAGGTATAGAATTTTTTTACCCCTGACCAGGTCGTCCCACCGGGTAGTGCCCACCTCAAGGTCATCGTAACTAATGTATTTCATCACAAAACCTGTTTTTTGGTAGGTGCTGATATTGATGAAAAGCATTCCTCCTAAAAAGATAGCAAAAAGTACTTCAGCCTTCCATTTTGCGCGGATATTCAAAAAATAATGTGTCAGAAAAAAAGCTATGGGTGGAATTGTTATGATCAGTTGAAACGGGGCACGCTCTTTATTAAATAGCCAGGCCAGGGCTGCAAAGAATAAAATGATTAACATCAGCTTCTGTATTCTCTCCTGTTGGTTCGTAAAACGGATAGAACGTAATGTTTTTGTAATGGCCACCAATGCGAAACCAAAAGGAATTATGAGAATACACAAATAAAATACCGGCTCAAGATAGTTATGGCTGCTTACATTGAAAATGGAAAATACAAAATCAATGTAAAACTCTTTCATACCCCCTTGCAGATAATAGTATATCCATGTTATTATGATGGGTAAGCCATACCCGAAAGTAAGGAGTAAATATCGCCGGATACTGGTAGCAGTCAGGAAGGTGTAGGCGACATAGACAGCGATCAGCACCATAAATGAAGGATAGTAAAACAAATTGGCTACCCCCAGATACAAGCCTGTATAAAGAACAAGTTGGTCATTTCTGGTATCACTCAAATGTGTGATAATATTGTCGAGCGCCAGCAAAATAAAAGTCAAACCCATCAATACGGGTGAAAGGAGATAAAAGTCAAAGAAAAGGTTCATTAAAATCACATACAAAAACGCTGGCAGATAGGTGTTTTCATTGTAGGCCCTGTGTTTAAGAAGCAGGTTATTAAAGATGATAGCCTGGAAAAACACCAGGAACAGTGATAAGATGTGATTGGTAAGAGGAGATCTGTCGAAAACACTGTCGATAAAACGGTAAACTGCCGCTGACAGTGGGGGGAAATTATCCCAGAGATCCACATATAGCACCGAGTCTCCGGATAATTTTTCACCCATGACCATCCATTTTAGTTCCGAAATATGTTCGGGAAATTCACCTGAAAAAATTGTAAGCCTTACCAAAACCAAAAAAGCAAAAATCACAGCTAATCGGTAAGGATCATTTATTCTGAAATAGCTTAGCAAACGAAGTTACATTTAAGTATTTTATCCTTTCCTGAATTTTTGTAAAAATAAGGTTCAATTTTTAATTCTCAAACGGCCATCTTAATTAAAGATAGGAATTAATTTAGGTAAAAACCGGGAGTTGATTTCCACTGTTTATTAAAATATACTAATATTGACGAAATTTACCGTTTGTTTATCTAATCATATATGGCGGACAGCAAAAGACAAAAGAAGTATTCCCGGCTGATACAGAAAGATTTAGGTGAAATTTTTCAGCGGGAGGGGAGAGGCCTTTTTGACAAAGCCTTTGTTACAATCACCGAGGTCGTCATGAGTCCTGACCTGAGCTTAGCCAAAGGTTATGTAAGTGCTTTGATGACGCCGGACAAAAGGCAACTGGTGGAGCACCTGAACAATCGCAAATATGAAATCAGGGGTTTTCTTGGTCATAAAATCGGAAAACATGTAAAGGCGATTCCGGAGTTACACTTTTATTTGGATAATGCCCCGGATCACGCCGACAGGATAGACAAAGTGTTTAAAGAGCTTCAAATACCGGATGAAAAAACGGATGGTAGTGATGATGTTGAAACGTAAAACATTTTAAGGTTGAATTTACCCTATTTTATTGCCAAGAGATATTTTCAGTCCAAGAAAAAACGAAATTTCATCAATGTAATTTCAAAAATTTCCATGTTTGGCGTGGCAATCGGTACTATGGCTCTGGTCATAGCTTTGTCAGTCATGAACGGACTTAAGGAAAACATCAGGTCACTGTATGGTTCCTTTGATCCGGAGATTAAAATTTCCGCCAGTTCAGGTAAATCTTTTGAGATGACAGAAGCGTTACTTACTGCCATTAACAGCGTTGAAGGGGTTGAGTTAGTGACCGAAGTGGTGGAAGATAATGCCCTCATTGAATATCAGGATGATCAGGTCATTGTAAAGATTAAAGGTGTAGGCGAAAATTTTCTTTCGGAAAAGCGTCTCAAAGATCAGATAATTGAGGGGGAGCTGAAACTGAGCGAAGGTAAAATAAGATATGCGATCATTGGAAGAGCTACCCAACTGGCTTTATCCATTCCACCTGAAAATGAGTTTAATCCATTAAAAGTTTACTACCCTAAAGCCCTCAAAATAGGTGCCGTAGATCCTGGCGACCTTTTCAAGCAAAAAAGCATTATGCCCGGAGCGGTGTTTGCAATTGAACAGCAATATACAGAAGAGTACGTCTTTGTTCCGCTTGATTTTGCCTTGGATTTATTTGGAATGAAAGATCAGCGCACTTCTTTGGAAATAAAAACCGGTGCACGGTATAATGTGAAAGGTGTTCAGAGAAGACTAAAATCTTTATTAGGAAGTGAATTTGAGGTATTGAACGGAGATGAGCAACATGCAAGTCTGTTGAGGGCCATTCGTATTGAAAAGTTATTTGTATTTCTGGTTTTTTCATTCATACTGGCCATTGCTTCTTTTAACACTTTTTTTGCATTGACCATGCTGGGGATTGAAAAGAAAAAGGATATGGCAATTCTCCATTCCCTGGGAGCATCGAGAAACTTGATCAAAAGAATCTTTCTCTCAGAAGGAGCGATCATCGCCTTTACCGGTGCTTTTTTTGGGTTGTTACTGGGCTTAACATTACTGTTTTTGCAGCAGGAATTCGGATTGGTTTCTATGGGCATGCAATCTTCAATTCTGGAAGCATATCCTGTGAAAATGCAATTCACGGATTTTCTTTACACCGCAATCAGCATTATTATTATCACATTCCTCGCTTCGTACCGCCCGGCCCTTCAGTCCTCCAGAATAAAAATAGGAGAAAACTTATAATGTATTTTCAAATGTTCGTGTTCTTCGAATGTATTAAACCCTGCCCTTTTTTAAGCATATTGTAATTTTTGAGTGTTTTTTTAAAATTATCGTAACTTTTTTGCTAAACTTTTAGCAAAGACTCTATGTTACATAATTTGTAATTTTTTATGACTTATAATATTTTTTTTTTATTTTGCGATTTAGTTGAAATTAAAAAATGGTAGTATCCACCGCCAAACCGTTTAGAATAATTTATTCGCTTTTTGAGCATGAATACCTGGGTTATCTGTTTGAATCATTTGTGGTTCAGTTAGATACAAAAGGAAAGCTGACTTTTGTTCATCAAAACATCTCCTCTCAGAACGCCAAGGAGTTTGCCGCAGGCCTCGACAGCCACGATTATGAATTGATCAGGCTGATGGATTCAATGCAACAAGATGCCGTAATAAAGTTTTATCACAAAAAGAAGATTAAACCTGCCGAGTTTTTTCCCAAGGTGTTTCATCCCGAAAGGGGGAACAAGGATTTGCAGCAAGAAATCGAACGCTATCTGGGAAGACGGCGTGCGAAAATACTATGCCTGTTACAGGGGAAGGAATTGTATGAAATGAATAACGATGGGGAACCTGCCGGAAACAGGATCGATATTCTTGAAAAGGAGGCTACCATATTATTTCATTTCAGGAGAAATGAAGGAAACACGCATTATTTTCCTACCATCAAATACGATGGTGAAAAGGTGGATTTCCAATATAAAGGCGCCTATATAATTTGTAATGAACCCGCCTGGATGGTGGTAGACCGTAAACTTTATCATTTCAAGGGTCAGGTGGATGGCAAAAAACTGATCCCTTTTATCAATAAAAAGTTTATTGAGATTCCCAAAAAAGTCGAAGACACTTACTACAAGAAGTTTGTAGCACCCCTGGTAGCATCTTTTGATGTTTATGCCAAAGGGTTTGACATTGTAACTGCCAGCCCGGAACCTGTGCCGGTGTTAACCTTTTCGGAACTAAGCAGAGTGGGGAATACTATGGATCTTTTTTCCAAAAATGGCCATGGTGTGGCGCTGGCTGAAGAGGATCGGGGCGGCACCATACTGTTCAGGTTAGGCTTTAAATACGGGCCTTATAATTTCGGGGCTGACCATTTGGTGCCCACGAGTGTAAAAGTGGAAAAGGATGGCAATAATTATGTTTTTCATCGCATCAGCCGGCAACTCGATAAGGAAAAACGGTTTTTATCCATGCTGCGTGACAAAGGTTTTATTGCCAAAAACGCGGTTTTGAGCTGGCCAAAATTACAGGCTTTTACCTGGATCAGAAAGTACAAAGATCAATTGGAAAAGGAAGGGTTTGTTATCAGACAGGATGCCAACCACGATAAAAAATATTTCCTGGGGGAGCCATCCATCAAAATTGAGGTGAAGGAAAATATTGATTGGTTTGACATTTACGCCATTGTAAAATTCGGGGAATACGAAATTCCGTTTAATGAGCTCAGGAAAAGAATTCTCAAAAAACGACAGGAGATAATTTTACCAAATGGGGAAATTGCGGTGATACCGGAAAAATGGCTTATCGAGTACTCGGAACTTTTTGCCTTCATGGAGGAAAAAGAGAAAGGGCTGGATGATCTGACGTTGAAAAAGCATCATTTGGCCTTGGTGAAAGATCTTGAAAATGGCAATCTCGCCCAAGTCACTATGAGTCGTAAACTAGAAAAACTCCGGGAATTTGACGAAATAGAAGATTACCCGCTTCCGGAGAAGTTTATCGGCACCCTCAGGCCTTATCAAAAGGCTGGATATAACTGGCTCCAGTTTCTGAATAAATTTGGCTTTGGAGGCTGTCTGGCAGATGATATGGGCTTGGGGAAAACGGTTCAGACCCTGGCCATGCTTCAGGCAGAGAAGGAAAATGGTACCGTAAATGCCTCGCTATTGATCATGCCAACCTCTCTGATTTACAACTGGGAAATGGAGGCAAGAAAATTTACACCACAGCTAAACATCTTTGTGTACACGGGAACGAACAGGCTGAAAGATGTCACCCAATTTGAAAGTTATGATTTGATTTTGACATCTTACGGAATCAGCCGGCTGGATGTGGAAATTTTGAAAGAATACTACTTCCACCACATTATACTGGACGAATCGCAGGCCATAAAAAACCCGAATTCCAATATTGCCAAGTCAGTCAAGCAATTAAAATCAAAGCACAGATTAATTCTTACAGGTACGCCATTAGAAAACAGTACCCTGGATTTATGGTCACAAATGTCTTTCATTAACCCGGGATTATTGGGAAACCAATCCTTTTTTAAAAATGAGTTTTTGACACCGATCGAAAAGAAGCGGGACCAGAACAAGACCATCAAGCTAAACTCCATTATCAAACCATTTATTTTAAGGAGGCATAAATCCCAGGTGGCCCGTGAACTTCCGGAAAAGATAGAAAACATCCGGTACTGTACCATGACCACCATGCAGGAAGAGCATTACGAGGAGGCTAAGTCGTTTTACCGGAATAAGATATTGGAGCATATTGACTCTCACGGTGTCAATAACTCCCAGTTTCTGTTATTGCAAGGTTTGACCAAACTGCGCCAGATTGCCAATCATCCACGCATGGTGACCGAAGATTATGGGGGTGACTCCGGTAAACTGGATGAAAGCACCGGTATGTTAATGAATGCCATCTCTAAGGGTCACAAAATGCTGGTGTTCAGTCAGTTTGTTAAACACCTTTCTATTTTCAGAACTTTTCTGGATAACCAAAAGATTGCGTATGTTTACCTGGATGGGACAACCAAAGACCGCAAGACCCAGGTGGAGCGATTCCAAAACGAAAAAGATCTTAAAATTTTCCTTATTTCCCTGAAAGCAGGTGGATTAGGACTAAATCTAACCCAAGCGGATTATGTTTTTATCCTGGATCCCTGGTGGAACCCGGCCATTGAAGCGCAGGCAGTAGACAGGGCACACCGGATCGGTCAGAAAAATACGGTATTCACCTATAAGTTCATCTCTAAAAATACAGTAGAGGAAAAAATATTGCTTCTGCAAAAAAATAAGCTGAAGCTGGCCAATGATTTGATTTCCACGGAAGAAAGCTTTGTTAAAAACCTATCCAAAGAAGATATCGAGTCTTTGTTTGAATAATTAAAACTATTACGAAGTCATCGTATGGCTCCAAGCCATACGATGACTAGCCCGCTGCTCAGGGGGCACAATGCATTGTATTAACTATCATTTAACAAACAATGGCGGATGTTTTTCATCAAAACCGGTGGCATGCTGAAACATGCTGGCCACTGCCAGAATAGCAGCTTCATCGTATAAATTTCCGATAAAACTTATGCTGGCAGGACTCCCATTTTCATTAAAACCATTTGGGGTTACCACGCATGGATGACCGGTTAGATTGGTAATGAGTAATTGATTGCCCCCAAAACTTGGCGTTACTATCACATCGTAATCCCGTATCATTTTAAAAAAGGCACCCTGCAACAAATAACGCAGGCGATTGGCCTGAATATACTCAACGGCTGGAATGTACCTGGCTATTCGAAAAACATTGGGCCAGGCATTTTTAATTTGTCTTACCAGCAAGGTGTCGCGGTTGTTACGGGTTAAGTCGTCGAATGCCGTGGCGGCTTCTGCACTGAGGATAAATGCCAAAGCATCGGCGGGAATGTCTTCCGGGAGGTTTACAGGGAAGAGGGTGGCTCCGAGATCTTTTAGCACTTTTAAGCTCAATGAGTCATTTTGTTTGTTTCCATAGTCTCTTTCAAACAATGATTTAAAATATCCAACCTTCATATTTTTAAGGTTAATATCATTTCTGTAATTAAATGGCAGGTCTTTTAAGGTAGCATCCCTTGGATCCGGACCCCGAATGGCATTAAAAACAATGGCACAATCCTCGGCACTGCGGCAGATAGGTCCGATTTTATCCATGCTCCAGCTCAGCGCCATAGCGCCATGCCTGCTAACCCTGCCATAAGTAGGTCTGAGTCCGGTTACTCCACACCGGGTGGAAGGCGATACAATGGAACCCCATGTTTCGGTGCCGATTGAAAAACCCACCAGGCCCGCAGCGGTAGCCGATGCCGAACCGGCTGAAGATCCACTGGATCCTTGTGCCGGATTCCATGGGTTTTTGGTGATACCCCCAAACCATACATCGCCCCAGGCCAGGGCCCCCATCGTCAATTTCGCTACAAGTACTGCCCCGGCTGCTTCGAGTTTAGAAACCACAGTAGCAGTTTCATTGATTGCCTGATCCTTAAAAGGCATGGCGCCCCAGGTGGTTTTGTAGCCTTCGACTGCCAGTAAATCTTTTACGCCATATGGAATACCATGCAAAGGGCCTTTGTATCTCCCAGCCGCAATTTCCACGTCAGCCTGTTTTGCCTGCCTCAGGGCCAGGGTTTCGGTAATGGTGACTACGCATTGCAAAGTGTCACCATACTTTTTAAGTCTTTCCAGGTATATTTCAGTTAACTCGGTTGAGGTTATCTTTTCATTTTTTATCAGTGAAGCCAATTTCATAACAGGCATAAAAGCCAGTTCAGCATCTGATTGAGGTCTGGACAACTTGCTATCGTAAGACCAGGAAATGACCTCCTGCTGTTGTTCAAAAGTCATACCCGGCAAAATAGGATTGAATATAACAGCAGGCGGAATATCATTTTCGATGTCAAACTTTCGTATCCGCAGATAGCTTTTGAGATTGTCTTTTACTCCGGTTCTCAGGGAATCTCTCTCCGACTTTGTAAAGTGCAGCCCCATAACCTTTCCTGCAATGTCAAGGGAATCTTGAGATGCCGGTTCCTGTGCATAAATAAGGTCAGGCAATAACAGAAAAACAGGCAGCAGGAACAAGCTTTTCACACCTGGAGAAGCTTTCAATAAGTATCCGGAAAAGAAACAGGTTTTCATAATTACTACAATTCGGGTGATGACCCAAGTTAAAAGATAAATAGCATATTGCCCAAAATTGAAGCAACAAAAGCGCTATGGAGCCTTTTATGTTGCCAGGCAGCACGTACCAAAAAGACTTCCTGATCCGATTCAGCTATTTTTTGATGAAAAGGTTGGCAATAAGTATGATAACTGCCGTCTCCCGAATTAAAAAAGATGTGAGAAAATTGCTTACGGGAATTATATTGTAACCATCTGGTAATCAAAGATAACCTTTGCCTTACACCATTTTAGCTTCATTCCTTGAGCCATATTACATTTTTTGTATTTTTGAAGTTTTCTTATATTTTTGGAGCTTCTCTTCTTTTAATTTTGTTATTAAAAGGATTGAAATGGTAATTGTTAATGTAAATAATATTGTATGAATTTTCCATTAGTGGCAGTAAGTGTAGTATTGGCCTATTTAATAGGTTCTATTCCAACAGCAGTGTGGGTAGGTACACACCGTTATGGCATAGATGTTAGGGAGCATGGCAGCGGTAATGCCGGAGCCACCAATACTTTCAGGGTACTTGGGGCAAAAGCAGGTCTTATTGTAATGTTGGTCGATATTATGAAAGGGCTGGCAGCTTCTTCTTTAGCAGTGCTGTTGTTTGCTATCAATGCTATACCACAGCATGACATAGTAGTTTTTAAATTAATTCTTGGCATTGTGGCGATTCTGGGACATATATTTCCAGTGTACGCCAATTTTAAGGGAGGAAAAGGTGTGGCTACCCTATTTGGCATGGCATTGGCCATCAAGTTTCCGGTGGCGCTGATTTGTGTGGGTATATTTTTTATTGTTTTACTGATTACAAGATATGTTTCTCTGGGTTCTATTTTAGGGACCCTGGCATTTCCAATACTTATGACCATTCCGGTATTTTCCCCTGGTGAACCGGTATTAGTGGTTTTTGGATTTGTGTTATTCGCCATAGTTGCCTACACGCACAAAAAAAATATCAGGCGAATATTGAATAACGAAGAAAACAAAACCAACCTGCGCATTAAAAAAAGGTCCATGTAACCTAATGAAGATTTCAAACAACAAACCCAAACTAACATTCAAACAAAAAAATGCCATTCCCTGAATTGGGGAGTGGTTTTTTTGTTGACTATTATCAAACATAAAGTATGAGTACGGCAATTAACAAATATATCGGGCAACATCAGCAAAGATTTATCGATGAATTGTTCGATTTACTTAGAATACCCTCGGTCAGTGCAGACAGCAAGTTCAGGAATGATGTGCTCGAGGCAGCGAATTTTGTCAGGGACAAATTGCTGGCGGCAGGGGTCGATGAGGCTGAAGTAATCACCACCGCAGGGCATCCGGTGGTTTATGCGGAAAAAATACTTGATCCGGTCCTCCCAACCATTTTGGTTTATGGCCATTATGATGTGCAACCCGCTGACCCGTATGAGCTATGGGACTCTCCCCCCTTTGAACCGGTGATTAAGGATGAGAACATTTATGCCAGAGGGGCAGCAGATGATAAAGGGCAATTTTATATGCATGTGAAAGCATTTGAGGCTATGCTACAGACCGGCGGCCTTACTTGCAACGTTAAGTTTATGATAGAAGGGGAGGAAGAAGTAGGGTCAGAAAACCTGGAGGATTTTCTGCAGGAAAACCAGCAGAGGCTTAAAGCAGACGTTATTCTGATATCAGATACTAGTATCATTTCCACTGAGACCCCATCCATTACTATAGGTTTGAAGGGACTCAGTTACCTGGCTGTGGAGGTAACCGGACCTAACCGCGATTTGCATTCCGGTGTGTATGGTGGTGCGGTAGATAACCCTATCAATGTACTGTGCAAGATGATAGCCTCCCTGAAAGACGAAAATAACAAGATCACAATTCCCGGATTTTATGATAAAGTAGTAGCATTATCGGAAGCAGAAAGGACGGCGCTCGCCAAGGCGCCATTTGACCTCGCTGCCTACATGCAGGATTTGGGATTAGAGGCAGTGGACGGTGAAAAAGGCTACTCCACACTTGAAAGAACAGGTATCAGGCCTACGCTGGATGTGAATGGGATGTGGGGAGGTTACATTGGAGAAGGCGCCAAGACGGTCTTGCCTGCCAAAGCTTTTGCAAAAATCTCCATGAGGCTTGTCCCTGACCAGGATAGTGACGAAATCGCCAGGCTTTTTACAGCGCACTTTATGTCCATAGCCCCGGCCACCGTAAAAGTAAAAGTCACGCCTCATCACGGTGGTAAACCTTATGTGACCCCGTTGGACTCCATTGCCTTTCAGGCAGCCAGTATGGCCTTCGAGGAAGCCTGGGGCAAAAAGCCGGTACCCACAAGAGACGGAGGTAGTATCCCTATTGTGGCGCTGTTCGATGAAATATTAAAAATCGACACAGTTCTAATGGGTTTTGGCCTGGACTCCGATGCCATACATTCCCCGAATGAGAAGTTCGGCGTATTTAATTTTGTAAAAGGAATCGAGACCATTACACTGTTTCACAAACATTTTTCAGCCTTGAAAAATAAATTATAAGTAAAAAGTCTCTGTATAAACTATTTTTTTTTTACAACGTTTTTCAAGTATTGGTGATCACTTATTGAAAATGATAGGAAGGACAAATTTTTTACTAACACTGGCACTGATTTTAGTTAGTTTGATCGGACATGCCCAGGTAATAGAACCAGCCACCTGGTCGCATGAATTATCTGCCGGGAGTGTAAAGGTGGGAGAAGAAATAGATTTAATATTCAAAGCAGAAATTCACCCCGATTGGTATTTATACTCCTCTGATTTTGAATGTGACATAGGTCCGATGGTAACTACATTTACTTTCGGGGCGTCTGACGCCTATACACTCGTCGGCAATATTCAACCCATCGATGCCAAAAAGAAATACGATGAGATTTTTGAATGCGACTACACTTATTTTAAAGTAAAAGGTGAATTCAGGCAAACCATTAAGGTCTTAAAGCCGGGATTAGTGATCAAAGGCACTTACGAATACCAGGTTTGTACGGATGTAGATGGTAAATGCATACCGTTTGAAGAAGAATTTACTTTTGGCAATATTGAGGTGATTGCGGCTAAAACAACGGAGGAACCGGTTAAAACAGGAAAAACCAAAGCACAAAAATCCGGTGAAGCCAAGACCCCGGAGGTAAGCCAGAGTGATCAACAGCCTACAGCCCAAAAGCCTCCGGTATCTGACAGCCGGGCTATTAACGAAGTGACAGATGATAAAGAAAAAGAGGATAAAGAAAAAAATTTTAACGCCGGTACAGAGGTAAAAAAACAAACGGCAAACGCAGGTGGCGAAGAGGAGGTTGGTATTCCTGTAGTTGCCATGGAGCCCTTTTTTGATAAAGACTATCGACAGACCCAGGAGTCATATTGGTGGTTTATGGTGGCTGCATTTTTAGCTGGACTGGCCGCTTTACTTACACCATGCGTATTTCCTATGATTCCCATGACCGTCACCTTTTTTACCGGTGGTAATAATGGAAAATCAGGCGGTACCGGCAAGGCTTTGTTTTACGGCCTTTCAATTATATTGATATACACATTTATAGGGTCACTTGTTGCCCCTTTAATGGGCCCCGAAACGGCCAATGACCTGGCAACCGAGTGGCTTCCCAACATTATATTCTTTGCCGTATTTCTGTTTTTTGCCTTGTCATTTTTTGGCATGTATGACATTGTGCTGCCCAGTGCATTTGTAAATAAAATGGACAGGCAGGCTGATAAGGGAGGGTTTATCGGCGTATTTTTTATGGCCTTTACCCTGGTATTGGTTTCATTTTCATGTACAGGGCCCATTGTAGGCACTATTTTAGTAGAAGCTGCCGGTGGACAGGTATTAAAGCCCATTTTGGGCATGTTGGCTTTTTCAATGGCGTTTGCCATCCCTTTTACCTTGTTTGCCATTTTTCCGGGATGGCTTAATAGTTTGCCAAAATCAGGTGGATGGTTGAACTCGGTAAAAGTGGTTTTAGGATTTCTCGAACTGGCACTTGCTTTCAAATTTTTAAGCATTGCCGATCAGGCCTTCCATTGGGGAATTCTGGACAGGGAAGTGAATATTGCCATTTGGGTAGTTATTTTTTCTTTGATGGGCTTTTATCTTTTGGGTAAAATCAAATTGCCCCATGACAGCGAATTAAAATATATCAGTGTGCCGAGGTTGTTGCTGGCAATTATTACCTTTTCATTTGTGGTATACCTTGTGCCCGGCATGTTCGGGGCGCCTTTAAAGACCCTGGCGGGTTATCTGCCACCCATGTATACCCACGATTTTGACGTGGCCGGTATTATCAGGGATTCCCAGTCAACTGATGAAGATTCATTTTATGAAAACTGTGATAAACCTAAATATGCTGATTTCCTGCATTTACCGCATGGGTTAAAAGGGTACTTTGATTATGAACAGGCACTGGCATGTGCACAGGCTCAAAATAAACCTGTATTTATTGATTTTACGGGGCATGGTTGTACGAACTGCAGGGAAATGGAAGCTGCTGTCTGGTCCGATCCCAGGGTTTTGGAGAAGTTAAAAAATGAATTTGTGGTGGTGGCTTTGTATGTCGATGATAAAACTACCCTTCCTGAAAGTGAATGGTATATATCGGCCTATGACGACAAAGTTAAAAAGTCTATCGGAAAACAAAATGCAGACCTGCAAATCCAACGTGCTAATAACAACGCCCAACCTAACTATTTTGTAATTGGCCACAATGAAAAAGCGCTCACGGACCCTATTTCTTACAGCAAGGTTGAAGAGTTTGTAAATTTTCTTGACGAGGGATTAAAGAACTTCAGGCAGCAGGAGTTGGCATCCAAAAGATAAAATTTGATCTTATTAATGTCAGTGGGACAATAAAAAACACAAATTCTCATTGTGGTATTACATAACTGTGAATTTTAGTATATTTTACACTGATTATTGAAGATTATCTGTTTATTTAGCTAACAGTAAGAAGTTTATCAAAAAATTTTTCAAAGTAATGAGGAGAAGTCTTGTAGTGTTTGGTGCTATTTTGGGAGCGGCATCAATATTTTATTTTTTGAATGAAGAAGAAGGCCAAATAAAATTCCAGGAAGCTGCTATTGAGCAAGTGGTTGATTCTGTAAAAGAGGAAATTCCCGAGCCAAAAAAGTTGTATGGTATAGTAGTCGATGACCTGAATATCCTGGAAAAAAAAGTGAAAAGGAACCAGAATATCTCTGAGATACTTGCTCCTTATAATGTTAAACCCGCCAAAATTTATCAACTGGCTAAGGCGTCAAAGGAAATATTTGATGTAAGAAAGCTGGCTACCAACAAGAAATATACCCTCATTTACAAAGCCGATTCAGTTCCGGAAGCCAAAGCGTTAATCTATGAACCCAATCCGATCGACTACGTGGTTTTTAATCTGGAAGATTCTGTTTCGGTAGAATTGAAACAGCGGGAGGTAAAGATCGTGGAAAAATCCATGGCCGGTGAGATTGAATACTCACTGGCAGAAACCATGGAGAATTTAAGTGCGAGCCACCGGTTAACCAATGAGTTTGTTGACATTTTTGCCTGGCAGATTGATTTTCAGCGGCTGCAAAAAGGAGACAGGTTCAAGCTGATTTATGAAGAAAAGCTGGTTGATGGCATACCGGTCGGTATCGGAAATATCAAAGGAATCCATTTTGAACATTTTGCTAATGAATACTTTGCCATCGCCTATGATCAGGGAAATGGCATTGAATATTTTGATGAAGAAGGGCAAAGTCTGAGAAAGGCGCTGTTGAAATATCCTATTAAATTTACAAGAATCAGCTCCAGGTACTCGGGAAGAAGGTTCCATCCGGTACAAAAACGGTGGAAGGCGCACCGTGGTACTGATTTTGCCGCTCCCCGGGGAACTGAGATTCGTTCGGTTGGTGACGGCATTGTGGTAGCTGCAAAATATGGCAAATACAACGGTAATTTTGTAAAAATCAGGCATAACAGTACCTATACCACCCAATATTTACATATGTCTAAAATTGCCAGAGGCATCGAACCCGGTGTGAAGGTTAAACAGGGACAGGCTATCGGATATGTGGGAAGTACCGGTTTGGCCAACGGGCCGCATTTATGCTATCGCTTTTGGAAAAATGGTGTGCAAATAGATGCTTTGAAGGTTAAACTACCTTCGGCAAGTCCGGTCAATGAAAAAGATATTGTTAAGTTTCAATCCACCAAAGATAGAATTCTCAAGCTACTGAATGATATTGATTACGCGGATAAAGTGGAGCCTTTATTAGCGCAATCCGAGGTTAAGTACCCCAATGCCTATTGACTGTTTTAGATGATTTAATTTTACATAACAACAAAAGAAATGTAAAGCAAGACAATACAGGTCTTGCTTTTTTTGTTTAGATTTATTGAAGGTATTTTTAAATCAATTGTTCGTGCGGTTCTGGTATTTTGCCCTTGTGGCTGTATTATTAAACCCTGCCGTATCACAGGGTCAAAAAGTAGCCTTGGTGCTGAGTGGAGGAGGTGCAAAGGGATTAGCCCATATTGGCGCTATTAAGGCCCTGGAGGAAAATAATATCCCAATAGATTATGTAGTAGGCACTTCTATGGGGGGCATTGTTGGAGGAATGTACGCCGCAGGCTATTCCATGGTAGAAGTAGAAGAAATTGTAACCCAATCTTATTTTCAGCAATGGTTAAGAGGCGTTTTGGGGGATAAATATGCCTATTTTTATTCACAGCGTGATGTAAACCCTTCAGTGTTGACACTTGATTTGTCAGTAGATTCTGCTTTTACCACCTCACTTAACACCAATCTGGCCAGTGATCTGGCTATCAATTTTGTTTTCGCAGAAATGCTGGCCCAAGCCTCTGAAAAGGCCCATTATAATTTTGATAGTCTCATGGTACCTTACCGGGCGGTGGCAGCCGAGGTCTTTACCCAAAAGGTGGAAGTGTTGAAAAGCGGTTTTTTAAATAAAGCGATCAGGGCTACCATGACAGTTCCCCTCTTTTACAGGCCAATCCGTATCAACAAAAAGTATTTGTTTGACGGCGGTATTTATAATAATTTCCCGGTGAATGTGGCCGAAGAAGATTTCAATCCCGATTATGTTATTGCTATAAATGTTGCCAACACCAAATTTGAAGATTATCCGTACCGTGAAGATGACCAGATACTGGCCGAGTCCCTGGCTTTCATTTTATTGGAAAAATCAGATCCCACAGTGGTCGGTGAAAATGGTATCTATATAGAACCCGACCTCGCCAATAACTCATCACTTGATTTTCAAAATGCCAGGGCCATCATTGACAGCGGTTATGTAATGGCCCGGAGAAAGATCGCCGAAATAAAGGATAAGATAAAGAGAGAAGTTACAGTTGAGGAAGTGGCCAGGAAAAGAAATCACTTTAAGAGTGATTTCAAGCCCTTGTATTTCGGTGAAGTCCGCCTGATAGGATTTAATGCGCCACAAAGAAAGTATGTACGGAAACTGTTTAATATTAAGGAGGAAAAACTGAATCTGGAGGCCATCAAATCAGGGTATTATAAGCTTGTTTCCGAAAACTATTTTAAGAATATTTTCCCAAACATTGTCTACAATGAGTCCACAGGACTGTTTGATCTGGAAATTTCGGCCAGGAGAATGCAGAACTTTAAAGTAGAATTGGGCGGTAATATATCGACACGCAGCATCAGCCAGATATACCTGGGCCTGGAATATAATCACCTTAGCGCTTTTCTTAACAGTTATAGCCTTAATTTTTATACAGGAAGGTTTCACCAATCGATCCAGGCCAAACCACGATTTAATGTTCCTTCGAGAAATTTGTTTTATCTGGAGCCTGAGTTTACGATAAATACCTGGAACTATATTGACGCCCAGGATTTGGTCCTCGGAGGAAACCCGACCACAGTGCTCGACCAAACCGACAGAAAATATGGCCTGAACATCGGTGTTGCTGCCGGAACGAAAGGAAAAGTTTTATTGCAGGGAGCGTTTTTTAACAATACAGACAAATTTAGCAATAAACAGGAACTGGTTACTTCCGACACACTCGATGTTTTGAATTTCAAAGGGTTCAGATATGGTGTAGGCTATTCCAGAAGCACACTTAATCGCAAACAATATCCGGATGCGGGCTCTGCCTTCAGTTTAAACATCGATTATTTCAATGCCCGTGAGAATTATGAACCAGGCTCCACCTCGATGGTAGCATCATTGCAAAGAAAGAAAAGGGAATGGTTCAGATTTAAACTTACCGCTGAAAAATATTTTAAAGCAAGCTGGTTTCATTATGGGTTTTATCTTGAATCGGTATTTTCCAATCAGCCCTTTTTTGCTAATTATACCGCTACCCTGGCAAATTCTCCCGCCTTTTATCCTTTACAGGATAGCAGAACCCTGTTTTTGAGAAATTTTCGTGCTTTTAATTATGGGGCCGGAGGTATAAGGAATGTGTTCAACCTCAACAGGTCCTTGGATCTGAGAATTGAAGGTTATGCCTATAAGCCGATACGGGCAATAGTAGAAACCAGCAACCAGGAAGCAACTTTTGATGATGAGTTATCAAAAATTTACCTGATAGGCAGCATTTCAGGGGTATATAAAAGTCCGTTGGGGCCCATCAGCTTAAGCCTCAATTATTATGATGATTCACAGAAAAGGTTAGGCGCACTATTGCATATAGGCTATTTGATATATAATAAAAGATCTACTGAATAGGACTTTTTTAATTTTCCTAATCCTTTTTTTACAATATCCTTCAATTAATTTTGACTGTAATGTTCTCACCTTATTTAAATACGATAATGTGGCACCATTCTGTATTTTTAGGTTATGGGAATGAAGTGCATTTTACCGGGAACCTGGGTTTTTAGGTCTGCAAGGAAAATTGTGCTTTTCCGGGGGCTATTGTTTTTCCTGATGATAAGTGCCTCAGAATCAGCGTTGGCTTTACATGATTTTGAAAAAAAGCCGGGGTTAATGCAGGACACTCTGATCAATCTGGTTGGCAAGGTTTTAAATGCGGAAACCAAGAAACCGGTACAGGCACAACTAAGATTTTTCCGGCTTCCTTATGGTGGAAATGTTGGGATTTCAAAAGTCAAAAACAATGAAGGCGACTACAGGCTTACATTGATGAAATCCTATCAATATACTATCACTTTAACTGCAGATGGGTATTTATCTAAAAACGAGGTAATTGATACAAAAAAACCGGGGGAGGTAGATCGCATACTCAGGGACTTTTATATGGTGCCAACCGGAGTGGGGCAAACCCTCAGGTTAAAGTCCCTGATCTTTGAACAAAGCAAAACCAGTATTACCCCTGAATCCTATGCCGAGTTAAACCAACTGGTTGAAATCATGAAAAAAACCCCCTCCATGGTAATTCAATTGGAAGGCCATACCGACTACAAGGGAAGGGCTTCTTTGAACATGGAATTGTCACAATCCAGGGTAGAGGCGGTGAAGGAATACCTGGTAAATAAGGGTGTAAAAGCCAAAAAAATCAAGTTAAAAGCCTTTGGGGGAAGCCAACCACTTTCACGGGAGGCAGATGATGAAAGAAGACGGATAAACCGCAGGGTAGAGGTAAGAATTTTGAATATTTGACAAAGAATTCTGTAATTTTTTGTTTTTAAGCTTTAAAATATAATTTCCTTACTGGCAAATTAATAATGTATATTTTATATTTTTGGGAGTATCACCCTAAAAGATATCCAATTTTATGTTAAGGAAGTTTTATTTCTGCCTTTTGCTAATCCCAATTTTTCAAGTCAAATCTCAGGAAATTCAGTGGGCCACAAAAGTAATTGAGTTTTCATCGGAATTAACCAGCGTTCAGTTTTCAGCAAATCAAATTTTAGGCAGACCGACGGCCTTACCCAGTGGTGGTGAAAATCCAACTGCCTGGACGCCATCTAAACCCAATCGCCAGGAATTTATCAAGGTAGGTTTCGACCAACCGATGCCTGTTGAACAAATTGCCATTGGTGAGTCTTATAATCCTTCGACAGTTAAGGAGGTCTATGTGTATGATACAGATGATAAAGAATACCTGGTTTTTACCCTGACGCCGGAAAGCAAGCCAATGAACGGCAGGATGCTGACCATTTTCATCGACAAAACCCCATATAATGTGAGCGCTGTTAAAGTGGTGTTTGATGGTAAAACGATTGAAGGCTATTTTAGCATTGACGCCATTGGCATATCGGGGTCGAAAGTACCCGTCGAAGCAAAGATAAATGTGGCTGAAGATATACAGGAAGGTATTATTCCTGAAAAACTAAACGACAGTATCAACAGCCCCTACAAGGAATTGAGACCGCTTATTTCTCCGGATGGCAAAGAGTTATATTTCAGCAGAAGAAATCATCCCGATAATATTGCCGGAACCAGCGATGAAGAGGACATCTGGGTTTCAAGGCTGGATACAGTAACCGGTGAATGGACCAAAGCCGTCAACCTTAGCCGGCCACTCAACAATAAACACCCTAATTTTGTAAGTGCTATTACCCCTGATGGTAACTCCGTAATGTTGGTGCTTGGCAATAAATACAACGAAAATGGCAAGATGTCAGCGGGTGTTTCCATCAGTACCAGGATTGAAGACGGCTGGAGCGAACCGAAGAATTTTGAAATAGAAAACGATTACAATTATTCTCCCAAAGCCAATTATTTCATGGCCAATAACAGGAAGGTACTCATACTTGCTGTCGAAAGAGATGACTCCTATGGCGACAGGGACCTGTACGTCAGCTTCTTAAAAGAAGACAGCACCTGGTCCGAACCGGTAAGCATGGGTCCTGTGATAAACAGTGCTGCGGAAGAATCAAGCCCTTACCTGGCTGCAGATGACAAAACAATCTACTTTTCGTCCAAAGGTTTCAGCGGATATGGAAAAGATGATTTGTTCATTAGCCGTAGGCTGGATGACTCATGGACCAACTGGACGGTTCCTCAGAATCTGGGGCCTGACATCAATTCTCCGGACGACGATCAGTTTTTTATGATTACGCCATCGGGTGAATATGCCTATTATTCGAGGGGCCATGTAAATACCGACCTGGATATTTACCGGCTGAAAATACCCGTGGTCTATAAACCGGCACCGGTAATCCTGGTGAAAGGCAAAGTAATTAATGCCAAAACCAATGAGCCGATTACCGCCAAAATTATCTATGAGCAACTGGATACGGGTGTTGAAGTCGGATACACCAATGCCGACCCGACTACCGGCGAATATCAAATTCTGCTACCGGCTGGCGCAAATTATGGTTTCTTAGCTATGAAGGAAGGTTTTGTACCATTAAGCGAAAATATTGATTTACAAGATTTGAAAGAATACAAGGAAATAGAAAGGGATCTCTACCTGGTACCTATGGAGGTAGGAGTACCATTCAGGTTGAATAATATCTTTTTTGATTTTGATAAATCAGTGCTGAAAAAAGAGTCATTCCCGGAACTAAACAGAATGTTGGAGTTAATGCATGAGAATCCGGATATGACCTTTGAAATTGCCGGTCATACGGACTGGATAGGCACCGACGAGTATAACTTTGGGCTTTCACAGCGCAGGGCCAACGCCGTTTACAATTATTTTCTGAAAAATGGCATTAAAAAAGAAAGATTGTCTCCGGTAGGATATGGTGAGTCGCGTCCTGTTGCCACAAATGCTACCGATGAGGGACGTGCAGAAAACCGGCGGGTAGAACTGATTATCCTGGAGAAAAACCCATAAAATTGCTTAACAATCCTGATCGGCTCCTCAAACCAATTGGGGTTTAAGGGGTTTATCTGATGTAATCAGTTAAATTGTTTTCGAATGATTAAAAAAGTATTGATAACCGGTGGTACAGGCCTTGTTGGGAAAAAAATCACAGCGTTGTTGTTGAAGGGCGGTTATCAAGTGGCCCATGTGAGCAGATCTGAAAAACCCGGAAAAAACCTCGAAACTTTTGTCTGGGATCTGGAAAAAAATTACCTGGACCCTGCAGCTTTGAATAAGGTGGATGCCATAATTCATCTTGCCGGTGCAGGAGTAGCAGATAAAAAATGGACGGATTCTTACAAACAGGTAATCCTCGAAAGCAGGACAAAGTCCACCCGTCTTTTGCTGGAAGCGCTTCAAAAATCCGATCATCGGGTGAAGGTATTTGTATCAGCTTCAGCCATTGGCATTTACCCCAATGATCGGGATGCAGAAGTGTTTCATGAAGATGGGCCCCATGCTACTAATTTTTTGGCATCGGTGACCGCGGCCTGGGAGCAGGAGGTGGATAAAATTGCAGCCCTGGGGATACGCACCGTAAAATTCAGAATAGGAATTGTACTAAGTAATTCAGGCGGAGCGTTAGTGAAGATGGCACAGCCCATAAAATACGGATTAGGTGCGCCACTTGGAAGCGGAAAACAGTTTATGAGTTGGATCCATGAATCGGATCTTGGCAGCATGTTAATTTTTCCACTTGAAAACACTGATTTGCATGGTGTGTACAATGCCGTAAGCCCTCATGCAAAAACCAACGCAGAGGTTACCAAAGCCATAGCAAAATCATTAAATAAACCCTGTTTTCTCCCAAATGTCCCAGGGCTTTTAATTAATTTGGCGATGGGAGAAATGGCTGGCTTGATACTTGGTGGCGCTCATGTATCAAGTGAAAAAATTCAAAAGGCCGGATTCAAGTTCCAATTCCCGGAGCTTTCCCTGGCGCTGAATGATTTATTGGCCAGATAGTCCAAAACACCCAAGGTGTATAAATCGTTCTAAAATTAAGTATGGATGTGAAAAATTGTTATTACCAGTGTAATATTTAGCTACCATTGGGCTTTCAATTTTTACTGAATAATTCCAACTTTAAATATCCTTACTTCGGAGCGGTTGAATTAAAATGTATTAAGATGGATAATAGGAAAAACAAGTTAGCAGAGAACACAAGTTATTTTCACAAAGTAGAAGAGGAGCATAAAATCAGGCAGGCTTTTAAAGACCGTGACTGGAATGAGATAAAAAGCTCTAATTCGTGGGTGATATTCAAAGTGATGTCGGAGTTTGTAGAAGGATTTGAAAAATTAGCTAAGATTGGTCCGTGTGTTTCTATATTTGGTTCTGCCAGAACAAAAGAAACCCATAAATCCTACATAATGGCCGAAGAAATTGCCGGAAAACTAGTTCGGCACGGTTATGGTGTGATAACTGGTGGAGGCCCCGGTATCATGGAAGCCGGGAACAAAGGCGCGAGGAATGAAAATGGAAAATCGGTTGGTCTGAATATTATCCTTCCTTTTGAGCAAGACCATAATATTTATATCGACCCCGATAAATTAATCACGTTTGACTACTTTTTCGTAAGAAAAGTAATGTTTGTAAAATACGCACAGGGATTTGTAGTAATGCCGGGAGGATTCGGCACCCTGGACGAATTGTTTGAAGCGATGACTTTAATTCAAACCAAGAAAATAGGGCGGTTTCCTATTGTCTTGGTTGGAAGAAAGTATTGGAATGGCTTGTTTGACTGGATCAGAAATGTGATGTTGTTTGAGAAGAATATCGATGAACAGGATCTGGATCTGGTTAACCTGGTAGATGACGCTACCGAGGCTGTGAAAGTGATTGATGATTTTTATTCAAAGTATTTATTATCACCAAATTTTTAAAAGTGAAAGAGAGACAAAATTTGCTGTTGGGTTCGGTTATTATCTTATTGTTAAGTTATATCTTTTATGACAGTTATTTCCGGGGCGAGGTTACTCCACCCCGGGAGAAGGCAGTCTCTCAGGTAAAACCACTTAAATATAAGGTATACACTTTTGATATTCCTGAAGATTTGAATTTTGCAGGAGAACCGGTACCTGTTCATAACCCTGATATAAGGGAGCGATTTGACCGGGAGGTTCATGTCAATACTTATTGGAACTCCAGTACAGTATTTATGATCAAAAGGGCTAACCGCTGGTTTCCCATCATAGAACCCATCCTGCAAGAGAATGGGATCCCTGAGGATTTTAAATACCTGGCTGTCATAGAAAGCTCACTTACCAATGCAGTTTCCCCCAAAAAGGCAGTTGGTTTCTGGCAATTACTGGGTGGCACTGCCAAAGAGTGGGGGCTGGAAGTAAACAATGAAGTCGATGAAAGGTACCACCCTGCCAAGTCGGCCGAGGTTGCCTGCAGGTACGTTAAGAAGGCATACCGGAAACTTGGGAGCTGGACCAGCGCCGCGGCTTCCTACAATATGGGCGTTTATGGCCTGAGCAAAAGATTTAAAGAGCAAAAGGTAGACTCCTATTATGACTTGCTTTTAAATCACGAAACCGCCAGGTACGTTTTTCGCGCCCTGGCCCTGAAAGAAATCATGGAGAACCCCGAACGTTACGGATATGAAATACCCCAGGAACACTTGTATCATCATATCCCTTTAAAAGAGATAAAAATCACAAAGACAATACCGAGTCTGGTAGATTTTTCCAATTCATTGGGAATCAATTATAAAACCCTGAAATTGCATAACCCCTGGCTAAGGGCAAAGCAGCTCACGGTACGAGGAAGAAAAGATGGCTACATCATTGCCATACCGGAGAGCGTTTCAGATGATTTAATTGCACAATATCAAAATCAAAAAATTCTTTATACAGGCGATCTGGCTCTATCAGAGGAAAAGGATGAACAGGCCGGATCTCCCAAGGATTTACAAAGCCTTAATACAAGACCTGAATAACAGGATCTGAATATTGAAAGGTCTTTATCTTTAACGTATTTCCTTATTATATTTACGCCTTCACAATCATGAAAGGCCCAACCAAATGACATCAAAATTAAAAAATCCGGCTGTAAATGTTTCTACAGCGCCCTCAAATGGATTTGACCCCACAGGTTTTGATAAAATCGAAATATTTGGTGCCAGGGAGCATAATCTTAAGAATATCGACCTTGTGCTGCCACGGAACAAGCTGGTAGTGGTAACGGGTATCAGTGGAAGCGGTAAATCTTCTCTTGCTTTTGATACCATATATGCTGAAGGACAAAGAAGGTATATGGAAAGCTTTTCCGCCTATGCCAGGTCATTTTTAGGCGACCTTGAACGGCCGGATGTTGACAAAATCAATGGGCTTAGCCCGGTAATCTCCATTGAGCAGAAAACCACCTCACGAAATCCCCGCTCCACGGTAGGTACGGTTACGGAAATATATGATTTTTTAAGATTGTTTTATGCAAGGGCTTCTGAGGCTTTTTCCTATCTGACGGGAGAAAAAATGATCAGGCAGTCTGAAGACCAGATAGTTGACCATATCATAGGCAATTTCCATGATAAAAAACTTATTTTGCTGGCGCCGGTTGTCAAAGGTCGTAAGGGACACTACAGGGAATTGTTTCAGCAAATCAGGAAGTCAGGCTTTACTAAAGTAAGGGTCGATGGCGAGTTATTAGACCTTGCGCCCAAAATGCAGGTAGACCGTTACAAGATCCATGATATAGAAATTGTCATTGACCGCATCAAAGTACAGGACAAAGACAAATACCGCATAGGCCAATCGGTGAAAGCGGCCTTAAATCACGGTAAGGGAGTCATGATGGTACTTAATGAAGCGGGGGATACCAGTCATTTTTCCAAAAACCTGATGGATCCAAAGAGCGGATTAGCTTACGACGAACCTGCCCCCAACACCTTTTCATTTAACTCCCCTTACGGGGCCTGTCCAAGCTGCAGGGGTTTGGGCGTCATCGAAGAAATTACAAAAACGTCCATCATTCCCAATCCCGAACTAAGTATAAGCCGTGGTGGTATCGCACCCCTGGGCGAATACCGGGACATATGGATTTTTAAAAAGATCGAATCTTTGCTTAAAAAGCATCAACTCAATTTATCCACCCCTTTGAAAGATATCCCTGAAAAGGTATTGGAAACGTTGCTATATGGATCGGATATTAGCGTGGCGGTGCAGTCGGTCAAATATCCCGGAACAGAATGGCATACTAAGTTTGAAGGAATCATCAGCTTTCTTGAAAAACAAAAGGAAGGTGGCTCTGAAAATATCAGAAAATGGATCAGTGATTTTACAGATGTCAAAGTTTGTCCGGAATGCGAAGGTGCCCGGTTAAAAAAAGAGTCACTTCACTTTAAAATTGACGGGAAAAATATATTCGAACTGGCTTGTATGAACATCAACCAATTGCATGATTGGTTTATCGGTCTTGAGTCCAGGCTCAACGAACGCCAAAACCGGATAGCGGCGGAAGTTTTAAAAGAGATCAGAAAAAGGATCGGTTTTCTGCTGAACATCGGACTTGATTACCTGGATCTGAACCGGCCATTAAAGACACTTTCCGGTGGAGAGTCGCAACGGATCAGGTTGGCGACACAAATCGGCACCCAACTGGTAGGTGTCCTGTATATACTTGACGAACCGAGCATCGGTTTACACCAAAGAGATAATATTAAGTTGATTGATGCGCTGAAATCCCTTCGGGATTTGGGGAATTCAGTGATTGTAGTAGAGCACGATAAGGATATGATGCTGCATTCGGATCACATTATAGATATCGGCCCGGGTGCCGGTCTTCATGGGGGGCAGATAGTGGCAGAAGGGAGCCCCGACCAATTCATTCAAAACGACAGTATTACAGCCGAATTTTTAAATAACCGGCAACAAATTGAGGTGCCTGCTTCGCGGAGGGAGGGAAACGGAAAATCAATTACCTTAAAAGGAGCAAAAGGTAACAACCTTAAGGACATAGATGTCGTTTTTCCCCTTGGTAAATTACTGTGCGTAACGGGTGTGTCGGGAAGCGGCAAATCCACTTTGATTCATGACACCCTTTTTCCGATTTTAAGCCAGCGGATTTATCGTGCCAAAAGGAGCCCACTTGCGCATGAATCGATTGACGGGATAGAAAATATTGACAAGGTGATCGAAGTCGACCAGTCCCCTATCGGTCGTACTCCACGCTCCAATCCTGCCACCTACACAGGTGTGTTTACTGATATCAGGGCACTTTATAAGGAACTGCCAGAGGCCAAAATAAGAGGATATAAAGCCGGAAGGTTCTCATTTAACGTGAAGGGAGGACGATGCGAAACCTGCGAAGGCGCCGGCATGAAGCTTATTGAAATGGACTTCCTCCCCAATGTGTATGTACCCTGTGAAACTTGCCGGGGGAAAAGGTACAACCGTGAGACCCTGGAAATCAGGTATAAAGGCAAATCCATCGCTGATGTCCTGGAAATGACCGTTGAGCAGGCGGTGAGCTTCTTTGAGCACTTCCCCAAAATCCTGAGAAAGATTCAGACCCTCAATGATGTCGGTTTAGGTTACATCACCTTAGGACAACATGCCACCACCTTATCCGGCGGGGAGGCACAAAGGGTCAAATTAGCCACTGAGCTTTCTAAAAAAGATACCGGGAAAACCATCTATATTCTGGACGAACCAACCACCGGGTTACATTTCCAGGATATTCAACACCTGCTTCACGTCGTCAATAAGCTGGTGGATAAAGGAAACACGGTTTTAATCATAGAACACAACCTGGACATCATAAAAGTTGCCGACTACATTATCGACCTTGGCCCGGAAGGAGGCGACCGAGGAGGAAAACTGGTAGTTTCCGGAACCCCCGAGCAGGTGATTAAAAATAAAATCAGCCACACCGCCAGGTTTTTGAAAGAAGAACTGGGCAGATAAACTAAAAATCAGAAATCCTCACCTAAAAATTACATGCCACAACTATCTTATTCCGATTTCGTTTTTACTTATGGTTCTGATATTTTTTTCATCAAAAATTGCAAAATAACTTGAACTATTCAATAAGAATTCCATCTTCCACCAAAAAAAGAATCGTAATTATCGGTGGGGGCTTCGGGGGAATACAACTTGCGAGGGGACTGAAAAATAAAGGTTTTCAGGTAGTGCTGCTTGACAGGCATAATTATCATACTTTTCAACCACTTCTCTACCAGGTAGCAACGGCAGGGCTCGAGCCTGATTCCATAGCAGGCCCTTTGAGGAAGCTGTTGCAACATTATAAAGACTTTTATTTCAGGATGGCTTTGGTGAATGAGATTATTCCTGAAAAAAATATGATCGATACCACTATCGGGAAGTTGGAATATGACTACCTTGTAATAGCTGTAGGGTCCAAAACAAATTATTTTGGCCAGGAAGAAAGGTTTGACAAGGCATTTCCTTTAAAGCAAATCCCTCAGGCGCTGGATTTAAGGAGCCAAATCCTGCAGAATTTTGAGAAAGCAATCATGACCACCGATAAAGAAGAGCGGCAAAGTCTTAAGAACTTTGTTATCGTAGGGGGTGGGCCAACCGGCGTGGAAGTAGCCGGGGCGCTCGGTGAACTGAAAATGCATGTTTTGCCCAATGACTATAAAGAGCTGGATTTTGAAAAAATGAATATTTACCTTGTCGAAGGACAACCGAGGTTGCTAAGCGGAATGTCTGAAACTGCAAGCAAAAAGTCTTATGACTTTCTAAAGCGTTTTAACGTGACTGTGAAGCTCGGCACCATAGTAAAGGCCTTTGACGGGAAATTTGTGCATCTGGATGATGGTATGGTAATTCCCAGTCAAACACTCGTTTGGGCAGCAGGGGTTACCGGCAACATGATTGATGGCCTTTCTGAGGAAGTCATAGCCAATGGCAGAATTATGGTCGATGAATTTAACAAGGTTAAAAGCTACGAAAACGTTTTTGCCATAGGCGATATTGCACTGCAAAAAAGTAAAAGCTTTCCGAATGGATTGCCCATGCTGGCACCCGTAGCCATGCAGCAGGGCAAACTGCTGGCCAAAAACCTGTGCCACTTGAAGAAAGGAAAAGCACCCTTACCTTTTCAATACCTGGACAAAGGATCGATGGCCACCATTGGAAGAAATAAAGCTGTGGTGGATTTGAAAGGTATAAAGTTCAGCGGGTTGTTTGCCTGGTTTGTCTGGATGTTCGTCCATTTAATGTCTATTATCGGATTTAGAAATAAATTGGTGGTTTTCAGCAATTGGTTGTGGAATTACTTCACCTACGACCGGGGTACAAGGTTGATCATCCGGCCTTTTATCAGGAATCCGGAAAAGAAAAAACAGCGGGAAAAAGTGTCCGTGATCTGATTTACTGGTATTCCATAAAACACCCCCCTGTCCATAAATACAACCATTTATAAAATAATCCGCCGATTCTCACGGCGAATGGTTAAATTTGGATTGAATTTGATCGTCAGGGATCTATGAATAAGACCAGATTATATTGGATTTGTCAAATTGGGGGATGGTCAATTTGGACATTTTTTAATCTGGGCATTAAAGCTATCACCGATGGTTTTGATGGAAAAGATTTGGTAGGCCCGGTACTGGTTTCCATATTTTCAATTTATTCCACACACATCTACCGCAATTTTGTTGTAAAAAGAAATTGGCTGAGACTCAAAATGCCAAATTTGATACCCAGGGTGCTATTCATGATTGCCGCCCTGTCTTTGCTCAATGCCTTCTTTGTGGTATTGATCTACTATTTTATTGATCCCCTTTCATCTCAGGGAATAAGTTTTTTTGCCCAGTTTCTATTCCAGTTCGCAGCTTTTTCCATTTTGTATCTTTTCTGGAATCTGATCTATTTCCTGTATCATTACTTCGAAAACTACAGTACCACCCTGAAATTTGAAGCTACCATCAATGAAATAAAATTGAATAAGCTCAAATCCCAGCTTAACCCCCATTTTATTTTTAACGCTTTAAACAGTATTAGGGCGCTGGTGGATGAGGATCCTAAAAAATCAAAAATTGCCATTACGCAGTTATCGAATATTCTCAGAAATTCACTGATGATGGATGAGCGCAGGTTGATAAAGTTTAACGAAGAAATGCAAATCGTGAAAGACTACCTTGACCTGGAAAGCATTCGCTTTGAAGAAAGGCTCAGAACAGAATTTGATATTCATCCCGATTCCAACAACTTTGAAGTACCCCCACTGATGATTCAGACCCTGGTTGAGAATGGCATTAAACATGGTATCTCCAATCTGGTTGAAGGCGGGTTGATCAAGGTAAATACGTATGTAGATGGCGCAAAACTGAATATTCAGATACGAAACAGCGGACAATACCTGAACGGTGTATTGATGAAGCATGGTGGATATGGCATAGAAAATACAAGACAAAGACTTAAACTGCTGTTCGGTGATGACACCTCATTTTCAATTTTAAATGAGAATGAAGATTTTGTGTTAACCGATGTTGTAATACCTAAAATAACCTGATATGAACGCTTTGATAATAGATGACGAAAGGCTGGCACGGAAAGAACTGGTATCTCTTTTGTCAGAACATCCGGATATAGAGATTGTAGGCGAGGCTATTAATGCCGATGATGCTTATGAAAAAATCAACACCCTAAAACCGGATTTACTTTTTTTAGATATTCAAATGCCTGGAAAATCCGGGTTTGATTTGCTGGAGATGCTGGATGCGGTGCCTAAGGTAATTTTTACCACTGCCTATGATGAGTACGCGTTGAAAGCATTTGAAGTAAATGCGCTCGATTATGTTTTGAAACCGATCCAACCCGAACGTCTTAATGACGCCTTAAAAAAGCTTTCAAAAAACCAACAGCAAGAGGAACAGCTTCATGCTTCTGTTCAAAAGGGCAAACTGGGGTTAAACGACCAGGTTTTTGTAAAAGATGGTGACAAATGCTGGTTTGTCAGATTGTCTGATGTACGGTTGTTTGAATCTGACGGCAACTATATCAAGGTTTATTTTGAACAGTATAAACCCATGATACATAAATCCCTGAACGCGCTGGATGAAAGATTGGATGACAGGACCTTTTTCAGGGCCAGCAGAAAGCACATTATTAACTTGAATTGGGTGGAAAACATTGAAACCTGGTTCAACGGAGGTTTAATGGTACAATTAAAAGGAGGGGAAAAAGTAGAGGTGAGCAGAAGGCAGGCAGCAAAATTTAAGGACATGATGAGCCTTTAACCGGCAAAGGCAGCGATGCTTAACCTCTTACCATGGAGATCAACTCATTTTCAATTTCCCAGTCTTTGGCCAGTTTTAACATAGCTGTCGCTTCCATTTCTGTGATATAACCCTTTTGATTATTGGCTTTCCAGACCATATCCAGATAAGAAAGTAGTTTTTTCTTGTCCGACCCTTTGAATACATCATTTAAATAAATCCTGGCCCGGTCAAAAGCCGTGTAATAATCTTCCGAAATAAATTCATTAGCCCATTCAAGCTCAGCTTCCGCTTTTAGCTCCCGGGCTGTGTCATCCAAGATTTTCTGCTCATCTTCATCCAGTCCATGGTAATGGAAAATTACTGATTTTAACAACAGAAACGCTTTTTTTTCTTCGCTGGACATGGCATTCATATTATGGGCTCAAATATAATAATTTTAATCTTTTTTTGGATAATTTTTCATAAAATGAAAAAATTCCGAATGATGTTGTCTGCTACCAGCTTACCCCGTGTGGTTAAATATATGACCCCGTTTTTTTCAATAATAAGCCCTGCATCGATGTACTTATCAATGGTTTTTGCATGTGTTTTTGACAAGTTGACTTTAAACTGGTTTTTCAGAAAGTAAAGATCACACCCCCAGTGGGTTCTCAGACTGGTCAGCAAGTATTCGTTGGCTTTGTCTTTAAGCGTCAATTTTTCAACCTGGCAGGGAATTGCGCCTTCATTTATTTTAGAAAGATACAAATGATTGTTTGCGAAATTGGCTTGCCTGGAATTGCCATCAAATGAATGGGCACTTGGCCCTACTCCCAAATATTTTTTAAATTTCCAATAATTGCTGTTGTGTTGTGAATACATGTCTGGCAGGCAAAAGCTTGAAATTTCATAGTGTAAATATCCATTTTCATTTAAAGTCCGCACCAATAACTCAAATTGATCGGCAACCATGTTTTCTTCCGGGGGATTCAGCTTCTTGTTTTTATGGCGATGACCAAATACCGTACGTGGCTCGATAGTGAGACAGTAGGCAGAAATATGTGGCACCATCAACGCCATGGCCTGTGCCAGGTCGCTTGTCCAGGAATCTAAGGTACTATTCGGAAGGCCATACATCAAGTCTATGGTAATATTGTTCAAACCTGAAGATTTGGCTATACGAATCGATTCGATTGCCTCACGGGCTGTATGTGCCCTGTTCATAAATGATAGCTGTTTGTCATCGAATGACTGAACACCGATACTTAACCGGTTGATACCACAGGATTTGACAGCAGCCACTTTATCATAAGTCAGGTCATCCGGATTGGCTTCCAGAGTAATTTCAGGGCTGTCTGTTACATGATAGTTTGTATAAATTTCGGATAAAATCAGGTTAATCTGCCTTTTATTTAGCAGTGATGGGGTACCACCACCAAAATAGATCGTGTTGATATCTTCATCCTGCAGGTAATTCTTTTGTAATTTTAACTCCCAGACAATCGCTTCTATCATGGCGTTGATATAGCCAGTATTTGTTGAGAAATGAAAATCACAATAGTGGCATGCTTTTTTGCAAAAAGGGATATGTACATAAATACCAGCCAATTAAATGATAATTTTAGTGTTATTTGATTTTCTTGCACTTTAAATGTTGCCCAAAGGTTTTAATTTTATATCATTTGAAAAAATTAATTTTCATAATAATATTTTCGGTTGCATTTATCGCCCTGGCCAATGGTCAGCAAAAGTATTTTGTTGTCATTAAAAACAACCCGGACGTAACGCTGCCAGTCTCATTTAAAGACCAAATACTGGATTCTGTGGCATTCCCTCGTTACCTCAATAACATCTATCAGCAGCTCTATCAAAACGGATATATCGCTGCAAGCATTCAACCCCGGCGGAAGCAGGGAGATACCATCGAGTTGAGAGTCGAATCCGGCCCACCTTACAAGCTGGCTTATTTGAGAAAAGGCAATGTGCCGGAGGAATTACTGACTAAGATCGATTACCGGGAAAAGTTCTTTTTAGATAAACCTTTTAACTATAGCCAGATTGCCAGATTGTTTAACCGGCTTTTGGCTTACACAGAGAATAATGGCTACCCTTTTGCCTCTATAAAGCTTGATTCGCTCGCCTTAAATGATCATGAATTCAGGGCCAGTATCAAGTATGACCCCGGGCCGTACATCACTTTTGATACCATCAAAGTGGAGGGAACCTCCAAAACAAAGTTGACATTCCTTTCCTCCTTTTTAAAAATAATGCCAGGTAAACCCTTCGAATTTGATAAAATAGACCGCGCCACAACGAGATTAAGCAGGTTGCCTTACCTGAAACCGGCAGATGCGGGTTATGTTACGTTTCAAAACAATCAAGCCACTTACCATCTGAATTTAGAAAGAAGAAAAGTCAACCAGCTAGATGGAATAATTGGTGTACTGCCCAATGAACGCGAGGGTAACAGGTTATTGATAACCGGGCAGTTCGATTTAAAGCTTCATGATTTGTTTTCATCGGGCAAGCGACTGGAATTCACCTGGCAACGGTTACAGGTGCAATCCCAGGCATTGGACGTTGCCTATTTTCATCCTAATTTGCTCAGTGCCCCGCTCAGTTTTTCCCTGGGCTTTAGTCTGCTCAAGGAAGATACCACTTTTCTCAACCGGCATTTTGATTTGCATGCTTACTTTGACCCCGGACGATCAGGTACCTATCATGTTTTTGTCCGGAACAAGTCGGCAAGTACCTTGTCCTCTCTCGAGTTTGCTGATACTGATGAGTTTCCCGATGTTCTGGACTTTGATTTAACTTCATACGGTCTGGGCTACCAATGGAGTAACATTAATGACATGATCGATCCAACCAGGGGAGTGAGTGTGCGTTTTGACGGACAATTAGGAAATAAACGTATCAGAAGAAATGCAAATCTTAGCCCGGTGATTTATGATACAATTGATTTGAACTCTGTGCAATATCAATTGAATTTTGCTTTTGATCAATACCACCGCGTCGGCAAAAAATGGGTTTTAAACACCAGGTTAACAGGGGGCAAGGTGTTAAATGACCAGCTTTTCCTGAATGACCTGTATCGTGTGGGAGGGCTTAGAAGTTTGCGGGGTTTTAATGAAAACTTTTTCTTTGCTTCCGAATACCTGTTGACCAATGTAAATCTGAAATACTACCTTGATCGACAATCCTTTTTGCTGTTTTTCTTCGATCAGTCTTATCTTGCCAACAAGGCTACAAATTTCGATATTACCGACTATCCTTCAGGATTAGGAGTGGGATTGAATTTCAGTACAAACACTGGAATTTTTAGTTTTCTCTATGCGCTGGGCAGGTCAAATGATCAGCCGTTTAGTTTTAGTCTTTCTAAAATACATTTTGGATATACCAGTAGGTTTTAAGGGGCTTTGATTGTATATATTTTTGAATAGTAAATGTTGCTAAAGTCATAGCTCTAGTCATAGTATGACTTGGAGTCATACTATGACTATTACATTACGACTTCAAGCTATGCTATGACGCTGAATCGAAATTCAATGGAGTAAGTTTTTTATTTAATTTATAAATCTTTAGTGCTTGTAATTTTTGTTTAAACATATTAATTCTGATAAATTGCGAGTACATTTGGGGGAATTTATGCTTGATATAATCTTAACTTTCTTGTGGTCATTTCTGGTATCGGTTTTTGCCGTACCATCTATAATTTTCGTATCATATACCAAAAGGCTGCTGGATGAGCCCAATCACCGGACCATTCACGAATCTTTAACACCCAGATTGGGCGGATTGGCCATTTTTGCAGGATTTATGTCAGCCATTACTATTTTTGGCAACCTTACTTATGGGGTTCAGCAGCTACTGGCAGGCTGTTTGATTATGTTTTTTATCGGGGTGAAAGATGATATTATCAGCGTTTCCGCATTCAAGAAATTTTTTGTACAGTTGCTAGCCGCCGGAATTGTTATGGTGATTGGCGATGTAAGAATAACGAGCTTTCAGGGTATTTTTGGAATTTATGACCTCGATCCCGGCAGTAGTTACGCTTTTACATTCCTGGTAATCATTGGTATCACAAATGCGATCAACCTGATCGATGGCATGGATGGATTGGCAGGAAGTGTGGTATTGATCATATCACTGACTTTTGGTGTGTACTTCTTTTATTATGAAAACCCCTATGCTTTTGTAGCGTTGAGCCTCGCCGGGGGGGTAATAGGATTTTTGAAATACAACATTTATAAAGCCAAGATCTTTATGGGTGACACCGGATCATTGTTGTGCGGCTTTATCATTTCAGTTTTAGCCATCCGGTTTATTGAGATGAAAGTAGTAGAATCTGCCCCTGCCATTGCCATTGGCATACTCATAATCCCGGTTTTTGACACCTTGAGAGTATTTACGATCAGAATTCTGAATGGCCGATGGCCTTTTCACCCCGACAGAAACCACATTCACCACAGGCTTTTGGCCATGGGATTTTCCCAGGTGTCAGCCTTGTTGATCCTTGTTAGTCTGAACCTAATTTCCATAGGCTTTATGATATTGTTTGATAAACTCGGCAATTTCCAATTATTGTTTATCATGCTAGTATTTATGGTTTTTGTCAGCTTGTTGTTGGACTTTGCCGTAAGAGAAAGAAAGGAAAACAAGGTAAATGCCTAGGAAGCAGGGACTAATTGCGATTGGTGCTATCCTGTGGTTTGTTTTTTTTGCCCCGTACGTCTGCCTGGGAGAGATGACAGGGGATAGCATCAAAGCAGACTTGAGAGAAGATTGGCTTATATATAACAATCGTTATAAAACCTATGCACCCTTTGTCGAAAACACATCCCCTTCTATCAGTAGTTTTAGTTTTATTTTGAATAAAACCAGCGCCAACAATTGCCATCTCATACTTTGTTTTCAAAAAGCGTCTTCACTATTCATAGAACAGCAAATTGTGGGGTTTTATAAAGATGCCGGATGTATTACATTTGATCCGGATAGCCTGTTTGGTAGCTATAAGAGGGAGGACTTGTTCGTTACCGTCTACAATAAGTCACTGGATCCCGGGAGATACAAAACCCTGCTGATGTCCAAAAACCTGTCGACTAACCACTCGGTCGATTCACTGATGGCCAAAATCTCGTCCAGGACCGATCCTTTATTCAAAAATTTCTACCTTTTGGCACTGTTATTATTCCTGATTATTCTCAGCGCCGTTTACAATTTAAACCCCAGAAATTTCAGGGAGTTCTATAGCCTGGGCAAAGTCTTCAGTATCAAACTGAGATACGATAACATCTCTACGTTAAAAACATTTAACTGGCCGAATATATTAATTGTATTTACACACTGCCTCCTTGTTTCCTACATGCTGGTTGTAGTGCTCACCCTGCTAGGTGAGCCACTTCCCTATTTGAAGGTCGGTATGGAAGGCTTGGGGGCTGGCATTTCCCGATGGATAAGCCTGGCATTCATAATATTTTTATTGTTGCTGGCAAAATATGTACTGATTAAACTGCTTTCGACTATGATGAATTTGAGAGAATTGGACCAAATTCACTTTTTTGAGTTTGTAAGGATATCTATTTTTATCTACAGTGCAGGATCAGTTTTTATGGTCATTCTTCTGCTGGCTTATTACCTGCCTGCACCCGGTCATTTTGTATGGGTAATCTATCTGGTTGCCTTTCTGTCAGTGGTGAGAATTGTTTTGTTATATCTTAAATTTTTAAGATTATCAACATTTAGAAATCTATATTTATTTTCATACCTTTGCACCACAGAAATTTTGCCACTCATAATTGGCTTCAAAATTTTCGTTTTAGATTTTTGATTTACGCATTATCGAGTTAAAGTTCAGGTGAAGATATGACAAGAAATACTGAAGAAAAACTACGAGAGGTAAGAAGTATTTTAGTTTCCCAACCCAAACCATCTAGTGAAAGATCTCCCTATTTTACATTGGCTGAAAAGTATGGTATAAAGGTTGATTTCAGGCCGTTCATTCAGATTGATCCGATAAGTTTTAAGGAGTTCAGAAAGCAAAAAATTGATATTTTGGATCATACTGCGGTTATCTTCACGAGCAGAAACGCTGTAGATCATTTTTTTCGTTTGTGTAGTGAGAGCAAAATTGAAATGCCTAATGACATGAAATACTTCTGTATTTCAGAACAGACGGCAAATTATCTTCAAAAATATATAGTAATCAGGAAACGAAAAATATTTACTGGTACGAGAACAGCCGCTGATCTTATAGAGATATTAAAGAAACATAGAAATGAAAAATATATCTTTCCGTGTTCCAACATCCGGAAAGATGATATCCCGAATTTTCTTAAAAATGACGGATATAATTACACAGAAGGAATAATTTACAAAACAGTAGCCAGTGATTTGTCCGATTTGGCAGATGTTAACTACGATGTTATTGCCTTTTTTAGTCCTTCGGGAATCAACTCACTGTTTGTGAATTTTCCGGATTTCAAGCAAAACAACACGAGAATAGCAGCTTTTGGGCCAACGACGGCAAAAGCTGTAAGAGAGGCGGGGTTAAATCTGGACATAGAAGCTCCACTACCCAATGCCCCCTCAATGACTGGCGCTATTGAGCTTTACATCAAAAAGGCAAACGGCATTTAAAGTAAATTCTTCCGAAAAATATAAAAACAATAGCACTTTTCTGACGTTCTAGTTGTTAGATCAAATAGAATCATTACTGAAAAATGTGCTATCTTTACAGACACTTGTTTTTATTTTTTTATGAGAAGGAAGTTTACACTGACTGTATGGGTTAGCTTAATATATATCGGCATGGTATCGGCACAGCAAGATGCCCAGTTCAGCCAATATATGTTCAACACGCTCTATTACAATCCGGCTTATGCAGGTGTTGAAGGTGTTACAAAGCTGACTGCCATTCACAGATCTCAATGGGCCGGGTTTAGCACAACATTTGATGGAAGCGGAGGGGCCCCCAATACGCAGATGGTAAGTCTTAATACGCCCATATTAAGATTCAGAAGTGGCGCCGGCGTTCATGTTGTAAATGATGATCTTGGACCAGTAAATAATTTGGAAGCACAGGTTTCTTATGCTTATCATTTGTCGATCAAAAATGCCAAATTAAGTTTTGGTTTGAGGGCAGGCGTTTTTTCGCAATCAATAGATTTTGATCAGTACAGGGCTGTTAACCCCGATGATCCGATATTAAGAACAGGGCGGGAATCTCAAATCAGACCGGATATGGCAGCGGGCGCTTATTATGTTACCGAAACCTATTACGTAGGCGTTAGCGTAAATCACTTAATAGAAAGTGAATTCGATTTTGGGATAGACGCCTTAAGAAATCCTCTGGTAAATCATTTGACATTTACCGCAGGTTATGATTATGATTTTAATAATAATTTGATTCTGTCTCCTTCTATCATTGTAAGGACAGATTTTAATGCATATTCGGTAGAAGGTACAGTGATTGGCAACTATGATGATAAATTTTGGGGTGGGCTTGGCATTAGGCAATCAGATGCCGCCATCGTGATTTTAGGTTATGCCTTGGGTAAAGAAAAAGCATTCAGGATTGGCTATTCATTTGACTACATTATTGCCGGTCAGGATGCCAAACAACCTACTTCTCATGAGGTGGTTTTGAGTTATACTTTACCTGCGGTGCCTGTTGGAAGTAAAAAAATTATCAGGACCCCCAGATTTAGGCATTAAATTTTTGAAATATTAACAGAGAGAAAAAATAAAATATACGATTTATTCGTATTTAAATAGTGTGTGTAAGTGTTTTTATTAAAATTCTCTCTAAATATTACAACATACAGATTTCAGAATTTATTAGTGTGATAGCAAAACATTAAGTGATAATTTTGAACTTCTTTGCTTAGAAAGCAGGAAAATGGAATTTTTAAAACTAAAAGGTGTTATGAATAAAAACGTGATCAAAAAAATTCTTTGTTACCTTATTGTGGTAGGGCCCCTGGCATTACAAAGTTGTGGATTACTTGGAGGAAGAACGGGAGACAGCAGGGGCGAGCTGATTGGCGTCCAGGGCAGAGAAGGCTGGGTAATGACCGTTCCCTACGGCATGGTGTCGATCCCCGGAGGAACCTTTCACATGGGGCAGGCTGATGAAGACATTGCGGCCACACAAATCAATTTTAACAAGCAAATTACAATCGGTGGCTTTTACATGGACGATACGGAAATTACAAACAATGAGTATCGCCAGTTTATGGATGCCATCATAGAAGATTCCTTGACGGTGCTGGGAGAAGATTTTGTGATGCAGGAACTTTATCCTGACACTACTGTTTGGATCAAGGATTTCACACATCACTTCGGTGATCCTGTTGCGGCATATTACTATTGGCACCCGGCTTTCGATAACTATCCTGTGGTAGGCGTAGACTGGGAAGCTGCCAAATATTTTTCTGATTGGAGAACCAAACACCTCAATGACTACAGAGTAAGTAGCGGCCTTTGGGCCATGCCTGATTTCAGGCTCCCTACTGAGTCAGAATGGGAATATGCTGCCAAAGGTGGCCGTCCTAATGCCAAGTACCCTTGGGGTAACCCTTACATAAGAAATTCCAAAGGTTGTATGTTAGCCAACTTTAAGCCTGGCAGAGGTAACTATCACGACGATGGTCATGATTATACTTCGCCGGTAGGCTCATACTTTTCTAATGATTTCGGCCTTTACGATATGGCAGGTAATGTTTCGGAGTGGTGTGAAGATGCCTTTGATCCTGCGTCGTATCCGCTTGTATGGGACCTTAACCCCACATTTTTTGACGATAACGAGCCTAAAAAAGTAGTCAGGGGCGGATCATGGAAAGATATAGCCTATTATCTCGAGACCGGCACCAGGACTTATGAACACAAAGATTCAACCAGGGCTTACATTGGCTTCAGATGTGCCATGACCTACCTCGGCAGGTCTTCAGGAAACGAATTTTAATGAATACAACTGACATAGAAATTCTTTAGTTAATTATAAAATCTTAAATATTTATTACAATGAGCAGAAAAAAAGGTGGATTTTCGGAACTATTCTACAGTACTATCATGCCCAAGATATATGGTATCGGTGCCGCAATAGTAATCGTAGGAGCTTTATTTAAAATCTTACACTGGGAAGGGGCGGATGCTATGTTGATGGTTGGTTTATCGACTGAGGCTGTTATATTCTTTTTCAGTGCTTTTGAGCCAAGACACGCAGAACCGGATTGGTCAAAAGTGTATCCCGAACTTTCTGAGGACTACGATGGCCCTCCCGCACGAATATCATCTCAGGGTGGAAGCAATGGTTCCGTAACCAAGAAATTAGATCATATGCTGGAAAGCTCAAAAATTGGTCCTGAACTGATAGATAGCTTAGGAAAAGGCATGAAAAATATGGCTGCTTCAGCTTCGCAAATGTCTAATTTAAGTGAGGCTGCCGTTGCCACTAACGAATATGCCAAAAATGTAGAACGCGCTTCCAGGTCATTGCTGGATATGAATAAGTCATATGCCAATACCGTAAGTGCTATGGCAACCATGGCCGATGCTTCTAAGGATGCCAAAGAGTATCACTCACAAGTGCAGAGTGTTACCAAGAATCTGGGTGCATTGAATGCCGTTTACGAAATGGAATTACAGGATGCCAACAGTCACCTGAAGGCCATGAACAAATTCTACTCAAATGTTTCTGCTGCGATGGAAAGTATGTCGGAAGCCAGCAAAGAAACTGAAAAATTCAAACGTGAAATGTCTGGCTTGACATCGAACTTAACTTCACTTAACCAGGTTTACGGCAACATGCTGGCAGCCATGAAAGTTGGGTAATTTGCGATTTATTTTTACAAATAATAATTAAAAAAGATTATGGCAGGTGGTAAAAAAGAAACCCCGCGGCAGAGGATGATAGGTATGATGTACCTGGTTCTTACTGCTTTACTCGCTCTTAATGTCAGCCGGAGTGTACTTGAAAAATTCGTTTTTATCAACAGTACACTGGAAAAAACAGTGGTTGAAGGACAAACCAAAAATAACGAAACCCTGGCCAGCATTGAAAAGCAGGTAGAAGATAGCGGAAACAGACCGAAGGATGTTGCGGTCATGAAAAAAGCGCAGGATATTAGAAAAAAAACCGGCGAAGTGCTTTCTCAACTGGAGACCTACAAAGATGAAATTATTAAGGCAACAGGAGGCAGGGATGAAGATGGAAATTTCAATGATGTTGCCAATGAAGAAAAAGTAGCCAATCTTTTACTGAAGGGAAAAGACCCAAAGGCCGATGAAATGAAAGAGCTATTAAATAATTATTCGGTTTATCTTTCTGAGGCTTCAGGATTGAAATTTAGTCCGCTTGCTTTGGATGCCAAGGATAATCCGGTTTTTGCCAAGAATGAAAATCAAAATAAAAAAGATTTTAAAACTGTCACTTTTGCGCAAACACCCATGTCTGCCGCACTGGCCCAAATTAGCCAGTTTGCAGCGCAGGTAGTTAATAATGAAACGGCGGCACTGACAAAATTAGCCACAGACGTAGGGGCTGCCGATCTTAAATTCGATGACATCAAAGTAATGGTAAGGCCTGAGTCCAAAGTTGTAGCGGCGGGCGCCAAATATAAGGCTGAAATGTTCATAGCAGCTTCTTCTTCAGCCGTAACACCTACCATGAAAAAAGATGGAAATGACATTAAAGTGGAAAACGGTATGGGGATTGTGGAGTTTACTGCTTCCCCGGGAAAATACGATAAAGAAGGTTTGGCTAAAAAAACATATAAAGGAGAAATCACCATTACCAAACCTGGTGGAGGTGATACCACCTATGTGGCAGAAGTTGAATATTTTGTGGCCAAACCCGTTATCCAAATCCAGTCCGCTTCAGTCCAGGCTTTGTACTTAGGTTGTGGTAACGAGTTACAGGTAAATGTTCCTGCACTGGGAACTTCTTATAATCCTAACTTCAGCATTACAGGTGGAAAGCACTATAAAGGAAAAAACCGGGGTGAAGTAACGATCGTACCTAATGCTAAAGAAGTCAGAATGACGGTAAGTAGTGGTGGAAACAGAATCGGAACAGAGAAATTTAAAGTGAAGCCCGTACCAAAGCCTACTGCCGAACTATTTAACAGGGGTAAGCCGGTGAACCAAAAAGTCGGGGAAAAGATTTCCAATATGAGAAGTCTTAAAATCCAAGCGGTTGCCGAGGAAGGCTTCTCCACACTTTTGCCGAAAGATGCGCGTTATAGAGTTACAAAATGGACAATTACTTTGGCAAGGGGACCAAGGGCAGTGGGTTCGCCTATGAACGCTAGCAATCAGGAAGTAAACCTGACCAATTTGATGAGAAATGCAAAACCTGGTGACAGGTTGTCAATAGAAGTTAAGACTGTTAAGAGGAGAAATTTCAGGAATGATACAGAAAATACTGCGGTAACTAATAAATTTATTACCATTCCTCTTAACTAACATATAAAACACGGTGATATGATAAAAATGAAATGTGCACTATTGATGATCACGTTACTCCTGGCAGGAAGTTTTTCCTACGCCCAGGAACGTGAGTTGACGGTCAATCCGAATTCGGTATATCCCATACTTAATCATGATGTTATGTTTAAGAAACGGGTATGGCGAAGAATGGATTTGAGGGAAAAGCAGAACAGGCCGTTCTTTGCTTTCAACAATGAAATTACCAAAATCATCATAGAGGCGGTACAGGCGGGGATTTTACATCCTTATGTCAATGACTCTTTGAAAACCAGGATGTCAAAGGAACAATTCCTTGAGAACCTCAAAATGCCGGATTTAGGCGGTGGATTGACGGAAGAGGAAAAAGCTTTGGGCTTTGGTGATGATGATGGCTGGGGAGATGAAGGAGATGACGGCTGGGGCGACGATGAAGGTGGCGATGACTGGGGCAACGAAGAGGCGGCCGATGCTTCTTCAAAACCTTCGGATTACTTCTTCCCCAATGAAGTTTCCATTTTAGAGTTAATGGAAGATGTGATTTTTGACAAAAGAAGATCCAGGTTATACTATGATATCCAGGCTGTAACCTTGATCATTCCGGCGTCAACCTTCGCATCCACCACCGGGTTGCAGAAGCAGATTGGAACTTTCAAATACATTGATCTGGTAGCCTTATTCAGAAGTATGCCCGAAGAAGCTATTTGGTTTAATCCTCAAAATAGTGCAGAACACAAAAATCTGGCCGATGCCTTTACTTTAAGGTTATTTAGCGCCAGAATGACTAAGATAGCCAATCCGGAAAATCTGGAAATTGTAGATATCTACAACAGAAGTCCGCGAGAGGGTATTATGGCTTCCCAGCATCTCGAGCATAAGCTGATGGAAATGGAGCATAATTTATGGGATTATTAAGGTGAATAATTTAGCTAGAGATATTTATTGAGGAGGTGTTTTCACCTCCTTTTTTTATGAAAGCGAAAATGAAATAGTAGGATTTGCGGTACGTATTTTTCATTTTCATTTTCATTTTTATTTTAATTCTCATCCAATCTAATTACTTTTGACTGGCAAATAACATGATAAAGATTATTTGCTATGCATACCGACCCTTCTAAACTGCTTTACGAAGCCCTTACCTATGATGATGTACTGCTACTTCCGGGATACTCCGAAGTGCTTCCAAGAGACACGGAAACCAGTACCCGGCTTACCAGAAATATCAGGTTAAATATTCCTTTTGTTTCGGCGGCCATGGATACCGTTACCGAATACCAACTGGCGATTTCAATGGCCTTGGAGGGTGGACTCGGCTTTATCCATAAAAATATGCCCATTGAGCAGCAGGCTAACCAGATCAGGAAGGTGAAAAGGTCTCAGAGCGGGATGATTCTTGATCCCGTAACACTGGATATTAACTCTACTGTAAAAGATGCTGTGGACATTATGCGGGAATATAAAATAGGCGGTATACCGGTCATCGATCAGAACAATAAACTGGCGGGAATTATTACCAACCGTGATCTTAGGTTCCACAAAGATTTATCTTCTCCGGTGGTCGATATTATGACCAGGGATAACCTGATCACTGCAGATGAGGGTATCGATTTGAACCAGGCCGAGGATATCCTTCAGGAATACAGAATTGAAAAGCTGCCTATTGTCAATAAGAATGGCGAGTTAAGTGGCCTGATCACCTATAAAGATATCCTGAAAAACATGGATCGCCCCAATGCCTGTAAGGATGAGTACGGACGGTTGAGAGTGGGCGCTGCGGTAGGGGTAACCGAGGATATACTGGAAAGGATCGAAATGCTTATCAATGTGGGGGTGGATGTCATTAGCATTGACACGGCTCATGGACATTCCAAAGGAGTGATTGATACGTGCCGGCGTGTAAAATCAAAATACCCCGACCTGGAATTGATAGTCGGGAATATAGCTACCCCTGAAGCAGCCAAAGCACTGGCAGATGCGGGAGCAGACGCTGTAAAAGTGGGTGTTGGTCCGGGTAGTATATGTACAACCCGGGTCATTGCAGGTGTGGGTGTGCCTCAACTGACGGCTGTTTACGAATCCTCCAAAGCGCTGGAAGGCTCAGGTGTTACTGTCATCGCCGATGGTGGGATCAGGTTTTCGGGTGATGTGGTAAAAGCGATCGCTGCCGGAGGGTCCAGTGTGATGATTGGTTCCATGTTGGCAGGTACTGAAGAGGCGCCGGGCCAGGTGATTATTTACGAGGGGCGTAAGTTTAAAACATACAGGGGCATGGGATCGCTGGAAGCCATGGGCGAAGGCTCTAAAGACCGGTACTTTCAGGATGCGGAAGATGACATCAAGAAACTGGTGCCCGAAGGTATCGTGGGCAGGGTTCCCTTTAAGGGGTTGGTATCGGAAGTATTGTATCAACTGGTCGGTGGTCTGCGGGCTGGCATGGGGTATTGCGGGGCATCTGATATCGAGGCGTTGAAAAAAGCAAAATTTGTAAAAGTTACAGCCGCGGGAGCCAGAGAAAGTCATCCCCACGATGTTTATATTACCAGGGAGGCACCTAATTACAGCCGTAAATAATTCAAAATCATAGTGGACTACTTTTGAATTATGATTATACCCTATAAAAAATTATATTTTGTAAATTGGCGACTTACATTTGGGTCGCTTTTTTTTAATGCTTTCAAACAAACATATCGTAAGGATTAGCGTAATTGTTGCCGTAATTAGTTGGTTGTTTTTGCTAATTCTGGATTTATTCATCCTCTTTGAAATTTCTAACAGCATGAATGTTGGAATTCATCGTGAGGTATCCGCATTTTTGCTGGACTTGTTCTTCATATCTTTGTTTGTCTTTTACAAGATAAGGATCGAGAGGGCCGAAAGCATCAATTTTATAGACTTGCTGTGGCGGGTATTCGTTACAGGATTGCTGGCGACCATTGTGTCATTTGCTATCCGTTTTTTTTATCTGATGGTAGGGTCCTCAAATCTCGCTGAAAACCCTTACCTGATTAACTTTTTTTACCACATAAACCTTGGGTTAATATCTGCTTTCATCATATCGACCCTGGTTGTTTGGAAAAGATTAATCCTTTATCAGAAAACAAAAAAACTGCTCATACTTTGGCAGATATTTGAATATTCTCTGCTTTGCTCCATCTTGCTAAACTTCTTTGGCATTGAGGTTTTAGGTGATCTTGCTTACAACATCATTTTACTGACACTGTTGCTTTTAGGAGTAATATTGTCTGTTAACCTGAAATGGGTGGCTTACCTGAACTTCAAACAAAAATGGAAGAGTATCCTGCTGATCATCCTGGTCATACTTTATCTCATTTATTTTTTTATAAATCTGCGGACCTACAGTGAAGATAACGGCCCCGTGATTATTACCGATTTGCTGGATAATGTTTTTGTGCGCGCACTATTTGGCTTCATTTTGACCTACTGTATCTTTTCATTGCTGGTGATCCTGTTTAACCTGCCCACATCGTCGGTGTTTGAGCAGAAATTTGAAGATGTCATTAACTTTCAAAGACTAAGCCAATCTATACAGGGAGGCAAAAACGAGGAACAGGTTTTGGAAATACTTCTCGACAGTTCTTCCAGTGCTGTTTTGGCAGGTGCCGGTTGGATAGAAATTTTTAAAAATAATAGTGAGAATAAATATTTAAGAACCGATAACCTGGCCATAAAAGATATCAGGAGGATCAAAGAGGCTATCCGTAAAAGCAAAATTAAAAACCTCCTGGAAACGGAAATTTACAGCATTGGCAACGTCAATAAGCTTACGGCCAGTATTAAAGATACAAAATTCAGGTCTTCCCTGTTAGTTCCCCTTATTGTACAAAAAAGTCAAATCGGCATTATGGCTTTGTTGAAAGACGTAAATGATGGTTTCAACAAAGAGATCATCGATATCATCCGGACTTTTGCCAACCAGGCCTGTATTTCTATCGAAAATTTCCGCTTGTTGGGAGAAGCCATCGAAAACGAAAGGTACAAAGAGGAATTAAAGATCGCTAAGAAGGTTCAAAAAAGCCTGCTACCCAGCAATCTCATTAGCAACGCATGTTTTGACATCAGCGGATTTTCAGTCTCAGCCGATGAAGTGGGTGGGGATTATTATGACACATACCCGTTGAGTGATCATAAATATGTATTGATAATCGGTGACGTGTCCGGCAAAGGTACCAGTGCCGCGTTTAACATGTCGCAAATGAAAGGTGTATTCTACAGCCTGGTTCAGCTCGACCTGTCGTCCAAGGAATTTTTGATCCACGCTAACAATGCCCTGAGCAAGTGCCTGGAGAAAACTTCGTTTATCACCTTGTCTTTTTATATCGTTAATACAAAAGAGAAAACCATTGAGTTTTCAAGGGCGGGCCATTGTCCTACATTATATTATAACCATAGGAAGGGCTATGCTGACTTTTTTGAAAATAAAGGCCTTGGATTAGGTATTTTAAGAAACGATAATTATAAAAAATATGTGGAAGTCAATCACATCGACTATGGGAACGGCGATATAATGATGTTATATACTGACGGGATCACGGAGGCTAGAAATGAACTGGAAGAAGAGTTTGGTTATGAAAGACTTAAAGCATTCCTGGATGATCATGCTTCCATGGATCCATATTCGATTCAAAGGGATCTTTTAGAAACTTTGTATACATTTGTAGGTGGTAAATCCCGTTATGACGATTATTCTGCCTTAATTATCAAATTTAAATAATTATTGTAAAGAACACTTATGTTAATATTACGTTAATAACTCATGATAGATATTTCTAACAAAACCGAGGAGGACTTTTTGATTATCAAGCTGGAGGGAGAAGTTGATGCTAGTTCTTCGATACACTTAGATAAAGCCCTTCGCAAGGCAATCGAACAGAATTTTAAAAAGATTTTGATTGACTGTAACAATTTAAGTTACATTTCTTCTGCAGGTCTTGGGGTATTTATGTCTTATATTCAGGATTTCCAATCTCAGAATATTAACTTGGTGCTATTTGGTCTTAGTGACAAGGTGAAAAACGTGTTTGAAATTCTTGGATTAGATCAACTGCTTAAAATTTCAAAAAATTTGGAAGACGCTAAGTCATTATGCTAATGAAGTATAATTTTAAGGCACCTTGTAGCAAGAAAAAGCTAAGAGCAATCAGGAATTTTATAGGTAAAAACCTGAAAAAGCATAATCTGGATGATATAGAGATTAATATGATTGTTCTGGCGGTGGATGAAGTTTGTGCTAACCTAATTATACATTCTCATGATTGTGATCCTAATGAGTCTCTTGAATTAAATATGAATATTGACGCCAAGCACGAAGGGGTCACTTTCGAGATCATTGACCGGGGAGAAGGGTTTAATATTTTGAATTATAAAGAACCATCTTTGGATGATATTGTAAGAAATAAGAAAAAGGGAGGACTAGGGTTGATGTTGGTAAAAAGGATCATGGATCATATCGAGTTTAAATCATCCCCCAAGAAAAACGTCTGTAAGCTGTACAAAAAATTTGAAAACCACTGAATTTAATTATCATTCATCAGCATAATAAGTCGGGAATCAGCCAGTATGCCTGTATATTAATAGGTACTCATTAAAAAAATCACTAAAATTGTAGCGCTTTTATTCATTATTGCTTTCAATGGAAAAGGTAACAAAACTCGTTTTTTTAATCGTCCTGATCACTTCGTGCCAATCTACCAAAAATCCAACCAGCGGTCATGACTTCCTTTTCAAAGTTGGGGAAACACCCGTTACTTCAGAAGAGTTTTTATATGTATACAATAAAAATAATTTCAAAAAAGACAGCATATTTGACAGAAAGGATGTAGAAGAATATCTGGGGCTTTTCATCAATTTTAAACTGAAAGTGAAAGAGGCCCTGGCGCTGGACATGGACAAGGAGGCGTCTTTTAAAACCGAACTTGAAGGATACAGAAAGCAATTGGCCAAACCCTATCTTACCGAAAGCAAAGTAACTGAACAGTTGGTGCAGGAGGCCTACGACCGGATGAAGTATGAAATCGATGCCTCGCACATATTGTTGCGGCTGAATCAGTCGGCTGAACCTGAGGATACCCTCAAAGCATATGACAGTATATTGAAGATCAGAGACAGGATCTTGCAGGGTGAGTCGTTCGCATCAGTAGCCGAAGAAGTTTCCGAGGATCGATCAACCGGAAAAAATGGTGGCAGGCTTGGCTATTTCTCAGCATTGCGGATGGTTTATCCTTTTGAAAATGCAGCCTATACTACGGAAGTAGGAAATGTGTCCGAGCCGTTTAGAACAAGGTTTGGCTATCACATCCTGCTCGTCAATGATAAAAGACCGTCAAGAGGCAAAGTGAAACCGTCACATATCATGATCAGGAGCAATGAGGGCATGCCTGAGGATATCAGGAGAGAAAACGAGAAAAAGATCAATAGGATTTATGAGCGTTTAATGGCAGGGGAAGCATGGCATTCTTTGTGTAGCCAGTTTTCACAGGACTTGTCATCGGCAAAAAAGGGAGGACAGTTACCATGGATAGGCACCGGAAACGTTGACCCGTCCTTTGAAGATGCGGCTTTTAGTCTGCAAAATCCCGGAGACATTTCAAAACCCGTACTTTCCCCTTATGGCTGGCATATCATCAGGCTTGAAGAAAAAAAAGGTATAGAACCATTTGAGGAATTGGCAGGGTCGTTGAAAGAAAAGATTGAAAGAGATAGCAGGGCAAACCTGAATAAAAAGATTTTAATCAGCCGGCTGAAGAAAGAAAATGAATATGTGGCTTATGAGGATAATGTGGACAAAGTTATTGCATTAGCAGACAGCAGCCTGTTGTCAGGTAAATGGGAAATAGCCGAAGGCCATCCCTTGGCTCCTGAAACCCTGTTTACCATCGAAGGTAATGTGATACAGGTTGATAGCTTTTTTCATTTTCTGGGTGAAAAACAGCGTCCCCGGAGTAGTACTTCACCGGGAACACTGATGAGGGATTACTTAAGACAATTTGAAGAGCAGACTTTGGTAGCCTTTGAAGAAGCCCATCTGGCCGATAAATATGAAGATTACCGGATGTTATTGAAAGAATATTACGAGGGGATCCTGTTATTCGAACTGATGGATCGAAAAGTCTGGTCTAAAGCCATGAAAGACTCCACGGGACTTACCGGTTTTTTTGACAAGCACAGGGAAATGTATGTTTGGAAAGAAAGGGCTGAAGCCATAGTGGTTGATGCTGCTGCAAAAGACATACTGGAAGAAATAAGCGCCTTAAAAATAAATTCCAAGTTTGCAGTAAACACTATATCTTTATCCGATGATAATTCGGGAGGCAGCCATACATATGAGGAGGTCGATGGGTTAGTCAACCATCTGATGGCAGGTATGGGCGAAGAGATTCTGATTCAGTTTGCTCCGGGCAACGATAAAGGTGTGGCAAGCATTAAAGAATATATGATGGGCAAAGGTGTCATGAATGATCAAATAACTTTGCAAGAGACGGATCAACATGAGCAGATCACCGCTAAACTGCTGTCTTCTCAGGCGAAAAATCTGGAGAAACGGTTCAATACCAACGATGCCCTTGCCGTACAAATCAAGGAAGGCACTTTTGAAAAAGGCGAAAATGAAATATTGAATAAAGTAAACTGGGGGATTGGGGATTTTCCAATTTTTGAATCAGATGGTCGTTATTACCGGGTGATTATCCGGGATATACTGCCTGCTGCACCAAAGGAGTTAGATGAGATCAAAGGAGTCGTAATTTCCGACTACCAGAACTATTTGGAGAAAGAATGGATTAATGAATTGAAAGTAAAGTATCCGGTAAAAATTAACAACATTGCATTTGAAAAGGTCATTGAAAAGCTTCAAAAAAGCTAGGTTTTGCTTGATCCTGCTGGGGTATCTTTGCTTTAGCGGATGTGACTGGTTTAAATTTAAACAGGACTCGGAGTTCCAAAATACTACAGAAAAACCTGTTGCCAGGGTGTATAACAAATTTCTGTATCCCAGGGATTTAGAAGGGGTGATAGGTAAAAATATGTCCCACCAGGACAGTGCCAAACGGGTCAATAATTATGTCAAAAACTGGTTTAAGAAACAATTGATTATTGCCCGGGCAGAAAGTGAACTGGCGCTTGACCAGTCAGAAATTGAAAGAAAAATCCTGGATTACCGCTACGCCATACTGGCGCATGAATTCAAAAAAGAGTATGTGAATAATCATTTGGATACGCTTATTTCGGACAGTGAAATCGCCGGTTATTATGAGCGTAAAAAAGACAATTTTGTACTTAAACAGAATATTTTTAAAGGTGCCTTTGTCAAATTACCTATAAATGTACCCAAAATACGCAGGTTCAGAAAGCTTTTTCGGGCTGAAAAACCTGAAGATAAGGAAGAATTGAGATCTTATTGTGTCCAATTTGCGTTAAACTATTCATTGGAAGAAGATGCGTGGCTGAATTTTGATGAGATAATTATTAATTCACCTTTAATGTCTATTCCCAATAAGGTACAGTTTCTAAGGAATAACAGCCACTATGAAGCAAAGGATGAAGATGGTATCTATTTTTTAAAAATAAATAGCTACAAAATATCGGATGAAATCTCTCCCATGGAGTTTGTGGAAGACCAAATCCGAAATATAATTTTGCACAAAAGAAAAGTTGAATTGATTGATAAGCTGGAGGAAGATATTTATAGTAAAGCAAATGAGAGTAATGAAATCGAAATATTTAATCAATAGCTATTTATTGGGCAGTTGTATGGTTTTTTTATTGGCTGTAAATCCTGTTTTCAGCCAAAACGGGGATTTACAGGTGATTGATAAAATCATCGCAAAAATAGACAATTACATAGTGCTAAAGTCTGAGTTGGAAAATGCCTACTATGATTATTTATCAAGTGGGCAGTCGACACCCCCCGATTTAAGATGCCGAATCCTGGAGAGCCTAATTACCAACAAACTGTTGGTTGCAAAAGCTGAAATAGACTCTGTGGTGGTAGCTGATGAGGAGGTAGACGGCAATTTGGAAAGGAAACTTCAATACTTTATTTCTCAGATAGGCTCTGAGGAAAGGATTGAGCAGTATTATGGTAAAACCATTGAACAGTTTCGTGATGAACTAAGGGAAAGGGAGAAGGAACAGATGATCATCCAGAAAATGCAATCGGTGATTTCCGAGGATGTTTCTGTAACGCCGGCCGAAGTAAAAGACTTTTTTGAGTCTATTCCCAGTGATAGCTTGCCGTTTTTTTCTAAAGAGGTGACAGTGGGACAAATCGTTAAAATTCCCACATTGAGTGAAGCGCAAAAAGATAAATCCAAGCAGGAATTGCTGGGCTTGCGAAACAGGATATTGTCGGGTGAAGATTTTGGTACACTGGCCAGGAAATATTCACAGGAACCGGCGGCTAAGAATAGTGGTGGCGATTTAGGTTATCAGCCACGCGGGGTTATGGATCCGAAATTTGAAGCGGCTGCGTTGAGTTTGAAACCCGGCGATATTTCCATGCCCTTTGAAAGTTCATTTGGCATTCATATCGTCCAGTTGTTGGATAGAAGAGGCAATCTGTATCATTCGAGACATATCATTCTTATTCCGGAAACCACTTCTGAGGATATAGAGCGGACCATTCAGGAGATGGATAGCTTAAGAACGCTGATAAAGAATGATAGCATTACCTTTGAGAAGGCTGCTACGGAGCATTCGGAAGATAAGGGTACTTCTTCAAGTGGTGGTTATTTTCTTGACAGCAATGGATCTAATAGCGTTTCCGTAAAAGAACTGGACCCTACTGTTTATTTCACCATAGATACGATGAGTATAGGATCCATAACTAAACCATTGACCTATAAAAGAGCCGATGGCAAGCAGGCGATTAGGATTTTGTATTACAAAGACAGCAAAAGGCCCCATCAGGCCAACCTTAAGGATGATTACCAAAAGCTTTATCATGCCAAGTTAAATCAAAAAAGAAACAGAGTGATCGCCAAATGGTTTGACCAGGCAAAAGGGGAGGTTTTTATTAACATCGATGAGGAATATAATTCATGCGATATACTCAAATAATCACTTAATTGGAGGAAAGAGAAATTAAACAAATAGTATAATGAAAGCATATAGTTCCGACGTAGAGGCAGCAAACGCCTTGTTTGAAGGCTACCAGAAATTAAAAACTGAAATATCAAAGGTTGTCATAGGCCAGGATGAGGTGGTTAAGTTATTGTTGACTTCAATTTTTTGTCAGGGACATTCTCTGCTTGTCGGTGTGCCGGGCCTGGCGAAAACATTGTTAATTCACACCATATCATCGGCTGTAAACCTTAGCTTCAGCCGTATTCAGTTTACGCCTGACCTGATGCCTTCTGACATTTTGGGTGCTGAAACTTTAGATAAAGAACGTAATTTTAAGTTTATCAAAGGGCCGATTTTTGCTAATATTATTCTGGCTGATGAGATCAACAGAACACCTCCCAAGACCCAGGCGGCCTTGTTGGAGTCGATGCAGGAGTACAAGGTTACTATTGCCGGAGAAGACTACGAACTTCCACGTCCCTTTTTTGTATTGGCAACACAAAATCCGATTGAGCAGGAGGGTACTTACCCGCTTCCGGAAGCCCAGTTAGACAGGTTTATGTTTAATATTTTACTGGATTATCCTACCTATGAGTCTGAAATTGATATTGTTAAAAGCACTACCAGCAGTGAAGTTAACGAGATCGATGAGGTAGTTTCAGGAGAGGAGATTGTCGGTTATCAACATTTGGTTAGAAAAGTCCCTGTTGCCGATAACGTAGTTGAGTACGCAGTGGGACTTGTCCATAAAACCAGGCCGTTAACAGAAATCGCACACGAGTACAGCAATAACTATCTGGAGTGGGGCGCAGGCCCACGGGCATCACAATACCTTATTATCGCCGCTAAATGTAACGCTCTTTTAAATGCCAAGTATTCTCCTGATATCGAGGACGTGCGGGCAGTGGCCAAACCCATCTTGAGGCACCGCATCGTAAGGAATTTTAAGGCAGAAGCCGAAGGAATAACCGTGGATGACATTATTGAAAAGTTGTTGTAGTTTTCGGTTGCTGTAAAAGTATGGTGCAAGCGTCTCGTGGCTGTTGTACAACCCGAGCATTTAGCTGTATTTTTATTTTATAAATGAAAACCTCCGTGTCTCTTAGTGTCTTGGTGCCTCCGTGGTGAAAAATGGTTAACCACGGAGGCACCAAGACACTAAGAAATTTGTACAAAGCCCACGAGCCGCTTGTGCCTTTCGACGCCAGAGGAGCTCAACCGAGCCACTTGCCCTATCCGATAGCCTTTATGATGAGAGGATGCGATGACTTCATAATCCAGGCCCAAAGGTGAATCCCCCCAACTAATTGTCCATTTTCCATTGTCAACTGTCAATTACCAATTGCGTTTAGGTGTTAAAAAAATTGTACTTATTTGCTGCCATTTGTCTTAGAATACGGGCTGCAGTCTTACCAAACCTGAACAGACAGACAATCAGAAACTACAATCCATTACCAATCCTTAAAGTATTTCCTGATAAACTCGACTGATATTCGAGCAGAGGTCGTGTTGCAGGTCCTTTTATGGGAAAACCCTCGAAGTTAAACCTGGATGTGCAGCAGGGATCGACCAGAAACAACCCGGACTGATCTACCTCTACATCCGCACATGAGTTCCGGGGCTGGTATGAGCAGTTTCTTTCAAAAGCCCTGTAGACTGAATTGCTTTCCCGGTAGATAATGATTCCCCGAACCCCCGCATTGATGGTAACGAACCCGCCCAGTGTTTTTAAAGGTAGAAATTCAAAATTATTCAGATTAATAATTTCGTCTACAATAACAAAGGGAATTTGATTACTATCATCATCAGAGTCGTTACAACCGCCCGTGACTGTCATCAGCAGCCCCAAAGTCAATAATCTGATCAGCCTGTTCATCATCGGGTTAAGTCAGGTAAACATTAAATTGCCTCAAAAACCTGACATCATTTTCGAAAAATAACCGTAAATCGTTAATGCCGTACTTGAGCATGGTGATCCTTTCTATACCCATACCAAAAGCATAACCTGTATATACTTCAGCGTCGATTCCGCAGTTTTCCAAAACGTTCGGATCCACCATGCCACATCCTAATATTTCTACCCAACCGGTTCCCTTGCAAACTTTGCATCCCTTTCCTTTACATATAAAACATGTAATATCCATTTCAGCACTGGGCTCGGTGAATGGAAAATATGAGGGGCGAAACCTGATCTGTGTTTCTTTTCCAAACATTTCCCTGGCGAAGTGAAACAAGGTCTGTTTCAGATCCATGAACCCGACGTTGGTGTCGATATATAAAACTTCGACCTGATGAAAGAAACAATGAGCTCTTGCAGATATAGCTTCATTTCTGTATACCCGGCCAGGCATAATCGATCTGATGGGCGGTTTTTGCGATTCCATCAGTCTGATTTGCACATTGGAGGTGTGCGTTCTCAATACCTTGTCGGGATTTTTCTCAATGAAAAAAGTATCCTGCATGTCCCGGGCAGGGTGGTTTTCCTCAAAATTAAGGGCGGTAAAATTATGCCAGTCGTCTTCCACCTCAGGGCCGTCGATCACGTTGAAACCAATTCGCTCGAATATTTCAACGATTCTTTTGCGCACAATCGTCAACGGGTGTAAAGAACCCATGTGCGTTGTAGCCGGTGGCAGGGTTAAGTCAAGATCAACTGCCTTGTTGTTGGAAGAGGTCGCCGTATTTACATCCGCAATTAAAGCCTGAAATTTTTGTTGGGCACTGTTTTTAAGATCATTCAAAGCAACGCCCATGTGCTTTTTTTCTTCAACAGCCACATGCTTCAAATTAGCAAAAAGATCCCCTATCACGCTTTTCCGGCTGATATACTTCATTCGGAACTCCTCAAGTTCTTCCTGGGTTTTTGCTTCAAATTTTGCAATTTGTTCTTTTAGCTCCCGGACCTTTTCTATCATTCGTAATTCTGTCAATATTGTTGGCTGTACTAAGATACAAATTGATCACTAATCACAACTAACATCACTGCGTTCATTAAAATAAATCCTCTTAAATAATCATGCCGGCACCTACAGTCTCATTCGTAAATTCGTCAATCAATACCAGGCTACCGGAGGCCCTGTTTTTTCGATAGCTGTCAAAAAACAGGGGACTGGTGGTTCTGACCATTATTCTGCCTATATCATTTAATCCTATTTCTTTATCATCTTCAATTTTGTGAAGCGTATTAATATCGACCTTGTATCGAACATCTTTAATGATACACCGCACTTCCTTACTGGTATGTTTCAACGCATATTTTCCAGTAGGGTTTAGGGGTTTTTCATTTAACCAGCAAAGCATCATATCGATATCCTGACCGACCTGCGATTGATTATTTGGTTTGACGATTATGTCGCCTCTGCTGATGTCCAAATCATCTTCCAGGGTCATTACCACCGACATCGGAGGGAAAGCCTCCTCCAGTTTTCTATCCATAGTTTCAATAGACTTGATTTTCGAAGTAAAACCTGATGGAAATGTCATTATGTCGTCACCGGGTTTGAAGATACCTCCTTCGATTCTTCCGGCATATCCCCTGAAATCATGATATTTGTCCGATTGGGGTCTGATGACACGTTGTACAGGAAATCTGCTATCTACCAAATTGAAATCACTGGCAATATGCACATTCTCCATGACATACAATAGTGTGCCTCCCTTATACCAATCCATTTCTACAGATCTGTCTACCACATTATCGCCTTTTAAGGCACTTATAGGTATATAATGGATGTCCTTTATATCCAGCTTGGAGCTAAAAGCTTCAAAGTCATCTTTGATTTTGTTGAATACCTCTTCCTTATAATCTACCAGATCCATTTTGTTGACACACAATACCAGGTGTTTGATTTGTAATAAAGAGGCTATGAAGGCATGCCTGCAGGTTTGCTCGACAATACCATTTCTTGCATCTACCAATACAATGGCAAGGTTGGCTGTCGATGCGCCGGTGACCATGTTTCTTGTATATTGAATATGTCCCGGCGTATCGGCAATGATGAATTTTCTTTTTGGCGTGGCAAAATACCTGTAGGCAACGTCAATGGTTATGCCCTGCTCTCTTTCCGCCCTCAAGCCATCGGTTAACAATGCCAGATTCACATGTTCATCACCACTTTGGGCACTGGTTCTTTCAATGGCTTCCATCTGATCCTCAAAAATTGCCTTACTGTCATGTAACAACCGGCCGATTAAAGTGCTTTTGCCATCATCCACGCTACCAGCCGTAGTGAATCGCAGCAGATCCATGTTTAAATATTCCTGAGATGTTTGAAAGGTGTTCATTCAATAATAAATTCAATATTTCTAAAAGTATCCCTGCTTTTTTCGATCTTCCATAGCCGCCTCTGACCTTCGGTCATCAGCCCTGGCACCCCTCTCTGTTATCCTGGCCGAAGCCACTTCCTGAATGATATCTTCCAGCGTGCCGGCATCAGATTCCACGGCCCCGGTACAGGTCATATCCCCAACCGTTCTGAAACGTACGGTTTTTTCTTCATAAACTTCCCCCTCCAGCAAGGTGATAAACGCAGACTGAGCCAGCAATACATCATTTCTATTGACGATGGTCCTTTTATGCGAAAAGTAAATAGAAGGAATACGCAACTTTTCCGAAGCAATATATTGCCAAACATCCATTTCTGTCCAGTTACTCAATGGAAACACCCTGAAGTGTTCGCCCATATGTTTTTTACCATTAAATATATTCCAAAGTTCCGGACGCTGGTTTTTGGGATCCCACTGCCCGAATTCATCACGATGAGAAAAAAAACGTTCTTTCGCCCTGGCCTTCTCCTCATCCCGCCTGGCTCCGCCAAAAGCGGCATCGAACCGGAACTCCTCTATGGCATCTAACAAGGTTATGGTTTGCAGCCCGTTTCTGCTGGGATTGAGTCCCTTTTCTTCCACTGCCCTGCCGCTTTTAATAGAGTCTTCCACATACCGCACAATTAGTTTTGTGCCGACATCTTCCACTAGTTTATCCCTGAAAGTGATGGTTTCTTCAAAATTGTGACCGGTATCGATATGCATTAAAGGGAACGGAATTTTAGCGGGCCAAAATGCCTTTTGTGCCAATCTTACCATCACTATTGAATCCTTGCCTCCGGAAAACAAAAGCACCGGCTTTTCAAACTGCGCAGCCACCTCCCGCATAATGAATATCGCCTCAGATTCTAACTGCTCTAAATGTGTTAAATTATACCTGCTCATTTATTCAAAATGATTATAAATTCTAAATTCTGGGAATGAAAAAGTCGATCATTTCCTGAAGACAATCTTCAAGATTTTTTAACTCGGTATTGATTGTCAGGGAAGGGGCAGCCGGGTTTTCAAAAGGGGCATCTATGCCAGTGAAATTTTTGATTTCACCTTTTCGCGCTTTTGCGTAAAGCCCCTTTACGTCCCTTGTTTCACAAACACCGATCGGGCACTCGACAAATACTTCATGGTAAATATCGTCTCCTATGATCCTTCTGGACATTGCTCTGATTGATTCGGTAGGGCTAATGAAAGAACAAATGGTAATCACACCACAGTTGGCAAATAACCTGGCTACTTCCGCTACCCGGCGAATGTTTTCCTCTCTGTCTTCCTCCGTAAAGCCAAGATCTGCATTCAGGCCTGTTCTCAAATTGTCCCCGTCCAGTATTTGGGTTAGCTTGCCGTTCTCATGGAGGTACTTTTCAAACGATTTGGCGAGCGTACTCTTTCCAGACCCGGAAAGACCTACCATCCAGATTACTATTCCCTTTTGATCCAAAAGTTTTTCCTTGTCTTTTTTACCCAGGATCTGATCAAATATGGGATGAATGTTTTCCAAATCGTTAACAATTAGTGGATTTAATTTTAAGGCACAAAAATAGTATTAAAATAAATATATAATAAATCTTTCTTAATTTATTATAATTTTGACATTCATTAATGAAAGACTGAATGGCGCATAAAATCGATATGGAAGTAATCAGGCAAATTGCCTGGCAAGCCGGGAAAGAAATTCTTAGCATCTACAATGATGCGGATTTTTCGAAGGTAGTAGATTTCAAAAATGATAATTCCCCATTGACCCTGGCTGACAAGGCATCTCATGAAGTGATCGAGAAGGGTTTGAAGGAAACTTACCCCGAACTGCCGGTTATTTCGGAAGAAGGTCGTGAAATTACCTACGAGGAAAGAAGGGATTGGCCTTATTTCTGGTTGGTCGACCCTTTGGACGGAACCAAGGAATTTATGAATAGAAATGGTGAGTTTACCGTGAATATTGCTCTGATAAAAAACAGGAAACCTGTATTAGGGATTGTTTATGCTCCGGTTACCAATGCATTGTATGAGGGGCTGGTAGGTGAATATGCCAGGAAAATACAAAACGGCCAAATTCAGCATTTACATGTGAACAACAAAAATGACAATAGAACTGCGGTTCGTAGCAAATCTCACCCCTCGAAGGAGGAGGAAGAAGTACTCAAGCGTTATGGGGTAGTAGATAGCATGGCCGTAGGTAGCTCCCTGAAGTTTTGTATGGTAGCGGAAGGAAAAGCCGATATTTATTACCGTCATGGACCTACGATGGAATGGGATACAGCGGCCGGTCAGGCGGTGCTGGAAGCAGCCGGCGGCAGGGTCTGCAAGAATACAGGGGATGAGATTTTTACTTACAACAAAGAGCGTTTATTGAATGGCAGCTTTTTATGCCTGGGCTGAAAGCCTGGTTGTCATTCAATAGGCGTTTTCATCACCCCTGAAAAGCAATGAAATCGTCAGAAAAATGATTTTAAAATCGAAAACCAACGACCAGTTTTCAATGTAGAATCTGTCCAGCTTCACGCGGTTTTTCATCAGGTTGAGGGATTTTGTCTCACCACGGAATCCTTTGGCCTGAGCAAGCCCCGTGATACCTGGTTTTACAAAGTGACGGGCCATGAATTTTTCAATTACTTTGGAATATTCCTCTGTGTGCTTCAACATATGCGGCCGTGGCCCCACCACTGACATATGGCCTAACAGCACATTAAAAAACTGAGGAAGTTCATCGAGGCTTGTCTTCCTCAAAAAGGATCCGATCTTGGTAATTCGGTCATCGTTTTTTGTTGCCTGCCTGGCATCGGTACCATGGTTGACATACATGGTTCTGAATTTATAGCAATAGAAACTCCTGTTATCCTTACCGGTTCTTTTTTGTTTGAAAAATACAGGCCCTTTTGAGTCCAGTCTTACCAGCAAAGCGAGTAGCGGAAACAACCAGCTAAATACCAGGATAATCACCAGTAACGAAAATATGATGTCAAACATTCGCTTGGTAACGATGTTTTTTCTATCATCCAGGGGTGTGTTGGAAACATTTAAAACGGGTATATAGTCGTACCTTTCGAGGCTGATTGACTTTGAGGAAAATCCTCTGAAATCGGTGAGCAACTTCACCTTTACCAGATGCTTGTCACCAAAATCGATCAGATCTTTAATCAGGGAGTATTGTACATAGGGCAGGCAGCAATAAATATCATCCACCTTGTTAGCCTTTACATATTCTTCAATGTCCCTGTATGTTCCAAGGATTCTGTCTCCTATCTTTTTGTTATCAAAAAATCCAAGAAATTTAAATCCGAATTCGGGATGTAGTCTGAAGAACCTGTGCAGCTCTTCTGCCAGTTCGCCGTGCCCTACAATGACCACCCTGCGGAAGTTGAACCCTTGCTTCCTGTACATTCTCAGCAAATAAAAGAATGCTGACTTCCAGAAAAACAGCGAAATACTGAAAATTAAATAAGTAGTAAAAAACTGTTCCCTGGAATAGAGCTCCTGTGCCTTGAAAATAAACCAAAATCCTGATACAACCAGTAAATGGAGGATGATGAGTGTTAAATGGCTTCTTAGTATCGTAGCCATCCTGGAAATCCTGGAAATCTTGTAAGGCCTTGAAATAATGGCCAGTACAATCCAGATGACATTAAATAACAAGAGTGAATAAAAGTAGGGATCACTTAAGAGTCCGCCACTTTCATTAAACCTGCCATAACTTTGGGGCCCCGGGTTAAATGACCCGAATTTGATAAGATATGAAAAGAGAAATGAAATATTTAAAATAAAAATATCCCCTAAGGCATGTATGTGTTTTATGTATTTCGAGTATCCTGTTGGCAAAGCTTTAAAAATTAACTGGTTTTAAAATTTTCGCAAATATATATGTTATAAATATTAATTAATCAATAATGATTGCAAATTTGATCATGCAAAGTAAAAATTTTAAGTAAGTCTCTAATTTAATGTTACACAGGTTGTCAATTTGTCAATTCTATTGTTAGCATGGATTAACTTGGCTAACGGGTTTCCAAATTTTTTTGTGGTTATTTTCAATTTCATGGTAACTCTGACTTATTTATATCCTAAAGGTCAATGGGTAACCTGCCCAAACTTCCGGAATAAATCCATATTTATCATGTATATATGCAATCTTCTATCGATTCCATGTCCACTACGACCTTGTTTTTCTTTTTGTTTCACAATGCTTTTTAGTTTTCAGAAGTACAGTTAGCAGCAACCTTTTGGGACTCAGTAAAGTCTGTTTATTATCTTTTTTTATTTTACAATTGTTATAATTCTATCAAAAATATTACTTGGGCCTTTGAAAGAATAAAACATTGATTTCCTAACACGAGTCATTCGTATAATTACTCTGGTTATCAAGTGCTTAAGTTTAGCAATGTTCTAGCCTTCCTGAAAAGACGCACTTTAAAAAAATTATCACAAAATTGTCAACTCTAATACAACCAGCCAGGTAGTTACCCTACCCCTTTGCCCAAGTTTTTTGATTTTTTTTGAAATTTTAATCAGAAAGCCGGTTAGTATCTTGATTTATGTTATTGAATGGTTATGTAAGCCTGCCTACATACTGGCCGGATAAAGTGTGATATATTTATCAGTAATTTGGAATTAAAGGAATAGTTTAGGAATTTAAATTCTCGATCGGGATCCCTAAAACTTGTCTTATCAATATGAAGAACAACGATAACTTTGAAGATTTAAAAGAACCGGTTGCTGTGGCTGACTATGATGAGCTTCAGGATAAAACACCGGCACACGCGCTTGTTGAAAATGTGGACCTTGTGATCATCAAATACGGAGGTGAATTCTCCGTTTTATATGGCAGGTGTTTGCACAGGGGGGCACTACTCAGCGATGGAAAGGTGGTTGGGCATAACTTAATCTGTGGTTTACATCAATGGGATTACCGGATCGATACCGGTATCTCGGAATACAATAATGATGAATTTCTGAATAAATTCAGGGCAGCGAAAAAAGGGCAGCGAATCTATGTGGATGCCAGCGAGATAAGGGCTTATCACGAAAAATATCCGCAACCCTTTAATAGATCTCAATATCTGGGCAACTATGCTGACACGCACCCTGAGTCTACAGAACCCTACACTTTATACATTAAAGCGCTTGCCCAAAACGGGTTAAAAAATTACGGTCACCACGGCCCTACGGCTGCCATGGGAGTTGACAGGGATACATTACCAAAATGGGAGAATATTCAGTTTTTACCGGCACAGTTGTCACGCCGGCCACTGCTGGATCATGAAGAAGTCAGCACACAGGTGGTGATTGGCCCCCGGTCCAAAAAACCATTGGTACTGGATATACCGTTATTTGTCTCAGATATGTCTTTCGGTGCATTGTCAAGGGAAGCTAAAATTGCTCTTGCCCAAGGTGCGGAGATGGCTGGCACTGGCATTTGTTCGGGAGAGGGAGGGATGCTGCCTGATGAGCAGGTGAGTAACTCGAAGTATTTTTATGAACTCGCCTCAGCACAATTCGGCTATGGCATTGACAAAATAAAAAAAGTGCAGGCTTTTCATTTTAAAGGAGGGCAAGGAGCCAAAACAGGCACGGGAGGCCATCTGCCCGGGCACAAGGTATCAGAAGAAATAGCTCAGGTTCGTGGGTTGAAAAAAGGTGAACCCGCCATCAGTCCGGCTACTTTTCCCGATTTTCATGGGGTCGATGATTTCAGAAACTTTGCCAACGAGGTCAGGGAAGCTACCGGAGGGATTCCCGTTGGGTTTAAAATTGCTGCCAGCAGGATTGAGGAGGATATTCAATTTGCCCTTGACGTGGGAGTTGACTATATTATTTTGGATGGAAGAGGGGGTGGAACCGGTGCTGCGCCTACTGTTTTGAGAAATAATATTAATGTACCCACGATTCCAGCCCTGGCCAGGGCGAGAAAATTTCTGGATGAACAAAATAGTAAAGGTGTAACCTTGATTATAACCGGTGGTTTGCGGATTGCCGAAGATTTTGCGAAGGCTTTGATGCTGGGAGCCGATGCCATTGCCATATCTAACGCTGCCATACAGGCCATAGGCTGCCTGGGAATGCGTGCCTGTCATACCAACAATTGCCCGGTGGGTATTGCTACGCAGAAGGAGAGCCTCAGGGCAAGGCTGGAGATACAAAATTCAGCCAAACAGCTCTTTAATTTTTTTACGGCTACCAATGATCTGATTAAAGTTATCGCCCGGGCTTGTGGTCATGAAGATATTTCAGCGTTTAATGGCCAGGATTTATCTACTTTTGATTACGATATCCATAAGCTCACAGGTATTCGATATGCGGGTGTAAACCCTTGACAAATTCACCATATATTTTTACTTTCATTTAATTTGAACCTTATGAATGAACCAGATACAACCTTAAAATGGTATAAAGTACTGAACCATGTAGAGGAACTCCCCGAAGGCCGGGTGACTACGGTAACTGCCGGGCATCAGGGCATTTGTCTTACGCATTTTGAAGGCAAAATTTGTGCATTGGACAATAAGTGTCCCCACCAGGGAGGTCCGTTAGGAGAGGGGAGTATTGAAAATGGCTTGCTGAGATGTCCCTGGCATGGGTGGGATTATCACCCCTGTACCGGAAAGGCACCCGGTTATGATGATGGGGTCGCCACTTTTCCGGTTGAAGTAAAAGATGGTGCCATCTACGTAGGTATCCGGCAGGAATTGCCCCATGAGCCTACGGTATCGGATATCATGGTTGAAACGATGATTAACTGGGGCGTAAATACTGTTTTTGGTATGGTAGGGCATTCTAACCTAGGGTTAGCAGATGCTATGCGCAGACAGGAAGGAAAAGGTAAGCTGAGGTTTTTTGGTATCAGGCATGAAGGTGCAGGTGCTTTTGCCGCCTCGGCTTATGGCAAGTTGACCGGTAAACCCGCGGCGTGTTTTGCCATTGCCGGCCCGGGGTCTACTAATATGTTTACTGGTTTGTGGGATGCAAAAGTTGACAGGGCACCCATACTGGCACTTACCGGCCAGGTAGCTACTCAGGTGGTAGGCACCGGCAATTTCCAGGAGGTGGATCTGGTGAGGGCGTTCAATACCGTGGCCGAGTTTAACCATCGTGTGCTTAGTACCAGCAAGCATAGTGAATTAATGTCCCTGGCTGTGAAGCATGCTATTTTAAAGCGTGATGTTTCCCACATAACCTTTCCGGATGAAATCCAGGAAATGGCTCCCCCAAAAGGGGACACTGCTCAAACCCCTGAAAACCGTATTACCCCCTTACAAATTTCACCCCCCATAGAAAGTCTGGATAAGGCGGTGGCCATGTTAAAAAACGCCAAAAGGCCGGTTATTATAGTCGGTCATGGCGCCAGGTTTAGCATGGATGCAATCATTGCTTTTGCAGAAAGCATTAATTGCCCTGTGATGACTACCTTCAAGGGAAAGGGGCAGATTTCAGACCATCATCCCCTGGGTTGTGGTGTGCTGGGAAGGAGCGGCACACCGATAGCTTCCTGGTTTATGAATGAATCGGATCTGCTTGTGGTGTTTGGGGCCTCGTTTTCCAATCATACGGGTATTACTGATCATAAGCCAACCATACAGGTAGATTTCGACCCTTTGGCACTAAGTAAATTCCATAAAATCGACTGTCAGATTTGGGGTGAAATTTCGGTGACCGTTGAATTGATCTCAAAGCGTGTGGAAGGAGCCATGAATACCATTGATCAAAGGCCGGACATAGAAGAGCGATGGAAGATTTGGAAGGCTGAAAAACAAAGGAGATTGGAGGATGATCATGGCAAGGGGGTAAGCTCTATCGCTGTATTTGACGCTATGAATCAATTCATGCCGGAAAATGCTGTCATGTGTGTAGATGTTGGGAACAATGCCTATTCCTTCGGCAGATATTATGAAAGCAAGCAGAACACCTTTTTGATGTCAGGCTACCTGGGGTCGATCGGGTTTGCTTTTCCAGCCGCAATGGGTGCCTGGGCTGCGGCAGGTCATGAAAGACCCATAATCGCGGTGGCAGGCGATGGTGGGTTTTGCCAGTATCTGGGGGACCTGACTACCGCCGTAAAATATGAGATGGATATTAAAGTGATTCTTCTCAATAATTTTGAGCTGGGGAAAATTTCAAAAGAGCAGCGGGCCGGCGAACTTGACGTTTGGGCTACCAGTTTACATAACCCTAATTTTGCGCAGTATGCCGAGGGCTGTGGTGCCCTGGGTATCAGGGTCACGCATCAGGAATACCTGCCCGATGCTATGAAAAAAATTCTTGATCACAATGGTCCTGCGCTGTTGGAAGTCATTTCCGATGTTGACCTGATTTAAAAAATATGCTTGTCTCTTTAACCATCATTGTTGCTTTGGCAGCGTTATTCAGCTACCTGAATCATAAGTTTCTGAAGTTGCCGTTAACCATTGGATTATTGATTCTTTCTATCATCTTAGCCTTATTTTTCGCGGCGCTGAGGGAAGTGAGTCCCCTAGTATTTGATCAGGCCTGTGAAGTGGTGCTTAACATCAATTTCAGGGATATTCTGATGAATGTCATGTTAAGCTTTTTACTTTTTGCGGGAGCCATGCATGTTGACCTGAAGGCACTTGAAAAGGAAAAATGGGCTGTGATGCTTTTTGCGACATTGGGCGTGCTGATTTCCACGTTCATCGTCGGTGGCTTGGGTTTTCTTGTATTCCGGTTGTTAGGCTTGCATCTTCCTTTGATACATTGCTTATTGTTCGGTGCCTTAATTTCTCCCACCGACCCTATTGCTGTATTGGCCATCTTAAAAGAGGCCCACACCAGCAAAAGTCTTGAATTAAAAATCTCAGGAGAGTCGTTATTTAACGATGGTGTAGGTGTTGTTGTCTTTTTAAGCATAGCCATGGTAGCGACCATGGGTGTGGAACACTTTGAGGTTTCTGAAATTTTTCACCTGTTTGCCCTGGAGGCCCTTGGAGGAATAGCTTATGGAGTGGTGTTAGGTTATCTTGGTTACCTGTTGCTTAAATCTATTGACGATGCACCTAAAATTGAGGTTTTAATTACCATTTCAATTGCCATGGGTGGATACGCACTCGCCGATATATTAGGGGTTTCGGGGCCGCTGGCCATGGTAGCCGCAGGATTGCTCATCGGGCATCAATTGAGCTCCGGCAAATTTTCCAAAAACTCAAAAAAGCACATGGACCTCTTTTGGGAAATGCTCGATGATATATTGAATGCTGTACTTTTCGTTTTAATTGGCCTGGAGATTATGATTCTTTCGTTTGAATTACGCTATTTTCTAGCCGGCCTTGCAGCAGTAATCATTGTCCTTGCAGCACGGTTTTCGTCGGTTGGTTTGTCCTATGCTTTGCTGAGAAATCATGATGCATCAAAAATCAAAACTATTGGCATTTTAACATGGGGTGGATTAAGGGGGGGTATCTCCGTCGCCCTGGCATTATCCCTGGAACCTTCTATGTCCAGGGAAATGATTGTTTTCATAACCTATATGGTGGTTGTTACTTCCGTCCTGGTCCAAGGGTTAACTATAAAATCGGTTGTTCGAAAGTTAAGCACTTAAAAAAAATGGCTATGTCAAATGAAGCATTTCACACTTGGGTACCGCATAAAAAGGCTAACCTTAAAACCAAAGCGTTACATACGGTCAGGGTTGAACTGCACCGGGCTATACAAATAGTTGGTGCCACCGGTCGTTCCTATTCACCCCCCTCCATTGAAGATGCATATGGTAGCCTGCATTGGCATGGAGATTCCGGTATCATGATGAGCCAGGTAGTGGGGACGGATCAACGGATATACGCAGGACTGAGTTTCTCAAAATTTGTTCTGGGCATTTATCATGAAGATGGGTCGGAGATCAATAGCCTGCATTTGAATGGATACCGGTTTGCAGAAGCTGAAGCATGGTTTAGAAAAGTGTTAAACAATGCAGGACTCGATGGAAATGTACTTTCCCTGGACTTACCGTATGAAATTCCTGAATATGGTACCCAATCCGATCAGGAATTCAGGTTTAAGCATAAAAAGGTTTTTAGTGAATTCTCCAAATTGTATGAAAATGCAGCTTTAGTGCTGGGACATTATCAGCGTAACAACAGCAAAAACGCCACTGAAATGAAATGCTGGCCCCATCATTTTGATCTGGCAATCCAATTGATTTATGACGTGGATGGGGAACCTGATCAAAAAAACTATATAGGTTTAGGATTTTCACCCGGGGATGACACTTACAAAAGACCGTATTATTATATCAATTTGTGGCCATATCCTGACATAAAAGAACAAGACTTACCATCATTCCAAGGGGGTAGCTGGAATACTAAGGGCTGGTTTGGTGCAGCGTTGGATATCAAATCTATTAAAAAGACAAACGAAACGGTCCGGCAAACACAACTGGTCAAAGATTTTTATGACATTACCCTCAAGGCAATCTTTAAGCTCATCAATAAGGAAACATAACCCTATAAAATTGTATTTATACAAGATTTTTAACTTTAAGATACAGCATTCAAAAAGAGACCGAATCCTATTTTTTTTCAATGAGGTTTTTTGCCTTGACGCGGAGCTGAAAATAACAGGTTGTCTGAACAAAATTCATGTCATTAATATCGAGCTATTTAAGTATCTAAATACCAGTATCTTAACGGCAAGTTAATCCTGTTTGGAAAGGAAGGTGGCCATCATTGGGTCTTCAGGAAGATGCTTCACTGCTATGAAGGAAACCTAACTATCTGAATTATTCGACGGATATTTTTTCTTTTTATAAATTTTCTCTTATAATATATAATTATTTCTCTCTTTTATGAGAAGTAATTTGACTTTTTTGAAGAGTTACATCCAAAAAACTACTGGTATAATGGACCACTTTTACATCAGGACTATACTTGTCTTTTTTGTCGTGGGTTTTTTGAGTGTGAAAAATGTTTCCGGCCAGAAAATTTCAGAGCAGTCAAAGGTGCTCCAAAAAACCAATATGACAAGGCTCCATGCCCTGAAAGCAGCGTATGCGAAAAAAAGCCTTGAGAAAAGACAGCAGGCAGAGCAACTAGCGAAAAGGTATGGCTGGGAAATCAGAAAAACCGATATCCATGGCAATTTTATGGAATTGCAGGAGATCTCGGCGCTGGGAAAACCAAAATATTATATAACAACCCATGGTAGCAGGCCTTTCAACCTGGGCGCTGCCAATACCACCGGGACAAGTTCTTTATGGACCGGAGGTGCCTTAGGCCTGGACTTAAACGGAGAGGGCATGCGCGTGGGAGCATGGGATGGTGGAGCGGTCCGGTTAACGCATCAGGAATTTGATTCAAACGATTTTCAGTCTGACAATGCCGTTACCATTTCCAATCATGCAACGCATGTGGCTGGTACTATGGTGGGGCTCGGCGCTAATTCATCGGCAAAAGGCATGGCCAGCAAGGCCTCATTGCTGGCTTATGATTGGAACAACGACGAAACTGAAATGGCAGCGGAAGCAGCCAATGGCTTGTTGGTCTCCAATCATTCTTACGGATGGAGTCCTTTGTTTTTGGCTGCCTGGGAATTTGGCTATTATGACACACAAGCAGCTTCCTGGGATGCTATACAATACAACGCACCTTATTATTTGGTGGTAAAATCCGCCGGTAATGATCGAAATGGCTATAATACTTCCAAACGGGGGTATGATTTAGTCAATGGTGCATCCGCTTCAAAAAATACGCTGGTCGTAGCCGCTGTAGAAAATGTTACCGGTTACCATCAACCCTCGGATGTGATCATGTCCGGATTTTCCTCGTGGGGGCCGACAGACGATGGAAGAATCAAACCCGACATATCCGCTAAAGGTGTCAGGGTGTTTTCCTCGTATGGAACAGGTGACAACCATTATTCCATCCTATCGGGCACTTCAATGGCTGCCCCGAATACGGCTGGCTCTTTGATACTTTTGCAACAACATTATAATAATCTGAATGGTATCTTTGTGAGGGCTTCGACTTTAAAAGCTGTGGTCATTAACACCGCCGAAGAAGCCGGCGATGCACCTGGCCCGGATTACAAATTCGGGTGGGGCCTGTTAAACATCAAGAAAGCAGCATTGTTGATCTCCAATAAGAATACGTCTGCTATCATTGAAGAATCTGTGCTCCACAATGGCGATTCCCTGATCCTGACAGTTACCTCCGATGGCCTTGTCCCTTTAAAAGCCAGCCTCGTTTGGACCGACCCGGCAGGAACGCCCGGACCGGTTAACATCGTGGATAATCCATTGCCTATGCTTGTAAATGACCTCGACATGCGCATTACCAAAAATACTGACACATTCGAACCATGGGTCCTCGATCCGGCTGATCCCTCGCATGGTGCCATTACCGGTGACAACAGGGTGGACAATGTCGAAGGAATAACCATAGATTCGCCCGATCCTGGTGCGTATACCATCATTGTAACACATAAAGGGTCATTAAAAAATGGAAGTCAGGAATTCTCCTTAGTGGTCAATGGCATCACTGCAGGCCCTCCACCAGTTTGTGAGGTAACTGTTCCGGGTGATTTGCTATCGGAAAATATGACCGACAGCACTGCCACAATTTCTTGGAATGATACAACCCCTGTTCATTCTTTTGATTATCGCTACCGGGTAACAGGTGATTCTACCTGGACAACTGCCAATACCACCGACACCAGGGCACAGCTCGGAGAACTGGGCGCTAATACCCATTACGAATTTCAGGTCCGGTCAAACTGTGACAGCGCCAGTTCCCAATATTCCACATCTTCTTATTTTACAACCCTTCAGCCTCTGGTCCCATGTCTTCCGGCCTCGTCAACAAGTGTCCCGGCCCCGGCCATTACCAATAGCGGTGCTACACTGACATGGACTATAGTAAGTGAAGCGACCGGCTATAATTACAGATTCCGACCTACGGGGACAACCCATTGGATTAACGGAAAAACCAAGGCCAATTCTGTCACACTTTCGGGATTAGTAGAAAATACCAGCTACGAATATCAGGTACAAACAACATGCGTTAATAGCAAATCCGTGTACACTGTATCTTCCTCTTTTACAACCACCGGATCAGCAAGAGTTGACCCCACCCGTTGCGATGCCGTACCTGCCGACCTCACCGCTTCAACCACCAGTAAAACTGCCGATGTAAGCTGGAATCCTGTAGAGGGCGTTATTGAGTACCAATATCGTTACCGGCCCGTTACCGGAGGGCGCTGGGTACGTGGAAATGTCTCGACCCATTCGGTATCATTAACTGGCTTGAAACCTGGCACCAGTTACAATTTTCATATAAGGGCACGTTGTGGAGATTTTAGCCCAATTGCCAGGCTGGCTTTTTCTACTTTAAATAACGTAAATGACCAGGTTAACCACTTTACACCCATCAAAAGCGACCTCACATTTGGTGAGGAGGTTATGCTTTATCCCAACCCGGCATCTGACAGGCTACACATTGAGATACACGAGTTCTTCGATGGGGCACAGGTGTTGATTTACGATGTGAAAGGCGTAAAGTTAATGGAAGGCAAAACAATTACCGGTGACGACGAAATAAACATCACCACCTTGTCACCTGGCATGTATTACGTCCGGATTATTACACAATATCAATCAATTGCCAGGCAGTTTATTAAAAAATAGGCATTTGGCCATCAGAAATACACTTCTTGTCGAATTTTATAAAAAACCGGCGTATATTCAATCCATTTTCGTATTTTATCGGCTTAAATTTTTTGAATATTTAAAAGCTATCCCATATTTAATTTAAACTATTGATTATGAAAAGTCTCGATGTGCTGGATTGGATTGTGATAGGTGCTTATTTTTTGGTATTACTGGCAGTGGCGGTCTGGGTAATCATGCAAAAACAAAAAAATACGGAAGATTACTTTTTAGCGGGCAGGAACATCGGATGGTTCGTTGTCGGGGCGTCAATTTTCGCCTCGAACATTGGTTCAGAGCATGTGGTCGGACTTGCCGGCGCCGGCGCCGGAGATAAAATGCCTATGCTGATCTATGAATTACATGCCTGGCTGGTGTTAATGCTGGGTTGGGTATTCTTGCCATTTTATGCAAGAAGCGGTGTGTTTACGATGCCGGAATTTCTTGAAAAGCGTTTTAATGCGAAGGCCAGATGGATACTTTCTGTGTTTTCGCTGGTTGCCTATATTTTGACAAAGGTTTCAGTCACCATTTACGCCGGTGGTGTGGTGGTCTCATCGTTGCTCGGTATTAACTTTTGGGTAGGGGCCTTGTCTACGGTTGTTTTGACCGGAATCTATACGGTGCTGGGTGGCATGAGAGCCGTGGTCTATACAGAAACCCTGCAAACCATCGTATTGGTGCTGGGTGCAGCTACCCTGACCTTCTTAGGTTTACAAGCCGTGGGTGGTTGGAGCGGACTGAAATCGACCCTGGGTGCCGAATACTTTAACATGTGGCGCCCCCCCTCAGATCCTGATTTTCCCTGGCCCAGCCTGTTTTTTACAAGTACTATAGTTGGCATATGGTATTGGTGTACCGACCAATACATTGTGCAACGCGTATTAACCGCCAAAAGTATCAAAGAGGGGCGCAGAGGAACTATTTGGGGTGCTTTTTTGAAACTTTTGCCTGTGTTTATATTTCTGATTCCAGGCGTAGTGGCGCTGGCTTTAAAACAGCGCGGCCAGTTGGAATGGGACTCACCTGATCAGGCTTTTCCGGTGTTGATGAGTAATCTGTTACCCTCAGGAATGAGGGGACTGGTGGCGGCGGGTTTGTTGGCCGCCTTAATGAGTTCACTGGCGTCGGTATTCAATTCCTGCTCCACACTATTTACAGTAGACATTTATAAAAAACTAAAACCACAAACGCCAGAAAAGGATTTATTGCGTATTGGCAGAATGGCTACTTTTGTAGTAGTAATTCTTGGCATTTTATGGATTCCCATCATGGCTAATATCTCGGGTGTTTTATATGAATACCTTCAAAAAGTGCAATCCTATATTTCTCCCCCTATCGCTGCGGTATTCCTATTAGGCATTTTTTACAAAAGGATCAACGCCAAAGGCGCGTTGGCAACGCTAATTGCCGGGTTTGCGATCGGGGCTTTGCGTATGATACTTGAGCTTGCCAAAGACAGGCTGCCTGAAGGAAGTTTGTTTTATCACCTGGGTGCTATGAATTTTCTAACATTCGGGGCTTACTTTTTCCTGATCTGCGTTATTATTGCCATTACAGTGAGTTTAACCGCCCCCGCCGAGCCCTCGGAAAAGCTACGTGGCCTGACTTTTGCCACCTTGACCCATGCACAAAAAAGCGCTAATAAAAACAGCTATAACTGGGTCGATATCATTACCTCTTTGGTGGTGCTGGCCATGGTTATTTACGTGATGGTATCCTTTAGTGGGCGGTAGTTGATTGACAATTGACAGTTGATAATTGACAATTTGGAGGGGCTGGATGGTTGGGATGATGGGGGGGAATTGTTTGGTGGGGGCGATCGGAAGGATGGTGTATTGGGGTAAAACCCATCTCTTACTGATCAAAAAAGCTTTTGCGTTTATAATATTTCAGATCACTTAGTAAAGCGGACTTGATTCGGACGGTAAAGGCATAAGAGGTAAATCTGCCGAAGGGTGTCCAGTTGAAAACCATCATCCAGCAATTGAGGTCACGTGTGACGTCAAGCCTGGTTTGTGTAAACTCCCTGTTCTCCACATCATATCCTGAGGAAAAGCCAATGTCCCATTTAGGGGTCAGCTTCAGGTTGCCGTTGAATCTGATACCCTGATTAACTACGGCATCCTGGAAGCCGGTTTTCCGGTAATTTAAAGTGTAGGTAATCCTTAAATCCCAGGGAACATCAAAATCCACATATAATCCGGGGTCACCATTGATATAACTGACATCTTCCGGCCTTGCCGACTCCAACTGGTCGTCCGGGTTTTCATTGGGATCGAGGCCACGATCATTGTCCCTGCCTGTACCATTGGATTTTGGATTCAGACTGGTACCCAGGGATAAGCGTGCTGATGTTATTTGTCCCAGCCCCCGGCCATTTTTCCATGCAAATTCGTTTATCCTGCGCTGGCGGACGTTTGTCGAACCATCATTATTCACTGTTATTGGTTCGAGCAGTTGGTAAACATAGGGATCAATGGTCGCGTTGGTTGCGAGGTCTACTTTTTTATTGAATAATTTTGTTCTTAGGTTTAAATTAATATTCGAAAGGTTGAAAGAGTCGGCAACTATGTTGTAACTGGCCGATAGCCCAAAATTATCAATTAATGAAACTTTGGTAGGTTTTCCGGTGGTATCATTCTTAGGAATTGTCTTCATTTCCAGGTTATTGGCGATTGACAGGCTTATGGAGCCTGATTCACCGGCCTGAGGAGCACCGAAAACAAAACGGTCAAACCTTGAAATCAGCCTTTCCGTTCCCAAAGAGTCTACTTGTACGTTTTTGTAAAAATCAAATTTTTCATCTGAAAAATCAGGCCTGTAGCTAAAACTCAACGATGGCCTGACCGTATGCCGGATCGCCTGCACCCTTTTGCCTTCCTTAAATTGAAAGGTACCGTAAATATTGGTATTTAAGCTCATACCGCCACTATATGAATAAGCGCGGGAAAATCTGTCAATTGTGTCGACCCGTACAGTGTTTTCTCCCTCGATAAAAGTGTAATCCAACCTTCTGGGATACCACAACTCTTCGTAATTGAACGTAGGGCTCAAGGTGAAATGCTGAAATAGCTTGAAAGTAGTGGAGACGGGTATAATGTGTCTGCCGCCTATTTGGGCCCTGTCCAGTAATAAATCGGCATTTTCAAAATTAAAACCGATGATGGAGTCATTCAGCGGATTTTCATTTGCGAGTTCAAAACCTGATGGATTTCCAATCCGGTTATTGGAAATCTGAACCGTGGAGTTAAACCGGTAGGAGAAATTGATCTTTTCATACCATTTACCACCACTACTCCCTCTTTTTTTGAATGGGTTTATCCGGCTCATGTTCAGACTGAAATCAGGCAAGGTCATGTTTACCACTTCTGTCGAGGCATTTTGATTATGTCGGGCACTAAGGGCGATGTTTATTGGTGTCCCGGTGAAAGTTTTGGAATAAGTGATGTTAGACGAAAACTGGGCAGTTGTATTCCTTTCCACGGATTGCACCACATTGTCATTGTACGACGATGTCCCGGCATTCACATTAGCAGAAAACCGGCTGTTTCCTCTAGGGGTTGGAGAATGACTCCAACGAATCCAGAAAGTGTTTAATGCCACCGAATCTTCCTCGTCACCACTGACAATTTTTTCATAAGAAAAATTAAAATTGCCGTTGTATCTGTATCTTTTTCTGTAAGTGGAAGTTACACTGGCCCCCAACCCACCTTTGCTGTAAATGGATCCTACCAGATTCAAGTCGATGTAATCGTTGATGGACCAGTAATACCCCCCATCCCTCAAAAAGAAACCCCTTCTTTGTTCCTCCCCGTAAGTTGGAATCTGGATGCCGGAGGCTTTTTCATTTGGAGAAGGAAACATGCCAAAAGGAATAAATAAAGGCGTGGGAACATTCCCGATGTATAATTGCGCCGGGCCTGTCAGGATTTTTTTCTTGGGCACTACCTTGATTCTCTTGGATTTAATGTAAGTGCCTGCTACGGGTGTTTCACAGGGACAAAACCGCCCATCCTGGATAAACAAGTCATCATATTGGTTTTTTTTCACTTTATCCCCCAGTAGAAAACCTTCCCCCTGTTCTGTTATTACATTATAAATAATGGCTTTTTCTGATTTAAAATTGTATCTTATGCTATCGGTGGTATATTCGGCAGCCCCCTGCCTGAAAACCGGCCGGTTGATCAATTTGCCGGTTGAGTCGACACCTGGCTTAGCCAAAACAGACTCATTAATAAAATCTATGGCAATATAATCTCCGGACAATTCTATATCACCATACGTTATTTTAGCGTTTTTATATAGATGAATGGTTTGTGTGATAACATCCAGGCTGGTAGAATCGGAAGAAATATATTTGATTTTTGTGCTTAAATCACCGGTTTCTTCCTGTTGGTTTGTTAGGGAGTCACTTTGAACCGTAGTGGTATCTATTGTTTGTACGGGAGGTTGTATATTGACCGAATCTGCGGGTTTTTCCTGACCGCTCTGACTGTACGAAATATGAGCAATGAGCAAAAAAAGCCCAATAAATGCGTAGTTTAATTTGTACAACAGTTTTTTCGGTTTTAGAGAAAATTTTAGAATTTTGTGTAAAGTTACCTGATAAAGATTTAACAAACGTAATATCGTGAGAAATAAAATTGTCGTACTTTCATTGGGAGCGTTGTTAATTTTTGGGTCATTTAATGTCTTTAACACGTTCGAATACAGGGTTAAAAAAATCGTGATAGATGCCGGCCACGGTGGTAAAAACTGGGGTACCACCGGCAAAGTCTCCAAGGAAAAGAACATTTCACTGGCTATATCCAAAAAACTGGGCAAAATACTTAGCGAAAAAATGAGTGGTGTGGAAATCATTTTAACCCGTAACAATGATACTTTTATTGGTTTGGACGAACGTGCTGAAATAGCAAACAAAAACAGTGCCGACCTTTTTGTATCCATACACTGTAATTCGTCCGGCAAAAATAAATCCCCGCATGTAAAAGGAACCGAGACCTGGGTGATGGGTATGAACAAACTATCCTCCAACCTGGATGTGGCAAAAAGAGAGAATTCGGTCATCCTTCTGGAAGATAATTATGATGAAAAATATGAAGGCTATGACCCGGAATCTCCGGCATCCAACATCTTGTTTTCACTTTACCAGAACGCTTATCTTGAAAACAGTTTAAAACTGGCAGAAAAGATCGAATACCAGTTTGAAAACCGCGTAGGCAAAAACAGTCGGGGGGTAAAGCAGGGACCATTTTTAGTACTACATAAATCATATATGCCAAGCGTGCTGGTGGAAGTGGGATTTTTAACCAATCCTCAGGAGGAAAAGGAATTAAATGATGACTTAAAGCAAACCTACATCGCTTCGGCCATATACCGTGCCATCAGAGATTACAAGCAGGAGGTAGAATCCTTGAGCAAATAAATTTTTTTTGTGAAGTTAATAGTTTAATTTTCCGGAGGTTTAGTTAGCTAAAATACTTTTAAGTGAAAATATCAAAAGAATTCAAAGTTGGATTATTAGCAGTAATTGCCGGTTCCATCTTATATATTGGATTTAATTTTTTAAAAGGAATAGATTTATTTTCAAATACCAATAAGTACTACGCTTACTACAGTAATATCGACGGGCTGGCGGTATCGAATCCGGTTACATTCAATGGGGTGAATGTGGGAAGAGTAAGTGATATAAACATTATTCAGCAACAAAATAATATTGTAGAGGTTGAACTGGAAATTCAGCAAAAGCTGATCATCGGAGAGTCAACCCAGGCAGAATTGACCACAGATTTGCTGGGTAGTAAGTCCGTGGTGTTAAAAGTGAAAACCAATGATGTGCCCCTGGAGGCCGGTGGTACAGTTGAAGGCGTCATAGAGCAAGGTCTCATGGAAACCATCCTTGACAGCACTGATCCTCTGAAATCAACCATGGTCAATGTAAACGAGGTATTAAGAGGCTTTTCAGACTCAAAAATAAAACTTGATTCGGTACTCATAAGCTTTACCAGAACTTCGCAGAAAGTCAACGGCATGCTGGATCAAAATAGAAGGAATATTTTAAAAATAACCAGCGATTTGTCGGATTTAACCGAAATTTTGATTGATGAACAAGACGGGCTGAAACCATTGCTGGCCAATGTCAATACCATTACCGATTCGTTGAAAGTACTTGAATTATCCCGTACTGTGGATAGCCTGAATAAAACTTTAAACGCGCTGGAAAGTACCATAGACAAGATGAGCAATGGTGATGGTTCCATGGCAAAATTCATCAATGATGATTCATTGTACACCAACCTGAATCACACCGCTGAGTCGCTGGATCAGTTATTGGTCGACCTGAAGGAAAACCCAAAAAGATATGTGAATTTCTCCTTATTCGGGAGAAAAGATAAATGAGCAAGATCAAATGGCCATAGATTTGGAATTTAACAAAAATGAGGATGCTTACAAACAGCTATGTTATCAATTAAAAACCAGTCTTGACAAAGTAAAACTAGGCGGAGGGGAAAAAAAGATCGCGAAACATCACGAAAAAGGCAAGCTGACGGCACGGGAAAGAATTGCCTATTTAACCGATGAGGGTTCGGATTTTTTAGAAATAGGAGCATTTGCCGCAGATGGTATGTATGAGGATTTTGGGGGCTGTCCATCGGCTGGCGTAGTGACTGGCATTGGATGGGTTGAGGGAAGGCAATGCGTAATTGTAGCCAATGATGCCACTGTAAAAGCCGGCGCATGGTTTCCCCTGACGGCTAAAAAGAATCTGAGGGCGCAGGAAATTTCCATAGAAAACAGGCTCCCCATTATTTATCTGGTGGATAGTGCCGGTGTGTTTTTACCCATGCAGGATGAGATATTTCCGGATAAAGAACATTTCGGCCGCCAGTTTAGAAATAATGCCAGGATGTCTTCAATGGGTATTATCCAGATGGCTGCCATTATGGGGAGCTGCGTGGCAGGAGGGGCATACCTGCCTATTATGTCTGATGAGGCCATGATAGTCGACAAGACCGGTTCCATCTTTTTGGCCGGCTCATACCTTGTAAGAGCAGCCATCGGAGAAAATATTGATAATGAAACACTTGGAGGTGCTACTACCCATTGTGAGATTTCAGGTGTCACAGATAACAAATATGACAATGACGAAGATTGTCTGGATGCCATCAGGGGCATTTTCGACAAAATAGGTGATTTTGAAAAAGCCGGTTTTAACCGTGCAGAGCCTGCACCCCCTAAAAAAGATGTCAACGAAATCTACGGAATTTTTCCCAAAGACAGGGTTAAACCTTACGATACCCTGGAAATAATTGAGCGGTTGGTGGACAACTCCGAATTTGATCAGTATAAGGCACGCTATGGCCAAACTATTGTGTGTGGCGCAGCCAGAATCGACGGCTGGGCTGTTGGTATTGTAGCCAATCAAAGAAAGATTGTTAAATCCGGGAAGGGAGAGATGCAGATGGGTGGGGTGATCTATTCTGATTCTGCCGACAAGGCCGCCAGGTTTATTATGAACTGTAACCAAAGAAAAATGCCTTTGGTATTTTTACAGGACGTAAGCGGTTTTATGGTAGGTAGTAAGGCAGAACATGGCGGAATCATTAAAGATGGTGCCAAAATGGTGAATGCCATGGCTAATTCAACGGTACCTAAATTTACGATCATCATGGGAAACTCCTACGGAGCCGGAAATTACGCAATGTGTGGCAAAGCTTATGACCCCAGGTTGATCTATGCCTGGCCTACTTCCCAGATAGCTGTCATGAGCGGAGCGGCAGCGGCCAATACACTGCTCCAAATCAAGGTGGCTGCCTCGAAGGCAAAAGGTGAACAACTTACCGACAAAGAAAAGCAGGAACATCTGAAAGAGATCACAGACAGGTACAATCAACAGCTAAGCCCCTATTATGCTGCCAGCCGGTTATGGGTAGATGGCATCATTGATCCCCTGGAAACCAGAAAGGTGATATCCACCGGAATTGCGGCGGCCAATCATGCCCCTGTCGATAAATTTAATGCAGGCATTATTCAAACCTAGCACCAGTGTTTTTTAATCAATATTAATAAGCAATTTATATGTAATTGGATAGGAAATGGATAAAAAGGAGTTCAAAGCGCTGGTTTCCCTGCTGGATGATGAAGATACTGAGATCGTTGCTCATGTAGAACAAAAGATCATCTCTTTAGGCGGTGAAATTATTCCTTATCTCGAGGAGGAATGGGAGAATAACTTTAATACAGATACACAAAGAAGAATTGAGGACCTCATTCATACGTTACAATTTGATTTGTTAAGGGCAAAGCTGTCCGCCTGGAAGCATGCTAAAAACAGGGATTTGCTGGAGGGAATGGCCCTGGTAGCCTCCTTTCAGTATCCGGATATAGATGTAAGTGAACTGAGAAAGGAACTGGAGCAGATCTATTATGAAGCATGGCTGCAATTCAAGCCTGAAGTGCACCCTTTTGACCAGATTAAAATTTTAAATAGCGTACTGTTCGGCAAGTTGAAATTCGGGGCGAATAACAAAAACTTTCATTCTCCGGGTAATTCGATGATCAATGTTGTTCTTCAAACCAAAAAAGGGAACCCCCTGACCTTGTGTGTTATTTACATGCTGGTTGCCCAAAAGCTCAAGTTGCCGGTTTATGGTGTTAATTTGCCAAACCTGTTTATTCTTACGTATAAAACCAAAGAGATACAATTCTACATTAACGCATTTAACCGGGGCCTGATTTTTACGAGGGATGATATCGATAAGTACATTTCTGAACTTTACCTCACACAAAAAGACTCATATTACGAACCTTGCTCCGACCTGGATATTATCAGAAGGGTCTTAAAAAACCTGGCCTTTGCTTTTGAAAAAATCGGTGATCATTATAAAAGTGAAGAAATTAAAATTTTAATTACTGGCCTGGGTAATTCCGAATAATACTTATTTATCTTACAGGTAATCAAACAGTTATTTCAGCATTCCAAATGAGCCTTTATGCCTGATGATCATCGTCGACTGGCCTTGTCTATTACTTTCTGTGTATTTTTTTATTCGATTTCAGGAGCTGTATTAGCATAAAACCATAGCAGGCTGCCACTATCCCGGTTTTGCAATGCCGGGCCGATGATGGAATATCTTCAAAACGGTAAAATCCCTGCTATGGTGATTCATTCCTTCGTTATACAACACAAAGTGTCAATCCCTTGATTTTAAGTGTAATAACCTCCTGCTTTCATAATTGCCAATTAGTTATTGCATGTTAGAAAAGGCCTGTTTTTAAAGCGTTATTATGCCCTGGTTTTCGGATATTTGGAGAATTTTAGTATTTAACCTCTCTTATTATTCGGTTAACTAGGATTTTTCGAATAGTTATAAAATGGTTTATAGGAATTGGGGAAAAATTTTTATTGGAGGATTGATATTGCTTTTGCATCAATTCAGTTTTACTGCGTTAGCACAGGTCAGGAAAAAAGGCGGCCTGGACCCAATGAAAGCGTTTTCTCAATACTCTTATGACTTTTGGAATATAGAGAACGGATTACCTGACAATGTGGTTAAGGATATTGTAAAGACCGGTAACGGCTATATCTGGATTGCCACATTTGATGGATTAGCGAGGTATGATGGCATCAAATATGATTATTTTGACAGGGACAATGTGCCTTTTTTGGCAAACAACCAGGAAACCCTGTCTCTCTTCGAAGATCGTCATAAAAACCTTTGGATAGGGACCAATGGCTCAGGGTTTCTTAAATATGTGGCTGGTCAATTCGATACCTTAGCGGTAACGGAGCCATTCAGGACAGCTTCTGTGACGGCTTTCGCCCAGACCGCTGATGGTGCGGTTTGGGTGGGAAGTGACATCGGGCTGGGAAAAATAGTCAATAACGAGTTTTATACCATCGAAGACTTTCCCAGCCTCAAAAACCTAACTGTCACCGACTTATTTGTCGATTCCCGGGGTGATCTCTGGATTGCCACCAAAATGGCCGGCCTGATTAAGAAATCAGAAAATTACATCGAACACTTTACCACCAAACATGGATTGATCAGTAACGCCATCAGGACCATCTACGAAGATTCGAAGAACCATCTTTGGGTAGGTTCGGATATCGGGATAATGAAGATTTATGAACACGAATTTGTTAACCTTACCCAACGATACGGACTGCTTTCGGACAACACCAATCAATTTTTAGAGGATGGCCACGGCAATATTTTTATTGCCACAGACAATGGGTTGCTTCGGTTTTATGAGGGGGTTTTTTCCACATATGATGAACCTAAGGGACTTCCCAACAATATTGTCACTACGTTGATGGATGATGGTGAGCAGGGAATATGGCTGGGCACCTTCAGGGGAGGAGTAGTCAGAATAAAAAATGGCAGCTTTTATAACTATGGTACTGAGGAGGGGCTGTGCTATAACGTTGTAAATACCATATTTCAGGATGGTGAAACTTATTGGATCGGTACTGAAAACGGGGTCTCAGCGTTTAGAGATGGAAAATTTCGCAATTATTTTTTTCCGGAAAATACCCTGCAGAATACAGTGAAGGATTTTTTGAAAGATTCGCAGGGAAATTTATGGGTTGCCACCTATGATGGATTATATCAATATGATGGCACATGGAATCAACGATATAACACACAAAACGGCCTCTCCGACAATGCTGCGAGGTGTTTGTTGCTGGACCGGAAGGGCCGTCTCTGGGTTGGTACCTCTGACGGGATTAATATCATTAATGATGGTAAAATTGAAATTTTAAACAACGACAATGGTCTGCTGAATGCTCACATCCTGGCACTGATGCAGGAGCCAGGCGGAGATATATGGGTCGGGACTAACGGGGGTGGTTTGAGTTTGTATCAAAATGGCAAGATTACCAATTTTACGAAGGAAAACGGGCTGCTGGCCAATGTTGTATTTAATATTTATCAGGATCAAAAAGGAATCCTTTGGCTGGCAACGAGTAAAGGTATTTGCAGCTATGATGGCAAAGAATTCACCTTTTATCATGGAATAAATGAAATCATTAAAAAATCGGTTTTCCAGGTTTTGGAAGATGACCGGCAAAAGATGTGGTTCACCACAGCCAAAGGGATTTTTGTCATTAATAAATTTGACCTGCTCAATGCCGGCCATAGCAAAGCTTCTATCATCGACAAAGTGAAATTATATGATAAATCATATGGTTTGAGAACCAATAGTATTACCGGTAGCTCGCGGGCTTTTGTCGATGACAAGGGAAAATTCTGGTTACCGACATTAAAAGGTGTTGCAGTGATTGATCCGAACAATATCCCTGTCAATGTCATTCCACCCAAGGTATCTATAGAGAAACTGGTAATCGATGGTCTGGAAACTTCGTTGCAAAATGTTGTAACCATCGATCCCGGAGAAAGAAACATAGAGTTTCACTATACGGGGCTTAACTACACAGCTTCTGAAAAGATAAAATTTAAATACAAGCTCGAAAATCTGGACAAATACTGGGTGAATGCCGGTCAACGGCGTGTGGCTTATTATAACAATATTCCCCCCGGCTTCTATACATTCAAGGTAAAGGCTGCCAATGACGATGGCATTTGGAATGAAAAATATGCCAGTGTGGAAATTGTACAGGAGACCTATTTTTATAAAACCACTTGGTTTTATGGTGTGGTAGCCTTGTTGGTGCTGGCCCTGGGTGTTTTAGGGTATTCCCTCAAAATCCGCAATTTCCGGACCATGAATCAGGAGCTATCGAAGCAGGTAGAGGAACGTACCTCGGATTTAAAAAAGCAAAAAGAGGAGTTGCAAAAAATTAATTCAAGCAAGGATAAGCTGTTGTCAATTATTTCGCATGATTTGAAGGGACCGCTGAATTCAATTAAGCAGATGCTCAACCTGCTGAGTTCAGGTAACCTGTCAGCCGATGAGTTAAAATACCTGATCGGTAATATTACCCAGGATGTGGGGGTTTCGGTTAACCTCCTCGATAACCTGTTGAACTGGGCCAGGTCACAGATGCAAGGTATTAAAGTGACAACGGTTAAAGTCGATATCTGTGAAATTACCTGTGAAACTTTCAAACTTTTTAATTATAATTTTAACAAGAAGGGAATAAAGCAAATAAATAATGTGCCACCCGGAGAGTTTGCCTACGCGGATTGTGACATGGTGAAGCTGGTCATCAGGAACCTCGTTGCCAATGCTTTGAAGTTTACCCCCGAGGGAGGCACCATATCAGTAACTTCGCAGCGTAACGGACAGTTTGTCGAAGTGGCAGTAACTGACACCGGTATAGGAATCTCAGAAGATGAGATAGAAAATCTTTTCGAGGTCAAAGAAGCCTTTACCAAAATGGATAAATCCCAAGAGGTCGGCACAGGACTCGGCTTGATTTTATCTAAGGAGTTCATTGAAAAGAACGGCGGAAAGATTTGGGCTGAGAGTAAAAAGGGTGAGGGGAGTGCTTTTAAGTTTACGCTGAGGGGGCAGGGGAGAGGTGTCAGGACACCTCTCCCCTGACTCCTGACCCTCAATTCATCTTAATTACACAGCCCGTAGCCCTCGTCTTAGCGTTGCGAACAGCTTTGCCACCTAACGCAGCCACAATAGCATCACTGATATAAGCGTTGGTCACATCCTGGGGTACCTGGGGGTTATCGTCAATCGCACCATGATAAACTACCTGAAATGAATTTCCTTTTTTTGCAAGCAAAAAGGCCTCCGGGGTTTTTGTAGCGCCGAATTGTTTGCAGACTAGCTGGTTTTTATCTGCGAGATATGGAAAGGGAAACTTTTTATCCCTGGCCTTTTGAGCCATTTTTTCAATACTGTCGTCTTTGCTTTTTTCAGGATTGTTAGGATTGATCAGGAGGATTTGAAAACCCTGTCCCGCAAAACGTTTGTGGAGGTCAAGAATTCTTTGTTCATATAACTTCGAATAAGGGCAATAGTTGCTGGTAAATATCACCGCAATCACCTTTTTGTTATTAAAATCGCTCAGTGACACCTCGTTTTTGTTGACCGCATTGATTAATTTAAAATCTTTAACCCCACCCTGCTGGGAAAATACCGGAAGACTGCAGTTAAAAAATAGCAATGTTATAATAATTACTTTGTTCTGCATATATATATTTTTTTTAAAGATAATGAATTATTTATCTAATATAATTCAGGGTGTAAGATATCAAAAGACATAAAATAAAACCAATCTGAAAATTGTATTATCTAATGATTGAATACCACATAGTGCCTGTCAATTTTTTGGAATTTTAACTGATAATTTTGAAACCTGTTTTCGTCAAATACGATGGAACAACTGATATTACCTTCATCATTTTTATCAAACGGTTCAATAAACAGGTGTTGCCTAAAGGTCAGCTTTTTTCTTCCGTGTATTTTGTAAAGCACCTCTTTAGCACTCCATAAAATACTTAACAGCTCGAGATCATTACCTGCAAATTCCCTTTCCGTGGCGTTTAAAAATTTCCCGGCCACTTTTAATATTTTGCCTCTTGGCTGTTCGATATCTATGCCTACCGGTTTTTCAGTATGTATAATTGCCGTGGCAAATGGAAAGGAGTGGGAAATTGAAATGTGGGAAGAATGATTTTTGAGAAAAGGCTTATTGAATTGATCTTTCGTGATGCCGTTGAACATTAACTGCTGTCTTTGAAGCAAATACTTTACTGCTAACCGGCTTGAAAACCATTCCAGTTTTTTGCTGGCATGACTGATTAGCGCTAAGTCTTGCCTGTCATGCACATCCAACGATACCTGCCGTATAAAATCACCGATCGTTTCATCGGTTTTCCAAACTACCCAACTGGATTTGGCATTAATTTGCTCGTATTTGATTACCGGCATAAAGACAATCTATTTACCGTTGATAAATAGTAATTTGCTGAAATAGTTATAAATTTAGGGCAAATTAGGCCATATATGATTAATGTCAAAAATTAGCGTCTCTAAATTAAAAAACTTCACTGGCCACAGGGATTGCATCTACACACTGGAGCGGTCTTCCGACCCTTCCCTTTTTTTTTCAGGTGCAGGTGATGGTTTAGTGGCAAAATGGAACCTGCAGCAGGGTGAAGACGGCCAGTTGATAGCCCAACTGCCCAACTCAGTGTATGCACTCCATTTTTATCAACCCGAAAATCAACTGATCATCGGGCAGAATTTTGAGGGCATACATCAGATTGATTTAAATGCCAACCAGGAAATCAGGTCTTTGAAGCTCAATGATAAGGCCATATTTGATATCCAATCGCATAAACAGTTACTGTTTGCAGGGACCGGTGATGGTACTATCTTCATCGTTGATATGAAGTCATGGCAAATTGCCAAACAGGTACGTCATACGGAAAAAAGTGCCAGGTCCATTGCTGTCGCTCCACCGCTCGATGAGGTGGCCGTAGCGTTTAGTGATAATAAGATGAGGATTTATGATTTAAACACTTTTGCGCTGAAACATACCCTGGAGGCTCATAATAATTCCGTGTTTACTATAAAATATTCGCCCGATTTCCGTTATTTATTAAGTGGCAGTCGGGATGCACATCTCAAAATCTGGGATTCAAGTAAAAAATATGAGCTGGCCGATGACATTGTTGCCCATATGTACGCAATCAATAATATTGACTTTAGCCCGGACGAAAAATATTTCGTAACTTGTAGTATGGACAAATCCATCAAGGTATGGGACGCCAGGTCCTTTAGGCTGCTAAAGGTAATTGATAAGTCCCGACATGCCGGACATGGAACCTCGATAAACAAGCTGTTATGGTCAGATTACAACAATCTGCTGCTCGCTGCCAGTGACGATCGGTCCATTTCCGTTTGGGACATTAATATAAATCTGTAAAACATGAAAATTACTCCTTTAGAGATACGACAGAAAAGCTTTGAAAAGGGTTTCAGAGGTTATGATAAGGATGAAGTGAATGCCTATTTGCTTTCATTGTCGCAGGAATGGGAAAAGTTGCAGGATGAGTTGAGGGAGCTAAGACTGGCGTTTAAGAATGCTGAAAGGGAGGTAGAAAAACTAAGACAGGTAGAATCGTCTTTATACAAAACACTCAAAACAGCCGAAGATACGGGCGCAAATTTAATAGATCAGGCCAACAAGGCGGCGGAACTTCATCTCAAAGAATCTCAGATGAAAGCCGAAGGCATACTGAGTGACTCTAAAAATCAGGCTAAAAATATCATTGAGGAGGCAGAAATGAAAGCCAGAATGGTCGTGGAGGAAATGGAAAGTGAAGTGAAAAACCTCCAGCAATCATATAAAATTATGGAAAATCATTATGATAATCTGCTTAATGATTTAAAGAATCTGGCCAGTGGCACAATCGAAAGAGTAGAAAAAGGAAAAACAATGCAAAGTAAACATGGTGTGGATAGTATTGTCAAAAAGGCCTTCAAATATTCAAAAGAAACATTAGATCCTCCGGGCAAAAAGAAGTCCTGGGATGCCAGGAAAGAGGTGCCCGAGATCAAACTGGAGGTTCAGAACGAGAAACCTAAATCCACCGACAAACCTGCTTCCTTTTTTGACCAAATAGAATAATTTTCATGGACATAGTTTCATTGGAAGGCCTGGAGTTTTTCGCCTATCATGGTTATTATCGCGAAGAACAAAAGGTCGGAAACAAATATGCTGTCGATATAAAAGTAATCGCTGACTTTCATCAGGCAGCCAAAGACGATTCTCTTGCTGAAACCGTTAACTACGAATTATTATACAAAGTAATCGAGGCGGAAATGAAAATTCGTTCGCGGCTTTTGGAAAATATCGGAGAAAGAATCGCTCATGCCGTATTTGATACATTTGAACAGATAGAAAAAATTGAAGTGAGCGTATCCAAGTTTAACCCACCCATCGGAGGGGTTTGTACTCGTGCAAAAATCACTATCAAAAGAGATAGAATACGTGGAAAGGCCCATTAGGTACTACATTAGTTTGGCTGATTTTCAGGGTTGTGGAAATTAAACCCCTGTGCATCGGCCCCGGAGTAGTAATCCATCTCCAATCCTACCAGGTACATTACATGTTTTTTTTCGATGTAAACCATAATTCCATCGATTTCATAACTGTCATCACTGGGTTTTTGCTTGTCAAAACCCAACAAATAGGAGATTCCGCCACAGCCACCGCTGGCTTTGATGCCAATCCTAAGGCCGTATTCTCCGGGAATGTTTTTGTTTTTCATAATGGCTTTTATCTCTTTAAGCGCCTTCTCTGTAATGGTTAGCGGCAGCATACGTTATAATATTTGTACCAACACCAAAAATACTTAAATTAGATCACTCTAATCATTGGTTTAACTTTAATTTAGATTATTTGTTTCAACTTTAACTTATATGGATGCACTTATAGACTTTGGGAAAATTCTTTTACCCGCAGGTACGGTACTTTATGCTATGTTTTTAGTAGTAAAATCATTTCTTACCAAGGAACTGGAAAAAAAACTGATCGATATAAAAATCAAAAACACAGAAACCGTGCTCCCGATCCGGTTACAGGCGTATGAGAGAATTTGCCTGTTTCTGGAAAGGATTTCCCCGAATAACCTGGTTGTCAGGCTGAGCAATGCCTCACTATCTGCTGCCCAATTTCAACAGGTACTGATCACCGAGATCAGACAGGAGTTCAATCACAACCTGTCACAGCAGGTATACCTGAGTGATGAGGCCTGGGAAATGGTAAAAAACGCTATGGAAGATATAGTTTCAGTAGTAAACGTCGCAGCTCAACAGGTAAAAAGTGATGACAAAAGCGTAGATCTTGCTAAAAGAGTTTTTGAATTAATGATGGAAAAAAATAACGATCCTATCGCTGTTGCGTTAAAAAAGGTAAAAGATGAAATAAGAACATCCTTTTGATTTTACCAGGCAGTTTGCCCCCCGGTTATGCGCCCTCGCATAGAAGTCACTTCTTAAAATGAGAGATGTTATGGAAAGCTGACTTTGTTCAATGGCAGTTTTGATCAGGTGATGAGACTTTTGGGGTAAATTAATTGTTGTTAAATGAAATCGGATTATGGATAAATAATCAGGAAAGTATGACACAATATCAGCAGCATTCGAAGTTTAAAAGTGCTAAGGCAAGAGCAGAACGTATTTTGCGTAACCCTGAAAAGTTGAAAAATTTGATATCCATGACTTTGGATAAGCTTAATAAAATGGATAAAAACAAATTGACCGTTGGGGATTTTTTCAGAAGGGTTAAGGTTTTCATCCGGATGATTAAGGCCTACGTGCGGGGAGAATACCGGGCAATTCCCTGGAAAATGGTGGTGATGCTGGTGGCAGGACTGGTTTACTTTGTGATGCCCCTGGATATTTTGCCGGATTTTATCCCGGTTACAGGTTTTCTGGACGACATTACTGTGATCATTTGGATTTTTAACAACTTTAAAAAGGAAATCGATGCCTTTGAAACCTGGGAGAAGAAGCCCATTTGATCTTCCGTATTGAACAAATACGGTCATGTACTTGTTATAGCCTCTTAATGAGGTTATTTTTTTGTGTTTAGTTATGATTATTGACAAGGAATTAATAGAAAAAGCGATGAGTTACGATGCCTACCTGGCATTGATAGACAAACTACTGCTGGAAGGTAAGTCAACCACAGGTGATCAGGATGAAAGCCTGGTGAGCTATACCCGGTTGAATCAGCAACGTGCTAAAAAATGGGACAAGATTGTCAGCATAGAAGCGCCTTTGTCCCTGGCCTTGAAAAAGGTGCCTTATGAGTTGATTTGGTTGGTTTTGACAGAAGGATGGTGTGGAGATGCTGCCCAGACTTTGCCGGTGATCAACAAGATGGCGAACCTTTCTGATAAAATTGAACTGAAACTGCTTTTGCGGGATCAACATCTCCGGCTTATGGATGCCTATTTGACAAACGGAGCCCGGGCCATCCCGAAACTGATATTTCTGAAAAAAGAAAACTTACAGGAACTGGCCGTTTGGGGCCCACGGCCTTCTCCGGCCCAGCATATACTATCTGATTACAAAAATAATGGGTCCGACCCCAATATTGACATTTATCAGCAAATACATCTCTGGTATTCCAGGGATAAAGCCCAAACTTTGCAAACAGAGTTTTTATCTTTGGTAAAGGACTTGTCTTAGACAGCGATACTAAGGAGTACCTTGCGCGGATATACAACAATCTATATTTTTTTCAAAAGATTACCTGAAAGTGCAAAACAACAAAATAGCCTTAGTTGCGGGTGCCACTGGTTTAATAGGTAAACTTCTGTTAAAAAAACTGGCTTCAGATAGCTATTACCAGGAAATTATTACCGTCTCCCGCAGGGAACTTACCGGAGATCAGCCTGAAAAGGTTCGCAATATCGTGGCTGACTTTGATAATCCCGGATCATTTTCCCTGCCAAAAGTCGATGATGTATTTTGTTGTTTGGGAACAACCATGAGGAAAGCAGGTTCCAGGGAGGCATTTTATAAGGTAGACTTTACATACCCAGTCACTTTGGCTGAATTAACCAAAAACCTCGGAGCCAGCAAGTATTTGATAGTAACTGCATTAGGGGCAGACAAGGATTCAAAAATATACTATAACCGGGTGAAAGGTGAGGTGGAAGGTGCATTGGCAAAAATCGGTTTTACATCTTTGTTTATTCTCCGGCCTTCATTATTATTGGGGGCAAGAGTAGAAAAAAGGCCCGGCGAAAGGCTGGCCCAAATCTTGTCTGAAAAACTGGCATTTTTGTTTTTTGGACCATTTAAAGCCTATAAGGCCATTGAGGCTGAAAAAGTGGCGGGTGCCATGGTATCGTTAGCTAAAACCGACCAACAGGGAATAAATGTGATATCCTCAAGCGAAATTGCCAAAATTTCCATGTCATAAATGATTGCAGTAATCCAACGCGTTCAGAAAGCTCATGTGCAAATAAACCATCGGGTCCGGGGTAAAATAGGGCAGGGACTGGTGGTGCTACTGGGTATTGAAGCAGCAGACGGGAAAGAGGATATTGACTGGTTGGCTAAAAAGATTGTTAATCTTAGGATTTTTAATGATGATCAGGGGATGATGAATTTAAGCCTGGGTCAGGTTAACGGGGATATCTTGCTGATAAGCCAGTTTACCTTGCATGCGAGCACCAAAAAAGGCAACAGACCTTCCTATATCAAAGCTGCCAAGCCAGGGGTAGCTATCCCGATGTATGAGCGTTTTATTCAACATATAGAAACGTTGTTGGGTAATCATATCCAAACGGGCGAGTTTGGAGCAGATATGAAAGTCAGTTTGGTCAACGATGGGCCGGTAACTATTGTAATCGATTCAAAAGACAAAAAATAGGGGGCTTTGATTTTTGGATCTTTAGGTGTGAAAGCTTTCTTCTTCAGTAGGGGGGGGCAGGGTATGAGTCAGTGAATTCCTTTGGATAGGTGTTTCTTGTTTGATAATTTATATATTAGCAAAAATCATCAAAAATATCAGGTAATGACCATCAAAGAAGCACAGGCATTGGTTGACGAATGGATCAATACGACGGGGGTAAGGTATTTCGACGAATTGACCAATATGGCGATATTGACAGAAGAAGTTGGGGAAGTGGCAAGAATCATGGCTAGAAAATATGGGGAACAGTCTTTTAAAGACTCGGATAGACAAAAGGATCTGGCCGATGAAATGGCCGACGTTCTTTGGGTGTTGATCTGCCTGGCCAATCAAACCGGGGTAGATCTCACGGAGGCGTTGAAAAAAAATATGGAAAAGAAATCGATAAGGGATAAGGACCGGCATAAAAAGAATGAAAAGTTGGGGAAAAAGGGAGCCGGGGGTTAGGAGGTGGGGTATGATTTAGTAGAATAGTAGGATGTTGGGGGGATGGGATAATTAGTTCAATTTGACAATTTCGCCGTCTTTTAATACCGGGACGCAATCGAGTCGATTTTCCTGCAAACAGTAGGTTATGTCCTTTTCGATATTCAGGCGTTTCAGCCTTTGTACGTGGGAAGAGTCGCTGAGATAGGCGCTCAGATCTTTTTTTGCCTCCAGGTAGAGGGTTCTGGCTGCTATGGGGGCGTCACAGGAAGGGTGGTATCTGCCTTGCAGTGCCTCCACCATAGCCCCGGCAAACAAGGTATCTTCAAGGTTGAATTTTCCTTTCCAGCCGGCGCAAAGAATCAGGGTATCCATATTTTTTTCCATTAAAAAATCAGCTAATGCCTGTTTGTTTAAAAAGGCACCGATGACCACCATTTTGGCATTTTTGGATTTTTCAATGGCCAGGGTGCCGTTGGTAGTGGTTACCGCAATATTTTTCCCAATTAAATGCTGCTGTTTGTAATCATAGGGGGAATTCCCCAGGTCGAAACCATCGACCTTTTGCCCGTTTCTTTCGCCGGCAATAAAATAGCCACAGTGCTTCATAGCCCTGCACTTTTCTAAATCGGCAAATGGCCTGATACCCGCAACACCATGGGCAATTCCAGCGGTCATGCAGGAGGTAGCCCTCAGAATATCTGCAACCACCACAATTTTATCTGTCACCGGGTATAAATGCATCAAATCAGGGCTCAGACAAACATCAATTTTGTTCATTGACTGAAAACTAGTTGGCTGCAATATTACAAAAAGGTAAGATGAAAATTACTATTTCACTTATTTCCTTACCATCTGATCGACATGTGGTAACATGGCAAAAAGTTGGCTGTGAGCAACGCCGTGCTGATAGCAAGCGCCAAAATAGTGCATATTAAAATGAGTTGTTTCATGATTTTACTATTAGGTTTTAAGTCTTGAACTCAACTAAATTAATTTTGATATGCTCTTAATCGCTCCGGAGAATTAATTATGACCGGCAAGCGAGGAAATAAACCAAATAAATCCTATATTGACTATTCAGGTTGACTTATTGCACATCAAAATCTATTTTTCATGGAAAAGATGAAATATTTTGTTCCGCTTATGGTGGTTGTTTTCCTATCATTTGAGGCCATTTGTAAAACGGAACCCAGTGTGCTGGCAACCAGGTTCTTAAATTCCCTGGATGCTGCGCAAAAAGAGAAAGTGCTCATGTCCCTGGAGGATGAGAGCAGGTCAAAGTGGCATTTTTTGCCTCCGGCCTCGTGGCCACGCCCGGGTTTGCCCCTGAAAGTGTTGAATGATCGGCAAAAAGGGTTCATTCACGAACTGCTACAGGTCTATTTAAGTGACAAGGGGTATCAAAAAACGCTGGATATTATAGCATTGGAAGAAGTATTGGCAGTATTGGAAAATGATCCGGTTAAACGGGACTCTGAAATGTATTTCGTAGCCTTTTATGGGGATCCCGCTAATGATGAAACCTGGGGCTGGCGTTTTGAAGGGCATCATGTTTCGTTGAATTTTACGGTGGTGGGCAAGCAGGTGGCTTATGTGCCCCGCTTTTTTGGGGCCAACCCGGGCACTGTCAGGGAGGGGCCCAAGAAAGGCACCAGGGTGCTGAAAAACGAAGAAGATCTCGGGCTAAAGCTGGTGAATATGCTCAATGAAGCGCAAAAGAAAAAGGCCATTTTCAGACTGTCGGCATTTCAGGAGATAGTCACATCGAATGCTTCCGAGGTGGAGCCTTTGGATGAAGTGGGTATTCCGGTTAAGGACATGAACAAGGCACAGCAGGAGGTACTTTTCGAACTTTTGAAAGAATATCTTTCGGCCATGCCGCATGAAGTAGCGGAGAAAAGAATGTCAAATCTCAGGACGGAAGAAACAGATGCGATCAGATTCGGTTGGGCAGGTGCCACAGAAATAGGAAAACCCCATTATTACAGAATACAGGGAAAGACTTTTCTTGTTGAATTTGACAATACTCAAAATAATGCCAACCATATTCATACGGTTTGGAGGGATTTTGATGGAGATTTTGGCAGGGATTTAATTAGGGAACATTATCAGAGGTCGGGGCATCATTAAATTGGGTGTGAGTGTGGGTGTGAGTGTGGGTTTGGGTGTAATCTAGGATTTGGTCGGTTATGTTTTTGTAGTGGTAGTCTTTGGGGTCGATTTTTTTGATGATGGTAAAGGAGTCACTAAAGTAGATCTTTATTCTTTTGCCGGATCCGATTATCGGTAGGGATATGTGTAAACTGGGTTTCGTGGGTTCTTTTCAAATAAAGATTGGAGTCAAAATGCAGGACGCATTTGTAATCGGTGAACTCATGTTCGTATGAGGTTAAATACTCGCTTGGCCTTACTCTTAGAAAGTGTTTTTTACCATAATTCACTCTGGTGGTACCTGTAAACTTTTGCATTTGGCCAAATGGGACGCTTTGGAACATAGTTTCGCTCCGTTTATGGTAACTCTACACACTTGGTGGAGAGATGATTTTTGGTTTGCTGTTTTGATGACTGCGCTTTGTCACTGCGGGTAGTTTGGGGTTTTCATGCAATGCTCTTTGTTCCGGGAGCTACAAATTAATCATGTAGTGGTTTTATGGGATCAACGGCAACTTTTTTACGACAGCTTTTAAAACTTTGTTCCTTATGGCAATATATATTGCTGTGCCTGGTTTGCTGTATTCTTTGGTTACATATCCCAGGCCGATGCCTATATTCAAGCCAGGCGATAGTGAACCTGATGTGACCCGGCCTATGGTTTCACCGCCTTCATTTCTAATCTCATAATCCTGCCTGGGAATACCTTTATCCACCATAGTGAAGCCCACAAGCTTTCTTTTGATCCCCTCTTCTTTTTGCTTTTTCAGATTTTTCCAGTTGGTGAATTCCTTGGTGTATTTGGTGATCCAGCCAAGGCCGGCCTCATGGGGGGAGGTGGTGTCGTCAATGTCATTTCCATACAGGCAAAAGCCCATTTCAAGCCTTAGGGTATCTCTTGCACCAAGGCCGATAGGCTTTATGTTCAATGGCCGGCCGGCTTCCATGATCTTATCCCAAACCTGTGGGGCATGTTCGTTGTCTACATAGATCTCGAAGCCCCCGGCTCCTGTATATCCGGTAGCGGAAATGATAACGTCCGGGACGCCGGCAAATTCGTCTACGACAAAAGTATAAAACCTAATCTCATTTAAACTGACACCTGTAAGTGGTTGCAATACTTCGGTTGCTCTCGGCCCCTGTACCGCAAACAAACTCATGGAATCGGAAAGGTTTTCCATTTTCACCCCTTTGGTATTGTACTGCTTAATCCAGTTCCAGTCCTTCTCGATGTTCGAAGCATTCACTACCAGCATGTACTTTTCCTCTTCCATTTTATAAACCAGTAAATCGTCAACGATACCACCATGCTCATTCGGTAAACAGCTATATTGTGCCTGGCCTTTTACCAGTTTGGCGGCATCATTGGAGGTTACGCTTTGAATCAGGCCCAGAGCATCCGGGCCTTCGAGAAAAAATTCACCCATATGTGAAACATCAAATACGCCTACATTATTCCTTACCGTCAGATGTTCTTCTTTGTCTGATGAATATCTTACCGGCATGTTATAACCGGCAAAGGGTACCATTTTAGCGCCTAGTTTTTCGTGAATATCGTTGAGTGCTACTTTTTTCAGGTCCATGTGTTTCGTTAAAAATTGTCAGATCGATAATAATGGCAGCAAATGTAATAAGATTTACCAATTTCTTTTTACACGCTTTACCCTATTACCGGAAAAATATTCCATTGACTGTTCAGGCTATTACTAATTCGCTTGCTGTCAATTATTTAACTATTTGACAATCAATATTTAACAATTTTTAACAAGTTGGAAACCGGTAAAAAAACCTTTTGGCACACACTTTGTCCTATACTGATTGAAATTGATTTTCATGTAAACCAAGAAGCTATGAAAACAAGATTACTAATAATAGCGGGGTTGATGCTGGTGAGTTTTTAATTAAAGGCACGTCATGCAAACGCAGTTTTTTAAGACCAATAATGGTGCGACAATAAAAAATATTATACCATAGCGTACGATTTGGTGGATATGGAGCGATTTTTGTACAGTTTAAATTTGAGAAGATTTGATAATGATAAAGTGTATTTCACCCGAAGGGTGCTGGCCAATAAGTCACTTTATGCGAAAGATCTGCTGGAGATATTAAATAACATCACTTTTGGGCATAACAAAGTCGGGGTAGCGGATTTGGCTTACGAAAGCGTTGTCGATAAAAGGAGTTTTCATGTGGTTTATGATGCTTTCAGGTTTCAGACCAGCATCAGGCAACTTGAAAAAAGTAACAATGAAGATACATGGTTTTAGTTGGTAGTTTTGATTTTTTGACCCCGGTGGGCAACTCCTGTTGTCACCGGGGTTTTTACTTAAATAAGCCTGGCTGCTTCGGCATGAGCGGCAACTGTGCAAGCAACCGTAAAAGTGTTTTTACTTAAAATAGCTTATCTACCCTGGTAAAAGCCGAAAGGACTTGCGATGATAGGGTGTGGGGCCGAATTTTTTGATGGCTTCGCGATGGGCCCTGGTAGGGTAGCCCGCGTTATTTTCCCAACCATATTCCGGATGTTGGATCGCCAGCTTTTCCATCAATTGGTCACGGTAAGTTTTGGCCAGAACAGATGCGGCAGCGATGGATAAATATTTACCGTCGCCTTTAATAATGCACTGATGAGGGATTTCCGGGTAAGGTGTAAACCGGTTGCCATCAATCAGCAGTAATTCCGGTTTTTCATTGAGTTGTCCGATGGCCTCATGCATCGCTAAAAATGAAGCATTCAATATGTTGATTTCATCGATTTTTTGATTATCGACAAAAGACACCCCCCAGGCGAGCGCTTCTTTCTCGATTTCAACTTTCAGCCATTCCCTTTTGCGCCGCGTTAACTTTTTTGAGTCGTTGAGCGATTCGTTCTGATAGTCTTTTGGCAAAATTACCGCTGCCGCCACCACCGGTCCTGCCAAAGGCCCCCTCCCCGCTTCATCACACCCCGCCTCAACCAACCCTCTCTTAAAATAACCTTTTAACATAACTTTAGTCTTAAAAAAATCCCTATATTCCTACATCCCCCTCCCCACACCCACAAATCACACCCACACTCAAACTCACACTTTTTTCTCACTTGATTAATTCCTTTCTTTGAAATATGGATAAAAATACAAACAACCCTTGGAAAAAGCTTTCGTATAAGAAAATTTATGACAATCCATGGATTACTGTCGAGGAGTACGGGGTGATTAACCCCCGTGGGGGGAATGGGATTTATGGTAAGGTCAAATTTAAAAACAAAGCCATTGGCATTATACCGGTAGACAATGCCGGCAATACATGGTTGGTAGGGCAATACCGGTTTACGCTGGATGAATACTCCTGGGAAATCCCTATGGGAGGTGGTCCGATAGGGGTGCCCATATTAGCGTCTGCACAGAGGGAATTGAAAGAGGAGACCGGCCTTACCGCATCGAAATGGACAGAGATAATGAGAATCCACACCTCCAATTCCGTAACAGATGAGGAAGGATTTGTTTTTTTGGCCGAAGAACTAACAGCCGGTGCCACTGATTTTGATGAGACTGAGGACCTGGAGATCGTAAAGCTGCCATTCAGTGAAGCTTATCAGATGGTGCTCGAAGGAAAGATTACCGACAGTCTCAGTGTGGCAGGCATTCTGAAGGCCCATATATTGATAAAACCATAAAATCGATTCTCTTTGAAGATTTGCTGAAGTATGAGCTACAAGGAGCACATAAAGAAAAACATTTCATTGGCATTACCGGTTATGCTAAGTCAGATGGGCCAGGTATTAGTGGGTGTGGCCGATAGTGTTATGGTAGGCAGGGTCGGAGTGGAGCCACTTGCGGCTTCATCATTGGCAAACAGCCTTTTCTATTTTATCTTTATGTTCGGGGTAGGTGTTTCCTATGCCATCACACCATTGGTAGCTAAAGCCGATAGTATAGATGATCATCGTGAAAGTGGTGTTTTGTTAAGACACGGGCTGCTTACCAATATGGTGGTTGCCCTGGTACTGTTTCTACTGTTGATGCTGGCTACCCGACTTATCCACCTGCTTAAACAACCTGAGACGGTTATTGTATTATCAGTTCCCTATTTAATCGTCATATCGGTTTCTCTTTTGCCTTTTATGTTGTTTCAGACTTTCAGGCAATTTTGTGAAGGCTTATCCCTGACCAAAGTTCCGATGTATTTTACGATAGCGGCCAATGTAATCAACATCATGCTGAATTACATTTTGATTTTTGGAAAGCTGGGTTTTGAGCCTATGGGATTGATGGGTGCCGGCTGGGCTACCTTGATAGCCAGGCTTTTGATGGGCGCTGGAATGGCCCTTTATGTGATATATGCAAAACGGTTTAAACATTATCGGGAAGGTTTTGCTACGATTAAAATCAAAGTTGAAAGACTAAAAAAATTGTTGGAGCTGGGTATTCCCACGGGTATGCAGTTTATTTTTGAAGTCGGGGCTTTTGCCGCTGCGGCCATCATGGCCGGGTGGCTGGGAACGGAACCCCTGGCGGCCCATCAGATAGCTATCAACCTGTCTTCACTCAGTTACATGATGGCCTCTGGCATTTCTGCAGCCGCTACCGTCAGGGTCGGAAATCAGATGGGGCGGAGGGATATACCTATGCTGATTAAAGCAGGCCGTTCTTCTTTCGTGCTGGCTGCCAGTTTCATGACAATTTGCGGGATTACATTCATTACCGGAAAAGAACTGTTGCCATCATTTTATGTCGATGAAGCGTCTGTGATTAACATTGCCGCCTCCCTGTTGGTAATCGCCGCCTTTTTTCAGGTTTCCGATGGCCTTCAGGTAGTAGGATTGGGGGCGTTGCGCGGTATGGAAGATGTCAAAATTCCCACTGTCATCACTTTGTTCGCTTATTGGGTTGTTGGCTTGCCCATGGGTTATCTGCTGGGATTTCACTGGCATCTTGGAATCGAAGGAATCTGGTACGGATTGTTAACAGGGCTTTCCCTGTCTGCGATCATGTTATTATTGCGTTTTCATTTTTTAACACAAAAAAAATTAAGCTATTTTAGCAAAGTTTGATTTTAATTTTGCAAGTTTTAGTGGCAACTTTGTGCCAGTTTACTAAATTCATTTCGAATTTAATCCATGAAGATTTGGGGAAAATTGTATACTTATTATGCCGGGTTAATTTTTGGAATTCTGTTTTTGATACTTTTTCCAGCCTTTTTTATTATCATTCAGAAAAAATCCTGGCATAAATTCGGGTATCACATCAACAAACTTTGGGCGAAGCTCTTTTTTGCCAGTATCGTGAAACCTATTGAAATAGAGGTTCACCCTGCGATCGATAAAAACAAAAACTATATATTCTGTGCCAACCATTTTTCATACCTGGATATCCCGGTGATGGGTTTTACCCCCAATAATTTTGTTTTTATAGGAAAAAGTTCTATCAAAAAGGCGCCGCTGTTCGGTTATATGTTCGATAAATTGCATATTGCTGTCAATCGCGAAAGCAAAGTAAAGAGTTATAATACTTACAGGAGGTCTTCTGACGTTGTTAAAAATGGAAGAAGTTTGGCCATGTTTCCCGAGGGGGGAATTTTAACCAAAAACCCTCCCCAAATGGCCCGGTTCAAAGACGGGGCTTTCAGGATTGCGATAGAACAACAAATTTCCATTATTCCTGTCACTATTCCATTTAATTGGATAGTTTTACCGGATAAAAATGAGCTAAACCTGAAAAGAGGTAAGTTGAAAATCATTTTTCACAAACCTATCGAAACCAAAGGTATGCGACAGGATGATTTACAGTCATTGAAATGCAGTACCTTTCAAATTATTGATGATGAGTTAAAGAAATATAGCCACGTAAATGCAGGTAGATAAGGAAACACTTAGCAAAATTGCCCACCTGGCCCGGTTAGAATTTGAGGAGAGGGATGAAAAAGAAATGATCGAGAGCCTTACAGAGATTTTATCCTGGGTTGAACAATTGGAAGAGGTTGATACGGAAGGTGTTGAGCCATTAACCACCATGTCCAAAGAGGTAAACGTTTTAAGGGAAGATGAGGCCTCTAACCGGTTGGATCAACAAAACGCATTGAAAAACGCGCCTAAAAAGGACAGCGTTTACTTCCGGGTGCCCAAGGTACTGGATTAACTTTATCGGCAATCGTTGTATGATTGGGCGTTTATTTTTTTGGAAACAGTGGAATAAAGCTGACAGGATGTTTTATTCCATTTTCCTGATGATATTTATTTTAAGTATCATTTTTTATTTATCGGGTTATTACCTGGGAACCGACACCGTGATCAACTGGGTAGTGGTGAGCAAAAACCAGGCAATTAGTTTGTTACGCGAAGGGGTTAACCTGGGGGCGATTACACTGAACTACAAGGCTAACAACTATCTGATCAAAGAAACTTTTGAAGGCAGTGATATCAAAATTAATTTCATCGCCTCCTACCTTTTTCTCACATTCCTGGCAGTTTCTTTGGTTTTTTATCTGACCCTTATCACCGGTCTTAGCCGGTTTTGGTTCATTGTGGGCGTGATCCTGTTTATGGGATTAATGATCAATTTCAAATTGGATCAGTTGTTACTTTTCGGTAGCTATAAAAATATACCCCTTTATGTGATTTTGGCGCTTTATCTGCCGGTTTTGTATTATTTTCATGCATTTGCTGAAAATGTTTCATTTTTTCGCAAATGGTTAATGATAGCCCTTTTAACATTGGTCATAGGGGTACTGCTTATACAATTTGCCGGTGTCAGCAACCCTGTATTGTACCTGGTTAATTATGGCATTTTGTTTCCGGTGATAGTTGCTATACTTTTTATTTTTTCTGTGGCTATCGAGGTGATGGCAGGTATTTTATATGTTGTTACCAGCGGAAATACCAGCCAGAGCAAGAACAGTTTGTTGCATTTTACGATAGTTAGCCTGATATATTTAGTGAATGTGGCGCTGGTTTTTGCTAAAAACCGCCAATTTATTGACTGGGATCTTTATTACGTCGACGAATTTTATCTCCTCCTGTTTTCGGCAGTGGCAGGCATCTGGGGCTTCAGGCACCGGGGCATACTATTCGAAAATGTACTTCCTTTCCGTAGCACCGGAGCCTTACTTTACCTGGTTGCAGGCGTTATTTGTTTTGGCACGATAGCTTACCTGTTCTACACCGGAAACGACCCGCTGGTCGAAGCCATGGAAGATGCCATTGTTTTTAGTCATTTATCCTTCGGGTTCTTTTTTTTCCTTTATGTTATCTCTAACTTTATGGGGCCCCTGCATGATAATCTGCAGGTGTATAAGGTGCTTTACAAACCCAGGCATATGCCTTATTATGTCATGAGATTTATTGGCCTGGTTGGCGTCGGGGGATTGTTTTTCCAATCTGGCCAATTGGCCATGAATCAGTCAATAGCGGGCTATTACAACGGCATAGGCGATCTTTATATGGCTGTAGAAGACTATTATGTGGCAGAACAATACTACAAGCTGGGGAGTCAATTTGAATTTCAGAATCACCGGTCCAATTACGGCCTGGCTTCACTGGCCAACAAACAAAACGATCAGGCGAGTGCCCTGTATTATTACCAGCAGTCCATTTTGAAAAAACCAACCCCCTATGCTTATGCAAATCTGGCTAATGTTTATCAATCTTCGGGGCTGTTTTTTGATGCATTATTTTCTTTGAAAGAAGGTGTCGAAAACTTTCCTGACAATGCTTATCTCAACAATAACCTCGGCCTGTTATATGCAAAGACCAACATTGCCGACTCTGCCTACATGTTCCTGGAAAGGGCCAGCCTCTCATCTCCTGAGGTAGCTTCTGCCAATATCCTATCACTTCTGGCAGATAAAAAACTGCAATTTGACCTGGATTCCATTAACAACCGATATCTGACCTCTTTTGGCTACCTGCCTGTCCGGAATAATTTAATGGTTCTCAACAACATCAATGGGCATTATCGACCGGATTTATTTACAGAAAGGTATTTGACCGACTCTATTCTAAACCCCAACACATTTGCCTACCTATATAATGCCTGTTACAATCAAAGCTTTGGTCGCGACTCGACATTTAACAGTTTTGTGGACCAGTACCTGGCAGTTTCCCAAAATCAGGGTTACAGTGATCAATTAGGTCTGGCAAAGGCTTTAAATTGTTATGGCAGCGGTGAATTGATCAAAGCTTTTATGATACTGGAGCAACTTCAGCTTCAAAGTTCATTTCAAAGCGCCTATTACCATAACATCAATGGACTATGGGCGCTGGATCAGCGATCTCCGGCGCTGGCAGTGGATTTTTTCAGTCGTGCAATCCGCGATGGTTTTGAAGATGCCAGACTTAACAGAGGATTTGCGTTGATTGAGATGGATTCACTGGAAGAAGCAAAAGTAGTTTTTTCAGCGTTGCAGTCTGCAGACTCAAACCAGCAAAATGAGGTCATACCAGCAGTACTTAAACTGCTGAATGATGAAAATTGGCAGGTTGATAACCTGAGCGACAGGGAAAAATACTGGTTGATAAATATCCATAAATTCCGGAGGGAAGAAACAGAAATTTTCAATGTGATCCGCAAAATTGAAAATCCATATTATCAATGGCTGGCAAAGCTTGATTTCATGGAGCATCAATTAAGCATAAGGGCAATAGATGGCCTGGCTGAAGAATTTTCGGCAATGGATGGGCAAAACATTGATGAAAAACTGGCCTCCGGGTTTTTGCATTTAAAGGCAAAGTGGTTAGCGGCCAGGAATGACTGGCAACAACTGGAAGCTTTGCTGACCCAATTAAATCCTGAAGATCATTTATTGAAAACATACCTGGAGGCAAAGATTGCAGAAGGTAAAGGTAACCGGGAGCAGGCATTTCAGGCTTACCGACAAATAGTAGACAAAAACCCGTTTAAAACCCAGTATATCCTGGATGCCGCTGCATTCTTCGGGCAGCAGATGAAAGATGAGCACCTGGCCTATGAAACCATTTTAAATGCATCCGTGATCAATATATATTCAATACCTCTGTCAAAAGCTTTTATTTTGCAATGTGTAAAAATGGGATTATTTAATTATGCAGAAGGTGAACTACAGCGTCTGCGCACCCTGACTACCCCAACTGATTACCAACAGTTTTTAGATTTGTACCGACAACTGGTGGCCGAAAATGAACTGGCCGAAGATTGAGAGTAATCCATTCACTTCTTTTCTCACCCCCTAATCTTAGTGCCTCTTTGTGCACTTGTGTTTAAAAATTAAACCACAGAACAGTGCAAAGTACCCAAAAAACACGCTATCCTATCCATAAAACAGGCGCGGGCACAAGTGCGCCTGTTCGATATCCGGTTGGAGGCTACCCTTACTTTATTATGCTTGTTAACCGATAAAAGTCTATCGGGTCGCTGTTTCTTCCAATGATCCCAACTTTCTGATGTTCAGGCACCGAAGATTTCAGGAGGTTTCCATCAGTGGGAAGGTTATCATAAAGCGTGACAATAAAGTATCCGGCATACAAAGCGTTGGTTATTAAAAGCTCATTTTTCACGACTTGTCAGGTCATCGAAATTCAACCTGCTTACACCGGGTACAGACGGGAAAATAATTTAAAAATGTGATAAAAATCGATAAAAAATATAAAAACATTACCTGAAATGACCCTTATTCTTATTAAATACTATGGGGATAAAATTGCCCCGCTTTTTCAGTTCCTTTTTTGTGGCAAGGAAAATCAAATATTTGAATTTTATAATTTTTTCAAAAAAGAATAATTTTAATTCTGCGTATTATATTCTTATTAATAATTTCGAAGAATAATATAAATCCTGTAAAATATCAATGATTTGATATGACTGTCTCATTCCTTAATTAACCTAAAATGTCTTTTTATGTATAATAAAGGATATTTTACTCCAGGTTTTTAAATTCCTGTGCCCATCCGTTTTTTCCGAAGACAAAAAAAATCGGATCAGTCCTGGGTACAAGCTTTCCAATTAAGGTGGCTGCTAAGAAGATTTCTACTGCCCTTGAATAAGATGTTAGATTGGTATAATACAATAAAATCAATTTCCCTTTGACCTCGAATGAGATATGATAATTCAAAAATATTTTAAAAAATATGACCCTTTTTACGTTACTTTTTCTTACATTAGGAAATTGCAACAATTATTGAGGCATAAAAGTTTCAATATTGTTGAAAAAATGTATGATTTGTTTCTAAGTTTGGAAATCAGAACAATCGAAATCTTTAATTAACATTTCACTTTAAAAAGTAGTCTATGAAGAAGATTCTACTAATCTCATTTATGATGATGACGGCTTTTGTATTCGAAAGCCGGAGTCAGGAAAGGGTTATCAGCGGAACGATAACCTCTGAAGATGACGGTTCCCCATTACCGGGAGTAAACGTTATTGTAAAAGGAACGAACGTCGGAACCACTTCCGATATCAACGGCGCTTACAAATTAAGTGTAACGAGTGGCGATGCGGTGCTTATTTTCTCATTTATTGGTTTGGCCACCAAAGAAGTTGAAGTAGGGTCGCGAACCGTGGTTGATGTAAGCATGGCAACAGATGTTCAGACACTGGGTGAGGTGGTTGTGACTGCCCTAAATATACCCAGAGATAAAAAGTCCTTGGGCTATGCCACCCAACAGGTTACCCAGGAAAACCTGCGGGTAGCCCGGGAAACCAATCTCAACGCGGCGCTGGCTGGAAAAATTGCCGGTGTGCAGGTCATCGGTGGTTCAGGGGCCAAGTTTGGTGCGGCAAGGGTAAGGATCAGGGGCGTAAGGGGTTTGAACTCTGCCAATCCCTTGTATGTGGTCGATGGTATGGTGGTCAATGACCCTTCGACCATCAATATGGATGCAGTGGAGTCCATCAACGTGCTGAAAGGCGCCAATGCTGCTGCCCTTTACGGCAACAGGGCACGGGATGGTGTGGTCATTATTACCACCAAAACCGGTAAAAAAGGCAAGCTGAGTATTGATTTTAATAACACAACCACGTTTGAATCAGTGGCAGTGCTTCCCGGATACCAGGATGAATATGGTGGCGGCTATTCGCAGGAATGGGACATATTTGAGTTCGACCCTTCCAGAGATGATCCGGCCCTGGCGGCTTTGAATGGAGCGAGAATACCCGAATTTAATGCGGATGAAAGCTGGGGGCCCAGAATGGATGGCAGCCAGGTGGCGCAATGGGATGCCTTTATTCCCGGAACATCGGGTTATGGCCAAACCAGACCCTGGTCGCCCAACCCTGATAATGTCAGGGATTTCTTTGAAACAGGCGTTTTTATGCAAAACAGTTTGTCTGTCAGCAAAGCGGATGATAACTATGCGATCAATGTTACTTTTACCAACTCCCAGAGAACAGGCGTATTGCCCAATTCCGAACAGGATAATACGTTTTTGAATTTAAACTCCAGTGTTAACCTGTCAGAGAAACTAAAATTAACAGGCATTGCCAATTACAGCAAAAGGGAAACCTTCGGAAACATTTTTGAAGGTTACAATTCACTGGGTTCCAACTTCAACCAGTGGTTCCAAAGACAGCTCGACATGGATTTATTAAAAAGATATTACCGTTTACCGGATGGTACATTTACTTCCTGGAACCTGAATTCTGCAAGAAATACCAGGCCGCTTTACTGGAACAACCCTTACACAGAGGTATACGCCAATACCCGGGAAAATACCAAAGAGGTATTTGTGGGTAGATTTGGTTTAGCCTATGAGGTCATTGACGGACTGGTGTTGACAGCCAACCTTTCCAGATCAACAGATCAAAGATGGGGTGAGACGATCATTGCTTCCGGTACTTTGGATTTGGACCAGTACACTACTTTCACCCGTAATATTATTGAGGATAACTACGAATTTATTGCTAGCTATAAAAAACAGTTGAACGACGACTTTTCTATTTCTGCCCTGGCTGGTGGTAACATACGTAAAGGGGAATGGTATCTGAGCGATCAGCGGACGGTCGGAGGGCTATCCGTACCCGGGCTCTATAATCTAAGTGCATCGAGAGACCGCCCTGTTTCGAGGAATGAGAAGCGATTTCAGGAGGTCAGAAGTTTGTTTGCCCAGGCATCCTTTGGTTACAAAGACATCCTGTATCTGGACGCTACCATCAGAAGCGATTGGGATTCGACACTTCCCGAATCTGACAACGCATACGTTTATCCCTCTGTTTCCGGATCATTTATTTTTTCCGAGCTGATCGATTCACAGGATATCCTGTCATTTGGTAAAGCGAGGGTGAGTTACGCAAGTGTCGGTGGTGAATTGAACCCTTACGACCTGTTTCCTGCTTATGAGCTGGGTAATCCGTATGGTGTTTTGCCTACCATGACCGCACCGAACGATATTGTCGCCCCGGATTTACGGGCGGCAGAAACCAGTGCCATCGAAGCCGGAATAGAGTTGAATTTCCTGAATAACAGGGTCAGGTTGGATTTCTCTTATTTCAACTATGACAATACCAACGAAATAGTCAGGGTAGGTATACCTGGTACCTCAGGGGCCAATGGATACAGGATCAACTCAGGTAAAACCACCACCAAAGGTTGGGACGCGTCCATTGGCGGTACCCCGATAAGAACTGCCAATTTCAACTGGGATGTGACCTTCAATTTTGCCAGAAGTGAAAACTTCCTGGATGAATTGTATCCGGGATTGGATGCTTTTGCTCTTCAAAATGGTTTTAGAGGAACCAGTACCACCGGTGCCTGGGGTGGTATTACTGCCAAAGCTGAAGTAGGCAAGCAGTGGGGAACCATTGTGGGCAGGAAATTCCAAAGGGACGAAGCCGGTAACATCATTGTTGACGCCGATGGAGAACCTTTGTGGGATGAAAACCAGGACCTGGGCAACATTTTGCCTGAGTATACCGGCGGTATCTTTAACCGGTTTACCTACAAAGATTTTGAAATGAGCTTCACCATAGATTGGCAACTGGGTGGTGATTTCTACGCCATCACCAAAATGTTCAATGCCTACTCAGGGTTAGGAGAGGAAACAGTAGGTACCAATGACAAAGGTAATCCTATGAGGGATCCGGTAGCTGAAGGCGGAGGGCTGAGGTTTGACGGTGTCTTCCAGGATGGATCAGTAAATAACAAGTACCTTGAAGTTGATGATTACTGGAAAAGTTTGTTCCCTCTCCATGAAGCCTGGATCTATGACGCCACTTTTGTGAAACTGAGAGAGGTAAGATTTGGCTACACTTTACCAAATCATCTGCTTAACAACCTTTTTGTCAAAAGCGCCAGTGTATCATTTGTTGCCAACAACTTGTGGTTAATTTACACAGACGCCCAAGGTATCGATCCATCGGAAATTAGTGGTGATACTGAGGATGCCAGAAATAACGGTGCATGGGTTGAAAGTGGCAACCTGCCTCCTACCAGGACTTTAGGATTTGATATCAGGTTAGGTTTTTAATTTAAAAGATGATCAAAATGAAAAAATTGTATAAACATATATCAATAACATTGATCGCGGCTTGCATGGTTGCCTGTGATATAAGTGACTTTGACGACATCAATGTTAACCCTAATGCTACCAACGAGCCTAACGCAGCCATTTTATTGACGAATGGTATTGTTTTTTCCAACAATGTGGATTTTAACATCGCTTCCACCGTGTATGCGACACAGGGTCAGCTTTATGTGCAGTACCTTGCCAATTCCCAGTATACTTCTGCGGATACCTACCAGAATGTTCAGTTTAGTTATAACACATTTTACAACGGACCTCTGACGGATTTGCAAAAGGTGATTGAGCTAAATACGGATGAAGAGACAAAAGTATTTGCCGATGACTATGGTTCCCACGCCAACCAGATTGCCGTTGCTAAGATCCTTCAGGCTTATTATTTTCTCCACATTACCGATCGTTGGGGCGATATTCCGTATTCGGAAGCACTGCAGGCGGAGCAAGGCATATTAACGCCAAAATTTGATCCGCAAAGAGAAGTTTATAACGGCATAATGGCCACCTTAAAAGAAGCAACCGCTATGATAGACGGCGGAGCCGGGCCTACCGGTGACGCCTTATTTGCAGGAGATATGGATAGGTGGGAAAAATTTGCCAACACCATCAGATTGGTGGCAGCGCTTCGGTTATCAGAGGTGGATGAAGAGAGGGCCCGGTCTGAATTTGTTGCGGCGATGAATGATGGCGTAATCGCCTTGGATAACTCTGAAAACATTATGTTCAGGCACTTTGCAGAGCAAAATCATGACAACCGCTGGCAGGACCGCTTTGAAACCAGAAGGGATTATACCGTAGCCAATACGCTGGTAGATTACATGCAATCCACCGCAAACGGAGGAATGATGAACGTGATGATGGATCCAAGGCTTCCCGTATTTGCCGACCCGACTGAATCCACCGGCGGATTTGTAGGCATGGTGTACGGGGTGAACGAGGCCGAGGCTGGAGACATTTCGAATTCCGATGTTTCATTTTTAGGGAATGCGCTACGGGTACAGGATGCTCCAACTTACATTTATACTTCTGCGCAGGTGTTATTCTCCATGGCAGAAGCGGCACAGCGGGGCTGGATAGCAGGAGATGCTGAGCAATTTTATAATGACGCCATCAAGGCTTCATTGGATCAATATGGCGTAGGTGACGAGTTTGATACTTTTATTACCAACGAGGAGGTTGCTTTCGACCCGGCACGGGCTTTTGAGCAGATTGGTAACCAAAAATGGGTGGCCTTGTTCCTAAATGGCTACGAAGCCTGGGCGGAATGGCGAAGAACAGGTTACCCTGACTTAGTGCCAGCCGTCGCCGCTCAAAATAAGAGTGGGGAGATTCCGGTCCGGCAGGCTTATCCGGTGACTGAACGTGACCTGAATGAAACCAACTACAATGAGGTAGTGAGCCGCCAGGGTGAGGACGGGTTAGACACGAAAGTTTGGTGGGATGTGGACTAATCTGAAGATGATTTGATTTTCATTAAAGATGCAAAGAGGTTGTTTGGTTGAAAGCAACCTCTTTGTATTCCTATAAAACAAAGTACCCGAAAACCAGATTCCTTCTTTACTTTCGATAATGGCGGCATGGAAAAACTATTTTTTTGTTGGGGAATCTTTTTGTTTTCCCTTCATTCCGTTTTTGCTCAAAACCCTTCTGAAAGACTTGTTACGGCATCTTACCTGAACAGTCCGCTGCGTGATGTCCTGGCAGATATGCAGGCAAAACATGGGATGGATTTTTTTTATAAACAAGCCTGGATTACCGATATTGTTGTCACCGGTGACTTTAAAAATATATCCCTGTCCGACTTTTTGGAAAATATATTAAAACCACATGAAATCTCTTTTTTGGTATACGGCACCAACATTGTGTTGATTAAGGGGGAATCAACTATTCATTCCATTGCTTTCAGGGAGTCTAAACTCGATGAGCAAGGCGACCTCAGGGAATACCTCAAAATCGGTAAGGTAATGGAAAATCCCGGACAGCAAGAGGTCACCATCAGTGGATTTATAAGAGAAGGGGGCAACGATGAGGCTTTAATCGGTGCAGGAGTTTATGTTAATGAGCTAAAGACTGGTGTTACTACCAATATCAATGGATTTTATTCACTCCGACTACCGGTTGGCAAATATACCCTGACCGCGGGTTTTATCGGGTACGATGAAAAGAGCCAGGCAGTAGAGGTACTTTCCAATGGCAATTTGAGTTTCAGCCTCTACAAAGAAACGGTTGAATTAGAGGAAGTAACTATTACCGCTGAGGCCAAGGACGAAAATATAAAGGGGGTTTTGGCAGGTAAGGAAAAACTAAGTATTGAGGCTATCAAAGGTATGCCTGCCTTTTTGGGAGAAATTGATGTGGTGAAAAGTATTATCACATTACCAGGAGTTAGTACAGTGGGCGAAGGGGCTGCCGGCTTTAACGTAAGGGGTGGGAGTGTGGATCAGAATTTGTTGTTGCTGGATGATGCCATGGTTTTTAATGCTTCGCACCTATTTGGTTTTTTCTCAGCGTTTAACGCCGATTTTGTCCGGGATGTTACCCTGTATAAAGGTGGGGGGCCACCCAATTTCGGTGGCAGGGTTTCATCGATTCTCAATGTCAGCTTACGCAATGGCAACCGGCAGGAATTTCATGGACAGGGGGGGCTGGGTGTGGTTTCCAGCCGGTTGGTGGTAGAAGGACCAATTGTGAAAGACAAAACGGCTTTTATTATTGGTGGTAGATCTTCTTACTCCGACTGGATTTTGGGAAGCATACAAAATGCCGATTTGCAGGAAAGTTCAGCACAGTTTTACGATGCTAACGCTAAGCTCACACATGATTTCAGCGATAAGGATAAACTGATCCTTTCATCCTACATCAGTAACGACAGGTTCAAATTCGCCGGTGATACCATTTATCAGTGGCGTACTATAAATACAAGCCTCAAATGGAGCCATATTTTTAATGAAAAACTGCTGGCCAGTTTCGGTGCCATTTACGGAACTTTTAAAAATAAAACTTTTGACGACCAGGATTTTGACGCATTTACACTTGACTCGGAAATAACAAGCGCCAATTTAAAACTTGACTTTAACTACATACCTGACCGAAAGCATAAAATCGATTTTGGCGCGAGTATTATCAGGTATGAATTCAATCCCGGAGTATTTGTCCCCGGCGAGCAGAATACCAATGAGGTGCCGCTTACCTTGAAGCAGGAGCAGTCATATGAATCCGGCATTTATGTCAAAGATGAATTTACGGTTTCTCCCAGGCTGACAATCATGTATGGCTTAAGGTATTCGATGTTTCATAATGTCGGGCCAGAGGATGTTTTTGTTTATGAACCTGATTTGCCCAGGCAAGAAGAGACAATCATTGATACAATGACCTTTAACAACGGGGAACTCATCAGAAAATACGATGGCCTCGAACCCAGGCTTTCATTGAGATATTCACTGGATCGCCGGAGCTCATTAAAATTCAGTTATTACCGGACCAGGCAATACATTCATCTTATTTCCAATACCACAGCCATCGCACCGGTGGACTTCTGGCAAACCAGTAACTATCATCTGCAACCCCAAACCGGCGATCAGGTTTCGCTGGGATACTTCAGAAACTTTAAAGATGATGCTATAGAAACCTCTGTCGAGGTTTACTACAAAGAAATAGATAATGTCCTTGATTACAAAGAAGGATCTAGTATTCTGCTTAATCCTACACTGGAGGCCGATTTACTTTCAGGAAAGGGGAGGGCCTATGGGCTGGAGGTGTTACTGCAGAAAAACAAAGGCCGGATAACCGGGTGGATCGGTTATACTTACTCCAGAAGTGAGCTCCTGTTTCAGTCAGAAAACGAAGAAGAGCGGATAAATTTAGGTGAATACTATCCTGCCAATTTCGACAAGCCTCATGATGTAACCATAGTGGCAAATTTTAATGCCAGCCGCCGGTTCAAGATTTCAGCCAACTTTACCTACAGTACCGGCAGACCTATCACCGTACCTGTATCTAAATATAGTTATGGTAATATTCTGTCGGTATTAAATTATTCTGAAAGAAACCAATTCAGAATACCCGATTACCACCGTCTGGATCTGTCGTTTACGCTCAAACCAGGTCACAGAAAACAAAACAAATTAAAAGGGGAGTGGGTGTTTTCAGTGTATAATGTTTATGGCCGCAAAAATCCGTATTCGGTGTTTTTCAGGCAATCAGGCCAGGCATTCCGGCTGGCAGTGCTGGGAACGGTTTTTCCGTCGGTTACTTATAATTTTAAGTTTTAGCTATGGTAAGGCATTTAAAGTTAGGAATTATTGCAGGTTTGTTCGTTTTAACAACGTGCATCGACCCGGTAGAATTTGACACCAGCAGTGAGCCGTCCCGTCTGGTAGTACAGGGATACATCTCTGATGTTCCCGCTAAGAATCGGGAAACAGGTGGTGATGAATCACCTTATTTTAAAGTAAAGCTTAGTTTGAGCAGCCCGGTGTCTAATATCAGGGATCATCCGATAAAGGACGCTACTGTAATGCTTTTGGATGATCAGGAAAATCAACAGGAACTGACACCATCTTTCGATGGTGAATACTTTCTATATGATGAGGATTTCAAAGCGGTCGAGGGTCGTAGTTATTTTATCAGGATTTCTACCGCTGATGGTAATGTGTATGAATCACAGCCTCAAAGATTGCAGAAATCTCTTCCAACGGGTCCGGCTAAGTATCGAATCGATTCGAGGTTAAACCTTGTCGAAATCAGTGATCAGTCCGAGGTTGTGACGCTTGAAGGTATCTCAGTGTATGTCGATCTCCCGCAAAACAGTAGTCAGGAACCCGTATATTACCTTTGGGAGCTGGTACCGGCCTGGATTTTCAAGGCCTCTTTGCTTCCTGATGGTCATCCCAACAAAACCTGCTGGGTCACCAATATTTATTATCTGGATGAGGTAGTGATTCATCAGGACAAGTTTGGGCAAGGCAGTTATCCGAAAGAGCTGTTTTTCCTGGAGGCTGAGACCAATACGCGCCTTCAGTATGATTTTTCCGTTTTAATCAGACAATTTTCCTTGAACAAGGAAACTTTTGAGTTTTGGGAAGATATTAAAAAACAGAATGAGCGTGTAGGCAGTATTTTTGATCCCCCTCCATTTTCTATCCGGGGTAATCTGTTTAATGTGAATTATCCTGATGATCGTGTACTGGGGTACTTTAGTGTGGTGGGGGAGTCAACGCAAAGATGGTTTACCAATATCCGGGAATTACCTTACCGGCTACCCAATATCGATCCCTGCCGGTCTCCCCCGGGCGTGCCAAACATTCCGTCACCTGACTGCCTGGATTGTTTTCGCTATCGTGGAGGTTCTTCATACATTATTAATGTTGAGCCAAGCTGGTGGAGGTGATAAAATGATGACGATTAATTTAATGTGTATTTTTTGAATTAACCCATGCGTTTTACAACACGACTTCTGTTTCATACGCTGTTTACCTGGCTGCTGGCATTTTCGTCCCTGAGCGGATTAACCCAGGAAAACCAGTCTCCATCAAAGCTTTATTGGCATTTTGACCGCGATTTTTATGTGCCGGGTGAAATGATCAGGTTTGCCGTATTTTCGACAGTGCCGGAGTCACCATCTGAACAAATGATTGTTCTCGAATGGGTGGCACCAGGAGGACATGTAGTAAAAACCCAGCTCATTCGTATGACAGAGGGGTACGGGGCAGGGGATATGCTGCTGGAAAAGTCTTTGAAGCCCGGGGTTTACAGGATTTTTGCCTATCCTGAAGAACCGGCCGGTCATAGCAAACCAGATAATTTGATAAGTAACCAGATAAAGATTCCGGTCTATTCCCTTGAGCATAGCAAAAACAAGACTTTAAGCCGGGGTAACAGCCAGGATTCTACTGCCAACGGTTATTATGTAACTGAAAATACCAGGCCGGTAGAGACTTTCGATAAGAAAGATGACTTTTTGAATATTGAGCTTAAATTAGACCAATTGACCTTTTCGAAACGGGAGCCGGTTAAACTGCAGATCCTTACACGGAACCAAAATGGGGAACCTGTGCCTGCAAACCTTGCTGTCAGTGTTTTAAACCAGGACTTTAAGATACCAGGGAGGATTTCGAATAACACAACTTACCAACCGGGTCTGCCGTCAAAATCCAGGGGTCAGGGAATTTTAGATATTATTGCTTATATAAAGGGTTTAAAACAAACCTCTCTGAAGGCATTGTCGAGGGTATCGGTATTTTTTATCGAGGACCAGATCATTGAAGAATTTTATATTGATGAGTTGGATGATTTGACAGATGTCAGAAACAACATACACAAAGATAACCACATGCTGATTTATGGTTTCAATTGGAAGGGGGATCGCCTTGGGGAGCTATTGATGAAAGGTTTGGAAGATCATCGAACGCGCAGGTACCAGGCTTTAAAAGACGGGCTTTTGTATGTTAAGCCGGTAGAGGACTATCTTGAATTTAAAAAGAAAAGCCATCTCATCGATCTGGTCTACGAAATTCCGAAGGCAGATCACTTAGCCGGAGAAGATTTTTCAATGGGATGGGGAAAGCCGGATTTCAGTGTCCTGCTGGCGGATTTTAACAGGTTACCCACTATGAAAGAGGTAATACGGGGATTTGTCCCCAAGACCCATATAAAAAAAGAACATGGAAAAGAAAGAATTTATCTGTCTCCCAAAACCAGCAGCTTTAAGTATGATGATACCCCCTTAATTTTAATTAATGACATACCCACTTTTGATGACAGTCTGGTTTTGGCTTTGCATGTGAAAGATGTCGAAAAAATGGAAGTTCGCAATGCTATCCGTACGCAGGGCAAGTTTGGCACTTTTGGTAATAAGGGGATATTATCTGTTTTTTTAAAAGATGGTGTCGAAAATCCTTTGTCAGAAAAAATTATCCGCTGGCCCAAAATCAAGACAATCAGCACACCGCTGCCCTATATCACCAGCCGCCCCAGGGCCACGGAAGATAAAATACCTGATTTCAGGCAAGTATTATATTGGAATCCGCTCGTCAGGACGGATCAGGACGGAAAGGCTGTTGTGGAGTTTGAGAATAGTGACGTAGCAACAAAATATGTCATAGACGTTCTGGGTTTTGCCAGGAACGGTAAAATAGGGAAGGCTGTCATTCAGTATCAGGTGATTCGGAGTAGTTATTAAAACCATTCTAGTCATAGTATGACTCAAAGTCATACTATGACTACTTTACAGCATTGATGGACGCAATCAGTAGCTAAGAAGCGCTTCAATCTTGGATTTCACCTTTTCTGTCGATGGTAACATGGTTTCTTCCAAAATACTGTTTAAGGGTATAGCGGGCATGTTCTCAGCGCCGATGGTCATTACGGGGGCGTCCAGGTGCCGGAAGCATTTTTCCTGAATCATGCCGGCGAGGCTTCTGGCAAAGGAGTTGTTAACCGGCTCCTCGGTGACTACGAGGCAGCGGCTGTTTTTCCTGACGGACTGCAACACGGCCTTTTCATCCAATGGATAGAGGGTTCTCAAATCAACAATCTCCACCAGACTTTCAAATGACTGGGCGGCATTTAAGGCCCAGTGTACACCCATGCCATAGGTGATTATACTGAGCGTATTGTCCCTTTGAGAGGTTGACACTTCTGTTTCAGTCACCATTGCGGCATTACCAAATGGCAATATATAATTTTCATCAGGTTCGATGGATTTTGCATACCCTGTGCCTGGCATTTTAGACCAGTATAATCCTTTATGTTCAAAAATCACGACCGGATTGGGATCATAATAAGCGGCCTTTATCAACCCTTTCAGGTCCGCTCCATTGCTGGGATAGGCAATTTTAATACCACGGATGTTGGTGACAATCGATTCGACACTGGAAGAGTGGTACGGCCCCCCACTTCCGTAAGCGCCGATGGGCACTCTCAGTATCATACTCACCGGCCATTTACCATTGGATAGATAGCAGGACCTGCTAACCTCCGTAAATAGCTGGTTTAAACCGGGCCAGATGTAATCGGCAAATTGCACTTCCACAATGGGTTTTAAACCCACTGCCGACATACCGACGGTGGAACCAACAATAAAGGCCTCCTGAATGGGGGTGTTAAAAACCCGGTCGTCACCAAATTTATCCGCTAAAGTAGCCGCTTCGCGAAACACTCCGCCCAGCCTTTTACCCACATCCTGGCCGTATAATAAACACTCGGGATGGGCTTTCATCAATTCTTCCACAGCGTGAAGGGCGCAATCTACCATCACCACCTTTTGTCCGTTTTCGGGTGACTTTTCTCCCTTTTCCTCCAGCACGGTAGTTGGTACAAAATCATGTGTGAACAGATCATCCGGATTTGGGTCTGCAGCCTTAAGGGCCATTCGATATTCGCTATGCACATTTTCCTGTGCTTCCTCTTCGATGCGAATGATTTGATTTTCTGAAAAACCATATTCGAGCAATTGCCTTTTCAGGACAGGGTAGGGGTCCCGTTTGGCGGCCTTGTCCAGGTCATCCCTGTACCACTCCATGCGAACGCCCGAGGTATGATGATTGAGCAATGGAACGGTGGCATGAACCAGGAATGGTTTGCGGTCCTTTCTCATGGCTTTGATGATCTCATCAAGCGTGGAGTAACACGCAAGAAAGTCCGATCCGTTGAGTGTTACCGGGGTGATTCCGTGAAATCCCTTGATATATTCAGCGGCATTTTGCGCTCTTGTTTCTTCGGCATTGGCCGAGATATCCCAATCGTTATCCTGGATCAAATAGAGTATGGGGAGTTGTTTTAAAGCAGCCATCTGGAAGGCTTCTGCCACCTCACCCTCTGTGATCGATGCGTCTCCGAGTGAACAAACGGCAATAGGTTTTTCTTTGGGGTTTTCAAAAAGGGAGCGTTTTTCCTTGTACTGTATGCCCATTGCTACCCCTGTAGCCGGGATGGCCTGCATGCCTGTTGCCGAAGATTGATGGGGAATTTTTGGTTTATCCGGATCGTTAAGACTGGGGTGGGCATAGTAGGTTCTGCCCCCCGAAAACGGATCATCCCTTTTGGCAAGTAATTGCAACATCAATTGATAAGGACTGATGCCCATGCCAAGCAGCATGGCATCATCACGATAATAAGGAAAGGCGTAGTCCTGTGGACGCAGCAGCATACCCATGGCGAGTTGAATGGCTTCATGGCCTCTGGAGGTCGCGTGTACATATTTCGAAACCAGCTTAAAATTGTCCTCATACAATTCAGCCATCGCTTTGGCGGTTGCCATCAGGCTAAAGGCTTCTTTGATGGTTTTTTTATTGATTGCTTTTTTATCGATGATCATTTTGTGGTTTACTTTTTTGGATTTGTTGTGTTGTTCACTTTTACCAACCTGTTATTGGTTTTTGATATCATTCCAGGTGCTGTACAGTGTCTCCTGCGAGGGCCGGTTTTCCGGCAGGCTGGTCAGCGCCTTCACCTCCCTGAGACCCTGATGGCAGTCACCCGGCAGTGTTTGATAAAGCTGCGTGCCTTTGGTTTTCCAATCGATCATTTCGTCGCTTACCTCCCTGATAATCTGGGCCGGATTACCGACCAGCAGTTGTCGTGGCGGAATCTTTTCATTGGCTTTGATGAAGCTTAATGCCCCGATTATGCATTCATCGCCGATTTCTGCTTCATCCATCACAACAGCGTTCATTCCTACCAGCACGTTTTTTCCAATGGCAGCTCCATGAATGACTGCGCCATGCCCAATGTGTGCGTTTTCTTTTAAAGTTACGGTCTTGCCGGGAAACATGTGTATTGTACAATTCTCCTGAACATTGCAACCATCCTCAATAATTATCGCTCCCCAATCGCCCCTTATTGCCGCGCCAGGCCCTATGTAAACGTCTTTGCCAATTACCACATTGCCTGTAACCGCTGCCAGCGGATGGACAAATGCCGAGGGATGCACTACTGGTATAAACCCTTTAAATTCGTAAATCATGACACGGTTTTGTATTTTTCTAACACCTTCTTGGTAAAATCCGATACTACCAGCCTGCCGCTCAATTCAGCTCTTTCTTCTAACAACCGGTCCCAGTGGCCGGTGCCTTCCCATGTTACCTTTTTTATGAGCTGTTGCGCTGTGTGACTGGTACTCACCAGGTTTTGTGTTAGTTCCCTGATCCCCTCGTCCATTTCTTCTGCCGTTTCGAAAATCTTATGAAAAAGCCCTTTTTCAAAAGCCCATTCAGCCGTTTGAAATTCAGTGGCATTGATCGCAAGTCCGGCAAAGCAGGAAACACCTATTTTTCTCTCGACTGCCGGGCCAACGACAAACGGGCCGATACCGATGGTCAGCTCACTGAGTTTCACTGCGGCATATTTTGTGGCAAAGCAATAATCCACAGCGGCAGCCAGACCTACCCCTCCTCCCACAGCCTTACCCTGCACCCGGCCAATGATAACCTTCGGACATTTTCTACAGGCATTGATCACGTTGGCGAACCCCATAAAGAACTTTTTTCCATCATCAAAATTATCAATCGCTACCAGTTCATTGAAGCTGGCCCCGGCACAGAAAGTACGGTTCCCGCCACTTTTTAACAGGATCACCTTGATGTCCGGATGGTTTCCTGCGTCTTCAATCGTTGCTGCCAACTTTCCCAGCATATCACCCGGCAGGGAATTATGGGCCGGGTGAAAAAAGGTGATTTCACCCACAGCGCCTTCTATTTCCAGGTTTACGTAAGCTGCTTCTGACATATTGTATTCCGTTAAATCAGCCCAAACTGAGCCAAATGATGATTAAAATGTTTTCTGATCAATAAATCCCAATGCTGCTTATCCAATTCGCCAAAAACAGCATTTTTGGTTTTCATCCCGGGGTTTTCCTTGAAAAAATCTTCGTAAACCTCGTAGCTTTTCAGCACGGAGTCTATGGCTTCCTGCAAACCCGAATGATTCAGGTCTTCGGTTTCGCCTTTTTTCAGGTGCGGGTGGTGATATTCCCTGGGCATAGATTTATAGTTCCACAGAGAGTCCCGATATTTTTCCAGGTGTTTCCCGGGTGTAACAATCTCTGCCTCTATGTCACCGATGGCAATCTTGAAATTATACTCCAGGTGTTCCACCATGTGTTGTGGCGTCATGATACCCCATGCGGCCTGGGTATCAGGCGTGAGTTTACCGAGGGCAAAAGCCAGGAATTCTTTATCTATTTCCACGAAGGGGCACTTTTTCTGTACCAGTGTCAAAATAGTGGCAGTAGCGGCTAACTCTTTTTCCTGGTCGAAAACTTCAACGAACCATTTCACCACTCCGGAAGGATGTTCCTTGCCCTTACTGTCCCTTTCTACCTTTTCTTTACAGGTAAGCCTCACCTGGATGGTGTCGTTGTGGTATATTGGTTTCAGAAAGCGGCATTCATCCAGGCCGTAGTTGGCGGCCACGGGGCCTTTGTTTGGATAGACAAATAAGCCAGCCGCTGCAGCCAGAATAAAGTACCCATGGGCCGCTCTTTTTTCAAATATGCTGCCCTGAAGTGAAGTGATGTCGGTGTGTGCGTAGAAATGATCCCAGGTCAGGTTGGCAAAATTGATAATATCTGAGTCGGTGACAGTACGTTTGTGTGTGAGCAGGGACTGACCTACTTCAATTTCTTCAAAATGATATTTGAAAGGATGTTCCTTCGACACTTTGTATTTTGCGCCTGGCTGGTATATGCCTGTTATTTCTGTCAAAGTGGTGGGCGTACCCTGGATGGCGCAACGTTGCAGATAGTGTTTTATACCTCTCATTCCTCCCATTTCCTCACCACCTCCGGCGCGTCCCGGACCGCCGTGGATCAAAGTGGGCAAAGGAGAACCATGACCTGTGCTTCTCTTGGCGCTTTCCCGGTTTAAAATCAATATTCTTCCATGGTGCGTCGCCGCACCGATCACAAATTCCCTGGCGGTCCGGTCGTTGCAGGTGGCAATCGAGCAGCATAAAGAGCCCTTTCCCATTTTGGCCAGTTGAATGGCATCATCCAGGCCGGTATAGGGAATGATGGTGCTTACCGGTCCAAAGGCTTCAATTTCATGTACCCCCAGATTTTTGTGGGGCTGATCTTCCCGTAAAATAATAGGACTGAGAAATGACCCTTTAGCGGCATCGGCACCGATGAGGGTTACTTTGTCTGTATGGCCGTAAACGATTTCGGCTGTTTTGGATAAATCGCCGACCCTGTCCCTCACTTCCTGTAACTGATCTTTGTTAACCAGGGCCCCCATCCGTACTTCTTTTAACTTCGGATCACCTATGATCACTTTGTTCAATGCATTACCCAAAGCGATTTGCACATCCTCTACCAATGATCCGGGTACAATTACCCGGCGTATGGCTGTACATTTCTGACCGCATTTGACGGTCATTTCATTACGCACTTCCTTGATAAATAAGTCGAACTCCGGTGTGCCCGGTACGGCATCCTCACCTAAAACCGCGCAGTTTAATGAATCTGCCTCCATATTAAAAGGAACAGATTCTTCTATGATCCTCGGGTTGGCTTTTAACATCCGGCCTGTATCTGCCGAACCGGTAAATGTGACCACATCCTGGGATTCTACCGTGTCCAGGATAGTCCTGGCCGATCCGCAAATTAATTGCAAGGCCCCTTCGGGTAAAATCTCAGACGCTATAATTTCCCGGACCACAGCCTCGGTAAGAAAGGCGGTGGCGGTAGCAGGCTTCACTACTGCAGGTACGCCGGCCATCCAGTTCACAGCACATTTTTCCAGCATGCCCCACACAGGGAAATTAAAGGCATTGATATGGATGGCCACCCCTTCTTTTGGCACCATAATATGATGGCCCATGAAACCTTGCCCCCTGGATAAATCAATCGGATCACCGTCTATGTGATAAGGCTGATTGGGAAAGTTTCTGCGCAAAGAGGCATTGGCAAAAAGATTACCAAAACCGCCTTCAATATCAATCCAGCTATCGGCCCTGGTGGCGCCGGTCTTATAGCTGATCTCATAAAATCGATCTTTTTTCCTGGTAAGGTATAATGCCAGCTTTTTTAGCATATTGCCTCTTTCCTGGAAGGTCATTTTCCTTAATGCCGGATTGCCTGCTTCCCGGCCATATGCCAGGATTTCGCCAAAGTCCAGCCCCTTGGTCGAAACACTTGCAAATGCCTCACCAGTCACGGCATCGTAAACAGGCTGGCCTTCGCCATCACCTTTCATCCATTCGCCTTTGATATAGTTGCCTAATTTATCCATGGTTATCTTTTGTTAGACTAACTTTTGATTAGTTAAAGAATCTTTCATCTGTTTCTGCCATTTTTCTCAATAAAACTGTACACCTGTACTGGCCTTCACGATATTTTTGATAAAGATCATCCAATATATTTACGCAGTGAGACACGCCCCACTCGTCGGCCCAAGTCAAAGGGCCTTTAGGGTAATTGACACCGGCGGTCATAGCGAGGTCGATGTCTTCTTTGGTGGCGATATTGAGGTAGCGGGCATCTGCCGCTTCGTTGATTATTCTCACTACGATCCGCTGCATGATTTTTTTGCCCGGTTCAAGGTCTTCTTCCGGCACGGGATTAGTCTCAGGGTTTTCATAATTGTAAAAACCTTTACCTGATTTTCTGCCCAGATACCCGGCCTCCACCAATCTTTTCTGGGTAAAGGATGGCTTGTAGCGAGGGTCGTAAAAGAACGCCTTGAAAACAGTTTCGGAAACGGTGTAATTCACATCATGGCCAATGAAGTCCATCAACTCAAAGGGGCCCATTCTGAATCCGCCTATAGCTTTCATGGCCCAATCGATTGTAGCTGCATTGGCAATGCCTTCTTCGTATATACGAATGGCCTCCCCATAAAAAGGCCTGGCTACGCGGTTGACAATAAAGCCAGGCGTATCTTTTGCCATTACCGTTACCTTTCCCCATCTGTCAATGACCTCTTTGGCACATTGGGTGACTCCGGCGCCGGTCTGGATTGCCGGCACAATTTCTACCAGTTTCATCAAAGGGGCCGGATTGAAAAAATGGATGCCAATGAACCGCTCCGGCCTCTTAAGTGCCGAGGCCAGGGAGGCGATGGAAAGTGAGGAGGTATTCGAAGCAATGATACATTCATCATTTACCAATGACTCAATTTTTTTAAAGACTTCTTTTTTAATCTCTGCGTTTTCAACAATGGCTTCAATCACAAGGTCGGCAGTAGCTATTTCCCGGAGGTTTTCGATATAGTCGATGTGGCTGAGGATCGCTGTTTTTTTTTCTTCAGGGTATTTGCCTTTTTCAACCAACCGGCTTAAAATCCTTTCAAGGTTTACCTTGCCTTGTTGCAGTGCCTCCGGATTGCTGTCAAACAGCAGGACTTTGTTACCGGCTGTCGCCGCTACCTGGGCAATTCCTGCCCCCATTGTCCCGGAACCTATTACGCCTACGATCATTTACTTTCCTTTAAATTCAGGTTTTCTTTTATTTAAAAAGGCATCTACCCCCTCGCGATAATCTGCGGTTTCAGAAGCTTGTATTTGCAATTTGTTTTCCACCACCAACTGGTCTTCCAGCGTTCCCGATAGCGCTGAGTTAAAGGCCTGTTTGGTGAAAGCCAACCCCAATGTTGGCATTTTCGCTAGTTTGGAAGCCAGTGCCCGCACTTTTTTATCAAATTCCTCATCGGGGAAGTATTTGTAAATCATGCCGATCCGTTCGGCCTCCGGAGCGGTGATTTTGTCACCCAGCATGGCTATGGCCAGGGCTTTTTGAAAGCCTATCAATCTTGGTAAAAAATAAGTGCCACCACTATCCGGAATCAGGCCGATCGCACTAAAGGCCTGGATAAATGTAGCTGTTTCCCTGGCCACCACAATATCACAGGCCAGCGCAATGTTGGCTCCTGCGCCGGCGGCAACACCATTTACCGCAGCGACAATGGGTTTGGGGATTTTTCTCAACCTTGTGATGATGGGGGCGTAGTGCTCTTCCAGAATGGATCTGAAACCCGGATTTAATTCCGGTGAGGTGACCTCAGTTAAATCCTGACCGGAGCAAAAGGCCTTTCCTTCACCTGTAATTACAATGACCCTTATGGCAGGATCTGCTGCAAGTTCATCCAACTGCCGCTGAAAAGCCAGGGCCAGGGGTTTATTGACACTATTATAGGCCTGCGGCCTGTTTAATTTTATCGTGCCAATTTCGTTATCAGAAGTTGTTACAATAGGCTCCATATAGTTGCTAAAGGCATTTAAAGTAATCAAAAGGTTCCAGACAATCCTCACACTTAAATAGGGCCTTGCAGGCTGTCGAGCCAAACTGGCTTACCAAGGTTGTGTTGATGGAACCACAGTGAGGACATTTTACAATTCTTTTTTCATGCAATAGTGCTTTTTTATCAGCGGCCGGATCCAGGGGAGGGGCTATGCCATAGGCCGCCAGTTCTTTCCTGCCATTTTCAGTGATCCAATCGGTGGTCCAGGCAGGCGTGAGCACCAGTTTGACGGTTGCCTCAAACCCTGCTTCCGCCAAGGCTTTTTTGATATCATCCCTGATAGTGTCCATAGCGGGGCATCCTGAGTAGGTAGGGGTTATGCTGATTGTCAGCTTCTTCCCGTTTTCAATGATTTCCCTGACAATGCCCATGTCCATAATCGAAAGTACGGGAATTTCCGGATCGGAGATGCCCTTTAAAATATCATTAATGGTAGGATTTCTGGCTATTGCACTCATTTCATTACCAACTCATATTTGGATAAGCGCGTTGCATGTATTGTAGCTGGGTCAGGATATAACCCATATGTTCGGAATGAACACCCTTTTTGCCGCCTGACTGAAACCAATTGGTCTCCGGTATGTCCAATGTGGCTTCTTTGAGCACTTCATGAACGCGGTTGTAATAATCGGTTTTCATGGCGGGCAGGTCGGCCCCTATACCCAACTCCTTCATTTCCAGTTCAATGGGTGTTTCCTCCGGCAATTCGCCGGTATATGGGTACAGGTAATTAATGGCGTTTTGCATTTTTTCATGGCTTTCATCCGTACCCGCCCCCAACCTTTTTATCCATTCGCTGGAAAAGTCCAGGTGATAAGTTACCTCTTTCAGTGATTTTTGGGCAATGGCGGCAATGTGCTCGTCGTTGCTGTTAACCAGTTCATGTAGCAGCAGAAAGTGGTAGCAATCGTACAAAAACTGGCGGCCAATGACATAGGCGAAGTCTCTGTTGGGCTGTTCTACAAGTAACACGTTACGATATTCGTGCTCCATACGCAGAAAAGCGATGTCGTCTTCTGTTTTATCCTCTTTGCTCAAGGTGGCGGCTAATTGAAAGTAGTTCCTGGTTTGCCCGAACAGATCCAGGGAAATATTGGTCAGGGCTATGTCGGTTTCCAGGCTAGGCCCATGACCGCAAAGCTCCGACAACCTGTGTCCCAGGATCATGGTATTATCACCGATGAACAATAGATATTGATAAATTTTATTGGTCATTTTACATATGTTTTAGTTCATCCGGAAGATTGTAAAATGTCGGGTGCCGGTAGACTTTGTCTTTAGCCGGTTCGAACATTTCCCCGCTTTTTTCCGGATTGGAGGCCGTGATGTGTTTTGACTCAACCACCCAGATACTTACCCCCTCATTTCTCCGGGTGTATACATCCCTGGCATTTTCCAATGCCATTTTGTTGTCTGCAGCGTGTAAACTGCCTACATGACGGTGTTCCAGGCCGTTTTTACTCCGGATAAAAACCTCCCAAATGGGCCATTCGTTTTTCATGGCTATGATAATTAGTTTGCTTCGCTTAATACTTTGTTGCTTTGTTTTTCCGCATACCGGGCGGCTGCTTCCCGCACCCATGCGCCATTTTCATGCGCTGCCCTTCTGGTGTCGAGCCGTTCTTTGTTGCAGCGGCCATTGCCTTTTACCACATTCCAAAATTCCTCCCAGTCAATTTCCCCGAAATCATAATGACCTCGTTTTTCATTCCACTTTAGATCTTTGTCGGGAATGGTAATACCCAGTATATCAGCCTGGGGTACCGTGTTATCGACAAATTGCTGACGGAGCTCATCGTTGCTTTTTCTTTTGATCTTCCATTTCATTGACAGTTCGGTATGTGTTGATTCTGCGTCAGTGGGCCCAAACATCATCAGCGATGGCCACCACCACCGGTTGAGTGCGTCCTGGGCCATTTGCTTTTGCACTTCGGTACCCCGGCAGAGTGTAAGCATAATTTCGTAGCCCTGGCGTTGATGAAAGCTTTCCTCTTTGCAGATTCTCACCATAGCGCGGGCATAGGGACCATAAGAGGTACGTGTCAGCATCACCTGGTTAATAATTGCCGCTCCGTCAACCAGCCAACCGATGGCGCCTATGTCGGCCCAGGTCAAAGTGGGGTAATTGAAAATGCTGGAGTACTTCGCCTTGCCGGCATGTAGTTGGTCAACCAGTTCGTCCCTGGTAATCCCCAAGGTTTCAGCAGCACTGTAAAGGTAAAGTCCATGACCGGCTTCATCCTGAACCTTGGCCAGCAATGCTACCTTTCTTCTTAGCGTAGGGGCGCGGGTGATCCAGTTCCCTTCGGGGAGCATGCCGACAATTTCGGAGTGGGCATGTTGTGATATTTGCCGGATGTGGGTTTTCCTGTACTTCTCCGGCATCCAGTCTTTGGGTTCTATATGGTGTCCTTCATCTATTTTTCGCTGAAATTCCGCTTCCGGCTTTTCTATTGAATCTTTCATATGTCCTAAATTTTTCAATCCCTATTAACAGTATTCGATAATTAAACTTTGTGTCTCCGTGTCTCCGTGGTTAATCTATTGCTACTACAGATACTTTCAACTTCAAAGGCACTAAAGCACCAAGATCACCAGTAATGTAAGCTACGGATATGACAGGCACAAATGAAATCCGTGTGCTTTCAGTTAAGTGACTACCATCGGTAAATACCCTTTGAGCTTTCATCTGTTTGTTTTAATGATCAAAATCTACAACAACCTTTTCAGACAGGGGAATTGACTGGCAGGTAAGAATGTACCCATTGTCAATTTCATCCTGCTCCAGACCATAGTGTACGGCCATATCCACTTTCCCCTCTAATAATTTTGCACGACATGTGCAACATACACCTCCTTTGCATGCAAATGGCAGATCGGCCGATTTTTGCAAAGCAGAGTCCAGGATTGTATTACTGCCCTGTGGCAGAGAGAATTTAAAACTTTTCCCCCCTTCCAGGATGGTAACTTCACAATTGTCATGACCATTGGCGCTGGTCATGATCGCTTTTTTAACCTTTTGAGCCCCTGATTCAGATGTAAACAATTCGAAATGAATATTTTTTTCAGGGACATTTATGTTGGTCAGATAGTTCCTGATCATAAAGATCATCGCCTCAGGCCCACAAAGAAAATAATCGCTGATGACTTCCCGGTCAACCACTCTATTAAATAACGTATCCAGCTTTTCTTCGGTTAACCTGCCATTCAGGAGCGGCACATCCCTTTCCTCTTGTGTTAAGAAGTAAAACACCTCAAACCGCTCCAGAAAATAGTTTTTCAGCGCTTCAATTTCTTCCTTTAAAATAATGGAGCCGACATGGCGGTTGACATAAAATAATTTGAATGTCGCCCCGGGTTCCTGTATCAGATGTGTTTTAATAATCGAAATAACGGGCGTAATGCCACTGCCGGCTGCAAATGCGGCATAATTTTTAGCTTGCGAGGCATCTGATTCTATAAAAAACCTGCCACTTGGTGGCATTACCTCCAACCTGTCTCCGGACTTCAACTGTTCATTCAAATAGGTACTGAAAAGCCCATCGTCAATTTTTTTTACGGCCACCTCCCATTTATTGTCCAACGGGCTGGAACACAGTGAATAAGAACGCCTGACTTCCTTCCCATTGATCGTGGTTTTCAGCGTAAGGTGCTGACCGCAATGGTATTGAAACAACTCCCGCAGCGAATCATCGATTTTAAAGGAAACGACCGTACAATCTTCCGTGGTTTTCCTGACTGAAGCTACTTCCAGTGTATAAAACTGCTTGTGGACCATTGCTATGATTTCTTTTTAAATATACAAACTAACATTTGTTAGCTTAAAGAGAAAAAAAATTCGGCCAAAAAGGCCAAATCGGATTGGGTAGCTACCGTTACAGTGCTGAATTTTACCTACAAAACTAACGAATGTTAGGCGATTTTGCAAGCAATCCGAGGCTTTTGGTATAGCAACACTTTTCAGCCCTCACCTTTGTGTCTCTTCGTGTCTTGGTGCCTCCGTGGTTAACCATTTCTCACCACCAAGGCACCAAGACACGAAGAGACACGGAGGTAGATGGTATAAGGATGGGGTGTCTTGAATACGCTTATTTGTAGCTTACAATTGATTTTCCATCTTCCACATCCTGGCACAATTCGGAAAGGGTTTTTTCCTGGAGCAGTTGCCTGATTTTTTCCTTGACAATTTTATAATCGAAATGTATAGGGCAGGGGGTTTTGTCCGAACACTTCTTCAAACCGATTCCACACCGGTCCAGTATGTCGAGCCCGTCGATTATCTTTACAATTTCAACCAATCGCAGTTTATCCGGGGAGACATTGAGCAGAAAACCTCCCCCGGGCCCTTTTATCGACGTAAGCAGCTTGTGTTTTACAAGTTGCTGCAGAATTTTGCTCAGAAAATGCAGCGGTATACCCTGTGAATCGGCTATTTGCTTTAGTCCGACAGCCTGATCATTTTTTGTATGAAGTGTAATGTACAAAATTGATCGCAACGCATATTCACATGATTTCGAAAACATAGAAGCTTAAAAGTAATTGCACTACTTATTGCGGGATTTAACATCCGCAAGGCCAATCCGGTAGCCTTATGCCGCAATTTAGGAATTAATTTGCAGAAGCAGACCGGATTTACGGGAAGTAAATACCCACGGTATCATTTCATCCTTTTTTTGGGCATAGTTCCGAAAACAAAATCCCAGAACCTCGTGGAGACCCCGAAGGCCGCATACGGATCGACATAGTGATGTATCCGATGGTGTTTCCAAAGTGCTTTCCATGGCCCGTACCAGGGCGATTTGATCCTATGCTGGGCGTAATGTAATGATATGTAGCTAAGGTATCCTAGCATAAATCCGGGAAAGAAAACAAAAGCATAACGGGCGTGAATCAGCCAAAAGATAAAAAAGAAAACACTGGAAAGGAAAAGCCCGGGCAGTGGGGGCATTGCAAGGCGTGTTGGGTCAATCGGATGTTGATGATGGATTCCATGCGCTTTGTGTTGAAGGTTGAAGAGAAACTTTACATTGGATTCGGTGTGATACAAGAATCGATGTACCAGGTATTCCATAAATGACCAAAATACAAACCCGATTGCGAGTATCACAAGACCGTCGATGAATGAAATTTCCAAGTTGGTAGTACCATACCAGAATAAGAAGGTACTTACCGAAAGGTGCATGACGATGGGTGTAAAAATGTTGGTCCGGGTAAGCCTTTCAAGCACTTTGTTTTTAAACAATGGGGCAGTGCGTGCTTTGCGAATGGCAAGATGTTCGGGCATTTTCGTTTCCCCATTTTTAAAGGCGATGTATTCTCTGACATTTTTTTCCATAATTATTGAAGGAATTCATTGTTGTTTCTGAAGCTTTAATTGAAAAAAGCTGTCTAAATCCTGACAAATTTTAATCGATAACAAATTTAGATAAACAGACCTTTATGTCTAATATATAAGCAAATTTATTTAACTTGCGGACTTAAACAAATGGATTACAATGAATAAACTACAGGCGCACAGCTTCCACATTCCGGTCATGGGAACGGGTTATACCATAGATACCCCTTTAAAAGTATCCCAATATGGAATTTCTTCGGCCATATCGCTGGTTGATGATGTACTGATCGAGAAAATGAGGGAATTTTATTGCCGGAAACTAAAAATACCATTCCAGGCAATCTCTCATAAAACCCATGATTTCAGGGCCAAAAGAATAACCGCCTATCTGAATCTTGTGGATAAAATTGCCACTGAAAATTTTGAACAACTGAAAAATTCCGTTTCCGAAAAAGGTGGTGAAATGGAAAAATACGTACATATGTTACCCGATTTTTCAGTTTTAAAACAAAAATTCCAGCAGTTGATTCAAGGCAACCGGGGTTTAAACGAAATAAGAAACTGGGTACAGCATAATATTTCCATTGGTAGCATCGATGTGAATATCATGACGAAACTTAACCGTGAGAATTACCGGCATAACAAAAAACTGCCTGTGGAATTCAATGATGCCCATGCGGCACTGCGAGGCTTTGCAAAAAGTAAGCTGAAATCTTCTGTAATCCTTTCTGCCGGCATGAATCCGAGATTATACAGCTATTTTGAAGAATTTGAGGATTTCTATCCGGATGAAACCGGGTTGATAAGAAAAAAGATCATACTCAAGGTGAGTGATTTCAGGTCTGCTTTGATACAGGGAAAATTCCTGGCCAAAAAGGGGCTGTGGGTTTCTGAATACAGGGTTGAGTCAGGTTTGAATTGCGGGGGGCATGCTTTTGCTACCGATGGCTACCTGATGGGCCCCATTCTTGAAGCGTTTAAGAAGCACAGGGATATGCTTATCAATACCACCTATGCGCTATTGATTCAGGCACTGAAAAACAAAGGAAGGAACGCGCCGGACTCACCGCCAGAAGTTAAGTTTTCAGCCCAGGGAGGTGTGGGTACAGCCAAAGAGCATCAATTTCTGGTGGATTATTACCGACTGGACTCCATTGGGTGGGGCACCCCCTTCCTTTTGGTACCTGAAGCCACCAATGTTGATAATTATACCCAGAAGTTGTTGAAACAAGCCAGCGAGAAGGACTTGACATTAAGTGATACCTCTCCGTTAGGTGTACCTTTTAATACCCTTGAAGGCAATACAAAAGATTTGGAAAAAGTAAAGCGGATTAATCAAGGTAAACCTGGCAGTCCATGCCCCAGGAAGTTTGCCTCCAATAACCGGGAATTTACGGAAAAGGAAATTTGCCTGGCTTCAAGACAATACCAGAATCTGAAGATCAAGGCGTTGGATAGCCGCTATTTGGCGCCGGAAGAATACAACCGGGAGTATGATAAAATCGTGGAAAAGTCCTGCATATGTGTTGGTTTGGGAACTTCCGCGTTGTTGGTCAATGACCTCGATACGAAGATCGAGGGGCAAGGAGTGTCTGTCTGTCCCGGGCCCAATATGGCTTATTTTTCAGAGGTAGTATCACTGAAAGCCATGAGTGATCATATCTATGGCAGGGATACTGTTTTAAAAAGAACCGACCGGCCGCATATGTTTATCAAGGAGTTGGGTATGTACATAGACTACTTAGGTAAAATGGTTGCTGATATAAAGCAGCCCATAGATGACAGGCAAAGGAAACAATTGTTAAACTTCAGGGATAACCTGAACAACGGGATTACCTATTACCGGGATCTGTTTTCAAATGCCGAGGCACAAAATAATGGTGATTATACCGGTTTTACGGATGCTCTCGGGTTAATGGAAAAAGCATTAAACGATATTAGTTTAAACTGATGGCGTTTCTTTTAACCTGTCAAAGATTCATATCCGGATTAAAGCATTGTAAGCGAATTAGATAATTGTTTTTCATAGGATGAAGTCACATGAAGTCATAGCATGGCTCCAAGCCATACTATGACTCGCTACGTTTTCCTCTGCCAGGCCAGGGGCCAGCCTCTCCTGACATGTTCGGAAAGCGAAAATAATCCAATCTCAATTATTTAAATCACCATGTCAATTATTCTTAAAGACAACATACTTTGTAAGTAAAAAAATTCGTAATATTGCAGTCCCAAAATTGAACTCTATTGGGATCACAATTACCCGGGATGTGGCGCAGTCCGGTTAGCGCACCACGTTAGGGACGTGGGGGCCGCTGGTTCGAATCCAGTCATCCCGACATCAAGGGACGTTTCGTCAAAATTTTCGAAATGTCCTTTTTTCATTGCTTCGTATATGTCTGATATTCTTTTAGTTATAAGAAAAAGTGTATTAATTCTTGTGGTTCGAACTTCATCGGATTTGCGATCATAGAAAATCCCCTCCGGAAACACCAAATGTTGCAGATTTTCCCTTGCTTTCAAAGTGCCGGAATCCCACAAATTTGGCAATTCAGGCAACATTTTAAGGAATTTGTCAATAAAATTATCAAGGTTCGAACTTTTTCCCCCAAGCTTTTGAATTTCAATCAAAATTTGACTCTTTTCCTGCTTATACTTTGGCATAAATTTTTCGTAAACCTCAGCGTCTATTTCACCTAAAAAATGTTTTTCCTGGGCTTTCTCTATTTTCGTTTCAATTTCTTTCAATCGCTCTTTTAGCAACTTCTCCTGCTTCCTGTTGTCTTGGGTTAATTGGTCGACCCTGAAGTAAAGCTGTTTCCGGATAGGTTGGATGAGGTTGCCATTTATAGTAAACTGATCCAGCAACTCCTTAAATTTTTCATGAAAGACTTTGGCGCTGCGGTTGGATTTGCAGCCCTTTACACCACATTTGTAGTAGTACAATCCCTTTTTCTTAACAAGGTAACCAGTTAAAACCCTGTTGGTGTGTGTTGCACATTTGATAAAATGTTTTAATGGTACTTCAGGCATTTCTTTTGTGTGTTTTCCCTTAAACCTTTCGCCGCGAAGTATGTCATTTACTTTAAGAAAAATATCTTTAGAGACCAATGCCGGATGTTTCCCTTCAATTACCTGTCCGTTTAACGCCTTGTGTGCTATTAATCCACAATAAAATGGATTATGGAATATGTTGGACA
>JAKSDQ010000061.1 GCA_022360015.1 Cytophagales bacterium
TATATTCCCAAAACTGATTAGAAGATTCGTCGATGTATTCAAAGGATTGTTCCATGTATAACGCTATTAAAATTTATGACAAGTTTATCATTATTTAGAAAAAAATGCGTCCCAATCGACCACATGGGATAAGATTTCCAAACTGGAGCTTGGATCCCAAAACCTATACCCATTTTCTTAAGATCAGACGTCTTATTGCCATACTATTCAATGTATTTATTCAAGTTTTTCCGGAGTAACATATTCATTTGAATTAAAGGCAGCTTACTCCCTTATGATGCGCTCTTTTAATGGTTTTAGCTTTAAGATTTACAAATTCTTCAACTCCCTTTCCACCAAAGGTGCACTAAAATACAAGTAGCTTGATTTTGCCATCTGGTACAAGATGCTGTTATGGTCCAGCGCTTTAAATTTGATCGTAGTAAGGCCCTGGTCTGATAGCAGTTTTAAATTTGTTGCCAATAAGGTGTCGTAAAACTTGGGTAAAGCAATCGCATCTGCCGCACTTAAAGCAATCGTGTCAGGATCAGCAGACATGCCTTTGTCCCGCACAACATCTTTAATAGCGAGGGAATTAAAAGCTTCCCTTGCGGCAGCCGCCCCAATGGCTATGGCCATAATATCCAGGATGTCCTTTTCACTTTTTCCTTGCAGAAGCTTCGAGCCAAATAATTGTTCGTTGACCATTTCTTTATGGTCTCCGAAATCTTCATTGACCTGGTGCAGAAAGTTCCCGAGTTTTTCTACTTCCTTTTCACCAATTTTTCTGATCCAGGATTTATATCGTTCCATAAGAATAAAGAGGCTTTTGAATTTATACTTCTAATATTAATACTTTATGAACCTCTTGTCGCCCCACTCCAACGAACGGGACATGAAAGTTTTATTTTCTTACGGGCGCTGCGATCCTTTTTCTAATTGTTCGCGATAAGCGGAGGGTGACATGCCGGTAAGTTCTTTAAAGACACGGTTAAACGATGTTTTGCTGTTAAAGCCAGCTTCAAAAGCGATAGCCAATAGTTTTTTAGTTCTCCCTTTTGGGTGTTCCAGCATGTCTTTAGCTGCCTGTACCCTGTATTCATTCACAAAGTCATAGAATTTTTTCCCTGCGACATCATTGAGTATTTCTGATAAACGGTGTGGAGTCACCTCCATCAAACCGGCCAAGCTGTTGAGTTTTAAGGCATTATCCAGGTAGGGCTTTTCTTCTTCCATAAGGCTCAGTAGTGTTTTGAGGTACTGCTGCTTTTCTTCTGCTGTTAACGGAGAAGTATGGTATTTTTCGTTTTTAGTGGCAGTGGTATGATGCTCTTCTTCTCCGGATTGTCGCTGTTGCAAGTATTCGTCCAGCAGATCTTTGGGCACAGAACTACCCGATAATACTTCATCATACCGTAAATAAATACCGGAACTCCTGTTTTTTAGAAAGATCTTGTAACCCGAATAGTCTCGACCGGAGATCAATAGGATCCCTTTGGGAACGCCATCTTCGTAAGTCCAATATTTGGCTTTATAATCATCTCCGTGTTTTTTAAGTTTGAAGATCTTATGGTTCCAGGGATGGTCTATGTTTTCAATTTTTAATAAAAATTCATTATTTTCCTCGGGACCATAGCGAAGGAGGCTTACCATCAAGCCCTCCTCTCCTTTAAATACTTTGACAATAATTCCTATTTCCATATCTGTCATTTGCATTTTTGGTTTTCGAAACTGTTTCTACTTTGGCACTTAAAATAATGTTGAAAAAATATAGCCTAAATAGCTGAATTTCAGTTTATTTAGGCTAAAACAAAAAAGTTCATTATATAACGAACCAAATGCAAAATATGAAAAAACACTTAGAACTTCAACTGCTAAGTGCACAGATTTTCTGAGCACCTTTCTCCACAGTTTCAACCGTAGCCCCCCTGGTGTAAAATGTAACCTTATAAAAATTCAATCCGCCTTCAACTTCAGGCATGCTCTTGTAATGACCTTGCCATCCTGAAAACATTTTTTCAAAACCCGAACCAGCAAGCACGCTCTGCCGGTTTCAATACCCTGAATGGCCTGGCAATAATCGGATTTCCGGGCTGTGTAAAGTCTTCTTTCATGAGGGACTCTGTTCCTTTGGCAACCTGCCAGGGTTCATACATTCGATTTTGTCAGTGACTACTCGTTGGCTGGGTTTCGAGAAGTCTCCCTGCAAGGTTTACGTGCGTTATTCTTCGATATTTTAGCCTGGTAACTTTAATGTCTTATCGAACTTTTTAACGAATAGGAGGAATCCATTAATTTTGAGTCCACGCTATACGATCAATAGCAGCGGCCAAACGTTTGTATGGCCCGATTGTTCAATTATCTGTTTGTTTCGCTAAATAGAAAAAAGACTTATTATGCAACATGCTACAATAACTGAGTTCTTACAATACTACGCTAAGGTTAAAGGCAGAACCAAGAAAGTGGTTTCCCTGATTACGGAAAACAATATCGATTACTCCCTTAATGATAAGCAGTTCTCTATCGGTGATCTCGCAAGGCACATCCCCTTGGTAGAACTTTATTTTTACTTACCAATTATAAAAGGGCTTGAACCAAACTATTCCGGCTGTGATTCTTCATTTGCTCCTGATACAGCATCCATTTTAGCGCTTTATGAACAAGCTGAGTTAGCATTAAGACATATACTAAAAGATAAGCCTCCGGAGTTTCTAAGAGAAAAGATAAGGATGCCGAAAGGAGAAATTAGCCTGCATAAGTGGCTAAGAATCATCTTAGAGCACGAAATACATCACCGTGGACAAATCTATCAGCTATTATCTGCGCGTGGCGTCAGCGTGCCTGACATTTTTGGCATGAGTAATGAAGATCTGATCCGCCTTTCTGCTAAAAACAAAAATTGACGATACCCTAAGCTCTTCCTGCAATTTTGGGTATTTTTAATGTTTCATCGACCTCTTACTGATACATGTACCCCATTTGTGCCACCATCATCATAACTCACTGATAATCAAAATATAAAATATTCTGTATCGGGAAGTGATTTTGAGAAGTTAAAGACTGCTAAAGTTAACTTAATACCCATTGAGTTTGTGCGGTCAAAAGGTCTTAACGCATCTGAATTGAAGAAAATACGTATAGAGGTGGAACAATGTGAGATCATCACTTGTGCATTCGCGAGAACAATTAATCACTTGCCTTAACTTTACTCCAGACTTTATCCTGCATATCTTTAAGGCGAACCTCTACGGGAGCAAGAGGAGGCAGGTTATTGTCCGGCTTGTCCAGGTAAAAATAGGTCGTAGCCGACACGTCGTCACTGCGATAGTAATTTGTAGATACTCCATCGAGAAAATCGTCACTAAAAACATCGGGAGGATTGTCCATATCGAGCAACCGGATGTGTTCCATGGGTTTGCCTTTTCCATTTGTGGCACTTTGACCATGGGTTTGTAATTGCCAAACGGGAATCAGTTCTACGCCATTGTCGATCATTTTTCTTAGCAATTCCCGATTGGCATTTCCCATTTGTTGGATGGTTACCCGGCAATCCTGATGAAAATACACTGCATCGGCCGTATGGTAACGGTAAAACGAATAAAGATCGAGCTCCTTATCCGATACCAGGGAGCCGAATCGTTGCCCATAAAACACGCCTTGTCCCCAGCCCGTTCCTATGTAGTCTTCCGTTCCGGTTCCCATAAGGGATGGATTGTCGGTATCTCCATCAAGATAAATCTTCACTTCTCCCTCACCAAACCAGGTGCCCAGGTATTTCTTATCACCAATGACACCAATATGGGTTCCCAGAAACCGCCCTGTTCCCGTTACTTTAGGGAGTAGGGCGAAATCTTCACCGAGTTTGGTTTTTAGGTCACGCCTCCAATGGGCGTGAAAATACATGGCATCTTCCGGTATGCTTTCCATTTGTTGCACGTTGATATCATACCAGAATAACACCTGGGAAGAAGACTCATTCACAATCTCAATCTTTGCCCCGTTTCTATATGGCATCGGGATAGTAAAGTTAAATGAGCGGCCTTCGGGGTTGGAGAACAGTTCGTTATCAAAAGATCTCATCACCCCCAGGGCATTCCCGAAAAAATCTCCAATCGGGGCAGAAACGGCCGGTTTACTGGCTCCGTCCCAGTACATGTTAATCACCACGGCCCGTCTCTGCTCCGGGTTCATGGCAATGGAACCACTCATCCACATGCGTTGGATGATTCCAGCGCCTTTAATGTCTAATAGATTCCTGGTCTCTCCGGGCTGGACAATATAAAAGGCGTTTCCTTTAGCTCCTTTATTGGTCAGTCCACCCCGGCCTTTTTCACCACTGGGATTCTCGGGGCTTATCCACCGGGTGATCGTGTTTTTTGATGGCGCAGTGTACAGTTCCTGTGCATTTGCTCGATTTGACAATACCACTTGCATGGTACAAAAAATTAATATTATGACTAAAAGGGTTTTCATTTCGTTTTTCATTTTGTTTTTTTTTATTCTCCTGAAAGGTGAAGTTTTCAAGTGTCGATGTTTAACAATTTGTATTTGCTGAACGGATTGCTATTATTCAAATAAAGCTCCTTCTTTTCGCATGTTAAGTAATATTACAGATTCGTTATTTCTTGCCGCAAGCAGGGCCGTGCTGCCATTGACAAGTGTAATCCAATGCATAGCTCTTATCTGCCCTTCCATCATTATTCCGCTTCGGTGATGATCTAAAGGTTCGAATCCATTGCCGCCTTTGTTGATGAGCAATAGCCCGTGACCCGCATCCTGCACACTCATACCCGGTGTAAAACCATAAAAATTTCCTCCGGTTATCAGATCCTTTAATCCGTCTCCATTGATATCCCGGGAAACCATACTCATAATCGGAGAGAAATTCGCTTCGAGAGGCAAAGGGACAGCTCTGAATTTACCCTCCCCTTTATTTTCAAAGTACATTGACCGGAATTCTACTGCTTCTTTGACAATAGCCCCTTCCAGTTGTTCGGGTGTGAATAATTGCCCGAGGGTTGTGCCTGCAAAAGCACTATACGTAGTAAATTTCTTTTTCAGGAACACAAGCTGCCTGCTCAGCACGTCTTTTGTAGCAAATGGGTATTCTTTACCCTGCATGTAACACGTCATCACCGGATCGGTACTTCCATTATCATCAAAATCTTTCACGTACAGCCGCACCGGCCTATCGGCAGAGGCTTCCGGTTTTGTGTTCAACCCTACATTGCCCGCCACCAGATCCATGTCCCCGTCGTTATCAAAATCATCAGCTATCACACAATTCCACCAGCCCTCCGACTTTTCTGCAAAGTGTCCGGACGAAGGTGACAAAACCCCTTCGTTGTTAAGGCAGATCATAATTGACATCCATTCTCCCACTACGATCAAATCATCCCATCCGTTATTATCTACATCGGCCCAAACAGCATCGGTGATCATACCTGCTTTGGAAAGCTCGCGAGGAATGCCGGCTGTAGTAAATTTTCCATAACCATCATTTTGTAACAAATAGCTTTCCGGCGATATTCCATAACTGCCGGCTATTGCCCGGCTCCCTATAAAAAGATCAATATCTCCATCTTTGTCATAGTCCTTTGGTGCCACACAGGCTGTGTTAAAAAATAAATCCGGGATGGCATTCCTGGCTTTGGTAAAATTGCCCACTCCATCATTCATATACAGCCGATCCTGTAAAGGTGCTTCCCCGTCCTTGTAATCATTACCTGCGGAGCCCACAAACAGGTCCAGATCGCCGTCGTTATCGACATCGAAAAATTCGGCAGCCACTCCTTCATAGATTCTATCTTCTTCAAAGAGGGTTTGATTCACAGCAACAAACTCTCCATCAGGAAGTTGAGTAAACATTTTGGCTGCCTTACGCTGAGCATTGGTGAAAAAAACATCGTCAAGGCCATCATTGTTAATATCTCCGACAGCCATGCCGGGCCCTTCTGTGGATAGGAGTCTTGGTACCAGGTATTCACGGTAGACATCGTGAAAAGCATTCTCCTGATGTTTGTAATCAAACATCTCCCCAATTATTTTCTCAAATAAGGCATTCTCTTTTGACTTATAGGTTATAGTCTCATAATAATGCCCCGAAGCATCGCTTTGTTTAATTTTCATCATTTGGTTTGTCGGCACATTTTCAAATAGCTGGTAGGCACCTCCGGGCCATACGATCCACAAAGAATCGATGCTTGTCAACTTACCAAGCCCAAAATGAACCATATGGCTCATCGAAGATATAAAACCTCTGACAGGCATCTGTTCCTGGTAATAGGTATTGCCCTGGTGTTTAATGATCGCTTTTGCTCCAATCCCGGTAGTATTTAAATTGTTTCCTTCAAAACGAATCTGCAAGTACGTGCCTCTATCCGGTCGGTCGTTTGCCTTATTTTCAAAAAGTAAAGCCGGTTCGTTGATATTGTTCAATATCAGTTCCAAATCCCCATCATTGTCTAAATCAGCATAGGCCGCACCATTGGAATGAGAGGGAACGTCCAGTCCCCACGACATGGTCTCGTTCGTAAATGTGAGTTTTCCGGAGTTTTTAAATGCCATATTAGCAATAGGATTTTGAGGCATCGCTTCGATGAGCTTACGGCTGATTGAGGCTGTTTTCGACCCCATCACCAATTTGATGGCCTTTTGGGAAGTATAATTGAGATAGTCCAGGTCATTGGGCCTGCGAAATATCCCATTGGTTATATACAGGTCCTTCAAACCATCGTTATCCAGATCAGCCCATAACGGCGCCCAACTCCAGTCGCTCGCTTCGACACCGGCAAAGGAGGCTATTTCAGCAAACCCATCTCCCCTGTTTAATTGCAAACAATTTCTAGATAACTGCCGGTGATACCCGTTTTTCAGGATGATCTCCCGTAAATCATAATGATCTTCTGCCATCGATTTTTGTAATATTTCGGGCTGATATGGCAACATGTCCAAAGTCATAATATCCGGCAGCCCGTCATTGTTGTAATCTGCTATATCGTTGCCCATGGAGTATTTACTGGTATGTCCTACCCATTTAGATAATTCTTCCGAAAAGGTGCCGTCTTTTTGGTTGATCAGCAGGTAGTCATTCTCATGAAAGTCATTAGACACGTAAATATCGGTCCACCCATCCTGATCGATATCCGCACAGCCTATTCCTAAACCAAAGCCTATCGGCGTACGCAATATGCCTGAGGTCGAGGTAACTTCCACAAAGTGTTTTTGTCCTTTGTCAAGTTCATTCTTAAACAGTTTATCACCGACTGCGGCCTCCGTCCTGGTCAGCATGGCACTCCTGGGAGCATAAGCGTCGGTGGAATGAATGGCATGATTGAGCAGGTACATATCAAGATCGCCGTCGTGATCATAATCAAAAAATGCTGCTTGTGTCGATAAGGAAGATACGTCAAGGCCATACTCCCGAGCGGATTCTGTAAAGGTAAGCTGACCTGTTGCAGGTGATGGACCATTGTTGATGTACAGCTCGTTAGTGCCTTTCTTCCCTTCAAAATCACCTAATCCGCAAATGTATATATCCAACCATCCGTCTGCATTTACATCGGCAATACTTACCCCCGTTGACCAATCTGCTCTTCCTTTTACGCCGGCTTCTTCTGTGATATCTTCGAATCGGAGTGTTCCCTGGTTGAGATAAAGCTTATTGCCTTCCAGGTTAGCGGTGAAATAAATGTCCTGAAGCCCATCATTATTAAAATCACCAATACCCACACCACCACCATTGTAATAATACAGATAATTTAAAATATTGAAATCAGCCTCCTCATCCAGGTTGTTTTGAAAAAGCAATCCTGTTTCCGAAGGTTTTTTTTGAATGAACAAATGGCTTTCCACCGTACTATTACAACCTTTTATCAGAAATAACAGCAGGCTTGCCAACACAGATAAGTAGGCATTTTTTTTCATAAAAAACTGACCTTTACAGGGTTTCTTTTTCCAAAACTTTTAGTCTGCAAAACCCAGACCCGTATATTGGGTTTTGCAGACTAAAAATTTAACTAATGTTGAGTATAAAAGAAAAGTCTGTCAACTTCTCTTTTATAGTTAATGCCCGACTATTGATAATCCTGGTTCTGTACCAATGTTGGATTACCCTCATCATCCCTTGTAATATCAATCTGATTGGATGGAATAGGCATATAATCAGAGGTATAAGTTCCTAAGGCAGTCAACAATGGTCTTTTTTCTGTTCTAAAATATTCCAGCATCGTCTCTCTGGCAATACCCCATCGTACCAAATCATACCAACGGAACCCTTCCAAAGCCAATTCTAACCTTCGTTCGAATCGTACCGCTTTTCTTGCAAATTCCCGGTCGGGAAAACTTGGATAGGGCTCTATCACATAATTAGCTGCAGGTGAACCATCGGCAAACCGGATCACTTCACTGTTTTTAGCCCTGTTTCTAATTTGGTTTACCAAATTCAAGGCCGTGACAAGGTCATTTTCCTCAACAGCTACCTCCGCACGTAACAAAAGAATATCGGCATACCTGTGTATGCTATAGTTTACACTGGATACCCCCAGGAAAGCCCCTCCGTCCACTTCAGCCTTGGTGGGCAGGAATTTCTTGGCCCTGTAAGGACCATAGGTGACCTGATCCACCACAAAGTCTTGCCCCGGAAATAAATTGGCATCTCCATCAAGTAAATCGATTTCAAAATCGAGGAATGGTATTCCTCTCCTGGCTACGGTATAGTCCAATCTGGGATCCAGATTATCTGCGGGGGGAGTAAATGGTTCGGTAGTAGCTATGCCCTGGTCATTGGCCAGATCCACATCGTTAAAAGTATCCAGTAATGGCAATCCATTAGCATCGGTCTTATGGGCATTCACCAGGTTTTGCGATGGCTGCAAAAATCCACAGCATCCATGCAACTGGGCGATACCGTTTACCAGCCTCCCGTTTAATTCATCTTGTCTGCTGAGTGCCTGGATCTGGAAGATAAATTCTGTATCCGTAATAAGCGCCTCGGCCGTAGTCACGAAATTATCATTGTAATGATCGAATAAGCGATACCTTCCACTGTTGATAATGGCATCCAGTAAAGGCTTTGCGGCAGAAAAATTACCCTCGTCCATATACAGTTTGGCCAATGACGCCTGGGCAGCAGAGCGGTGCGCCCTTCCGACCTGGGTTGGATCCATGGGAAGCTTTGTAATGGCCATTTGGTAATCTGCTTCAATATCGGAGAAGATATCGCGATCGTTGGGAACGCGGAAATCAGTGGCATTTTCACCGATATAAGGAATCCTATCGAAATACCTTCTTCCGTAATGGTGGTAATGGGCTCTTAAAAAGCGGGCCTCACCTTCTATACGGTCTCGGTCTGCAGCGCTCAGATCTTCTGTGATCGCCAATACCTGAAGTACGGTATTGGTCCTTGCTACTCCTTCATAGATAGAGCCCCATAAAGCATCCATGTAGGGACTGGCCGGAGACATCTCCCCCTGCTCTAAAAGGTTCATGTCAGGCTGATCACCAATGGACGAGCCTTTTAAAGCATTGTCCGAAGCCACTTCACCGTATAACCAGTTGGTATGGTCATTCTGCCATCCAAGATTGGTTACACCACCTGTATGTCCATCCAAGGCTCCGTAAGCCGCCAATAAAAGTGCATCAAGTCCATCGAGGTTATTAAGCACCTCAGGGGTCAGGCTTCCCTGGGGGTTAATGTCCACATAGTCCTCAGTACAACCTAATGTACAGCTAATGGCCACAATAAGGAGGGAAATCGCCTTGAGCAAATTATTTGTTTTTTTCATTTCTTTTGATGTTAATGATAAAAATTAAAATGTTACATTAAGGCCCAACAGAAAGGTACGTGGAATCACGTACACAATTCCTCTATCCACACCGAGTTCCAAACCGCCATTTTCACCGATTTCAGGATCGATCCCGCTATAATTGGTGATAGTAAATACATTTTGCCCTTGCAGGTATACTCTTATTCTCTCGATGCCATTTATCTCCGGAAGCGTGTATCCCAATTGAAGCGTTTGTATTCTGAGATACGAGCCATCCTCCACATAATAGGTAGATGCTTGTAAATTGTCATTTGCTGTATTCAGGTTATATTCTGCCAATTCGTTGGTAGGGTTATCGGGCCTCCAGGCATTCAATACCCTGGTACTTCTATTAATACCCGACCTGAATTGAAAGTCGGTAAAGATCTTGTTCCACTGCCAGATTTCATTCCCTTGAGAACCCCTGAAGAAGGCCGTAAAATCGAAATTTTTATAGTTGGCAGTTAAATTCAGACTATAGGTAAAATCGGGATGGGGACTCCCAATGAAGTCCTGGTCGTTAAAATCGATCACGCCATCGTCATTCAGATCTCGGAAATTAAAACTGCCGGCATCAGGTCCCTCTTGTATTACCCCATCTATAATACGGCCATAAAAGGTGCCAATCTCCCTACCGACAGCCGTACGGGCGGCCATAATGTTTGGGTTGCCACCGGGCCCCAGAAAAAAAGATTCGGAGTTTCCATCAATATCCAATACCTCATTTTTGTAGGTAGTTACAATTCCTGTGACCATTATCTCCACAGGGCCCGCTTTCCCATTATAGGACAAGGTGACATCAACCCCTTTGTTCTGTATTTCACCCAAATTCACAAAGGGTGGTGCTGCAATCCCTGCACTGAGAGGAACTGGTGGTTGAAGAAGAAGGTCTTTGGTTCTTCTATCGTACCATTCAACCGAGCCAGATATTTTGTTCCTGAGCAAGATAAAGTCCAGGCCGATATTGAGGGTTTCCGCACTTTCCCAAACCAAATTCGGATTTCCCCTGCTCAACAGGGCGATGCCATTGGCCGGATCACCACCATTCGTCGCGCCAATGTCGTATCCTGTAGAAATAAAATTTGGATCTTGGGAAAAATTGGACACAAAGCTAAAATTCCCCAAACTGTTCTGATTGCCAACAGCCCCCCAACCAGCGCGTAGCTTAAGAAGATTGAGTACCGCATTATCCGCTAAGAACGATTCTTCAGACAGTACCCAGCCTATACCTATGGCAGGGAATACATCAAACCGATTGTTAGGTCCCAAGGCCGACGAACCGTCGCGACGTATTGTGGCATTGGCCAGGTACTTATCTTTATAGGAGTAATCAATCTTACCAAAAATAGAAGACAAATTACGCTCAGATGGTCCACCCGTTAAACCGAGGGTAGTACCTGAGGTGGATACGGATACAAAGTCAAGATCTTCATTAAAGAAACCGGTACCATTAAAATTTATGCTTCTGTTTTTCAACTCAATGACTTCCATTCCTGCCAGGGCAGATAGGGTGTGATCACCAAAGTCTTTTGTATAATTCAAGGTATTGGTCCAGGTAAGGCTTGTTCCAAATCGGGTAAATTCATTTAAACTGTTTCCCGGATTTCCTCCTTCCACATTCTCAGGGCTGAACGTTGTATTATTATCCTGGACATAATCAATGGCAATGCTCGACCTAAAGTTAAGACCTGGGACAATGTCGGCATCTATGTAGGCATTGCCAAAAATACGCCACCTTCTGTCAATGGCATCTTTAAGCCGAATCTGCCGGGCTTCAGGGTTGATGAAATTGGTTCCTAATCCCAGGATCCCGTTCAACGTACCTCCAAAATTACCACCTTCATCCCGTCTGGGGATAAGGGGATGAAAAGTTTCCCTGGCGATTCCGTTTATTCCATTGTTACCATTTTGTTCAGAGTAGGCAATGGTAACATTTTCACCTACCCGAATCCGTCCATCTAAGATAGAAAATTCAGTATTCAATCTTGTACTATACCGCTGAAAACTGGTTTCAATCCGAGTCCCTTCCCGACCAAGATATCCAAAAGACACCCCAAACCTACTGTTTTCACCTCCTCCAAGGATATTCAGGTTATGACTTTGGCTAAAAGCCGTTTGCGTTAATGCATCATACCAATCCGTATCTCCGGATCTCATCAAACGATTGGTCACAGGATCATAGGGCAAGGAAGGGTCCCCGTTCAAATATTCGGGAATTACCGGATTCTCACCGTTACCATAAGAGGGGTGACTGGGCACAAAAGTGCTCTCCTCCGTTGTACCCCTTACAGCCGCCCGCTGTCCTCTCCATTCCATCTCTCCCCACTGCCGGGCATTTAGCACATCCACACCTCCCGGATCAGTATCAACGGCAAAAAAACTAGTATATGTAACTTTTGACTTTTGTCCTTTTTGACCTTTTTTGGTAGTGATCAGCACTACTCCATTAGCTGCGCGAGCCCCGTAAATAGAAGCGGCCGAGGCATCTTTCAATACGGACAAAGACTCGATATCTTCAGGATTTATTTCGTTCAGTCCCGCTCCGGAAGGTGCGCCATCAATAATATACAAGGGTTCCCTGTTGCCGAAATTGCTCAATCCTCTGACCCTGACCTGGGAACCTCCTCCCGGGGCCCCGGAAGTAATAATGTTCACTCCGGAAATCTTCCCCTGCAATTGTTGCTCCACGCTGGTAGCGGGATTTTTCATCAGCTCATCGGCCTCTATTGTTTCAACAGCGCCTGTAATGGTCCTTTTGGATTGGGCTGTATAGCCGGTAACTACAACTTCCTGCAAACTAGTCAAATCCCACACCAATTGAACGTCAATAACACTTTGTGATCCTACCAAGACTTCTTTCGGAATATAACCTACAAAAGAAAATATAAGAACCGTGCTATCATCCGGAACACTTATTTCATAAGTACCCTGAACATTTGTTACCGTACCGGTTTGCGTCCCCTTTATGATGATACTTACGCCTGGCAATTCATTGCCCGAATCGTCTGTTACCTTTCCGGTGATTGTCCTTTCTTCAACAACCGGATCTTCCAAAACTGCAAGGATTCCCTTTCTCTCTCTCTTATTTACGTAAATGATCTCATTTACGCGCTTAAATCTAAGATTTGCTTCTTTTGAAATATTGCGAAGCAGCTCGCCAAGTGAAGTATGTCGTTTATCAATCTTTAGCCTTTGCCTGGGATTGACAATTCTTTCCTTATAAGCAAATTCAAAGCCTGTCAATCTCTCTAACTTTTTGAAAGCTTCCGTTATGGCGAGGTTATCCAGTTCAACGGTAATGTAGATGTCTTCAATACTCTTTTTTTGTGCTTTGCTGGAATTGGCAAAAACAAAAGCGTAAAGTATGCATTGTATCAATATGCCAAAAATTACGTATTTGGACATAATCAAAATTTTTTTTAGTAATTTTAATGCCATAGTTAAAATGTTTTTGGTAAGAATTAATTATCAGAAACATGTACCTCATGCACACTTGCAGGACATTCCCCAATGAACTTGAAGGCGCATGGGGTACTTTGTTTAAATTCCGATGGGACTGGTTAGCTTGTATTATTGTATCTCATAGGCCATTAATTTAGCGTGACAACTTTATCATTTATTTCAAATTCAAAGTCGAATGTAAAGCTTAGCCCTTCAAGTATTTCCTGAAGTGGTTTATTCTCATAGGTGATGGTAAAATCTTTTTCCTGATTCAGCGGGCGATTTACGACAAAAGTGACCCCATACCATCTTTCAAGTGTCCTGATAATTTCGGTGATACCCGCAGCTTTGAAATGAATAATCCCTTTTGTCCATGCAAAGACCTGATCAGGGTCAAACGCCTGTTTTACCGCCAATTGACTGTCGATGTAGAAAGATGTCATTTGATTTCGGGTAATGGTATGTTGGAAAGGGGTCGACAGGGCATTTTCATTTTCTACCTTCACCATACCTTCCATTACCGCCACATCGATTTTACTTTCATCGGGATAGGCTTTGACAATGAATGTGGTTCCCAATACGGTAGTTTTAACTTTTCCTGTTTTGACGATAAAAGGCCTGAGCGTGTCTCTTGTCACCTCAAAATATGCTTCGCCTTTCAGGTAAACCACACGAGCCGAATCCGAAAATTTTTCATGATAGCCAATACCTGACCCTGCATTGAGATGAACTTTGGTTCCATCATCCAGCCAGGTTATAATTTTCTGCCCAACCGGACTTGTCTTATTAACCAAAACTGGTAAGTAAGCTTGTTCATTACCGATCTGCTGAAGTCTGATTACCATAAAAACCGACCCAAGGACAATGGCGACGACAGCAGCCACTTTAAGGGGCCATGATAAAATCGATAAATTAGGTGGTTGTTTCTCCTGAGAATTCGGGCGACCTTTTTTAAGTATACCTTCAAACATCTCCAGGTAATCGTCCTTGGTAAGCTCAGGATCATATTTATATCCAAAATCAGCAATAACATTTCTGGCGTGCATGATATCTTCCCTTTTGCCGGGGTGCTTCGCAAGCCACATCTTCCAGAATTTTTCCGATTGCTCATCCGGATCCTTCACCCAACGGATAAAATATTCATCCTGGATGAAATCTATCATGTCATAGTCCTCATACTTCATCGTATCTCTTAAGGGTATGTTTAATTTGAGTCGACCCTCTGTTAATAAAGAGGAAAGCTAAAATCAAATCATCCCATTTTCATTTTTTTAAAAAAGAAAAGGTGGTAAAATAAGAGATGAAAAGTTATGACAGGACAGGACTTCAGCCGATAATATTAAATACCGGCAATAACGAAATAATAATATTTCGACGAATAGAATCCAGTCCTCTGCGGACAAGCTTGGTCACTGAATTCCGGTTTTTCAGGTTCATAATTTCCGCAATTTCTTCTTGCGAAAACCCGTCATAATAAAAAAGTAAAATAGCTTGTTTCTGCTTCCCGGACAAATGTTTTAATTGCTCGTTTAATTGGGAGACTTTTAAACGATAGGTCTCCTCATCGATGATTCTCGACTCGCTTGAAATCTCAATTTCAAAGCCCTCTAAATTATCAAATACGGGATGGCCCAACAAATACTTGCGCTCTCTTTTTATTTTTTCGAGGATGGCCCGGTAGAGTGATTTATAAAGATAGGATTTGATGGAATTGAGCTTATTTACCTGTATGTTGCGTCGTAGTAATGTAACAAAAACATCCTGAATGCAGTCCTTCACTATCTCCTTATCGCGTGAAATCTGGCTTCCGAACCTAAAAAGGTCATGAACATATTGATTATAAACAATACCTAATACCGACTCATCGCCTAGCTCGAGGGCACTCACAATTTCCTCATGAGACAATTCCTTCGAAAGTCCGGCAGCCTTTTTTAAAGCTCCTTTAACAGGAGCAACTGATTTCGGAAATGCCTTCATCGTAGTTTTGTGACTATTGCTTATGTATAATCCAACCTGCACAAATCTGGTTAAGAGCCAGAAGGAAACAGCAAAGAACCAGATGATTATTCTTCCTGAATTTTTAAAATGAAAATCAAATTAACCATTTTTTACAAATATCACGCGAGAAAGATCAATAATCTGTCTTCTACAGGACTTAGAATTTCTGTCAATTTGAGCATACAGGGACGGAAACATTAACCATTTTCCGCCACAAAGTATCCTTGGTCAAGCGTTGACCAAACGTCAAATAAAAATAACTAATTCCCTACAGCGCGAGCGTCCGTGGCTGTTGCACAACGCAAACATTTGCCTGTATTTTTATTTTATCAGCGAAAACCTCTGTGTCTCTTTGTGTCTTGGTGCCTCCGTGGTTAACCATTTTTCACCACGGAGGCACCAAGACACAAAGAATTTTGTCCAAAACGTTGTGCAACGGCCACGGGGCGCTTGCGCTATTTAAGGCACAAAGAGTTTCAGTTTTCACTAATTAATAGGTCACAATCAGTATGATACAGACCTCAGCGATTATCTAACTTCCAAGTCGTCTTTTGATGGCAGCTCAGGGAACTTGGCATGTGGTTCCATCTGATACCAGATTGCTACGGATGAAATATCGCTTCCCTGTTTCAAATATCGCCTGCCGCTGCGCCATCCCAAATCCTGAATAGTAACCTTCAAGTCTTTTTCAAATCTTACCGGATCCTTTATATGCCATCTATACAAGCCAAAGCGTGTGTTAGCAGAATAGGTGCCATCAGGACGGATAACCTGGTGCAATCCGGCATAGGGTGTTGTAAATTCCTGGTATTGACCGTTAACATCAAAGTTATAGGAACCACAAAAATAATCCTCGGCCCCCGTTCCGCAGATCGTCGGAAATTTTTTATCACCATCCATATAAAATTTGATCTCTCCCTCTCCCCACCAGCCATTATTATTAACCTGCCAGGCAAGATAAGTACCCACATATTGGCCCTTCCCTTTGATCCCATCAACAATTGTGTAAGCCTCTTTGTCCTTATCAGGATCAGGGCTGCGGAACTGAGCATGGAAATAGGCGGCATCTTCCGGCACATCGGTCAAAACATAGTCAATCTGATAGTAAAGCCTTGTGGGTTGGGTATCTATATTCTCCATGGTCACTTTACATTTTTTTCTAAATGGCATTTGCCAGTATGAGTTAAAGGCCCTGCCGGGATTTACACAGATCGCAAGAGAATTCAGATGTGCGTATTCCCCCCATCCCATACCAAAAAAATCACCCACAGGTACTTCTACGGAAGGTTCTGTCTCGTCGTCCCAATAAAAACGCAAAATATAAAAACGCCAGTTGCCGGTAGGCGTCATCCAGATATGCTGAATACTTCCCGGTCCTTCGATTTCTGCCAGGGTAAAAGTTTCACCGGGCTGAATGTTAATGTAAGGGCTTACTTTCCAGCCTTGCCCCAAATCCCGGGCTTCTTCCGAAGCCGCACCTTCCCCAAGCTTGGCCATTCCTCCTTTACCCTTTTCCCCGGTGAAATTTTCGGGGCTGATTGACCTCGTTTTTGCCTTAGAAGTGCGAAACAAGTTTCCCAGGTTACTATTTAATCCAGTAAAAGGGGTTTCCTGAGCTTTAACTTGAAAGCCACAAATTACCATGCTGATAACAAATACAATATTTTTCATTTTGTCAGATTTTAAATTATATTAACTATATTCATCTAGTTGCAGGAGATCTTAATTGAATGCTTTTTCTGTCGAACCAATGGAAAACTTTAAAACCCCTTCTGCTATTGGGTTCAACGTGGTTTCTTCACCTTCAAAATGACAGGTGATTTGGATATGCGTACCGCCTTCCCCCTTTATGTAGTCCGGTACTCCTCCCCGAGTAACAATCAGGATGGCGCTAATCAAGGAATTAAATGGCAAAGATCAAAGTTTGCATGAACAGTTCTGAATTGTCTAAAATAACAAAGCTAGCCTTTAAGTGAGTGAGATAAAATGTCAGGTCTAGCCAATTTTGTGTATATTTTTGACATCTTGTTTATGAACTCACGTACTTTACAATCATCGATTTTTATAGTTTCCCGAATGAAGCTGTGTTTTGCCTGCACCATGGCACTCAGCAATGATATATAGGGTCTTTTGGCCCGTAGCCAAAGATAGATAAATTTCTGAATTCCGCTGGTTTGCGGTACTTATGATAGAAAGCTTATCAGGTCTTCGGGTTAAACCCCTTAAAAGTATTGGCATAATCAAAATCCATTGTCGGCAAATTCTCGAAAACCTTTGACAGGTATTTTTAGTTAATTCCCCTTTTTTATCGACCTTTAAAGATCTCAAGGTTACAAACCGCGATTTATTCAATGCCCCCCACCAATAGAATACTCGATGGACTCAGTGAGAGACAGCAGGAAGCTGTTTTAACAGACGATAAAAGGGTGTTAGTGCTGGCCGGAGCCGGTAAGACCTCCACCATTTTTAAAAAGATAATTTATCTCGTTTTTGAAAAGCATGTTAAGCCAGGTAAAATTCTGGCAGTTACTTTCACCAAAGATGCTGCGAATGAAATGATCGACAGACTGATTTTGGAAGCTGATGGGCCTAAAGGGAATTACGCCGGAATTCTCGAAGATACTTCACTTTCAAAAAAGCAACGAGACAATTTCAGGTGGCAGTTCAAAAATAAATTTCCCTGGATATCTAACCTTACGATAAAAACATTTCATAGCTTGGGTCTTAGATACATTTAAATAGTTGCTATCCGGTTCTTTTCTCTTTTTTAGCCTTCGCTGCTGTCCTTTTATTCTCCTGTGTGGCATTTGTTAATAACTCTTCCATATAAATATGTTTAATTCCCTCACCGTTCAATTTATCTGCCAGATTTTGACGGTGCTTTTCTCCTATACCCGCTAACATGCAACCTTCGTTTCTCGCATCGATTATTTTTTTTAACATGTAGCGCTCCCGCCAGGTCATAATTTCATTTTCCGCAGTTTCATGCCTGCGAATGCGGCGATCTATATCTTCATTAATATGCGTTACCCGGCGTTCTACCGACTCTTGAGTAGCCCCGGGCTCCGGATGTAATTGAGAATCTTCGAGTAAAAAATTCAGTAATAAACGAGCCATGCGAAGGATATCGTGTCGGGTAACGCTACTCCTTATCCGATTCTTGTATTTTGTCAAATCACTTTTTTCATGACTAAGATATTGCATGGTCTGTTCCCATATTTCTTGTTTCTGATGCCATTCATCCGACAAGGCTGACCTTGCCGGTGAAGCATTAGGGCCAACTTGATTATATACATCTTTTGCCATCAATAACCCTTGAAAAAAAGTATTATTTACCACTTCCTTCAAATAATCATACGCCTTGCTCCCATAGCTAAACTGGAACCGCTGATCATAAAGCTGTATTGTCAATAGCATGCCATGGGCAAGTTTTGGGAAAATGAGCTCTAATGCATTATGTTGACTGTTTGTATTTTCACGCGCTAGTCCGGGAAATTCTCCGACACGATCATCGGGCATATAGGTATAAGCTTCAGAGGTATATGAATTATTTTTTAAGGCTTTTACCATATCATCCATAGTTGTCTTTATATGGTTTTCTCCAACTACCAAAAGTCCATTTTTTTGGTTAAGCCGCACCCAGGATTTTTTCGGCCCGACTGTACCGATATCAATTGTATATCCACGTTGATAGTTCCGCATTTCCTGATCATCGATAAAATGTCTATGTGCACTATCATTAATCCACCGATTAATTTCAGGGACATCGGTGCTTTGTCTTTTTTCTATTACCTCGTCCCCGTCATCTATATATACTTTGCGCTGTATTACCGGTAAATCAGATGATTGACTGGGAGAAGGCGATTGTAAATCCGGGTAACTTTTGGTGGATGATAACCATGCTGACGGTTCTGTTTTTGTATGGATGACTGATTGTTCCTGTGCAGCATAACCATCAGCCATCGCCTGGAGTCGGGCTGCTTGTTCGGCCTGCGGGCTGTGGTCTGCCATGTTTTGTAACGCACTTGCCCGGAGGGTTTTCGAATGGTTACCCACAAACGACCAGTTAGCCAGTGTGTTGTTGCGACTTCCGGTACTGCCTGCTACCGGTTTATAACGGGTGGTTTGTTCATGTATTTGCATATGCTACCTGATCACAAAATCGATTTTTTAAATCTTCTCCCTCAGAATTTAATTTATTCCGATAATATTTTACAGGCTGTAAGTACTGAATTTTCGGGTCAACGCTACTCTGTGATCAATGCCATTAAGTCCCCCGTTTATTCTTCTGGTCAACTTTTCTATCGTTTGCCTGGAAAAACCCTCTTCACAAATACGCCAAAGGTTGTTTTTATCAAAAAAGAATTTTGCACTGGTAAAGGCATATTTTTCAGCGACAATTGCAGGGTTATCCAATACCTCCGGGTCATTAACAGCCTGTGCAAATGCGCTGTAATTATCTTTCCCGGTAAGTTGGAGTGCCCCGCGGCCGCGGTATCTCCAGCCATCGCCTGATTCCGGGCTACCGTTGCCCATCCGGTTGGCATATACCCGGTTAGCGATCATTTCAGGCCGGCGAGCATATTTTTCGGCAGTTTCAGCGTCAGGGAAGTACTTACCAAAGGTCTTGCGCAGCGCTTGCGCTGAATAATTAAGATTTTCTGTAAAAGTTCGAAAATTGCCGGTTTCATGGCCTACCTGGGCAAAAAAGTGTACGCCATGGGTATGTTCCGTTATGCCAAGATAGGCAGAACCGGCTTTGAATGTTTGTTCACCAAATAAACCATCGGGTGCGATGCCAGATAATTCCTGTAATTTTTTGAGACTCATGGGTTTTAATTTCTAATTATTTAGTTTAAATATGCGATCGACATTTATTTTCATATCTGTTACTCCGGAATTGTATAGGGATAAATCCACAGGTTATAAGGAACTCCGTACAAGCTTGCCACAGACATCACTTCATGGAAACGGTGCGTACCTGAGTGATTCAAATGGAGTCCCTGGTTGAAAAAAGAAAAAACACCCCATGCCAGTGCTTGCATTTCAAGAGGATCTGCTATATAAAACCTTCCAAGTGTCATAACCAGCGCAGTACTCGCGGAAGGTCCGGAGCCTAAGGGCACAAAATTACTTCTGGCTTGCTTCGTCCATTCCTTGGATTCGTCAGGATTCCAATGATTCAACCGAGCTTCTCTTAGATTATCCGGAAATTCTACACGCCAAAAAGGATCTCCTGTCGCCCAATGTCGTGCATAACGCGCATAATCTAATAAAAAAGCAATTCTTGCATTCAGATCCAGGGGAGGATCCCTGAGTACCTGACTTATTGTTTTGCCCCGATTCAAACCGAATGCCAATCGACTTGTTCCATAGTAAATCCTGTAGTGCCCACGGTAAGTATCAGCACCCGCTCTTGCCTCGTCTGTAAAAAAATTACTATGCAACCTTATTACTCTATCCAGGAATCCTCCGATTATATCATTAATCTCCTGACTGTTCTGAACCATACCTGCCAAACTTGTTTCATGTGCCAGATTATATTGACTCCTAAGCTCTCCGGCAATCCCCGCTGCCAGTTCTTGCCAGTCCGCGTATTTCCTGTCTTCTGAAACGACATTTTCACGGATTCCGTATATTGGGGCATGTATCCATCTGCGGAGAATCTTGTAGGCTTGGAGCTTTTGGTCGAAATCTAAAACTCGAATGGGTTCAAGATGCACTATTTGATCCCAGACCGGCTCTGCCTGTTGGCGTGCCTGACCTTCTACCTCTAACTTTCTCTGCAAAATACCCTTATCACCACTTAATTGAAAGGGTGCCTCTTTTGTAGTATTATTGAAATTTCCAAGATGATCGCCGGATGTTCCGGCTTTACGCTGAAATTGTTCCACCCTGGCCCCCATCACATCCGCCTCTTTCTCCAAAGCTGCGTCATCATTGATATCGACCCCCTTCATCTGCATGGTAGGCTTCACCCTCCCCTCCCGCTGTTGTACGACATGCCAGGCTTCATGGGGAATATGTTTTTCCTGGCCGGGTGCTACATGTATACTATTCCCCTGTGTGAGGGCATGGGCGTTGAAGCCGGCGGGTATGGAAGAGTTTAAATTTAACGCCACATTGTGCAGGGAATGACCGGATAACGCCCGAATACCCGCTATTAAGCCTTCAGACAGACTGTTACTACCTGCCTGTGATTCCTGTTTGGCCTGAATGACCGGTTGCTGTTCCAAAGCATAATCATCAGCCATAGCCTGTAGCCGGATCGCCGGCCCGGACTGCCGGCTATTATCCGCCATGGTTTGGATGACCTTCGACGGGTGCACCCGGGGGTTAGTATCGGCAAGCACTTGCAACGCACCTGCCTGTCCGGTGGCCGGGCGGTGATGGACCTGTCGTTCGGTAATAAATGGTTTTTTGCCGTTTCCAGTGCTACACACCCTGAAGCTGCTATTGTGTATTCCACTTTTACTTATAAAGGTATTCATGCAATTTCTTTTTGTTCATTTTTTAGTTGGACAGGCGGTATTTTCAATGACTTTAATCAATTTCAAGAGCCGATATAATGAATAAAGAGCGTAGTTTTTTCCTCATTTTCCGGCAGACCCAATTCAGCCCCTCTGGCTATTTCAAATTCTTCTCCGGTAAGCTGAGATAATTCGGTAGCCAGTTGCTCAGCATACGGCCGGGTATATTTGCTGTAGTAAAAGACCGTGGATTTTTGGGCCATCCAGGTTTGTTTGTAATCGTGTTCATCATCTTCCCCCAGATAATATCCTTTTTCGAGAAGATGTCCCCTGATCAATTTCTTCTTCGATTGATCCGGGTTTAAGCTGTGAATGCCTGCCGTAAAAGTTCTTTCTGATTCCGGATCCCAGAAATCCACTTCTACCTCCAATTCTTCCTCCAAACTTTCTTTTTCATCTTCCAGGATGTCAATCCTATGCTCAAATTCTTCTCGCAGGGAGTCTCTTTTCATCAGGTTCACCGTACTTTTCTCCATCCTTTTCAACAGCACCGATAAAGAATCGATTTTTGCCTGGAATTCATCCACTTCATATTGTATACTTATAAATTCCCTGTTGACAATATTGAAATACGCCTCCCACCGTTGACGATATTCTCTGGCAATAGAAACCGTTTTAAAATACTCAGCGAATCTCTTTCTTACCCCAACATCTTCGCGAAGGGCTATCTCGACATATTGGCCGATTTGCTCCGACTCTTTGATGGCCAGTTCCCGGTCTTCAAATCCCAGCTTTACTATCATACTGATAAATCCGATCAAAAAGGTGCCCAGAAAAAACTTTCCGAACTCAAGCCATAATTTTAGTTTATCATTTTCCATTTTTAGATTGCTTTAGTGATTATGACAAATAGCCACTTACCTTTACTCATTGCCGGTCATATTCTTTTATCAAACTTGTTAGATCTTCTAAAAGCTTATCCGCATGTTTTATGGCTGGTGAATTTTCTTTTCCACGTGCCGCATCACCCATAGGGATAGGCTGCATTTCGTCATCCGCTATGAATCCTGTCAATGCTTTCATAAGGTTATCCGCATGCGCTATGGCTGGTGAATTTTCAATTTCAGGTAACGGAAAATCCCTGAGAATACCCTGCATTTCGTCATCTGCTATGAATCCTCCCAATGCTTTTATAAGGTCATCCGCATGCGCCATGGCCGGTGAATTTTCAATTTCAGGGAAGGGCAAACGTCCGGGTATACGTATCATCACACTTTCTTCCCCAGGATTTTCCTGAACCTTCCGGGGTTGGGATTCATTAATTGGCATATCATCCTCATTAATGAGCCTTTCGTAGGTTGCTGTTTCAGGTATGTTTTCAGGTTTCTCCTTTTCAGGTAAGTGTTGCCCGGTTTCTAACGGAGGCAGAAAACCTCCTTCCAATCTCCCGATCCGGTAGCCTGCTTTCTTCCATGCCAACGCTGCTACCTCCCACCTCTCCCTATCAGCATGAGGGGTGTAGTGTCCACTGGAGAAATTAATTAAAATAATATCTTCTGCCTCTTTACGAGGCAAATCTTTTCGCCTCTTTTCCTTTCTCAAACTTTTTTTATCTTGTTTCAAATAGCCGCTCCATTCTTTGATCATAGTATTGTATGCGCTACGGTCGGATTTAGCAGCGCTCTTTTGTTGAGATTTAAACGTTGCTATTTTTTCTATTGAATCTTCAATATTAATCCCCAGTTCAACCAGTTTTGAAGAAACAGAAGGCTTTACGCATTCACCTGCGCAATATACGTCCTGGCCATCGGCTAATACAGGATGTTGATTGGTTCGCATACTACCGATTATCAGATCTTTGTCCACAGTGTACACCCAAATGAATGTCCTGCCAGTGTTTAACCTATTCTCAAACTCTTTTCTGTTTTTATAGCTCACGATAAAAGAGGCACCTTTATCAAATTGCCTCTGCCGTTTAAAATTGGTTTTTTCGGTTTCCAGGTTTTGTGGTTGTTTGTTAGGAAACCTTTTCGCAGGCAAATCATCTTCATCTGGTATTCTTTGGATAACAGGTTGGTTCCTGGTGGCATGATCACCGGCAGTTTGCCAGGGTGTCTCCGGTTGGACCCGAAGACCATTGCCGCCCATCGATTGCATGGTCTTTGATGCTTTTTCTCCCATTAAATCTGCTTCCTGCTCCAAAACATCATCATCATTGATATGAACCCCTTTCATTTGGAGGGTAGGTCTTACCCTTCCCTCCCGCTGCTGCACCACATGCCAGGCTTCATGAGGAATATGTTTTTCCTGTCCGGGTGCAACGTGAATGCTATTTCCTTGCGTAAAAGCGTGGGCATTAAGCTCGGCAGGTTTCGAAGAATTTAAATTCAGCGCTACATCGTGCAGGGAATGGCCGGATAACTGCCGAATGCCCGCTACCAGGTTTTCAGAAAGCCGGTTGTTAGCCGGTTGTGATTCGGTAAATGACGGCTGTTTTGTCTGAGTGACTGGCTGTTGTTGTTCAGTGTAAGTATTAGCCATGCGCTGTAGCTGGGCTGCTTGACTGACCTGTGGACTGTTATTTGTTATGGTTTGCATTGCCATTAAATCCTGCATCCGGGCACTATTATCGGCCAGTGTTTGTGATGCTTTCGCATCAATAGCTTCGGGGCGGTTATCGACCCAATGGTAAGTTGGTGGCCGGTCATTTCGGCTTTTATGATTTCGGACGGTTCCTGAACTTCGGTTTGTCAGGTAATGGCTTGTGTATTTGCTCATAGCCTGTTGCTTTCCTTTCACGATGTCCTCCCTTCCTTCATCAATTCTCTCCTGATACCCTTTTCCAGGTCTGCCAGCAGGATTTTGCTGGAATGGCGTTTTAGCGCTTCTAAGGAGCAGTAGCGGACCACGTTGATGAGTGCACCTCCGGCAAGAGCGTAGGCCTCCGCGACACGGGCCAGGTCAATGTCCTCACTAAGTGTACAATGTTTGGAAAAACTTTTTTCCCATAGCAGCCGCCTTTCCTCCGGGCCAGGCATAGGAAATTGAATAATGGCCTGGAAACGGCGGGTAAAAGCCTTATCGAGGTTGCCGAGCAGGTTGCTGGCGAGCACCACCACGCCCGGGAAGTCTTCGATACGCTGTAACAGGTAGGCCACCTCCTGGTTAGCATGCCGGTCGTTGGCGTTGTTTACCTGGGTGCGTTTGCCAAAAAGTGCATCGGCTTCATCGAAAAACAGGATCCAGTCTTTGTTTTCGGCTTCATCAAATACCCTGGCCAGGTTTTTCTCTGTTTCACCAATATACTTAGAGGTAATCTTGTCCAGGTCTATCCGGTACACTTCCTTGCCGGTGGTTTTGCCTAGCAATGTGGCAGTGAGTGTCTTTCCGGTTCCCGGCGGGCCGTGAAATATTACCCGGCAACCAGGTTTGATGCGCGTCCTCAATTCCCACGCATGGAGCAAGGTTTCGCCATGTTCCATCCAGGTCAGGATCTCCATCACCTCTTCTTTCGTGTGAGCGGGGAGTACAAGGTCTTCCCAGTTCAAGCCCGTGAAAATCGGATGGGCAGGAAAATCTACATGATAATGATGAGTCGGTCTCGGTAAGCCGGTAAACCGGTCCAGATAGCGTTCATTGAGCTGAAGCAGACCGCTGAAATAAGGTGCCCGGGTATTGGTATGGGCCAGGCTTAAAATATTTTTGGTGGCAAACAAGTGGTTTTTACCAAACAGGTAACCGCACGCGAGTCGTTTGTGGATGTCTTTACCGGCTAACAAAAAAAGGGCTGTCTCGCCGGTTGGTAAAAAACCTTTGTGCGGCGCTTCCAGCACCCCTCCGAATTCAGTGAATTCCCTGTCATAACTGGTGTTTTTTACAAGAAAAAAGTCCAATAGCTGTGGTCGTAAATGAGGTACGAGGCTTAACACCAGCAGCAATCGCTCTTCAAAGTTGAGAGAGTGCTGTTTTAAAAATTCCGCATAGGGTGATGTTCCTTCAGGTAAGGCAGGCGGTAAATGGGTAATGTCCTGATAAGCACATTCCTGCCCGAGATAAAGTTTTAACCGCATCAAAACGATATCCGCACACCACTCCAGGTCTGATGCCAAAAGATCGGCAAAACTGTCTGTGGTATGGTCATTTGGTTTTTTTTGGCATGGTATGGCTACTTCTGTGCTCATGATGATTGGTTCAATTTGTTTTCCATGCTACATGGATCATTTGCTTCATCCAGGGCAGGTGTACCAACCCAATACCCCATGGCAGGCTATCCAGCAGAATATCCCAGGTTTGATACTCAATTTCCAGCAGCCAGCCATTGTCCCTTTCAAATGCATGGCCGGGACGCTTAAAATAAGTTTCCCTGATACTGGTTATATCTGTGTCACCCACGGCAGGCCAGTTTTTAATCAATGCCCGGATCAAACCGTCGGAGAATTCTTTTTCATAGTCAGTAAGGTGTATTGTTATTGGTAAAGGCTCGTCTGCCGGTATGCCGCACAATAACTTATACATCACCAATTCATATTCTTCTGCCTTATCATGGGCAGTAGCCAGGTAGTGCAGCAGGTGAGTGGCTTTTATCCTGGCGTTCTCATCCTGAAAACTGCCGTTTACGGTAAGTGCTAATTTTTTAAAAAATCCTTCCAAAAATGGCCAGGTCAAAAGAATGCCAGCGTTTTGGACAAGTATTGATTCGGGTAATGAGGCGTGGGCCTCAACAGGGTCGACACCTTCCAAAAAATCTTCATACCGGGAGGGTTCATCCTCTATCTGAGCCGGGACAGAAGATGCTGCCCGGCTGTTGTATTTAGCCGGGGGGGTAATAATGTTTGTTTTTTGTCCCTCCGGATTCATCGCACGCACCAGCTTATCCGATTCACTGGGGGTCACTGCTTTCTTTACCACTTCCAAAAGCTCATCAACCGGTATTTCCCATCGTTTTGCCAATGTATCCAGGGTATTCCATACGGCTATGGAGGGGTTCGGGCTGGTATCGGTGGCAAACAGTTGCGCTAATACCACCTCTCCCACCACAGTGTCATCAGCTATATGCCTGCCTCCCGAACCGAGCAGCCTGGGGATGATCAATAAAACCTCCACCATACGGGCCATTTCCGGGCCTGAGCAATGCGATACGAGTCGAGCCAGTTGAAAACGGGAAAGGTGATGAGCCAACCTTTTACGGGGTTTTCGCTTTCGTACCAATGGTTGAACAAGTTGTGTAAATTCCTTCAAATGGTTGTCAAGCAATTCATCCACCAATGTTGTGATCCGGACAGACTGTCTGACCGATGCAGGGAGCGCGCCGGTTTGTAAAAAAAACCGGATGATCCCGAAAGCATCCGGAGGCAACTCGTAATAGCTCACGTTTGTGGAAACAGGGCCGTCAGTAGCCTCCGAGGATGGGTTTTGTCCGGCGGGAACGGTTGCTGCATTCCCGGTGACGGCGGGGAGTGTGCCTATTTGCGCCTCAAATTCCTGCAGCAAAGCCTCGGTCAGTTTTTCCTGAAAAGTGTCAGGTAACTCCTCGATAGGAATTGGTCCCAGGTCAATCATGACCCTCTCCAGGACGACTTTACGATGCATTAAATCATAACCTGCACAAATACGGTCTACTACGGAGGGTACCACCTCGCGACCGAGGTCATACAATTTTTTTGGCGTTTCCAATCCCAGTGATAGTGAGGAAAACGAGGGTTTTATAATCAATCTTCCGATGATGTGATCAGTTGAAATCATCACTTTTACTTTTCGTTTTTAGGTTGCCCGGGTTGGGTATTAGCTGTCAAACCACCGGTATCCTTCAAAGGTATGATCAGGTTTTCTTCATGGTCGATTAGCCGCATACGCATGAACCTTGTATGGTTGCTGTAGCGCGTGTACAGGCCAAACCGGGTATTGACAATGCTATCTTCGCGAATATTCAGCAAAAATTCACTACCCAATGTATTCGGGCTGCTTTGGCTAAGCCGGATTCTGCCCCTGTCTTTGTCCAATCTAAAACCAATGGACTTCCCCTTAAGGTCTGCAATGGGGTTTTCTATAACGATTTGCGCTTTGCCTTTTATCACATGAGCTACCACCACGGTACGGTGAAAGTTTCGATAGAACAGCAACCAATAGTCCTCACGGGAAACCCACAAAAATACCAGGCCCGCTTCACTGTACAGATGGTTATCCGCGGTTAGCATCATCTCCAGGACTTCCGACTGTTTATCCAAGGGCTGATGATATAATGCCACGGTACCTTCTCCAACACTGGCCATGTTGCAATGGCCTGCATAACCATTTTGAAGGATCGTATTGTCTTTATAGATAATCCAGCAATGATCATCGATGTCCAGCGCAGGCACCTCCCAGTCCGGATGGACTCCGAGGTGGGCGTACCGATCTGCGTCCTCAATGGGGTTTACAGGTGTGGCCACAGTTTGCTGCCGGTACATCGTGTTCAAAACATCGATCAGGGTATTGCGTGTATCACCAAGCTGCTCCGGGCTCGCAGCCGGATCTGCCAGTGCCCGGACCCAGGCTTCATAGGCTGCTTCAAAAATGGCCATTCTGCTCGTGTCTAACCAGAAGAAACGAACACTGATGTGGGCGGGGCTTTCTAGCTGGGCGGCCCGTTCAAAATAACTGCGAAATGGCTGTTTGGTAAAGCGTCCAATCCAGTCGGGCAGAACCAACGTGACAATTGCCGAATAAGGGTCTTCCTCCCAGGGAATGTCCGGACACTTCCCATCTGTAAATACCTCAGGGAATAATAAAGGTAAAGGTTGATTCTGTCGCCCCAACCGGTGCCGTGGCACCAGCAATATATGCTCCAGCAGATGGAAGCCTTCATGCTTCTGTTCTTTGCTTAAGTTGGCAAGACTCCTTCGCTTACAGTGCGCTATACCCAGAAAAGCGCACAAACGCTTTTTATAACCAGACACATTTTCAGTATCCCAAACTGCCTTATTATCTGTATAATTATAAGCAGTGGCCCGGTTGGCATTCATCGAAGACCCCTGTCCCAGGATGTGGAATTTATCTTTGAGCTTATCTTCTTCATTCTTGTCTCCGTGCATGCCGCTGGTTAACATGACATGATCCTCTACCTCCAGACCCAGCCGGGCCAGCAAGTGATTGACAAAACGGTTTTTTCTCCTGTAATACACCCGGGAGTCTTCTTGCATCTGTCCCTCTATATCGTCTTTATCGTAGAGGTCTGCCATACCTGGCACCTGATCGAGTAATTGATAGAAAAGGCTTTTTCCACTGCCCTCACCCATGCGCAACAGTTCCTTCACATGTTCCAGTTGGCTGAGAAAGTTAGCCATCAGTTGTTCGAAAAAAATCAGATACGCTTTCAACTGATTGGCCTGGGCCTTGCGCAGCGTGGTAGCACCGGATGGCAGTCCTTCATAGCCAATGCCGTAGTTTAACGGGAAATCGTTTTGCAGGGTGGCATAAGCTGACAGTGATCTCTTCCGGCCTTCAGGGTAGGGAATAGTCGTGGCTTCCTCTGTGGAATGTGCCCACTTACGATGGGCAGCCCGGCGTGCCAGGTAGGTCGACCCGATGCTTTCCAGTGGTATGGTAAAAGGAAAGCCATTTTTGTAGAAAGTCACACGGCATTTGTCCCGGGAGAGCCTGGGGATGTAGTGCTCGTCAACGTTGAGCCGCACACACCAACGGTTTCCACCAGTTACCAGGGCTCCATGGCGATAGTTGGCCATGACAAGGCGCTTAACCGCCTTCACCCCTTCGCATTCCATAATGATGTGTATGATGTCCGAAATATAGATCGCTTCACGGTGGACAGGCAAATCCCGGTCAAGTAAAACCCCATGTTTTAAAAAAGGGCCCTGGAATATCCGGTCAATGGGCATGCCTTGCTCAAGCAAATCAAGGGCTTTGTGAAATACCACCGGTGGTGAAAGAAAACGGTCGACCTGATAGAAGATCTCTCCCAGCAAAGCCTGCATATTCGTCTCACCGCTAACCTCTATGTCGACTGACAGTCCGATTTCTTCAATCCGGACGGCTTCGATCGCTGCGAAGTCTTCACAAAGACTTCTGCAGGCATGCAGCTTCTCAGCTACCTTTCTCCTGATTTTGTGGCATTTTATGACTTTTTCCTGATAAGCGGCCACCATCGTCAGCCCATTCTCCTTTTCCGTTAAAATCGAATCACGGTACAATGCGGGGATTTCTTCCCATGTTTTGTGTGTTTTAGCAGCCTCTTCCAGGTAAATAGTCGCTGCATCGATGTGGGTCAGGATGCTTTGGCCGTCTGTCCAATCTACAGCAGCGTTGTCCCAATGCGGAAATTCAACTTCTATTGTCAGGTTTTCCCGGATCTTCCTGGTCATTTTATTGTCATTGAGATCCCCCAATTCCTTATCACTTTCCATTTCAAGTAAGACTTTGTAGCGTCCACGGATGGATAACCTGTCTTGCTCACTGTCTTCATGGTGTGGGGGGGTGTGAGTTAGCGTATTCCGCTTACGGTTTATATAAATATGGGGGGCTACGCTGTTTGCGGGAACTACCAATACATTTTTGACTTCTTCAATATCCAACACCAGTTTGCGCAGGTCACTTTCGGTGACAGGGTTACAATGCAGCGCCTCGCCAGGCGATGGTAACTTACCGAGAGGATCGATAGTGACATCTTCAACCGGAAGGGTCGTCCGGTAGTTGAGGTCAACCAGGCTGAAACAAAGATATTCCAGGATGGTGATACCGGGATCGTGTGTATTGTAATCGGTCCATAACTGGCCGGCCAAACGTTCCAGGTGTTGGATACCTTGCTGCCTCAGGTAGTTAAAATCCAGCGTGTTTGGGTTGATCGATGTACCGATAGGTTTTTCTTTCTCAGACATGATAACGTTTAATAAAAGCGTGTAATCATTCGGTGTAGCAGGCCTCTGGCTCTACCAGTGTATGAGCAGTCTCACTATGAAGGCAATTTCATAATGTATGCCAAAACAAGGTAGGGCGGACGGTTTTCATGGTGTTGATCGCCCAGGCCATCCGCGGCTCCGTTACCTACATTTCCCGAAAAATCACGGTTACCGTGAGTATGGGAAGACGACCCACTGTTGACAGATCGCACATCCGTATGAGCAGTGCGCATCATCCTTATCCCATCTCCTCTTCTTTTGGTTCGTTTGTTCTTTTCATACGAATGCCTATGTGCTCCGCTGCTTCCTATTTGAATGGATGCCCCATTATTTTTCATGCTACGGGCAGCATGATGGTGTCTGGGTAATTCAGCTTTAGTGAGTCGATGGGTATTGCTTCCCCCTGTGTTGCCCAAGGTTCCATAGTTTTCTTGTTTGTTCTCAGCACTTACGGGTTTTTTAGCCTTGCCAGGGTCATAACCTACCACAAACCTCCCCCTTAAATCAGGTGTGCCATTGTTGCCATTGCAAAGCGCCCATTGCTTCATTCGTTTATCTTCTTTCCCTTTACCGGTTTCATCGAACAGCTTTAAATCACCGCTCCACATTAAGATTACCCCTGAGGGGATCAGCTCGTCAGGCATATTAATAATGTTGTTCCAATCTACCTTGCCTTTAAATGCTTCCGCTTTAATATTACCCGTTACTTCCAGCTTTTCTTTGGGATTAGGGGTGCCTATACCCACGTACTTTTCCTGCCCGGATTCATCCTCGATAACCTTAACATAGATCTCGTCATCGACAATGTTAAGATGGGAATCCATGATGTCGGCAAAATTTCGCGCAGTAGGTGTTTTACCTGATCCGAAATATTCTTTGAGTGTAACTCTTGATTTTCTAGCCATGCTATTATGTTTAATTTATGTGAATACTGTTCCAAAAATCATATTGCTTGCCCTGTTTGTAGTAGTTTGTCTGTTTAAGCCCGGTCATCTGTTTCCATAATCTCTTGCCGTACCCCATATTTACTCGATGTGCATGAAGGTTTTTCCAATAATCATAGAACCGATGCCATCGCCACAAACCGTCGCTTGATCCGGCGCTACTCTAATGTCATGTGATTGAGCCGATACAAGCACCGATACCGGTGTGGTAGTGGCAGCTTCTTCTACATTGAGCCTGAGGTTGCCTTGGGCATCGGCATGGTTCATGGCAAAATAAGTGACAAAGTCCACATAAGGTTGTTGTACAACAAAGTTCAACAGGGAGGATTTGTAGATGGTGCCTCCAAAAACAATGGCTTTGTCTTCTGCAAATGCCCAGGGCGAAAGATAGCGCTGGATGTCCTTATTGAGTTTTTGCTGATAATACCCGGAGTTGGCTTTCTCCCTGAACCTTACCAGGAAGCTTACCCGGATCTCTTCGAACACGGGATTCTTCACCGCGATGTCCACATAAGGCGGGCATAGCTCCTTAAGATAGCGCTTCACGCGGTCCAGCACGTCCAAACTGGTAGTGGGCTTGAAAGGGTGACGCCGGGTATGGCTGCGAATATCGGCGATGACCACCATCAGGATGCTACCCGGCGCATAGGCTGCTTCCAGGTTGCTGTGTTTAAAACATTTCGCCTCGTAGAGTTCGGGAAAGGCTTCTAATACCAACCGCTCATAATCCCACAAAGTAACCGCCCGTTCTTTGTGCCTTAACCGTTCGCAAACCCTCAGGTAAAAGTGCTTGTCTTCCTCCCGTTGCTTGCCATCAAATGAAGGATAGGGTTGGTTGACAGATTTGACCTGCACATCGGCTTGAGTCATTCCTGTGATGCGATGGGCAGGCAGGCGATGGGCACGGGGGCCTGAAACATTACCGGTATTGGTAAAGACCAGCGTAGCTGCCTGGGTGCGAATATCCAGTATCTCACAGGCTCCGTTCGCGTGGGCTAACGTTTTAGCTTGAATCCAGTATAAGGCAGGTGGAAAGATTCCAGTGGTTTCAGGCATTATGTCAGGTAGCCTCAAAGTCACCACTCCCGACCGGTTGAACCGGTTGGTCGAATCATTTAAAATCTCAGTATCTTTGAAAGGTACCCATTCATTACCATAAAGATAAGACCATTCGATCTCTGGCAAAGGCACATTCGGGTAAGCGCTACCTTCAACAATTTGGAAAAGAATGCTCAACGCCTGAGGCACCTTCACATCTTTTAATCCGAGGTACAGCATGCCTTCTCCTTTGTACTGAGGCAGCAGGTAGAAACTGTTGCTGAAATACTTGTAGGGGGTCCATCCGAAAGGGTGGATATGCAGAATTTGGTCGATGGTCTCACTGGTGTATATCACGTGTTCCGATTCATACCCTAAACGGATGCCGGCAAGAGTCGGTGTATAAGGTTCATGGGGCAGTGTGGATAACTCGCCACCTTCTTGATTGTTTTTTGACATGGCGGCACTTTGTAACCTCGGGAATGTTTTGTGTCCAAAGTCGCTGCCATTCAAAACAAGTTTGATGAACCCGTTTTGGGAAGTAATATTGAAGTCTTCTATTTTTTGCAGATCAATGTCCCTTTTTTGCTTCAGATGACTGGTTTCGATCGTGGCTGTTTTATGATTAATTTCGTTTTTAACGGGTGAATGCGTGATGATGGTTTTTCTAGTCGTGGTGGCATCGGTGTTGAAGAGGCCAACGCCCTCCCCAATGGGGGTAAGTGGTTTCCAGATACCTTCATGCAACAGGTGGATGGCAGTGGTGAACTGCCCGTTGCCCTCCTCTGCCGCCGGAGAATCTTCTCTGAAGATTTCCGGATATTGCCTGTAATGGGCATTCAAATCGGAGGCGGGCAGGTTATGCCAATCCAAATCTATGGACAGTTTTTCAAGTGGCTTTTGAAAGACCTCAGCGTTGCCGATATAAAAGTTGGCGCCTTTAAAAGCCTCCCTTCCGAAAGGCGTGAAAGGTCGATTGGGCGCAAGGGCTGCCTGGTCGTTATGCAAGACCAGTTCTCTAATGCCCTCCACCTTCAATTTCAGGCTTACGGATTTTAACCTGATCTGCTTTAGCACCGTGTACGGAAAATCCGGTTGATCCTGGTTTAGAATGAATTTTACCATGGGCCATGGGCTGGAAAATTCCGCCTCCTCAAACACGCAGATGGCTGGCGCAGTAAGCGGAATCGTGCAACGAAAGCCAAGTTCGATATCCTGATTTCCCATGCCGCCATTGACCGCAACTTTATCGGGGTCAATGTCAGCCTCCAGCCAGCCATTTTCGGTGCTGAATGCCAGTTTAAAACTATCTGCCGACAATGAGAAATCTGTTAACAGGGCATCTTCACCGGTGTAATCGCCAATGATGGTAAAGTCAATAGTACGTACACCTTCTTTTAAGATCAGCATAGGCGATGAGATGGCCCAGCCAATTTCCACCGCAGGCAGACCGGGGTGGCCAAAAGGATTCCAGGGGGTCTTCTGTGTCAAATCTTCGCTGGCGTTATCACTCACGGTTTTCCCACTGAACCTTTTTACTACTTCGAGTTGCACAGTTTCGCTACGGTTAGTGTTCGATTTGCGAAAGCTCCCGGTATCACTTTGAAGGTAAAGTTGCTTGAGGGCTACCAATTTGGCCTGGTTAAAAACAGTATCGTGCAACAATTCATATTCCAGCGCCCGGCCTGTGGCATCCTGGCCCGCATAGAACCGCGTACCTTTCAGCAAATTGTGTTTTTCAATGTTTTTTGCCAATCCTAACACCACATGTACCTTGTCAGCTATTTCAGGTTCTTTATCAAACCGCAGCACTTTTTGGTAAAAGAAGTCAAGGTGCCGTTTGGTAAATGTATTAAGGTTGTCTATGCTCAATTGGAACAATTCCAAAAAAGCCAGAAACAAAGCGTAATGCGGCTGGTGTGCCTGACCTTTTCCCAATTCACCTGAAAAGAAATCTTTCCAGGTCTGATCTTCTGCTTTATTGTTAGGATCATCGAAGCGAATGCCTTGGGCTATCTTTCTCGCCAGGTCGAGGAAATCGGCTGGCTTGCGATCGTCGATTTTCACCAAACCAGGATCCAGGAAAGTCAATGGCCGGTTGTGCCGGTTGGTGCCGGTCCGGTTGATTGGCACCTGTTTGTTATAACCTGAACTCATAGCGTAATGTTGGTTCCTTCATTAATGTAAAACGGATAAACATAGTTGTACCTGGTGTTTGTGGACACTACGGTGTACTCAAGGGATATTTCCATCAGGCCCTGCCCGGGTTTAGCCGTTATGAAAATATCATCGAGTTCGATGCGGGGTTCATGAAAGATGATCGCATCATTGATCAAATCTTTGATATAGGCTTCAGAGGCATTGAGTGCCTCAAAAGCAAAGTTACCCAAAGCGCATCCGAATCCGGGCTGCAAATAGCGCTCGCCAATATGGGTGTTTAATAAAATTTCCAAGCTTTTTTCAATGTCCTCTTCGTTACTGGTCATGACAACGCCCCTGATTTCCTTGTCAAATGTCGGGGGGAATGACCACCCCCTGCCTAAAAACGATTTATCTTTTTCCATTTTCAAATAATTTGCCATGCCTGTTTCCCGGCAATAGCCGGGCTGATTCAAGCAGATTTACATTTTTAATTGGGCGGTGGTATTATGGTTACCGAACCTCCCGTAAGCGCCACGGAGGCATTACCGTTCATCATGACGTTTGAGGCCTGACAATTGAAGTCGGCACCTGTAATCTGAACACTCGGAGCTTTAATGCTCAAACTACCCGCGCAATTGATATCCAGATTACCTGTGGCGTTGAGCTTCATACCTTCTTTGGCCATAATCAGTTGATTGTTGTTTTCATCTTTGATAATCACCTTGCCTTCCAGGTCATTAATAGCCATCGATTTGCCGCCGGGCGACTCGATATTCACACTTTTGCGCTGCTCGTCAAAGAGTATTTTCATCCCCGCCCTCGTGATAATGCCTTTTTGCTCATTTTGCCCATTGGCATCCGAAATAGGAGCCGTACGCTTGCTGCTATGTAACCCTCCAAGAATAATTGCCTGCCTCGGATCGCCCTGCAAGAAACCCAGTATCACCTCATCGCCTATTTCCGGCCGGAAGACCATACCTCGTTCACTACCCGCATATTCCACGGCCAGCCTTGCCCATATGCCCTCTTTTTCTCCATCGAGCACTGGCACCCGGACCTGAATTCTTTGCTCAGCCAAGGGATCGCCGGTCAGTCCGGTTACCACACCGATATGCAACCCTTCAATGGGGGGGATTAACCGATAACCCTGGTTGGATGTGTTAGATGGTCTGATCTGGCTGATCCACTCTTCTGACATACCGATCTGAATATCCGTTTCCCAATTACTTTGGTCGATGGTATGCCTGATGCCGGATACAAAGGCCTTTCCATCAAAGCGCTTACTGATTTTCTCCAGTTTAACCATATCACCCGGTTTGACCTGAAAGGTGCCCTGGTGCCTGATCCTTCCGCGAATTTTGGATAAATGGCTTTGAAGCATCCGGGCGGTAGTTATCGCTTTAAGCTCGGCTGACGGGTAATTACCCGATAATCGCATGACCTCACCATGCTGCTTGCCAAGCGCAGCTAATTTCATGGATGTGATGTTTCCACCTTCATCTTTTTCCCTTTTTTGATCCTCTCCTTTTTGATCTTCTCCCGGTTGCGCGGTTGCGGGGACCTGCGCCCGGGCCTCCACCAACTGTTGCTCTCCCGGATCCCAAAAGGTGCCAGAGGACTGAGGAAGTTGATACCGGCTTTCCAGTACTGCTTCAAATTCAATCATATTGTGATCAGGCCGCAAGGTCAACTTTTCTTTTGCACGGGTATCCGGTGAGGCCACCACCAGTGTCCCATCATCCGTATAAAGGTATTTACCACTACACATGGCCCTGTTCAAGGCAAATTCCCAGTCACTCACCTGATATTGTACCAGCACTTTGTGTGCTAATTCGGTTTCTGAGGCCCGCACGCCCAGATCGTAATCTTTCGCCAATCGACTAATCAGATCACTGTCGGTCTGATTGTAGAATATGGCATTTTTAGACTCCAGGGTCATTCGGTAGGCTGCATCCCGGCAATCTGCTATCAGCGATGGCGCACCTCTTTGTAAGTTTTTCAGAACACATTTCACCACCAGCCCTTCAAAGATCACGCTATTCTGAACTCCATAGCCTGCTTCTATTTTGATTTTTGCCCCTGGAATAAAATCGTCGGTCTCACTGACTTTGGTATCGCTCAAAATGATCCGGGCCGCTGCAAGACGGTTGACGGCCTTGTCCACTTCTATGGAGTGGATGTTGTAATTAATCTCCTTATCATTACAAAAGACCGTAATAGTGGCCGACTTCGTATGGTCTAACGGTTTTGTCATCGGTTATTCTATGGGTGGGAAAAGAAGTTTCATGCCAGGTTCCAGACCACGCAAACTATCCAGGTCGTTGGTCCGGGCCACCAGAATTAAAGGTTGTATGGACTCATAAATCCGATAGGTCATGCTTACCAGGTTTTCCCCTTCCCCGATTACCCGCTGGTGGGTCAGGTCGGGTGAAGAAGTTTTGTCCCTGGCTGCCCGGAATTTGTCAGAGATGTTTTCCAGAAATGTCGCCTTAATCGTAGCACGAAGTGGTGAACCATCAGGCCTGAACATCGCATAGTTGATGTCGACCTTTTGAACCACACATTTGAACAACTCGGTCCCCCAACTCAATTTCAGCCACTTGGGTTGGTGCACTTCTCCTTCATATTTGTATACTGTTTCAATAAACATGGAAATTTCCTTGTCCACAGCTACCTTTTCCCCCAAAGCTCCCGACCCATCGATCATAAATTCAAAGCTGAGTGCCTGGGGTTTCATACCGGCAAAATCGAGTTTGTGGCCCGATTTACCCCTGCCCTTTCTGGGCGATGACATTACTTCATAAGACTTGGAAAAAGTTTCAGGGTTAAAAGTAATCACAAATTCATTTTTCTTTTCCCTGAACTCCTGATCCATGAAAGCTTCAATTCTTAGCTTTTCCAGCCTCCCCAGGTTAGTGCCAATCATTACCATTCATTTTTTTGTCTCAAAACCTCCAGTACCTTCGCGATACATTCTTCAACGATTTGGTCGATTTCTTCCTGTGAAACCACCTGCTCATGGTGGTCCATGATATGGGTTTGGATGACCATTTCTTTGATTTCTACCGACATGTTTATAATCTGTATACTGTAAAATATTTGTAGGCCAGTTCGATCGTTTCAATAGCCAGTTCGCTTTTCTCTGCATTAAAGCCAGCCGTATTCCATTTGACAGGATAGGCATCGGTGATGCTCCAGGTGATCGTTGGAATATGTTTGCCATTCAGCAGGCTGATCATGATAAATGCCGGATCAAAATCATAATTTTCAATAGCATTTGTGCACCACCTGATCAAAAAAGAACCCGTCACCAACCCCCGCTTCAGCACCAGATTTGAATAATTAGGCAACTGAGGCAATTGATGTTTATACCTGTTTTCCCCACCTTCGACAAATTCCTTCGTAGCAATATCCACATTTAAGCCTGAGACCTCCTGAAAATGGAGATCCGGAAAGGGAATACCCTTCACCACGATAACCACCGAGAAATGAAATCCCGTAGGTAACAAAAACAGGTTGGGCAGGTTCAGATCAGACATGTTGGATGGTGATTCCTTCGTGAGCAAGTTCAATGGTTTCTATGGCCACCTCATTGCCATCAGCTTTCAAATCTCCCGGATCCACTTTCAGCGGCCAGGCATTTTTCACACTCCAGGTTACCATGGCCTGATGCTTGCCATTGAGCAGGCTGATGGTAATGTCTCTCCGTTCTATATCATTGAGCTCAGCGGCGTTCCACCATTCAAAAAATTCGTTATCATCCTTGAAGGTGCCTCTTTTCAGGGTAATGTTGCCATATTTTTTCATTCCAGGCATTTTCACTTTTGTATACTCGGTGCTGGCCCCGTGCCGGTATTCGATCATTTCCTGCTCTACGGCCAGGCCGGATACCTCTGTGAAGCCTATATTTTTTCCACCCCATGCTACCATAAAGTGAAACTTGGTTATTGGATATTCTGCCATTTTGTTATCTTATTTATTGATGAATTGGTTTTAAGCCTCTTGTAACTTGTGGGAAAACTTGAGAATGACAAACTCGGCAGGCCGGGAAGTAGCTAAGCCGATCTCTACATTCATCCTTCCTTCAAGAATGTCTTGGCTTGTCATAGTGGTACCCAAACCGACGCTAACATAAAATGCCTGCTGTGTATTAGCGCCTACCAGGGCACCCTGTCTCCACAGACCCGTTAAATAGTTCTCAATCATCGCCCTCACCCTAACCCATGTGTTGGGCTGGTTGGGTTCGAACACTACCCAGCTAATGGATTTTTTGACGGAGTCTTCTACCATGTTATAGAACCTGCGCACGTTGATATACCGCCATTCATTGTCGTTACCTGCCAGGGTACGGGCGCCCCAAACCAAGGTGCCTTTGCCAAAAAACGAACGGATAGCATTCACAGATTTTCCTGTGTCAGGATCTACATTCATGCTTTCCTGCATGTCGCTGGTAACTTTTACCGTCGGGCCGTTCACAGCATTCAAGCTAGTATTTGCCGGTGCCTTCCAAACGCCCCTTTCGCGGTCTACTGTTGCATAAACGCCGGCGATGGCGCTGCTTGGAGGGAGCGTTACTTTGAGCTGATCTATTTCTTCCCGAATATTTTTGAGGAAAGCACTGGTGAGCGCCCGGGCCGGTGTCATCTTAGCTTCATCATGCTCTTTCGTTTTGGAGGAAGTTCTGCCGGTGGTTTCCTTGGGTTTGTTCTTCTTCAATAATTCTTCTAAAGTGCCTGTCAACACTTTATCGGCGTCTTTAGGTGCCTCAAACCTGATTTTGCTGTTCGTGTGGTGGTAGTTCAGGTTGGTTTTGATCCAGGGATAATAAGCGGCGCCATATTTCAGGTTCCTTACACCTATTCCGTTTCTTAATTCCTCAATGGCTTCCATTTTGTCATTGATAGTATCTAAAACAGCAAACCGGTCTTGCAATTTGTTGCATTGCTCCAAGGCTTTTTTGTATAATTCATAGATATCTGCCTCTTTGTTCAGATAAACAGCTTCGGGCAACACAATCAAAGTGGGCTCATCTTCAGCCTCCAGCGCATCCAGGCCTTTCATCAGGTCATCTTTTTTTACCTCATTCCCGGAATTGTAGATACCTACGGATAGGATATGACAAGCACCTCCACCATTGGCATAAAACATCTTCAGCGCGTAATAAAGTTTAAACGGACTCATTTTTTCAATTTTAGCCCCGGTAACCGCATGCTCCTTGTCTACTGTGATCAAAATATCTTCTGCAGGTGGCCCGCCGAATACTGTTTCAAAATCCAGTAAGGAATTAATCCTTACGGATTTTACAGGTTGACCGGGATCGGCTTCCGGTTCTGATGCGTGGGTCGGTGTTTTTTCAGTATATCCGATAAACGCCGGAATTGCCGTTGCTACCTGTGCTACAGAAGCAGGTAGTTTCTGGATTTCCTGGACATAAACACCTGGTGAATTGAATGTTACTGCCATAATTATAGTTTATAAATAGATGAAAATTTCCGGATTTAAACTTTTTACAGAGGGGTTGGGCAGATGGTTAATCAATGTATTCACATCCACGGATGTCCCCTTATCATTATTTCTTTTGATCAATTGCAGGTTTTTGAATCCCTCTTCATAATAAGGCACGGACATTTGCCCCTGTACCTGGCCTGCCTTGTCGGTCTCCACTGACTCAAACAGCAGCATCTGTCTGCCTTCATTCCAGGGCTTTTGTTCCTTTTTTTCGAAAGAGACAGACAGCGACGCGTATCTGTTGCCGTTACCTTTTTTCAAATCTTCTCCTTTTTGGATGGCATATTCCGATCGGTCGCCAGCCCCGGGCAGGATTACACAATACCTCCAAACCTTCGACCTGGTTTGAAAGGCAATGGCATGTCGTCCATTTTTCAATGCCTCCTGGTAGATACTGACATATCCGAATGCATTTCTGTCGTAAGCCAACTGTTCCTTTTCAAGGTATTTTCCGGCAATGTCATTTTTGTCAGCGTAGTAGTGGTATAACTGTTTTGAATCCGGAGGGGTTAAACCATCATGTATGGACGATTTTTTCAAATCACCGATTTCTTTATTGGAAAAATAATGGACAAATCCGGCCCGCTGCGGGATGGCAGTAAAATTGAACAAATCGGTATTTTTCAGCCTCATCGTAAAGGAAAAATGTGTCGATCTGTGGATAGGGATCAAGTGGGTATCGTTTTGTGTGGGATAAGCCATATGAAATCCTTGTTGTGTCCGGAAAAACATCAGCCTGTGTCCTCCAATAATCCTTTCACACGCCCTGGTAGGCCTGAATTCAAAATCATGGCTCAATTGGTCGGTGTAGTATTCATGAAAAACTTTCAAACCAAAAAACCTTTGATAGATGCTTTTCATAGTTTTTCCATTTGCGGTTCCATCGATTTGACAGCAGGCAGCTCAGTCTCTTCTTCTTCGTTCAAAACGGCAATGCTTACCTTGAAGGACACTGATGGCATATGTTTCGCGCCCAACGCCATCCAGATTTGGTTAATGTTTTCCAACGATATGGGTTGCAGCTTTACACGTAGTTCTTCGATTCCGGGAAGGTCGAACTGAGGTTGTCTTTCCTTGTCAAAAACCGGATTGTTTTGAAAATACATAATAACCATCGAGATAAATTTGAGCGCTTCTTCGTAACTCGAAAAGTGCGCCACTACCATCACTATCAGGTTAAGGTGAATGGCTGGGTTGGTCATAAAAACTTTGTTGTCATCCGTTCTTTTGTAATTGATCGGCTGTTTAAGGGTGTATTCCTCGTCGAAATTTATCAGGCTCATGCCCAGCGAATTATTATCTAATTCAAGATGGCCATCCTGGTTAACAACTGGCTTTAAAACCACCTGACCGAATGTTGCTGATCCGGTCTTTCGTTTGATGTAGCTATTGATTTGATCTGCTAAAAATTTCAGCGTTTTATCGATCATAAACGGCACTTTTTTATTGTCGCTTTATCAAATTTGCGCTGAATTTAGCGTATTGCTTTTTTATAAAAACCCGATCTTTGCCAATACCTCGACAAACTTTACGAAAGACTATCTTTTCTTCACAAACACGTTGAACTATGCGCTGATTAGGTTTGTGTATCAGATAATTATGCCTGCTTTTCCTAGGTATGGAAAGACTTTTTCAAAACAGTTTTTATACTTGGAGCCTAAGGGGATCAGTTTCCCGTCGATATGTATGTGGTTCGTTTCAAAAGCATCGATTTTGTGTAAATTGATGATATATGACCGGTGTACTCGTACCAGATAAGGAATCTCGACCCGTTTTTGAAAAGCGCTCAGATTAATGCATAACAGCAATGCTTTTTTGGTTGTGTTCAGTTGGCAATAAGCTCCGTGAGCTTCCACCCATAATATTTCCGAAAGCTTTACCTTTTCATAGGTACAGTCATTTTTAACAAAAATCGTTTCTTTAAACAGTGCACAAACGTCCTTTTCCTTAGAAGCGGGGTTTTGGTTAAGATAAAGATCCAAACATTCCAGTTCACTCCTATTTTGGGAGCTATGTTTGGAACCTGTTCCGATAAACAAAGCGGGGCTCTCATCCAACTTTTGCGCTTTGTCCTGGATATTGATGATGACAGGATCAAAGTTATGTTCCTGAAGATAGTTACAAACATTTTCCGGAGACCGCCCTATTTCCATCATTTTGAAATCCCGGTGTTTCAGCAAGCATAAAATGCCTTCGACGATTGTTGGCTTGCCGAAGATTAACAGCACTTTATTATTTTTTACATTCATAATCAATTGCTAGACTTATTTGTATTTTAAAAATTTAAAGCCTACACCAGAAGAAATTCTCTGGCGTAAACGGTGAAAAATGAAAATTTAAGTCTATTCCGGGCTGGCAAAATCCTCAAAGCAGGTTATTGACAAATCCATAGACAGTTTTAAAGTTTTGGTTTCAGCTAATTCCAATAAATAAATTATTGGCTTTCGGCCATTAAGCATTACATAGAAATATGTGAAGACTTCGTGACGCAATGGCAAATTCACTGTGTCAATACAACCCCAACGCCTATACCGGCCAGTGCGATAAGGACACTCTGCCAGATCCTGGGCGATCTGTAGCCGGATAAAAGCCTGGTGGAACTATTCACACTTTCATTGGCCAGCGTGAGCGCGTTTTGTGTATTTTCCAGTGAAAATGAAAGATCTTTCAATGACTTTTGGGTATACATTAAAGTCGATTTTGTTAATTCATGCTCATCATTGCAGTTTTTCAACAGATTTCTTAACAAATTGTTAGCTTCATTAATTTTTCTTTCATTTTCCTCTATCACCAGTTGGGCTGTTTCTTCTATATTGATACTATCCATAAAATCAATAATCTCTTTCATGCTTTCAAATTGTTTTGATTCCACGAGATAAATTCCCCCGGTTTTGAAACATATGGTATCGCCGGTTTTCGCCATCAGGAAATGCGCTGTTTTGGATAAGTAACTGCTGTCAATGGTGATAAAGCTCTGGGCGTTTAAATGGAATCCTGACAGAAGAATTCCGAAAAAAATCAAGTATTTGTTGTGTCCACTCATTTTTAATTAATCTTTGACGCTATGGTTTTTTTGTAATTTTTTTTCAGGTTTTGCAGAATAGCACTCTGTTCCCTCAGTTTATCATTGTATATTTTATATTTGGAATTGGACCCCCATCGTTCGTAGGAGTATATGATTGAATCTCTTTCCGCAACTATGATTTCCAGGCTGTCATTGACCCTGTCAATTTCAGTATTCAACTCTTCAATCATCTGACGAGAGTTGTTATTTTGTTCGATAGCTATTTTCAGGTTTTTTTCAGCTTTGCCAAGTTCTTTAATGGCTTCCTTGATTTGATTCCGGTTGTCGTAAAAAAAACCATACAACATGATCGCACCGAGAATAATCATTAAGATTATTTGAATATTGTTCCTATCCATATATCAATTTTATTGTTTCAAATGTGTGTGGGGATCCGCTTCCCCCGATTTAGGGTTGTTACCGTAACCATGCATGGCACAATCTATATAATATCCAATTCCCCGCTCAATCTAACCAATGGACAAAACAATGGACAAAGATTTAAAAATCTAATAATCAGTTATTTATATTTTAATAAAAGTCCATTAGAACACAAAATATTTCGCCAATACGCTCCTGCACTCAACATGAAAATTCCTCCCAACACCCAATATACAAATTGTGGCACTGGCAAAGGGTCGCCGGCAGCATACGAGTGCAGTCCGGAAAGGTAATAGTTCACCCCGAAAGAGGTCATGATAATGGAGAAAAAGGCTACAACACTGGCCAGGTTGAAAGTATACACTCCTCTGAGTGCCGGTATCAATCTTAGATGTAACACACAGGCATAAACAATGATAGATATCAAGGCCCACGTTTCTTTTGGGTCCCAGCCCCAATATCGACCCCAGGATTCATTGGCCCATACGCCACCTAAAAAAGTGCCGATGGCCAACATAAAAAGGCCGATCGTCATAGAAAGTTCATTGATATAGGTCAGCTCAGTAATGGTTGTTTTAAAACTTTCATTCCTGAAAATCATCAATATAAGGCTCATTAAGCCCAGCAAAGCGGATAAAGCCAATGGCGCATAACTACTTACAATGATGGCCACATGAATTTTAAGCCAATAAGATTTCAGCACGGGCACCAGATTGGTAATTTCAGGGTTAAGCCAGTCCAGGTAAGACACAAATAACAGGGTACCCCCGAATAAAGCAACCAGTGGAAGAATAAAATCGCTTTTCCGGCAAAAAACAAATCCAAAAAGAAATAAGGCCCAGGATACCAGGATAATCATTTCATAGCCATTGCTCCATGGCGGATACCCACCGGCATACCAGCGGAGAATCATGTTAGCTGTTAGTGAAATGAAAGCCAAAGCGGTAAGTATGATCCCAAAGAGATACAGGGTTTTTAGCCAGGCTTTATGAAAAAAAACACGGAGCAATGCCAGTGTGAGGAGAAAAATTCCCAGCAACCAATATACCGGGAAGAGCCTGTTGAATAGGTTGAGTTCATTATAAAGCAATTCTGCACGCACCCGGCTCCGGTCTGGAATAAGGTCACTTCCCATCGTTTCCTGGAATGTTTTGAGATACAATAGTTTATCCCGGGGTTGCGTCCACTTTCCGGTCGATTGCGCAGATTTAATGTCCTGATAATAAACCGGAAGAATATTTCTGACAAATAAGGAGTCTTCCTCCGGAAAACCAGCATTGTTGAAATGGCTGTTGAACCAACTCTTGTCAGTAGCTGTAGGTTGAGGGAAAATCTTCAGGTAATTGCCGGTAAGTGCCTGAAAAAAAATATTGAATCGCTCATCCACTTTTATGATCTCATTGTCCGGCTCAGAACGCTCCGCCGGTTTCTTTCGCTGTGCGGCCTCTACCATCATGCGCAGCCGATAATCTCCATGGTCATCCAGTAAGTCTTGAAAGGTAAGCATGGTTTTACCTTCCAATCCCAGATTCCTGAGAATCATTTTTCCTTTTCTGACATCCACCTTGATAATGGGCATATATTGCCAGGCCACCGGATCGGCATGGATTGAAAGGAAAACCTGGTCACAGTCGAGCCGGTAGGTATTTCCATTTTCCTCTAAAACATAAGTGGTTTTTCCGGTAAGTTTTCTGAGGAATTCCGATGCCAGGGTATTAATCGGCTTAATTCTCCCGTCCATATCCTGCACCATCAATCTGCCAAAGGCTTGGGCATGATCGGGGTCGATATACTTTTCAGAGGCGCTTACCGATTCTTTATGCTTGTCCGAAGAATGAGCGGTAAGCAAGCCGGGGAAAAGGCCAAGGAAGAGGCATAAAGCAGGCGTTTTCAATTTCAGTTGACTTAGTTTTTTGCTGACCTGCCGAAACCGGGAGTTTTTTCCAAATAAAGTCAGCATCATGCCAAGGCCCATCAGGAAATAGCCCAGGTAGGTAACCTGGGTGCCCCAGAAATCTTTATTAACCGATAACACTGTTCCCAACTCATCTAAATCGTAAGAGGCCTGAAAAAACCGATAGCCTTTATGATCAAGCACATTATTCATCGATAGGCTAACCGGGAAAGAACCCTCCCGGTCTTCTATAATCAGTTCACTTGCATAGGATGAAGGACTGGTAGAACCCGGATATCTTTCCAACTGAAAATCGGTTAGACGCACTGAAAAGGGAAGAGGAACTGGTTTTGGTCCGTAAGAGAGGCTTATAGCGTATTCATCCAAACTTATTTCCTGCATGGGACTGAATACACCGTCTAGTGCTGCGAGAATAATTTGTTTTTCATCATTCGCGTGATTTAGCTTCACAAATAGCAGATCAGCCGCACTGGCCGCCATCTCCTTACTATCTGCAGTTTGATAGTCCAGGGTCTTTCCCGTGTGAATCGTACTAACCACAAAATTCAAGTGATCTGATTGATACAGCGCCCTGATCCTGAGTGTGTCTGTTTTACCCTTGGGAAGGGTTCCCGACTGCTGACTTGCCATGACGAAATAGTTAAAATCCTCTGACGAATGGACCAAATAGGTTCCACCGGTACCCCGGATATTGATGGCATTTTCTTTTTGATTGTTAAAAGTGACCTCATGGCCATTCAAAAATATACTACCCCCCGATCCCAGATAAAAACTGCTCCGCCCTTCCCCGAGGGCTGCTACCAGTTCAATCACCTCATCCCCTTCAATGCCATCTACTAACCCTTGAACCGCATCAGGCACAAACCGGTCAACCTGTATGCTTAATGGGTTGCTTTCATTGCCAAGTTCCCTGACCAAAGACGGTTGTTTAAACCGGGTCAGGTTCAGTCTTTCTTCGAAATGCCAGCGTTGATCATTCCATTTTACATCGACTTCGAGGTAACGATCTTGTGAGATGATATGATTTGTACTTTGCCCTTCCCTGATACGAACCAACCCTTCATAACCTGTATACCGGGTCACAAAAGCCCCGGCCAGAATGACAACAAAGGCCAGATGAAAGAGCAAAATGCTCAATTTTTCTTTGCGAAGCAGCCGATATGTAAAAATATTGCCTATAAAATTGACCGTTAAAATCAACATGAGCAACTCAAACCACCAGGCTTCATAGACGGATTGCCTTGCCACCGGGGTACCAAAATCATTTTCCAGAAACGTAGCATAGCCCATAGCGGTTGCAAAGCTTAAGAGTACGATTAATGTAAGCTTATTGGAGAAGAGTAAAGAGCCTATTCTTTTCATAGCATGAAGCTTAAACCAAAATTTTCACAACTTAAACCGGTCTTTCTGCGGTAATATTTAGTTGAAAGAGGCAGGTCTTACTTCCATCCCGGATTCTCTCTTTTTAGCTTCTTCAAGCCATTTAGGGATGATATTTTCTTTAAAAACTGCTTTCTCCTCTTCCAGTTTTTTCATGTCCAATCCCACAAACTGCTGCGCTTTGGCCTTGGTAGAGATGTCCGGATAGGCCACCTCGTCTGTAAATCCGAGATCGGCCAATAGTCGGGCCAGCTTTACTCTGGCTTCCTGGGCGATTTCGGTAGCTGAGGATACGATTCTGCTTACCTCCACCGGTGCGTGAAAAGAGCCCCCGTGGGAAGCCACCGAATAGTCCCAACGCCATTGAGCATGTCGGATATCTTGGAGAATGGGTTTCATCTGAGCTTCGGAAGCCCCCAGATCCCATGCTTTTTTTGCTTCCAGATGAGCTCTTACGATGATCTTTTCAAGATTGCCCTGGATCTTTTTGATTTTGGTTTGCCTTTCATAGACATCTGCTATGAGGTCTTCTTTTTCCTGCCTGTGACAAACCTGGCAAGAGTTGGCTACATTAGATAGTGGTGATCGTATGTGGTGGTCTGTAAATTTTTGCCCTCCTTCTGCCTTATAAGGCATATGGCAGTCTGCGCAAGATACGCCCCTTTTGGCATGAACACCGGTTGAATAAAGTTCATATCCGGGATGCTGGGCTTTTAGCATCGGCGCCTTGCTGACCGCATGGGTCCAGTCCGCAAACGCAATGTTATCGTAATAGGCTTCCATATCTTCTACGGTCATACCGTCCTTCCAGGGTAAAGTCAAATACGGTACACCTTCCTTACCAGGCAAATCTTTGTTGAAATAGTATTCCACATGGCATTGAGCACATACCAGTGAACGCATTTCCTGGTGTGTTGCCTGATCAATGTCTTTACCCATACTTTGAAAAGCCTCGATTAACGCAGGCCTGGAGATCTGAAGAGACATGGTTTGGGGGTTATGGCAATCTGCACAACCGGTGGGATTCACTACCTCCGGGCCTTTGTCAGCCCATTTCCCCGCATAGAATTCTTTAATCCCAATTTCATTCATCAGCCGGGGTACATCAGGACTTTTACAAGTCCAGCAAGTGTTGGGCATGGGCCCTGTTCCGGGACCAGTTGGGCCTCCGGTACGAAGTGTATTATGAATATCTTCAATGGCATACGTATGTCCCCTGGGTTGATTGTAATCTTTGGCGAAACCGTAACCAGCCCAGAGCACCACCAACGCAGGGTTTTCTTCCAGGGCATCACGCAATTTGGAGCCATTCAGGTAGCTGGAGAAGGAAGTATCTCTTGTCAACATATATGATTGATATTGGCGCGGGAAGTTCTGACCCCAGATTTCACTCCTGGGCTCATTTTCATTGATATTTACCTGTGGTTGGTAGGCAAACTGACTTTCCGCTTTTCTGTTGACGATATTATTGGCCAATACGCTCAACAGCAAGACGATGATAATAGTAGCTATAAATAACAGCCAGTTTTTCACTTGATTCTTCATGGATTTTTGTTTTGGTTTTGCGTAGCCGCTTTCAGCCACTTGGGAATAATAAGTTTTTGCCCCTCTTCCTCAGACAAGGGCTCCAGATGAAAACCTACAGCGGAAAGACTTTTTACCCTTCCATGCGGTGTTTCTCTATGACACTCCCAGCAGGTACGGTCCAACCGGTCATTGAGATGTGCATCTATCCATGAGGCGGTTTTAGCATCCGTCACCTGATTAAAATGGCACCTGATACAGTTATTTTGGACCGCCACCTGGCCATCTTCATGCATGACAATAGCTTGTGGCTCTGTCCTTAAGGTATAAACAGTAGCATGATACAAGCCGTCTTTGGCTTTAAATGCATATTGTTTAAAAACATTATCCTGAGGGACATGGCAGTCATTGCAACTGGCTACTTCCCGGTGTGAACTATGATTCCAGGTGATGTATTCTGTAGTCATCACATGACAATTAAGGCAAGCCCGCGGGTCGTCGGTTAAATAGGACGCCACATTAGCTATTTTTATCATGTAAATAACCAGGGCGGTCATTGCCCCTAGTAAGACGATGACTACTGGTTGCCAGGGCCTGGGAGGAATTAGCCTGTGAAAGATTGCCATACTTAAAAATAAATATTTTAAAAATAAATAGAAAGTGTCCGGCAATTAAGAATCGGTTACTATTATCTGTCGCTCGTAAAAATTGTCGGATTAAAATTAATCATCAACCATACCCAATTATTGAAAGAGGTGTGATCACCGGGTGTTGCCTTGACAAGCTCCATAGATGCTCCTGCAAACATCTGGGAATAACCTAAGTTAAAGTTCACATTTTTGTCCGGATTCATGTTAAAAACCAGATCTACTTCCGTACCCAGGTATTTACTTTCCGATTGATCTGCGTCTGTCGGATTGTATAATTCGGCAGCACTGTTAAATATATGGGTGTTGGCCACCAAAGAACTTTTCGCACCGGTTTTAAACCGGGTCTTTACGTGTACATCCAGCAGCCCGGCGATATTACCTTGTTGCCCATGTGCATTGCCTACGTAGAAATAATCCATATAGCCATAAAACTTGTGATTGGTGCCGTAAAGCGGATTAAAGGACTTGTCTTTATTGTCATTAACGGAAGTTCCCGATACATAATCAAAACCCAGGGTCAGTGGTGTGATACCCGTTTTAATTGTCGCATAGGCAGAAACCAGAAAGGCACTGACATCCGTATCCGCGCCATTTTTGCCCCCTTGAAAATAAAACTCACCGCCAACATCCAGCCCGGCTACTTTTCCCGAGCCAATCAATCCGTAAGTTTGTCTCATTGCTAAAGATGAATCTGAGGCCACCTGTCGCCCATCGTTATGAATAAGCATGGAAAGCTTGGCTCCGGCGAATTTTTTGTGCAGCCAGGCAAATTGCATGGTTTTGTAATTATTCACCCCGGCATAAAAGGTTTCTGAAAGCTTGGTCGGTTCAAAACCGATCTGGTTGAAAGCCCCTCCGACATCCAGGCGGAGATCACTACTATCATTTTTGAAAGAAATAAGGAAGGCGTCATGACTTCTTCCCTGTGCTGCCCAATCCAGATCTCCTAAAAAACGGGCATTGTCATAGTCCAAATCCATTCTACCGATTTTAACAGACCATTTGGGATTAAAATGGTAAAGTCCCCAGGCTTCATAAATATTGGTCAGTGTGGGATCCGATTTGTAGATCTGACTGGTCGACCCCCAGATACGCACATCCTGAAAGTTGATCTTAACCTGAAAGGGGCCAGCCTTATAATCAGCAAATAGCCGGCTTCTCTGCTCAATGAAAAATGCCGGGTCACGTCCTTCTTCTGTCAGGGTTTTAAAGCCATTTCTAAATTCTGCCCTTGGACGAATTTGGGTTCCGACGATCAACTGGGCAAATAGCGCATGGTGGAAAAATAGTATTCCGACCAAAGGCAACAGGGTTTTGACTGGTTTCATGGTGTTTTTATTAGGTTTAATTGAATCGGTTATGGGATGGTTTAAGGCCAACTTCGCCAGCCAATCATTGACGGCATTCCTTCACTGGTAACCACTTCAGGAAACTATCGAAATTTTGTTTAGCATCCAATTTATCGTAGTGATCAAATTTGGTCAGGCAAACAAAATTATTTTGTTTTAATTTGAAACAGCTTTCAATATTTTTGTTTTTTGGCATTCAGTGAACAATGATTAAAAAAATTTTAAAGGTTCTTTTTGTAATCGTTATACTGATTACAGTCTTTCTTTTCTGGGCATTAAAAAATGTAGACAATACGCCCTACCTTCAATCAGATTATTATTCCTCCACCAAGTTACGATTAGACAGCATTGTTTCGGATCTTGGTATTTCCGGAGGGCGCGTCCGGATAGGCCTGAGCAAGAACAGTATCACACCCGTATTGTTGGGAGATATGGACGATCCTTCCGCAGGAAAATTTGTGGTAGTACCTTTGTCAGGTTACGGAGGCAGAAAAGGAGCACCGGCTACCGGAATTCATGACAGCTTGTTTGTTAAAGCCATCGCCATCGAAGTTAATGAGAAAATCATGGTTTTTGTTGGCTCGGATTTATTAATCATGCCACCGGATGTAAGCAACCTGTCGGACAAGACGGTTGCTGAAAAAACAGGGTTAACGCGGGAAAACATATTTTACTCTGCAACACATACGCATTCAGGGCCGGGAGCCTGGTCCGGCGGTGCTGTTGGAGAGATGTTTGCCGGTGAATTTAATCCAAATGTTGTTGCCTGGCTCTCCCGGCAGGTTTCCAAAACAATTATTGAGGCGGTCGAAAACCTGAAGCCTGGAAAGATTGGCATAGGAAATTTCCGCGCCAGGGAATTTGTGAAAAACCGGCTTGTAGGTGATGAAGGTGCTGTGAACGATGATTTTTTAATGATTGTCGCCGAACAGCCTGGCGAAAAAAAGGTGATAATGGGTTCGTATGATGCCCATGCCACCACCCTGGGTGACTCGAATATGGAGATCAGTGCCGATTATCCCGGATACTGGCAGCGAAAACTGGAGGCCAACGGATTTGATATGGCCGTGTTTTTTGCCGGAAGCGTTGGAAGTCATGGCTATCGAAGCAAAGGCGAAGGGTTTGAAAAACCGAAGTACATGGGGGAAGCCCTGGCAGACAGTACGATTAAATATGCACAAAAAATCACTACAAAAGATAGTACAGTGGCTGCCGCTCTCACCCTTAAAATCGATTATCCGGAATTTCAGATTCGTGTATCAGATGGACTGCGCTTAAATCCGGTGATTGCCCGGAGATTATTTCCTGAGGTTGGGGATGTTTTTTTACAAACCATCCGCCTCGACAGCCTGATTTGGACCACTACACCCTGTGACTTTAGCGGGGAAACAGCAATTACCATTAAAAATGCCATGCATATAAAAGGCTTCCGGGCCATGGTCACAAGCTTTAATGGCGCCTACACGGGTTATGTTATCCCCTGTAAATATTATCATCTCAACGAATACGAGTCAAGAATGATGAATTGGTTTGGGCCGGGATACAATCCATTTATCAATCATATGGTTGGGGAATTGACCGAAAAAGTATCCTCATCCCAATAAACATGGCCGGCTAATCCAATTATAAAACCTGAACACTATCGCCCACAAACATCCTGGTGCTTTGGACAAATTCTTCCCCATTGGGAACAACAACCTTATTTTTTTTGGCAAGTATCACCATATTCTGTGTAAGCTCATCATCATATCCCTTCAGCTCAGGTTTCCCATTTTTGAAACTGTCACCCGTAATAAATAAAAGTGCCCCATCGTGCACTAGCTCATCAGGCACCAGCATTGTTAATTGATGCTTCCGGACAAACTCTCTCCATTGCCGGGAGGTAAGTATCAAATCATAGGCCGTTACTGACTCGTCACCGGTTTGGTAAGATTCTATAACATGCCATTGAAAATTATCATCATTGTTTACATAGCTTTGCAAAGCTTTTTCCGCCGTAACCGGGACCTCTTTTTTCGAGGTACAGTGATTAAAAGATAAAAAAGAGGTGATTGTCAGCATAAGGTAAGTGCCTTTTTTTTTCATTTTCTTGTTTTTAAAAATTTGATGCCGATGGGTTTTCCCGAATGAGGTCCAGTGCTTCTTGAATCGCAACGTTTTCAACGATAGATAAAGCCTGATCTGCTTATAGAAAGAAAACAGGGACCATTCGAAATACTTTGTTGAGCATGGCAGATAAAAGATTGTATGATTGTTTCAGCGGTAAAAATTTACTTGTGATTACGGCATTGGTACAAACATTTTTAATAATTAATTAAATAAGTGGCCGACAGGCTATTTAACTACACGAAAATTTCTATTTATTTCCTGCGCTTTACCTTTATCAGGCCAAAAACAGACAAGGAAAAAAGCAATGCCCACAGAAACTATTTACACCAGTGTCCTTGCTATGTGCCCTTAACCCGGAGATGGCCAGCTACTGAAGATTTGGGTATCTCATTACTGGCAGTTTTCGTGTCCGAATGACTTTAAAAAAGTTCCCGCTTGTCTTTTTTTCTTTGTTTCACAAACATATCATGAAGCAGTTCCACCTTTTCCGGGTGTTTCGATGCTAAATTTTCTGACTCCATCGGATCTTCCCCAAGGTGGTACAGCTCCCAATCTTCAGGGCTATCCGGCTCTTCCAGGTCGTATTTCACGATTTTATAGTCTTCGTAGTAAAGGGCCCACCGATTGGTGCGCGTATGCCAAATCCAATACAAGTCACGTGATTCCAGGGATTTATCCTCGAAAAGCACCGGGCTAATGTCCACACCGTCAAGATCATATTGTCCCACTTGCGTGAAATTAATCAAGCTGGCAAGCGTCGGGAACCAATCGATGATATGCAACGGTTCGGATATTCTTTTGGGTGGCAACGTACCGGGCCAGTTGGCGAATCCAGGCACATGTATGCCTCCTTCCCAAACATCCTTTTTGGAACCTCTCATAGGAATGGGTTGGTTGAAGCCAGTTAAATGCAGGTCGTCCGGATAGGCATTTCCACCCCAGTTTACCTGAGGGCCGTTATCCGATGAAAACAGTATCAACGTATTTTTTCGCTGCCCGCTTTCATCCAAAGCCTTAATGACTTGTCCGATGGCATCGTCAAGATGATTCACAGCAGCGAGGAACAATCGCTTTTCCGGATCCGGTTCTTTTTGAATGATTCCTCGAGGATCATTAAACCATTTTATTTTGTCCTCATTCAACCAACGGCCGGGGTTTTCAGGATCCAATTGTGTGGGTATGTCGACAAAAGTTCCCCTTTCATCAAGCGGCGTATGAGGCGCATGGAAGGCCAGGTACAAAAAGAAAGGATCATTACCCTGGTTGCCGATGATTCGTTTAGCCTCTTCAGCGACAAGATCCGTGGCATGCACGCCATTATCGCTGCCTCCAATCAGTTTAAGGTTCCGGTGCCAGGTGTTTTCGTACGTACCTTCCCGGTAGCGGTGGTTATACATGCCTACCGCCCCGGCCAAAGATCCGTAACTTTCGTCAAAACCAAAATGATTGGGGCCGTGGTCTATGGAAGAGCCCATGTGCCATTTTCCACTTAGATAAGTCTTATATCCGGCTGCCTTGAACATACTGGCCAATGTTGGGGTTCCCTTCGAAAAAACAGTATCGTTACTTGCCTGGAGTCCGGCTGTCCCAAAACGCCCCGGATAACGTCCCGTAAAGGCAGCCACGCGCGTCGGGGTACATTGAGGCATGGTGTAGTGCCGCTCAAAAGTGACACCTTCCGCAGCAAGCCTGTCAAGATTTGGCGTGTACACATTTTCCGGGTTATTGTACCCAATGTCGCCCCATCCCATGTCGTCAACCAGTATGACCACAACATTTGGTTTTTCCGGCGACTTTTTTCCCCCGCATGAAGAAACCAGCAATAGAACAGCCACTATAATTCCTATGTTTTTCATAATTTTTTTAGACACAACCTGCCAGCATCCACTTTTTTGCCTCTCTCCTCCTTCAATGTTGTTTAAATGCCAGCTTTAACTCCTTTACTTCCTGCTTCTTTCCAATAAATAGCATGCATAACAGTGCGTGTTTTGAAAGTATAAAAATTATTTCCTTTTTCAAAGCCAAACCTTGCCGCTAAGATGGCTATACCGCCCTGTCGATATAGTGCCACAGCCTGGAACACAGAGGGAGTCGGTACAATCTGTTCAAGGTAAAATATTTTACAATGGAAAATTTACAATTAACAGTTGACAATGGACAATTATTTTATGGTGGCACCCTTGGGGCGGCGATTATGAAATCATCGCATCCTCTTATTAGTAAGGCTATCGGATAGGGTAGGTAAGTGTCTCGTGGGTGTTGGATAACTTTTACCGCCATTGATCTGTTTTGAGGAAAATTGTTTCTATATTACCTTTTTGTAAGAGGATAGCAATTCATCTTCACGCATAAAACCCAGTCGGGGCTTTGCCGAAAAGCGGGACTGTAATAAAAGGGTAACACCATAAAGAACCTCAAATAAAATGATTAGAAACTGCATTTTTTTATTCCTGGCATGGCTGTTTTTCTGTTGCTCTCCTAACCGGAAAGCGTCGGACAAACAAGAAAGGCCCTTTGCCGTCATGGCCTATTATGTCCCTGAAAAGGATTATCACCCGGACCAACTGCCTTTGGATAAGTTGACCCACATCATCTTCTCATTTACCCATGTTATTGATGGACAAATGAATTTCAGCAACGAAAAGGCAGCGGAAAAATTAAAATTGCTCGTAGCGCAGAAAAAGAACCACCCCCACTTAAAAGTTATGATTGCCTGCGGTGGCTGGGGGGCCGATGGTTTTTCGGATATGGCGCATACGGAAGAAAACAGAACCAAGTTCGTCAATAGCGCCATCAGGTTTATTGAAGCCTATCGACTGGATGGACTGGATATTGACTGGGAGTATCCGGGCATTCCGGCCGCCGGGATAAAGCACAGAAAAGAAGATAAAGAAAACTTCACTTTACTCATGAAAGCCCTGAGGGAGGAAATGAATAGCCTGGACCGGCCGCAGGTTCTCACATTTGCGGCAGCCGGGTGGAAACGTTATTACAAGCATATCGAGGTGCCGGAAGTGATGAAGTATGTGGATTTTATTAATGTGATGACTTATGATCAAATTGTGGCTACCTCACCTTACACCGGGCATCACACCGCTTTGGGTTGGATCACGGAGGAAGATATTGAAAAATATCCATATGGGAAATACATGGCAGATAGAAAAGAAGCAATGGCTAAGCGGGGATATACCTGGGAGCCCCGGTCCGTGGAAAGGATTGTATCATTCTGTATCGACCAGGGAATTAAACCTGGGCAGATTGTCATTGGCGCGGCCTTCTACGGCCGTGCCTGGAAGGGAGTGCATCCGGAACAGCATGGATTGTACCAACCGAATGGAGGTTCCTACATAGGATGGAGTGCATACCATCAGATCAGGGAGGAATTTGAAGGAAAAAATGGCTTTCAACGACACTGGGACCCTGTTGCCAAAGCCCCTTTTTTGTATCATGCTGAAGATAGCCTATTCATTTCTTATGATGACACCGTATCGGTCAGGTTAAAAACCCAATATGCCCGGGATCAAAAACTGGGGGGTATCATGTTTTGGGAATTAGGCAATGACACCAAAGACGATAACAGTCTGCTGGATGCGATTTACAAAGCTTCCAATCTATGAGAACAGGTCAATTTTTTTAGATTATTAGACCTGTTTATCCGGTATATGCCATTATTTTTTTAAATTGCGAGGCAAACGGTGCATCGGGCGATCAGAATATTGCAGCGTTTTAAAGGGGCATACCGGATTTTGAAGGCCTGAAACCATGTTTTGAACACTACACAAGTCCCGTGGCACCTGGATGGTCCTACAGAAAACCAAAACCATCGGCGGCCAGGTTTTCATAATGGATGGGTATTTATCATTCCAGGTACATTGTCAGTGAATTGGCTCCCAGGCTTGCATTCAATGCCATCAGGCTATGTGGAGGAAGTGGTATTGCCAAAAGTCTCCCGTTAGAGCGTTTTTACCGGGATGCCCGCTGCGCAGGTTTAATGCCGGCCACCAGCGACGAATGTTTGCTTTACGCCGGTAAATCCGCTTGGGGTTTGACTTAACCCAAATCAGAGAGATTTATTGGTAGCAGCACTCAAATCAATTGTTGAATGCCAAAATTTTGAATCTGAGCCTTTTATTCGCGACCGGGAACTTCTGCATTTTTAGCCATGGCGCAGTAATTGAAGAAACCCGATTGCATCAGGTCGTGATAAAGGCGGGTGGTATCTTTAACGGACTTCAGGGGCAGCCTTACAGGTCCGCAATCCACCCCTACCAACTTCATAATCGCTTTTCCTCCCACCACTCCCCCACCATGCCTGATCAGCACCCTGACAAATTCCATGACCTGGCGTTGTAAAAAACCCGCCTGCTCTGTATTACCATTTTTAAAAGCATCGATTATTTGGTTGAATAATGGTGCCATGAAATTGTAAGTGCTTCCAACAGCCCCTTTAGCCCCCAGGCACAAGGCGCCCAACAGGATCTCATCCCTTCCGAAAAGCATGTCATACCTTTTTTCCTTGTATCCTAAGCACAATCCAAAATCCATCAGGTTCTCATGGGTGAATTTAATTCCGGCAAAATTGGGAATCCTCCCTTTGACCTGTTCAAGAAAGTCCACCATTCCGAAGTTTACCCCTGTCATAGCAGGTATGTGGTAAAAGTAAAATGGCACAACCGGTGCTTCCGAAGCAATGTCCGCACAATAACCGATGAGGTCAACAACCTCCGCCGGTTTAAAGAAGCTAGGAGCAATTACACTGATGGCATCGGCCCCGGCTTCCTGAGCATGTTTTGCCAGCCGCTTACTCTCCTTGAGACTGTTATGGCCTACCTGCACAATTACACGAAAATCTGTCAATCCAAGACAGGTCCATGCTTCAGTTACCTTCATTCTTTCCCCTACCGTCAGTGAGGTACTTTCACCGGTTGTACCACATACAAAAGTGCCTTTTACACCATTAGCCTGAAGGAAAGCAGCATAGGATTTTACAACCTTCAAATTCAATTCTCCCTTCGCATCCATCGGGGTATAAGCAGCCGCAATAAGTCCTTTAATTTTTGACATAAAATAACATTTGATATACAACAATCCCGCTATAAAGAAGCCTCATATTCCACCACCTCCGGAAACCTCGATGAGCCTTTTAAAAGTTTGCCTAACCTTGGTCGGCGTTGATTGTAAACCTCCACCGCATCGGCATCCGCATAACGCAGAAAGAGTATTCGGCGATCCCTGACTTTTGAAAAATTTCCTCTCGACTGGTGTAACATCCAGCAATGAAATATCAAAGTCTCCCCGGCCTTCATCTCAACCGGAATAGCTTTTGATTCGTCTACCTCAAGGTCAATGGATACTTGCCGTGCTTTACTTTCGGCATTCATGATATGGCTAACGTCTATCTGGCCTTTTTTGTGGCTCTCGGGTATAATCCTCAAACATCCGTTCTCCTCGTCCACATCTTCAAGCGCAGTGAGCACGGTGATCGTATTATAAGGATCCAACTCTCCATACCCGTTATCCTGATGCCAACCAAAGGATTTGGTATTGCCCCGCATTTTAAACGTGAGCTGGGAAGTTACCCCCTTAATATTAGGGCCTATCAATTGGACCATTTTATCCACCACTGGGCCCCGGAAGTAAAACTCCCTGACGATTTCCGATCTTTTATGAATATCCACCAATAAGGAGTTTTGAAGCCAGGTATTGTTAGGATCAAATGCCTCTTTTTCGGCCTCCCAGGACTCCATGGCCTGGGCCAGCATCATCTTCAGGCCAGCGGGTGTAAGGGTTTTACCAACGTTTAAATACCCCTGATCGTTGTAACAATGAATCTGCTTCCGGGTAAGTGCTTTGAAAATGAATAAATCATTGGTGTTCATAATCTTGTACTTTATCAATTAACAATATCATTTATCTTTTTTATCGCGTGTGTAAATAGTAAGTCCTTCAATGTTCTTTTGATTTGGCATGAACAGGCTAAACAGGTAACCACCAGCCACACAACTTATCAACCCTGCCGCCCCATACAACATAAAATGAAGTGGGGTATAACTTTGCACCCAGAACAATATCAAACCACTTAGCATTGCCCCTGCCATCGCACCAACACCACTGGCTTTTTTTGAAAAAATTCCCAAAACAAATAACCCCGCCATGGCCCCTCCAAATAGCCCGGCGAACTTGACAATAAGATCAAATATGGATTGAACATTAAAGAATAGCAGCAGTACCGCCATTGCCGTAGCCAATAATCCAAAAAAAGCCGTTATCCAACGGGCATGTTTTAGTCTCTCCCGGTCCGACAGCTTCAGGGAACGCTTCCTATAAAAGTCTGTCATCACTACAGTAGAAACACTATGCAGGGAGCTGTCGAGGCTGGACATGGCCGCGGCAAAAATTCCAGCAACCACCAATCCACTTACCCCGGATGGCAGGTTTTGCATAATAAAAAAGGGCAAAATATTATCAGTGGCCATAACGGGATCCAACTTTTCAGGGTGGGATTTGTAGAATACGTACAAGGCGGTACCTAAGGCATAAACGAGAATAGCCCATGGAATGGAAGCCCAGACATTGGCCCACAATGCTTTATTGGAGTCTTTTTTACTTCTGGTTGTCATGTAGCGTTGCACTATCGACTGATCGGAAGTAAGTGCACTTAGCCGGTTAAATATATTGCCAATGATCACTACCCATACACCCAGTGTGGTGAGGTCAAAACCAAGATTACCCATACTGAATTTATTATCGGCCACACTAAGCCCAACAAATGCCTGCATTCCCACATCCGAATCCATAAGCACATAAGCAATACAAAAGAGTGCCCCGCCAAACAAAACAAAGGCTTGAATAACATCAGTCCAGATCACGGCTTCCATACCACCCATCACGGTATATATGGTGCTAAGCACACCCATGATCAAAATACTGTGAAGCGTATCAATACCGGTGACTGCTGATAAGGCCAAAGCCGGCAGATACAGGATTATTCCGGTCCTGCCTACAATCTGGAAAAGGCAAAACAGTCCTGCCACAAAAAGCCTGGTTGCGGCATTAAACCGTTTTTCAAGGTATTCATAGGCACTGGTTACCTTTAATTGTCTGAAAAACGGGATAAATGCCGCGATCACCACCGGCACTACCACAAACCAGGTAACCACTCCGGCAAAATAAGCCCAGTTTGTTGCATATACTTTGGCTGGTATGGCCATGAAACCCACCGAGCTGATTTGGGTGGCCATAATACTGATCCCAGCCGCCCAGAAAGGGATGCGTTGCCCCCCCAGGAAAAAGTCATTGGTGGAGTTTCCATGTTTGGAAAAGTAAAAGCCAATCCATGCCAGCATCAAAAGATACACACCAAATATCAGGTAGTCAAGCATGCCAAAACCACGGTTTTCGTTGATTTTAAGGGTGGCCATGGTCACCTGATTGGTTCTTACGGTTGGCCGTATTTCACCTCCCGGCATGATCAGTCGGTTATTCTTTGGGATAACCGTGCTACCCACTATTCCGAAAGGCATTTCACCTACTTTCACCCATTGACCGGTAATGGTATGGTAAGCCCATACATCCCTGGAAAAATGGTAATCATGTTTTAATGCTTTCCATTGGTTCAGATCATGGCCATCAGACCCGCTGAAAATCAGTATGTGGGACATGCCAAAAGCTATGGCCGAAGCCAGTAATGAAGCCCTGGGCATCGCAGACAAGCTGTTCCATTGACCTTTGGCGGGGTTGTAGCGATAGCCATCTTTCAAATACTTGTCCTCCTTTTTACCGCTGAAAAGGAAAATACACTGTTGCTCGCCGGCATTTTGGCCCACCAATACACTGCCGAACCTTGCCGGGCCAGGCCATGATGGCAAGGCTCTCCATTCGCCAGCCATCCGGTTTGACGGAAATGTTGACAGGTCCAGTGACCAGAACGTATTTAACTCCTCATACTTCTCTCCGGAGATCTTTTTTCCCCCCGCCACATATACCACCTCATCTGCCAGGGTAGCCGCCATGTAAGCACTTAGTATTGGTAAAGAAGGGAAATCCTGCCGAATATTTACGGTTTGTTTTTTTTCATCCCAACTCAGCAATAAAACCTGGTCATAAAATACAGTGCCGTCTGTACCTCCCAGGCACAGAATTCCCCGCTTTGTGCTGACCGTAGCTCCATGGGCCACTTTATAAGGCAATCTCCCGGCGGCTTCCCAGCGGGGTCGATGTCCTTCGGCTATTTGACAGATGTATATGGAGTCATGGAATATCTTTTGCCCACCTTCCCAACCAGGCCGGTCAAAATTTGATCCTCCTGCCACAATGATGACTTCTTTGTGAAGCCCTGCGAAAGCCCCGCTTAGCCCTTTCTTTACCGGAACAGGAGGTAACTGATTGGCTGACCAATCCAGCCAGTCTTCTTTTGCTATCTTATTTTGCGCCAGCCCTACAGCGACTGAAAAGCAAAAACATACAAAAAACGATACTAGTTGCAGATATTTTGAGTCTCCGATCATTTTATTCCTTAAGTACCAGGTGAATAGTGAGTTTATATTCCGGGTTAGTACCATTGACATTTCCAGCCAGCCTTAACCACCCTCCAAAGTGCTTCACTTTAACAAAAAAAATTCCGGTGGTAGTTATAGAGGAAAAAGCAGTGCCTTCATCTACCCAATGAACCCCGTCGAAAGAAATCTGCACAGAAGCGGTTAAAGCCGTATCTTTACCACTTATCTCTTCAGCATGAATAAAAAATATGGCTTCACCGGCCCATGCAACTTCCATGGGATGTGTGTCAAAATCCTCACGAAAAACTTTTCGCTGTTCTACAGTAGTTGTTGAAAATTGTCTCATTGCTATTATCGATTGTATATATTTGGCCTGCTACGCTGTGGAAATCACAACGGAATCCACATACAAAAATACCCTGCGGTGACAGTCGGTTTCTATCCATATCAAAGGGTTCAGCAGCCCTTCAATGCGGGCATACGGGGAAACATTGGTGGCTTTTATCCCTTTGAGATCAAAGGTTTTGTCGCGTGATTGCATCTCCACATATTCCTTTTTGTGGGTATCTACCAGAAGTCTGAGGTACAACCAGTTGATTTTATCGTCGGTCTCATTGTAACATAATTCCTGGCGGCTACCGGGTATAAATTTGAATCCATCGGTAGAACCATCGGGCTTTCTTTCACCGTACCAAAGGGGGTCGACGCCCCGTTTACACCAGTCACCTTCCTTGCCATAAGCCCAGGATTTGTCCGAAACCTCCGCGGCCTGCATATACTGCCACTCTTTTTTCAAGGTTCCGTTTACAGCGTTGACGTATCGCACCCCCATGAAATTCCGTGACTTGTCGTCTTGCAGGTCAAAACAAATGCCAAAAGCCCTGATGGCATTTTCGCTTAATCCCGACCGGTCCATTTCGGGCGTGTAGGCATACCAAATTTCGAATTGCAGCAGGCCAGGCGGGCGATGGGCGGTAAGGCGCTTGATGGTATGACTAAAACTTCCAGGCGCCGGTGGCTCCTCGTAACGGTTGGCTACCGGGCGTGTGGCCAGCTTCAGCGAATAGATCCCATCCATAGCGCCGTGTGTACCCGGAAACCTGAAAGTGGCGGTACTCAACATAATCGGCCCCCATTGGGTCTTTTCTACAAAACTGTCCCGGACACCAAAATTTTCGAGTGTATAATTGGGCATAAGGTTCATCCAACCACACATTCCCTGGTCGAAATCATCGAAACAAAGGATGTTTTTCAAGGGCTGGTATTTTGCCAAGCGTTGGTCATAAGTAATCAGTCTGTCCATGGTGCTCTTGTTTTATACATCATATTATTTGTAAAGCGTCTTTGTTTAAATTCGCCACGTATTCCCGGGTTTTATTGGTAATGAAGTGAGAAGGGTATTCTCTGAGCAGGAAAAAATGTTCTCTCACCAACCATTATCAGTACCTGCCAAATGCGGGATAACCGGCATTTACTTTTTATTTGTATTGGTTAGATCTGCTTCGGTGGTAACATAAGCGCGGATAAAAGGCATTTTCGCAGGTTTTCCACCATTGCCACCAACCGTGTAATCAGTTATTACGATGGTGCCATCCTCCATTTGGGTTGCACCGGAATAGCCGCAATGTCCGGGAGAGGAAGCTATTTTGTCCAATAATATAATGCGGTCACGCCTGAACTGATCCGGATAGCCTTTGCCGGGGTCCCATTGCCAATTGATGTTGTAATCATTTTTATTTTCTACAGTTACAGAGAGTGATTTCCATTGACTCTTTGCGTGAGTATGCCAGTTTTCAACCTGGTCATTACCGATCTTATGAAAGCCAAATGCACCGGTTTGGCGGTTTCCTATCTGCACCAATCTGGTTTCCAGCCCTTTGACAGCCGTATGGAGTTTGCGTTCTCCATCCACCGTGATAGAAACAATGCCATTATCCCTGACGATTTCATAATGATGCCATTGGGTGGCATCCAGCTCAAAACCTTCATCGGGCCTGTCTGCCAGGCTAATCCGTCCGGGTTCCAGACGAACCCAACAGCCCACACTGATGTTACAACCGTGGATACCGGCTTCATCCAGTTTTATGTCGGCCTCTATTTTCACACGGGAGTCAGGTGCCTGTGCAGGATAAAACCGGTAGGCTACCTGACCCCTGAGATCGTCCCTGGTTTCAAGGTGCATCACACCATCTTTTAATACACATCTTTCTTCCTCAAAAATATAGGAGGAAGGCTGGTAAGATAATTTTTCATCCGGATCGAATACCATCGCGCAGGTACCGGGTGTCCCCCAGACATTGCGATAGACCAATAGCAGTTTACCTGATTGCAGACGCCGTACTATAGGTCTTTGGGCATACACAGGGCCAGGTTTTGGATCCCCCCAGGATTTTGCGCCATCGTAGCTGTAAACCCACCGGCTTGGCTGGCCATAACGGCCATTGCCAAATCCTATGCGGGTAACGCCCAGTATTTTACCCGGTTCAATCTCTACCGTACCTACTTCGCAATCCCCGTGGTGAGGGTCTTTGGATAACAGGCTTACCTGGTTCCAGGTTTTGCCCCCATCCCTGGATGTTACCGACTCGTTAAAATAAAATATATGGCCCCAGGGCAAAGGGGGATTCCATAATTGGTCGGTGGTTGCCGATTGTGTGCGGGTATATAACAAGGCGCCGTCAGCAAGTTCGGTAATGTAACCCGGCTCCCCGCCAACCTGATCTGTGAGGTGGGGACCGTCCCAGGTTTTGCCATGATCTGCACTCCAAAACACGTAATTGGCCATACCCCGGTTGGGTTTTTGCCAATGGCTCAGCATGGGCCAATCGTCTTTTGCCGTACGGTGACCCAAATCACAAATTATAACCAGTCTGCCATCGCTTAATCTGCTTAATTGTGGAGCAATCCACACGGCCCTCTCATTCCAGACATCCGCATGGGCAATGCTGTGGTGCCCCGTCCAGGTTCGGCCTTTGTCAGTAGAATAGGTCACCATGATATCCGTGGTCACCGCCGTATGAAAGTCAGATTTCCGGTACACGGCCACTAGTCCCTCCGGGGTTGAAGCTACTCCGGCGACGGAATAATACCAACCCTGTTCGCTGGGGGCATCATGGGAGAGCAGGTGCCTGGTAACATCAAATTTTAATGAATCAGGGAAAACCCGCATCTCATGACTAAATGTACTGCGTTGTGCCTGGCAGGAAACCACCGGCAGGATCAGCAGTGGTAGTAATCTGAGTAAATAATCAATCGACCCTATTTTTACAACAGATACTCCGGCTATGCTTTTGGCCCAAGACATCCTTTCCATACGCTCAATTTCAACTAAAGGCATATTTTTTATTGATATTTTATACTTAATGTTAAACTAAGAGCAATATTCGGAGGCCGGGTGACCATCCCCGAACCTCTAAATACTACCCTAAAATTACCACCCGGGATTCTGTTCTATCTGCGTGTCCTTCAACCTCGTTTGGGAGTCTGGAATTGGAAAAAGTTGATGCTTTTCCTGTATGGCCTTTCCCTGAGACTGCAAGGTGGATATCAGCCGGTTGGTTCTGGCAAGATCAAACCAACGGTGCCCTTCAAATGCCAGCTCGATCGCCCTTTCATTTAGTATGGCCTCTCTCAGGCCATCTTGCCCCAAAGTCACACTCAGGTTCTCAGGAAAACCTGTCTCTCCCCAGGGCCCCGTGCCATCCCCATTTCTGGCACGTGTACGAATCTTATTGAGTTCAGTAACCGCCCCATCTAAATTATTAAGCTCGTTAAGTGCTTCGGCCTTCATCAGGATCACATCGGCATACCGTAATATCATGATGTTGGCCGAAAATGAATACCCCGATCTGTCGCCGGGATTACTGGCATCGATGAATTTTTGCGGACAATGTGGAAAAGTCCGCGCAAAAGAATCATATCCGATAGAATCGCCTTCCGAATCGGTACCCCGGTAAACAAATGACATTTCCCTCCGGTAGTCCCGGGCATCAAAAAGGTTGAAAAAAACCTCCTCACTCACAATATCGGCCGTACCAATGGTAGGGGATTGATCCGCATAGTCCGGATTAATTCCGGCGAAATCTATATCATCTGTCCACGCATTGACTGGTAACACAAAAACACCCCAAATTGATAACTCGCCGTTACCGGTGGGGCCACCCCGGGTCGTAAAAAACTCGAAAATGGATTCGGAATTAAAGGCATCTTCTTTGCCAATGGCCTTCTCAAAATCATCGGTTAGTGCGTAGATATTACTGTTGATCACCTGGTTGCAGGCATCCACACACGCCTGATAATCGCCATCTTCGGCGACATCTGATCCGGCCCGGGTAAGATAAACTTTGGCCAGAAGGGCTGCAGCCGCCCCACTGGTAGCCCTGCCATTTTCATTGGCAGGGGCAATATTATCTCTGGCAAAGATCAAATCATCGATAACAAATTCATAAACATTGGAAACCGGATCTCTTGGCCTGTTGGTCTGAGATAAATCACTCACCAGATTTTCCTGTATTACAATATCCCCCCAAAGTCGAAGTGCATTGAAATGATGCAGGGCACGGAGGAACCTGGCTTCCCCTTCAAGTTGATTGGCTTTCTCAGTGGAAAGTCCGGATACATTGCCAACATTGGCGATCACGGCATTCGTTGCAGCAATCGCCTGGTAAATATTTTGATAGGTCCGTGAAATATTATTGTCATTGGCGGTAAAGCTAAAATCATGTAAAGGTACATCTGCCGCCAGATCAACCGGATCCATTTCATCAGAGGCGAAGTTAACCATATAAAGAAATCTTCTTTTGTAATAATCCTGGCTTCCGGAGCCAAGAAGGTCGTAGGCTCCTACCAAAGCCTGAAATACATCTTCTTCTGTTTCATAAGCCAGGTTGGGATCCAGAAAATTAGGTGGATCTTCTTCCAGAAACTCGTCACAGGATGAGGTCAACAACAAAATTGTCAGTATATATAATATTTTCATTAGTTTCATAAATCTTTGCTTTGTCTTTTAACAATGTCTAAAAACCCAGGTTAACACCTAGCATATAGGTGGTAGCGGTTGGGTAAGCACCCCGGTCGACGCCATCAGCGCTAATGAGGGAGGGATCGACCCCTGAGTAGTCTGTAAATGTAGCCAGGTTTTGACCGGACAAATAGACGGTTGCGTTGTAAAGCCATTTCGGCAGATTGCGAAATTCATATGACAATTGAACATTTTGAATTTTGACAAATGAACCATCTTCGACATAGGTTGAAAGTGGGGCATCACTTACCACCCCCCTGGCTCCTGCACGGGGTATGTTGCTTTCTGTGTTGTCAGGGGTCCATCTGTTCAGCAGGTCCCGGTGTTTATTGGTGGTACCATCAGCAGGATTAAAAATTTCTGCCGATGCACCATTAATCACCTCAAAACCCTGAGCGCCTCTTAAGAAAATAGTGAGTGAAAAGCCTTTGTAAGAAAAAACATTGTTGAAGCCAAAAAGAAAATCAGCATAGGGATCGCCTAAAATCAGCCGGTCATCCGCAGATATGGATAAATCACCATTGGCATCCAATATCCTGATATCGCCGGGGCTAATTCCTGTTGTATCAAACCCTGCGGCTCCGGCCTGGTCAATTTCCGATTGATTGTTCCAAACCCCCTCAACCTGGTATCCGTAAAAGGTGCCGAAAGGCAGGCCTACCGAATCAATTTTGGCAGTAGCACCCGTTATTGCCGGGCTGAAATTGCCGTAAAAACGGCTTGCACCGGCCCCATTACTCTTCACTTCATTATTAATAATAGTGACATTTAACTCGGTATTCCAGGTAAAATTTTGATTTTTTACCGGGGTACCACCGATTAATAACTCTAATCCTTTATTGGTAATGGACCCGGTATTGAACAGTTTACGCGACTCAACACCATTGGTAGCATCCAATTCTACTGCGAGTAATTGATCTTCGGTGGTTTTGTCAAAGTAATCCATCGCGCCATAAAGCCTGTTTTCAAAAAAGCCAAAATCAAGACCAAAGTTTGTCATTTTGGTAAGCTCCCAGCCCAGGTCATCATTAGCCAGTCTGATAGGTCTGGTACCGGTATAAACAACCCCGTCAATGATGTATTGGCCACCTCCTCCCACTGCGGCAAAGGACTGGTAGGGTGCAATTTCCTGATTACCGGTTTCGCCGTATCCTATTCTCAACTTTAAATCATCAACAAATGTGACATTTTCCATAAAAGATTCATTAGACAACCTCCATCCTGCCGAAAAAGAGCCAAACGTACCCCACTTTCTATTCGGCCCAAAGACAGAAGCGCCATCCCTTCGAATACTTGCAGTCAGCAGATACAGGCCTTTATAGTCATAGTTGACCCTACCAAGAAACCCGGCCAGGCTTTTCTCTGATAAATTCGAGAAACTTGTCGTGCCTCCGGCAGCCTGCCGGATGGCATTCAGACGAAATATATCATTAGGAAACCCGAGCGCGGTCGTTCTCGCAGTGACTGTTTTTGATTTTTGTATGCTCGAACCCACTAATACATTGAGCGAATGGTCCCCAAATATCCGGGAGTACGAGAGGGTGTATTCGTTAATGATCGAATTAAACTTGTTTTGCGTAAGATCACCACGTCCGCTGGTCAGCCCACCCAGGAAAGTGGACACAGAAGGATAATAGAATTCCCCATTGGAATTGCTGATATCAACGCCCACTGAAGCCTGCAGGTTCAAACCTTCCAGAATATTCCATTCGAGGCCAAAATTACCCAGGAAGTTTTCGGTGATGAACTTTGAATCAAGATCTTCCAATGCTTCTACCGGGTTTTCAGGCTTATCGGAATTAACCCAATCCCTGATAAACTCACCGTCACTATCAACAACATCAATAGTAGGTGAGGTAGCATATCCTTTTTGAATGGCACTGCGCACGTTGTTGGAACCCGAGTTGTCTGACCCGGTTTGATTATCAGTACTGCTAAAAGTCATGGCTGTGGTTAATTTCAGTCTGTCAGTAATGTCAAACTCAATGTTTGACCGGAAAGTATAACGGGTGATGCCGGTGTTCAATACAATACCTTTCTGATCAAAAAAAGATCCCGACAAGTAATAGGTGGTCCGGTCATTACCTCCGGACAGGGAGAGTTGGTGATTTTGGATCAATGCTTCTGTTCCTCTCCTTGTTATTTCATTCTGCCAGTCAGTACCCTCTCCCAACGCGGCAATTTCGCTTTCAGTAAAGGCCGGGGTATTCCCGGTGGCGGTCAGGAAATCGTTCAGGTATTCGGCATGCTGCCTTCCATTCATCAGATCCATTTTGGCATGCAGGTTTTGGACGCCGACATAGCTACTTACATTAACCTGGTTTTTTTGGCTGTACTTCCCTTTTTTGGTAGTAATGATGATGACACCGTTAGCGCCTCTGGCCCCATAGATGGCCGTGGCAGAGGCATCTTTCAGTACTTGTATGGATTCAATATCCTGTGGATTCAGCAACGACAGAGGACTTGAAGTCGGGTTAATCGCCTGGTCTGTACCACCCACAGAATTTCTGGACCCACCGCCCACCTGCACGCCGTCAATCACATAAAGGGGGCCGGAACCCGCGTTGGCTGAACTGCTGCCCCGAATATTCACACTAACCCCGGCACCGGGAGCGCCGGATGAGGGGTTAATGACCAGACCAGCCACTCTGCCCTGTAACAAGGATTGTACATTCTGGTCGATTTGCTTATTCATTTCATCCGTATCTACTACCGTGATAGAGCCGGTAATATCGGTCTTTTTCTGGGTGCCATATCCTACCACTATTATTTCCTGGAGTGAAGTGATATCCGGATACAGGATCACATCAATCACCGACCGGCCATTTAATGGAATTTCTTCGCTAACGTAACCGATAAATGAAACAATCAATGTTTCAGCATCGTCAGGCGACGACAAGGTGTAGTTGCCGTCAGCGTCAGTAACGGTGCCAATAGTAGTTTCTTTCACGGCGACCGTTGCGCCAGGAAGAGGTTCACCGTTTTCGTCGGTTACACGCCCTTTAATTATTTTTTCCTGTGACCCGGAAAGCTCTTCGATTACAGGCTTAGCTTTAGCCCTGCCCTCAAATACGACAATATTTTCATTGATCCTGCGAAAATTTACCTGGGCCTGTGAAGCTATTTGTGTTAGCAGCTCTGCCACCGAAATATTGCTTCCTGCCACTTTAACCCACCTTCTTTTATCCAAACGATCATCATTATAGCTGAACCTGAAATCTGTTGACTTTTCAATCGTTTTTAATACCTTTTCCAACTGACCATCAATTTCCAAGGATATTTTAATATCATGAATACTCCTCCGCTGGGCACTGGAGCTATTGGCCATCAACAGGCTTAATGAAAGACAGTTGATTACGGCCAATATTAAAGTGATCCTGGACATAGAAATTAGTTTGCTCGTAATGGTTTTTTTCATATTTTAGATGATTAGAGTTTAACAAATATGCCTTCCCGGAGGCTTCCTCCGGGAATCGTTGAATTCTATTTTTCAAGACCGGTTGCCGCAATCAACCGGTCTTTTTCTGCTTACCAATACTTTTTCATGGCGATCTTTTTTTGTTGTTTACATAAACTTTTTCTCCTTTAACCTGAAAGTCCAAATCGAAGGTGAGTTCTATATTTTGTAATACATTTTCTAATGACTCATGCTCGAAAGAAGCACTAAATCTTTCCTGTAAATGAATGTTCTCATGCAAATCGAAAGCTACCCCATACCATGCTTCCAGTTTTTTAAATACTTCATCAAGCCTGGTTTTATCGAAATAAAGTACATTATCCTTCCATCCCAATTCTTTTTTCCTGTTGTACGAAAGGATGCTGAGTTCGCTATCCAGCGTGGAAAAAACCGCCATGCTATCCGGTTTCACACGAAGCACTTTTCCGGTTTGGTTGCGGACTTCCACCAACCCTGTCTCGACGGCTACCTTTTTATCTGTTTCTGTGCGGTAGCTTCTAACATTAAATGAGGTGCCAAGCACCTTGATATCAATTTCTTCCGTTTTGATGATAAAGGGGGCCTCTTTGTTTTCAGTCACATTAAAAAAGGCTTCCCCTTCCAGAAATACCTCCCTTTTACCCCCTGAAAATCTTTCAGGAAAACGAAGAAGGCTATTTGTACTCAGCTTAACAGTTGAGCCATCGGGCAGTCTGGTTAGGAGCCTTTGCCCACTTTGGGTTTGTTTTTGCACCTCCTGAACCGCTAAAAGCTTATTTTCAGTATTTTGGCTGTTCCAATAGTAATAGATCGCCGATGTAGTCAATGCGAAAATTACTAATAAAAATATCCCGGGCTTATTGAAAAACCTTCTTTTTGTATGCAGACGAACCGGAGGCCTCGCTTTTGTTCTCTTTTTCCGGTTTTCACGCTCCATCCCTTCCAGGTTTTCCAACAACTCCTCCATGTTAATTTTATCGTAGGTGTCTTCCAGGAGCCTATTCCATTTTTCCAGATTGCCGGGGTTAATTTTTGTTTGTTGCCATTTTTTATGAAATTCCTTCTCGATATCCGGTGGTAAATCTGATGACGCAAACCATGTAATCACCAGCGCTTCCTCCTCCGGGGAGCATTCACCGTTTAGATATTTGTCCAACAATTTAAGATTGAATGTTGACATAACTTAATAGGCTATCTAGTAGTAATACAAACTACCTCGTATTACTACGTAAAGCAAAAGCTATCTTTTTAGGAATTCTTCAATTGATAGGCGATTATTTGTTTCGTTTTTTAAAAATTGCTAGTTTACAAGCCATAATTTTGGCGATATCTTTTTATTGCAGTATTGATAATGTGATGAAAAATGACCTGGATGACATCGTAAAAAGGCTCAATAAAGGTGACAAAAAGGCCTATGGCATGCTTTTTCTAATGTATGCTGATAAACTATACAAATTCAGCCGGTCATTTTACGCCGATGATCGCGACGCGGAAGAAATAGTGCAGGAAGTCTTCATGAAATTATGGATAAACAGAAAGGAAATCAAAGACCCGGGTACATTTAATGCCTATATATTTACGATAGCTAAAAACCTGATCTACAATAATCTAAAAAGAAAGGTTTACAGCAAAAAGTATTATTCTTACCTGAAAAATGCGCATTCTTACCATGCTAATCTTGTTGAGGAAAGTTTTAACTTTAATGAACTGGAAAATGCCGTGCGGCGAGTCATTGAAGGGTTTCCAGCCAAAAGAAAAGAAATCTTTCTTTTAAGCAGAAATGAGGGCTTATCCAACAAAGAGATTGCCCAAAGGCTCAACCTCTCTTTAAGAACAGTAGAAACTCACATATATCTGGCCCTGAAGCACATCAAGAAAATGCTCGACATTCGATGAGCACCTGACGATCCTGCAGGAAACCGAATGACCTGTTATTAATCTTAAATGCCATAAATGACATATATTTCAGGGGGTAAAAAGGCAACATACTGATTTTTTACTGATTAACTACAGGTATAATACAACTAAGTGGAAATATTTCTATTATCTTCCGAAGATATAACTGTTTTTGGGGCTCTACCGATTCATCTTCGTCCACATTCAAAAAATTGGGGCCTCGAGTAGTGGATATAAAGATTTTAGTCAGAAAAGCTTAAATTTAAATAAAAATCAATATGCACATTTTCATTCACTTTCATTAATCCCAGCAATTTCCGGGGGGGAATCAAGCCAAAATCACGTATATTAATATGTAACGATCCCGAATACGTCCCGGGGGAGCCATTGGCCGGTTCGTTAACCTCCAAATTGTATTCATTTTGCCTTCCTGCGATGGTTACGCTTATCTTTGCGGATGAAATCATTCCGGTATGCTGTTTCTGGTTTTGGCTTTTTAGAAGGTCTTCACCGGATGCGATATCTAAGGCTTCAATCTTTAATTCCGGAAAGTCCTGAACCCGCAGCAACTTTTGAAAATCTTTGGTTATCAGCTTATTACCACAATCAAACTGCATTACCCTCAGGTTTATGTCGGCATGCTCCAATAACAATTTATTGGGTTCTTGTGGCACCACCCTTACTAACAACGTATCTGAAAGGCTTTTTACATATTGGCAATGAAATTTAGTGAGATTGGTCCTGCCATGAACGATTAAATAACTACCCCCATTAATGTGTACTTTCACTAATGGGGTGTTAGGTTTATGAGGCTCATCATTACATAATAAGGTGGCAAATGATACTATTGGAATCAAAAATGATTTTATGGACATGAGTTGGGGATTTACACAACTGATTTAAGTTATAAGGTAAAAAAGGCGGGAAAGTCGTTTTCCCGCCACCCGGAAGCGCATGTATTAAAAACTGATTACCGCTTCGAATACGAATCCATCAAATTCGCCACCATTGTATTTGCTACCTGTCCAGCCATCTCCGGAATATTCCTGTCTTACATATTCAAGTTTTGCCATTATGTTATTGGTAAGATACCACCCCCCGACAAAGTTCAATCTACTAATTTCACTGGTACTGGCTGTTTCTGTCATCTCACCTTCTATCGTATTGTACCTGCTGCCAAAGTACAATTGCTCCTTGCCACCAAATCTGTAAATAAGTTCACCGGCCACCTGGGTGAACGATCCGTCACCCATATCATCCCCATTGCCAATTCTTTCATAAATTCCAAAGAATTCGAGGCCCTTATATTTAATAAACGGGTTAATCTGAATAGCGGTTAACTGCAGGAATCTCGGATTGAAACGACCATCAAAATCACTGCCTGAGCGTGTCGAAGCTTCTTCCAGCGATTGCATTACCTGATAGTATCTTGTGCCTGCCCTGTCGCCACCATACAGGTAAAAGCCTGTACTTATACCATTATTTGTGTACCAGGAACCGGTAAGTCTGACACGCAGATCTTCACCCATCTGTCTGTCAAAACCAAGTTTTCCGTAGAAAGATGCTTGATTGTCAGAGTTGTCATTGACCACAACATTCTGGTTGAGTTTACCATTGGATATACCAAGCACTCCGATAAAGCCATTCATTTGGAAATTTACCTCTCCAAAGGCCTCGGTGGTGAAAGAATCCATGAGATAATTACCCACAAACGGATTAAATATTGCCCTGGCGTTGTCACTTCTTCTAAAGTGTGCATCCCCATAGTTAATCTCATCCAGGCCTATGATAATGGTTACCTTGTCCATAATTTCAGCAGCAAAGCCCGGCTTTATAAAATCCAGCTTGTCAACTTTAAAGTGACCTCCTTTTACCCAGGCTTCTTCATGATGCCTGGATGACAGGTAAGTTCTCAGGTGCATAGTCAATCCATCGTATATCTGTACATCCAGGTTTAGGTTGGCATTTGGCAGGTTAAAGTCGGTACCCAGTTCAACGAGACTGTCTGTACTGTTGCTTTGATTCAGGCCTTGAAACTGCATGGCAAAGTCGCCTCCTACGCGCACTTTGAAACCATCGAAGGTGACTGTGTCTTTTTTGGAAGTTTCAAAAACGTTTAACCCTCTTTTGTCGTTGTACCGGTAGTACTGTATGTCAGGCTGGAAACCCTGTGCCATGGAACTGGTGGCCAACAAGAAAACGCTTATTTGTAAGGTGATTTTTAGTAGTTTGGTCTTCATTTTTCCATATTTATAATTGAACAAAAAATACTTTAAAATTTAGTAGTGATCTCCTATCCTGTTTTAATGGCACCTGGTAATGCTGTCGGTGGGTCTACATTAAATCCGGTCATATTGATCTTAATTTCGCTTGTAAACGCTGCCTTTTCAGGGGCGTGAATAGGGTAGTTTACATGCCTTTGTACTTGCTTTGTAAGACGGGCTATTTGTAGTTCACCGGTGGTATTGAGCACATTGCCAGGCTTTAAATCATCACTGGTCAGGACATATTCGATTTCAGGATGATCTGCGGATTTTAGAGCTACGCAGGTGTTTTTGTCCATACTCCTTGTGCCACTTTTTATGGCTGTTACAGGTATGGTGACCTTCAGGCCTTGGATATCCTGAAGTTTTTCTTCGTTAAGACCGATGTTTGCCTGCCCCTCAATCTTATTCACAATAGACACCCGGTCGTGCAACGAGGAGGTTCCGCTGATGGTTACTTCGCTTGATGGACCTGGTTTTAATGTGACTTGCGACCATGACAAATGAGGTAAAAGGAGCAAAAAAAAGATAGCTTTCACCCATTTCAGGCCACCAATAGCCGGAAACCGGGTTTGGCGGATTTGCATCGTTAATTAATTTCGTTTCACAAGTATAAGGCAAATATGGTGTTGTTAATCAAAGCCTTATAAAAAGTAAATATATGATGATTGTAGATTAATCGTGCAATGAGGGCTGATTAATTTAAAAAAAAGGCACCACCAAGGCACAAAGAAATGTGCCTACTTACGCAATGGGGCCAGCGTCTCGTGATTGTTGCACAACGTTTCGGACAAAACCCTTTGTGCCTCTAAATAAAAATAAAGGTATATTATGATGTTGTGCAACAGCCATGCAACGCTGGCACTATCTCTTATCTGGCTTTCAATACATCCGGAAGTATTCAAGGTGTTAACTTTCCCCGGATTGTTCATCACCGGACAACTTTCAGGTTTTCTTCCGGTGGAGTATATTATCTCACAATAAAGCCAGCCCATTTACAGTTATTATACACAGAAAGTTGCTACGCTATCTAAAATGTGTTGTGAATAAAATGTGTTATGTAAATGAAAACCACCGAAAAGTATGTTGACAAGGTGAAGCAAACTGCTGCACCCGATACTTCTGAAACCAAAACGCAAATAACTGAAGATTTGCCGCCGACGCCTTGCCCCCGGGATATTGTATTGATGCGCATCCACCATATTTTAAAATCAGCGCAAGATGTTTCGTCATCATAACTAAATTCCCGTAGCATGAAAGATTTGCAAAATTATACCATCGTCCAACGGGACGTTGGCCTGGATAGTACACCCCTGAGAAACGAGTCAGGCCAGTATTGCTGGTCTAACGGGCAATTGGAAATACTCAACCGGCCGGAGTTTAATGAGCTGTGTATCAATAAGGTGAAAATCGCCCAGGCAGACACATCCCTTAAAAACTTAAATGAGGAAATACTGGCGTTTGAGGCACCCATCCAGGCCTTGGAACAGGAAGGCAATGGATTATTGACCGGAAACCAACAGGAGATCGAAGACCAGCAGGCCCAGTTTGAACAATTCAGGGCCTCATTGGATCAACTCGATAAGGATATGCTCCTGCGGGGTTACATTCCTCCCGCAGAAGAACCACCATCCAAACCGTCAGAACCATCAGCCTTACCACCCAAAAAGCGTTCCCGGGTCACTGTTAAAGAAGTTTTAGGCTTTCTTTTGATATGGCTGATCGGTGAGGTATTTATGACTTACGTGCAGTGGAACAGCCTGCGGGATGGCAGAGGCATTGAAGACATGATTGTGCGCAGTATTTCACTGGGAGTGGTGCTTTTCCTGATCCATTTGGTGGGGCGGTTTTTTAAGCGTGATGGGCGCCCTGTGCAAATAGTATTCCTGGGTTTCAGTTTTCTGATGCTTTTTACCATGCTTTTAGGTCCGTTGTTATTGAATGAAGCCTATCCGCCTCCGGAAGGGAACACCGATAGTGCATCGCTATGGGCTTTGCAGGATGAGACCGTAGTCCCACAAGCTGATGTAGCGTCACCTTATCCCTGGTGGGTCAGCTTCTATCGTAAAAACGATATGTTGCCGGGTATTTTTGTGTTTTTGTTTTTTGTCATTATGCAAACCTTTGTAAAACACAAACCTGTGGTTTCCAAACCTATCGCCCCCCTGCCCGCTCCTCCAACGGATAAAACGCAGGTGACGGATAAAACACAAATCGAGGAAAGGAGACAATATTACCTGCAACAAATCCAACGTGCGGAAAAGCGGTTAAAGGAACTACACCAGGTTCTAAATAATGCCATAGTGCCCAACACCAGGCAGCTTCAAAGCATCCTCGATGAACTACAGGTCAAGCAGACCGAAATGATGGCTTTGAAAAAAGAAAAAGACCGCTTATTGATGGACAACGACCAACTGTTGCGAAAGTTGGAAATGCACCTGAACCATTATCAGACAGAATACCTCAACGTGCTGAAGAATGATGCTGTCAAGGCTTTGGTGGTACAGCCCGGCTGGCCTACCAGGCAGGACATTAAAGCTTATTTTGATTTACCATAAAGACGAACCCATGATGCGATTCATGAATCTTTTCATACCGATGGCTTTCCTGGTATTTCTCGCAGGATGTAATGCATGGACAGAATGTGAAAGTGTTAAATCCCGTGAAGCCATTCTTTTGATCGATGTGACTGATAAACAATTATTTGCCGATATTGAATCAGACCTTCATGCCAACCTCCCCACATTTATGGCAAAAACCGGATTAGGTGATATTTCCCCCTGTGAAAGTTTTACCCTGACCCTGGTACCTATTAGTGCCAAAGAAGGGTTGCAAACCGCTTCTGAAACCATTGCGATTACACGAAAGGGTCAAAGCTATCAGGCAGAAAGACAACAAGCCAGTCCGGCACCTTTGGTCAACCTTCTGAGGGCTCAGTTGACTGCTTTCAAAGCCCTTACCGATGATAAAGGCAGCACCTCGGGCAGCAGCATTGCCAACGTAATGGTGAAGGCTTTAACTCACGCCAATATCGGGTCAGAGACCACGTTGATTATTTTTTCAGACATGATTGAAAATAACCGGTACCTGAACATGTACCGGAATATTCCAGCCCATGAAAACCTGGCAGAAGTAGTTCCGAAACTGATTGATCCAATGGTGCTACAGGAATTTGAAGTGCGGCAAAGAGAAGGGTTGGAGGCCAATATAATTATCGTATGCAAAGACAGTGCAAACGAAAAGGTCAATGCCAGACAACGGGAAGTAAAAAGCTTCTGGGCCGGTTTGCTGGCTGAAATGCGGCTGCGGAACGTCCGGTTTATGGATAATCTCTCCAATGTAAATTAAAGTCACCCATGGTAGTGGTTATTGCGATCGCTGGCTGGCTTTTATTACTGGCCGCTATGTGTTTTATTCTTCGTGATTTTTCACAGTTTATCTTCCGTAAGACATTTTCCCGCCAGCGCCAGGGTGATTTTGTAGACCTCGGAGAGTACACCACCACCTGGTTTGGTGTGCTGGTCATGGCTGTGGCGGGTTTTATCTTTTATAAAGTGGGCACTGCGTTGCTGGCTTACCTGCTTTCGGCTGACTTGATTTCTTTTTTCCGGATGATGAGAGGTGTATTTACTGTCAACAGTACCGTGCAAAACCCCTTTACACTCAAGCACTTTATCTCAGGCATGTTAGGACAGTCTGTCTTGCAGTTGGCCACCTGCTATGTTATCTACCGTGGTCTGCGATCTTTTATGCATTGGGTAAATACAAAGTATGGCAAACCTGCTTACAATGAGGGCGATGTATTGTATTTTGGATTTTTTGCCGTAGTGTTGTTTATGGCTTTGGAAATCCTTTCTTACAGCCAACACATGCCCCGGGTCTCGGGTGTGGTTCACCTGATTTATTTGTCGATGGCCAAGCTCGCCCTGGTTTGCTATTTCGTGGCGGTTTCTCATTTGCACCTGCTCCGAAGCGAGCAATATCGCGCGTCGCTACCTCAATACATCCGGCTGGGGTCCATAGCAAAAATTGTCGTTTTTCAACCTTTGGCAACGGTCATATTTACGCTGGGAATAGGAATGGCATTAAGTATCCCCCTGTATCTCGGCACACAATTTCTGGAAAACAACTGGCTTGTGATCGGCTTTGCCCTGGTATCTTGTTATTTGCTGTATAAAGTAGTACGGAGTTTTATTGCCAAGGGCTACAATTACTTTGGCGCTATCATGTTCTTTGACGCCGACAGCCCGTTGGTTCAGCCAATGCAGCATGTCAAACCGATATTGTTGCGACAAAAGAATCTATATCCGGTATCGATAGGTTTGACCTTGGTACTCCTGGTGTTAAAGCCAAAACTATGGATCTTCCTGTTGTTCTTTGTGATTGTTATTGCCCTTCTTTTTGGCTTTTTACATGTTGTTACCTACGGAGTGGGATTAGGTACGGCACTACTATGGACTTTCATTCGTGGCAGACGGCTTCCTCCAATCAGGAAAAATACCATGCTGGCCTATCTTCACACTACTGCCAGGGGGCTTGGACGGGCCGTAACACCTATCGGAGTTTTGGCGGCAGGAGCCTTTGTCCTCTTTAGCATCTTTCCAAAAAAATATGATTATGCAGCCGATGAGCACTATGTGAATACTGTGATTGATAAGAATTACTATCCATTGTTAATTGGCCGCTATGACTATGATGGCAATATTTGTGCCCCTGCAAGCTCCGGAAACTTGCCGGAGTTCCTGGTGCGATGTCTGATATTGCAGGAAGACCGGGATTTTAGCCGGCAACAAAGCTGGTGGCCCAAATGGTCAAATTGGCATGGGATATCCATCGCCTCACTGTACCGTATGGCAACGGGTACCGGAGGAGGTTCTAATCTAAACATGCAACTGATCAAAAACGAGGCCTTTCCCGGACGGTTTCCGCAGGACTTCCAGAGAAAATACACGGAAATGCTTTCCGCCTACCAGCTCTCGTTGCAACTGTCGGCAGAGGAAATTGCTACCCAGTATTTCAATAAGGTGGGCATGATCGGAGGAAATGGTCAGCAAGGGGTGGTGATGGCCGGGCTTACCGCTTTTAAACGGCCGCTGCGGGAGCTCAATCACTTGGAAATGATGTACCTGGTGGCTTCTTTAAAACGCAGCTCCCAATTTAAAACCCAAAATGGCTTTGTCGACTACACAGCAGCAGCAGATTACGCCATCGAAATCAAACAAGTCTTAGTGGATCAGGCCAATATATGGGTACAACAAGGGTTGATCGAACCAAAGGAATTAAAACTGCTTAAGCAACAGGAACTGCGATTCAGTGATCATACACTTTTAGGCAACATAGCTACCACTACCAAGGAGTTTTTAAAAAAACAATTACCTGATAAGGAGCATGCCGGCTATACTTATGTCACTACACTCAACCATAAAAACCAGATGCGAATGGTCAAAGGAGTGCGCCGCTTTAAGCAACACTTTCGCCAATATCAAAAACAATCGGACTTCGACCTGTACTCAGCGGCGCTGGTCGTCGAGGTGGCCACCGGTAATGTTCTGGGGCATCATGGAGGTCAGGGAGTCACCGATCTTACTACTTTCGCAGGAGGCAATCCTATGGGCAGTGTCATCAAACCTTTTATCATCCTGGAATTGTTGGAAAACAATATGGCTTCCAAAGAATTGAAACTCTACGATGGTAAAATCAAAGGAAAATTCACCCCCAATAATTACAGCCGCCGGTATTCCAAACGTATGATCGGGATCAATGAAATTTTAAGTAAATCCTTAAATGCACCCATGGTGAATGTTCGCCAGGTAACCGAACCTGTGCCTTTGTACCAGCAATTGGAAAACAAGTTTGCCACACTGGGTATCAGTGAAGATGCATTTTTGCAGATCGATGACCCCGACAAATCATCAGAGCATGAGGTAAACTATCCATTGGGTTCACGCAACATGACCCTCTTCGGTATCGCTCAGGCCTATCAGGCACTTTTCAACGACGGCAGGTACCGTGAACTCAGGGTCTTCGAAAAGGCCTATGATCCCTTCCGCACCAAAGAACAAGAACTCTACCAACGGCGAAAGCCGGTCTATGCACCGGAAAACACGAGAATCATCAAAGAGGCCCTCCACCATACCATGCTAAAGGGAGGCACCGGGACGCATATCACCCATTTGTTGCCTGAAACTCCTCGGTTTTACGCCAAGACCGGCACCTCTGACAAAGCGATTCACGGATACACGGTCTTGTGCGATGGCCGGTTGCTCATTGTATCCTATGTGACCTACGGGAAAGTGACCGGCGATCATTTGGAACTGAACGAAACCCCACCGATTCCTTTTGAGTCGGGCGTAAGAAGTGCCGGAGTCCTGGCCGCCTATATTTACAGAGCGTGGGAGCATTACGATGAATATAAACCTCAACTCGCGATGAAGTATTAAGCCCTGGAGTTGAATTAGGGTTATATCGAAAAGGATTTTTGAAGCTTGAAAAGGCTTAAAGCGAAAAGTCAGCAAAACCATGTATGATTAATTCATGGTTTGCCTGCAATTCAGTTAAGTTGCTGATAGATTATTTCCACTCTTCTATTCAGTCGATGGTGATCATCGGCTTCGGCCCCTCTGGCTGTCGGTTTTGTTTCCCCATAATAGAATATTTTCAGCTTTGAAATAGCTGATTGATTTTCAGACAGGTATTTTTTTACAGCTTCAGACCTTCTTCTGGACAAGTTATAGTTAAAACTTTCATTGCCGCGTTCATCGGTATGACCATGCAATTCCACTATAAGATCCATTCTGCTGCTGATTATTTTCAAAACTTCCGTTAGTGTATTTTTGGACTCAGTGGTTAGTACATCACTACCAAAATCAAAATATACAATTTGTTGAACTGGCAGTGGCTTGGGGCCCGGGGTCTCAATAGCCCCCGGAACAGCTTCCGGTTCTTTCCTTTCAACCACTTGATTCGTAATCATTTCTTTTTTCCCGGCTTCTTTTTCCTGCTCTTCAATTGTTCTGATCTTTGATTGAAAGATATCACACATACCCCCGCCCCTGTTGCTGCTGAAGTAAGCTGTTCCATCATCTCCTATAATAAAGTAAGCATCGAAGTAGGCAGAGTTGATCTTTTCTCCCAGGTTCTTCGGACTACTCCAATTGGTCCAACTATCATCCAGTCTCTTTGCAGAGAAAATATCTGCATCGCCAAATCCTTCAAAGCCGGTGCTGGAGAAATACAATGTCTGCTTATCTGATGATAAAAATGGTGAAATCTCATAACCTGCTGAGTTAACGATGGCCCCCAAATGTTCAGGCTTGCTCCACTCGCCTGCTTTATTAATGGTTACGTATAAATCTTCTTGTCCCAATGATTCTTCTCCCATCATGCTGATGATCAACACCTGTTCATCTGGTGTTAGGTAAAAACCATAATGATCATCAGGCACCTGAACCCTGACCGGTAGTTCTTTCTTTTCCCGCCATTGCTTCTTGCCCTCTCCTTTGTTTACGACTACTAACCCTAACTCCCTTCTCGCCGGTGAGGTATAATTATTGATCAGGTACAGTTTATCCGCCTCTTTGTTCAATCCTAAGACGGCATTGTTATCCCTATTATTGAGCGCTTTCAGGTTCTTCGCCTTGGTCCATTGCTGCCCTGATTGTTCACTGTACCAGGTGTCTTGTCCGGCATACTGACCTCCTATATTTTTCTTGTAAAAGGCCCGGTGAAGTATAACCGTTTACCGTCCTTAGTGATTTTCGGGTTGATTTCTTCTGCTTGTGTGTTTACCGTACTGTCAAGCTTAGCGGCCTGTGTAAACTCAAGCCTTTGGGCCTCTAGTGATAAATGCCCCGACATAAGCATGGCGGCCTTTAGTATGATATATCTCATCATCTTACCAAATCGGGGTATAGCTCCCATAGTTAAACAGTCTTAGTCCTAAGGTAATTTCATGACTTCCCCCATTGAAATGATCAAAGTCGGAGTTTTTATGTTCATAAGCATAGCCAAAGTTGATCTTATCATTGAAAGAAAGCCCTAACATCCATACAATAGTTCGATCATTTCTGTAGGATGCACCGATCCATAGGTTTTCATTGTACCTGGCCCTCAAACCTGCCTCAAAAAAGAAGGGTTGGTTGCCTTGTATTCTCAGGAAAGTATTCGGGATCAGCTCCCATTTTTTCCCTGCAAAAAAGCGATAACCACCCAGCAGGTGATGTCTTGTGCCTGCTCCATCACTGTTGACCTGTTCGTTGCCGGAAAGGAGTGTTCTGCTCACCTGCATTATACCGTAACTGAAATAGTACCTGGTTGAATAAATACCTAAACTAAAATTCAGATTCAAATATGAGTTGGACGCCCCGTTGTTTACATAAGAAAGGTAGGTGGCATCATTGATCTCATCGACCACAGTAATCTCATCCAAGTCAATGCTGTTATTCAGCAAACCACCCGAAAAACCCATGCTCAGAAAGGTATGCTTCGTCATGGGGACATGTACCGCCAAACTTGGCATAATTTCCAATTCGGTAAATGGTCCTTTTTCATCCATCAAAACATAACCGCCAACTCCTAGCTTTACGCCTGATTTTTGGATGCCGTCTTTGTAATATTGTCCATTTGAACTGCCTCTCAATGAATTCCGTTGGTAGGGGTTACGCTTCTGTCTGATCGGACTGTAAGCACTCAAAAAAATCGTATTGGGCGCGTTGTCAAAGCCGGCCCACTGCTTTCTGAATCCCGTTCGAATATCCAGGTAATCATTGGCCCCGGTAAAGGCAGGGCTAAATGCCGGCAGATTTTGAAAGTATTGCCCAAGCAAAGCCCTTCCCTGACCATGGGAATGGGTGATGCCAGCGAGCAGAGCAAATACAAAAAGATATAGTTTTCTCATCATTACTTATTATTTCCTATCTGTAATTTCTTTCTTGTTTTCTTTATTTCAGTATTGTTACAAAGCCCTTATACTTGCGATTACCATTAAGGTCTATGATATAGTAATAGGTATCTTGCGGCAAGTCTTTGCCTTTATAAGTACCATTCCAGGGTTCTTTGTAGCCTACCGAACTGAATACTTCACTCCCTTCCCTGTTGAGGATGGAAACTCTGGCATTGGGATGAAGCCTGATGTTATCGATGATCCATGTGTCGTTTACCCCGTCCCCATTCGGTGTAAAGGCGGTTTTGATCACCAGTTCGAGCGCCGGATTTGCCTCCAGGGTGATCACAAAACTTTGTTCTATGAAATCACCTGCGGCATCTGTTGCACGCAACCTTATGGTTCTGGTTGCTCCATCCTCAAAATCAAGCGTGGTATTGGTCAATAAAGCATCGCCGGAAATAGTAAAAGCTTCATTGTCGGTATCTCCTGATCCGCTTACCAGGCTATAAGTATGTGTATCTCCAACATCTGCATCTGTTGTGGTTAATGTTCCGACTTCAAAGCCTACTGCCACATCTTCTCCAATGCTTTGATTTGACAAACTCAAGGCAGTTGGTACATCATTCACTGCGTTGACAGTGATAGTGATTTGTTCAGTAGAACTAAGTACCCCATCGGAAACCTTTACATCAAGTATTGTCACTCCGAATTGATTCGTTTTCGGTGTCAGGGTAAGTATGCGGTTCGATCCATTTCCACCAACAGTTATTCCTGAAATATCAAATACAGTGTTGTTGTCAGTAATAAAACTGAATTGTAAGTCAGCTAAATCAGTATCAGGATCGGCCACGGTGAAATTGATTGCTCCCTGAGTATCTTCGTCAAAAGTAGTGTTTGTCAATCCTGAAATCGAGGGGCGTTCATTAGCATCCGTTACGTTGATCAATACATTTTCAACCCAACTGGTATTAATCCCATCACTCACTGTAATCCCTAAAGTATAGCTTGCAGTAGCTTCGAAATTCAGTAATGTATGATCAATCACACTTAATTGGCCGCTTCCTGTATCAATTCCGAAGATGTTGTCTTCATTTCCGCTTACAATGGTCCAGTTACCGAAGATGGTTGCTGTAACATCGCCATCAGTGGCCACCATGGTTCCTAGAACGGTTCCATTCTCAGCATTCTCATTTACTTCAAAACTTTGTGAAACGGCAATTACCGGACTAACATCATTGACATCATTCACATTGACTATAACAGTTTCTCCGACACTCGCATTCATGCCATCACCGACTGTCAATGTTAAAGTGAAGCCTGCACTATTCTCTCTGTCAAGGTTGCTGTTGTCAGCGATCGTGATTTCTCCGGTTGAGGCATTGATGGCAAATACGCCCTGATCATTCCCTGAAGTAATAAGCCAGTTGTTAAATGTCGTTGCAGTAACATCCCCATCGGTTGCCGCCACGATTCCAACACTTGTTGTATTCGCCAGATTCTCGTCAATAACAAAGTTTTGACCAACAGTGATCACAGGTATAACATCGTTGACATCATTGACATTGATTAATACTGTTTCGGCAACACTTGTATTTACGCCATCACTTGCTGTGACAGATAAGGTAAAACCTGTTGTCCCCCTTTCAAAATCCAGGTCTCCGGAATCACTTACTGTTATTTGCCCGGTACTTGCATTGATGGTAAACGGTGCGATCATATCATTATCCATATCATCATTTCCACTAATGATCATCCAACGCTGAAAAGTAGTGCCCGCATCAGCATCGGTTGCTATTACAGTGCCGACAGAAGAAGCATTTGTTAGGTTTTCCGGAATATCAAAAGACTGGCCCGCAGTAACTACGGGAATATGATCATCATTGGTGATCGTCACTGAAGCACCGTCACTTATATCTATCACAAGTGCTGTGGCTCCTAAAGATGACAGGCTTACTGACAGGATTTCATCTGTTTCCACTTTATCATCAGCCATAGGGCTTACTACAAATGTTTGTATCTCACCGGCAGCTCCGGTAAAAGTTAAAGTCTGGCCGGTAACGGACGTATAATCGCCATCGGCTGTGGTAGCGGTGCCATCTGCCGTGCTTACATCCACTGTGAAGCCTCCCTGGACCGCATTGTCAAGTACAGCAGTAACTGTGATCGCTCCATCATTCTCATTCCCGCTGATATCGGATAGGGTGACCGAGGCATTGTCATCGTTGGCTATGGTTATCGTTGCACCATCAGTAATTATTACACCTAAAGTTGTACCCGACAGATTGGATTGACTAACCGTCAAA